>NZ_CP060789.1:0-1288264 GCF_014489575.1 Tessaracoccus defluvii
CGATGGGGTCGACGACTCCGGTGAAGTCGTCGGTGATCCTACAGGCTGCCGTCCACCTCGAACTGGACCTTGCCGTAGCTGTTGGCCTTGACCATCTGGGGCTGGAGTGCCCAGGTGCCGGTGGTGGGGACGGTGAACCTGGCGGAGTAGCGGTTGCCGATCGTGGGGTTGGGAGCGGAGAGTTGGGAGCCGCCGGAGAGCATGGGCTGGCTGTTGATCGTCCATGCGGTGTCGCCTGGAAGTGTCAGGCCTCTGGTTTCCATTTCCTGGTAGTGGGTCTCGGTTGCTGAGCGCGTGAATGTGTAGGGCACGGTGACAGCGCTGGAGTTGCCGGCTTCGTCTATGGCCTTGACGGTCAGGGTGCTGGTGCCGGTGACTCCCGGGGGAAGTGTGAGGGTCGCGGTTCCGTTGCTGGCCTTGATGATTCCTCGGGTGGCGTCGGTTACCTGGCCCGCAGACAGGCACGTATGGCCCGTGGTGGAAGGGACTGTCGTGGAGTTGAAGGCGTAGGCGTATCCGGTGATCCGGCTGTCGCTGGGTACGCTCAGGGTGAAGGTTCCTCCTGTGTGATCGCCGACGACCGTTACCGGGTCCGCTGTGACCGATTCGCGGCCGATGGATGGGTGAACGACTTCATGTCCGGGATGGCAGGGACGGTCGTGTCGACGGTGAAGGGCACCGGTGTTGTCCATGGGCTGGTGCTGCTTGTGCCATCTGTGAGGGCGGTGACGGTGCGGGCCCGGATTCGGTAGTCGCCGTCGGCCAAGGTGGATCCCGTCGTCCAGGAAACGTTGACGCCGCGCTGGGTCCTGATGGTGCCGAGTGCCCCGACTTGGGTGTCGGAAGTGGCTTGGAGGATCTGGAACTGGACGTCGATGGGCACGGGGCCGTTGGAGTTGAATTCCCTGCCGGTGGCGGAGAAGGTTGGCTGCTTGGTCCTGGCGTAGGTCCGGCCTGTGCAGGCCAGGGCGTTGCCGAGTGTGAGCCCCGTTGGTGTGCCGGCTGGGAAGATGTATTGGACTGTCAGTGACGGGTTGTTGTCGAAGCGTTTCCAGCCGTATTTGTCCGACTCGTTGGGGGCGCGCAGCCCGAAGTTGATCACGCCGCTCTTGGCGCTGGCGCTCACATAGTTGGCGAGGTTCGCCGAAGTGAATTGCAGGCCGCCGACTCCCGCCCGGCCTCCTGTCTCGAGGAGCGATCCGAGGGGGCCGGGCCAGGCGGTCGAGCTGTTGAACGCGGATGCCTGATGCACCTGAACGTTGGAGGATGCGGCGGAGCCGTTGTGGACCTGGTTGAGGTTCAGCGTGGCCTTTGCGATTACGGGGTTGGCGCCCTCCCACGTCTTGAGTGTCGCAATGTTGAAGGAGAAGTAGGCGCGCGCGGAGTAGTAGGGCGTGCAGCCGGACCAGCCGCAGTAGCCGACGCGCAGGGTCTCGGCGCTGTTGTTGTAGTAGGACGACGCGTTGCTTCGGACGACGAGGTAGTTCAGGCGGCTCGGCCCGATCGAGGGGTCGATGAAGACCGGGTAGGTGACGTCCGCGCCAGTGAGTTCCTCGGCCTCGGGTGTCAGGGTGAGAACTGTCGTGTGCCTTTGGATCGACTCGGCCTCCACCGGTACTTCAATGAGGGAGTCCCCGCTCGAGGTTGCGCTCGGCTCTGTGCCGGCGGCAGCGGTTGAGTCCCACATCATCGGGGCTGGAGAGACGAGCAGCGCGTCACCCGTCGACGACACCATTTGCGTGCTCCCATCGGAGCGGGTCTCGAAGGTCAGGGTCGGTGAGCTTAGTGTGTTCCGGCGAGGTCAGTCGTGACCTTCGGCCATAACCGAGGTGGTTTCAGCGAGTGGCTGACAGCATCATGCCCTGGCAGGGTAATTGATTCTCCGACGGGGTCGGCTAATGGGGGCCCCGACGATTATCGCCCGGGGTGTGCCTGTTAGGGTTCCCGGCAAGTCCAGCAATTGAGGCAAATGGTGGCGATGCTGGGGGCAGTGTCATACCGTGGAAGCAACACTGCAGGTTGATGAGAGGTTCTCCGGCGTGACGCAACGACGACCACTGACCGCCCACGACAGGGCCGAGATCTCCACAGGTCTGAAGGCCGGCTGGGGTATCCGACGGATCGCGGTCCACCTTGACCGGGCCCCGTCCGTCATCAGCCGTGAAGTCCGTCGTAACGCCACCAAGACCTGCGGCTACCGCGTGGTCCGAGCCGACGTCGAGGCCCAGCGCCGCCGCCGACGCCCCCAGACCCGCAAAATCGATGCCGACCCGGTACTGCGGGCCCGCGTGCTGGGCGACCTGAAACGATCCCGAACACCACGCCAGATCGCTGGACGGTTGCGTCTGGAGGCCACTGACCCCACTGTGGAGACCATGGTCCACTCCACACCCGCTGATGGTGCTCAGGTCTCCCATGAGGCGATCTACCGGTTCATCTACGCCCTCCCCAAGGGCGAGCTGGCCCGTAACTCGGTGATGCTCAGGTCCAAGCGCACCAGCCGTAAACCACGCTCAAAGGAAGGGCGCGGAGCGCCGATCGTCGCGATGGTCTCGATCGATGACCGGCCCGCTGACGTCCCCGAACGCAGGATCCCCGGCGCGTGGGAGGGAGACCTGATCATCGGTGCCCACGGCAAATCAGCGGCAGCCACGCTGGTTGAACGCGTCACCCGTTTCACAGTCATCTGCGGCCTTCCCGAAGGGAAGAAAGCCGTCGCGGTAGCCGACACGGTGGCCGAGCGGATGTGGCCCTTCCCTGAGGTACTACGAACCTCGCTGACCTGGGACCAGGGCACAGAGATGGCCGAGCATGCCCGGTTGACCGCTGCTGTGAACCTGCCTGTCTACTTCGCCCATCCCCGCTCGCCATGGGAACGGGGCACCAACGAAAACACCAACGGCCTGATCCGGGAGTACCTACCCAAGGGGACCTACATCACCAGCAACCAGGCCTACCTCGACGCGATCGCTGATGAACTCAACGACCGCCCCGAGCATCCCTTGGCTTCTACACCCCAAGAGAAAAATTCGAAGCCCTCCTCGCAGCCGATGTTGCTTCGACGAATTGACACCGCCGGGGTCTGGAGTAGCAATGGTGCTGGCAGGTCTTCGGCGTCTCCCCGTCGTGCTTACTACCCTTCTTGTCTGCCTTGGATTGGTCCTTACGGCCGCCCCGCCCGCTGGGGCCGACGAGTCTGAGATTCCGAAGAACTGGGCGCCCAAGCCTCAAGTCTGGAAGCCGCTGGTGGCGGTGGACGACCCTGAGGCGGCCTCGGACAAGGGCCAGCAGCCAACGGCCTCGGCTCCTGAGTTGCCGGAGTGGCCCGATGCCAAGACGGCAGTCAATGACGAGAGCGCATCAACTCCGGTTGAGGTCGGTGGACTGCCGGTGGCGGTCGAGGCTGCAGGGGGCGCCGATATTGAGGTGTTGGCCCGGGCCGAGGTTGAGCAGCTCGGGGTGGACGGGGTCGTCGTGGCTGTCTCAACGGCCGTGGATGAGGCGGACCTCGCCGTGACGATCGGCTACGAGGGGTTCGCCGACGCGGGTGGCGCGGGGTTTGGTGAGCGTCTCACGGCCGTCTCGCTGCCTGAGTGTGCACTTACCACTCCGGAGGATCCTCAGTGTCAGGTCCAGACCCCGCTGCCGAGCGTCAACGACCCGGTTGGGCAGACCGTCTCGGCCCAGCTATCCGAGGCGGACGGCGGCTTCGTCAGCGCGGACACCGTCGTGGAAGACTCGACCGCGGGTTCGAATGCCAGGGCTGCAAGGACTGTCGTTGCTCTCGCGGCAGCCGCCTCGGGCTCGAACGGTTCGTTCGCGGCCTCCTCGCTTGCCCCTTCGTCGAAATGGGGGGTCTCGGGAGGTACCGGCGCGTTCACCTGGAGCTATCCGATGATCACACCACCGGCTGGAAACCAGAGTGAGGTCACGCCTGATGTGGCGATCTCCTACAACTCTGCCGTCGTCGATGGGCGGATCGCGTCGACGAACAACCAGCCCGGATGGATCGGCCAGGGGTGGAGCTACGAGGCGGGGTATATCGAGCGCAGCTATCTCGCCTGCGCCGACACCACCGCAGGTGCCGGGCGTCAGGATCTCTGCTGGCAGGGTGAGGTGCTGAACCTGTCACTTGGGGCCAACTCCGCGACGTTGATTAAGGACGATGCCTCGGGAACGTGGCATCCGCAGGAGGACAACGGCACCCTCGTGGAGCGGCGCACGGGGGCCGATAACGGCGCTAAGGACGGCGAGTATTGGCGCCTGACTATGCCCGACGGAACCGTCTACGAGTTTGGCCGTAACTATGGCCCTGGCCGGACCACCCAGGAGCCGACCGAATCCACCTGGACAGTGCCGGTCTACGGGGTAAAGGCGGGTGATCCCTGCTACTCGAGCGCCGGGTTTGCCAGTTCGCGATGCATTCAGGCCTGGCGATGGAACCTCGACTATGTCGAGGATGCCAACGGCAATGCGGCGATGTACTACTACAACAAGGAAACCAACTACTACAACGCGAACCTGGGCTCGACCTTGGTGCAGTATGTGCGTGGCGGTTCGTTGAAGCGGATCGAGTACGGCCTGACCAACAGGTCTGGATCCGTCTACGGTGCCTCCGCCACCGCCAAGATCGAGTTCACGATGGCGGAGCGCTGCATCCCCACAAGCGCGTTCACCTGCGCCGAGGCCCTGTTCACGGCAGCCAACGCCATCTATTGGCCTGATACGCCCCAGGATCAGGCTTGTGCCGCGTCTGGGGTCTGTAACAACTGGGCACCGAGTTTCTGGTCTCGGAAGCGGCTCATCAGGGTCGATATGTATGCCGGGCAGCCCGGCTCGCTGAAGAAGCTGGACAGCTATGCCCTCGAGCAATCCTACCCGGACGATGGTGACAAGGCGCTGTGGTTGAAGTCGATCACTCACACGGGCTACACGGAGTCTGGCGCCGCGCTGACTGAGCCGCCCGTTACTTTCAATGGGATCCTGATGGATAACCGCGTCGATGGCTATCGTGCGCTCGCCCCGATGCTGATGTGGCGGGTGTCCTCCATCGTCGCGGAGAACGGTGCCGTTACCCAGGTGACGTACTCCACCAAGGACTGCACCGCTTCCAGCGTCCCGAACACGGGGTCGTTGCAGGACAACACCCGTCGATGTTTTCCGGTGAAGTGGGCCTCCCCAGGGCAGAGCACCTCGTCCGTGGATTTCTTCCACAAGTACGTGGTCGAGGCGGTGCGGACGATCGACCCGGCGGGTGTGTCGCCATCGCAGCTCAGCTCCTATACCTACGTGGGCACGCCGGCCTGGCGCTTCGACGACAACGAGCTGGTGAAGGCGGCCGACCGCACCTATGGCCAGTTCCGCGGCTATCAGCAGGTGGAGACGTGGAGACCCGGACCGGTGATCCCACGGTCAATACGGTCAATGGTGCCGATAAGCAGACTTTGACGAAGACCTGGTATTTCCGCGGGATGCATGGCGACCAGCTCCCCAGTGGCTCCCGAAGCGTCACGGTCACCAACTCGCTCGGCGAGTCCGCCACGGACTACGAGTATCTCAACGGTCAGGTCTACGAGACGCAGACCTTTGACGGTGCCACGCTGCTGAGTAAGAGTCTCTCCGAGTTCCTCAAGGTGGCTACGACGGCGACTCACGCGCGGACCGGTCTACCGGCGGCAGAGGCGGTCGTGACTGTCTCGCCGCGTAACCGGTCGATCTCCACGATCGCCGCTGGCGGCACGCATGCCGTCACCACGGCGACGCGGTTCGACTCCTTGGGCCGTGCCCTGGCCGTCACCGAGAGCGCCGACGGGAAGCCCTCCGTCTGCACCACGACCAGCTACGCCACCAACCCGACGCGCAACATCCTGCTGCTACCTGCGGAGCAGAACCGGTACGCGGGCGCGTGCCCGGGGTCCGGCGCGCCGACGGGAGAGTTGCTCGACTCGCAGCGCTACTTCTATGACGGCTCCACAACACTTGGTGCGGTTCCCGGCGCAGGCAACATGACGCAGGGCAGTTCCGCGGTGACAAACACGGCCGGGACCGTCGAGTACGCCACCACGAAGAACACCTTCGACGCGTACGGGCGGGCGGTGAGCGCCACCGAATACACTGGCCCAGCCGACACGGTCGGCCGGACCTTCACGACCAGCTTCACGCCCGCCAGCGGTGTGGCCACGTCGATGAAGACCACCAACCCGCTTGGCCAGTCCCAGACCCAGATCCTCGACCTGCGTGGACGGCCGACCAAGGTGACGACAGTGGCCGGGATGGTCACCGAGGTGGAGTATGACGCGCTGGGGCGGATCGTGGCAGTGTGGGAGCCCGGTTTTCCCCGAAGCGGGCCGGCGACCACGAAGCACACCTACGCCGTGTCTCCCAACGGCGTCGATGCCATCACCACCCAGCAGGCCGTCTCCGACGGGTCCGCGATCACCTACACGACCACGATCCAGCTCTTCGACAAGTTTGCGCAACTTGTGCAGACCCAGAGCGATGCCGCTGGCGGGGGCCGGGTAATTGACGACGTGGCCTACGACTCGCACGGCTGGGCTGTTAAGACCAACAACCATTGGTATGCGCTCGGGGCGCCGGCGGCGTCCCTGGTCACCACGGCCGACTCGACCATCGACTCGCGCACGGTGGCCAAGTACGACCAGGCTGGTCGTCCCGTCGAGACGATCTCGTATCGCGGCCTGGTGGAGTCGCGACGGTCAAAGACGATCTACGGCGGGGACCGGATCACCCAGATCCCGCCGGCGGGGGGTACCACAACCCAGGCCGTCTTCGATTCCCTCGGTAACACGGTCGAGCTGCGCCTCTACAAGACCGCGCCCACCGTCTCGGGAAGTACCGTGACCGGGGGAACCTTCACGTCCACCAAGTACGAGCACGACCACGACGGGCAGATGGTCAAGCTGACCGATGCCTCCGGGGCGGTGTGGACGAGCAGCTATGACCTGGCGGGACGGTTGATCTCGTCGAGTGACCCTGATGCCGGGACCAGCACGTTTGCCTACAACCACACGGGCGAGTTGCTGTCGACTACAGATGCCCGCGGCGGTGCTGGCGCGGTGGTCTACGGCTACGACGTGCTTGGGCGCAAGACGTCGGTGCGCAGTGGCTCTCCGCTGGTGCTGCAGGGGGAGTGGACCTACGACACCCTGAAGCCGGGTCTGCCGACCCTCGCCAAGACGTATCTGAGGGGCAATCAGGCCAATGTGCTTGTTGAGGAGGTCACGGGCTACAACGGCTTCGGTCTGCCTACCGGGACGAAGACGACGGTGCCTGCGAGTGAAGGTGCGTTGGCGGGTTCCTATGCCACGACCGTCAGCTACACGCCGACGGGGAGTATCAAGACGGCCACTCTGCCTGCGGCCGGGGGGCTCGCGGCCGAGACGTTGACCTACGGGTATGACGCGCAAGGCCTGGCGACCACCATGACGGGGGCCAACCAGTACGTCACCGAGACCGTCTACAACCCGTTTGGGCAGACGACCCAGGTCACTGGGCGGGAGGGCGGAACCCTGGTGTGGTCCACCACCCAGGACCCGGAGACGCTGCAGGTCACCTCCTCCACGCTGTCGGCGGCATCGGCGCAGCCTCAGGTTGCCCGCCACGCCTACACCTACGACCAGGCCGGCAAGATCACCCGGATTGATTCGGGGCTCCACTATGCCGCCTCGGGTCAGCCGAACGTGCGGACGGTGTGTTACAAGTTTGATCCGCTTCAGCGGTTGACTGATGCGTGGACGGCGACGGATCAATGCCAGACGGCCCCGACGGCGACGGCGAACAGCCAGGTTGGTGGCGTGATGCCGCTGTGGCAGTCGTGGACGTTTGATGATGTTGGGAACCGGCTGACCTCGAAGGTGAACAAGGTTGTCGCCGCGTCGGCTCTGGTGCCCTCCTCATCTACCTACGCCTACGGGACCGCAGGGCACGCGCATGCGTTGACCAGCCACGCGACGGTGACGGGCACCATGACGAAGACAGCCTCGTACACCTACGACGCGGCGGGCAACACGGTGTCTCGGACGGTCGCTGGCAGCACCCAGACGAATGTGTGGAACCCGGATGGTTCGCTGGCGTCTGTCAGTGCGGGGAGCCAGGTCTCTAGGTTCGTCTACAGCGCGGCCGGTTCTGAGGTGCTGCGCACTGATCCGACGGGGACCACCCTGTTCCTGCCGGGTATGGATCTGGTGTTGTCCGGGTCGACGGTGAAGGCTACCCGGTACTACTCGTATGACGGGCAGACGATCGCGCAGCGCAGTCCTGATGGTGTGAGGGCGTTCTTCTCGGATCAGGTGGGCACCAGCCATACCGCGATTGACTGGGGCAACCTTGCCACGGTGACGAGGCGCGTGAGTGACCCGTATGGCATCGAGGTTGCCATGGCTAAGGGGCCGTGGGTGAACGGGCGGGGGTTCCTGGATCAGCCGGTGGATTCTTCGACTGGTCTGGTTGATATGGGGGTGCGGAAGTATGACCCGCAGACGGGCCGGTTCATTTCGGTGGATCCGGTGTTGGATCCGTCGAATCCGTTGTCGTTGAATGGTTATTCGTATACCAATGGTGATCCGGTCAATGATGCTGATCCGTCGGGTGCGTGGTCGTGGAAGTCGGTGTTGAACGCGGGGAAGAATTTCGTCGCGGGTGCTGGGAAGTATGTGGTGCAGTCGGCTGTCGAGATGGGGCAGTTGGGTGCGACGGCGGCGTTGTGGGTGTCGGGGAAGAAGTGGTCGGAGGCGTCTCAGACGGCGTCGCGGTGGGCGAATGGGGCGATGAACGCTTATTCGCGGTTCGAGGACAGGATGGGGGTGAATCGGAACTCGGCTGCGTATAGGGCTGGCTATACGACTGCGATGGTGGTCGACACGGTGTCGAGCTTGATCTCGCCGGCAAAGGGAGCTCTGAAGCTGGCAGCGAAACTTGCCGTGAAGGGCGTGACGAAGGCCGCGGTGAAGCAGGCCGCGAAGAGTGCGGTGAACTCGGTGAAGTCGACGGGCGCTCACGCCATGCGGTCGGTGAAGGCTAGCGCGGCCAAGAGTGTCACGTCGGTGAAGTCGGCTCTTAAGAAATCCAATCCCGCGAGTGTACGGGGCGCTTCCGTGCGGTCGCCCCGAGGGTCAAATGGTGGTCAGTATGCACGTGAGGTCGTGCAGGGTGGCCGTGCTGATGGTCAAACAGTCTTCGCGGGGCATGGTGAGTACCGCCTAGGGTCGGGTGAGGTGACCGTGCCTGAAGGGACCACGATCAAGTTCTATGCTGAGGATGGTGAGGGGATTGTGGACTCGGTGGGGTTGAAAGTCGAGTTGGGGGAGGAACTGGCTCACGTTGAAGCTGTCGGGCCGGGTGGGACAGTTCTCAACTACACGCTAATGGCTCCGAAAGATTTGAAGGTTGCTTCGGGGTCGGTGCTTGTTGAAGATGCAACTGACTTGGCGGAACTGTTGAAACCCGGGATGGGTATCGTCCATTGGGCTTCGTGTCGCAAGTTCGGCGCCCGCCGGCGACGTGACTAGGTGGCGGCATAGAATGGTAGTGTTGTGTCTGGCTGTTGAGAGCTGGTATTTAGGTTGTTTTTGGTCTTGAAGGAGTGTTGAGCAATGTATTTCGAGGACTTGACGTCTTTGCCGGATGGGGATGGAAGGGTGGCGGTTGGCTGGCTGGAGGCTGGGCATGCGTTCACGACCGGTGGATGTGATCCGCGGGTTCGTGACAGGCTCGTTCATCTTGCCTTCGAGCCGGAGGAACGGATGAGGGGTTATCATTATTGTGAATTTTGCACGGAGGAGTCTCCAATCTCGGTGACTGGGGCAGAAGATCCCGGGAAGTTCGTCAACTTGGGTGATGCTGAAATCTGGGTTCGTGATCGTGAGCAGGTTTTCGCCGCGCCAACGTTGATCATTCACTATATTGATGCTCACGGGTATCGTCCGCCTGCGGTCTTCTGTGAGGCTGTGCTGGCGCAGTATCCTTCTTGATCGCTTGGCCATCGGTAGTCGCAGGGGCGGAATGGTGTGTCCGACGGAATCAGTCGTGGTGCGCATCACGCATCGCGGGCGTTTGCCTTCGGACGTGTCCGGGCTGCGCCGGGCCGGGGTCCGGCATGATGCGGTGCTGCGCCGGTTGGCGCATGTCCCGTTCGGCTGGAAGCCCACGATCCTGGAAGTGGTGGTCCCGCGATACCGGTGTTGGCCGTGCGGCAGGGTGTGGCGCCATGACGTGAGGGCGGCGGCGCCGTCGAAGGGGAGGCTGTCGCGTGGATCGGTCATGCAGGCAGTCAAGTCCATCGTGGTCGACAGGATGTCCATCGCCCGGGTCGCGGCCAATCTCGGCGTCGCCTCGGACCCGGAAATAGTGAGTACTTCGTCGTCGGTGACGTGGATGTCACGAACTTGGTCGTAGTCCGACGAGGCTCGTGCGGAGCGTCGCCGCCGGCAGGCCGGCTACGGTCGCTGACCGCAACTTCGGGATGGTCCCCGAGGCTGTCGCGTGGATCGGTCATGCAGGCAGTCAAGTCCATCGTGGTCGACAGGATGTCCATCGCCCGGGTCGCGGCCAATCTCGGCGTCGCCTCGGACCCGGAAATAGTGAGTACTTCGTCGTCGGTGACGTGGATGTCACGAACTTGGTCGTAGTCCGACGAGGCTCGTGCGGAGCGTCGCCGCCGGCAGGCCGGCTACGGTCGCTGACCGCAACTTCGGGATGGTCCCCGACACCCTGGCCGAGGTCGATCCCGCCTTCGAGGAGCGGGTGACCGCCTCCGCCGCCCGGGTGCTGCGGCTGAAGGCGGCCACCGGCCTCCTGGAGTGCGGGGGGAACTAGCCGGTGCGAACCTCCGCGACCGCCGTCGTGCCGTGTAGGCGCACGGTCAGGGCGGTGGCGCCCGGCGCCGGCGAGGCGACCGCGACCTCGTGCCACTCGCCCTCCCGGGCCGGCTCTGGACTGACGGTGACGCTCCTGCCTCCGGCGGAGACGACGATCTCCCCGCCGGCGCCCTTGTCGGCACGCACGAGCAGCCTCAGCTCCCCGGGCAGGGGTTCGACGTGTGGCCACGTCAGCTCGCCGTCGCCACGCCTGGCCCGGTAGGCGGTCCCCGCCAGCAGCCCGGTCGGTACTCCGACCACGTCGCGCCACAGCGGCGCGTGCCAGGCCTGCAGCGGCAGCTGGTGGACACGCTCTTCGCCGAGCGGGGCCTCCAGCGCGACCGACGGGCCGTCCAGCCCCGCCGACGGGGCGGCGACGACCCGCCACGGCGTCGCCGCCGGCGCGAACGCGGCCGCGACAGGCTCCCAGATGAGCAGCCGGTCCGGCCGCAGCGGAACCTCCACCCGTTCCCGGGCGCCGGGCTCCACCGTGACGCGCGCGTGCCCCAGCAGCCGCCTCCCGATCCGGGGATCCTCGTTGACGGCGTAGACCTGCACCAGCTCATGGGCTACCCGGCCGCCGACGTTGGTGACAGTCACCGCGGCTGCCGCGGCGCCGGCCATCACCTCGACGGCGTCGTAGCGGACCTCGCCGTAGGTCAGGCCATGGCCGAGCGGATACAGCGGCCGGTGTGGGCTGTACCACCACGTCATGGCGGAGCCGATGATGTCGTAGTCGAAGATGTCGCCGATGTGCGCCTCGTCGGCCCACCACGTCTGGGCGACCCGGCCCGTCGGCTCGACCCGACCGTCGAGGACGTCCAGCAGCCCGTGACCGAGCTCCTGACCGCCGTGGCTCGTCCACACGATCGCACCGGCGCCATCGGCGACGCCCTCCAGCGAGTAGGGATAGGAGGAGACGATCGTCAGCACGGCGGCCGGCTGGGCGCCCCGGGCTGCAGCCCACAGCTCCTGCTGTGCGGGCGGGAGATGGAGATAGGGACGGTCGGCCGTCTCGCGGCCGTTGATGTGCGGGTCGTTGCCGACGGCGACCAGGACCGTGTCGCAGCCGGCCGCCAGGCGGGCCACCTCGTCGACACCGCCGCTGACGACCTCGACGGCGAACCTGTCCGCCCCCTCCAACGTGTCGGCCGTCGCGGAGACGAGCCCACCCCAGCTCTCCGTACGCAACCAGCGCCGCGAGCCCAGGTGCTGCAGCGACCAGGTGCCGTCGGCGTGCACGTGTCTCCCGAACACCTCATGGGCGACCCAGCCGCCGGGACGGGTCGAGTCCACGTGGACCATGCCGTTGTCGGATCCACGCACGAGGAACCCGCTGGCGTCGTGGAGGATCGTCCACGCGCCGGCGCCCCAGTCGGTGAACGCGAGCACGTTGTCGGCGTCGGGACGCAGTTCGTCGGCGACGAGGACCCCGTCGGCGGCCCGGGTCAGCGGGAGCCCGGTGTGGGGCGACCGCAGGATCACCCTGTCGGCGCCGTCGTGGCGGAGCACCTCGTGCGTCTCGGCGGCGGCGTCGGCGATGGTGCTCATGTACGGCGGGGTGCCGGAGTACCAGTCGTGGCGGACCACGTCGGCCTGCGGCCCGAACACGCCGAGCTGTCCGCGGGTGGGCAGCGGCAGGACGCCGTCGTTGTCCAGGATGACCACCTGTGCGGAGACCGACCGCCGGGCGAGTTCCCGGTGCCCCGGGGTGTCGATCGCGTCGGCGGGGATGTCGCGGTACGGATCGGCCCCGGGGGTCAGCTCGCCGGTGAGGGCGCGCATGAGCAGCAGCCGTCGTGCCGCCATCCGCACATCCGCCATTGAGAGCAGGCCCTGCTCGAGGGCCGCGGTGATCGCGCCGATCGTGTGCGAGCTGTCCGCGTCGCGGTCGGTGAACGAGTCGAGGCCGGCCAGGATGGCGGCCGCGTGTGACTCGGCGGGTGTCGCGAACGCGCGCTCCGCCTCCGTCAGGTTCGTGGGCGCATACGCGTCCGAGACGGCCACGAGGTCGGGCGCGTGCTCCCGCAGGGCCCCGTACAGCTCCTGCGACGTGTGCGCCGGGCGGCCGTTGACCAGGTTGTACGCGGCCATCACCCCGCCGATGACCCCGGCGGCCACCGGCTCGGTGAAGGCGGGCAGGTCGTACTCGTGCAGCACGCGGGGCGGCAGGTTCGACGACGACGTGCACCGGTCGAGCTCGTTGTTGTAGGCGAGCAGGTGTTTGAGCGTCGGGACGGTCTTCCAGAAGACGGGGTGGTCGCCGCGGAGCCCGGAGGCGTACGCGATGGCGCACTCCGCGGTGACGTGCGGGTCCTCGGAGTACCCCTCCTCGTTCCTGCCCCACAGCGGGTGCCGCTGGGCGTTGACGACCGGGGCCCACACGTTCAGTGAGTTCTCCACGGGGTCGGCCGCGTGCTTGGCGCGCTGCTCGGACGCGGTCGCCGCGCCGATCTCGCGCAGCAGGTCCGCGTCCCAGGCGGCGGCCATGCCGGGCGGCTGGGGGAACACGGTCGCCGTGCCCCGCCAGGCCACTCCGTGGAGGGCCTCCGCGCCGGTGTGGAACTCGCGGAGCCCCAGCTCCGGCAGCGCCGGCTGCACCTGATGCAGGAGGGCGACGACGGTGGCGTCGTCGAGTCCCGCGAGGTGGGCATCGACGAGGGCGACGAGGTGGTCGCGGTTCAGCGACGGGGTCATAGGGAGGCTCCTTCGACAGTGAAGTAGGGAATCAACGGCCCTGGAAAGTGGTTGCGCCCGATTGGTCGATGATCTATGGTCAGCATATCGAAGCGTTTCGATAAAGACCATCCGGCTCACAAGGAAGTGAAGTAGCGAGCATGATCAACGCAATTCCCACCCACGTCTCCCGGCGGGGATTCCTCGGCGTCACGGCCGGGATCGCAGGCGCCGCAGTCGTGTCCGGCTGCGCGGGCACCGACGGCGGCACCTCCCCGGGAGGGCAGGCACACCCGGCGGCGCCACCTCGTCCGGCGCCGGCGCTGGCGAGATCCTTCCCAGCTACATCCCCAAGGAGTACGTGCAACCGGACTTCCCGGCACCCGCGAGCGGATACACGTCGATCCCCGAGTTCGTCCAGGCTTTCCCCGCCCCGCCCGGCTCCGGGGGCACCTACAAGGCGATGACGCCGCTGTGGGGAGCCATCCCGCCCACCACCGGGAACCTGTACTTCGACACGGTGAACAAGGCCATCGGCAGCAAGGTCGAGTTCCAGATCTCCGACGGCAACACCTACGGCGACAAGCTCGCCGCCGTCCTCGCATCCCCGAAGGACATCGCGGACTGGGTGTGCATCCCCTCCTGGAACGTCCCGCCGCGCTTCGGCACCGCCGTCGACCAGCTGTTCACCGATCTGACGCCCTACCTGGCCGGTGACAAGGTCAAGGAGTACCCGAACCTCGCCAACATCCCCACCGACGCCTGGCGCTTCTGCGTGTGGAACAACAAGCTCGTCGGCCTCCCGATGCCCGACAGCGGTGTTCCGAACCCTCTGTTCTACCGCGACGACATCTTCGCCGAGCTGGGCATCACCGACCTTCCGACGACGCCGGACGAACTGATCGAGCTCGCCAAGCAGCTGACCGACCCGGGCAAGGGTGTCTACGGTGCCGAGGACCTGTGGACGCAGGCCGCCAACATGTACGAGACGCCGTCCAAGTGGAAGCTCGACGGCGACAAGCTTGTCCACCGGGTCGAGACCGAGGAGTACCGCGGCGCCCTCGAGTGGATCCGCAAGCTGTTCGAGGCCGGCGTCGTGCACCCGGATGCGGTCGCCGGCAACAACGGCGACGCGAAGACCCGCTTCGAGTCGGGCCGCACCCTCATCGCCAACGACGGCATCGGCGGCTGGTCCGAGGCGCTCCAGCGCAACCTGGGCAGCAACCCGGGCTACTCGCAGCGCCCCATGCCGGTGTTCGGCGTCAACGGCACGGATGTCAAGATCTACAAGGGCAATGCCGCCAGCATCATGTCCTACCTGAAGAAGACCGACGACGAGGCGAAGATCAAGGAACTCCTGAAGATCGCCGACTTCCTGGCCTCTCCCTTCGGGACCACCGAATACCAGCTCATCAACTTCGGCGTCGAGAATGAGCATTACACGATCGACGGCGACGGGCTGCCCGTCAGCACCGAGCTTGCCGCCACCGAACTGCAGCCGACGTACATCTTCCTCGTCGACCCGCCGGTGGCCAACACCAAGGTCCAGTTCCCCGGCTACGTCGAGGCGTCCAGCACCTGGATCAACGAGACGGCCAAGCACTTCGTCGACCCGGTCTTCTACGGGCTCAACATCGCCGAGCCGTCGGAGTACGCGTCGCTGGCCACCCCCTTCACCGACCTGGAGAAGGACATCGCCCGCGGACGCAAGAGCCTCTCCGACCTGGATGCGGCGGTCGAGACCTGGCGCAAGTCCGGCGGCGAGGAGCTGCGGACCTTCTACCAGAAGATCCTGGACGAGCAGTAGGCCGATGCGACGCACGCCAACAGCGCCCGGTGCGGAGACCCCCACGCCGCACCGGGCGCTCTCCTTTACGACCCGCCTGCGGCGCGATGCTCCGCTGCTGCTGATGACGATCCCCGCGGTGCTGCTGCTGATGGTCTTCGCCTACCTCCCGATGCTCGGCAACGTCATCGCCTGGCAGGACTACTCGCCCTACGTCGGCATCCGGGAGAGCCCGTTCGTCGGCTGGGCGAACTTCGTGCGGGTCTTCAACAACCCGCAGTTCCTCCACGCCGTCGGTAACACGCTGGTCATCACCCTGTTCCAGCTGGTGTTCTACTTCCCGATCCCCATCGTGCTGGCCCTGCTGCTCAACTCGGTGGTGTCCGGCAAGGTCCGCACCGTGGTGCAGTCGGTCGTCTACCTGCCGCACTTCTTCAGCTGGGTCATCGTCGTGACGGTCTTCCAGCAGCTGTTCGGCGGGGCCGGCCTCATCAACCGGCTGCTGACGGCGCGCGGCTACACCGGCTTCGACCTGATGACGAACCCGGACACGTTCCTGGTGCTCATCACGTCGCAGTCCATCTGGAAGGACGCGGGCTGGGGCATCATCATCTTCCTGGCCGCGCTGTCCACCGTCGACCCGGCGCACTACGAGTCGGCGGCCATGGACGGCGCCAACCGGTGGCGACGCATGTGGCACATCACACTGCCCGCCATGCGGCCGACCATCGTGTTCCTGCTGATCCTCCGCCTCGGCGACGCCCTCAACGTCGGATTCGAGCAGCTCATCCTGCAACGCTCCGCGGTCGGGGCCGAGACCAGCGAGGTCATCGACACGTACGTCTACTACCAGGGCGTCATCAACGGCGACTGGAGCTTCGCGGCCGCGGCCGGCCTGGTCAAGGGCGTCGTCAGCCTCGGCCTGGTCCTCGGCGCGAACAAGATTGCACACGCATTCGGCGAGGCAGGGGTGTACCAGAAGGCATGAGTACCGCAACCATCTCCGAACCCGAGACGACGACGCCCGCCCGGCCGCGTCGGCGCAGCAAGCGGCCCGTCTGGGACGAGGAGCCGAGCCTGCTGGGCACGCTCGGCAAGGGCATCATCCTCGTCCTGATCTCGCTGGCCGTGCTGTATCCGCTGTGGATGATCGTCATCACGTCGCTGTCGACCAACGCCGCCGTCACCAGGGCGGGCGGCATGGTGTCCGTGCCGGACGAGCTGACGCTCGCCGCCTACCGCCAGATCCTCTCCGGAGGCATCGTCACGCAGGCCACGCTCGTGAGCACGTTCGTCACGGGCGTCGGCACGCTGCTGTCGACAGCCGTGTCGATCCTGGCGGCCTACGGTCTGTCGCGGCCCAACTCGCTGGGGCACCGCCCCATCCTGTTCGTCTTCATCGTCACGATGTTCTTCGGCGCGGGCATGATCCCCACCTACCTGGTGGTCAGCGGGCTCGGCCTCATCGACAACCTGTGGTCGCTGATCCTCCCCGGCGCGGTGAGCGCGTTCAACGTCCTCCTGCTGCGGAACTTCTTCATGCAGATCGAGCCGGCCATCCTGGAGGCCGCCCGGATCGACGGCGCGGGGGAGTGGCGCATCCTGACCCGGATCGTGCTGCCCATGTCGAAGGCCGTCATCGCCGTCGTCGCCCTCTTCTACGGCGTCGGCTACTGGAACGCGTTCTTCAACGCCATGCTCTACATCAACGACAACACCCTGTGGCCGCTGCAGCTGGTGCTGCGCAGCTACGTGCTGCAGGGGGCCACCCTGCCCGGCTCCGGCACCGGACAGGTGGACATCATCGAGGGCGCTGTCACGGGCCTGCCGGTCAAGATGGCCGTCGTCGTCCTGGCGATGATCCCGATCCTGATCGTCTACCCGTTCGTGCAGCGTCACTTCACGAAGGGCGTCATCTTCGGCGCCGTCAAGGGATGACGGGGGACAATCCGCAGATGACGAGGATCAGCTACGGCGGCGACTACAACCCGGAGCAGTGGCCGGAGCAGGTGCGGGCCGATGACGTGGCCGCGATGGTGCGCGCAGGGGTCACCCTCGTCACCGTCGGCGTCTTCTCGTGGGGCACCCTGCAGCCGGATCCCGACACGTGGGACAGCGCCTGGCTCCACCGGGTGGTCGACGACCTCTGGGCCGCTGGCATCGCCGTCGACCTGGCCACCCCGACGGCGTCGCCGCCGCCCTGGCTCGGCACCCTCCACCCGGAGACCCTCGCGGTCACGGAGGACGGCGTCCGCCTGGGCCACGGGTCGAGGAACCACTTCTGCCCCAGCTCGCCGGTCTACCGCGCGGCCTGCCTCGACGTGGCCCGCCGACTGGGTGAGGAGTTCGGCGACCATCCCGGCGTGACGCTGTGGCACGTCGGCAACGAGTACGGTCAGCGCTGCCTCTGCGACCTGTGCGCCGAGGGGTTCCGGGCCTGGCTGCGCTCCCGGTACGGGTCCCTGGAGGTGCTGAACGAGGCCTGGGGGACCGCCTTCTGGAGCCAGCACTACTCCTCCTGGGCGCAGGTGGGGGTGCCGCGCCGCGTGCCGTACCTGCTCAACCCCGCCCAGTGGCTCGACCACCGCCGCTTCGTGTCCGACCTGCTGCTCGACTGCTACCGGGACCAGCGGGATGTGCTGCGGCCGCTCGTCGGCGGACGGCCCATCACCACGAACTTCATGGGCTTCTTCGAGCTCGCCGACTACCGGTCCTGGGCCGCCGAGGTCGACGTCGTCACCGACGACCACTACGGCGACCCGGCCGACCAGGAGCAGCCCTCGCGCACCGCCCTGGTCCACGAGCTCATGCGTTCGCTCGGGAACGGCCGGTGGCTCATGATGGAGCAGGCCATGGGGGCGGTGAACTGGCGGCGGCACAACGTGCCGAAGACCAGCTCGCAGCGTCGCCGGGACGTGCTGCGGGCCGTCGCCTACGGCGCGGACGGCGTGCTCAGCTTCCAGTGGCGGCAGTCCCGCTCCGGCTCGGAACGCTTCCACTCCGCCATGCTCCCCAATGCCGGCGAGGACTCACGGCTGCACCGCGACGTGGTCGCGCTCGGCGCGGAGCTCGCGCGGCTCGACGGCGTCGCCGGGGCCCCCGTCGGAGGCCGCGTCGCGATGCTCTTCGACTGGGACTCCTGGTGGGCCGCGCGCGAGCCGAGCGTCCCGTCGCGCGACCGTGACCCGCTGGAGACGCTGCACGCCTGGTACCGCCCGCTGTGGGAGCGGGGGATCCGGGTCGACCTGGTCGCCTCCACCTCCGACCTGGGCGGCTACGACCTCGTGCTGGCGCCGTCGCAGCACCTGCTCCGCCCCGAGGCGTTGGCTGGCCTGCGCACGCACCTGGCCCGTGGCGGTCAGCTCGTCATGGGGCCGTTCTCCGCCGTCGTCGATGGGAACACCGCGCTGCTGCCCGGCCCCTTCCCGGCCGGGCTGACCGACCTGCTCGGCGCCCGCGGCGAACAGTGGTGGCCCCTCGCGGCGCCGATCGGCGTCGCCTCGGCCGACCTCGGCGACTTCGAGGTGACAGGCTGGGCCGAGCAGCTGACCCTGACGGGTGGCCGGCCCGGCGCCTCCTTCCTGCACCCCGACCTCGGGCCTGCGATCGTCACCTCGGCCACCTGCGGGTTCACCTACCTGGCCTGCGACCTGCCCCCGGCCCGGCTCGCCGACCTGCTCGACGGCGCACTCGCGGCGGTCGGGATCCTGCCCGACCTGGGCGTGCTGGCCGACGTCGGCGGCGCCGAGATCGCCGTCCGGGGCGGCGTCACCTTCGCCCTCAACAACACCCCGGCCCCGCTGACGCTGACGCTGCGCGGACCGGCCACCGATGTCCTCACCGGCGCGGGCTTCGACCGCGTCGCCCCCCTGCCGCCCGGCGGCGTCGTTGCCCTGAGAGAGGTCCACCCATGAAGTTCACCGACGGCTACTGGCTGCTCCGGCCCGGCGTCACCGAACTGCGTCCCCGCGCCATCGCCGAGGTCGAGCGGACGGCCGACCGCATCGTGGCGCACGCCCCCACCCGGCCCGTCGCGAGCCGCGGCGACACCCTCAACTGCCCGCAGCTGACGGTGACGCTCGACTCGCCCGCCGAGGGCATCATCGGGGTGACCATCGAACACTGGGACCAGAGAGTGCCCGAGCCCCGGTTCCGGCTGGCGGAGGGCTCGCCCGAGGTGAGTGTCGCGAGCGCCGACGGCTGGTCCACCCTGACCAGCGGGACGCTGACCGCCGCGCTGCGGGAGACCACCCCCTGGCAGCTGGACTTCCGCAGCGGCGGCCGTGTCCTGACGTCGTCGACCGAGCGGTCCATCGGCGCCCTGACGGTCGCGGGCGAGGGGCACTTCGTCCGGGAGCAGCTGACGATCGCGCCCGGCGAGCACCTCTACGGCCTCGGCGAGCGGTTCGGCCCGCTCGTCAAGAACGGGCAGAGCGTCGACATCTGGCAGGCCGACGGCGGCACCTCGAGCGACCAGGCCTACAAGAACGTGCCCCTCTACCTCAGCGACCGCGGCTACGGCGTCTTCGTCGACCATCCGGAGCGCGTGTCCTACGAGCTGGCCACCGAGTCGGTCTCCCGGGCCCAGTTCTCGGTGGCGGGGCAGCGGCTCCGCTACCTGGTCATCGACGGCCCGACCCCGGCCGACGTGCTCCGCCGCTACACGGCACTGACAGGGCGCCCCGCGAAGGTGCCCGCCTGGAGCTACGGGCTGTGGCTGTCGACCAGCTTCACCACCGAGTACGACGAGGCGACCGTCAGCAGCTTCATCGACGGGATGGCGGAGCGGGACCTGCCGCTGTCGGTGTTCCACTTCGACTGCTTCTGGATGCGGGGCTTCCACTGGTCCGACTTCACGTGGGACCCGGCCACCTTCCCCGACCCGGACGCGATGCTGGCCCGGCTCAAGGCGAAGGGGCTGCGCATCTGCGCCTGGATCAACCCGTACATCGCGCGCCGCTCTGCGCTGTTCGAGGAGGGCCGCGACCTCGGCTACCTCGTCCGCCGCGCCGACGGCTCCGTGTGGCAGTGGGACCTGTGGCAGGCGGGCATGGCGCTGGTCGACTTCACCAACCCCGATGCGAAGGCCTGGTATCTGGGCAGGCTCCGCGGCCTGCTCGACCAGGGGGTCGACTGCTTCAAGACGGACTTCGGCGAGCGGATCCCCACCGACGTTGTCTGGCACGACGGCTCCGACCCGATGCGGATGCACAACTACTACACGCACCTCTACAACGAGGCCGTCTTCGACCTGCTCACGGAGGTCCGCGGCGAGGGGGAGGCGGTGCTGTTCGCCCGCTCCGCCACCGCGGGGGGCCAGCAGTTCCCGGTCCACTGGGGCGGCGACTGCGAGTCCACCTTCCCCGCCATGGCCGAGTCGCTGCGCGGCGGGCTCAGCCTCGCATCGTCGGGCTTCGGGTTCTGGAGCCACGACATCGGCGGCTTCGAGGGCACCCCCGACGCGACCGTGTTCAAGCGCTGGCTGGCGTTCGGCCTGCTCAGCAGCCATTCGCGGCTGCACGGGTCCGACTCGTACCGCGTGCCGTGGGCCTTCGACGAGGAGGCGGTCGACGTCACCCGTGAGTTCACCCGGCTGAAGCTGTCGCTCATGCCGTACCTCGTCCGGCTGGGCGACCTCGCCCATGAGCAGGGCACCCCCGTCATGCGGCCGATGTACTTCGAGTTCCCCGACGACCCGGGCACAGCCGGGGTTGAACTGCAGTACATGCTGGGCGACCAGCTGCTGGTCGCGCCGGTGCTGAGCGAGGACGGCGAGGTGACGTTCTACGTGCCGGAGGGCACCTGGACGAGCGTCCTCGACGGCTCGAGCGTCACCGGCCCCCGCTGGGTGCGGCAACGCCACGACTTCCACTCGGTGCCGCTGCTGGCGCGCCCCGGCGCGGTGCTGCCGCGCGGCGCCGTCAACGACCGACCCGAGTACGACTGGGCCGACGGCGTCACGCTCGAGCTGTACGGCTGGGAGCCGGGCATGTCGCGGACCGTCGTCGTGCCGCGGCCCGACGGCGCCGACGCCGTCTTCGAGGTGTCGGCCGACGCGGACGGGGTCCTGGTGCGGGCGCAGGACGCCCCGGCGGCCTGGTCGGTCCGCCACGCGGGCGCGGAGAGCGTCCACGCAGCCGGCCCGGAGGTCCGACTGCCCTTCGCCTGAGGGGCCCCGCTCAGCCGAAGCGGCCGGTGATGTAGTCCTCGGTGGCCTTCTGATCCGGGTTGTGGAAGATCTTCTCGGTCGAGCCGATCTCGATCAGCTCGCCCGGCTTGCCGTGCTCGCGCAGGTTGAAGAACGCCGTCTGGTCGGAGACCCGGGCCGCCTGCTGCATGTTGTGCGTCACGATGACGACCGTATAGGTCTCCTTCAGCTGCTTGATCAGGTCCTCGATCGCCAGCGTCGAGATCGGGTCGAGCGCGGAGCAGGGCTCGTCCATCAGCAGGACGTCGGGGTGGACGGCGATGGCACGGGCGATGCACAGGCGCTGCTGCTGGCCGCCCGACAGGCCGGAGCCGGGACGCTCCAGGCGGTCCTTGACCTCCTTCCAGAGGTTCGCGCCGCGCAGGGACTGCTCCACGATCTCGTCCGCCTCGGAGCGGCTCAGCCGCGACTTGTTGAGGCGGACGCCGGCCAGCACGTTCTCCTTGATGCTCATGGTGGGGAACGGGTTGGGCCGCTGGAACACCATGCCCACCTGTCGCCGCACCCGCACCGGGTCGACCGCCGGGTCGTACAGGTCGACGCCGTCGAGCAGCACGCTGCCGGTGCTGTAGGCGCCGGGGATGACCTCGTGCATGCGGTTCAGAGACCGCAGCACCGTCGACTTGCCGCAGCCGGAGGAGCCGATGAAGGCCGTGACGGAGCGGGGCTCGACGACCATGCTGACGTCTTTGACGGCGTGGAACTTGCCGTAGTAGATGTTGAGATCCTTGATCTCGATGCGCTTGGACATGGGTTCCTTCTCGGGTCAGCGGCCGGTCTTGGGAGCGAACTTCCAGGCGACGAGGCGCCCGATCAGGTTCAGTCCCATGACGATGATGATGAGGGTCAGCGCGCCGGCCCAGGCGCGGTCGATGTAGTTCTGCGGGTCGGTGCCCGGCGTCGTGTACTCGTAGTAGACGAACACGGGCAGCGTCGCCATCTCGTTGGCGAACGCGTTGAGGTTCATGGAGGCCGTGATGCCCGCCGTCACGAGCAGCGGGGCCGTCTCGCCGATCACGCGGGCGATGCCGAGGATCACGCCGGTGACGATGCCGCCGATCGACGTCGGCAGGACGATGCGCCAGATCGTGCGGTACTTCGGCACCCCGAGCGCGTAGGACGCCTCCCGCAGCTCGTTGGGCACCAGCCGCAGCATCTCCTCCGTGGAGCGGACCACGGTGGGGATCATCAGCACGGACAGCGCGGCGGCGCCCGAGATGCCGTTGTTGGTGCCGGGGCCCATCAGCATCGAGAAGATCGTGTAGGCGAACAGTCCCGCCACGATCGACGGGATGCCCGTCATCACGTCGACGAAGAAGCGGATCGTCCTGGCCAGCAGCGCCGCCTTTCCGGTGGTGCCATACTCGACGAGGAAGATCGCCGACATGATGCCGATCGGCACCGAGATCAGCGTCGCCAGGCTCGTGACGATCAGGGTGCCCCAGATGGCGTGGACGGCGCCGCCGCCGGCGCCGATGATGTTGCGCATCGAAGAGCTGAAGAACTCGCCGTCAAAGCGGGTGAGACCCTTCGACAGCGTCCCCCAGATCACAGAGACCAGCGGGAACAGGGCCAGCACGAAGAAGGAGGTGACGACGTTGCGGGCGAGCCGGTCGGTCGCCTTGCGGCGCCCCTCGACGGCGCTGGACAGCGCGAAGTTCGTCACGAAGTAGATGAGGGTGCCGAGCAGCAGGCCGGCCAGCGCCGAGGTGATGCCGCCCACCAGCAGGACCCCGAAGCTGAACGCCATCGAGGCGGCCAGGAGTCCCAGGGACGTGAACCGCGGCAGCTGCGCCGAGTTGAGGATGTTGCGCGGCTGGGCCGCGGTCTGGGTGGCGGTCATCAGTTGGCTCCGGAGAACTCGGACCGCCGGGCGACGATGGCCCGGGCGCCCATGTTGACGATGAGGGTGATGAGGAACAGGACCAGGCCGGAGGCGATCAACTGGTTGCGTGCCAGCCCGTAGGCCTCCGGGAACTGCAGTGCGATGTTCGCGGCGATCGAGTTCGGGTTGGACGACGTCAGCAGCAGCGTGTGGAAGCCGTTGCCGGGGGAGAGGACCATGGCCACGGCCATCGTCTCGCCGAGTGCCCTGCCGAGCCCGAGCATGCAGGCAGACACGATGCCGGGGGTCCCGAACGGCAGCACAGCCTGGCGGATCATCTCCCAGCGGGTCGCGCCCAGCGCCAGGGACGCCTCCTCGTGGAGGCGCGGGGTCTGCAGGAACACCTCGCGGGACACCGCGGTGATGATCGGCAGGACCATGACGGCGAGCACGAGGGCCACCGTCAAGATCGTGCGGCCGGTGCCGGACACCGTCCCGCCGAACAGCCAGGACAGTCCCCACACGTCGCCGAAGTTCGTGTTGAGCCAGACGTAAGCGGGCTGCAGCATCGGGGCGAGCACGTTGATGCCCCACAGACCGAACACGACCGAGGGCACGGCGGCCAACAGGTCGATGATGTAGCCCAGGCTGACGGCCAGCCGCCGCGGCGCGTAGTGGGTGATGAACAGTGCCACACCGAGGGCGACGGGCACGGCGAACAGCATCGCCAGCCCCGCCGCCCAGATGGTGCCCGCCGCGTACGGGAACACCCAGGACCAGAAGGCGCCGTAGGGCAGGTCCGCGGCCGGGGAGGTGATGGCCGGGAAGGACAGGACGGTCAGGAACGTCGCGACCGCCGCGAGGATGAGGAGGATGCCGGTGCCGGAGGCTGTGGCCGTGCCCTTGAACAGAGTGTCCCCGTAGCGACGGCGGTCGCCCCGCAGGGCGTCGAGGGCTGCGGACCTCTCCGCGGCGCTCGGCTCCGTGGTGTCGGTGGTCATGACGGTTCTCCTGGTGGTGCTGAGATGGCCTGTCCTGAGCCGCGGAACGCGCCCACCCTGCTCGGATGGGCGCGTCGCGGTCGACTCAGTTCGTCGGGATCACTTGATCGAATCGACGGCGGCGATGACCTTCTCACGCAGCGTATCGGACAGCGGCGCGGAACCCGCGGTCTCGGCGGCGGCCGACTGGCCCTCTTCCGACACGATGAGGCTCAGGTAGCCCTTCACGAGCGCGGCCTTCTCGGCGTCCTGGTACTCGGAGCACGCGATGACGTAGGAGACCAGCACGATCGGGTAGCCGGCGGCCCGGCGGTCGAGCTTGATGGCGATGTCGCCCGCCGCACGGCCCTCCTCGAGCGGTGAGTTCTCGACGGCGGCGGCCGCCGCGCCCTCGGTCGGAAGCTCGAAGGCGCCGTCGGGGCCGATCATCGCGACGCTGGCCGCGCCGGCCTGGGAGGCGTCGGCGTAGCCGATGGTGCCCTTGCCGCTGGTGACGGCCTGCACGACACCGGAGGTGCCCTTCGCGGCCTCCCCGCCCTGGACCGGCCATTCCTGCGAGGGCTTGTCGGTCCAGACGCCCTCCGCGGCGACCGCGAGATAGTCGGTGAAGTTCTCGGTGGTGCCGGACTCGTCGGAGCGGTGCACCGGCGTGACGGCGAGATCCGGGAAGTTGACGCCTGGGTTGAGGGCGGCGATGGCCGGGTCGTTCCAGTTGGTGATCTCACCGCGGAAGAGCTTCGCGAGGACCTCCGGGGTCAGCTTGAGGTCGGTGACACCCTCGACGCTGAAGATCACGGCGATCGGCGACACGTAGACCGGGACGTCGATGGCGGTCGAGGTCGGGGTGCAGCCGGCGAACGCGCCGGCGACATTCTCCTCGATCTTCAGTGCGCGATCGGATCCGGCGAAGTCGGCGCCGCCGGCCATGAAGGCCTCGCGGCCGGCGCCGGAGCCGTCGGGCGAGTAGTTGACGGTGACGGCCGGGTTGGCGGTCTGGAACAGAGCGGTCCAGGTCTCCTGGGCGACCTTCGCGGAGGAGGCGCCCTTGGCCGACAGGGTGCCGGAGAGCTCAACGGCCGGGGTGCCGGGGGCCGAGGTGGTGCCGGCCGAGCCGGTCGAGTCCGCCGACGGGGTGCCGGCCGGAACCTCGTTGGCGGCGCAGGCGGTGAGTAGCAGCGCGGCGGAGAGGCCGAGGGCGGCGGTGAGACGAATCTTCATTCGGGGAGTTACCTTCCGGAACGTGTGGGGTGTCGGGCCGTGAGGCCCGCGCCGGTGACCCGGCTTCGCTTCGGAGGCTAGGCGCGCAAGGTGACGACTTGGCTGGCCGATGGTGAACGGAAGGTGAACGATGCGGAAGGGTTTCCCCTCCCCGGCTCCGGCGGTCAGGCCGTGGGCTTGTGGACCTCCACCGCGAGCCGTCGTCCCTCGTCGTCGCGGTGGATGACGATCACCTCGCTCACCACCATGGGCCGGGGGTCCAGCCCGAGCCCCTCGAACATCGACGGCAGCACCGGCCGGTGCCCGCAGATGGCCGTCGGCACCTCGAGCCCGGCGAGCAGCCCCGCCATGTACCGGCGCACGTCCTTGGGGCGGACGGTGCCTTCCTCCTCCGTGAGCATCTCCTCGGCGTGGAGGGACAGGCCCCGCTCGGCGGCGTACGGCGCCAGCGTCTGCATGCACCTGGCGGACGACGACGAGATCAGTTCCTGCGTCCCGTAGGCGCCGAGCAGCGGCCGCAGCCTGTCCGCCTGCCTCCTGCCGCGCGCGGTGATCCGGCGGTCCTGGTCCCTGCCGCTCCAGTCCTTGCGGAGCATCGCCTTCGCGTGGCGCACAAGCAGCAGCGGGGTGCTGTGCGGGGCCAGCAACGCGGCACTCAACACGCGACGCTCGTCGGCGTAGGTCATCTTCTTCATCGCCTGCGCGATCGACATCCAACGCACCTTGTCGACCTCCGCGTTGGGCTCGAAGGGGCCCTCGTGGACGACCTCGGCCCTCCAGTAGTCGACGGTCTTGGCGCCCTTGGGCACGTTGTAGCGGATCCGGGGGAGCCGCATCCCGAGGCTGACGGTGACACCCGTCTCCTCGAGGACCTCACGCACCGCCGTCACGGGCGGCAGCTCCGCGACCTTCCCCTTTCCCTTCGGCAGCGACCAGTCGTTGTACCGACCCCGGTGGATCAGCAGCACCTCGATGTCGTCGCCGGTGCCGCGCAGCGCGACCGCACCCGCGGCCCGGATCTTCGCCTTCTTGCTCATCGCGAGGAACGCCGTGCGGCCGTCTGCTGGATGAGGCTCTCTTGGAGATCGGTGAGCGGGTGCCCGTCAGCGTCCGTGGTGTGGCAGGTCCATGTGTCGTCCAGGAGTTCCCAGTGCACCGTCTCCGGCGAGAAGGCCTGCTCGAACAGGCTCTCGATCTGGCGGATGTGGGCCGGGTTGGAGAGAGCGACGATCGCCTCGACGCGCCGATCCAGGTTGCGGTGCATCAGGTCGGCCGAGCCGATACCCACCCGGGGATTCCCGCCCCCGGCGAACCAGAAGACCCGGGAGTGCTCGAGGAACCGCCCGAGGATCGACCGGACCCGGAGGTTCTCGCTCAGCCCGGGAACGCCCGGGCGGATGGTGCAGATGCCCCGGATCAGCATGTCGACGGGGACGCCGGCCTGGGAGGCCCGGTACAGCGCGTCGATGATGGCCTCGTCGACGACAGAGTTCGTCTTGATCTTGATGCCCGACGGCAGGCCCTTCCGGTGGTTGGCGATCTCCTCCTCGATGTAGTCGATCAGCCCCTTGCGGATGCCGTGGGGGGCGACCAGCAGGCGCCGGTAGTTGGTCTCCTGCGTCATGCCTGAGAGGTGGTTGAACAGGCGGGCGACGTCGTCGGTGATGACCGGGTTCGACGTCAGCAGCCCCATGTCCTCGTACTGGCGGGCCGTCTTCGGGTTGTAGTTGCCGGTGCCGATGTGGGCGTAGCGGCGGAGTCCGTCGCCCTCCTCGCGCACCACGAGCGCCAGCTTGCAGTGGGTCTTGAGGCCGAGCATGCCGTAGACGACGTGCACGCCGTACTTCTCGAGCTTGCGGGCCCAGCCGATGTTGTTCTGCTCGTCGAAGCGGGCCTTGATCTCGACGATGGCGAGCACCTGCTTGCCTGCCTGGGCCGCCTCGATCAGGGCGTCGACGATGGGGGAGTCTCCCGACGTGCGGTAGAGCGTCTGCTTGATGGCCAGCACGGCCGGGTCGGCGGCCGCCTGCTCGATGAACCGCTGCACCGAGGTGGCGAACGAGTCGTACGGGTGCTGCACCAGCACGTCGCGCAGCTTCAGCGCCTTGAACAGGTCGGCGGGGCGGGCGCTCTCGACCTCGGCGAGGCTGGGGTGCGTGATCGGGAGGAAGTTCGGGTAGAGGAGGTCCTCGCGCTTCGACTCGCTCAACGCGAACAGGCCCGTGAGATCGAGCGGGGCCGCGATGCGGAACACCTCGTTCTCGTGAACGTCCAGCTCCGCCATCAGCATCTCGAGCATGCGCTCGTCGATGTCGTCCTCGACCTCGAGGCGGACCGGAGGGCGGCCGACCTTGCGGCGCAGGAGCTCCTTCTCCAAGGCGAACAGGAGGTTCTCGGCGTCGTCCTCCTCGACCTCGATGTCCTCGTTCCGCGTCACCCGGAAGGTGGTGTGGGACTGCACCTGCATGCCGGTGAACAGCTGGCCGAGGTGGCGGGAGATGATCTCCTCGAGCGGCACGTAGCGGCCCTCGCCGAGCTTGACGTAGCGGGCCAGCAGCGGCGGCACCTTGACGCGCGCGAACTGACGGGAGCCCGTCGCCGGGTTCCGGAGCAGCACGGCCAGGTTGATCGACAGCCCCGAGATGTAGGGGAACGGATGCGACGGATCCACCGCCAGCGGCGTCAGGACGGGGAAGATCCGCTCGGCGAAGAACTCCCGCATCCTGTCCTTCTCGGCGGCCGTCAGCTCGTCCCACTTCAGGATCTCGATGCCCTCCGCGGCCAGGGCGGGACGGATCTCGTTCTGGAACAGCGCCGACTGTTCGGTCACCAGGTCGGCCACGGCCGCCAGCAGCTCGTCGTGCAGTTCGCCGGGCATCTTGCCGGTGACAGTGGGGACGGCGACGCCGGCGGCGATGCGGCGCTTGAGGCCGGCGACGCGGACCATGAAGAACTCGTCGAGATTCGAGGAGAAGATGGCGAGGAACCGCGCCCTCTCGATGAGCGGGACGCGCGTGGCGTCGCGGGCCTGATCGAGGACCCGGTTGTTGAACGCGAGCCAGGACAACTCACGGTCGAGGTAACGGTCCGCGGGCAGAGGGGTCTCGCTCACTGGGGGGTCTCTTTCATCCGGAAGCTCGTGTCCACCTGGGCGACCTCGAAGCCGGCGTTGCGGTACATCCGCACGACCCGCTCCTGGTCGCCCTCCACATAGAGCTGCACGCGGTCGTCGCCGTGGCCGTGCAGATAGGACAGGCCCGCCGCGAGGAGGACGGCGCCGAGCCCCCTGCCCTCGTGGCCGGGGGCGACCGCGATGACGTAGACCTCGCCGAGGCCGCCACCGTGCCGCTTCGTCCAGTGGAAGCCGACGACCTCGTCGCCGTGCACGGCGACGAAGAGGCCCGCCGGGTCGAACCACGGCTGCGCCGTCAACTGGTCGAACTCGGCGACGGTGAGCCTGCCCTGCTCCGGGTGGTGCGCGAAGGCGGCGGCGTTGACGGCCACCACCTGCTCGCGGAACTCGGGGCGGTACGTCGTGATCCGGTACCCCTCGGGGCGGCGGGGACGGCGATGGCCCCGAGGGGACGCTCCATCCGCAGCAGTGCCCGGACGGGGGTCAGCCCGGCCCGCGTCGCCAGCTCCGTCGCGCCAGGGAGAGTGCCGAACGCCCACACCGAGTAGCCCGGGTAGTTGGCCAGCGCCTCCGCGAGCAGCTCCGTGGCGACGCCGTCGCCGCGATGGCCCGGGTGGACCCCCACCAGCAGCGTCTTGTCGCGCTCGTCGACCACCACGAAGCCGTAGGGGTCGGAGCGCAGCCCCATGAAGAAGAAGTCGGCGTCACGGAGCCCCTCGATGCCGAGCAGCGCGGACTCGTTGACCGGCGAGATGCCGTCGTGTTCCGCGATCTGCTCGACGAGGCGACGCAGCGCATCGCGCATCGTCTCCGTCAGAGGGGACAGGTTAACCAACACGTTGCGCCTCCCGCGTACTTGCGAACCGATAGCCCACGTTACGCACCGTACCGATGTAGGTGTCGAACTGGCCGAGCTTGGCGCGGAGCCGACGGACATGGACGTCGACGGTGCGGGTGCCGCCGTAGTAGTCGTAGCCCCACACCTGGCTCACGAGCGTCTCGCGGGACAGGACCCGGCCGGGATGCTGCATCAGGTAGCGCAGCAGCTCGAACTCCGTGTAGGTCAGGTCGAGCGGCTCGCCTTCGATGCTGGCCGAGTAGGCCGCCGGGTCGACGCGGATCGGGCCCGCCACCAGCAGATCGGGATCGCTGCCCGTGCGGGCCAGGATGCGGATCCGGGCCTCCAGCTCGGCGGGTTCGCTGCCCGCCACGATGAAGTCGGTGAAACCCCATTCCGTGGAGATCAGCGCCAGCCCCGCGACCGGCACGAACAGCAGGATGGGGGCGGTCCCCGCGAGCGAGCGGCAGGCGGCGCGCGCGCCAGCCAGGTCGCTGCGGGCGTCGATCAACACCACATCGGCTGCGGTGCCCTCGGCAAGGGCCTGGGCCGCTGAGTGGACCCGCGAGACCTGGTGGCTCAGCAGGGCGAGTTCGGCGGGGGGCTCGGCCTCGGAGATGAGAAGCACTTCGCTCAAGCTTCCTCCTTCAGCCGGACGACGCGAGTATCTTATCGCCCCACGTCGCTGGCCCATCATCGGTGGCCAGGGCCCCGGACGGGGCGGATGTTTGTAGGATTCGGGCCATGGTGCAGCGCGTGCCCGATGAGTACTTCCGGGCGCGGGCGGCGGAATCGGACGACGTGGGGCCACAGCAGCCCCCGCGTTGGATGCCGCAATCGTCCGCGGTGCGGTCCGTCGCGCCCGGACGGGTCCGCGAGGGGGTCGCCTGGCGCCCGCTCGTCGTGACGCTCGTCCTGGCGGTCGCGATCTCCTTCGTGCTGGGCCGGGCGTTCCTGTTCCCGCCCATCCCGCGGGTGCAGCCTCCCCAGCCGACCACGGCCCCGTCGGCGACCGTCACGCCGACGGCACTGCCCAGGTCGACGCCGGAGCAGGCGGCCTCCGTCGTCCGCGTCGTCACGGCCACCGGCGCCTGCCTGGAGGACACGGGCGAACCGGTGGTGTCCGCGCTGGTCGACGGCGACGCCTCGACGATCTGGCGGTGCCCGGGAGACGGGGCCGGGGAGGCCATCGATTTCGGCTTCGGGCGCAAGGTGCAGCTGATCGGGGTGCGGCTGGTCAACGGCAACACCGCCTGGCCCGACCGCTATCTCGCCGAGCGGCAGATCACGCGGATCCGCTGGACCTTCCCCGACGGCTCGTTCTTCGAGCAGGGGCTGGCCGTCAACGGCCGCGGCCCGCAGGAGGTGCGCTTCCCGCCGGTGAGGACCAACGGGGCGCGGCTCGAGGTCGTCTCCGCCACCCCGCCCGGCGAGGAGGGGGAGCGGGTCGACGCCGTGTCGATCAGTCTCCTGGAGTTCCTCGGCCCCTCCTGACGGGCCTCACTGCCAGTCGTCGGTGTCGATCACGATCGTCACCGGCCCGTCGTTGACCGAGGCCACCTGCATGTCTGCGCCGAAGCGGCCCCGCTCCACCGTCGCGCCCAGCAGCTCGAGTTCGCGGCAGAAGTGCTCGACCAGCGGCTCGCTGACCGGGCCGGGGGCGGCTCGACTCCAGGAGGGACGTCGGCCCTTGCGGGTCGAGGCGTAGAGCGTGAACTGGCTCACCACCAGGACGGGGGCGTCCCTGTCGCTGGCCGACGCCTCATCGTCGAGGATCCGCAGCCCCCAGATCTTGCGCGCCAGCGCGGCGCACTGCTCGGGCCCGTCGTCGTGCCCGACGCCGACGAGGACGAGGAGGCCGGGGCGGGGGAGTTCGCCCACCACCTCGGTTCCGACGGTCACGGAGGCGGAACGGACCCTGGTCACAACAACGCGCATGGGCTCCATTGTGGCGGTTCGTATACTGACCGCCATGGGAACGATCCTCGTGTGGGTGCTGATCGTCTTCGCCGCCGGCACCAGCCTGCTCGCGTTGACCGCGCTCGGGGTCGTCCTGTGGAGCCTGCGCGGGCAGCTACGAGGAGACAAGCGTGAACATTGACATCGAGGTGCCTGAGGGCCTCAACCCGAGCCTGACCGCCCTTGGCTGGCTGGTCGGACGTTGGGAGGGCACCGGCAACGGCACCGACCATGAGGGCAATGCGTTCGAGTTCGAGCAGCGCATCGAGTTCAGCCACAACGGCGGCGACTACCTCTTCTATGCGTCGCAGACGTTCGAGATCGGGGCCGACGGCGCCGAGTCCGTGCCGTCGGGGATGGAGGCCGGCTTCTGGCGGCCCCAGCCCGACGCGTCGCTCGAGGTCGTCCTCACCAGCGCAGACGGCTGGACCGAGGTGCTCGTCGGCAAGATCGCCGTCACCCGCATCGACCTGGTCACTGACGCGGTCGTACGCACCTCGTCGGCCACCGTCTCCCACTCGGCGGGGCAGCGGCTCTACGGCAAGGTCGAGGGGGACCTGATGTATGCGCTGGACCGCGCGACCACCGAACACGAACTGCGCCCGCACATGTGGGCCCGGCTGAAGAGGGCCTGATGGTTGTCCTGGTTGAATCCGGTCCCGACGCGGGCCTGCCCTGGCACTTCGGCAACCCCGTCGCCGAGGCTCGCTCGCTCGAGAAGGGCGACGGTGTGGTCGACCTCGGGAACCGCGAGGTCGTCGAGATCGCCGGCCCGGAACGGCTGAGCTGGCTGCACGCGATCACCTCGCAGCACCTGGAGAAGCTGCCGGTGGGGGAGTCGACCACGGCGCTGATCCTCTCTCCCACGGGCCACATCGAGCACATCCTCTACGGCGTCGATGACGGGGAGAGTTTCCTCGCCTGGACGGAGCCCGGCCGGGGGGAGCAGTTGGCCCGCTACCTCGACATGATGCGGTTCGCCGCCCGGGTCGAGGTGCGGCGCCGCGACGACCTCTCCGTCGCCTGGGTCGGTCACACCGTCGCCGTCGACGCGTCGTGGCGGCGCCGGGACAGCGACCTGGGGGGCCTGGAGGTGTTCGTGCCGCAGGGCGCGGAGCTCCAACCCACCGTCGGCACGTGGGCCTTCGAGGCCATGCGGATCGCGGCCGGCGCACCGCGGATCCATGTGGACACCGACCACAAGACGCTGCCCAACGAGATCGGCCTCGTCGGGGTGCACCTGCAGAAGGGCTGCTACCGGGGCCAGGAGACCGTGGCCCGGGTCCACAACCTCGGACGGCCACCGCGTCGGCTCGTGCAGCTGCTGCTGGACGGCTCGCGCTCGGAGCTACCGGCGGCGGGAGCCGCTGTCCTGCACGGCGACAAGGAGGTGGGCTTCGTCGGGTCGGCGGCCCGCCACCACGAGCTCGGCCCTGTCGCGCTGGCGCTGGTCAAGCGGAACGTGCCGGTGGAGGCGACCCTGCTCGTCGACGGGCAGGCGGCCGCGCAGGAGGTGCTTGTGGACCCGGACGTCGGCCTGCACATCCGTCCGCAGCTGGGGTGAGCCCAGGGGAGCTCGTGTGACGGCGGCTGCGGCCCGCGTCTTGGCGCTGAAGTCATCGGCGGGCCTCCTGGGCTGCGGTTGACCGGAGGCCGGTCAGCCGCGGTCGCGTCGCCCACGTGGGCGACCTCGCTCAGGGCTGTCGGATCAGCCGCAGCGGATCAAGCGTGAAACTGGCCCCTCCGCCAGCGACTCCTTGACCCGAGGAGATCAGGGTTAGGGTGTGTTCTCCGGCGGTCAGGTCCAGGGGCACTGGCAGGTGCTCCGGGCTGTTGTACACGCCGGAGCTGACGTAGAGATTCACCTCGATGGGGTCGACGACTCCGGTGAAGTCGTCGGTGATCCCTACAGGCTGCCCGTCCACCTCGAACTGGACCTTGCCGTAGCTGTTGGCCTTGACCATCTGGGGCTGGAGTGCCCAGGTGCCGGTGGTGGGGACGGTGAACCTGGCGGAGTAGCGGTTGCCGATCGTGGGGTTGGGAGCGAAGAGTTGGGAGCCGCCGGAGAGCATGGGCTGGCTGTTGATCGTCCATGCGGTGTCGCCTGGAAGTGTCAGGCCTCTGGTTTCCATTTCCTGGTAGTGGGTCTCGGTTGCTGAGCGCGTGAATGTGTAGGGCACGGTGACAGCGCTGGAGTTGCCGGCTTCGTCTATGGCCTTGACGGTCAGGGTGCTGGTGCCGGTGACTCCCGGGGGAAGTGTGAGGGTCGCGGTTCCGTTGCTGGCCTTGATGATTCCTCGGGTGGCGTCGGTTACCTGGCCCGCAGACAGGCACGTATGGCCCGTCGTGGAAGGGACTGTCGTGGAGTTGAAGGCGTAGGCGTATCCGGCGATCCGGCTGTCGCTGGGTACGCTCAGGGTGAAGGTTCCTCCTGTGTGATCGCCGACGACCGTTACCGGGTCCGCTGTGACCGATTCGCGGCCGATGGGATGGGTGAACGACTTCATGTCCGGGATGGCAGGGACGGTCGTGTCGACGGTGAAGGGCACCGGTGTTGTCCATGGGCTGGTGCTGCTTGTGCCATCTGTGAGGGCGGTGACGGTGCGGGCCCGGATTCGGTAGTCGCCGTCGGCCAAGGTGTATCCCGTCGTCCAGGAAACGTTGACGCCGCGCTGGGTCCTGATGGTGCCGAGTGCCCCGACTTGGGTGTCGGAAGTGGCTCGGAGGATCTGGAACTGGACGTCGATGGGCACGGGGCCGTTGGAGTTGAATTCCCTGCCGGTGGCGGAGAAGGTTGGCTGCTTGGTCCTGGCGTAGGTCCGGCCTGTGCAGGCCAGGGCGTTGCCGAGTGTGAGCCCCGTTGGTGTGCCGGCTGGGAAGATGTATTGGACTGTCAGTGACGGGTTGTTGTCGAAGCGTTTCCAGCCGTATTTGTCCGACTCGTTGGGGGCGCGCAGCCCGAAGTTGATCACGCCGCTCTTGGCGCTGGCGCTCACATAGTTGGCGAGGTTCGCCGAAGTGAATTGCAGGCCGCCGACTCCCGCCCGGCCTCCTGTCTCGAGGAGCGATCCGAGGGGGCCGGGCCAGGCGGTCGAGCTGTTGAACGCGGATGCCTGATGCACCTGAACGTTGGAGGATGCGGCGGAGCCGTTGTGGACCTGGTTGAGGTTCAGCGTGGCCTTTGCGATTACGGGGTTGGCGCCCTCCCACGTCTTGAGTGTCGCAATGTTGAAGGAGAAGTAGGCGCGCGCGGAGTAGTAGGGCGTGCAGCCGGACCAGCCGCAGTAGCCGACGCGCAGGGTCTCGGCGCTGTTGTTGTAGTAGGACGACGCGTTGCTTCGGACGACGAGGTAGTTCAGGCGGCTCGGCCCGATCGAGGGGTCGATGAAGACCGGGTAGGTGACGTCCGCGCCAGTGAGTTCCTCGGCCTCGGGTGTCAGGGTGAGAACTGTCGTGTGCCTTTGGATCGACTCGGCCTCCACCGGTACTTCAATGAGGGAGTCCCCGCTCGAGGTTGCGCTCGGCTCTGTGCCGGCGGCAGCGGTTGAGTCCCACATCATCGGGGCTGGAGAGACGAGCAGCGCGTCACCCGTCGACGACACCATTTGCGTGCTCCCATCGGAGCGGGTCTCGAAGGTCAGGGTCGGTGAGCTTAGTGTGTTCCGGCGAGGTCAGTCGTGACCTTCGGCCATAACCGAGGTGGTTTCAGCGAGTGGCTGACAGCATCATGCCCTGGCAGGGTAATTGATTCTCCGACGGGGTCGGCTAATGGGGGCCCCGACGATTATCGCCCGGGGTGTGCCTGTTAGGGTTCCCGGCAAGTCCAGCAATTGAGGCAAATGGTGGCGATGCTGGGGTCTGGAGTAGCAATGGTGCTGGCAGGTCTTCGGCGTCTCCCCGTCGTGCTTACTACCCTTCTTGTCTGCCTTGGATTGGTCCTTACGGCCGCCCCGCCCGCTGGGGCCGACGAGTCTGAGATTCCGAAGAACTGGGCGCCCAAGCCTCAAGTCTGGAAGCCGCTGGTGGCGGTGGACGACCCTGAGGCGGCCTCGGACAAGGGCCAGCAGCCAACGGCCTCGGCTCCTGAGTTGCCGGAGTGGCCCGATGCCAAGACGGCAGTCAGTGACGAGAGCGCATCAACTCCGGTTGAGGTCGGTGGACTGCCGGTGGCGGTCGAGGCTGCAGGGGGCGCCGATATTGAGGTGTTGGCCCGGGCCGAGGTTGAGCAGCTCGGGGTGGACGGGGTCGTCGTGGCTGTCTCAACGGCCGTGGATGAGGCGGACCTCGCCGTGACGATCGGCTACGAGGGGTTCGCCGACGCGGGTGGCGCGGGGTTTGGTGAGCGTCTCACGGCCGTCTCGCTGCCTGAGTGTGCACTTACCACTCCGGAGGATCCTCAGTGTCAGGTCCAGACCCCGCTGCCGAGCGTCAACGACCCGGTTGGGCAGACCGTCTCGGCCCAGCTATCCGAGGCGGACGGCGGCTTCGTCAGCGCGGACACCGTCGTGGAAGACTCGACCGCGGGTTCGAATGCCAGGGCTGCAAGGACCGTCGTTGCACTCGCGGCAGCCGCCTCGGGCTCGAACGGTTCGTTCGCGGCCTCCTCGCTTGCCCCTTCGTCGAAATGGGGGTCTCGGGAGGTACCGGCGCGTTCACCTGGAGCTATCCGATGATCACACCACCGGCTGGAAACCAGAGCGAAGTCACGCCTGATGTGGCGATCTCCTACAACTCTGCCGCCGTCGATGGGCGGATCGCGTCGACGAACAACCAGCCCGGATGGATCGGCCAGGGGTGGAGCTACGAGGCGGGGTATATCGAGCGCAGCTATCTCGCCTGCGCCGACACCCCCGCAGGTGCCGGGCGTCAGGATCTCCGCTGGCAGGGTGAGGTGCTGAACCTGTCACTTGGGGCCAACTCCGCGACGTTGATTAAGGACGATGCCTCGGGAACGTGGCATCCGCAGGAGGACAACGGCACCCTCGTGGAGCGGCGCACGGGGGCCGATAACGGCGCTAAGGACGGCGAGTATTGGCGCCTGACTATGCCCGACGGAACCGTCTACGAGTTTGGCCGTAACTATGGCCCTGGCCGGACCACCCAGGAGCCGACCGAATCCACCTGGACCGTTCCGGTCTACGGGGTAAAGGCGGGTGATCCCTGCCACTCGAGCGCCGGGTTTGCCAGTTCGCGATGCATTCAGGCCTGGCGATGGAACCTCGACTATGTCGAGGATGCCAACGGCAATGCGGCGATGTACTACTACAACAAGGAAACCAACTACTACAACGCGAACCTGGGCTCGACCTTGGTGCAGTATGTGCGTGGCGGTTCGTTGAAGCGGATCGAGTACGGCCTGACCAACAGGTCTGGATCCGTCTACGGTGCCTCCGCCACCGCCAAGATCGAGTTCACGATGGCGGAGCGCTGCATCCCCACAAGCGCGTTCACCTGCGCCGAGGCCCTGTTCACGGCAGCCAACGCCATCTATTGGCCTGATACGCCCCAGGATCAGGCTTGTGCCGCGTCTGGGGTCTGTAACAACTGGGCACCGAGTTTCTGGTCTCGGAAGCGGCTCATCAGGGTCGATATGTATGCCGGGCAGCCCGGCTCGCTGAAGAAGCTGGACAGCTATGCCCTCGAGCAATCCTACCCGGACGATGGTGACAAGGCGCTGTGGTTGAAGTCGATCACTCACACGGGCTACACGGAGTCTGGCGCCGCGCTGACTGAGCCGCCCGTTACTTTCAATGGGATCCTGATGGATAACCGCGTCGATGGCTATCGTGCGCTCGCCCCGATGCTGATGTGGCGGGTGTCCTCCATCGTCGCGGAGAACGGTGCCGTTACCCAGGTGACGTACTCCACCAAGGACTGCACCGCTTCCAGCGTCCCGAACACGGGGTCGTTGCAGGACAACACCCGTCGATGTTTTCCGGTGAAGTGGGCCTCCCCAGGGCAGAGCACCTCGTCCGTGGATTTCTTCCACAAGTACGTGGTCGAGGCGGTGCGGACGATCGACCCGGCGGGCGTGTCGCCATCGCAGCTCAGCTCCTATACCTACGTGGGCACGCCGGCCTGGCACTTCGACGACAACGAGCTGGTGAAGGCGGCCGACCGCACCTATGGCCAGTTCCGCGGCTATCAGCAGGTGGAGACGTGGAGACCCGGACCGGTGATCCCACGGTCAATACGGTCAACGGTGCCGATAAGCAGACTTTAACGAAGACCTGGTATTTCCGCGGGATGCATGGCGACCAGCTCCCCAGTGGCTCCCGAAGCGTCACGGTCACCAACTCGCTCGGCGAGTCCGCCACGGACTACGAGTATCTCAACGGTCAGGTCTACGAGACGCAGACCTTTGACGGTGCCACGCTGCTGAGTAAGAGTCTCTCCGAGTTCCTCAAGGTGGCTACGACGGCGACCCACGCGCGGACCGGTCTACCGGCGGCAGAGGCGGTCGTGACTGTCTCGCCGCGTAACCGGTCGATCTCCACGATCGCCGCTGGCGGCACGCATGCCGTCACCACAGCGACGCGGTTCGACTCCTTGGGCCGTGCCCTGGCCGTCACCGAGAGCGCCGACGGGAAGCCCTCCGTCTGCACCACGACCAGCTACGCCACCAACCCGACGCGCAACATCCTGCTGCTACCTGCGGAGCAGAACCGGTACGCGGGCGCGTGCCCGGGGTCCGGCGCGCCGACAGGAGAGTTGCTCGACTCGCAGCGCTACTTCTATGACGGCTCCACAACACTTGGTGCGGTTCCCGGCGCAGGCAACATGACGCAGGGCAGTTCCGCGGTGACAAACACGGCCGGGACCGTCGAGTACGCCACCACGAAGAACACCTTCGACGCGTACGGGCGGGCGGTGAGCGCCACCGAATACACTGGCCCAGCCGACACGGTCGGCCGGACCTTCACGACCAGCTTCACGCCCGCCAGCGGTGTGGCCACGTCGATGAAGACCACCAACCCGCTTGGCCAGTCCCAGACCCAGATCCTCGACCTGCGTGGACGGCCGACCAAGGTGACGACAGTGGCCGGGATGGTCACCGAGGTGGAGTATGACGCGCTGGGGCGGATCGTGGCAGTGTGGGAGCCCGGTTTTCCCCGAAGCGGGCCGGCGACCACGAAGCACACCTACGCCGTGTCTCCCAACGGCGTCGATGCCATCACCACCCAGCAGGCCGTCTCCGACGGGTCCGCGATCACCTACACGACCACGATCCAGCTCTTCGACAAGTTTGCGCAACTTGTGCAGACCCAGAGCGATGCCGCTGGCGGGGGCCGGGTAATTGACGACGTGGCCTACGACTCGCACGGCTGGGCTGTTAAGACCAACAACCATTGGTATGCGCTCGGGGCGCCGGCGGCGTCCCTGGTCACCACGGCCGACTCGACCATCGACTCGCGCACGGTGGCCAAGTACGACCAGGCTGGTCGTCCCGTCGAGACGATCTCGTATCGCGGCCTGGTGGAGTCGCGACGGTCAAAGACGATCTACGGCGGGGACCGGATCACCCAGATCCCGCCGGCGGGGGGTACCACAACCCAGGCCATCTTCGATTCCCTCGGTAACACGGTCGAGCTGCGCCTCTACAAGACCGCGCCCACTGTCTCCGGAAGCACCGTGACCGGGGGAACCTTCACGTCCACCAAGTACGAGCACGACCACGACGGGCAGATGGTCAAGCTGACCGATGCCTCCGGGGCGGTGTGGACGAGCAGCTATGACCTGGCGGGACGGTTGATCTCGTCGAGTGACCCTGATGCCGGGACCAGCACGTTTGCCTACAACCACACGGGCGAGTTGCTGTCGACTACAGATGCCCGCGGCGGTGCTGGCGCGGTGGTCTACGGCTACGACGTGCTTGGGCGCAAGACGTCGGTGCGCAGTGGCTCTCCGCTGGTGCTGCAGGGGGAGTGGACCTACGACACCCTGAAGCCGGGTCTGCCGACCCTCGCCAAGACGTATCTGAGGGGCAATCAGGCGAATGTGCTTGTTGAGGAGGTCACGGGCTACAACGGCTTCGGTCTGCCTACCGGGACGAAGACGACGGTGCCTGCGAGTGAAGGTGCGTTGGCGGGTTCCTATGCCACGACCGTCAGCTACACGCCGACGGGGAGTATCAAGACGGCCACTCTGCCTGCGGCCGGGGGGCTCGCGGCCGAGACGTTGACCTACGGGTATGACGCGCAAGGCCTGGCGACCACCATGACGGGGGCCAACCAGTACGTCACCGAGACCGTCTACAACCCGTTTGGGCAGACGACCCAGGTCACTGGGCGGGAGGGCGGAACCCTGGTGTGGTCCACCACCCAGGACCCGGAGACGCTGCAGGTCACCTCCTCCACGCTGTCGGCGGCATCGGCGCAGCCTCAGGTTGCCCGCCACGCCTACACCTACGACCAGGCCGGCAAGATCACCCGGATTGATTCGGGGCTCCACTATGCCGCCTCGGGCCAGCCGAACGTGCGGACGGTGTGTTACAAGTTTGATCCGCTTCAGCGGTTGACTGATGCGTGGACGGCGACGGATCAATGCCAGACGGCCCCGACGGCGACGGCGAACAGCCAGGTTGGTGGCGTGATGCCGCTGTGGCAGTCGTGGACGTTTGATGATGTTGGGAACCGGCTGACCTCGAAGGTGAACAAGGTTGTCGCCGCGTCGGCTCTGGCGCCCACCTCATCTACCTACGCCTACGGGACCGCAGGGCACGCGCATGCGTTGACCAGCCACGCGACGGTGACGGGCACCATGACGAAGACCGCCTCCTACACCTACGACGCGGCGGGCAACACGGTGTCTCGGACGGTCGCTGGCAGCACCCAGACGAATGTGTGGAACCCGGATGGTTCGCTGGCGTCTGTCAGTGCGGGGAGCCAGGTCTCTAGGTTCGTCTACAGCGCGGCCGGTTCTGAGGTGCTGCGCACTGATCCGGCGGGGACCACCTTGTTCCTGGGGGTATGGATCTGGTGTTGTCCGGGTCGACGGTGAAGGCGACCCGGTACTACTCGTATGACGGGCAGACGATTGCGCAGCGCAGTCCTGATGGTGTGAGGGCGTTCTTCTCGGATCAGGTGGGTACCAGTCATACCGCGGTTGACTGGAGCAATCTTGCCACGGTGACGAGGCGGGTCAGTGACCCGTATGGCAATGAGGTTGCCATGGCTAAGGGGCCGTGGGTGAACGGGCGGGGGTTCCTGGATCAGCCGGTGGATTCTTCGACTGGTCTGGTTGATATGGGGGTGCGGAAGTATGACCCACAGACGGGCCGGTTCATTTCGGTGGATCCGGTGTTGGATCCGTCGAATCCGTTGTCGTTGAATGGTTATTCGTATACCAATGGTGATCCGGTCAATGATGCTGATCCGTCGGGTGCGTGGTCGTGGAAGTCGGTGTTGAACGCGGGGAAGAATTTCGTCGCGGGTGCTGGGAAGTATGTGGTGCAGTCGGCTGTCGAGATGGGGCAGTTGGGTGCGACGGCGGCGTTGTGGGTGTCGGGGAAGAAGTGGTCGGAGGCGTCTCAGACGGCGTCGCGGTGGGCGAATGGGGCGATGAACGCTTATTCGCGGTTCGAGGACAGGATGGGGGTGAATCGGAACTCGGCTGCGTATAGGGCTGGTTATACGACGGCGATGGTGGTCGACACGGTGTCGAGCTTGATCTCGCCCGCGAAGGGAGCTCTGAAGCTGGCAGCGAAACTTGCCGTGAAGGCCGTGACCAAGGTGGGTGTGAAGCAGGCTGCTCGGGGTGTGACGCGAGCGGCTGTCGCTACAGGGGCACGCAACTCGAGGGTCGTGCTGGCGGGGGCGAAGAAGAGCGTGACGTCGGTGAAGTCGGCTCTTGTGAAGTCGAACCCGGCTGGGAAGCGGGCCGCAGGCGTTGGTGCGGGCAAGGCAGCCTCGTCTGGCAAGCGCATCGATGTGGGGCCTTCTGCGGCTCAGGGGTGCAGTTTCTCCGGGGAGACGACTGTGTTGATGGCCGATGGGTCTCATCGCCCGATCAGTGAGGTGCGGCCGGGCGATGAGGTGATCGCTACTGATCCTGAGACTGGGGAGCAGGGTCCTCGTGTGGTGGTCGACACCTTCGCTCATGAGGACGCCACGGTCGAGTTGGTGGTCGACGGGGAGGTGCTGGTCACTACCGAGGATCATCCGTTCTGGTCGGAGGACGAGGAAGCGTTTGTTCGGGCGGACAGCCTGCGGGAGGGTGAGCGTCTGCTTGGTGCTGATGGCGACTTGGTGACGGTGTCGCGTCCGGTGGTGGTGTCGGCGACGGTGCGTGAGGTTGCGTATAACCTGTTCATCAGTGAGGTTCACACGTATCATGTGGGGACCGACGCGGTCCTCGTCCACAACACCTGCGGCCCCGCAAACGGCGGACGGGCCATCTTTGAAATCCATCCGCGAGTGCTGACGCAACTCGACGACCCGAGGCTCGGAGCGCTCACAAGCAAGCTGAATCCCGAAGCGCTCCAGGACTTGGCGCACAATCCGAGCGCGCAATATATGATGGACACCGCTAGCGGACACATCAATATAGTTCAGGAGATCGACGGCGTGCTTTTGCGGTTAACCACGGCGAGTGATGAGTTCAAGATCATCTCTGTCGGCCGAATGCGCCCGAGTCAACTTCGGAACGGCTTGAGCTGGGGGCGATTCGTACTGATCGGTTCAGGAGGCTGACGCATGGCGACCTTGAAGATACGCGATATTATGAGGTGGGCCGCTACGTCTGGTCAGCCAGAGGCGGAGCCGGGATCCAGTGGGTACTGTTTCCAGATCCGATTCGACGGTCCTCCGTACCCAGTAATCGATGAGGATTTCGTGAACCGCGTGATCGTCGCAGCCAGTGCCCAGGGGGTGGTGAGGATCACCTTCGATGACCAGGGTCTGTTGAGGTCTATTGACTTCTCGTGAAGTGTTTTCGGTGTCTGGTTGTGGTCATCCAGTCGCACAGGGTCTGATGGAGGTTCCGATCCGCGAGAGCACGGGTGACCCATGCCGGTGCCGAGGGGTTGCTATACGGATGGAGGAGGTGGCCGTATTGCCACCTGCGACCGTGCGAGAGGTTCCGTGCGGCTTGTTCGTGACTGAGGTCCACGTGTATCATCTGGGCTCAGGTGCGGGACTTGTCTGCAATGATTGTGGTGTCGCGACCGCTGGACGGATCGTCTTTCAGGTCCCCTCCGCGCGTCTCTCGTGGATCACGGGCCATGTGACGGGCTCAGTTTCATCTCTGTCGGCCAAGTGTGGCCGAGTGAAGTTCCGGATGGCCTCAGGAGAGGGCGTTTCGTGCCGATCGGTTCAGGAGGCTGATACGTGGCAACCTTGCAGATTCGCGACATTATGAGGTGGGCTGCTGTGTCAGGGCAGCCAGATGCGGAGCCGGGATCCAGCGGGTACTTTTTCGAGATCCGGTTCGATGAAGACCAGGACCTAGGAACAGGGGACCCGGAGTTCGTGAATCACGTGATCCTCGCTGACAGTCGTCTGGGGTTGGTGACGATCACCTTCGATGACCGAGGGCTATTGAGATCGCTTGACATAGTGTGAAGGCGTTCGAAACCGGTCCTCAAGCCCAATGGCGCCCCGGACCGGAGTAGCCTTTGGTAGGTGAGTTACCGCGATGCCGATGGAAATGTCCAAACCGTCGGGAACCTGGACGGCGTGCAGCTGAAGTCCGTATCCAACAGTTGCAGCCGGGCGCGCAGATGAGCAAGCCGTTCGGCTGGCGCGTTCGAGATAGTGCCAAAGGCCCAGAGTGGGTGGAGGGCACACTGTCCGCGGACTGTCAGGTGTTCCCGCGTGGCCTGTTTGCGCCAGGCACGCGCGGGGTTCCAGGCGGGCCCTGGGGGGACTGAGATCGTGATTTCGGTCGCAGAACGCATGGTTGAGGAAGTCGACTGGCCGTCCTACCGCGTGGCGATGGGCCCGGCGACCACTCTTGGTGCTGCCCTGCACGCACTTATTTCGAGCGGCAACGTTGATGAGTCATCGGCGGCGTGGAATGAAATCGAAGAGCATGTCTTCTCGCAGGGCACTATCTACTCGGCAGCCGAGCCGACCGTGTCGGTCATGCTTGCGGCGCTGATGGATGACCAGCCCTCGTGGCGAAGTGGACGAATTCTGGATCTCTTATTCTTCATCGTGAGGGGCGTTTCGGTGACGGACCCGTCCCTGCAGGGCCGGTGCAGGGATCGTGCGCGTGAAGGGCTTTGGCTGCTTGCGCGGTGGGCTCTCACGCATGAAGGGTGGGCGCGGGACAACGTCCTGGAGGTAGTCGAGGTCATCGCCCCGGACCGCGTCGAACTCATACGCTCGGCGATTGCCGGCCGCTGACTTCATTACCGTGCGATCAGTGGTCACCCCAGGGTCAAGTAGCCTGGTGATCGCTGTTTGGTCGAAAGCGTCCGCGAGCGAGGTTGTCCACCCTTGCAAGCACGGCTGGAAGCCGATTTGGCCCCGCCAGCGCTCTGACGATCCGCGCTGCCTCCTCGATCTCAAGACCTCCGGCAGCCGTGACGTAGAGGGGCTTGGTTGCCGAACCGCGAATCACCTCGGCCGCGTGTGTTGCGGTGCGGAAGGGCGTCTTGGCGACGCCGATGACGGGGATGCCGAACGCGTCTGCTGCATACGCTCCGAGCCCTGGACGCCCTAGGGGGTCGAGGGTCGCATAGCCATCGACGACCAGGAGTTCAAGTTGTGGGCCGAGCGCCAGAACGGCTCGGATACACGGGAGTTCGCGCTTGTAGAGCTTGCCTGGCTCGTATGGCTCGGTCCGGGCGATGTCGGTGACGTGCTCGGACACGATCGTAGAGAAGGTCAACTCTCGGCAGGTGACCAGCGCCGCCTTCGCTTGTTGATGGTTGTCGTAGTGGACGTCTACGGCGCCGACCGTCGTTATTTGGTTCACGGACAAGTTCAGATGGCCTGTCTGCCGAAGGCTTGGCGGGCGTGGTCGCGCAGGAGTGCGTTTTCGATGAGCCAGGTGACGTGTTCGTGCTCGTCGGGGGTGAAGTGGTCGACGGATTCGGCTTTGATTCGCAGGGTCGGGTTCTTGGGGTCGCGTTCGTCGTCGAAGAGGAGTGAGTCAGCGCTGATGGTGAGCGCGAGGGCAAGTGCGTGGAGGACGTCGAGGGTGGGCTGGCTGGTGCCGGCCTCATAGGGACGGATCTGGGTGGCATAGGCGGTGAAGTTGGCGTCGGTCGCTGGCTCGCATCCGCGTGCGTGTGGCGGGGTTGTTGGCTGCTGAACCATATGTGCTGCCTTCGGGTGTCGTTGACGCATGGGAGCGAACTAGGTCCATTCTAGCGAGCGATCTAGAGTTCCTGACAGGTGTTGGCCGTGGCGAGGATCCCGAGGCAGAGCTGAGCGGGCTCAAGTCCGAGGTCAGCGTGCAGCGGCTGGTCGAGGGCCGTGGCGTGTGTCGACGACGTCACCAGCAGCGACTCGGCGAGCCTGGAGGTGTTCCGGGACGCGATCGCCGCCGGGGTGGACTCGGTGATGGTCAGCTCGGCGCTGTTCGAGAAGATCGACCCCGACAATGAGGGTGTCTTCAGCCCAGTGATCATCGAGGACCTGCTGCGTGGCGAGTTCGGATTCGACGGCGTCGTCATCGCCGACGGCCTGGGAGCGGCCGCCTCCGTGGCCGACCTGGCGCCGGGGGAGCGGGCCGTCCGTTTCCTGGCTGCGGGCGGGGACCTGGCGATCAACGCCGACCCGGCCATCATGGGGGAGATGGTCACGGCGACGCTCCACGAGGCGGACACGGACCCTGCTTTCGAAGAGCGCGTGACGGCGTCTGCAGCTCGCGTCCTCGCGCTGAAGTCGTCGGTGGGCCTGGTCGGCTGCGGCTGACCCGAGGCCGGTCAGCCGCATTCGCGTCGCCCACGTGGGCGACCTCGCTCAGGGCTGTCGGATGAGCCGCAGCGCATCAAGCGTGAAGCCGGCCCTCCGCCCGCAGCCTCAGGTTGCGCGCCACGCCTACACCCAGACGGCCCCGACGACGACGGCGAACAGCCAGGTTGGTGGCGTGATGCCGCTGTGGCAGTCGTGGACGTTTGATGATGTTGGGAACCGGCTGACCTCGAAGGTGAACAAGGTTGTCGCCGCGTCGGCTCTGGTGCCCTCCTCATCTACCTACGCCTACGGGACCGCAGGGCACGCGCATGCTTTGACCAGCCACGCGACGGTGACGGGCACCATGACGAAGACAGCCTCGTACACCTACGACGCGGCGGGCAACACGGTGTCTCGGACGGTCGCTGGCAGCACCCAGACGAATGTGTGGAACCCGGATGGTTCGCTGGCGTCTGTCAGTGCGGGGAGCCAGGTCTCTAGGTTCGTCTACAGCGCGGCCGGTTCTGAGGTGCTGCGCACTGATCCGGCGGGGACCACCCTGTTCCTGGGGGGTATGGATCTGGTGTTGTCCGGGTCGACGGTGAAGGCTACCCGGTACTACTCGTATGACGGGCAGACGATTGCGCAGCGCAGTCCTGATGGTGTGAGGGCGTTCTTCTCGGATCAGGTGGGTACCAGTCATACCGCGATTGACTGGGGCAACCTTGCCACGGTGACGAGGCGCGTGAGTGACCCGTATGGGGTGGGGTGAGGGATTGCTTCCGGACCAGGAGCCCCCACGGGTAGAATCCGGGGGGAGAAATGGAAGGGATCGAGATGGCCCGGAAGAAGTTCAGCCCGGAATTCAAGGCGGAAGCGGTTCGTGCGGTGGTTGAGTCATCGCGGACTGTTGCTGAGGTCGCGCGTGATCATGGTATCGGCTCCGAGACGCTCAGGAATTGGGTGAATGCGTATCGGCGGGATCATGCCGACGAGTTGCCGGAGATCAGTGAGCCGGAGCGTGCGGAACTGGCGCGGTTGCGTAAAGAGGTCCGCGAGTTGAAGGCCGAGCGGGAGTTCCTGGGAAAAGCGGCGGCCTTCTTCGCGAAGGAGTTCCGGTGAGCGCGAAGTACGCGTTCATCAACAGCGAAGAAGGCAACTACTCGGTCCGGAACATGTGTCGTTGGGCGAGGGTGTCGCGGGCTGGCTACTACGAGTGGCGTGAGCGGCCCGTCTCTGCGACTCGGCGGTGGCGCGACGAGCTCGGTGACATCATCGAGGTCTTGTTCGTCGAGTCTGATGCCACGTACGGCTACCGACGGATCCATGCCGACCTGGTGCGGGCCGGCAGGCCGTGTGACCCGCAGAGGGTGCGCGCGATCATGGCCGAGCGTGGCTTGGTGGCGTGTCAGCCGCGCCGCAGGGGCCAAGGACCACGATCCCGGCTGATGCGGAGGATCTGCCGGATCTGATCGACAGGGACTTCACCGCCGCCGAGCCTGGGGTGAAGCTGGTCGGGGACATCACCTACATCCCGACGTGGCAGGGCTGGGTGTATCTGGCGACCGTGTTGGATTGCTGCACGAAGAAGGTCGTCGGGTACGCGATGGCCGAGCACATGCGAACCGAGCTGGTCACCGACGCCCTGGCCATGGCGATCAGTAACGGCCATGTCCGTAGCGGGGAGACGATTTTCCATTCGGATCGCGGGTCGCAGGGCGAATTCAACTGGTCGTCGCAACACCGCCTGCTTGTAGCGAGTGTAAGTGCTCGTCGAGGGCCTCGGCGGGAGTGCGCCAGCCGAGGCGTTTGCGTGGCCGGGTGTTCAGGGCATGGGCGACGGCGGCGAGGTCGTCCGGCGACCAGCGTGACAGATCGGTGCCTTTCGGGAAGTACTGCCGGAGCAGCCCGTTCGTGTTCTCGTTCGTGCCGCGCTGCCACGGGCTGTGCGGGTCAGCGAAGTAGACCTTCAACCCGGTGTCGATGGCGAACTGAGCGTGCGCGGACATCTCCTTCCCGCGGTCCCAGGTCAGGGAGCGTTTGAGTTCTGCGGGCAGGGTGCTCATCGCGTTCGCAAGCGCCCGGTTCATGGAGATTGCGCCGTAGCCGGACAGTGCGGGACCGTTCTTGATGATCGGCTGTTCTCGCCAGCCATCTTCTCGAGGCAAGTGGACCAGTGTCGTGAAGCCCGTCGTCCGCTCGACGACGGTGCCGATCGCGGATCGGTTGATGCCGATGATGAGATCTCCTTCGTGGTGGCCCGGGATAGCGCGGTCTTCAGCCTCGGCGGGTCGTTCGCTGATCAGGACGTCGGCGGTAACGTGAGCCCAGGGCACCCGTTTCGACCGCGCCCGGGGCATCCTCAGGGCTCGGCCGGTGCGCAGACACAGGATGAGCTCTCGCCTGAGCGCTCCGCGGCTTTGGATGAACAGCGCCTGGTAGATGGCCTCGTGGCTGATGCGCATGCTGTCATCATCGGGGAAGTCGAGCTTGATCCGATTCGCGATCTGCTCGGGACTCCAGCCCTGCACCCAGCCGCGGTCCTTCCGATGCGGCTTGTTCTGCCCTGTCCAGCGCGGCGGCTGGGGGCCGGCGGCGACACCACCGTCCGGGCGGCGGATCTGGCCCGATAGCCGCTCCTGCACGTACTCCCGCAGTCGCGGGTTCGCGGCGAGCTTCGCGACCTTCGGCCGTCGTGCGAACAGCTCGGCCTTCCACTGCGCGACAGACGCGCGGTAGTCGAGCTTCCCACCCCGCGTCGCAGCGTTGCGGCGCAGCTCCCGGGAGATCGTCGATGGACTCCGATGCAGCGCCCTTGCGATCTCCCGCACGCCGCTGCCGGTCGCGTTAAGGATCGCGATCTCCTCGCGCTCAGCCAACGACAGGTACCGACCCGACGGCGCCGGCCAGGAAAATGGTGACATACCGCCTGATTGTCGGAACCACCGTGACCCGACAACGGGAGCCACGCCGATCGCGATGCCCGCTTCGGTCGGGAGCATGCCCGTGCTGATCATCACCCAGAACTCGCGTTCTCGCGCGCGTGGATGTGAGGGAGCGCCCGGCGACCGTAACGGCGCCCGCCCAGTCACATCTCGCATCCAACTCGATGGCTTTCCCACAACACTCTCCGATCAGGTGTTGCTTCCACCGGTTGAGCCCAGTCAGTACATGTCGGCAGAGTTTGCCGAGTTCACGAGCAGGGCTGGGCTTGTTCGCTCGGTCGGGCGCACTGGTGTTTGTTATGATAATGCGTGGGCCGAGTCGTTCAATGCAACCTTGAAAGTGGAGCGGGTTCATCGGACCGTGTATCCGACCCGGCGGCATGCCATTCGGGATATTGCACGCTACATCGAGTTGCGTTACAATCAGAAACGGTTGCATTCGGCGCTTGGGTATCGCACCCCGAATGAGGCCGAACAGGACTGGTACGAAACCAATAAGGCAGCCTGAAGCAGGAATATCAAGCGGTCCGGATTTCATCCCGCAGCCCAGACTGATCATCGTCCGACAGGGCGACGCCGGCACTGTCTTCAGGCCGGACCGTGGCTATCAATACTTCCGCGACCAGATTCTGGAGTGATGATGGAATACGAAATAGACAACGACGGTCTGGTGTCGCTCCGCCTCAGTGCAGATGAGGTCCTCACGCTCCGACACTGCGTCATCGAATCACTGGAGGCTTTGGGGGAAGTCGAGTTCTTGATTCGGACCGGCGGCCCCAAGGTCGAAGCCGAGGAACTCCTTACCGTACTGAAGCGAGTATCGGTCGCCCTTGCGCACCGGGTGAAGCCGTAAAGGGGCTCTTCACAATCGAGGGTGTAGGTAGCGCTGTCGTAGGCTGCGGCGTGGCGGCCGGTTGAAGGGGTCGGGGCCCTCCGAAGATGGGAGTTCTCACGCTCCCCATCTGGAAGACCCCGACGTGTCCGACGCTACCTTCAGCTGTCCTGATCTGACTAGTGTCGCGTTTCTGAAGTTGGTTGATGGTTCGCTGTCTTGAGGATCTCGTCAGCAGTTTTGGGGCTCTTCACAGAAGTGAGTGGATCAGGGGTCTGAACCCGCCCGCGTCGAGGAGGCAGCGGGCGACGTAGTTGACGATGTTTCTGAAGCCTTGGCGGTGCCTCGGAGGTGTTCGAGGAGACCGTTGACGGCCTCAGTGGGTCCGTTCGATGTGCCGGGGTGGTCGAAGAACGCGAGGATGTCATCGCGGCGCCGTTTCAGCGTCTGCCCCAGCGACCGCAGCTCGTCGAGACCGGCCGGGACGCCGCTGTGGAGCTTGGTGATCAGCCGGGTCATGATCTCCTTCCCTACGGCCGGCTGGTCAGCCTGGTAGGCGTCGATCACGTCCTGGTAGACGCTCCAAGTGGTCGCGGACGCGACATACCGCTGGTCGGTGAACACCTTCGCGAGCCGATGCTGCTGCTTGGCGGTCAGCAGCCCAGCTCTGGTCCGGGCGACGCGTCGGATCCCGTAGAGCGGATCACCGGAGCGTCCCCGATGCCCCAGCGTCTCCTGTTGGACGCGTTGCCGGCAGCGGTCGAGCTTGTCCCCGACCAGGGCCATCAGTCACCCAGGTGTGGTCCGGATCAGGAGCGGTGAAGTCCCGGTCGAGCAGGTCACCGGCCCGGATCCCGTCCCGGGCCGGGATCGTGGTGCGGATCCCCTTGTCCCGGCGCACTCCAGACAACCCCAACGCTGTCATGGCCCGGTCCACCGCACCCGCGGAAGCGTCGGAGAAGCCCGGCTGGCGTCGGATGAGGGCTGTCATCTTCCTGCGCCCGTAGAGGCCCTCTGGGGTCAGCCGGCGGACGCGGTCGACGGTGTTCCAGGCATGGTCACGGACCCTGTCCAGCACCAACGCGTCGGTGATAGTCCGCGTTGCCAGACGAGCGTGTTTCCAGGAGCGGTAGGTCCTTGCGGCGATCTGACAGCCCTGTTCCCGCAGGACCCGGCAGATCGACCCAGTCCGCATGGCCTTCGGCGTTCATCTGATCGATGAAGCTGGCCATCATCGGTTGCGGGGGTCGAGTTCCCCCGCGAAGAAAGTTGTTGCTGCCTTCAGGATCGCGACGTCTTCCCGGAGCCGACGGTTCTCCGTCTTCAACCGTTTGATCTCTGCCTGCTCGTCGCTGGTCACCCCTTCACGTTGACCAGCGTCGACCTGGGACTGGATCACCCAGCGTCGTACGGATTCCTTCCCGACTCCCAGCTGCTTCGCCACGGCCGCTGCCGCGGCCGTCAACGACGGGTACTCACCCTGGTGCTCGGTCACCAGACGCACAGCCCTGGCCCTCAACTCCGGATCGATCATCTTCGGCATGGTGCTCATGCTCCTTGACTCAAACAGGAGCGGCATCAAACCTGGGGCGCTTCAGCTTCGTAACGATGTATGAGGCGCATGCGGCTGGACGGGTTCGGCTGGTGTTGGCGTGGCGGGGTCCCGAGGCAGAGCTGAGCGGGCACAGGGCCGAGCTGAGTGTGCAGGGGCTGGTCGAAGCCGTGGTTTGTGCCAAGGGCGAGCGTGACCAGGTGAGGGCGTGTCCCTTCCACGATGACTCCATACCGCCGCGGGTGTCCACATCCTGACCGCACGGGTGGCGCGGGCAACCGCGATCGGCAAGGATCGGAGCATGGCTCAGATCGCTTTCAAGGGAACCCCCGTCAACTCCGTCGGTGAACTGCCCGTCGTTGGCTCCACCGCCCCCGACTTCGAGGTCACCGGCTCCGACCTCGCACCCGTCCGGCTCTCCGACTTCGCCGGCCGCCGCGTGGTGCTCAACATCTTCCCGTCGGTCGACACCGGCGTCTGCGCCATGAGCGTCCGCACGTTCAACGAGCGCGCCGCCGACCTCGACAACACCGCCGTCGTCTGCGTGTCGCGTGACCTTCCGTTCGCGCTGAACCGCTTCTGCGGCGCCGAGGGCATCGAGAACGTCACGGTCACGTCCGACTTCCGCACCGGCTTCGGCGACGCCTACGGCGTCACCTTCGCCGACGGTCCGCTGCGCGGCCTGCTGTCGCGGTCCGTGGTCGTCATCGACGCCGAAGGCATCGTCCGCCACACCGAGCACGTCGCCGAGACGGGCCAGGAGCCCGACTACGACGCGGCGCTCGCGGCGCTGGCCTGACCGTCACGGCAGGGTGCTGAGCGCCGCCATCGCCTCCACCAGGGGGCGCAGGTCGTTGCCCAGCACCCGCTGTGAGTTCGCCGAGGCAGTGATGCCCTCCCGCTGGGCGATGGCGGCGTTGTCCAGGCCGGCCCACAGGCCGGCCAGTGTGCCCAACGCGGCCTCGCTGAGCTGCGCGAGCCGGGAGTCCACCAGCCGCACCAGCGCGTCGGCCTGCGGTATCGCCTCCGGACGGCCGTCGCGAATCGCGGTGCGGGCCGAGGCGAAGCCCTTGCGATGGGCCTGGGCCGCAACCCAGTCGACGGCCTCGCGGGCCAGCCACCAGCCCGCTCCGTCCTGGATGTCGCGCTCACGATCGATCACCGTGACCTCCCCTCCGCCGAGGCCACAGCGGACGTCACGGCCCGGGAGCAGGGAGAGCCGCAGCGTGAAGGCGGCGCCGAGCGCCGCGCCGAGGGTGGGATAGACGCCCTGCATCTCGTCCGCGACCGTCGGGTGCAGCGCCTGCTCGCCCGGCCAGCGCGCGTTGGTCACCTCCGCGGCGGCAAGCAGGGAGCGGTGCAGCGCCCTGCGGTCGCCGATGCGGGACGACACCACGTCGACGAGCAGAGCCACCCGCCCTGTTGCCTTCATTTCCTCCATGTGTAGAGAATAGCTTCATTATGACGATGTGCAGGAGATCGTGCGATCGGCGGGTGGGTGTCGGCGGGGGCCGGTAGCGTTGCGGCGTGCTCACCCTCGTGCTCAAGGCGTTGATCGTGCTGGTGGCCGGGCTGGCGGCGATGCTCGGCAACCCGCTCATCCGGCTCCTCCTGCGAAGGATCGACCGTGCCTCGGCGCCGGCCGACGCAGAGGTCGACGTGGCCCGGGCGAACCTGGGGCTGGTCGAGGCCCAGCGGGAGCTGCCGGGGGGCCGCTGGATCGGGATCCTGGAGCGTCTCACCGTCTACGTCTGCATCCTGACGGGATTCACCGCCGGCATCGCCGTCGCCCTGGCGGTCAAGGGGCTCGGCCGGTACGCGGAGCTGGCGACGGCCGGGCCCACCTCCCGCAAGGGCGAGCTGTTCATCATCGGCACCTTCGCGTCACTGCTGTGGGCCGCCGCCTGGGCGGGCCTCGCCTGGTGGGGGATCAGGGCGTGGTGACACTCCCGGAGCAGATCCGGGAGGCGCTGCTCGTCCGGTGGCGCGAGCCGCGCCGTCGGTATCACGGCGAGACGCACCTGCGGGACGGGCTGAACGCGCTCCGGCGACTCGGTGGCGGTGAGGTCGAGCAGATCGCGTTCTGGTTCCATGACGCGGTCCAGACGGGGGCCACGCCGGCTGACGAGCTCGCGTCGGCGGACCTGGTGGACGAGCTTCTGGGCGGGATCCTTCCCAGTCACATGGTCGGCGAGGTCCGGCGCCTGGTGCTGCTGACGATCGACCATCGCGCGGAGGCGGGGGACGGGGCAGGCGCGCGGGTGTGTGACGCGGACCTGCACGGGCTCGGGTCCGCTCCGTCCCGCTACCTGGCCAACGTGGAGGGGGTCCGGGCGGAGGTGCCCCACCTGGGCGAGGGTGAGTGGCGGGCGGCCCGGCTCCGTTTCGTGGAGGGCATGCTGGCACGCCCGCACATCTTCGCTACCCCGACGGGGCGCGGGCTGTGGGAGGAGGCCGCCAGGGCCAATCTCGCCCGCGAGGCCGGTGCCCTCCTGCGCGGCTCAGCTCTCGGCGAGTAGGCCGAAGAGCTTCTTCTTGAGGGCGTCGAGTTCCGCCGTCGCCCTGGCCGCGAGCTGGTCGTCGCCGGACTCGGCGATGGCGCCGACGGCCCGGTGGACCTGGTGCAGCGCGTGGCGCAGCGCGAGCGTGGCATCGTCGGACTGGTCCGGCTCCCAGGGGGCCGGACGGTCCTTGAGCGCCTCGACCTCGACGCGGCCCGCGGCGGTGATCTCGTACGTCTTGCCCGTCTCGGAGGCGCGGATCAGCCCCTCGTCCTCGAGCTGGCTGAGGGCCGGGTACATGGCGCCGGGGCTGGGCTTCCAGGTTCCGCCGCTGCGGGCCTGGAGCTCCTGGATCAGCTGGTAGCCGTTGCGGGGCTCCTCTGCGATCAGGAGAAGCGCGGCGAGCCGGACGTCACCGCGCCGGGCGCGACGGCCGCCGCGGGGGCCGCGGAAGGGGTCGAAGCCCGGGCCGAACGGGGGCATGCCGGGCCCGAAGCCGCCGCGGCCCCGGCCGTGGCCATGGCCATGGCCGCCCCGCGGGCCCCGTCGCTTGTCGGGCCCGGGACCGTCGGCCTCCATCAGCATCGGGTCGGGGCGGCGTCGTCCGCGACGGCGGTCGTCGCCGCGCGCCTCGTCCCGCCAGGGGGAGGTGAAGGGTCGGGGGCTGAACCAGGGGGTGGGAAGTGCGTAGTCCATGAGTGTTCTCCTCGTGTGTGCGGCGCCGGAGCGGCGCCGTCGTCACAAGTATGAACGGCGTATCGCGATATGTCAAAGATATATCTAGAACTATCTGCTCAGGTGGAAGTCCTCAGCACGATGGTGGCGCCGCCCCGGTCGGCGGTCGGCTCGCCCTGGACGCCCAACGCCGCGAGTACCCGCTGGGCCGTGGCCCGTGCCGTGGCGTCGTTGTGCAGGTCGATCGTCGTCAGCGCGGGCGTCACGAGCCCGGACAGAGGGATGTTGTCCATGCCGATGATCGCCAGGTCGCCGGGGACGGCGTGCCCGAGTTCCAGGGCCGCGCCCAGGAGCCCGATCGCGACCTCGTCGTTGTAGGCGGCGATCCCGGTCACCCCGGCGGTCGTCAACGAGGCGATCGCGTCCACCGAGCCGGCCCGGGTCAGGGGGGTCCGGATGATCGTCGGGGGCTCCAGGCCGGCGCTGCGACAGCCGTCGACCACCCCCCGCAGGCGTGGCTCGGCGAAGATCGACAGCGTGTCGCTGCTGGGCCCCACCCAGCCGAGGCGGGTGTGGCCGCGCCCCGCGAGATGCGTGACCTGCAGCCGTCCGAGGCAGGCCTGATCGTCGGCGTCCGCCGTCTCCCCGCCCGCGCCGCTGGAGAGCAAGGGCACGGAGCGGGTGCTCAGCCAGGCCCTGGCCTCGGCCGGGAGGGTGGAGGACAGGTCGACGACGGCGGCCGGGTCGAGCGTGTCGACGAGCCGCCGGAACCCGGCCAGATCGCCGACGCGGCGGTAAACCACCGCGTAGCCGTGCTCGTCGAGCGTGTCGCTCACGGTCTCGATGAACCGGGCGATGTTCTCCCCGATCGGCACCGAGGCGATGGCGATCAGCACGACGCGGGAGCGGCCGGAGCGCAGCGCCCGCGCCGCCCGCGACGGGGTGTAGCCCAGCCGCGCGACGGAGTCGAGGACGCGACGACGAGTGGGTTCCGAGATCTTCTGGCCGGGGGTGTCGTTCAGGACGTAGCTGACCGTCGCCTGGGAGACCCCGGCCGCGGCCGCGACGTCCCTGACGGTGGCGCGCTCACCCATGCCTGGCGACCAGCTCGTCGACGTCGGCGGTGGTGAGTGAGCCGAACATTGCGGGCAGCTTGAGCAGGGGCATGTCCCAGAGGAACACGGCCAGCGCCTCGTCGGCGCCGCCCTCGGGGCTCAGCACGCGCCAGAAGTCGCCCAGCCGGGGCTGCAGGTCGGCCCACGCCGCCTCGTCCGCGTGCCATTCCCGCACCGTCGAGAAGCGTGTCAGGCGCTGCGGCAGCGCGGGGGCGGTCAGGTCGACGACGACGCGCTCCGGCAGGTCTGCCGCGGAGGCGCCGGCCTCGATGACGGCCGGCCCGGCCTCGACGCGCCAGGAGTGGCTGATCACGTCCCAGTGGGCGAGGTCGCGGGCCGTCAGCGCGAAGGCCGCGGTGCCGGACTCGCCGGGGGCAAGGTCGAGCCGGGCGAACGCCTTCAGTTCGCGGGGCGCCCTGGCCACCGCCGAGGAGGGGCGGCCCACGTAGAGCTGCGCCGTCTCGGTGCCGGGCCGGGGGCCGGTGTTCGTGACGGTGACCGTGGCCGTCAGCACGACCGCGTCCAGCGGGGTCTCCGCCGTGACGGGGGTGGCCTCGACCTGCAGGGCGCCGTAGCTGAAGCTGGTGTACGTCAGGCCGTGGCCGAACGGGTACGCGGGGGCCTGGCCGGTGGCGTCGAGGCCGCGGTAGCCGACGAAGATGCCCTCGCCGTAGCGCACCGTGCCGCGCTCGCCCGGGAAGTTGAGCTGCGCCGGCAGGTGCCCGAGCGCGACCGGGATCGACTCGGCGAGCCTGCCCGACGGGGCGGCCTCGCCCAGCAGCAGGCGCGCCGCGGCCTCGCCGCCTCCCTGGCCGCCGAGCCACAGCTCCAGCACGGCGTCCGCGTCGGCGTCCCACTCGGTGGTGACGGCTGAGCCGTTGGACAGCGCGACGATCACCCGGTCCGCCACGGCCGCGACCGCGCTGAGCAGCGCCCGGTGGCTCTCGGGGATGGACAGGTGGGTGCGGTCGTAGCCCTCGGACTCGTCGATGGCGGGCAGCCCCAGGAAGAGGACGGCGGTCCGGCCGCGCGCCAGCTCCACGGCCTCGGCCAGCAGCGTCGCGTCGTCCGCGTCCCGGTCCTGGACCTCGGCCGCCTCCGCGAGCCGGTAGCCCGGCGCGAAGGGAAGGTCGGCGTCGCGGGCGCGGAGCCGGTCGAGAGCCGTGTCGAGGAAGGTGGGGTTGACCTGCGACGAGCCCGCGCCCTGGTAGCGCGGGGTGCGCGCCATCTCGCCGATCACGACGACGCCGTCGAGGCCGGGCAGCGGCAGGGCGCCGTCGTCGTTCTTCAGCAGGACGGCCGTGCGGGTCGCCAGCTCGCGCGCGAACCCGTGGTTGGCCGCCGGGTCGAAGCTGCCGCCCTCCGCTGCCACGGGCTGATGGCGCGCGACCATCCGCAGCACGCGGGAGGCGGCGAGGTCGACGGCGGCCTCGGAGAGTTCGCCTGCGCGGACGGCCTCGACGACGCGGGCGTCGTTGATGCCCCGGGAGGAGGGCATCTCCAGGTCGAGCCCGGCGTGCACGCCGAGCGGGCGGTCGTTGACGGCGCCCCAGTCGGACACCACGAGCCCCTCGAAGCCCCATTCGTCGCGCAGCAGGTCCGTGAGCAGCCACCGGTTCTCGGAGGCGTAGCTGCCGTTGAGCTTGTTGTAGGCGCACATGACGGTCGCAGGCTGCGCCTCGACGACGACGCGCTCGAAGGCGGGCAGGTAGATCTCGCGCAGCGTGCGTTCGTCCACCAGCGCGTCGACGCGGAGGCGGTCGGTCTCCTGGTTGTTGGCCGCGAAGTGCTTGAGTGAGGTGCCGACGCCCTGGGACTGGATGCCCTGCACCAGCGCCGAGGCGAGGACGCCGGCCAGCAGAGGATCCTCCGACAGGTACTCGAAGTTGCGTCCGCACAGGGGGGAGCGCTTGATGTTCACGCCGGGGCCGAGGATCACGCCGACGTTGTTGGCCTTGATCTCGGCGCCGAAGGTCTCGCCCAGCCGGCGCAGCAGCGTCGGGTCCCAGGTGCTCGCGAGCCCGGCTGCGGTGGGGAAGCAGGTGGCCGGGACCGAGGCGTTGACGCCGACGTGGTCCGCCGCCCCCGCCTGCTTGCGGAGTCCGTGCGGGCCGTCGGTCATCATCATGGCCGGGATGTCGACGCGCTCGATCGCCTGGCTGTGCCAGAAGTCCTGCCCGGACAGGAGCGATGCCTTCTCCTCGAGGGTCAGCTCGGCGAGCAGTGCGGGGATGTCGGCTTCTGTGAACATGGCTGTGGTCCTCCCGGTGACCTCACTGTGACGATTAAGTAGACGATAGCAGGAGGGTCACCGGGAGGCGGGAGCGGTCAGCCCTTCTTGGCGCGGTTGCGGACCTTGGCGCGGTCGTTGGCGCTGAGCGCGACCTTGCGGATGCGGACGACCGTCGGCGTGACCTCGAGGCACTCGTCGCCGGCACAGAACTCGAGCTGCTGCTCCATCGAGAGCCGCTTGGCCGGGGTCAGCCGCTCGAGCTCGTCCCCCGTGGAGGAGCGCACGTTCGTGAGCTTCTTCTCCTTGGTCGGGTTGACGTCCATGTCCTCGGCGCGGGGATTCTCGCCGACGATCATGCCCTCGTAGACCTCGTCGCCGGGGCCGACGAACATCGTGCCGCGCTCCTGCAGGTTGAACAGCGCGTAGCTCGTGACGACGCCGGTGCGGTCGGCCACGAGGGACCCGGTCGGCCGGGTGCGGAAGTCTCCGGCCCAGGGCGCGTAGCCCTCCGCGACGTGGTTCATGATTCCCGTGCCGCGCGTCTCGGTGAGGAACTCGGTACGGAAGCCGATGAGGCCGCGGGCGGGCACGAGGAACTCGAGGCGGACCCAGCCGGTGCCGTGGTTGACCATCTGCTCCATCTGGCCGCGGCGCAGCCCCATGAGCTGGGTCACGGTGCCCACGAACTCCTCAGGGATGTCGACGGTGAGGCGCTCGATGGGCTCGTGCAGCTTGCCGTCGATCGTCCTGGTCACGACCTGCGGCTTGCCGACGGTCAGCTCGAAGCTCTCGCGGCGCATCATCTCGACGAGGATCGCGAGCTGCAGCTCGCCTCGGCCCTGCACCTCCCAGGTGTCGGGGCGCTCGGTCGGGCGGACCTTGATGGACACGTTGCCCACCAGCTCCTGGTCGAGGCGCGCCTTCACGAGACGGGCGGTCAGGTTCTTGCCGGCGCGGCCGGCCAGCGGCGAGGTGTTGATGCCGATGGTCATGGAGATCGACGGGTGGTCGACGTGGATGAGCGGCAGGGGAACCGGGTTCTCGGGGTCGGAGAGGGTCTCGCCGATCATGATCTCCGGGATGCCGGCGATGGCCACGATGTCGCCGGGGCCCGCGCTGTCGGCCTGGACCCGGTCGAGGGCCTCGGTCTTCAGGAGCTCGGTGAGCTTCACGTTGGTGATCGTGCCGTCGGTGCGGCACCAGGCGACCTGCTGGCCGCGCTTGAGTTCGCCGGCCACGACCCGGCAGAGCGCCAGCCGGCCGAGGTACGGCGAGGCGTCGAGGTTGGTCACGTGCGCCTGCAGGACGGCCCCCTCCTCGTACTCCGGGGCCGGGATGGTGGCGAAGAGGGTCTCGAACAGCGGCTCGAGGTTCGGGCTGTCCGGCATCTGGCCGTCGGCGGGCTGCGTCGTGGACGCGCGGCCGGCCTTGGCGGAGGCGAAGACGATCGGGAAGTCGAGCACGTCGGCGGCGTCGTCGTCGATCAGGTCCATGAACAGGCCGTAGGTCTCGTCGATGACGGCGGAGATCCGCGCGTCGGCGCGGTCCACCTTGTTCACCACGACGATGATCGGCAGCTTCTTCGCCAGGGCCTTGCGCAGCACGAAGCGGGTCTGGGGGAGTGGGCCCTCGGACGCGTCGACCAGCAGGATGACGCCGTCGACCATCTCGAGGCCGCGCTCGACCTCGCCGCCGAAGTCGGCGTGGCCCGGGGTGTCGATGATGTTGATCGTGGCCTCGGAGCCGTCGGGGCGGCGGTGCCGCACCGCCGTGTTCTTCGCGAGGATGGTGATGCCCTTCTCGCGTTCGAGGTCCATCGAGTCCATGACCCGGTTGTTGACATCGGAACCCTCACGGAAGGCGCCGGACTGCCACAGCATGGCGTCGACGAGCGTGGTCTTGCCGTGATCGACGTGGGCGACGATCGCAACATTTCGGAGGTCTTGGCGGAACGGCACGGGCGGAACTCCCAGGCTAGGAAAAAGGGCCGTCGACCAGTGTAAATCGCGTGACCCTCCCGTTCCTAACGCTGCGACTGTGCGCTCAGCTCAGAAGGGACGGCGTGAGAGTTCAACCGTGACTGGGGTTGTGCCCACATGGACGGCTTCCATCGGAACGGTCCAGCCTGCTCCGGCATGGATGGAGAGGCTGTCACTATCTCGAAGCCATTCGGTCCCGGGACGTCGTCGTAGGGTTGCATGCCCTCTGCCCTGCCCCGTGTCCCACTCCAGTTTGTCCAGGATCAGGCCGTGGTGGCCTACCAGGCCAGTGATCGACCCAGTGGGCCAGTCGGTCGGCAGGGCCGGGAGAAGGTAACAGGTTGCCGGCTCACTCCGGAAGAGCATTGCGGCAACCAAACCAGGCAAGCCTCCCGAAGCATCGACATTGAAGATGGCCCCGGCGTCGTGGGTCGACATCATGTTTTGAGGTGAGGGATTGTTTCCGGACCAAGAGCCCCCACCGGTAGAATCCGTGGGAGAAATGGAAGGGATCGAATGACCCGGAAGAAGTTCAGCCCGGAATTCAAGGCGGAGGCGGTTCGTGCGGTGATTGAGTCGTCGCGGACTGTTGCCGAGGTCGCGCGTGATCATGGTATCGGCTCGGAAACACTCAGGAATTGGGTGAATGCGTATCGGCGGGACCACCCGGATGAGTTACCGGAGATCAGCGAACCGGAGCGTGCTGAACTGGCACGGTTGCGTAAGGAGGTCCGTGAGTTGAAGGCCGAGCGGGAGTTCCTGGGAAAAGCGGCGGCCTTCTTCGCCAAAGAGTTCCGGTGACCGCGAAGTACGCGTTCATCAACAGCGAAGAAGGCAACTACTCGATCCGGAGCATGTGTCGGTGGGCGAGGGTGTCGAGGGCCGGCTACTACGAGTGGCTCAACCGGCCGGTCTCGGTGACCCAGCGGTGGCGCGACGAGCTCGGCGACATCATCGAGGTCCTGTTCGCCGACTCCGACGCCACCTACGGCTACCGACGGATCCATGCCGCCTTGGTGCGGGCCGGGAGGCCGTGTGACCCGCAGACGGTGCGTGCGATCATGGCCGAGCGTGGCTTGGTGGCTTGTCAGCCGCGCCGCAGCGGGCCCAGGACCACGATCCCGGCTGACGCGAAGGATCTGCCGGATCTGGTCAACAGGGACTTCACCGCCGACGAGCCCGGGCTGAAGCTGGTCGGGGACATCACCTACATCCCGACCTGGCAGGGGTGGGTGTATCTGGCCACCGTGCTGGACTGCTGCACGAAGAAGGTCGTCGGGTACGCGATGGCCGAGCACATGCGAACCGAGCTGGTCACCGACGCCCTGGCCATGGCGATCAGTAATGGCCATATCCGCAGCGGGGAGACGATTTTCCATTCGGATCGCGGGACTCAATACATGTCGGCCGAGTTTGCCGAGTTCACGCGCGCGGCTGGGATTGTTCGGTCGGTCGGACGGACTGGTATCTGCTATGACAATGCGTGGGCGGAGTCGTTCAACGCGACCTTGAAAGTGGAGCGGGTTCATCGGGCCGTGTATCCGACTCGGCGGCATGCTATCCGGGATATTGCACGCTACATCGAGTTGCGTTACAATCAGAAACGGTTGCATTCCGCGCTTCAATATCGTACCCCGAACGAAGCAGAGCAGGACTGGTACGAAACCAACAAGGCAGCCTGAAACATGAATATCAAGCGGTCCGGATTTCATCCCGCAGTCCATTTGGCCGCCAGTGCTCCTGGGTCAGCCAAGTCACCGCCCAAAGGGCGGTTTCGGCATCGCCAAGCCGGGCGGCGACGATGCCCAGCTGGCACAGACCAAAAGCCATCTCCATCGTGCCCGGGGGTGCGGTGGGGTTGCTGTTGCGGTGTCTGACTCTGGCTGCAAGGGCCGCGCGAGTGGCCTGCTGGATGGCGCTGTCTTCCCAACGCTCCTCGCCCTCAATCTCCGCTACGTAGAGGTGTGAGCAGTGCCTGTGTGCGTGGTTCTCTGGTGTGCCGTTGTCGATCCACTCCGCAAGGAGCCCGTCGCTGATTCGAAAGGGAGGCAGGTGGTCACGAAACTCCATCCACGCTGCGCACGGGCGCTCGTCTCCTACGAGATGAGCAAGGCGGCAGGCGATGAGCGCCGCGTCCCGAATGATGGTCAGATCGCCTGTGGGATCGATGCTGAGCGGGGTGTCTCTTCCCTCCGGGGTGTTCTCGGGCGAGAACCCGGGGGCGACGTGCCACTGACCGCCCCAATGGGGGAGTGCGGTCGTGTAGAAGGCCATTACCTCATGTGCAAACTCCCAGATCCACGGGAGCGCCGCTTTATCGCCGGTCGCGCTGAGGTAGTCGAAGCAGTGGCGGAGGAGCCACCCGCCTCCGCCGACCCAGAACGCGTGGGGAAACGCGGCGTTGAAGTGGTTGGCTCTGCCGTGGCTGCTCATGTGTGTCGGAAGGAGCCATCCGTCCGCGCCCCAGAGTCGTACGGCATTCTCAACGAAGTGCTCCCGGTAGCGGTCCAGGAGCCGGATCAGACTCGTGCGAAGCTCCGGCATGCCGGTGGTCACTGCTGATGCGAGCGCGCCCGCAGTGAGGTTGCCGTTGAGCGTGTAGTCACCGGACCAGGCAGGGGCCCAGCTTCCCTGCCAAACTCCTGAGAGATTGGGTGGTAGTTCGCCGGTGGAAGACAAGATGGTGTGCCGTCCGGCGGCGTATGCCAGTTCGACCAGCCCGAGTCTGGCGTCCGCATCGTTCGACCTGGCACGAAGGAAGAGATCCTCTGTCGAAACCTCAGTGCCTACGTTGCTCTGCAGATCGAGTTGGCTGCCCGCGATGAGTGCCGCACGATCCAACGGTGTGGTGGGTCCGGCCGATCGGCCAGGGGAAGCGAATCCTGCGACATCCACAGTGAAACGGATCGTGGTTGAACTGCCTCCTTCGGTCGTGAACTCCAGCGTCGCTCCACTTGTGGAGCACGCTACCCAGGAGGAATGTTCGGGTGCACTGATCCTTGTAGTGGCCGTGACGGGACGCAAGGCCTCGTGGCTGGTCAGAGCCACCGAGATTTCTGGGGTCGGGCCGACCACTGCAAAGTCGAGAGCAGCTCCGTAGCTCTCCCCAGCGGTGTGTCCCACCAGCCCGGTCGGCGCCGTGTCGCCGGCGTTGCCCGCAACAAGTAGCTGCCAGGTGGTGTGCCGATCACTGCTGCAGGTGAGGTCGATGGCGGGATCGCCGTGTCGGCCAGCAAGGGTGACACAGAATGACCCCCTGTCGCATCGGTCCAGGAGATGGTGGCGTCGCCGCTGAGGAAGTCGACGCTCCTTCGATAAGTGTCGGGAGCGAGTGGGTCTCCCCCCATGACCAAGGCACAAGCCAGCACGGGAACAAATGGATCGGCCCAGATCAGTTCGTCACCAGCAGCCGCCCGAAGCAGACGGTCCGCTTCGTGGTGGTCGCCGCGCCGAAGCGCGGCGACCATCGACCCTAGGTGGGGCGCGAGGACCGGTGCGGGCGCGTGGCTGTTGACCGGTAGGAAGAACTGCTCGTGGGTGAGATGCAGGACGTGTCTCGTGGGAATGCCGTGAAGAACGGCCCGACGGTGCCTGTTCCGATGGCTAGGCCGCTCTCCCAGTTGGCAGCCCTCTGGCTGCTCATGAAACTAGTGCGTGCGGGCACTGTTACGCCAGGTCAAGCGCGACTGTGACGTACGAGTGTGGTGGCAGAGTGACCCGGAGCCCCCTTTCCACAGGCTCGAGGTCGGTGAACGCCCGTGGTGCCACGGCGTCAGGGGCAGCGGGAGTGTTGTGGGCCCGGACTGTCTCGGCGGTGAGGATGCGCCCGTGCCAGCTCTTGACCGACCTGCCCCGCAGGTCGAGAACGAGCTCAACGGGGCCGTCGCTGTCGAGGTTCGTGAGCGAGACAAGGGCGGATGTTCCAGTCGTGGTCGCTGAGGCGGACACAGTTGTCAACTCTGTGCCGTTCCAGTTTCGAGTCGGGGCATTCCGGACACGGACGTCGCAGGTCGCTGCATCGTGATGACCGGTGTTCATCTCAAAGACGTGGTAGGTCGGCGTGAGAACCAGTGCGCTCGTCTCGGGATCAGTCAGCACCATTGCCTGGAGAACATTGACCGTTTGGGCAATGTTGGCCATCACGAGGCGGTCAGCGTGGCGATGGAAGGCGTCAAAGTGGATCGCGGCCACCATCGCGTCCCGGAGCGAGTTCTGCTGGTACAAGAACCCGGGGTTGGTTCCCGGCTCGACATCCCACCACGTCCCCCATTCATCGAGGACGAGTCCAATCCGGCGTTGCGGGTCGTACCTGTCCATGACCGTGGAGTGTCGGGTGAGGAGTTCCTCCACCTTTGCTGCCGACGCGATTGTTCGGAAGTAGTCATCCTCGTTGAAATCGGTCGCCGACCCCTTGAGCCCATTCTGGCCCGCGAAGCTGTAGTAGTGGAATGAGACGGCCTCGAACGCCGGTCGATCACCGCAGGGGATGCAGCCGAGAGCCTTCATCAGCGACTCGGTCCATTCGTAGTCGGAATCGCTTGCGCCTGCGGCGATACGGTACAGCGTGTTCTCGCCGTGGTTTCGGGCGTAGGTGGCGTACTGGCGCGCGAGGTCCGCATATGCATCGCCCCGCATATTGCCTCCGCAGCCCCAAGGCTCATTCCCGATCCCGAAGAAGGGCACCCGCCACGGCTCGTCGCGACCGTTCTGGCGGCGCAGCGTAGCCATGGGAGAATCGTCACCACGGGTCAGATATTCTACCCATTCACTCATCTCCCGCACCGTCCCAGAACCGACGTTTCCGCAGATGTATGCGTCCGCCCCGAGCATGTCGCAGAGATCCATGAACTCATGTGTTCCGAACGAGTTGTCCTCCACCACGTCACCCCAGTGGGAGTTCACCATCCTGGCACGCTCCGTACTTGGACCGATGCCGTCGCGCCAGTGGTAGTCGTCTGCGAAGCAGCCGCCGGGCCACCTGAGGTTGGGGATCTGGATTGCCCGTAGAGCTTCGACGATGTCGGTGCGGATCCCGCGGGTATTGGGCAGTGGAGAGTCCTCCCCGACCCAGAAGCCGCCGTAAATGCAGCGGCCCAGGTGTTCGGCGAAGTGTCCGTAGAGATGGCGGCTGACGGTCGGGCCCGTCAGGTCAAGGTTGATGACGACGTCTGTGTGGGTCATGGAATCTCGATGTTTCTGTGTGTGTCTCAGGACAGGGTCGGGTGGATGCACAACGGCACGAGTGCGGGGATGGTGGGACGCGTGCGGATGCTGTGCCCGCGTCCCTCCTCGCAGTTGAGGATCGCCTCCATGACCTCGAGGACGTGCAGCCCGACGTCTCCGGAAGCCCGCGGGGGCTCGCCGTGTGCGAGACGAGCCGCCAGGTCCGCCACGCCGACGCCGCGGGCGCCGTCCCGGTAGCCGGCGGTGGGCGCCACCTCTGCCCATTCCCGGACCTCGGGAGTCCAGAGCAGGGTGGTGTCGGAGAACTGGTTCGGGTCGGGGATCCCGAGGGAGCCCTGCGTGCCGTACACCTCGAAAAGCGGGGCACGGGTGGCCCACACGTCGAAGCTGACGGTTACGGTGCTGACGGTGCCGGAGGCGTGCTGCAGCAGCGCCGTCACGTGCGTGGCGACGTCGACGGGGATGGCCTGGCCGGCGAGCGGCCCCGTGGCGACGGTCCTGGGGCGGTCGCTGCGGGTCGCCACCCCGGTCACGCGGGCGATCGGGCCCAGGAGGTGGACCAGCGCAGATAGGTAGTAGGGGCCCATGTCGAACAGGGGGCCGGCTCCCGGCTGGTAGTAGAAGGCCGGATTGGGGTGCCAGAGCTCGTGACCGGGCGCCGTCCAGTGGACCATGGCACCCACGACGTCGCCGATCCGTCCCTCCTCGATCAGCTGTCGGGAGGTCTGGATGCCGGTACCCAGCACGGTGTCGGGGGCGCTTCCGACGGCCAGTCCGGCCGCGGCGGCGGCCTCCATGATGGCCTGTCCCTCGGCGAAGGTCAGCGCCAACGGCTTCTCTCCGTAGTAGTGCTTGCCGGCTGCCAGCGACTGCAGGGCGAGCGGGGCGTGCGAGGCGGGCGTCGTGAGGTTCAGGACCAGATCGACGTCGGGGCTCGCCAGGAGGTCGGCCACCGGGACGACGGCGGCTCCCAGTGGGGCGGCGGCCGCGGCGGCCCTGTCCTCGTGGAGGTCGGCGACCGCGGTGATGGTGATGGTCGGGTAGGTCGGCATGGCGGCCAGGTACTGGCCGCTGATGTTTCCGACCCCGATGATTCCGACCTTGAGAGGGGTACCCATCGCACAGGTCCTTTCTTGGCAACGTTGCCGCTAGGGATGCTGGCGATCAGGCATCTCAGGCCAGCTCGTCACCTACTCTAGAGAACGATCTCTAGACTGTCGAGTCCTCCTAGGGGCTCGCGCGTGGGTCCCGTGACGTCAGTGCGACTCGCGGCTGACCAAGGTCGTTGGCAGGGTCTGATCTCGGGAGATGTCGCGGCCGTGGGAGAGGGAGTTCGCCATCTCGGCGGCTCTCCGTCCCATGTCCTCGAGCGGCTGGCGGATGCTGCTGAGCGGAGGGTCGGTAGTCGTGGCGACGGCCACGTCATCGAAGCCTAGAAGGGCAACGTCGCGCGGGACTGACCTGCCGGACGCTTGAAGGACGCGGAGGGCTCCGGCTGCCATCAGGTCTGATGAAACGAAGACCGCGTCCACGTCGGGGGAGCGGGCGATGATGCGCATCATCGCGGACGTCCCGCCCGCCATGCTGAAGTCGCCATAGGCGACAGGGCCCGGCGTGATGCTGGCCTCGTACAGTTCGTCCTGCCAACCCTGGCGGCGGTCGTTGGCTGCCGTCATGTCACGCGGGCCGGCGATGTGTGCGATACGTTGCCGGCCTGAATCCAGGAGAGTTCGGGCGGCCAGGCGACCTCCCCCGTAGTTGTCCGCGTCAATAACGGCGGCGTTCGCGCCGATCGGGAAGCCGGGGCGTCCGACCCAGACGAGCGGTAGGGATGAGGCGGCGATGGCCGCGGTGACCTCGCTGAACTCGTGCTGCAGGATCACGATGGCGGCGTCGACGTGCCCTTTGCTCAAGTACCGCGTCACGCGGTTGTCGTTGTCGGCCGCCACGATCACGGGCTGAATGTCGACGTCCGTGAGTCCCTTGACTGCGCCCTGAAGGATCTTTGCAGCGAAGTTGCCCATCAGGCCGCCGAGCTCATTCGTGGCGACCACGAGGCCGATGGCGCCAGAGCGGCCACTCCTGAGTGAGCGGGCTGCAAGGTTCGTCTCGTAGCCGAGGCGTCGCGCCTCTGCCATGACGGCAGCGGTCATGGCAGGGTCGACCCGGTCGGAGCCGGCGAGAACCCGGGCCGCTGTTGCTCGGGAGACACCCGCCCCATGTGCCACGTCGATCACGGTGGGTCGCTTCACCTGTCCTCCTGACGCGTCCTGTACGGGTATGTGGCGAGCTTGCTGGACCTTCCGTGCGGTGGTGGGCCCGCTTTTCGCGAACCATAACAGAGAGATAACGATCCCGCAGACGGGTTGCATCGCAAGACAAAAGATGCTTGCATAGGCGGCGTGAGAGAACGATCTCTCAGCCGGAAGTCGCTTCCGGACACAATCCCGCAAGGAAGGGGGATTCCTCATGGCTTCCCGTCGAATCGCCGCCGGAGCCGCGGCCGCCGTAGCGCTTGCGCTGCTGGCGACTGGGTGCTCCAACCCGGCACCTACCACCACCAGCGGCGCGTCCGAACAGACGTCCTTTGAGTTCTGGTCCTTCACCGGTATCGATCAGGCCGCCAGCGTCGAGGAGTACAAGGCCAAGCGGCCAGACGTCACCGTCAAGCTGACCGAGGTTGGCTCCTCCGTTGAGACGGCGCAGGCCCTGACCACGGCCCTCGCAGGCGGTAAGGTTCCCGACCTGGTTCTGAATCCAAGGCGATGACCTGCCCAAGTTTGTTGAGAACCCACAGAACTTCGTCGATCTCAACACCCTCGGTGCCGAGGAGATTGCCGGTGACTACCTCGAGTGGTCGTGGTCGGCCGCGACTGCCCTCAACGGTGCCCACATCGGTGTTCCGACCGACGTCGGCGGCATGGCCGTGGCGTATCGAACGGACCTCTTCGAAGCGGCTGGGCTCCCAACCGACTCCACTTCCGTGAGCGCACTGTGGCCCACTTGGGACGACTTCATCAAGGTCGGCGAGGCCTACGTTGCTCAGACCGGGAAGAAGTTCGTGGACAACTCGTCCCAGTCGATCTTCTTCCAGGCCGTCAACCAGGTGGAGGCCAAGTACTACTCACCCGACGGCGACCTCATCTACGACTCGAACCCCGAGATCAAGGCAGCGTTTGACCTAGCGCTGAAGGCCGATGCATCTGGGATCAGCGCGCGTCTTGCGGGGTGGTCAGATGGCTGGAACACGGGCATGGGCAAGGGCGATTTCGCAGTGATGGCTGCTCCCAGCTGGATGCTCGGGTCGATTCGGAGCAACGCGCCTGACACGTCAGGGCTGTGGGGTGTGGCCGAGATCCCGGAGAAGGCCGGCAACTGGGGAGGCAGCTACTTGGCCATCCCGGCCGGTGCCAAGAACCCACAGGCAGCATGGGAGTACATCAAGGAGATGCAGTCGCCCGAGTCGCAACTTGAGCACTTCGTGACCTCTGGCGCCCTCCCCACGACACCGGGCGTGTACGCGGACCCCGCCTTGCTGGAGTACCGCGACCCCTTCTTCCCCGATGCGCCGATCGGCCAGATCTACACCGCGTCGGTTGAGGCGATGAGCCCGTTCTTTATTGGTCCCGAGTCCGGACCGATCGGTACTGAGTTCATCAATGCCGTCGTGGCAGTCGAGGGTGGCTCACTGTCTGCCGACGAGGCTTGGCAGAAGGCGCTCGACAACATCAAGCTGGCGATCGGCGAGTAGTGCTGATCGGAAGGGGCTGTCGACAGCGGAGTGTCGACAGCCCCTCCGGAAGGACTCATCAACCATGACTGCAGAGACAATGACGCACACACAGGCGCCGTCGCGCGCCGAGAAGCCTCAGCCCAAGGCGTCATACAAGACGCGCTGGAACAAGTTGGTGGAGTCGGTGTCGCCTTACGGCTACATCGCTCCGTTCTTCCTGCTCTTTGCCATCTTCGGGCTGTTTCCACTCCTGTTCACGTTCTACATCAGCTTCTTCGAGTGGAACCCGATCGGCGAACAGACATTCATCGGGCTGGACAACTTCGTTCGGCTCTGGAATGACCCCCGATTCTGGAACGCGACTGTCAATACGTTGGGTATCTGGGTGCTCTCGACCGTGCCGCAGTTGCTGCTTGCGCTTGGTCTGGCTCACCTCCTCAATCACCCGCGACTGCGTGCAGCCACGTTCTTCCGCATGTCGATGCTGCTGCCGTACATCACCTCCACGGCAGCGACGGCCATCGTCTTCGCGCAACTCTTTGATCGCGACTATGGGATGTTCAACTGGTTGATCGGGCTGGTCGGAATCGACCCGATCGACTTCACTCAGGACAAATTCGCCACGTGGGCGTTGATCGCACTCATGGTTGCCTGGCGCTGGTTTGGCTACAACACGCTCCTTTACCTGGCGTCGCTCCAAGCCATTCCGCAAGAGGTCTACGAGGCGGCGGCCGTGGATGGAGCTTCGGGGTGGCAACAGTTTTTCCACATCACCATTCCGTCGCTGCGTCCCATCCTCATCTTCACCATCGTGACCTCGACGATCGGTGGCCTACAGGTGTTCACGGAGCCGCTCCTCGCCAACCCGACCGCATCGCAGACGTGCGGCTCGACCCGGCAGTGCCAAACCCTTGCACTGTTCCTCTACGAACAGGGCTTCGGCCAGTACCAGTTTGGTTACGGTGCCGCGATCGGCGTGGCCCTGTTCATCATGGTTGTTTTCTTCGCCGTGATGAACTTCCTCCTCTCGACTCGGCTGAAGGGAGCCTGACATGTCGATCCACAAAGCCGGGCCTGACTCGAAGGGACGCCACCGTCGCGTCAATCGCGTGAGGTGGTGGACCTATCTCGGTCTCATCATCGCCGTCGCGATGTGCGCATTCCCTCTCTACTGGATGTTTGTCATCGCGTCGAGCCCTGCGGGTTCGGCCGCTCAACGCCCTCCCCGTATGGTCCCCGGTCTTCGGCTCGGAGAGATGTTCACGTTCGTCGTGTCGACGGTTCCGTTCATGCGGGCGCTCCTCAACTCGGCTGTCGTCTCGCTGCTCGTAGGGGCTGGGCAGGCCTTTCTCGCCGCCATGGCCGGTTATGCCTTCGCAAAACTCCGGTTTCCTGGGCGGAACACACTTTTCATCGTCGTGGTGCTGACCATGACCGTACCGACGCAACTGAGCATCATCCCGCAGTACATGATCATCTCGTCGATCGGTTGGGTTGACCGACTCGAAGCCCTTATCGTCCCCGGACTCGTCACAGCCTTCGGCATCTTCTGGATGCGACAGCACATCACTGCGACCATCTCCGATGAACTCATCCAGGCTGCCAAGGTGGATGGCGCCAACTCGTGGCAGACCTTCTGGCAGATTGTCTTCCCGGTGGTGAAGCCGGCGGCCTTCGTGCTAGCTCTCTTCGGCTTCGTGGGAGCATGGAACGACTTCATGTGGCCGTTCATTGTCCTCAAATCCCCGGAGATGTTCACCATCCAGATCGCGCTGCGACTTCTGCAGTCCAACCGGTTCATCGATGTGGGACTTGCCACAGCCGGATCGTTCTTTGCCACCCTCCCGTTGCTCATCGTCTTTGCGTTCGTCGGCAAGAGGCTAGTCGCGGGGATCATGGATGGCGCATTCAAGGGCTGAACTGGCCCACTACCTCAGGAACATCATGACCACCGCAAATTCGGCTCAATCCATGCTGGAGTCGGCGCCTTGGCGCGATCCGTCCCGCCCCATCCCTGAGCGGGTCGAGCTCCTACTTGGGCGGCTCACCCTCGCCGAGAAGATCGGGCAGCTCGGGTCCGTGTGGCCACAGCCACCTGTCGAGGGCTGGATCGAGGGTGGAAACGTTGCCCCCATGCAGGACCAGTTCTCAGACGCTGATCTGCCCCACTCAGATCGCATCGCGCATGGGCTGGGACACATCACTCGTGCCTACGGAACGCGACCGGTATCCCCGGCCCTTGGTGCGCGGCTTCTCGAGCAACTGCAGCGCGAGGTTGTCTCGGCCAACAGGTTTGGTATTCCGGCCATCGCGCACGAGGAATGCCTGACAGGGTTTGCGGCATATGGAGCCACGGTTTATCCTGCGCCGTTGGCGTGGGCGGCAGCCTTCGATCCGGACACAGTCCTGGAGATGGCTTCAGCCATCGCCGAAGACCTGCGCGGCGTCGGGGTCCACCATGGGCTCGCTCCTGTGCTCGACGTTGTGCGGGACTACCGCTGGGGAAGGGTCGAAGAGACGTTGGGGGAGGACCCCTACCTTGTGTCGTCGCTGGCCGTCCCCTATGTCAAGGGCCTGGAACAGGGCGGGATCATCGCCACCCTCAAACACTTCGCTGGCTACTCAGCGTCGCGGGGCGGACGCAACCACGCGCCGGTCTCTGTTGGCGGCCGCGAGCTCGCCGACGTGTTCCTCCCACCCTTCGAGGCGGCACTCGTTGAGGGCGGTGCCCGGTCGGTGATGAACAGCTACACCGATGTCGACGGCGTCCCGGTTGCGGCAAGCAGCGAACTGCTGACGGACCTCCTTCGAGATACCTGGGGATTCGAGGGGACAGTCGTCTCGGACTACTGGGCGGTGCCATTCCTGCGTTCGATGCACGCCACCGTTGCCGATGACGCTGCCGCCGGCGTTGCGGCGCTGCGTGCAGGCATCGATGTCGAACTGCCGTATACCGTTGCGTATTCGCAGGAGCTGACAGAAGCAGTGGAAACGGGGCAACTGCCGATACCGGTGGTGGACAATGCGGTCCGCAGGGTGCTGACACAGAAGATCGAGGCTGGGCTGCTTGACCGTGGGGTGGATCTGGTGCCTGCCGGGGCCGGGGACGTTGAACTTGACTCGGCCCGGAATCGAGCCATAGCTCGGCGTCTCGCCGAGCGGTCGGTCGTTCTGCTTCAGAATGACCAGTCCGTGCTACCGCTCACTCAGTCGCCAGCGAAGGTAGCTGTCATCGGGCCGAGTTGGGACGATCCCCGCAACCTTCTCGGCTGCTATGCGTTCCCAAATCATGTGCTCTCCAAGACTGCCTCCTTCGGGCTCGGCGTGGAGATCCCCACCATCGGGCAGGCGCTGATGGATCGACTCCCCTCAACGGAGTTCGAGTGCCACGCCGGCGTGTCGATTGCAGGCTCGGATGCTTCAGGAATACCGGATGCCGTCGAAGCGGCTCGCAATGCAGACCTGGTGTTCCTCGTTCTGGGTGACAGGGCTGGGCTCTTCGGCGCAGGGACGTCGGGTGAGGGCTGTGACGCGCCCGATCTCTCGCTTCCAGGACGCCAGGCTCAGCTTGCCGAAGCAGTCCTGGCGACTGGAACCCCCGTCATCTTGATCATGGTGTCCGGTCGGCCTTACGCCATCGGGGAGCTGAGCCGACGTTCAGCTGCAGCGCTCCAGGTGTTCTTCCCCGGGGAGGAAGGTGCAGAGGCGATAGCGGATGTCATCACAGGAATCACTGAGCCGAGCGGCAGACTGCCAGTCCAGATTCCGGGCGGGGATGGTGCTTCACGCTCCACGTACCTGCAGCCGAGGCTAGGTGGAAGGTCGGAAGGTGCCACTGTGCTGGACAATAGCCCCGCCTATCCCTTCGGGCACGGCCTCGGCTATGGCACCGTGTCTTACGAGTCTGCCTCGCTCGCCGCCGATGAGATTCCGATCGATGGCACGTTATCCATGTCCGTTGTGCTCCGCAACCACGGGACTCGCCCAACGACCGAGGTTGTCCAGCTCTACGCGACCGACCCCATTGCGCAGGTCGTCCGGCCGCTCCGGTGGTTGGTTGGCTTCCAGCGGGTAGTCGTGCCTGCCGAGTCGAGCGTCGAAATCGCATTCGAGGTTCCAACGGACCTCTTCTCATTCACCGGTCTCAAACGGGAGAGGATTGTGGAACCAGGGGTGGTGACGCTGACGGCGGCGCGGTCCGCCGCAGATACCGGGCTACCGGTTTCAGCGCAGCTCTTGGGGGCTGAACGGGCCGTTCCACATCGACGACGTTTCTTCTCTACGTCCCGAACCAGGGTGATTGGGTGAGGCCGTCAGACAGCCTGCTGCTGCCAGGCTTCCATCCGGACCCCAGTGTCGTCCGGGTGCCGGATGGCTATGTCGTCGCCTGCTCCTCATTCGAGTATTTCCCCGGGATTCCGCTTTACTGGAGTGCTGATCTCCGAGAGTGGAAGTACGTAGGTTCGGCGATCGCTTCAGACAACGCGCCGGCCGTGCTCGCGGACGCGTATGACTCGGGCGGCATCTACGCGCCAACCCTGCGGTATCTCAGCGGTCGCTACTTCCTCACCGGAACGGTGTTCAGCAACTCTCGGAGCGAGATGAACTTCTTCGTGACGGCAGCGACTCCGCTTGGGCCCTGGTCCCAGCCGGTCGTCGTCGAAGGAGCCCGAGGCATGGACCCGGATATCTTCGAGGATGACGACGGTTCGCTGTGGTGGACCGGGTGTCGGTTGAGAGATGAGCCGAGCTACGAGGGAGAGACGGAGGTGTGGTCCAGGGAGCTGGATCCTGTGTCGGGGCAACTGGTCGGTCCGGAGTACCACTTGTGGTCTCAAGCCGTTACCGGAGCAGTCTGGGGAGAAGGTCCGCATCTCTACCGGCGCGGACAGTGGTATTACCTGCTCACAGCCGAGGGTGGAACTGAGGAGAACCATGCCATAGTCGTAGCCCGCTCCCGTGCAGTGACTGGCCCGTATCGGGGAAACCCGAAGAATCCGATCTTGACCCACCGCCACCTCGGTCCGGGCGAGCCTGTGGCGAATGTCGGGCACGCTGACCTCTTCGACGACCATGACGGACAGACCTGGGCCGTGTGCTTGGCTGTCCGCCCACGCGACGGACACCACATTCTTGGCAGGGAGACCTTTATCGTCCCAGTGAGTTGGGTTGACGATTGGCCTGTGCTCGCGCCAGGCGTCGGAAGAGTCGCTGATCCGGGGACCTCGACCGATGCCCGCCACAACAGGTTGGCACGCTCTGACGCCACCCTTTCTCTCCGTGGCCCCGCAGACTTCGTGCGGATGACGGAATCGGGCTGGGTGCTGCACGGGGCGGACCAGACGTTCAACGGCACTGGAACACCCAGTGCACTGTTCCGTCGCCTTACCCGGTGGGACGACCAGGTTCGCGTCACCCTACGCTTGAGCGAGGGCGCGGCAGGTGGGCTGATCCTGCGACAGAGTGACGCGAGTCACCTCAGGGCGGAGATCGACTCGAAGAGGGGTGCCGTGGAACTGATCGAACGAGATGCAGGGACGGATACGTGCGTGGCGTCAGTCCGGATCGAGGTATCGGAGCTGATTGAACTCTTGGCTCAACTGGATGGCGGCAAGGTCACGTGGTTCGTGAACGGGCAGCCCCTGGGCGAGACGAAGGCATCCAGCCTTGCAACCGAAGTAGCGGGAGGGTTTGTGGGGACGGTCGCCGGCCCCTACGTGGTTGGTGCTGGGGGCTTGGGGCTGGTCACGGACTGGGTCCAAGGGACAGATCAGGACTTGGCAGCCGCTGGGCTGCCCGTGCCGCCAGTGGGGCATCGTGCCCAGGATCACTCAGGCACAACACACAACTAGTAGGAGAAACGAAGATGGAATCCCCAATGAGGGAAGCGCTAATCGTCCGTGGTGGTTGGGACGGGCACATGCCCGTCGAGACCACCGACTTCTTCATTCCGTTCCTGGAAGCCAATGGCTTTCGGGTCAGGGTAGAGGAGGACAACGAGGTTTACACAGATGTCAGCCTGATGAGGGCTACCGACCTTGTCGTGCAGACCGTGACCATGTCTGAGATCTCCTGGGAAGCCTTCCTCGGTCTCCGCGCTGCGGTCGAGGCTGGGACGGGAATGGCGGGGTGGCACGGCGGGATCATCGACTCATACCGCAACAACGCCGACTATCAGCAGATGATGGGCGCCCTGTTCGCCGCGCACCCGGGCAAGCACCCGGATGAGAGGAAGGGCGAACAAGAGGACAACTACGTCCCATACCGCGTCCACGTGACGGACCGGGGACGTTCGCACCCCATCATGAAGGGCGTGGACCACTTCGACCTCGTCACGGAGCAGTACTGGGTCCTCCATGACGAGTACCTGGACGTGCTCGCTACCACTACGCAGGATGTACGTGCGTGGGACCCATGGAACCGGCAGATTACTTCTCCGGCCATCTGGACACGGCAATGGGGCAAGGGACGCATCTTCGTCTCAACGCCAGGGCATCGGATTGAGATCGTTGAGGACCCGACGGTCAGGGGCATCATCGAACGCGGCATGCTCTGGGCCGCCCGGTCGGCGGAGGAACGCGTCTGACGGTGTGTCAGGCGCTGGCCACGGCCAGCGCCTGATAGGCCTCCTCGGAGGAGTCCCGGAGGAACTGCGCACACCGCTGCTCCTCCTCGAGATCGCCGATCCGTCCAGCCGCCACGCTCAGCGCCCACAGGGCGCGCAGGAAGCCGCGGTTCGGCTCGTGCTCCCACGGGACCTGGCCCGAGCCCTTCCAGCCGTTGCGGCGCAGGATGTCGAGGCCACGGTGGTAGCCGGTGCGCGCGTAGGCGTAGGCGGCCAGCGAGCTGCCGAGGTCGGACTCGACAAGGCAGGTCTCGGCCATCAGGGCCCAACACAGCGACGAGGTCGGGTGCGCCGCAACGACCTCGAGGAAGTTCTCACGACCGCGCTCGGCGATCGCCGCCAGCGCCGGGTCCTCTGGCAGAAGCACGACGACGTCGGAGGCCATGAGGTTGGGATGGGTCTCGCTCATGGGGGTCAGCCTACAGAGGCCGCCGAGGGGTGTCAGTCGCCCAACCCCGAGGCGACGAACCCGGCGAGCGCGTCGACCGCCTCCCGCGCCTGGGGACCGGTCGCCGAGAGCCGCAGGACGGCACCCTTCCCGGCCCCGAGCGTCGCCAGTCCGATGGTGCTCGTGGCGGACACCGGCCCCTCGTCGCCGCAGGCGACCAGGACCGTCGCGTCGAAGGCGCGGGCCTTGGCGACGAACAGCGCCGCCGGTCGGGCGTGCAGGCCGGTGGCGTTGACGATCGTCGCCTCGGCGCGGGCCTCCGCCTCCGCCTCCGCCTCGGGTCGCGTCTCCGCGGTGACGGGGGCTGGGTCCGGGGTGCCGAGGGCGTGCAACTTCGGGGTGAGCGCGGCGTTGGCCTCCGCGGCGACCTCGTCGATCGTCGCGCCGCCCGCCGCGCGGACGACGCCGGCCAGCAGCCCCTCCACGAACGGGGCAGGCAGCACCCGGATGTCGGCGTCCTCCGCACCGTAGAACTCGATGCCGAGTTCGGCGCTCATGATCGACGAGCCGACGTCGACGAACACGACCACCCCGTCACCCCGGTCGACCTCCGTCAGCGCGGCGAGGACCGCCGTCGCGTCGGTGCCGAGGCCGCCGTCGTCCGTTCCGGCCGCGATGGCCAGCGGCGGCGGCGCCTCGTGCACCATCTGCATCGCGACCTCGACCGCAGCCTCCGCCAAGGCGCGGCTGTGCGAGACGACGACGATGCCGACCGCCATCAGGCCGCCGGGTCCGTGAGGGCGTCGAACAGCAGGGTGGCCGACGTCGCGCCCGGATCCATGTGCCCGGCCGAACGCTCGCCCAGGTAGCTGGCGCGGCCCTTGCGGGCGACGAGCGGCGTGGTCGCATCGCGCCCCGCGGCGGCGGCCGCCTGGGCGGCCGCGATGGCCGCGGGCAGGCCCGACCCGGCCGCGAGGACGGCGTCGAGCGCGTCCAACGCCGGCGCCATGGCATCCACCATCGTCTTGTCGTTCAGCTCCGTGCGGCCCCTGGCGATCAGGCCGTCGAGGCCCGCGCGGAACGCCCTGGCGAAGGCAGGGCCGTCGAGCTCCGTGACCGACCCCGCCGACATCCCCATCTTCATGAACAGGGTGCCGTACAGCGGGCCGCTGGTGCCGCCAACGGTGCCGACCAGCGTCATGCCGGCCTTCTTGAAGAGGGCGTCGACGGTGGTGGCGTCGTCGAGGTGGGTGACGACGGCGGCGGTGCCGCGGGCCATGTTGGCGCCGTGGTCGGCGTCGCCGATCGCCGAGTCGAGGTCGGTCAGGTAGTCCTTGTTCGCCGCGATCAGCTCAGCGAACCGGCGCAGCCAGTCCGCGAGCTGATCCAGCGTCAGTTCGTCAGCGCTCACCGGCCCCACCGTAGTCCCGCGGTCTGCACAGGGGAATCCCACAGGCGGATCATCTCGTCGTCGGCCCTGAGCAGCGTCAGCGAGCAGCCGGCCATGTCGAGGCTGGTGATGTAGTTGCCCACGAGGTTGCGTTCGACGGTGACGCCCGCCGCACCCAGCAGTTCGATGACCTCGCCGTACATCAGGTACAGCTCGATGAGCGGGGTGCCGCCCATGCCGTTGACCATGGCGATCACCGGGGCGCCGGTGAAGTCGAGGTCCGCAAGGATGGGGTCAACCAGCTGCTTCGCGATCGACTTCGCGTCGGCGATCGGTTCGCGGTGGCGGCCGGGTTCGCCGTGGATGCCGATGCCGATCTCCATCTCGCCCTCAGGCAGGTCGAACGTCGGCCTGCCCGCGGCCGGGACCGTGCACGACGTGAGGGCCATGCCCATGGAGCGGCCGTTGTCGGAGACCCGCTGCGCGACGGCGGTGACCTCGGCCAGGGTCATGCCCTCTTCTGCGGCAGCGCCGACGATCTTCTCGAGCAGCACGGTGGTGCCGACGCCGCGCCGACCCGCCGTGTACAGGGAATCCTGCACGGCCACGTCGTCCTCGACGAGCACCGTCGTGACCTCGATGCCGGCGTCCGCCGCGAGTTCGGCGGCCATCTCGAAGTTCATGACGTCGCCCGTGTAGTTCTTCACGATGTGCAGCACGCCGGCGCCGCTGTCGACGGTGGTCGTCGCGGCCAGCATCTGGTCGGGGGTCGGCGAGGTGAACATCTGGCCGGCGCAGGCGGCGTCCAGCATCCCGTAGCCGACGAAACCGCCGTGCATCGGCTCGTGGCCCGACCCGCCACCGGAGATGATGGCGACCTTGCCTGCCTCCTTCGGGGCCGAGCGGTAGATGACCCGGTTCTCGTGGTCGACCCGGACGTTGCCGTCCGAGGCCTCGATGCCCTTCAGTGCGTCGGTGATCACGTCGTCGGGGGAGTTGATGAGCTTCTTCATGGGAACCTCCAGCGTCCTTGCGGGGGACGCGCACGCGCGCGTCAGAGCCCATTCTGTCACCGGCCACCGCCGTCCGCGCCGGGTTGAGTGGAGATCGGGGCACCGCGTTCCGGAGCGGTTTCCCGGGAGGAATCCGGGCGCAGACCATCTTTCCGGGACCCGCCTCCGGTAGACTGCGGGCGCAAGGCCCCCAGGTGAAACCTTGTGGGGCTTCCTCTATGCGTGTAGCAAGGATGTGTTTCTCCATGCCGAGTGTGGTTGTGGTGGGCGCCCAGTGGGGCGACGAAGGCAAGGGCAAGGCGACCGATCAGCTGGGCAACCGCGTCGACGTGTGCGTCCGCTACTCCGGCGGCAACAACGCCGGTCACACCCTGGTCGTGGATGGTGAGAAGTTCGTCCTGCACCTCCTTCCGTCCGGCATCCTCAACCCCGGCACCACCACCGTCATCGGCAACGGCGTCGTCGTCGACCTCGACGTGCTCGCCGGCGAGCTGGACGTGCTGGCGTCGCGGGGCGTCGACGTGCCGCACCCGCTCATCTCAGCCAACGCGCACATCATCACCGAGTACCACCGGGTCCTCGACAAGGTGACGGAGCGCTTCCTGGGCAAGCGCCGCATCGGCACCACGGGCCGCGGCGTCGGCCCCTGCTACTCCGACAAGGTCAACCGCATCGGCATCCGCATCCAGGACCTGCTGGACGAGTCGATCCTGCGGCAGAAGGTCGAGGCCGCGCTCGACCAGAAGAACCAGCTGCTCGTCAAGATCTACAACCGCCCCACGATCGATCCCGACCAGGTGGTCGCGTCGCTGCTCAAGCACGCCGACGCCATCCGCCCCCACATCATCGACTCGGGCCGCTACGTCAACGACGCGCTCGACGAGGGGAAGGTCGTCCTGTTCGAGGGCGCGCAGGCGCACCACCTCGACGTCGACCAGGGCACCTACCCGTACGTCACCTCCTCGAACCCGACGGCGGCCGGCGCCACCACCGGCGGCGGCGTCGGACCCACCCGGATCGACCGTGCGATCGGTATCGCCAAGGCGTACACCACCCGCGTCGGCGAGGGCCCGTTCCCGACCGAGCTGTTCGATGAGGACGGCGAGAAGCTGCGCACCGTCGGCGGCGAGTTCGGCGCGACCACCGGCCGCCCGCGTCGCTGCGGCTGGTTCGACGCGCTGGTCGTCGAGCAGGCGGCGAAGATCAACGGGTTCACCGACATCTTCCTGACCAAGCTCGACATCCTCAGCGGCTGGGACAAGATCCCCGTCTGCGTCGCCTACGAGGTCGACGGCGTGCGCCACGACGTCATGCCGATGACGCAGTCGGACTTCCACCACGCGAAGCCCATCTACGAGTACCTCGACGGCTGGAGCGAGGACATCTCGGGTGCCCGCACGTTCGACGACCTGCCCGCCAACTGCCAGGCCTACGTGCACCGCCTCGAGGAGCTCGTCGGCTGCCGCATCAGCGGCATCGGCGTCGGGCCGGGGCGTGAGCAGTCGGTCGCCATCAACGACCTGATCTGAGCGGTCCGATGGCCTCCCGCAGGCTGGTGACGGTCCTGGTGGCCGGGTTGAGTTTGTTCATGGTGGCGACGGTGTGCGTCGCGCTGTGGCAGGAGGACCTGGGCTGGGGCTGGTGGTGGGCGATGCCCGTGGGCGGCGCCTTCATCCTCGTGGTGGTCGGGTTCCGGGTGCTCGTGCAGCGGTCGCAGGAGGCTGCCGAGCGGGCGGACAGGGAGGCCGACGCGGCCGCGTCTGACTAGGATCGTCGTGTCGTGCCGCCCTGCCGGGCGGCGCCTCTTCGATATCGACGACGATGTGAAGGACCGACGTGCACAGCACCCCCGAACTGCTCCTCGACCGGGTCGACCGGTTCCTCAACGACTTCCTGCCGCGGGGGCTGGTGGCCGATCACCGGCCGCTGCGGCTCTCGGCCTGGACCGTCCCGGCTGACGCCGAGGGGGTGGGGGAGCCGATCCCGTTCGCCACCGCCGTCGAACTCGCCGAGTTCGAGGACGTGGCGGAGGGATTCTCGTGGGGGCCTGCGTGGGGGACCACCTGGTTCCGCGTCGAGGGCGAGGTGCCGGCCGAGTGGGCCGACGCCCCCGGCCGCGTCGAACTTTCGCTGGATCTCGGCTTCACCCGTGGCATGCCCGGGTTCCAGTGCGAGGGGCTGGTGCGCACGCTCGACGGCCGGGCGGTCAAGGGCCTCGAACCCCTGAACCATCACGTGCCGGTGGACGCGCGGCCGGGAGAGTCGTTCGCGTTCCTGGTGGAGGCTGCCGCCAACCCCGATCTCGGCCGGTTCTCGGGCCCGGACGCGTTCGTCGCGAGCCCCCTGGGAGACAAGGCCACAGCGGGCCTCGAACCCCGCTACCGCCTGGGCGGGATGCGGCTGCGGCGCGTCGACACGGAGGTGGAGGCGCTCATCCACGAGGTCGTCGTGGCGCGCGGGCTGGCAGTCGCGCTGCCCGAACATGAGCCCCGCCGGGCCCGGCTGCTGGCGGCGCTGGAGCGGGGCCTCTACGCCGTCGACCCGGGTGCTCCCGGCGCGGGCGCCGCGGCCGCCCGCCGGATCCTCGCGCCGTCGCTGGATTCCCCGGCGGCGCCGTCGGCCCACCGCGTCGTCGCGACGGGGCACGCGCACATCGACTCGGCCTGGCTGTGGCCCAGCCGGGAGACGGTGCGGAAGGTGACGCGCACCTACTCCAACGTCGTCGACCTCCTCGACCGCGACCCCGACGCAGTTTTCGCGAGCTCGTCGGCCCAGCACTTCGCCTGGGTGCAGAAGGGCGATCCCGACCTGTTCGAGCGGATCAGGGCGTACGTCGCCGAGGGCCGGTTCGTGCCGGTCGGCAACACGTGGGTCGAGTGCGACGTCAACATGCCGTCGGGGGAGTCGCTCGCCCGTCAGCTGCTGTACGGCACACGGTTCTTCGAACGCGAGTTCGGCGTCAGGAGCGAGGTGGGCTGGCTGCCCGACTCGTTCGGCTACCCGGGATCGCTGCCGCAGCTGCTGCGACGCGCCGGGATCCGCTGGTTCTTCACGCAGAAGATGTGCTGGAACGACGTCGACACCATGCCCCACCACAGCTTCGACTGGGAGGGCATCGACGGGTCGCGCGTGTTCACGCACTTCACGCCCAACAACACCTACAACGGGACGATGCACCCCTCCGAGCTGGCCCGCAGCGTCGAGAACTTCTCCGACCACGCCGGAGCGGGGACGTCGCTGATGCCGTTCGGCTACGGCGACGGCGGCGGCGGACCCACCCGCGAGATGATGACCCTGGGACGGCTCCAGGCCGACCTCGAGGGCTCCGCCCGCGTCCAGTTCGACACGCCGCAGGCGTTCTTCGCCGAGGCGGACGAGGCGTACGCAGACCGCCCGGTCTGGGCAGGCGAGATGTACCTCGAGTTCCACCGGGGTGTGTTCACGTCGCAGTCGCGCACCAAGCGCGGCAACCGGCGCAACGAGGCGCTGCTCGTCGAGGCCGAGCTGTGGTGGGCCCAGGCCGCGGTGCTCCGCGGCGCCGCCTATCCGCACGACGAACTCGACGCACTGTGGGAGCAGATCCTGCTGCTGCAGTTCCACGACATCCTGCCCGGCAGCTCCATCGCGTGGGTGCACCGCGAGGCGGAGGAGGCCCACGCCGTCGCCACCGAGCGGCTCGAGGCGCTGATCGACCGCGCGCTCGCCGTCGTCGTCGGTGAGGGCGACGCGGAGTTGGTCGCCAACCCGGCCCCGAGCCGCTGCCCGGGGTGCCCGGCTACGGCCTCGGCGCCCCGCAGACGCCCGCGCCGTCGACGGTGGAGACGCTGCCGGACGGGTCGGTGCGTCTCTCCTCGGCGGCGCTGAGCGTGCTCGTCGCGCCAGACGGGACGGTGGGCAGCATCATCGACGCCGCCACCGGCCGCGAGCTGATCGCCGAGGGCGGCCGGGGCAACCTCCTCCAGGTGTTCGTCGACGCGCCCGCCAAGTGGGACGCCTGGGAGCTGGACCGGTCCATGCACCTGGCCACCGCGGACCTGACGGACGGCTCCGTCCGCGTCGACGGCGGGGCGGTGGTGGTCGAGCGGGCCTTCGGCGCCAGCACGCTTACCCAGCGGCTCGCGCTCGACGACACCGGCGGCGCGCTGCGCATCGAGACCGACGTCGACTGGCACGAGCGGCACCGGCTGCTGAAGCTGGCATTCGCCTTCGATGTGCACGCTACTGACGCCGCCTACGAGACGTCGTTCGGGCACGTCCGCAGGGCCACCCACACCAATACCTCGTGGGACGCGGCCCGCTACGAGTCGTGCGCCCACCGCTACGTGCATGTCGGCGAGCCCGGCTTCGGCGTCGCCGTCGTCAACGACGCGATCTACGGCCACGACGTGACCCGCGACAGTGTCGACGGACGGCTCGTGACGACGGTGCGGCAGTCGCTGCTGCGGGCCCCCACCTTCCCGGATCCGGACGCCGACCAGGGGCGCCACCGGTTCGTCACGCTCGTCGCGCCGGCGCCGACGGTGCTCGAGGCCTCCCGCTGGGGCGCCGTCGTCGGCAGCCCGGCCCGCGCCGTCGTCGGGGGAGAGTCGCCCGCGCCGCTGGTCATGCTCGAGGGCGGCTCGGCGCGGCTGTCCGCCGTCAAGCTCGCGGATGACCGCAGCGGCGACGTCGTCGTCCGCGTGTACGAGGCGCAGGGTGCCCGCACCGAGGCGACGCTGCGGGTGTCGTTCCCCGTCGCAGGCGCCTGCGAGGCCGACCTGGTGGAGACCCCCGGCGGGGACGTCGCCCTGGACGGCGACAGCCTGGCGCTGACGCTGCGGCCGTTTGAGGTGCGGACGCTGCGGCTGAGGAGGCGGTAGGAGGCCGTCCGGTGTGCGGACGCTCCGGAGACCATGGGGCGGATCGGAGCCGCCCCAGTAGGCTGAACCGGTGAAGATCCTCCTGCTCGGCTCCGGCGGTCGCGAACACGCGCTCGGCCGGTCGCTCGCCGCCGATCCCGCCGTCACCGAACTCCACGCCGCGCCCGGCAACCCGGGTCTGGCCGCCATCGCGACCCTGCACGCCGTCGACGCCGCCGCGCCTGCTCCCGTGGTCGATCTGGCCCGGCGGCTGGGCGTCGACCTCGTCGTGATCGGGCCCGAGGCTCCGCTCGTGGCGGGTGTGGCCGACGCGCTGCGCGCCGCAGGCATCGCCGCGTTCGGCCCCGACGCCGCCGCCGCAGAGCTCGAAGGGTCCAAGGCCTTCGCCAAGCGCGTGATGGAGGACGCCGGGGTGCCGACGGCCGCCGGCCGCGTCTGCGAGACGCCGGAGGAGGCCGCCGCAGCGCTCGACGAGTTCGGCGCCCCCTACGTCGTCAAGAACGACGGGCTCGCCTCGGGCAAGGGGGTCGTCGTCACGAACGACCGCGCCGAGGCCCTCGCCCACGCCGCGTCCTGCGGGCGCGTCGTCATCGAGGATTTCCTCGACGGCCCCGAGGTGTCGCTGTTCGCCATCTGTGACGGCGAACGCGCCGTCCCGCTGCTGCCCGCGCAGGACTACAAGCGCGTCGGCGACGGCGATGCGGGCCCCAACACCGGCGGCATGGGCGCCTACTCGCCGCTCCCGTGGGCCGAGGCCGGGCTCAGCGACCAGATCATGGCCGAGGTCGTCGCCCCGACGCTCGCGGAGATGCGCCGTCGCGGCACGCCGTTCGTCGGCCTGCTGTACGCGGGCCTCGCGCTGACGTCGAAGGGCCTGCGGGTCGTCGAGTTCAACGTGCGCTTCGGCGATCCGGAGACCCAGGCCGTCCTGTCGCTGCTCGAGACGCCGCTGGCCGGGATCCTGCTGGCCGCCGCGCGCGGTTCGCTGGATGAGATCGGGCCGCTGCGCTGGCGTGACGGCGCCGCCGTCGTCATCGTCGAGGCCGCAGAGGGCTACCCCGGGACCCCGACGACCGGCACCGCGATCGGGCTTCCCGCCGACGAGGCCGACGCCTACGTGCTGCAGGCAGGCACCCGCCTCGACGGAGAGACGCTCGTGTCGGCCGGGGGCCGGGTCCTCGGCGTCGTCGGCCGGGGCGCGGACGTCGACGCCGCCCGCGCGAACGCGTACGGGCTGCTGGCGAAGGTCGATCTGCCGGGCGGCTTCCACCGCGGCGACATCGGCGTCCCCCACTGAGAGGCTCGCCCCTCAGCTGACCGGGCCAGGCCCGTCGTGGCGGGGCGGACGCAGATCGATCGTCGCGACGTCGGTGCCGCTGACACCGCGCAGCTGCAACAGCTCGAGCATGTCCTCCTGCCGTGGCTGGCCGAGGGCCAGGCGGTACAGGGCCAGGGAGTTGGTCAGCTGCTGATACTTCGCCTGATCCCGGCTGAGCGGGTAGCGGGCGATGACCCGCTCCACGCGCGCCTCGCCGGTGCCGGGCTGCGACGGGTAGCACCACCACGGCGCGAACTCGCCCCAGTCGCCGCCGGACGAGGCGGCGGACGAGGCGGCGGACGCGGCCTCGAACGCCGCGGCCCAGGGGTCCGGGGCGGTGGAAGCCAACACGTCGGACCAGTGCCGCCCGGCCACGTTGCGGCGCACCGCGTGACCGCCGAACCGGTTGACCCGGCCCTCCCTCTGCTCGAAGTCGACCGGATTCGAGGGCAGGTTCCAGTGGACGACGCTGTGGCACCACCAGTGGAAGTCGATCCCCTCCTGGCCGACGCTCGTCGTCGCGAGCACGAACGGCGCGAACGGTGAGTTGAACGCGGCCCGCACCTCGCTCTGCCGGGCGGCCTGCTGTGAGTCCTCGGCTGCGCTCGCGCCGCCGTACCGGAGGGCGAACCGCGCGGGCAGGGGGATCTGCTCGCGTGCCGCGCTGGTGTCGTGCGCGACGTAGCGCGCCGGCCGCAACGACACCGCCCCGTCGAAGCGGGTGACGATCAGCTCGAGCGCCGCGTCGTCGACCTCGCGGCCGCCCAGCTCGCTGCGCAACTGGAACAGGTACTCGTCGACCACGGCCTGCAGATTCCCGTCGGCGCAGTAGGAGAGGAGGGACCGCCAGTAGGGCGCCTTGCCGGGGTAGGCGGCCAGGATCGGCCCCACCGAGTCCTCGCGGTTGAAGAAGCGGCGCAGCGCATCCGCCAGCCGGAAGGCGGCTCTCCACCGACCGGGGGCCGTCGATGAGCCGCCCGCGATCCGCTCCACGGCGCGCAGAGCGGTGACGCCGGGGGCGAAGGCGGCCAACAGCGCCAGGTCCCGATGGGTGAGGGGGTCGGCCGACGACGCGGCCGCCGCCCGCTCTACGTGGGCGCGGAGGCCGAGGCTGGCGGTGTCGCCGTCGTCCGCAGTGACCGCCGTCACGGCGTCCAGGGGGTTCACCCCCTCCGGGACCAGCCCCGGGACCGAGAAGAAGGCGTCCCAGGGGCGGGTCGTCCGGGGCCCGTTGGGTAGCGCCGCCTGGGTGTGACGCAGAAGCTCGGGGCGGCTGACGGCGCGGCCGGCCCGTCGCGCGGCGGCGAGCGGATCGCCCAGGCGGGCCAGCTCCGGGTGTGGCCAGAACAGTGCCAGCGTCGACAGAGAGCCGGCCCCGCCGTCGACCTGGCGGTACGTGAGGCGGCTGCTGTACTCCTCCCGCTCGCTCGTGGCCCGGGCCACGGACCGGTCCGCGACGTACGACAGCAACGACGCCACGGCGGTCGGGACCCCGGACCAGGCCGAGAACACCAGGCGTTTGGTCACCCCACCCAGGTCCGCCGACGCCCGGCCCACCTCCCGGTACACCCGGCCGGGCTTGAGGTACGGCATCGACGGCGGCATCCACAGCAGGCGCCACCAGCCCCGCCCGACCGTCTCGTCCGCCAGAGCCCGCAGGTACCCGTTGCCGAGATCGAGCCATTCGCGCGCCTCGATCCGCTCGCGCGTGAGCGCCCTGGTCCGGCCGAGGATCTGCTCGGCCTCTGCCCCGCGGGGAGTTCCGAACCATTCGCGGGCCCGGACACCCGGCCTGTAGTTGTCCATGAAGTTCGCGAAGTACGGGATCGACTTCCAGTATTCCAGGCTGACCGGCGCGCCGATGGCGTCGCCGAACCGGCGCAGGTCGGCGTACTCGCGCAGGTCGTCGGCTGTGGGTGGCGGAACGTCGAGGAGCCGTGGGGTCGTGCCGACGGCGCTGTCGGGGCGCTCGGAGCGCGACATGACGGGCAGAAGGGCCTCGCGGACCGCGGTGGCCGCCGCGAGGCCGTCGTCGCCGCCCAGCAGCGCCCCGCGGTAGTCGGCCAGCGTCGCGCGCACCCTGTCGGCGCCGGTGACGTCGTGGGCGAACAGGAAGTCGATGGTGGCGAAGAAGTCCCGGTAGTGGTCGTCGTCGATCTCGTCGCTGTTCGTGAAGGGCTTGTAGGGGGTGGCGGACAGCAGCAGGGTGCGGGCGCCCGGGAACGAGAACATCGCGCCCGCCAGTTCTCCCGCCTCCCCGAGCGGGGGTCGAGCAGATGTCTGAACCGTTGGAACTCGTCGAGGATGACCAGATCGGGCTCGAGCGCGCCGATGCTGGCCTCTGCGAGGCTGTGCCGCAGCCCACTGATCAGCGCCGTCGCCCCGGCCTTGAGCTCGGGCGGCATCGTGTCGGTATCGCCGAGCAGGTCGATCAGGCCCAGCAGCCGATCGCGGTGCGCCGCCCGGTAGTCGCGTTCGAAGGGGGCGAGGATCGACGGGTCGATGGTTCCGCCGGTGCCGGCGACCATGTCGTCGACGTAGCGCTGGAAGTTCGCGCGGCTGGCCACCGACCCCTGCAGGAGCGTCCGCAGCGCCCACCGACCCCGCCTGTCCAGTTGCTCGATCCGCTCGATGATCAGTGTGAGCAGGGCCCGCTCCGGCGCATTGCCCTGCGCGAATCCCCCTCGGGCATGGAGGTCGCGGGGGTGAAGGCGATGAGGTTCACCTTCTTGCCCTCGCCGCTGTGGGCGTTCAGTCGTGCAGCGTCGCGGGCCATGAGCGTGAGCCTGCTCGCCATGCGCACGTCGGGGTCGCCCGTGACGTTCAGCCGCTGCAGATTCTGGTTGGCCAGGTCGAGGTTGGAGCAGATGTAGATGACGTCGATGCGTCCGACGGAGTCGTCGCGGTGGAGGTGGTCGATGGCCCTGGCGACGACGCCGCGGGCGATGATCGACTTCCCGAGCCCCGTCTCGTCGGCGACGAGGAACCGGCCGGAGCCAGCCGCGTCCCCGTACAGGCGATCCAGGGCGTGTTCCACCGCGTCGCGCTGAAAGCCCTTGAGACCCGCCATCACGTGCGCGAGATCCATCCGGCTCACCGCCCCGCCTCCTTGGCCAACGACCGGTGCGCCTGCCACAGCGCGGCCCAGAGCGCGTCGAAGCCCTCCGGAAGGACGTCCCGCTTGGAGTCGCGCAGGTAGCGGACGAGACGGTCGACGTCGGCGAGGCCGGCATGGTCGCCGGCGACCGCCTGCACAAGCGGCTCGAAGAGGCCTGTGGCATCGAGCGGGGAGCCCCCGGGACCCGTGGCGCCCCAGCCTGTCGTCGTCGCCGCCGCCTCGCCGAGGCGCTCGAACTCGAGGAGGAGCGCGACGAAGCGCTGGAAGGCTGCGGGATCGCCCAGCTTCCGGGCGACGATCGCCTCCTGGCGGCCCGCCGGATCGTTCTCCAGCCGGGCGAGGAGCACGGTCGAGCGGAAGCGGCCCTCCGCCCTGGCCGTGACGAGGAGGAAGGGGGTGACCTCCGCCAGCTCGAGACCCTCGACGACGGTGGGGGCGGAGTGCGGGCCGGGTGGCCACGCGCGGCGCTGGCCCTCCACCGTCACCGGGGCCCAGTCGAGGGTCACATCAGGGGACGCGCCGGGCACGGACGGATCGGCGCCGACGAGCAGGCGGAACCCTTCGGCCATCGGTTCCGTCCGGATCCGGACGGGTGTGGCGGCGACGGTGGCCAACGCGCGATCGAGCATCCGGTCGAGCTCGGCATGGGGATCGGGCTCTGGCAACGGCTGCTGCTCGTGGTCGATGAGGAGATCGCCGAGCGCGGAGACGGTCGCATCGATGCCGAGGGTGTCGATCCTGCCGCGCAGCGTCACCATCGCCTCGACGTTGCGGGTCAGACCGGCGTCCGTCGCGTTCTGGGACCCGATGCGGGCATACGCGCTGCCCCAGTACTCGACCACGGTCAGCTTGGCGTGCAGCCCCGTCAGCTGCTCGCCTGCGTGCGACCCCGCGGTGCCGTCGTCGTCCGGTTCCGTGAGCCCGGTGGAGGCGTCGAACGACGTCAGGTGCAGGCGCGGGCCCAGGGCCGTCGAGGGCAGCTGGTCGAGGGTCTCGGCGCGGGAGATGAGGTGTGACGGCCGCCGCAGGGCGCCGAGTTTCCTCAGGCCGCCCTCACTCACGAAGGGCGACACGACGAGCATCCGGCCGCCCTTGAGCTGAGGCTCGGGGTCCTCGCCGAGCCCCCAGACCTCGAATCCCAGATCCGAGACGCCGTCGGGATGTTCCCATTCGACGGCGGCGAGCCGGCCGGCCAGAGCCTCGAGCGACCTCCGTCGTCCGGTCGGCATGGGGTTGACGGTGAGAGTGGGAAGCGCCAGGAGAAGGCGGGTGAGGGGTGCGTTCCTGGCGGGCGCGTCCGGGTGTGACGACGGGGTGCCGTCGAGCCTGACCGCGGCGTCCCAGGAGCGATCGAACGTGAGGTTGCGGCTGGCGCACAGGAACCGGTAGCACCGCTCATCGTCGCGGGCGAACTCCAGGAACCAGACCTTCGGATGGAACACCCCGCCCGGGCGGGTGGTGACCGGGTGGATCATCGGCTCCAGGAAGACCACGAGATCGGTCCGGGGATGCCCGAACGACAGTGCCCCGGCCTGGGCGAAGACATCGATGCGGTCAGCGGCGCGGGCGATGGAGCCCAGAACCCCGAGTTCGTCGTCGACCCGGTCCCGCTGCGCCGCCAGCGACATGGGGACGCGCAGCGCAGCCTGCAGGTCGAGCGTGAACGTGGTGCCGACAGCGTGCTCGAGCCGCCAGCCACGCGGCGGTCGCAGGAGCTCCGTCAGGGCCGAGCGGTTGTCCGGCTCAAGCATCGCGTTCCAGGCCGTCGTGGATGTCGAGCAGGATGCGCCTGGCCTGTGGCCAGCGGAACTCCAACTCCATCGCGCCCGACGCGCCGCCCCACTGGGAGAGGCGTCTGCGGTTGCCGAGCCGGGCCTGGGAACGCTTGTGCCGCCGCTCCCGCTCCCGGATGAAGCTCCGGACCTGCGGGGCGTCGGCAAGGTCGTGGGCGCTCTGGTTGCCGAGGAGACGGACCCACCCTCGACGAACACGCGCGTCGCCGGGGGCACGCGGACCGCTTGCTGCGCGAGCCAGCGCCACAGCCAGGCCGTGCTCCAGTCGAGCAGACCGATCGTCTCGGCGTTCGCGGCCCAGTCCTCCAGCCTCTGTCGGTAGTCGGGCAGCCGCGGTGGCGGGGTGAGCCCCAGCGCGGGGAGCTCCTCGGCCAGCAGCAGGTTGTAGACGAGCGCCGCGCCGTGCAGCGCTGCCGCGAACATCCTCCCGTGGTGGACCAGGGCGGCGATCTCGCCAGGGGCGCCGAGGACCGCAGGTTCCTGCCAGAGATCGCCGCTCCCGCTGGGGCGATGATCCAGGAGCCAGGCGAGGAGGCTGTCGTCTGCGGTGGCGAGCATGCGGTCCCGCAGGAAGCGGGCCTCCACAAGGGTCAGGTCGAAGCCGCCAGGCACCTCGCTGGGGAAGCCTTCGGGCACCGGCGGCAGGCTGGCGACCCAGGCCGACGCCGGACGTCGTGCGGCATCGTCCTCCCGGAGCCTGTGTGGAACGGGAGAAAGCGCGGCGTCGGGGTCCAGCAGGATGCCCCACCGGGTGAGCGGTGCCCAGTAGACCGAACCGGGGAGGCGCTTGAGCCCGGTGCCGCTGACTCTGCCGAAAGCACCGTCCAGCCCTGAGAGGGGCGCGATGAGGCGTCGTTCGTGCCAATCCGCAGTCCAGGCCGGATCGCTCGACGCCACCGCCAGCTGGTAGCACCAGGGGATGAAGAGGAGGTAGCGGGCGCGGGTCAACAGCGTGGAGGTGCCGGGGAAGAGACCGTCGGCGATGGCGTCGCGGATGACGCCGATCCCGAGCTCGTCGCGGCTCTCGCGGTCGAGGAACAGCTCGACGATCTCCCGCATCCGGCGCTGCTCCTCGACCGAGGCGTCAAGCCAGCTGATCGTCGAGGCCACGGCTTCCTTTCGGGGCGTTTGCCTCACTCTAGCCATCCGGCGCGGGGCGGCGGGGGTGGCGTGCGCCGTTTCAGTTCGCGGTTACGACGGGCCCCATCTCCGCCCCGGCGCCGGCATGCCACACTGAGCGGCACCGGGCCGTCCCATGCCCGGCCGAAGGAGGCCGAAGTGAGTCCGACACGAAGGAGCCTGCTCGCAGCCGGCCTCCTGGCAGGCCTGGCGGGGTGCGCCCCCGAGACGGTGGCCTCGCCGTCGCCGACCACCGCGCCGCCGGACCCCACGACCCCGGCCCCGGCCCCGACGCCGTCACCCAGCCCGTCGCCGTCGCCGACCCCCGTGCCACGCGCGCCCCTGACGGGTCTGCCCGTGTCCGACACGACGGTCCTGGCCCGGCCCGCCGTCGCCGTGAAGGTGCCGAACCTCAAGGCCGAACAGCCGCAGTGGGGGCTCGACGTCGCCGACGTCGTCTTCTGCCAGCCCAACGGTGAGGGCTCTACCCGGCTGTGTCCCGTCTTCCACAGCGACTACCCGGAGGCGGTCGGCCCTGTGCGGTCGATCCGGCCCGCCGACGTCCCGCTGCTGTCGCCGATCTTCCCGCTGCTGGCCAACACCGGCGCCGCCGAGTGGGTGATGAACTACCTGGAGGCGCATGCGGAACGCATCGAGAAGATGACCTACCTCGACTTCAAGAAGACTGAGGCCTTCTCGGTCGATCAGGACAGGCTCTACCGGGCCAACGGACGCACGCAGTACGACCGGGCGATCCAGGCGCACCCCGCGGGCATGGCGGCGTTGGCCGAGCGGGCCGGCGCTCCCGGCGCGTACCTCAGCTTCGCCGCCGATGCAGCCTCAGCCTCCACCGCGACCGGCGCGGCCGCCACCTCCGTCGCGATCCCGTACGCCTCGGGACACAAGGCCGACATGTCGTACGACTTCGACGAGACGACCGGCCGCTACCTGCGCAGCCAGCCCTGGGGCGAGCACCTGCTCGCCGACGACACCCGGGTGGACGCCGACAACGTGCTGATCGTCCGCGTGAAGTGGGAGTACGACAAGATCTGGCGCGGCTCGGGCGCGGCCGACCCGGTACTCGACCTCATCGACACCGACGGCGACTTCAGCTGCCTCAACGGCGGGCGGATCGTCGAGGGCACCTGGTCGAAGGGGGCCATCGACGAGCCGTTCACGTTCCTGACCGCTGACGGTGCGCCTCTGCTGCTGGCGCCGGGCCGGACCTGGATCGAGCTGCCGCGTCCGACCGCCGACGTCGTGGTGGCCTGACCGGCTACCCGGCGGCGACGCCCCCGCGACGCCGGTAGACCGCCATCGCGCCGAGTAGGCGGCGCGAAGTCCTCGGCGAACCCGACGGGGTCGTCGCCGACGATGTCACGCACGCCTGCGCCGTCGGCCGCAGCGCGTTCCCACAGGTCGGCGAGGTCACCGACCATGGTCACGAGCGTTTCGCCGTCGACGATGCCGCCCTGGTACTGCAGGTATAGCAGCAGCGCCTCCGCGGCGAGGCGGTGGGCGTCGGGCAGGGCGGCGATCCGCGCCATGGCCTGCCGGTACTGCTTCTTCTGCTCGATGGGTCCGGTGATGGTCTAGATCCAGCTCATGTCAGTGCTCCCGTGATGGGGTGTCGTCGGGGCGCGGAGCTCTCCGATGCGCTCGGAGAGGAACTCCCACGTCCTCCAGAAATCGTCGAGTTGCTCCCGGCCGCGCGGGTTCAGCGTGTAGACCTTCCGCGGCGGGCCCTTCTCGGAGGGGACCTTCTCCACGTCGACGCAGCCCCGCTGCTCGATCCTCACCAGGAGGGCGTAGATGGTGCCCTCGGCGATGTCGGCGAAGCCCCGGTCCCGGAGAGAGGCCGTGATCTCGTAGCCGTAGGCGGGGCGGCGGGAGAGGATGGCCAGCACGATGCCCTCGAGCGTCCCCTTGAGCATCTCCGTGTCCTGGCGTGCCATGTCCCACCCCTGCTACCTAGTGTCAGTGACTACTGGTACGTAGTAAGACTGAGTAGCGGGGTGCGCAAGAGGTCCGGGGGCCGGTTCCGGACGCGGACGACCCCGCCCGCAGGAGTGCGGACGGGGTCGGGTCGGGTCGGATCAGCCGATGAGCGGCGGGATCGCGGCGCGGGCGTGGGTCAGCCACCCCTCGGGCACGCCGAGCCCCTCGACGAGCTCACGCGACTTGCCGCGCAGGTCTGCGCACAACTCGTCGACGGCGGCGGTGATCGCCTTGCTCCGCTTCGGGTCGAACACCTCGTGCTCCAGGAACCAGGCGCGGTTCGCCTCGATCGTGGCCAGCGCGTACAGATCGCACACCTTCACGAGCAGAGCCTTGATGTAGTCGTCGTCACACTGCTCGATCCCCCCGATGAACGCCTCGAGGACGATGCGGTCGATGTGGGCCTTCGCGGCCTCCAGCATGTGGGGCTGGCAGGCGTTGATGGCCTCGAAGCTGTCCTCGGCCTTGGCCGCGGTCCGCATGCGGCGGGCGAGCCCCTCGATCGTGTGCTGCTCGCGGAACTCGAACATCTGGACGTGCCAGCCGCGGGCGCTCAGCCGGTCGGCCTCCGGCTTGCGGTCGGCCGAGGCGATGAGGCGCTCGATGACGGAGCGGGCGGTGGTCCGCTCCATGACGGCGCTGCCGATGAGGCGGGCCGTCTTCTGCGCCGTCCCCCGCATGTCCATGTCGCCCCAGGAGGCCTTGTAGTCCAGCAGGAGGGCCTTGGCCACGAGCTGCAGGAGCACCGTGTTGTCGCCCTCGAAGGTGGCGAAGACGTCGGCGTCCTGGCGCAGCAGCGTCAGGCCGTTGTCCGACATGTAGCCTGCGCCGCCGCAGGCCTCACGACACTCCTGGATCGTGTCGTTCGCCCAGCGCGTCTGGAGCGCCTTCATGCCCGCGGCCCGCGTCTCCAGCTCGCGGGACGCCTGCGGGTCGGCCCCGGCCGCGTCGGTGACGCGCTGCAGCTGGAGCGCCAGCTCGGTCTGCGCGAAGCCGTAAGCGTAGGCGCGGGCGACGTTCGGTAGCAGCCGGCGCTGGTGCGTGCGGTAGTCGAGCAGCAGGATCTCCTCGCCGAGGCCCGGCTGGCGGAACTGCCGGCGCCGGTCCGCGTAATTGACGGCGATCGTGAGCGCCTTGCGGGTGGCCGAAGCGGCCCCGCCCCCCACGCAGATCCGGCCGCGCACCAGCGTGCCGAGCATCGTGAAGAAGCGGGCGTTCTTCGAGGAGATGGGGAGTGGTACTCGCCGTCGGCGTCGATGCCGCCGTAGCGGTCCAGCAGCATCAGGCGCGGGACGCGGACGTGGTCGAACGACAAGGTGCCGTTGTCGACGCCGAGCAGCCCGCCCTTGTGTCCCTGGTCGCCGGTGGTGACCCCGGGTAGGTCGTTGCCGTCCTCGTCGCGGATGGCCACCAGGACGACGTGCACGCCGTGGTGTTCGCCGTCGACATAGAGCTGCCCGAAGACCGCGGCCATGCGGCCGTCGCGCCCGGCGTTGCCCAGGTAGGCCTTCGTCGCGGTCGAGGTGGGCGAGTTGACCTCGAGCTCGTCCGTCTCGGGAAGGTAGGTGATGGTGGTCTCGAGAGACTGCACGTCGGAGCCGTGCCCCAGCTCCGTCATGGCGAAGGCGCCGGGGAGCTTCACCGTGATGGCGTCGGGCAGGAACGTCTCGTGGTGGTAGGTCGTGCCGAGATTGACGATGGCGCCGCCGAACAGGCCGTGCTGCACGCCGGACTTGATGGTGACGGAGAGGTCGCCGAGCGCGGCCATCTCGAAGTGGGCGCAGGACTCGGCGGCGGTGCCGGAGCCGCCCTGTGCGGCGGGGAAGCCTGCGGTCACGAGGTGGCGGGCCGCGAGGTCCTTGACGCGCTCCAGGGTCCAGTCGCGGGCCTCTTCCATGGAGAGGGCGGGGTCGCGGACGACGTCGGCGCCGTCGACCTCGTTGCGCCAGCGCTGCTTGATCTCGTGGAAGGGGCCGTCGAGGGCGCGGCGCAGGGCCTCGCCGGTGGCGGTCGTGTTCATCGTCATGGTCATGGGGATTCTCAACTCCTTTGTTGGGCGGCGAAGGCCGGGGCGAAAAATGAATCGATGTAGGCGACGACCTCGGCTCGGGGGCGGCGCAGGTTGGTGACGATCCACCGGTCGGCGACGGCCCAGATGAAGCCGGTGACGCCGTGCGCCCAGATGTTGGCGGGATCCTCGTCGAGGCCCTCCCGTGCCAGCCAGGCGCGCATCGCTTCGGCCACGGCGTTGCCGATGTGGGTGGTGATGGTGAGGACCGGGTCCTCGGTCGGCACCTCGCCGGTGGGCGGGAAGCGACGAACAGGTACAGGTTCCGGTCGCGCTCGACGACGGCCAGGTAGGCGTCCGCCAGCTGCGTGACCAGCTCATGGGGTTCGACCAGCTCGGCGTCGTCGAGGGGCAGCTTGCGCAGGATGTACTGCTCGACCGACTCCACGACGGCGCGGTACAGGCCGGACTTGTCGCCGAAGTGCCGGTACAGCACCGTCTTCGACGTCTTCGCCCTGGCCGCGATCTCGTCCATCCCGACGCCCGGGCCCAGCTCGCGGATGGCGCGCACAGCGTCCTCGACCAGGGCGCGACGCCGGTCGAGGTTGTGCTGCTCCCAGCGTGCGGCGCGGCCATCGACGGGCGCCTCCAGGGGCGGAACGAGATTCATGGAACTCACGGTACCCGAAACTTCGCGTACCTGCTACCCTCGGTATCAGATACGTTCCCCGGGAGGATCAACGATGACTTCACGCAACGCCGTTGTGGTCGGCGGCAACCGCACCCCCTTCGTCAAGGCGGGTGGCAAGTACGCCGCCGCGTCCGCGCAGGACCTGCTCACCGCGGCACTCGACGGGCTCGTGGCCCGCTTCGGGCTGGCCGGCCAGGAGGTGGGCGAGGTCGTCGGCGGCGCAGTGCTGAAGCACACGCGAGACTTCAACCTCACCCGCGAGGCAGTCCTCGGGTCGGCGCTGTCGCCGCTCACTCCGGCGTGTGACCTGCAACAGGCGTGCTGCACCGGCCTGGAGGCCGTCGTCTACGCGTCCAACAAGATCCGCCTCGGTCAGGCCGAGGTCGCCATCGCTGGCGGCGTCGACTCGGCCTCGGACGCGCCGATCGTCGTCACCGAGTCGCTGCGGAAGGCCTTGCTTGCACTGAACCGGGCCCGGTCGCTGCCGGAGAAGCTGGCGGCGCTCGCGAAGATCCGCCCCGGCGACCTGATGCCGGTGCCGCCGGGCGTCGTCGAGCCCCGCACCGGACTCAGCATGGGCGAGTCGCAGGCGCAGACCACCCTCAAGTGGGGCGTCAGCCGCGCGGACCAGGACGAACTGGCCTACCAGTCGCACCGTAACCTCGCCCGCGCCTGGGACGAGGGCTTCTTCGACGACCTCGTCACCCCGTACCAGCGGGTGGCGAAGGACACGATCCTGCGGCCCGACACCACCGTCGAGGCGCTGGCCAAGCTCCGCACCGTCTTCGGCAAGGGCGACGACGCCAGCATGACGGCCGGCAACTCGACCGCGCTCACCGACGGCGCCGCCGTCGTCCTGCTGGCGGAGGAGGACTACGCCCGGGGTCGCGGCTGGCCCGTGCTGGCCCGCGTCGTCGACGCCCAGGTGGCGGCCGCCGACTACACCACCGGGGCCGAGGACCTGCTGCTGGCTCCCGCCCGCGCGATCCCCGCCCTTCTGGAACGCAACAACCTCACGCTGGCCGACTTCGACTACTACGAGTTCCACGAGGCGTTCGCCTCGACGGTGCTCGCGACCCTGAAGGCGCTCGAGAAGGACGGGGTCGGCACCGTCGACCGCTCCAAGCTCAACGTCAACGGCTCCTCGCTGGCGGCCGGGCACCCCTTCGCCGCCACCGGCGGCCGCATCGTGGCCTCGCTCGCCAAGATGCTCGCAGCCAAGGGCCCCGGCTCCCGCGGCCTCATCTCGATCTGCGCGGCCGGCGGTCAGGGCGTCGTCGCGATTCTGGAGGCATGACATGGACATCCTGGAGACCATCTACAACACCCCGGCCGGCCGGTTCGTGGCCCGCAAGGCGGGGCTGCCCGATCCGCCCAAGCTGCGCCGCGGACGGCTGATGCCAGCCGGGCCCGTCGTGCTCGGTGAGCTCCCCGGCGGGGGCATCGCCATGGAGGCGATGGCGCTGCTGGGCGTGGCGCCCGGCCAGCCGGTCGTCGACCTGCCGGAGTCCAGGGTCAAGGACGACAAGGGCCGCATGGTCCCGCCCCGTTACCCGGCCCGCCCTGGGGCCATCATCGTGGATGCCACCGGGCTGCGCGAGATCGTCCAGCTCGAGGGGATCCGGGCGCTGCTGCGGCCCGCGATGCGTTCGCTCGAGTCGTCGGGCCGCATCATCATCCTGGCCAGCGACGCCTCCGCCGTCGAGGGGCTCGAGGCGAAGGCAGTGGCGCAGGCCATCGACGGCATCAACCGCACCGTCGGCAAGGAACAGCGCGACGGCTGCACGTCCAACCTCGTCTTCATCAAGCGGGGAACCCGGGCCTCCGACCTCGTCTCGACACTGTCCTTCCTGCTGGAGGGGCGCTCCGCGTTCGTCGATGGGCAGACGTGGCGGGTCGGGCCGGCGAAGGTGTCGAACGCGCTGAGCAGCCGTCCGTTCGACGGCAGGCTCGTCGTCGTGACCGGCGCGGCGCGGGGCATCGGCGCGGCCATCGCCCGCACCTTCGCCCGCGACGGCGCCACCGTCGTCGCCATCGACATCCCCCCGGCAGGCGACGCCCTGGCGAAGGTCGCCAACGAGATCGGCGGCTCGGCGCTGCAGCTCGACATCACCGCTGCCGACGCCGGGGCACAGATCGCCGCGCACGTCGCCTCCCGACACGGGGCCGAGCGGCGGATCTGGGCGCTGGTCCACAACGCGGGCATCACCCGCGACCGGATGCTGGCGAACCTGGACGAGCAGCGGTGGGCCTCGCTGATGGAGGTCAACCTCGCCGCGCAGATGCGGATCAACGACTTCCTGCTCGCCAACGACGTCCCCGGTGGGCTCGCGGACGAGGCGCGCCTCGTCGGCATCGCGTCGACCTCCGGTGTCGCCGGCAACAAGGGGCAGACCAACTACGCCGCGTCGAAGGCGGGCGTCATGGGCTACGTCTGGGCGCTGCGTGACGAGCTGGGGGAGCGGCCCATCACGATCAATGCGGTGGCACCCGGCTTCATCGAGACCGACATGACGGCGGCGATCCCGTTCGTGCAGCGGGAGGTCTTCCGACGCACGAACTCGCTGGGACAGGGCGGAAACCCCGTGGACGTCGCGGAGACCCTCGCGTATCTCTGCGACCCGGCCTCGGGCGGCGTCGACGGCCAGATCGTGCGGGTCTGCGGCCAGAACCTGATCGGAGCCTGAGGTGGCGCGCGACGTACGCTCGCTCACGGCACCGCCGGATGCGAAGAAGCTGCTGCTCAAGGGACTGGTGGGTTCGTTCCGCAAGCGTGGCATGCGGGTCGGCGAGCTGCCGGACCGCAGCTACCTGCTGCTGGACCACAAGCAGGATCCGGCCTGGCTGGCGGCCTACGACAAGGTCTGCGGCTTCACGCTGCGCGACCGGGTGCCCGCCACCTGGCTGCACGTGCAGACGTTCCCGCTGCAGGCCGCGCTGATGGCGGAGGACGACTTTCCGATGTCGCTGGCGGGCCTCGTGCACGTCAGCAACACCATGACGCTGCACCGTCCCGTCGACCTCGGCGAGCGGCTGCGGATGCGCGTCTGCGCCGAGAATCTGCTGCCGCATCCGAAGGGGTCGCCTTCGGCATGCGGGGCCAGATCCACGTCGGCGACGAGCTCGTCTGGGAGGGCAGCTCGAACTACCTGGCGATCGGGGCGAAGGGCGTCGAGGGGGAGCCGGTCAAGGCCGAGCACCTGGCCGCGCCGACGGCACCGCCGTCGCAGGAGTGGCGGCTCCCGGCCGACCTGGGGCGGCAGTACGCCAAGGTGTCGGAGGATGCGAACCCGATCCACCTGTCGCCGGTCTCGGCAAAGCTGTTCGGCTTCCCGCGGGCCATCGCGCATGGCATGTGGGCCCACGCCAGGGCGATGGCGGCGCTCGGTGGCCGGCTGCCGGCGGCGTACACCGTCGGGGTGCAGTTCGCGAAGCCGATCCTGCTGCCGGGCAAGGTCCGGTTCGCGGCGGAGGAGACCGACGAGGGCTGGCGGTTCGCGGTGGTGAACCGAGAGCTGAAGCCGCACCTGGTGGGCGAGATCGTCTGAGGTTCCTGAGCTTGTCGAAGGGCCCTTCGAGACGCTCGCTGGCGCTCGCTCCTCAGGGACCGCTGCTGAGCTTGTCGAAGGGCGCTTCGAGACGCTCGCTGGCGCGGGCCACTGCTGAGCCTTTCGAAGGGTGGTCAGTCGATCCTGTAGGCGGCCAACGAGTCCGGGCCGGAGACGATGAGCAGATCCCCGAGCTTGTGGGCCCCTGCCTCGAGCGCCGCAGGGTCCAGTCGTCGACCGGCGCCCCGGCGGCGTCGCACGGGAAGCGCTCGGAACCGGCGTTGAACTCTGCCGGCGTCGAGTAGAAGTCGAAGCGCACGCCGACCCGCTCGCGCTCGCAGGCGAACACCTCACCGGGCTCCGGCGCGCTCACGGCGCCGTCGTCCCGGGAGACGATGACGAGCGACTCGTCCTGACCGCGCATGACCACGCGCGGCCCCGACGACAGCTGCCTGGCCTCGAACTCGTCGACGAAATAGGTGGGGCTCATGGCGTGGCTCCAGCGGATGCGTCCCGTCGCCACCTCGATCGCCACGAGCTCCCGCTCGACCCCCTCCAACTCGGTGTCCAGCTCGCCGTCCTCGCCCGCGACGAACAGGACCTCACCGGCCGTGAACCGGCAGCCGATGAACTGGTCGGAGCCCTCGGACCACTCGTCGATCTCCATCGGGCAGTAGGTCCCTCCCGGCAGCTGCCACAGGCCGGCACCGGTGGCCGGATCGAGCGCGACGAGCAGGTCATCGGTCAGCGGCCGCCTCTCGCCGATCTTCGGGGTGTCGTACAAGATGGGGCCGCCGTAGCCGATGATCGGCGCATTCGCGTCCCACCAGGCCCAGCCCCCGTCGGAGGAGGAGCCGACGCCGAAGACGTCTTGGTAGCGGCGCTCCCACCGGACCACGTCGTCGTCGGCGTAGCCGAGCATCTCGACCCCTCCCTCGTAGGGACGATCGTTCGTCGCGAAGACGTGGACGCCCAACGAACGGGCGTCCCGCACGGTGGCGGCGGCCGGGTCGGCGCCGAGGTCACCCGAGGGGATCGCGAGCCGCAGGGGCTGTGAGGCCCCACCGTCCGCCAGCTGGCCCCGGAAGCAGAAGGCGGGCACATCGTCCGCACAGGGCCGCGGGCGGGAGTACGGGACGACGGTGGGGTCGGCGGTGACCGTGGCCCCGGTGCGGGCGTCGATCAGGTTCACGACGTGCCAGCCTCCCTCCCACCCGGCCAGGGCCGCGGTCCAGGTGCGGCCCTCATGCTCGACGATCGACGGGGCGATCTCGACCCCGGGGGCGACGAAGCCGGGCTTGGCCGCCCGGCGCCAGAGCAGGGTGCCGTCGGTGGCCGAGAAGCCGGCCAGGACCATCCTGTCGTGGGAGCGCAGGTAGGAGACGATGACGTCGCCGGCGACCGCGGGCTGCCCGAGAACCTCGGCGGGCGTCTCCCAGACCTTGACGGCGACCGTCTCAGGCGTGGGGGAGGGGCTCGGGGCGGCGGCCTCCGTCGTCGTGGGTACGTCGTCGGGGGTCGGCGTCGGCGTGGGAGTGCCCGCGCAGCCCACGAGCAGGGCGACGGTGACAAGGAGAGCGAAGTGACGCATGGGTGACTCCTGACGGTTGAGCGGCCCCGAGGGGTGGCTCGAACGTAACCAGGGACGGGGCCGGATGGAACGCCGTCGACCGATGCTGTGGATAACCCTGCTGGGCCGTCCGCAGCCCACCATCCGGCCTGCACCCGCCCGGTCGCTCACTGACGGTGCGTCGCCCGGCCTCCATGCCCGCCCAGCGCGTCGGCTGCCCGCACGAGGGCCAGATGGGAGAACGCCTGCGGGAAGTTGCCTGTCTGCCTCCCTGCGGCCGCGTCGAACTCCTCGCTCAGCAGGCCGAGATCATTGGCCACCGCGCAGACCTGGTCCATCAGCACCGTCGCCTCCTCGGTGCGTCCGGCCATGGCGTATTGCTCCACCAACCAGAACGTGCACGCCAGGAAGGCGTTCTCGTCTCCGGGGACGCCGTCGTCAGTGTTGTACCGCATGACGAAGCCGTCTCGCATGAGCCGTTTCTCGATCTCCGCGACGGTCCCCAGCATCCGCGGATCGTCGGCCCTGCAGTAGCCGACCTGCGGCAGGAGCAGGAGGGCGCCGTCGACGGCGGTGCTGCCGTAGCGCTGGACGAAGTGCCCGCGGACAGCGTCGTACCCGGAGGCGTCGATCTCCCGGCGCATCCGCTCGCGGAACGCCTTCCAGCGGGCGACGTCGCCGGACAGGCCGTGGTCGCGGACCGCGCGGACAGCACAGTCCAACGCGGCCCACACCATCACCCGTGAGTGCGTGAACATCTCCGGCTCGTCCCGGACCTCCCACATCCCCTGGTCGGGCACGTCGATCCGCTCGATGGCCTGCTCGACGAGGGCCTTCTGCAGGTGCCAGGAGAAGTGGTCCTCGCCGAGGCCCGCGCTCCGCGCGGCGTCCAGGGCCACGAGCACCTCGCCGATCACATCCGCCTGGAACTGCGTGACGGCGCCGTTGCCGATCCGCACGGGGGCTGAGGCCTCGTACCCCGGCAGGCTGGTGAGGATCCGTTCCTGCAGGTCGCGCTCGCCGGCCAGCCCATACATGATCTGCAGCTGGGCAGGGTCGCCCGCGACGGCACGCAGCAGCCAGTCACGCCAGTGGTGCGCGATGTCGATGAACCCGTGGGCGATGAGGGCCTCGAGGGTGAGTGCGGCGTCACGCAGCCACACGTAGCGGTAGTCCCAGTTCCGCTCCCCGCCGATCGCCTCCGGCAGAGACGTCGTGGCTGCCGCGACCACGCCACCCGTCCGCTCGTCGGTGAGCGCCCGGAGCACCAGGAGCGAGCGGGTCACCAGGTCATGGCGCGGCCCCTCATGTTCGGTCTTGTCGCTCCACTCCTGCCACCAGCGCCGCGTGGTATCGAGGTCGTCGTCCACATCGCGCGCGGACGTGCCCGGCAGGTGCGACGGTTGCCAGGTCAGCGTGAGGTCGCGGGCCTCACCCGCCGAAACGGCGAACCGGCCGGTGTGCCGGCGGCCGTGGCCGTGCAGTTGGAGGCCGCGCAGGTCGACGGCGTCGGGGCCGGCGATTGCGCGGAGGCAGGGGGCCTGGCGGGTGCCCGTCTGCTCGACCCAGGGCAGGGCGCGTGCGTAGTCGAAGCGGAACCGCACCTCGCAGTCGAACTCGACGGTCCCGCTGAGCCCCGTGACGCGGCGGATCACGGCGGTGTCGTCGCTGATCGGCATCGCGTCCGTCACCTCCGCGACGCCCGAGTCGGTGGTCCAGCGTGTGAGGAGGATGAACGTGTCCCCGTCGTAGCGACGCTCGGCCCGTGCCCCGGAATCGGTCGGCCGCAGCGACCAGCGTCCGTGCCGCTCGTCGCCGAGCAGGGCACCGAAGATGGAGCCGGAGTCGAACCGGGGGAGGCAGAGCCAGTCCAGGTTGCCGGTGCTCGACACCAGAGCGGCGGTGCGGCAGTTGCTGAGCAGTGCGTAGTCCTCGATCCGGCTCCCCATCACCCGATTCTGCTCCGGCACAATGGCCGTGTGAAGCCCCGTTCCGTCATCATCCCCGCCCTGGCCCTCCTGCTCGGCTACGGCGTCGGTGTCGCGCAGCCGATCGTGCTGCGCGATCCGCTCGTCGTCGGGCAGGACGCCGTGGTCGACGGTGCCGTCCCGCGGGTCAGCCTCGCCGATGCGGGCGGCGACGTCCTCGTCATCGAGCCTGCCGACGGCGACGCCCGCGTCGCGTTCGTGCTGTATCCCGGCGGGCTCGTCCGGCCCCAGGCGTACGAGTGGATCGGGCACGCCCTGGCCCCGCACGGCGTGACGACGCTGATTCCCGAGATGCCGTTCGACCTGGCCGTCCTCGGCTCCGACCGGGTCACACAGGTGGCCGGGGAGCTCGCGCCGGGGCTCGACGTCGTCGTCGGGGGCCACTCGCTCGGGGAGTGATGGCGGCCACCTACGCGGCCAAGCACCCCGGTGACGTCGACGGTCTCGTCCTGCTGGCCGCCTACCCGTCCGACGGCGACGACCTGACCGCCGCCGCGATCCCGACCCTGTCGCTCATGGCCGAGCACGACGGACTCGCCGACGAGGCGGACGTCCGTGGCGGACTCGACCGGCTCCCCGGCGACGCGCGTCTGGCCGTCGTCGACGGCGCCGTCCACAGCTTCTTCGGCCGGTACGGGCCCCAGGACGGCGACGGTGTCCCCACCGTCTCGCGGGCCACGGCGGAGGCGCAGATCACGGCCGAGCTGGTGGCGTTCTTCGACGCCGTCGACTGACCCCGTCGGCCTGCCCCGGCACGCGGTGCCGGGGGAGGTTCCAGCCCCGTCCGTCTGGCGGGGCCCGCAGGACGTCGCCGGTAGAATGCCGCGCATGAGCGTCCCCAACGTCCTGGCCAACCGTTACGCCTCCGCCCAGATGCGCGATATCTGGGCCCCCGAGGCCAAGATCGTCTCCGAACGCCGCCTGTGGCTCGCGGTGCTCCGCGCCCAGCGCGACCTCGGCGTCGACTTCGGCGGGGCCGACCCGGACCAGGTGATCGCCGCCTACGAGAAGGTGATCGACCAGGTCGACCTCGACTCGATCAACGCCCGCGAGCGCATCACCCGCCACGACGTGAAGGCCCGCATCGAGGAGTTCAACGACCTCGCAGGCTTCGAGCACATCCACAAGGGCATGACCTCGCGCGACCTCACCGAGAACATCGAGCAGCTGCAGGTCCTCGACTCGCTGCGCGTCGTCCGCATCCGGGTCGTCGCAGCGCTCGCCCAGCTCGCCCGCCTCGCCACCCAGTACGCGGACCAGCCGCTGACCGGCCGCTCCCACAACGTAGCCGCCCAGCTGACCACCCTCGGCAAGCGGTTCGCCACCGCCGCCGATGAACTGCTCGTGTCGCTCGCCCGCCTCGACGACCTCATCGGCCGTTACCCGGCCCGCGGCATCAAGGGGCCGGTCGGCACAGCCCAGGACATGCTCGACCTGCTCGGGGGCGACGCGGCGAAGCTGGCGGAACTCGAGCGGCGCATCGCCGAGGAACTCGGCTTCGCGCAGGTGCTGACCTCCACCGGCCAGGTGTACCCGCGTTCGCTCGACTACGACGTCGTCACCGCGCTGGCCCAGGTGTCCGCCGCGCCGTCGAATGTCGCGACCACTATCCGCCTCATGGCCGGCATCGAGCTCGTCACCGAGGGGTTCAAGGAGGGGCAGGTCGGCTCGTCCGCGATGCCCCACAAGATGAACACCCGCTCCTGCGAGCGCGTCAACGGGCTCGCCGTCGTGGTGCGCGGCTACGTGTCGATGGTCGGCGAGCTCGCCGGAGACCAGTGGAACGAGGGCGACGTGTCCTGCTCGGTCGTGCGCCGCGTGGCCCTCCCTGACGCGTTCTTCGCCCTCGACGGCCTCTTCGAGACCTTCCTGACGGTGCTCGCCGACTTCGGCGCGTTCCCCGCCGTCATCGAGGCCGAACTCGATCGCTACCTGCCGTTCCTCACCACCACCAAGGTTCTGATGGCCGCTGTCCGCAAGGGCGTGGGCCGCGAGGAGGCGCACGAGGCGATCAAGGAGCACGCCGTCGCCGTCGCCCTGGACCTGCGCAAGGGCGCCCGCTGCAACGACCTGCTCGACCGGCTCGCCGCCGACGGGCGCCTGCGGCTCACCCGCGAGGAGTTGGGCGGCCTCGTCGTCTCCCCGCTGGAGCTCGCGGGAACGGCACAGGATCAGGTGGCCCGGGTGGCGGCGCGCGTCGCCGACGTGGTCGCCTCCGACCCGGCCGCGGCCGCCTACACGCCCGGATCGGTGCTCTAGCCCTACGGTTAGGCCATGGCACAATCCATGGTCTTCAACCTCGACTCCGAGGTTCAACTGGCCAAGTGGCTGGAGCTGCACGCCGCCGCGCCTGACTTCTGGGCCGGTCCTTGCGGTGCACTGGACACTGTCCGCGGCGATGATCGCGCGGCCCAGCGGTGGTTTGGGGGAGTGCTGCGTACGGGTGTCCTATTTGCCCAACAGCTCATCCTGACCGACGCGCAACTCCTGGATGGCGTCTTCTTCCAGAGCTTTACCGCACAGGGAACGCTGGAACTGCTCGGGATGCCGTTGTCCGAGCGGCCGGCCCTCCGGATCTATACCCGCGCGGCCACCATCGAGGAGTCGCTGCGCCGTTTCGCCACCACCGCTGACGGGCGTCGGCTCCGGTTTGTCATCTGGTCCTCGGTGCTGCCCTGCCTGCCCGAGGGAACCGACCCGGGATGCGCCTTCAGGGCACTCGAGGGGCGACCTGCCGACCGTGTGGCAGACGCCCCAGCGGGCACGGTCGCCCACGAGATTGCAGCCCTCCTGGAGGAGGGGCTCGGCCTCACGCGGGGCACTCTCCGAGGCCTGGCGGCAGCTTGGCAGTCGTGGATCGACGCGGACGTGGCGGGACTCGTCGAGACGGCCCCCTTGGAGTTGCCCGACCGAGCCCTATTTGAGTCGCGCATGCGCAGGCATCTGTCCAGCGAGGGGGTCGGCCTACCTCACGACACGCTTCGTCCCATCCACGAGCAGCCGGATCGCTCTCATGCCAGGACAGCCATCGACGATCTGGAAGTCGACAGTGAGCAGAAGCGTCGACTGCACGTCGCTTACGCCGACGCGTACTCGCTCGCGTTGTCCGAGTCCTGTGGGGCGGATGTCTGGCTGAAGATCGACGCGGCCGACACCGACGGAGGGGACACGTCCGGGGGCCCACTCCGCGCCGGGCAACTGGCACTGGCGGGTGCTGCGACGGTGCAGCTGGGTGACATGACGCCCGCGCGGTTTCAGACGTTGCGGTACGAGGCAAGGGATGCCATCGCAGCCTGGCAGGAGCGGGCTGACCCCGTCGCAACCAGGGAGATTGCCTACCAAGTTCGAGTTGCCTCCGAGCGCGGCGATGTCAGGTCCCAGCGCCAGGCCGTCCGCGCCAGGGCCCTGATGGTCGCGGGACTGGCGCTGGTGGCGTTCGTGCTGGACCTCGTCCCGGAACTGGACGGTCGCTGGACCGTACTCTCTCTGGGGGCTGCACTGCTGGTGGGTGTGCTTCCCGAGGCGGTGGCAAGCTGGCGCGACTACCGGAATCTCGGAGACGGCAGACTGTCGTCCGTGATCAAGCTGACGAAGGGGTGATGAGGGTGACCAGCCAAGGACCGGGGGAGATCGTGAGTGAGACCCTCTACCGCGACGAGTCGACTCCGTGGCTGAGTGTCTACTCCGACGAAGTGACAGCGCCCAACGGCGCACGTTTCCGTACCCGCCACGTCGAGGTGATGGGCGGACAACCGGGTGCAGTCTGCATCGCACTCCAGCGGGATCGGGTGCTCATGGCCGACCTGTGGCGTCCGGCGATCGGAGGGGCCCTCAGCTTCGAGTTCCCTCGGGGATGGGTGAGCCTGGGGAGACGATCATCCAGACAGCGCTGCGTGAACTCCACGAGGAAACCGGTGTCGACGACGTCGTCTCCGCGCGTGAGGTGGGGGTGTTCCACGCGGACACGGGCCTCCTCAGTAACCTGATAGGCGTTGTCGAGATCATCGTCGCCGAGGATCGTCTCGTTGTGGGGCCCGAGCTTCAGAGCGCCAGGTGGACCCCGGTTGCGGTGCTGGACGCCGCCGTGGCCGCAGGACAGATCCGTGACGGCATCACCCTCGCGGCATGGGCTCTGTGGACGTCGGCCCGTCGCTGATCACTCCCATGTCGGTGCCCGTCGGGTAACGGTGCGAGACGTCTGTTCCGGACCGCTAGCGCATCCTCAGCCGGGCCCGACCCCGCCCCCGGTTAACGATTCGGGCGGAGACTCGATACGGTGCATCGCATGCGGATAGGCATCCCCGAAGAAGTGGCGTCAGGCGAGAACCGTGTCGCCGCGACCCCCAGGACAGTGACCCAGTTGGTCGGTCTCGGCTACGACGTTCTCGTCCAGGCCGGAGCAGGTGATCGGGCCGCGTTGCCCGATGCCGGCTACCTCGAGGCCGGCGCGACGACGGGCAGCGCGGTCGACGCCTGGGGCGCCGACATCGTCCTGACGGTCAACGCCCCGACCGACGAGCAGATCGCGCTGATGCGGCCGGGCGCCGTCCTGATCGGCTTCCTGTTCCCCCGCCAGGACGAGACGCTCACGCAGCGGCTCGCCGCCCGCGGGGTGACGGCGCTGAGCATGGACATGGTGCCGCGCACCAGCCGCGCGCAGGCCCTGGACGCGCTCAGCTCCATGGCCAACATCTCCGGCTACCGCGCCGTCGTCGAGGCCGCGCACGCCTTCGGCCGCTTCTTCACCGGGCAGGTCACCGCGGCGGGCAAGGTGCCTCCGGCGAAGGTGCTCGTCGCAGGAACCGGCGTCGCCGGCCTCGCCGCGATCGGCGCCGCCAACTCGCTCGGCGCGATCGTCCGGGCCACCGACGTCCGCCCCGAGACCGCGGAGCAGGTCGAGTCGATGGGCGCCACGTTCCTCCACGTCGGCACCGCCGACCAGGGCGTCAGCTCAGACGGCTACGCCAAGGAGGTCGGCGCCGACTATGCGCAGAAGGCCGCAGAGCTCTACGCCGAGCAGGCCGCCGACGTCGACATCATCGTCACCACGGCCGCCATCCCCGGCCGACCGTCGCCCAAGCTGATCACCGCCGACATGGTCTCCACCATGCGCCCGGGGTCCGTCATCGTCGACCTCGCCGCGCAGGGCGGCGGCAACTGCGAACTCACCCACCCCGGCGAGAGCTACGTCACCGACAACGGCGTGACGATCATCGGCTGGACCGATCTGGCCAGCCGCCTGCCCGGGCAGTCGTCGCAGCTGTACGGCACCAACCTCGTCAATGCGCTGACGCTGATGACGCCGGAGAAGGACGGCGAGCTCGTCATCGACTTCGACGACGAGGTTGTGCGCACCATGACCACCGTCCGCGACGGCGAGATCACCTTCCCGCCGCCGCCGATCGAGGTGTCGGCGATGCCGGCCGCGAAGCCGGCCGAGGTGGCTGTCGTCGAGCCTCCGGCCCCGAAGGAGCCGCGCCCCTGGTGGCACCAGGTCGTGCTGGTCGGGGCAGGATCCCTCGCCCTCATCGCGACGCTGACGTTCTCGCCGTCGTCGTTCGTCGGCCTGTTCGCGATCTTCACGCTCGCCTGCGTCGTCGGGTACTACGTGGTGTGGAACGTGTCGCACGCACTCCACACCCCGCTCATGAGCGTGACGAACGCCATCAGCGGCATCATCATCGTCGGCGCCATGACGCAGATGGCCAGCGACGACTGGGTGGTGCGGATCATCGCCTTCATCGCCGTCCTCCTCGCCTCCATCAACGTGTTCGGCGGATTCGCCGTCACGCACCGGATGCTCGCCATGTTCAGGAAGGCCTGACGCCATGCTGTCGAACTTCATTGACGCCACGTACATTGCGGCGGGCCTCATGTTCATCCTGGCTCTGGCCGGACTGTCGAAGCACGAGACAGCCCGCAAGGGCAACGTCTACGGGATCATGGGCATGGTCTTCGCCGTCGTGGCGACGAACTTCGCCATCGCCTACCGCGACTACGCGAACCACAACCTGCAGTGGGACGCGGCGATCATGCTCTACGCCGCGCTCGCCATCGGCGGCGCCATCGGCATCTGGCGGGCACGCAAGGTGGAGATGACGGGGATGCCCGAACTCATCGCCCTCCTGCACAGCTTCGTCGGCGCGGCCGCCGTCCTCGTGGGCTACAACGTCCACCTCGGCAACCCCAACGTCGACGCTCTGCACTCCATCGAGGTGTACCTCGGTGTGTTCATCGGCGCCGTCACGTTCACCGGCTCGCTGGTCGCCTGGGGCAAGCTCAACGGGCGCATCAACTCCAAGCCGCTCACGCTGCCCGGTCGGCACTGGATGAACCTCGCCATCGTCGTCGCCCTCGCGCTGATCGGCTGGTGGTACCTCGCCACGGGGTCGATCATCCCGCTGATCATCGCCACGGTGCTGTCGCTGCTTCTCGGCGCCCACCTCGTCGCGGCCATCGGTGGCGCCGACATGCCGGTGGTCGTGTCCATGCTGAACTCCTACTCCGGCTGGGCCGCGGCCGCGTCCGGCTTCATGCTCGACATGACGATCCTCGCGATCACCGGCGCCCTCGTCGGTGCCTCCGGCGCCATCCTGAGCTTCATCATGTGCCGAGCCATGAACCGGTCGTTCATCTCCGTCATCCTCGGCGGCTTCGGCGACGATGTCTCAGCCGGCCCGGATCGCGAGTACGGGGAGCACAGGGAGGCCTCGCCTGCCGACGTTGCGACGCTGCTCGATTCCGCGGGCTCGGTCATGATCGTGCCCGGCTACGGCATGGCCGTCGCGCAGGCCCAGTACGCCGTCGCCGAACTCACCGAACGGCTGCGGGCGAAGGGAACGAAGGTCAGCTTCGGCATCCACCCGGTCGCCGGCCGCCTGCCAGGACACATGAACGTGCTGCTGGCCGAGGCGAAGGTGCCCTACGACATCGTGTTCGAGATGGACGAGATCAACGACGACCTGGCCGACACCGATGTGGTGCTGGTCATCGGCGCCAACGACACCGTCAACCCTGCCGCCATGGAGCCCGGCTCGCCGATCTCCGGCATGCCGGTGCTGCGCGTGTGGGAGGCGGGCACCGTCGTCGTGTTCAAGCGGTCGATGAGCGCCGGCTACGCCGGGGTGCAGAACCCGCTGTTCTTCAACGAGAACTCGGTCATGTGCTTCGGTGACGCGAAGGCGACGGCGCAGGAGATTGTCGCGGCGCTGCCCGCGAAGGTCAACGCCTGATCAGGCGCCGTCGGGGGCCTGCATGGTGCTGGTGTTCTGCGTCATGAGCGCAGCCTGCGCCTTGGGCCCCGTCCGCCTGGCAAGCCAGCGGGCGGCGGTCGACAAACTCATGTTCACCACGAGGTAGACGGCCCACACGATCAGGAACAGCGAGAACGAGTACGTCGTCGACCCGTAGTAGTCGCGCATCTGCTGCGAGATCCGCAGGATCTCGGGGTAGGCGACGACGTAGGCGAGCGACGTGTCCTTCAGCAGGACGACGAGTTGGGCCAGGATGATCGGCAGCATCTGGCGGAAGGCCTGCGGGAACTCGATCCGCAGCCGGGTGCTCAGTTCGGTGAGGCCCAAAGACAGGCCTGCCTCGCGCTGACCGCGGGGAAGGGCGGCGATGCCGGCGCGCAGGGCCTCACCAATGATCGCGCCGTTGTAGACGGTCAGAGCCAAGACGACCGCCCAGTAGCCGCTCGTGGCGAGCGCCAGCATGATGAACAGCATCATCAGAAGCACGGGCATGCCGCGGAAGAACTCGAGCACGATGGCGGCGGGCACCCGAATCCACTTCGACCGCGCCGAGCGGGCGAAGCAGAGCAGGACGCCGGCGATGATGGACAGCACGGCGGCCAGCCCGGCCGCGCGGAGCGTCCCCATGAGGAGGCCGCGGATCAGCAGCCCCTCCCAGACGCGCGGGTCGTTGACGAAGATGTCCCAGCGGGACGGGTCCCACAGGCCGGTCAGGACGGCGCCGTTGACGGTGACGCGGGGCTGGCCGAGCCGCCAGATCAGCCAGACCACGGCGGCGGTGATGACCACGCCGAGCACGATGGAGGTGACGAGGGAGAGTCGGCGGGCCCTCGGGCCGGGGGCGTCGTAGAGGACGCTCGGTGTCGCGCTCATCGCTGCACCGCCACCTTCCGCTCGATCCAGTCGGCCATCCGGCCGAGCGGGATGGTGATGACCAGGTAGCAGAGAGCCACGCCGATCAGGATCGGGATGACGGCGTTGCCGTGCTGGTTGGTCAGCGTCTTCGAGACGGCGAACAGTTCGACGACGTAGAAGCCGCCGGCCACCGACGTGTTCTTCGTCAGGGCGATGAACACGTTGATCAGCGGCGGGATGACCATGCGGACGGCCTGCGGCATGATCACCGAGGAGACGGTCTGCCCGAATGTCAGTCCGACGGACCGGGCCGCCTCGGCCTGCCCCACCGGTACGCCGTTGATACCGGAGCGCACCGCCTCGGCGACGAACGCCGACGTGTAGAGGGCCAGCGCCAGGTAGGCGGCGACCTTGAAGTCGATGCCCAGCTGGAGTGCGGGCAGGACGATCGCGAGGAAGAAGAACACCAGCGTCAGCGGTGTGTTGCGCATCAGCTCGGTGTACCCGGTCGCCAGCCAACGCAGGCTGGCAATCGGGGAGATACGGAGGAACGCCACGACGACCCCGAGAAGGAGGGCGCCGAGGCCGCCGATGGCCAGCAGCTCCAGCGTGACGCTGAAGCCTTCCCAGTAGGAGTCGAGGCTGGACAGGACGGCCTCCATGGGCTCCCTCCTCTCAGGTCAGTCGTTGTCTGCGGGTGTCGTCAGTTGGTGTAGCGGTCGACGGTCGGCGGCGCCGGCGTCGGCAGGACCTTGCCTGCGGTGTTCTCCCAGGCCTTCGCCCACGAGCCGTCCTTGAACGAGGCCTCGAGGGTGTCGTTGATGAAGTTCCGGAAGTCGTCGTCACCCTTCTTGAGGCCGATGCCGTAGGGCTCCTCGGTGAAGGTGTAGTCGACCACCTCGAACTCGTCGCCGTTCTGGTCGACGAGGCCGGCCAGGATCACGTTGTCGGTGGTCAGGGCCTGTGCGTCGCCGGTGCGGATGGGCTCCAGGCAGTCGGAGTACTTGTCGACGGTGATGACCTTGTCGGTGAACTCCTTGATGTTCTTCTCGGAGGTGGAGCCCGTGACGGTGCAGATGGTGTTGTCGCCGATGGTGTCGGTCGAGGTGATGCCCGCCGGGTTGCCCTTCGGCACCAGGAACGACTGGCCGGCGATGTAGTAGGGGCCGGCGAAGTCGATGACTTCCTTGCGCTTGTCGTTGATGGTGTAGGTGGCGACGACGATGTCCACCTGCCCGTTCTGGATGAACGGCTCACGGTTCTGGGAGACGGTCTCCACCCAGTTGATCTTGTCGGCCGGGATGCCGAGCTTGTCTGCGATCAGCTTGCCGATCTCGACGTCGAAGCCTTCGGGCTTGCCGTCCGGGCCGGCGAGGCCGAACAGCGGCTGGTCGAACTTGGTGCCGATGGTGATCTTCTGGGCCGAGTTGAGCTTGGCCATGGTCGATCCCTCAGGGAAGTCGCCTGAGGCCCCGCCACCGCCGCTACAGGCGGTGAGGACGACGGCGGTGAGGAGTGCGGTGGCTGAGGCCGCCAGTTTGGTGAGCTTCATGGTGGTCTGCTTTCTCGTGGTTCAGGAGAGGATCTTGGACAGGAAATCCTGGGCCCGGTGGGACTGCGGATTGGTGAAGAACTCGTCGGGCGAGGCCTGCTCGACGATGGCGCCGTCGGCCATGAAGACGACGCGGTCGGCCGCCTTCCTGGCGAAACCCATCTCGTGGGTGACGACGACCATCGTCATGCCGGACTTCGCGAGCTCGACCATGACGTCGAGCACCTCGTTGATCATCTCCGGATCGAGCGCCGAGGTCGGCTCGTCGAGGAGGATGAGCTTGGGGTCCATCGCCAGGGACCTGGCGATGGCGACGCGCTGCTGCTGGCCGCCCGAGAGTTGGGCGGGCAGCTTCTTCGCGTGATCCTGGACGCCCACGCGGGTGAGCAGTTCCATGGCGCGTGCCTCGGCCGTCTTCTTGTCCATCTTGCGGACCTTGATCGGGGCGAGGGTGACGTTCTCGAGGACCGTCTTGTGGGCGAACAGGTTGAAGGCCTGGAACACCATGCCGACGTCGCTGCGGAGCTGGGCCAGCGCCCGGCCCTCCTCGGGCAGCTTCTGGCCGTCGATCAGGATCTCGCCGGAGTTGATGGTCTCGAGGCGATTGATCGAACGGCACAGCGTCGACTTGCCGGACCCGGAGGGTCCGATGACGATGACAACCTCGCCACGCTGGACGTCGAGGTCGATGTCCTTGAGTACGTGGTGTTCACCGAAGTACTTGTTGACGCCACGGATCTCAACGAGAGGGCGTTCGGTGGGGGTGTTCGTCATGTCGAGACATTACAACGAAGTCGTGTGTCAGCGAGGGAAAGTCCCGTAACAATCCTGTATCGGGCTTGTCAGAGCCGAACAGATCGTTGTCCAATGCGGCTCCCACTGTAGGTTTCTCCCAATCGGGCCGGTCGTCCACAGATATCGCGTTCCTGTTCCGCGGCCGCGATTCGCTTGCTTGAATGGCATTTTCCGGGGGAGGTGAGGCGCATGCGACGTCGCGGTCAGCGCGGCCAGGTGCTGTCCGTCTGGGTGGCCGCTGCCATGCCCGCCTTCATCCTCGCGGTCGGGCTAGGTGTCGATCTGTCCGGACACACCGTCGCGGAGCAGGCAGCGCGGGAGGTGGCCGCACAGGCGGCGCGGACAGGTGCGCAGCAGGTCGTCCTCACCTCTGACGGGGCCTCCCTGGACCGGACCGCCGCCCGACGCGCAGCCGCGACCCAGGCGGAGTCCGTGGGGTATTCGGCGACGGTGGCCGTTGCGGGTAACGAGGTCACCGTCGAGGTCCGGGGGAGTTACACGACGGTGCTGCTGGGACTGATCGGGGTCCATGAACTGACGGTCGAGGGATCGGGCTCTGCGCGAGCGGTCCGTGTGGTCGACGGCGCGGAGTCGTAGCCGACCTTGTTCGCCGGAGCCCCCGCAGGCGAACACCGGCCGGGTGGCTCGGAGGCTGGGAGGGACAAGGGCAGGTAGTCGACAGGGAGGTAGCTGCGGGGCCGTGTGTTCACCGTTCCCTGGGCTTGTCGTCCTTCGAGACGCGGGTTCCCTGAGCTTGTCGTCCTTCGAGACGCTCGCTGGCGCTCGCTCCTCAGGAACCGGAGATCCCTGAGCTTGTCGAAGGGTGGTCCCTGAGCTTGTCGAAGGGCAAGATTCTCGTTCCCTGAGCCGGCCGCTTGCGGCCGTGTCGTCCTTCGAGACGCTCGCTGGCGCTCGCTCCTCAGGAACCATCCGTTCGAGACGCTCGGTCCTCAGGATGTTTCGTTCCCTGAGGAGGTTGTGAGGTACGAGCAACCGTCTCGAAGGGGCGTCCTGCTGATCGCGGTTCTACTCGTCTGGTGTGGTCCAGGCGGGTGACATGGGTAGGTCGTCGACGGGGTAGTGACGGCGTGGCTGCGTCTGGTCGTGACGGGCGCGACCACTCCGTTCGCTTCGTTCCGGCTCCTGGCTTGGTCCCGGCTGTCCCGGTGGCGCTGATGATCCTGGTGGTGCCGATGTTGCGTGGGTCGGGTGTTCCGCTCCGGTATCTGGCGGGCCGGCCTGACCGGGTGTGGGCAGAGTTCTCCCGTGGAGCCGGTATCGGTGGTGTTGACGGGGTCGTCTGCTCGGATCCACGAATCTGGGTGGGGTGAACCAGGGGTTCCCGTTGTTGTCGAAGTGGATCTGCCATTGCATGTCTGCCGGTTTCGTCGGGTCGGGTTCTGCGAGGCGGTGGTGGTAGCAACACAGGAGGACCCCGAGGGCGAGGCTGGTGATGCCTCCTTGGACTGCGGGATGAAATCCGGACCGCTTGATATTCATGTTTCAGGCTGCCTTGTTGGTTTCGTACCAGTCCTGCTCTGCTTCGTTCGGGGTACGATATTGAAGCGCGGAATGCAACCGTTTCTGATTGTAACGCAACTCGATGTAGCGTGCAATATCCCGGATAGCATGCCGCCGAGTCGGATACACGGTCCGATGAACCCGCTCCACTTTCAAGGTCGCGTTGAACGACTCCGCCCACGCATTGTCATAGCAGATACCAGTCCGTCCGACCGACCGAACAATCCCAGCCGCGCGCGTGAACTCGGCAAACTCGGCCGACATGTATTGAGTCCCGCGATCCGAATGGAAAATCGTCTCCCCGCTGCGGATATGGCCATTACTGATCGCCATGGCCAGGGCGTCGGTGACCAGCTCGGTTCGCATGTGCTCGGCCATCGCGTACCCGACGACCTTCTTCGTGCAGCAGTCCAGCACGGTGGCCAGATACACCCACCCCTGCCAGGTCGGGATGTAGGTGATGTCCCCGACCAGCTTCAGCCCGGGCTCGTCGGCGGTGAAGTCCCTGTTGACCAGATCCGGCAGATCCTTCGCGTCAGCCGGGATCGTGGTCCTGGGCCCGCTGCGGCGCGGCTGACAAGCCACCAAGCCACGCTCGGCCATGATCGCACGCACCGTCTGCGGGTCACACGGCCTCCCGGCCCGCACCAAGGCGGCATGGATCCGTCGGTAGCCGTAGGTGGCGTCGGAGTCGGCGAACAGGACCTCGATGATGTCGCCGAGCTCGTCGCGCCACCGCTGGGTCACCGAGACCGGCCGGTTGAGCCACTCGTAGTAGCCGGCCCTCGACACCCTCGCCCACCGACACATGCTCCGGATCGAGTAGTTGCCTTCTTCGCTGTTGATGAACGCGTACTTCGCGGTCACCGGAACTCTTTGGCGAAGAAGGCCGCCGCTTTTCCCAGGAACTCCCGCTCGGCCTTCAACTCACGGACCTCCTTACGCAACCGTGCCAGTTCAGCACGCTCCGGTTCGCTGATCTCCGGTAACTCATCCGGGTGGTCCCGCCGATACGCATTCACCCAATTCCTGAGTGTTTCCGAGCCGATACCATGATCACGCGCGACCTCGGCAACAGTCCGCGACGACTCAATCACCGCACGAACCGCCTCCGCCTTGAATTCCGGGCTGAACTTCTTCCGGGTCATTCGATCCCTTCCATTTCTCCCACGGATTCTACCGGTGGGGGCTCTTGGTCCGGAAACAATCCCTCACCTCACCTGCCTTCCAGGGTTGGGTGTGGTGCCGGTCGCAGGCCGACGGTGGGGCGTCGCAGCCGGGGAAGGCGCAGCCCCGGTCGCGGATGGCGAGGGCTGTGCTGATGGCTTTGGTGAAGTATCGCCGCGACCTTCCGACATCGAGCGGCCGACTGCCGCCCCCGAGGACCATGGGGATCAGGTCGGCGTCGCAGGCGAGCCGTCGCGCCTCTCTTGCAGAGATGCGCATCCCGGTGTCGAGGACCTCGGCTTTCCCGAGGCCGGTGAGAAGGGTGTCGTAGTCCAGGGTGACGATCACGTGGGGTCGGTCCCCGCCGTGGGCGGGGAGCTCGCGGCTGTTCGCGGCGACGGTGCAGAGCCTGGCTAGGGCGTCGGCTCTCTTCGCTGCTGGGGTTGGGCGCTCTCCGGTGTGGGTGTAGGACTCGGCCGAGGGCATCAGCGCAGCCAACTGCGCCAACAGCAGTTCTCCGTCGGCCAGCGGAAGCCGACCCCGTAGCAACATCGAACCGTGATGGTCCGGCGCGATCGTCAACGACCGGTTGGCGTGTGCGACTCTTGCGTCGCGTTCCGCCCTGGCGGCGTCTGTGGCGTCGGCGTGGTCGGGGTCGATGACTTCGGTCATCCGGGTGGCGAGGGCGAGGAGTTCGTTGGGGTCGAATTGGGTGGCGTAGCCGATGAGTTCGGTTTGGCAGCGGACGGATTGGGTCTCGGTGAGCTGGAGGGGGTTGAGGCCGGTCATGATCGCGCGGGCCTGGGCCTCGGAGAGTTTGCCGTCACGCAGCGCCTCCAACAGGAGTGGGTAGCGGGTCTCGAGTTCTCGGGCGAGGCGGATGTCGCCTCGGACCTGTCTGATCGTCGCCCGATTCGAAGAATGCAGCCGGTGGTCGAGTTCGTCGCCGGCGGCACTGGTGATGGCCGCCTGCTGGATGAGAGCGAGCCGGGTTCCGGTGATCCTTCCGGTGACCTGTTCGAGCCTTTCGATCAGGGTCAACGCTTCTGCTCGGTCGTGGATACGCAGCGCAGCCAGGCCTGTTTCGAGGTGCTCGATGAACTCCTCGATCCTGGCTGCTGCGGTGCCGTCCATACTGTCTATTCAACAGAGGGGGTCTGACACTTTTTTCTGGGGAATGGTCGGGAAACGCTTGCTGGGGGTGTTTCTGGGATCTGTTCGCTACAAGCGAACACGTCGCGAGTGTTGGTACTTGTCAGAGCCATTTCGGCAACGGGTGATACGGGCTCCCGTTTGAGATGTCGGGCCCGGAGAATGCCGCCCACGCCGTCTGATCCGCCTGCGTCTTCGTTCGGCTGGGAACTGGGGTGCTCTCTCGGGTCTCCTGGCGCTCTTTGGGCTTTCCAGGCAATCATCTGCATCGTCGTTCACTTATCTGGCTTCCCGGGCACAAATCTAGTTGCAGCGAGCATTCTGCTGGCTCAGGCCGCCGCTATGGCGATATGCACATAGCCGCGGCTCAGCGGAGATTCGTGCACGGCTCGGCAAGCTCCGTGGGCCGTGGACAAAGGACTACCCATGTCAGGGTCGGGTAGACAGCGCTAGTGGGTCTCAGTGCCGTTGACGCCTGGGCTCAGCGATTCACGTTGACGGTCTGGAGTTCACCGATGATCACCTCGGCCTCGCGGCTCAGCGTCAGCGGGATTGTCCCTGACTGGCCACCACCTGACCAGGTCACGCTCCATGTGGACGTCCCCCGCACGGTGTAGCGGCCATCGACGCCGTAGACGTATCCGCAGGTCGGGGAGGCAACGTTCTTCCCGCCCGTAGCAGCCATCGTCCACGGGGTGCCCTTGCTGCAGGTGACAGTGTCTCCGTTGCCCATGTCCCAGGTCATCGACGTCACCTGGGCCGTCAGGCTCACCGAGACTCCGCCCTCTGACTGGGATGCAGATACCGGGCCCCACTGACGGTCTGAGGTGGCGGCGGCCCACAGCCACACGTTCCAGCCCACGAACCCCATCCTCTGAGCGGAGTCGCCACGGGGGAAGACGCCCAACTCGGGCGATTCCAGGTCCAGGTCGGCCAGGATCTGCCAGGCGATCGTCTCCGGATCCGGTGCCTCGGGCGCGGCCGGTAACCACCGTGTCACGACCATCGCCGGATCGGGGATGCCGTCATGCGCTGGCCGGGTGCAGAGGTAGATCGCGCCGGTGGCGTTGCCACCCCACGCATGGTCAGACAAGGGCGGCTGCGGTACCCGCAACGTGCACCACGCCTCCACCCGGTTACTCCAGTACCCGACGGCGTTCGAGCAGGGAATCTCATGCCCGTTGAACGAACACTGCCGTCGAGTCGGGGCAGAAGTGCTTGCCCCAGCCACACTCTGGCCGGTTATCCCTGTTGAGATGGAGACGCTTGCAGCACCTTGGCTTCCTGGACAGACCTCGACCAGTTCATCCTCACCCACCACCGCGAAGTAGCAGAGCGGGTCATCAGCAACAGCAGGCGGCAGGACGAACATCTGTAGCGCCATAACCAGGGCTATGCCGCAACTAGTCAGCAAGGCTGCTTGATGTTGTGGAGTCTGAACACTCGCCATCTAGCGTCCTTTCCTTGCTCCATAATCGCCGTCTCCAGAAACGTCCCGGAGCGCGGCAGTTGCTCGCCAGTGTCGATGTAGAACAGCTTCAAACCAGACACATCGACGCAGTACTCAAGCCTCGCCTGCAGTACCGCATCAGTCCCAGACTCGGGTGCGAACAAGGTCAGATCACGGAACACGAAGCCGCCCTCGGACCGCACGCGGTCGCGGCGCATCAGCTCGACTTGCATGATGATCAGGTTGGCTGCATCTCCGGTTGACACGTACTGCGTTTCCGAGAAATCGGTGTAGCCGAACGGATCCGCGGAGAACTTCTTGAAAACACCCTGGTAGTCCTGCCAGCCCGCGATGATGGCTGCCGACTCCGGATCCCCCGTCGGGAGATCAGCCGGATACGACTCCACCGCCGTCGGTGACGGTGACGGCGTGGGTGAAGGGGACGGGCTGGGCGAAGGCGAGGGCGGCGACGGGCTGGGGGACGAGGTCGCTGGCGTCGGGCTGGGTGACGGGGAGGGCGCCTGCCCAGGTGAACAGGCCGCAAGCAACACCAGACACGAGACCACCGCCACCGCGCGCATGCCCACCCCCTTCGCCAGGATGGGGTGATCCTGCCAACCCAGAGGCTCAAAGAAAAGACTCCCCAGGCAAACTGTGGACAAAGGACTACCCCGGCGCACACAGCGTGGGCTGCAGTTGGGACCGCCACGCTGAGGGGGTGCGCCCGAACCGTCGACAGGCGAGCAAGACCGGTAGCGAGGGGCCACCGCGTCGACGCGTCGTCAGGTTCACCCGAGCGGTACGCCTCTGTCCAGGCAACCGAGGGGCCTGTCTCTCCCCGGCCCCCACGCAATCAGTCGGTTGGGCTGGTCAGCCACACGGCTTCTCGCCACCGCTATCCGTAAAGTGCACAAATCTGGCTCCAGCGAGCATTCTGCTGGCTCAGGCCGCGGCTGTGGCGATATGCACATAGCGGCGGCTCAGCGGAGATTCGTGCACGCCTTCGACAAGCTCAGGGACCGCCCCTTCGAGACGCTCGCTGGAGCTCGCTCCCCAGGGACCGCCCCTTCGAGACACTCGCTGGAGCTCGCTCCTCAGGGACCGCTCCGAGACGCCACGTACGTTCGTCAGGCCTGCCGCGCACTCGTCGAAGTTCCCGAGCACAAATCTGGCTTCAGCGTGCATTCGGCTGGCTCAAGCCGCCGCTGTGACGATATGCACACAGCGGCGGCTCCATGGAGATTCGTGCACGGGCGCGGAGCAGCCGCGCGACGTTCCCCAGGCAACGCAAAGGGCGGGGCCCCGTCTCCGGAGCCCCGCCCTGCGCCTAGCGCTGCGACTACTTGGCCGAGAGCCTGATCATCGCCCAGCTGACGGGCGGCAGGTCCGCCGTCAGCACACCGTCGACCAGCTTGACGTCGAGCGGCCGCGGCTCGACCGAGGTGGAGTCCTCGATCGTCGCGTGCCACTTGACATCCGGGTTCGACAGTTCGACGGCCTCGATGACAGAGACCTCGCCGAAGGCGTGCAGTGCGACCTCGATCGACGTCGTGCTGTCCATCGAGCGGTTGACGGCGAACACCGCCACCTCTCCGGCCTCCACGTCGTGTGTGGCGACGGCGTCGACGACACCGACCTCGCCGTACTTGGCCGTCTCGTAGGTCGACGTGCGCAGCGGAACCCGCAGCACCTCACCCTGCGCGTAGCGCGAGGTCAGGGCGAAGGGGTGGAAGATCGTCTGCTTCCAGGCCGGGCCGTTCGGCTCGGTCATGATCGGGGCGATCACGTTGACGAGCTGGGCCAGGGAGGCCGAGTGCACGCGGTCGGTGTGACGCAGCAGCGAGATCAGCAGGTTGCCGACCACGACCGCGTCCGCGACGTTGTACAGGTCCTCGAGGAGACGCGGGGCCACCGGCCAGTCGTCGCCCTCGGGAACCTTCGACTCGACGCGCTGCTGGTACCAGACGTTCCACTCGTCGAACGAGATGTTGATGCGCTTCTCGTGACGGTCAGCCGTGCGCACCGCGTCAGCGGTGGCGACGACGCCGTCGATGAAGTCATCCATGTTGACGGCGGACGCCAGGAACGAGCCGAGGTCGCCCTCATCCTCGTAGTAGTAGACGTGTGCCGAGATGAAGTCGACGACGTCGTACGTCTCCTTGAGGACGATGCGCTCCCACTCGCCGAAGGTCGGCATGTTGGTGTTCGAGGAGCCGCAGGCGACCAGTTCGAGGTTGGAGTCGACCATGCGCATGGCGCGGCCGACCTCGGCGGCCAGGCGGCCGTACTCCTCAGCGGTCTTGTGGCCGACCTGCCAGGGGCCGTCCATCTCGTTGCCGAGGCACCACATCTTGATGCGGTACGGATCCTTCACGCCGTTGGCGACGCGCTGGTCGGCCAGGGCGGTGCCGGGCACCACGTTGCAGTACTCGAGGACGTCGAGCGCCTCGGCGATGCCCCGGTTACCCAGGTTGATCGCCATCATCGGCTCGACGTCGGCCTTGTCGGCCCACTTCATGAACTCGTCGAGGCCGAAGGCGTTCGGCTCGGTCGAGTGCCAGGCCAGGTCGAGACGACGGGGACGGTCCTCGACGGGGCCGACGCCATCCTCCCAGCGGTAGTTGGACACGAAGTTGCCGCCGGGGTAGCGGATGGTGCTGACGCCGAGCTCGCGCACAAGCTCGAGAACGTCGCCCCGGAAGCCGTCCTCGTCAGCGGTGGGGTGACCCGGCTCGTAGATGCCCGTGTAGACGCAGCGACCGAGGTGCTCGACGAACGAGCCGAAGGTGCGGCGGCGGACGGGGCCGACTACGAAGTCGGGATCGACGGTGATGCGGGTTGTCGTCATGTCACTCTCTTGTGCTCGGCGAGGCGTGGCCATCGCGCTTACAACGTTGTGATCAGTGAGGCTAGGCCCCGTTTACATCGTTGTCAATCGCCCAGCGGTACTGGGGTCGACGGGGGTGCATGGAGTGCTGCAGCGCCGGGGTCAGGGGGTAGCCACAGCTCGCACTGGACTGTTGTCAGTCGCTGACCGTGCTCGCGAAGCGCTGGGTAACAATCACGTAACGCTGCACGTCCATGCGATTGACATCGATGGAAATCTCGGGGCAAGATGGCGTCACCGGTGGGAACCGGGCAATCGTTCATCGGAGCAGGGTGGTCGGTAACCGCAATTTCCATCGATGTATTTTGGTCGCGAGAGTGACCCGCCCGCCGAGGTTCGGGGGGTGCCGATCAAGGAGGATCAGATGAATCGGAAGAAGATGGCAGTGATGCTGGGTGCGTCAGTCTTGGCGCTGGCTGTCTCGGCTTGTGGGGGCGGCGGAACCGGGCCGGACGGTGGCGCTTCGGGCAAGACCCAGATGCTCGCTTGGCATGGGTACACCGAAGCCGATGGAAAGGTGCTCGACAAGATCGTCGCAGAGTTCAACTCGTCTCAGGATGCCTGCGAGGTCAACGCCGAGGCGATCGCCTGGGGATCCATCACGGAGAAGTTGGTTACGAGTCTCGGCGCCGGAAATGGTCCGAACCTGGTGGTTCAGGGTCCAGACACCGGCCTCGGGTACGTCAACCAGGGAGCTTTCCAGGACGTGCAGTCCTACTACGACGATCCGGAGACCTACACGAGTGTTCCAGCGCTCCACTCGAATCTGGCTGATGCTGTGACCTGGGATGGCAAGACGTACGCAATCCCGATGGGCACCGCGGCGTACGCCGTCTACTACAACAAGACCATGTGGGCCGAGGCCGGTCTGACGGACGCCGACATCCCCAAGACCATTGACGAAATGCTGGATGTCGCGAAGAAGCTCACCAAGGGTGAGAAGTATGGGATTGCTGCGCCCGACAAGGACGCAATCTTCCTTGCCACGATCCTTCACTCAGGTGGTGGAGACTTCATCACTGATGGGAAGGTCAACCTCAACTCGCCGGAGAACATCGCGACCCTGGAGAAGTGGCAGAGTGCGTTCGTTGACGACAAGGTCAGCCCGACGGGCATGGACCAGACCGCAGCCATGGAGCTGTACGGATCCGGGCGAGCTGGGATGATCATGAACGGCCCTTGGCAGATTACATCGTCTGAGAGCTTCGGGATCGACACCGGCGTTTTCGGATGGCCCTCGGATTGGGTTGCAGGTGTGCTCAACTACTGGTGGTCAACGAGCATGAATGACAGCGATGCTGAGAAGGCGTGCGCCAATTCATTCGGCGACTTCTGGAACAGCCGTGACATGCAGATCCTCTGGCAGGACTCTTTCTACCCGCCGAACCGGAGTGACATCCCTGCGGAAGAGTTCAAGGACCCGCGGATCGCGACGCTGGCGGAGTACTCGCAGTTCGCGCATTACTACATGTCTGGCGTGGAGTCCAACTTCAACGACATCAGCAGCACGACCAACGCGCTTATGGAGCAGGTCTCCCAGGGCGGGGATGTGGCGGAACTCGTCGCCGCGGCGCAGACCAAGGTCGAGGGATACATCGGCTGATGCAGCTCGGCTGCATTAGGTGAACCCATGACTGCCCAACACATCACTGGGGCACCAGGACGAAACGGAGAGGAGGTGGTCGAGATGCCCGTGGCGACCACGTTGTCCAAGGGAAGCCGGCGCATGCGCCGTCGGCAGGATCTACTCGGCTACCTCTTCTCCGCCCCCGCGCTCATCATTCTGGCTGTCTTCGTTTTCTACCCAGCGCTCTACGCGCTCGTCATTTCGTTCACGGACTCTTCCGGCCTCAACCAGCCGAAGTTCGTCGGGTGGGAAAACTATGTACGTGCGTTTACGGAAGAGGACTCGCTGAGAGCGCTGCTCAATACGTTCGTCTACGCTGTCTCGTACGCACCACTCGTCATCCTCGTGGCGCTCGCGCTGGCCCTCCTGCTCAATCGAAACGATCTATGGCTCCGCAGCCTGATGCGCACTGTCATTTTCGTGCCCTTCATTATCTCGATGGCAGTCGCCGCGCTCGGATGGAGCTTCCTCATCGATGCTCGAACAGGACTGCTGCCGTATTGGCTTTCGTTGATCGGGATTGACCTTCCGGATATCCTCGCTAGCCCGACCTGGGCCATGCCTGCAGTGGTTTTTGTGGCGGTCTGGAAGAACTTTGGGTACTTCATGGTTATTTTCCTTGCAGGACTCCAGAACATCCCCCGAGAACTGTATGAGGCTGCGGAGATCGATGGCGCCAACGCCTGGCGCCGACTCTGGGCGGTTACGCTGCCTGGTCTGCGGCCGACCATGACCTACGTGGTCATTCTGGCGGCGAATGGCGCATTCCAGGCCTTCGACCAGATATACGTCATGACCGGTGGTGGTCCGCTGCGGTCCACCGAAACGGTGGTCTACCGTGTGTACATTGAGGGGTTTGCCAACTTCCGGCAGGGGTATGCGGCGGCACTGTCATTCATCCTCATGGCCGTGACCATGGTCATCGGGGTCATTCAGCTCAGTATCAGCCGTCGCCAAGAAAGGGATCTGGCATGACCGCCACGACTCGACCCCAAGAGGGTCAGGGCAGGGCGAGCGTCAACGCGCGGCAGCGCACCGGGACGATCATCGCCATGATCATTCTGCTGGGGGCTGCAGCGCTAGCTGCGTTCCCGTTGATTGTCGTCCTCGTTACGGCATTCACTCCTCAGTCTGAGACGCTCTCGTGGCCTCCAAAACTAATTCCGGACACGTGGACCTTTGCGAACTTCCCTGAGGTTTTTGAGAGGATTCCTGTCTGGGATCAGTTGAGAAACACCATCATCATGGCGGTCGGCGTGACGGTTCTGTCGCTGTTCTTCGACTCGCTTGCGGCTTACGCCCTAGCCTGCATTCAGTTTCGCGGGCGGGGGTTCCTGCTGGCGGTCCTCATCGCGACGATGATGATTCCCTTCCAGTCGCTTCTGATTCCCCTCTATCGGATGCTCTCGGAGTTTGGGTGGATCGGTACATTGGTAGGATTGATTGTGCCGCGGGCATCGGATGTCGCTGGAATCTTCCTGCTGCGGCAGTTCTTCTTGCTCATTCCGAAGGACCTGCACAGCGCCGCAAGAATTGACGGCGCGTCCGAGTTTCGCATCTACTGGTCGATCATTCTTCCGAATGCAACAGGTGGCCTGCTGACCCTGGGGTTGTTCAACTTCATTGGCAACTGGAATGACATGCTCTGGCCGATGGTTGTCACGAACTCTGCCAGCGACCGAACGCTTACAGCTGGGCTCGCGCTTTTGAATGGAAGCGCCCAGGGCGTCGTTCCATATGGAGTGACAATGGCTGGATCGCTGATATCGGTGTTGCCGCTCATCGTGATCTTCGCCATTGTGCAGAAGCGCTTCATCGAGGGTGTCGCCACGACGGGCATGAAGGGCTGAGCTCGCCCGACTTATCCGTTCCGACGGCTCGGTTGCAGGCCGTCGTAACGCAATCCCCATCAACAACTCGAAGAGGAGTAGGTAATGCATGTAAACCCGATTGGAGCGACGGTTGTCCACCGAGGCTCGGTGGGGGAGTCCGGGTCGATGTACACCCGGTTGCTGTCTGGGCGGGCCGGAGGCCCGCTCGAAGGTGTGATGCTTCTTACCTGGGAACGTAGGTTGGGAGTCGCGGACTCAGCCGGCCCCACGTTCCCGATCTACCGGAGTGAAGACGGCGGTGAGACTTGGGAGGAGATCGCGGCGGTACCAGACCTGGCGCGCCATGCCGGCAACCGATATCAGCCGACGCTCTACGAGCTCCCCTGTGATGTTGCGCACCTGAAGCGTGGTGACGTATTGCTGGCTGGGAACGCTATCCCTCGAGACGGGGCGTTTACCTGCCTCGTTCTCTACTCGTCGGCGGATGGCGGGTACACCTGGAATCTTGAGTCTGTGATCGACGAGGGTGGGCCGTCTGTCTATGACAACTCATCTGACTCCGTGACAACAGCGATCTGGGAGCCTGATCTGGACGTGGTGGATGGGAAGCTGCTCTGCTATTTCGCCGACGAGCGGACGAAACCGGATCGAATGTTGCAGTCGATCCGGCGGAGAACCTCAACGGACCTCCGAACGTGGTCTGACCTCGAACTGGTCAGTGGAGTAGCGAACAGCTACCACCGCCCCGGCATGTTTGTTGGTACGGGTGCGTTGCCCGATGGATCCCGCCGTGCGGTCATCGAGGTCGTTGGGCCACACGACGTGCCTGTGTACCTGCTGGAGTCGCAGCCCGGCGAGGACTGGGGCGATCCGGGCGACCTTGGCCGACAACTGGTGGCTGATGATGGGGTGAGCCTGTCTGGGACTCCGACCATCGGCTGGCATGCGCTCCCGGATGGGCGAGTAGTCCTCGTGGCCCTAGGCCGTCACTCGATGCGAGACGGGAGGGAGGGGAACCGGGGATTGGTCTCTCTGGACCTTGGGGACAGTTGGTCTTCATTTGAGCTGCCCACACCAGCGGACCGAAGGATTCACGGTGATGCCTCCGGATATAGCCAGACGATCCGCTGGAATCAGGACGGACACCTTGTGCAGGCTACCTCGGTCCGCAACGCGATCGGGTCCCATGACGTGGTGGTTACGCGTGCCCTGATGGTCCTGGACGTGGAGGTGGGAGCATGAGCGCGCGTTGGAGCAAGGCGGAAGCTTGGCGATGGTACGAGGAACGTCCGTGGATCACGGGGTGCAACTTCATTCCCAGTGGCGCTCCGCATGGGGCTTTGTGGCTCCTTCAGGAGCACGGCCATGAGAGTGCCTACCGGGACGCCGCTCGAGAGATCGCATTCGCATCGTGGATCGGGCTGAACAGTATTCGATTTTACCTGCCCTTCGAGGTCTGGAAGTACCAGCGGGAAGCCTTCTTCGCTCATCTGGACGAACTTCTGGCGTTGCTGGGGCGGTATGGGATGACTATGGTCCCTGTCTTGTTCAACGACTGCACCGTTCCAAAGGGACGGTGGCGGGAGGCCCGACTGGGCGCGCAACCGGCGCCTGTGCCAGGGTTCTTCGGCGGCGCTTCAGGTGGAGCGTTCGACGACGATGTGCAGGGGGGCGAGAACATCGGCTACCTCCCGTTTGACGAGCCTGGGTCAGCTGTGGTCATGCGTGAGTTCGTCGACTCACTTGCGTCGCGATACGGCCAGGATGAGCGCATCCTGATGTGGAACGTGTGGAACGAGATCGGAAACTCGAATCGGGGAGCACTTTCGCTCGAAATGATGCGCTCGGCATTCTCGTGGCTCCGAGAGGCAGGCGTCGCCCAGCCGCTCACGGCGGAAGTCTGGGGTGGTGGTGCAGGCGCTCCCCTTGATTGGGTGCATAACCCGACGGCGCTTCCCGAGGTGGAGCACCGTGCCATGGAGCTTTCGGACATCGTGACGTTCCACTATTACGGGGACTATCTTCATGCGAAACAGTTGGTCGGCTACCTGCGGCGGTTTGAACGGCCCCTGGTGAATACGGAGTGGATGCACAGGCCGTACGGAAGTCTCATCGAGACGCACCTTCCCTTGTGGAAGCGTGAAGGCATCGGTAGCTACTTCTTCGGGTTGGTGAATGGCCAACCGCAGTTCCATAATGTGTGGGAGTTTATCAAGGGGCTCCCGAATATTGATACAACATTGTGGATGCATGATGTCGTGCACTCCGATTTCACGCCGTACGATCCTGATGAGATCGAGGTCCTACGCTCCTGCAACCTCGGGTTGGGTGCGCGATGAAGGCATGGATGGAGGCTGGAGAGGCCGCCCCCACCCTGGTGACCACGGATGTCTCATCGTTGGGAGAGCGGGTCGACCCGCGGCTCTTCTCGCAGTTCTTCGAACACATGGCCGGGGCCACTGCCGGAGGAATCAGCGCCGAACTGCTTGCCAACGCGACCTTTGCTGCTAGCAGCGGGCTGACGCCCGACCAGGTTGATGTGTTGATCCGCAACGAGTCGGCCCTGCAGGCGTGGCATGCAGGTGACCCGGGCCCGTTGCGTGAGCGGTGGAGCGGGGCGCCGCTTCACGGAGGCTTCCCCACGGGCCTGGTCGAGCGTGTCGAGCCGGGGCTGCCGCTTGGATGGGCGGCCCTCGGCTCGCGGCCAGGATCCGCCCGAAGCTGTCCTGGACGGATCGGTGACGGCGTCAGGATCCAGGGCGAGACGCAGCTCGCTGTCGTCAACGACGAGGTGGCGCTGCTCGATGCCGTTCCTGGGCTGAAGCAGGGCATCCGCATCCCCACACATCGCTGCCGGTTCGTCGTTGTCAAGGTGGTGTCACGGCCGGTGAGCGGTGACGGACGTCTGGAGTTCATTCTCCGTCGGCGCACTGCTCGGCATGAGTCGGTGTGCGGATCGGTGGGGTCTGTACTGGCCAATGCAGAGGTGGCCGTGACCGCCAGCGCATGGCAGGCCTCCGAGGTGCTGCTTGAACTGCCCGACGACGCGGTTGTCGAGGCCAGCGAGGTCGTCGACCTCTGCCTCCGCTGGTTCCCCGGAGAAGGAGGCGCCGACCTCATCGTCGACCGTGTGTCGGCCATGCCAGGGGATCACATCGAAGGGTTCGACCCCGAGGTGATTGAGCTTGCTCGGCAGGCGCGAATCCCGGAGATCCGATGGCCGGGAGGCAACTTTGCCTCCTATTACCACTGGAGGGACGGCGTCGGGCCTCAGGAACTGCGCCCTACCCGTCCGAATTACTCATGGGGCGGGTTGGAACAGAACGACATCGGCACCCACGAGTTCCTTCGGCTCTGTGAACTCATCGGTGCCGAACCCCACATCACCGTCAACTCCGGTACCGGGAGCTCCGCTGAGGCCGCCGACTGGGTTGAGTACTGCAACGGCGGCCCCGAGACGCGGATGGGTGCGCTCAGGGCCAGGAACGGTAGACCAGAGCCGTATCGGGTTCACGTCTGGGAGGTGGGTAACGAGAACTTCGGTACGTGGCAGGGCGGATATGTCGGCTCGGAGGAAAACGCCCGCCGCTTCGCCGAGTTCGCTCCCGTCATGCGGCAGGCCAGCCCCGAGGAGATCGAGATTCACGCGTGCGGAAGCTGGTTCGATCTGGTTCCGCCGAGCGCGGCCCTGGACGGCAGCGTCGCGGATGGCAGGTGGCACGACGAACTCATCCGCCAGGCGCCCGACGAGATCGATGTCGTCTCCCTCCACGCCCTCCCAGTCAACGATCAGCATTTCGATGGGCTCTCGGAGGCCGATGTTCACGGCGCGCTCATGGCCAACGTCGTCACCGCGGAGAGGCAACAGATTCCCGCGTTGCTCGCCAAGCTCGACGGCGGACGGCGTCAGGCCGAGTTACCTCCGATCCGGCTGAGCATCACCGAATGGGGTCCCGTCGGCGCCCGGCGTGACCGGGTCCGCTGTGAGAATGCCGGGGGCGGCCTGTGGGGGATTGACTTTCTAGCGATGCTGACGCGCTTCGGTGAACGTGTCGCGATGGCGTCGCCGAACGGCTTCCTCCACGGCGGATCCATCAAGAAGGGCGGTGGCGTCGTCTACACCGACTCGGTCTTCGAGGTGACCAAGGCGATGGCCTCGCTCGCCGGTTCCCGGCCGGTGCGCCTGGGTGTGTCCGGGCCGACCTACGACGTCGTGAACCCACCCGACCTCGGGCTCGTCGAGCATGGCGTGCCGACGGTCGGAGTCAGCGCCTTCGTCCGCGGGGAGGAGCTGACCTACGTGCTGGTGAGCCGCAGGCTCCACGGGTCGGACGACGTCTCTGTGGCTGTGCCTGACGGCTGGCGTGGAGCCGTTGCCGAAGCGTTGTTCTGGCGCGTTGACGACATCGGGCTCACAGCCAGCCCCGCCGACCCCGTTCCGGTCACCTGGGAGCCGGGCGCAGTGAACGCCAGTCCGGTGGGCTTCAGCCTCCAGGTGCCAGCACGGAGCGCTTGGTGGGTCACGGTGAAGGCGATCCGATAGGGCCGTGATCCCGGGTTTGCAGCCGATGATCTGACCCGGTCCACCCACGTGTGGACGACTCGGGGGCACGCGGTGGCGCGTCGTAGGATGAGCCCGTGAGCCAGTTCGGGGACCAGGTCAGACTTCCGCTGCGGCACGTGGGGAAGGTGCGTGAGCTCTACGACATCGTCGTCGATGGGCAGCCCCGCATCCTCATGGTCGCCACCGACAACATCTCCGCCTTCGACCACGTGCTCAGCACCACCATCCCCGACAAGGGGGCCGTGCTGACGCAGCTGAGCCTCTGGTGGTTCGACGCCCTGCGCGACGTCGTCGACAACCACGTTGTCTCCACCGACGTGCCTGACGCCGTCGCCGGCAGGGCCACGATCGTCGAGGCGCTCGACATGGTCGAGGTCGAGTGCGTCGCCCGCGGCTACCTCACCGGCTCGGGCTGGGCCGAGTATCAGGTCTCGGGCACCGTGTGTGGCGTCCCGCTGCCTGCCGGTCTGCGCGACGGCGACCGGCTCCCGGAGCCGATCTTCACCCCTGCCATCAAGGCGCCCGTGGGGGAGCACGACGAGAACGTCGACTACGCCACCATCGCCGCCCTCCACGGCGACGACCTCGCCGCCCGCCTGCGTGACCTGACCCTGACCATCTACGCCAACGCCGCGGCGATCGCCGCCGAGAGGGGCATCATCCTGGCCGACACCAAGTTCGAGTTCGGACGGCGCCCCGACGGCGAACTCGTCCTCGCCGACGAGGTGCTGACCCCCGACTCCTCGCGGTTCTGGGACGCCGAGGCGTGGGCGCCGGGGGAGTCGCTGCCCAGCTTCGACAAGCAGTACGTCCGCGACTGGCTCGCCGGCGAATCCGGCTGGGACAAGGCCTCCGATACGCGGCCCCCCGCGCTGCCCGACGACGTCGTCGCCGTCACCCGGGAGCGCTACCTGGAGGCCTACCGCAGGATCACCGGGACGGAGTTCCAGCTCCGCTGACTGCGGAGCGTCGAGCGCCGGTCTCCGGCGCGCCGCTGGAGCGGCGGACCACGAGCGCCCGGCGGGGGAGAATGGTGGTGCTTCACCCGGCAGGAAGGGAGGAGGCCTATGGTCAAGGCATGGCCATCAAGCTCGTCGCACTGCTCGACGGAACCCTGGTAGATCCCGCCCAGCCGATCGTGCGGGCCGACGACCAGGGGGTGGTGCGCGGCGACGGCGTCTTCGACGCGCTGCTCGCCGTCGACGGCGTCGTGCGCGACCTGGACCCCCATCTCGACCGACTCGCCCGCTCGGCCACCCTGCTCGACCTCCCGACCCCCGACGACGCCGGTTACCGGCGCGCCGTCGACGCGATCGTCGCAGCCTGGGACTGGGCGGCGGACCCCGAGGTGGTGCTCCGCCTCATCCAGACCCGGGGCCCCGAGGGCGCCGAGCATCCCAACGGCTGGGTCATGGCGGCGCCTCTCGACGCCGCGTCCCGCCGCCAAAGGGTCGACGGCGTCCGCGTCCTGCTGCTCGACCGTGGCTTCGAGGGCTCCGAGATCGCGCCGCTGCCGTGGCTCCTGCCCGGCGCCAAGTCGCTGTCCTACGGCATCAACATGGCCGCGAAGCGCTACGCAGTGGCCAACGGCGCCGACGACGTCATCTTCTACGCCCGAGCGGCAAGCTGCTCGAGGGGCCGACGTCCAGCGTCGTGCTCGACCTCGACGGCGAGCTCGTCACCCCGCCGCTCGACGGCATCCTCCGCTCCATCACCATCGAGGAACTGCTGGCCAAGGCGCCCGACGCGGGCCTCACCGTCCGGGTCGCGGAACTCCAGCGCGACGATCTCGCCCGCTGCCGCGGCGCCTGGCTCCTGTCCAGCGGACGGATCCTGGCCCGCGTGACGCACGCCGACGGGACGCCGCTGCCCGCCTCGCCGCTCGACGCCGACCTGATGCGGCTGCTCGAGGTTCCAGTCGGGTGATGCTGGTCCCGCCCGACGTCACCTTCGACGCCGTCCCGCCGCAGGGGCGTGACCTGCTCGACGCGGTCGCCGTGCGCGCAAGGGCGCTGCTCGGCGGACACCTCGAGACGGACCGCGCTGGGGAGGTCGTGCGGCTGCGCATCACCGAGGTCGAGGCCTACGGAGGCGGCTTCGACCCCGCCTCGCACGCCTACCGCGGCCCTTCGGCCCGCAACGCGTCGATGTTCGGCCCGGGAGGGCACTGCTATGTGTACCGGCACCTCGGGATCCACACCTGCCTCAACGCCGTCGTCGCCGTCGACGGCACCCCCACCGGGGTGCTCATCCGGGCCGGCCGCATCGTCGACGGTGTGGAGACGGCGCGCGCCAGGCGGGCGGCCGTCGGGGTCACCCGGAGCGACGACGACCTGGCCGCCGGCCCCGCCCGGCTCACCGTCGCCCTCGGGGTGACGCTGACCGACGACGGGCTGCCGCTCGACGGCACCGCCGGGCTGCTGCTGATGCCGCGGACGGGACCGGAGCCCGCCATCGCCGTCGGCCCGAGGATCGGGGTGGGGAAGGCGCGTGACTTCCCCCTGCGCTTCTGGGTCGCCAGCGACCCGACGGTCTCGCGGCCCCGCTAGGGCGGATCCGGCATCCGACCCCGGGCGGACGCACGGCGTCGTACTGTCGCCCCAACCGCATCCTCGGGGAGGGCGTCATGGTCACCAGGGAAGACACGCACACGCTGACCTACTCCTGGCTCCGCTGGCTGTTGGCCCTGCTGCCGGGCGTGCTGTTCGTCGTCACCGTCGGCACCGCCGTCGCGCAGGGTGAGCTCGAGGGGTCCATCAGCGCCTACTACTGGGGCCCCGTACGGGACGTGTTCGTCGGCGTGCTGATCGCCGTCGCCGCGCTGCTGGTCGCCTACCAGGGGGCCACGACGATGGAGGACTACAACCTCAACGGCGCAGGCTTCTACGCCGTCTTCGTCGCGCTCGTCCCGACCGGGCTGGCGGAGAACCTCGAGAACCTGCGTGCAGGGGCGGACGCGTCGGAGGAGGGGATCAGCCCCGACCTGTTCGTGTGGTCGCTGCGGATATCGCTAACCGTGGTGGTCCTGCTCGCGGTCGTCCTCGTGGGGCACGAACTGCGCAGCACGGAGCGGATCCGTCGACTGCTGACGGGCGACCGTTTCACGCGCGCATTCGTGCTGGTGACGTTCGCGACGCTGCTGGCCTTCCTGGGGCTCGTGATGGCGCAGCTGTGGGGGCCCCGGGCGGCCGAGGTGCGGATGCGGGGACTCGCCGAGGTCCCTGTCCTGCGGGACATCCCCTTCCTCAACAGCCTCAGCATCCACGACCTGGCCGCCATCCTCCTGCTGTGCGCGCTGATCGCGGCCGTCTGGTCGCACGCCTGGCCGAGGACCGCGGCGGGGGAGGGGGAACAGCTACGGGCGGTCGACGTGTCCAGGCTGCCTGCCTACCGGGCGATCTTCTTCGCGATGCTGGCGGGGCCCGTCGTCGCGTGGGTCGCGTCGACCGTGTTCGCGCCCGGCCACGTCGTCATCTTCCTCGAGTGGTGGGTGATCGCGCTGTTCTGCACCTTCTGGGTGGTGGAGACCCTCCGCCAGGAGGCTGCGGAGCGGAGGCTGCTGGAGCGCGAGCGGGGCGGCTCAGTAGCGAAGTAACTGGGAGGAGGCGTCTCAGCGGGCGGTGCGCAGCGAGGCGACCGCCGTCGTCAGGCCGTCGGATCCCGTCGGGTCGGCGTCCACGATGCCTCCCCAGAAGACGCTGAGGTCCGCGTCGCCGGTGTCGACGGCGATCGCCTCGAAGGTGGCGCCGCCGCCGGGCGCCCTGGTCGACGTCGCATGAACCCTGACCTGCCACGCGTCCTGGCCACCGACGGTGGTGGCCCTGCTCTCGAGCACGGTGTGGGAGTCGTAGCCGGAGAAGGACCCGCCGGTCACGTGACAGTCGACGACGTGGTGGGCGGCCGAGGCGATGTCGCCGAAGCCGTCGAGATCGCCGACCTCACCGACCGCGAGGAAGCTGATCCAGGAACCACCGTCGGGTGAGGCCCGGACCGCGCCCGCCTGGTCGGTCAGCACCCGCGACACGGTGTAGGCGCTCGGCTCCCACCCCGTCGGGATGTCGAAGGCCAGCCCGCCTCCCGTCGCGACCACCCGGTCGCGCCCGGCGGCCGCCGCGGTGGTGGGGGTCACGGCGGGGCAGTCCACGAGCGGTGATGGGCTCGGCAGGGCGGCGGGGGTGGAGCGGATCGGGCCGTCGTCCTGGACGGGGAGAGGGGAGAAGGGTGGTGTCGCGTCGGTCAGGCCGCTGAGCGGGGGGAGCCGGACGAGACCCCAGGCCGTCAGCGCGATCACGACCAGGCCGATCACGACGATCACAGGAACGAGGGACAGGTTGGGCTTCGTCGGGTCCGGAGCTCCCGGCGCGCGCGTGGTGGAGACGCCCCAGCGGGCCCCGTCCCAGTGTCGGTAGTGCCCCGGGCGCCCCTCAGGGTCGGGATACCAGCCGGGTTTCGCCATGGGCGTGAAGTCTAGGTGCCGCCTGGGCCACGGGCTGCCCACCGGAGTGCGGGAGAGTCGGGTGCGGGCCGTGTCCTCGGCTACGATGCGGAACATGCCACGCGTCGTCGTCAACGTCATGCCCAAGCCCGAGATCCTCGACCCCCAGGGGAAGGCCGTCACGGGTGCGCTCAAGCGGCTCGGCTTCCAGGGGCTCTCGGTCCGCCAGGGCAAGCGCTTCGAGATCGAGGTCGAGGGCGAAGTCACGCCCGAGGTGCTGGCGCAGATCGCTGAGGCTGCCGAGAAGCTGCTCGCCAACACCGTCATCGAGTCGTTCGACGTGGTAGCCGACTGATGTCGCGCATCGGAGTCGTCACCTTCCCGGGTTCGCTCGACGACCAGGACGCGCTACGCGCCGTCCGGCTGGCGGGCGCGGAGGCCGTCCCGTTGTGGCACGGCTCCGACTCCATCGACGGGGTGGACGCCATCATCCTGCCCGGCGGCTTCTCCTACGGTGACTACCTGCGCTGCGGCGCCATCGCCCGGTTCAGCCCGATCATGTCGACGGTGATCGACGCGGCCAACGCGGGCATGCCGGTCCTCGGCATCTGCAACGGTTTTCAGCTGCTCTGTGAGGCCCACCTGCTCGAGGGTGCGATGATCCGTAACGCCGGTCAGCAGTTCATCTGCCGCGATGAGCGGCTGCGGGTCGAGACGATCGACACCACCTGGACCTGTGATTTCTCCAAGGGGCAGGAGATCACCATCGCGCTGAAGAACGGCGAGGGAAACTATCAGGCGTCCCCTGAGACGCTGCGGAAGCTGGAAGACAACGACCAGGTGGTGTTCCGCTACCTCGACAATCCCAACGGTTCGGCCAACGACATCGCGGGGATCACGAACGATCGGGGCAATGTCGTCGGCCTGATGCCGCACCCCGAGCACAACGTCGAGGAGCTGACCGGCGCCTCGCTCGACGGCGCCGGGTTCTTCAGCTCGGTGCTCAGTTTTCTCGCGCGCTGACGCTGGCGCAGCCGTCGAATCCGGGCCCTCGCTCAGACTGAACTCAACATTCACGTTCTCTGTTGCTTACCCACGGTAAGGGCCGATATGGTGCCCTCCAGGAGTACTGTCAGCCGACGCTTCTATGTTTGTCAAGTGTTGAGGAGATTGAAGACTCGGCGGGCGATGGCTCGTTTCAGGCAGCGTTGGATGTGTCGGGTCGGGAGGCCTTCGGCGCGTCGGCGTTCGATGTAGGCCCGGGTTTCTGGGTGACCTCGCCAGCGGGTCAGCATGATCGTGTGGATCGCTTTGTTGAGGCGTCGGTCTCCGCCTCTGTTCAGCCGGTGACGGGTCGTGTTCCCCGATGATGCTGGCAGGGGCGGCAAGCACGTCACGGACATCCACGGCAACGCCGTCGCCCCGGTCGTGACGGACGCTAACGGCAAGTACCTGTTCGAGAACCTGCCGGTCCTCGCAGCGGGTCAGTCCTACACCGTCCGCATCGACCTGGCGAAGTCGCAGACGGCGCTCAAGGGCCTCGTCCCGACCCAGGCACGCCAGGGTGACCGGATCGGCGACTCGGACGACTGGTCGGCGAGCAGCCAGGGCCTGACGCTGAACGGCGAGCAGGACCTCACGCTGGACTTCGGGTTCATCGTGCGGCCGGCCGACCCCAAGCCGGGCATGCCCAACACGGGCTTCTGACCCGTCCCTGACAGCTGCCCCGGAGGTGTTCCTCCGGGGCAGCTGCCGTTTTCGGAGGGGAAACCGGCTCTCAGGGTCGCACCCCGGAGGCGGTTCCCGCCCGCCCCGGCGTTGGTGGTTGGATGGATTCCATGTCCGCCAACCTCACCCAGCTCGAGACGGCGGCCCGCGCGGCCGCCGTCACCCTCCACGCCTACCGCGTCGATGTCGACGTGCGCGACGCCCGCGACGAGGCGGTGACGCAGTTCCCCGTCGTCTCCGAGATCGAGCTCACCACCACCGCCCCCGACACCTGGATCGACTTCATCGGCACCGTCGACGGCGTCACCGTCGACGGCGAGGCCCGCCCCGTCGACCACGATGGCGCACGCCTCCGGCTCACCGGCCTGACCACCGGCACGCCGATCGTCGTGCGCGTCGCGGGCCGAGGCGTGTACTCGCGCACCGGCGAGGGGCTGCACCGCTTCATCGACCCCGTCGACGGCGAGACCTACCTCTACACGCAGTACGAGCCGTCCGACGCGCGCCGCGTGTTCCCCAACTTCGAGCAGCCCGACATGCGCGCCCCCTTCACGTTCACGCTGACTGGCCCTGCGCAGTGGTGGCTCGGCTCCAACCAGCACGAGGAGAGCCGCCAGGAGGTGGCCGACGGCGTCGTCCGCGTCACCTTCGCTCCCTCCCAGCCGCTGTCGACCTACATCACCTGCCTCTGCGCCGGCCCCTACCACCGGGTGCAGGATGCCTGGGGCGAGCTCGAACTCGGGCTCCTGTGCCGCCGCAGCCTCGCCCCCTACCTCGACGCCGACGAGCTCTTCCGCGAGACGAAGGCCGGGTTCGGCTGGTTCACCACCCACTTCGGCGACTACCCGTGGGGCACCAAGTACGACCAGATCTTCGTGCCCGAGTACAACCTCGGCGCCATGGAGAACCCGGGCCTTGTCACCTTCACCGAGGCCTACCTGTTCCGCTCGACGGCGACCCCGGCGCAGCTGCAGGCCCGCTGCAACACGCTGGTGCACGAGATGAGCCACATGTGGTTCGGCGACCTGGTGACGTGCCGCTGGTGGGGCGACCTGTGGCTCAAGGAGAGCTTCGCCGAGTTCATGGGCAGCCATGTCTCCGTCGAGGCCTGCGGGTTCGACGAGGGCTGGGTCAACTTCGCGACGGGCCGCAAGGTCGGCGCCTACCAAGCCGACTCCATGCCCACCACGCACCCCGTCGTCGCCGGCATCGACGACCTCGAGGCCGCCAAGACCAACTTCGACCGCATCACCTACTCCAAGGGTGCCTCCGCGCTGACGCAGCTGGTGCACTACGTCGGACTCGACGCCTTCCTCGCCGGTTCGCGCCGCTACTTCGCCGCCCACGCCTTCGGTTCCGGCACCCTCACCGACTTCGTCGCCGCGCTCGACGCCGAGACCGTTCAGGACCTCAGCGGCTGGATCGGCGCTTGGCTGGAGACCGCCGGCCACGACACGCTGCGGCCGGACGTCACCCTCGCCGACGACGGCACCGTCGCGACGCTGCGCATCGAACGCATCAGCCCCGACGACGCCCGCCGTCCCCACGCCACGACCGTCGGCCGCTACGGCCTCGTCGACGGAAAGCTCCGCCTTCTCGGCCGCGACGACGTCCTCATCGACGCCGACGTGACCGTCGTCGCCGTCCAGGACGGTGCCGCAGGCCCCGACCTCGTCCTCGTCAACGACCTCGACCGGACCTTCGCCGCGGTCGCGCTCGACGACCGCGGCCGCGACGTCCTGCTGCGCCACATAGGCGACCTCGAGCCGTTGGCCCGCGCGGTCGCCTGGACGGCGCTGTGGACCGAGTTGCGCACAGGCCGGCTGACGTCGCGCGACTTCGTCAGCGCCGTCCTCGGGGCGGGGGAGGCACAGAGCGGCCTGCTCGCCGCCGTGCTGAACTGGGCGCTGACCGCCGTCTCCCGCTACACGCCGGAGGCGGAGGCCTCCGTCCTCGCCGTCGCCTGGCGCGACGGTGCCCGGGAGGCGCTGACCGGCGCCGAGCCGGGCTCTGCCGCCCAGCTGCTGTGGGCGAAGGCCTACCTGAGCGCCGCGGCCCTCGCCCCGCAGGACGTCGCCTGGGTGCTGGGCGGAGAGGTCCAGGGGCTGGAGGTCTCCGTCGACCTCACCTGGCTCGCGTGGCAGAGCCTCGCCACGCAGGGGAAGGCGACCGACACCGAGCTGGACGCCGTCCTCGCAGCCGACGACACCGCCGCCGGCAAGGTCGCCCGGCTCCGCTGCTGGGCGTCGCAACCCGACGGCGCCGTCAAGGCCGAGGCGTGGCGCAGGGCGCACGTCGTCGGCGGAGAGACGAACGAGCATGTCGATGCGCTGCTGGCCGGGGTCGGGGCGCTTGGCCAGGGCACGCTGCGGGCGCTGTTCGCCGATGCCTACTTCGACGGCCTGGAGAGCGTGTGGCGCGACCACCCGATCGAGATCGCCATGCGGCTGGTCCGCGGCGGATTCCCCGACGACGGCCTCGGCGCCGGCTCCGACTGGCTAGCCGCCCACCCGCAGGCCCCCCGTACGCTGCGGCGGCTTGTGACCGAGGCGGTGCACGAGGCCGAGGTCGCGGCGACGGCCAGGCGCGACTGACACCCATCCGCGGACGGGCCAGGGCCCCCGGCACGGATCCTCAGATCCGGGCCGGGGGCCCTGACGTCACGGGTGAAGGAGGTGTCGGCCCCGCCGCCTATTTCTTCGGCTTCGGGCCGTTGCCCGTACCCGTGTCCGCGCCGTCGCCGTAGGCGATGGTCACGGGATCGAGGGCCATGGTCTCCCAGTGGGCCGGGTTCGACGGATCGCCCAGCGCCTTCAGCACGCGCAGTTCCAGCACGTAGCTGCCGTTATCGACGCGACGCACCTTCCCGTTCTTGCCGTTGTTGCCCTGGTAGGTGCCGTCCCACGCGATCGTGGCGATGTCGCCCAGGCGACCCAGCTCGAGGGTCTCCGCGTAGTTGATGAAGTTGCTGTGCACCTTCGCACCCTTCGTGCCGTCCGCCTTCGCCTTGTAGACGTCGATGTACAGGTTGGACACGGGGTAGGCCAGGTAGAGCGCCACGTACGGAACGTCGTTGCCGACCATCGAGTAGGTGTGGAACGGCTCCGCGGGGAACAGGTCCTCCCCGTCGACGAACGCGGTCGCGGCGAACTCGAGCGCAGTCAGCGCCTGGTAGTCGCCGGAGAGGCCCGCGAACGGGATCACCAGCTGGTCGGCATCCGACGTCAGGGTCACCCAGCCGCCGTAGATGATGCCGTCCTCGCCGAAGTCCTCGCCGATGCGCACCTGCACGGTGGCCGTTCCGCCTGCAGGGACGGTGACCGAGTTCGCGGTGAACTCGACGTCGGCGTAGGCCGCGTAGAAGCTGATCGCGTCCGTTGCCCCGCCGGTGGCGATGCCGTTGGCGACGCCGAGCTGGTACGTGACCGCCTCGGCCGAAGAGTTCGACACGGTGATGGTGGTGGTGACGGGGCCCGCCTCACCCTCGCCGAGCGAGATCTTCTGCGGGGACACGGAGGTCGCCGTCGTCAGTGCCTGCGGGATGTCGATGAGGCCGCCACCCTGCCGGTGCACCGGCTCCAGGTAGCCGTCGTCGCCCAGCAGACCCCAGGTGAACGGGTCGGCCGTGTTGGTCAGGAGCTTGCGCACCTCCAGCGGCGCCAGGTCACCCCTCGCCTCGAGGAGCAGCGCCGCGGCGCCTGCCACGTGCGGAGCCGACATCGAGGTGCCGCCCATGGTGGTGTGGCCGCCCTTCTCCAGCGGGTAGGTGGAGTAGATGCTGCCGCCGGGCGCCGAGACGTCCGGGTTCAGCGTCAGGTCGGCTGCCAGCCCGTACGAGCTGAAGTCGGACTGATAGCCGCCGGTCGGGTTCGGGAACCGCTTGGGCTCGGCAGAGAATTCGATCATCGTCGAACCACCGCCGGCGACGATCTCGGCCGCGAGCGCCGCGCCGTCGGTCTGCAGCAGGCTGACGGCCGGGATCGTGATCTCGGTATCGCCCTCGACGGTCATGTTGATGACGCCGGAGGTGTTGTTGTAGATCAGGGCGGCCTCGTAGCCGGCGTTCTGCGCGTTGAGCGTCTTCTCGTGGAAGCTGCACGTGCCTCGCGAGATCAGCAGCGCCAGGCCGGGGCCTGCGGCGTCGGGAACCGGCTCGCACGCGAGCACCGGGTCGGCCGCGACCAGGGTCAGCGTCTCGCCACCCGTCGGATCGGGGGCGCCGGTGGCACCCATGAAGGGGAACTCGGTGCCTGCGGCGCTGGTCACGTAGTTCGCCATGTACTCCAGGTTGTCCACAGAGCCGACGGAGATGACCTTCTTCGCGACGGCCGGGGCTCCGCTCGAGAACGTGCCCGCCGTGCCCTCGTTGCCCTGCGAGACGACGACAACAACGCCGGCGTCGACGAGGCGGTCCGCCACCACGGCCGTCGGGTACGTCGGCCACGTCTCGAAGGAAGCGCCCAGGCTCATGTTGATGACGTCCATGCCGTCCGCGTGGGCGCGCTCCATGGCCTGCAGGATCACGTCGGTGTCGCTACTGGCGTTCTCACCGCAGCCGAACACCCGGTAGGCGCCGAACGTCACCTCTGGGGCGACGCCGGTGACCTCGCCGTCGGCGCCGACGATGCCGGCCACGTGTGAGCCGTGGCCCATGCAGTCATCGGGGTAGGCGTCGGGGCGGGGCGTCGTGACGGCGGGGTCGGTGCCGCCGGCGTCGTAGTCGTCGCCGACGAAGTCCCAGCCGTACGCGACGCGCTCACCGGGGAAGTCGGCGGTCTGGTCATTGATGCCGGAGCCGCCGAGGTCGGGATGGTTGTAGTCGATGCCGCTGTCGATGATGCCGACTTTGATGCCCTTGCCCGTGAAGCCGAGCTCATTATTAGCGACGTCGGCCCCGGTCATCCCGCGGGCGGTGTCGATGTTGGGGACGGCGGCGTCGAGGGCCGGCCGGGTGACGGTGACCACCGGGTAGACCCCCTTGACGCCCGCGGTGGAGGCGAGCTTCTTCGCGCTGGCCAGGTCGGCCTTGACCGTCACACCGTTCCAGAGGCTGCTGTAGCTGCGGTTGACGGTGACGGTGGCGCCTGCGGCCTTCGCGGCCGCGACTGCCTTGTCCTGCGCCTTCTTCGCCGCTGCGGCCGAGCCGCCCTTGACCTGCGGGTTCCCGTCGACTTCGACGAACCAGCGGCCGGTCAGGGCGCCGCCGTCGAACGCCGCGAGCATCTCCTCGAACGACGGTCGCTCGACGGGGATGGGGGCGGGCAGATCGTCTGCGGTGGCTGTACCCAGTTGGCCGACGCATAATGCGGTGGCCAGCAGGGAGACGCCTACGGCACGGATCACGGCGCCGATGCGTGGTTGGGACATGGGTTCTCCTCCCGGGTAGACGGCAGAGTGCCGCCAGCGGATGGGCGCACATTGCCACCGGGATGGCCCACAGTGGCCGGAATCGGCGATTCGGTTGTCTTTCGGCCCACGACCGTCGCGGCGTGACGTGTCGGAAGTGGCCGAAGGATGGCCCCCGCGTCGTTCCCGGTAGATTGGCCCCCGTGGCAGACACTGTTGAGCACGCAGCCCAGACTCCCGAGCTTGAGCAGCCGTACGCGGCCCTCGGCGTGAAGGACGACGAGTACGCCAGGATCCGTGAGATCCTCGGGCGCCGTCCCACCTCGGCGGAACTGGCCATGTATTCCGTGATGTGGTCGGAGCACTGCTCCTACAAGTCGTCGAAGGTGCACCTGAAGAACTTCGGCACGCTCAGCCAGGAGACCCCACGCGGGCCGCTTCTGGCGGGCATCGGCGAGAACGCTGGCGTCGTCGACATCGGCGGCGGCTACGCCGTCACCTTCAAGGCGGAGTCGCACAACCACCCCTCGTACGTCGAGCCCTACCAGGGTGCGGCGACGGGCGTCGGCGGCATCGTCCGCGACATCCTCGCCATGGGAGCGCGCCCGATCGGCGTGATGGACTCGCTGCGTTTCGGGCCCCTCGACGAGCCCGACACCCACCGCGTGCTGCCCGGCGTCGTCGCCGGCGTCGGCGGCTACGGCAACTGCCTCGGGCTGCCCAACATCGGTGGCGAGGTCCAGTTCGACGCGTCCTACCTCGGCAACCCGCTGGTCAACGCCCTGTGCGTCGGCGTGCTCCGCCACGAGGACCTGCACCTCGCCCACGCCAGCGGCGTCGGCAACCAGGTGATCCTGTTCGGCGCGGCCACCGGCGGCGACGGCATCGGCGGCGCGTCCATCCTCGCGTCCGAGACCTTCGACGAGACCGGACCGGCGAAGCGGCCCAGCGTCCAGGTGGGCGACCCGTTCATGGAGAAGCTCCTGATCGAATGCACGCTCGAGCTGTTCCAGGCCGGCATCGTCAACGGAATCCAGGACTTCGGCGCGGCGGGCATCTCGTGCGCCACCTCCGAGCTGGCGTCGGCGGGCGACGGCGGCATGTTCGTCAACCTCGACCTCGTCCCGCTGCGTGACCCGAACCTTGCTCCCGAGGAGATCCTCATGAGCGAGTCGCAGGAGCGGATGATGGCGGTCGTCGAGCCGGCCAATGTCGAGCGGTTCATGGAGATCTGCGCCAAGTGGGACGTGCTCGCCACCGTCATCGGCGAGGTCATCGAGGGTGACCGACTGATCATCTCGTGGCACGGCGAGACCATCGTCGACGTCGACCCGAAGACGGTCGCCCACGACGGCCCGGTCTACGAGCGCCCCTACCACCGGCCGGAGTGGCTCGACGCCGTCCAGGCCGACAGGGCAGAGGACCTGCCCCGCGACAACTCGCCCGGGGCCCTGCGTGCCACGCTGCTGGGCATCCTCGCCCACCCGAACGTGGCGGACAAGACCTGGGTCACGCAGCAGTACGACCGCTACGTCCGCGGCAACACCGTGCTCGCCCAGCCCGACAACTCCGGCATGCTGCGCATCGACGAGGAGTCCGGGCTCGGGATCGCGCTCGCGCTCGACGCCAACTCGCGGTTCACGTACCTGAACCCCTACCTCGGCGCACAGTTGTCGCTGGCAGAGGCGTACCGTAACGTCGCCGTCTCCGGCGCCGAGCCGGTGGCGATCACGGACTGCCTCAACTTCGGCTCCCCGGAGGACCCCGAGGTGATGTGGACGTTCGTGGAGGCCATCCTCGGCCTCGTCGACGCCTGCCGGGAGCTCGGGGTGCCCGTCACGGGCGGCAACGTCTCCCTGTACAACCAGACGGCCTCCACGCCTATCCTGCCGACGCCGACCATCGGCGTCCTCGGCGTGATCGACGACGTCGCGACCCGGCTCCGCTCGGGCTTCACCCACGCGGGCGACGCGATCCTCCTGCTCGGCGAGACCCGCGAGGAGCTCTCCGGCTCGATCTGGGCCGCAGTCGCCGGCGACGGGCACCTGGGCGGGCAGCCGCCGAAGGTGGACCTGGCCGCCGAGGCCGCACTGGCCCGGGTCATGGGCGAGTCCGCGCGCCGCGGCCTGCTCAGCTCCGCGCACGACCTGAGCGACGGCGGCCTCGCCGTCGCGCTCGCCGAGTCGGCGTTCCGCGGTGGGCTCGGGTTCGCCGTGACGCTGCCCGGGACGGACGCCACCGTCGACCTCTTCTCCGAGTCCGCGGCCCGCGCCGTCGTGTCGCTGCCCGGCGACACCGTGGCCGACTTCGAGGCGCTCTGCGCGGAACACGGAGTTCCGACCAGGCGGCTCGGCGAGGTCACGGGCGACGACGAACTGGAGTTCGTCGGGCTCGTCACCACGCCGCTCGCGGAGGCTCGCGACGCGTGGTCGTCCACGCTGCCGGCGGCCCTGAACTGAGCTGAACCGGCCGGGGGAATGGGGCGGTGAACGGGCGGTCGGACGAGACGGCGGCCCGCCCGCGGGTCCTGTTCATCGGCGGCATCGGACGCAGCGGCACGACGGTGCTCGAGCGGAGTCTCGGAACCGACCCCCGCGTCGTCTCGCTCGGCGAGGTGACGCATCTGTGGCAACGCAGTCTCCTCGACGGTGAACTGTGCGGCTGCGGCCTCGCCTTCCGGGAATGCGAATTCTGGCGGCGGGTCGGGGACCAGGGGTTCGGCGGCTGGGACAGGGTCGACGCAGCCCGCCTGGTCGACCTCAAGGACCGGCTCGACCGCTCCCGCCACACGCCGCGCTATGCCACAGGTGCCGGTGCCGCGAAGTGGCGCGACGACCTGCAGGAGTACGCCGACCACTATCGCCGCGTCTACTCAGCCGCCCTCGAGGTGTCCGGCGCTCAGGTGGCCATCGACTCCAGCAAGCAGGCCTCCCTGCCGCATATCCTGCTCGGCCAGGGCCTCGACCTGTTGGTGCTCCACTGCGTGCGCGACAGCCGCGCCGTCGCCTACTCCTGGATGCAGAAGGTGACCAGGCCGGAGGGACGTGCCGGTGAGGAGCGGCAGTACATGAAGCAGTACTCGCCGGCCACCATCGCCGGCAAGTGGAACCTGCACAACGCCGTCGTGGACGCCCTCGCGTTGCGGGGGCACCGCCCGCTGCGGCTCCGCTACGAGGATTGGGTCGACGATCCCGTCGGCTCCGTGGCCCGCGTGCTCGCGTTCGCGGGGCTGGCCGTCGAGGGAGACTCAGGGCGCATCGGTGCCACCTGGGTCGACCTGGCGCCGGCCCACACCTGCAGCGGTAACCCCATGCGGTTCACCGTCGGACGGGTCGACATCCGCCGCGACCAACGGTGGGAGCAGGGCCTGTCACGTCGGGACAGGACCCTGGTCACCGCGCTCACCTGGCCGTTCCTGCTGCGCTACGGCTACCGCCCCTGACGGTTCAGCTGAGGAAGCCTGCCCCCACCGTCTTGTTCGTGGCCTCGTCGACGAGGATGACGGACCCTGTCTCCCGGTTGCGCTGGTAGCGGTCCATCATCAGCGGCCGGGTGCAACGCATCCGCACGCGTCCGATGTCGTTGAGACCCAGCGAATCGACGCCCTCCACTCGGTGCAGGGTGTTGATGTCGACCCGGTAGAGGACCTCCTTGATCTTGACGCGTGCCCACGCCGTCGTGTGTTTGACGGCGAGGGTGCGGCCGGGCGTGAGCCGGGTCGTCTCGTCCATCCAGCACACGCGTAGATCCAGGTCCTGGATCTGCTCGGTCGGGTTCTCGGGGCGCACCAGGACGTCTCCGCGGGAGATGTCCAGCTCGTCGGAGAGGCGCAGCACCACCGACATCGGCGGGTAGGCCTTCTTGAGTGGGCCGGACGGCCCGTCGATGCCCTCGACGGTGGTGGTGAAGCCGCTGGGCAGCACCATGATGTCGTCGCCGACCTTGATGACGCCGCTCGCCACGGCACCGGCGTAGCCGCGGTAGTCACGCACCTTCGACTGCTGTGGCCGGATGACGTACTGGACGGGGAAGCGGACATCGACAAGGTTGCGGTCGCTGGACACGTGCAGGTTCTCTAGGTGGTACAGCAGTGTCGGCCCGTCGTACCAGCCCAGATGTTCGCTGTGGCGGGTCACGTTGTCGCCCATCAGCGCCGAGATGGGGATGAAGGTGAGATCGGGCACGTTCAGGCGGGTGGCGAAGGCGGTGAACTCGCTCACCACAGCCTGATAGGCCGCCTCGGAGTAGTCGACGAGGTCCATCTTGTTGACGCACACCACCAGGTGCCGTACACCTAACAGCGTGGTCAGGAAGGCGTGTCGGCGGCTCTGCTCGGTCATCCCGTGGCGCACGTCGATCAGGATCAGGGCTGCGTCCGCGGTCGACGCCCCGGTCACCATGTTGCGTGTGTACTGGGGATGTCCGGGGGTGTCCGCGATGATGAATTTGCGCCGGGGAGTGGCGAAGTAGCGGTAGGCGACGTCGATGGTGATGCCCTGCTCACGCTCAGCCCGGAGGCCGTCGGTGAGCAGCGCGAGGTCGACGTAGTCGTCGCCCCGCAGGCGGCTGACCCGCTCGACGGCCTCGTACTGGTCGACGAAGATGCCCTTCGAGTCGTAGAGCAGGCGTCCGATCAGGGTCGACTTGCCATCATCCACGCTGCCGGCGGTGGCGAAGCGAAGCAGTCCTCGTGACATCAGAAGTACCCCTCTTTCTTCCTGTCTTCCATTGCGGCCTCGCTGACCCGGTCGTCGCCGCGCGTCGCGCCGCGCTCCGTGTAGCGGGTCACCGCGATCTCTTCCACGATCTTCTCGTTGGTGTCGGCCTGCGACTCGACGGCGGCCGTCAGGTTGGCGTCGCCCATGGTGCGGTAGCGCACCGCCCGGCGCGTCACCGTCTCGTTCTCCCGGGCAGGGACGAACTCGTTGACGACGTAGAGCATCGAGTCGCGCTCGACGACATCCCGCTCCGCGGCGTAGTAGAGCTCGGGGATGGGCAGGTCTTCGTGGGCGATGTACGCCCAGGTGTCGAGCTCCGTCCAGTTGGACAGGGGGAAGACCCGGATGCTCTCGCCCTGGTTGACCTTTCCGTTGTACAGCCGCCACAGCTCCGGCCGCTGGTTCTTCGGGTCCCACTGACCGAACTCGTCACGGAACGAGAAGACGCGTTCCTTGGCCCTGGCCTTCTCCTCGTCGCGGCGGGCGCCGCCGAACAGGGCGTCGATGCCGTGGGCCTCTGCCGCACGCAGCAGTACCGGCGTCTGGATGCGGTTGCGGGATCCGCCGGGGGCCTCCTGCACGAACCCCTCGGCGATGGCGTCGGGTACGGAGGCCACGATCAACTCGACCTCGAGTTCGGCGATCCACCTGTCACGGAACCGTAGGACCTCGGGAAAATTCAGCCCGGTGTCGACGTGCATGAACGGGAACGGGATCCGTGCGGGCTGGAACGCCTTGCGGGCCAACGCGCTCATCACGACGGAATCCTTGCCGCCTGAGAACAGGAGGCAGGGATGGCGCATCTCTGCCGCGACCTCACGGATGATGTGGATGCTCTCCGCCTCCAGCTCTTGCAGATGGCTCAGAGTCAACTTGCCCATTTTTCTCCCTCCAGGGTGCGAATCAGCGCCAGCAGGCTGGCAGCCCTGTCCCGGCGACAGACGACGAGATCGGGCAGCCAGGGTGAGGCGGCGTTGTAGATGAGTGGCGAGCCGTCGATGCGGCTGGCGTGCAGGCCGACCCCGAGGGCGACGGCGGCCGGGGCGGCGGAGTCCCACTCATATTGGCCGCCGGCGTGGACATAGGCGTCGACGTCGCCGGTGACCACCGCCATCGTCTTGACCCCGGCCGACCCCATGGCCACGAACTCCACGGGCACGGCGTCGGCCAGATCACGCACGAGCCCCGGGGGGCGCGTGCGGCTGACGGCTATCCGCAGGGGGCCGTCCCCCGTCCCCGGTGAGGGGAGCGGGGGATCATCGGAGCGGTAGACGAGGCTGCGGGCCGGCAGCCCGACGGCTCCGCCCGCCAACCCGACGGCTCTGGTCCAGAGGGCCACGTGGACGGCGTAGTCGTCGCGCCACCGGCCATCAGATGCCCGCTCGGCGAACTCGCGGCTACCGTCGAGTGGGTCGATGATCCAGACGCGGTCGGCCTCGAGCCGGGCCGGATTGTCCGCGGATTCCTCCGAGAGCACCGCATCGTGCGGGCGCTCGGCGGCCAGCCGCGCCAGAAGGTACCGGTTCGAGGCGAGGTCGCCCTCGGTGCCGGTCGGGGATCCCCTGCGTCGCAGCCCCTCGAGCAGTTCACCTGCGCCGGTCGCGAGCGACGCGGCCAGCTCCAGGTCAGGATCGACAGGCATCAGTTGCCTCCTTCCGGCGTGAGAACGGCGGCGATCTGTTCGGCCGCCTCCTCGGGGGTGTGGGTGGTCGTGTCCACGGTCACCGTCGGCTGCTGCGGCTCCTCGTACGGCGCCGAGACGCCGGTGAAGTTCTCCAGCAGGCCGGAGCGCGCCAGCGAGTAGAGTCCCTTGCGGTCCCGCGCCTCGCAGTCCGCCAGCGGAGTGGCCAGCCACACCTCCACGAAGGTGGCGCCAGCGCGTTCGGCCATGCCGCGGGCCTCGGCGCGTTGCTCCGCGTAGGGGGCGATGAGCGCGGTGATCGCGATGCCACCGGCTCCGGCGAGCAGGGAGGCCACCCAGGACACTCTCCGCACGTTCGTCGCCCTGCTCGCCTCGTCGAAGCCGAGGTCGGGGGAGAGGAAGCGGCGTACATCGTCGCCGTCCAGCAACGTCACGGGTCTCGGATCGCCGACGAGTCGCTCGCGCAGGGCCCGCCCCACCGTGGACTTGCCCGCCCCGGACAGCCCGGTCAGAAAGACGACGGCCCGCCCCTGCTCGGCGGTGCGGCCGGCTCGGGATGCGTCGCAGGCAGTTCGGCGGCCAGCAGGTCGACCGCGCCCGGCAGGTGCCAGTCGATCTCCTCGACCGGGCGCAGACTCTGCGCCTCCAGCCTGTCACCGGTGAGAGTCGCCACCAGCAGAGGGGTGCTGTCGGGGTCACGGACCACGAAAGTCCGGGCCCGGCCCACGGCTCGGCGACCGGCCTGGGTCAGGCGCAGGGGGGTGCCGAGCCGCCCCTGCTGGAACAGCTCGACTCGGGCCAGGTCGGATCCGCGGACGAACAGCGAGGGCAGTGAGGCGATCCACGCCCAGTCGGGATGTCGGTCAGGCATTCCTCCTCCTTCCGGGAAGCAGAGCGCGCAGCGCTCGGAGCCGGAGGACCGAGCGGTTGCGCCAGAGGGCGGCGGCGTAGACGCAACCGCCCAGGACAAGGAGTCCGATGAGGGTGAACACGTTCGCATGGCCGGTCAGCGTCAGGATCGCGCCCGGAACCGCGAAGGCCACGACCGCACTGACGGCGACGATGACGCTCGCCCGGGAGATGGGGCTGAGCCCGACGTGCAGCCCGACCTGGACGTAGGCGAGCACGGACTTGGTCACGATGGCGGCGCACCAGGCTACTGCCGCCCCGAGGATCCCGAGCGGAGGGATCAGCACCAGGCAGCCGACGAGGTCGATCACCAGCGCGGCGAGGGCGTTCCCGAGGCTCAGCCAGCTGCGTCCCGCCATCAGGAGGATGGTGTCGATCGGCCCGGCGGCGATGCCGACGAGCATGCCGACCGCCATCACGAGCACGACGGCCACGCCGTCGGCCGCGAAGCCGCTGCCGAACAGCTGCAGGTAGACCCCGGCCATCGAGGCCACCACCAGGTAGATGGGCCAGGCGACGGCGATGTTCCAGGCCGTGGTCGTGCGAAAGACCTCACCGAGGGCCGCTCTCTGCTCGGTGGCCAGCAGGTGGGTGAAGCGGGGCTGCACCACCTGGGCGATGGCCTGCTGTCCGAGTTGCCCCAGCGGCACGAACCGCGTTGCCGCTGTGTAGACGGCGGCGGCCGCCGGGGTGAGCATCGCGGCGATGAGGATGATGTCGAGGCGCTGCACGATCAGCTGGGCCACCTGGGCAATGCTCCGTGGGGCCGTGAACAGCCAGAACTCCCGCACCGCACCAGGAGCCCTGCCCCGGGGCGCGTCCGCCGGGAACGTCCGTCTCGTGACGCGCAGCAGCCCGATGACGGCGACGGGGGCCAGCAGGACGGCGGGTGCCACCCACGCCACCGCCAGCGGGATGAGGCCGGTGGCGGCCGCGGCGCAGGCCGCGACGAGCCCCAGCTGCATCAGGCTGCGGGCGAGCTTGTCGATCAGCACCGTCTGGGCGATGTTGGCGAAGGCCCGGCTCGCTCCCAGCGCCCAGTGGCCCACAGCGGCGGCGACCACGGCGACCGAGAAGACACGGATCAGGCCCGGGCCCTCGTCCCCGGAGATGCCGATGGCCACCGCGATCGGGGCGGCGGCGACCCAGAGCCCGACCGCTGCGACGGCACTGACCGTGACGGTTACCAGCGCCGTGTTGCTGAGGCAGGCCCGCGCCCAGTCCCACCGACCCTCGGCGACGTGGCGCAGGACGAACCGTCCGAGCCCGGTCTCGATGCCGAGACCGGCGACGGCCAGCACGATGAGGAACAGGGAGGAGGCGCTGAACAGCGCGCCGGCGTCGTCCTTCGAGAAGGCCTGGGTGATGACCACGACGACGGCGAAGTTGGCGACGGCCGCCACGCCTGCCCCGGCGAGCGCCGCGGTGCCGCCCCGGGCTATCCGCTCGAGCTGGCTCCCCGCGACGCTGGACATCTAGATCCGCCTCACCACAACCGCGCCGAGTGCGCGTTCCGCCCACCTGCCGGCGCCGCGGGGCGCCGCGTCGGCCGTCTCCAGGATGACGCGGTCGGCGAGGGGACCGACGGCCGTCGCGGCATACGAGTCCTCCCCTCCCGCGGCGATGAGGACGATGTCCGCCTGCTCTCGCAGGGACTGCACGAGAGCGCCCATGCGGGGGGAAAGCAGACGGTCCTCGGACCCGTCCAGATCGCCACGGGCGATGAGTGTGTGCGGCGCACTGATTTCGATGTCGGCGGCGTCGTCGGCGAGGAGATCGGCGAGCGTGGCGTCCACCGCGCCGTCGCGGCAGGCGCCGGAGGTGTCGACGACCACCGTCGCGTTCCCCGTGGCGGCGACGGCACGGGCGAGGTGGTCGACTGTACGGGGAGGCTCGCCGTCGAGGGTGGCCACGAGCCAGGTCAGGGGGCGGCGGGTGTCGGCGGTCAGCGCCGCGAGGGCGAGGCCGCGCAGTGACCCGGAGACCGGCTCGGCATCGTGTGTGGCGAGATCCTCGGGGCCGAGGGAGGCCAGGAGAGGCAGCCGGATCGCGCCCAGCGGGCCGAAGGGACGCCGCCGGAGGAGGTGGATGAGGGCACCGAGGAGGAAGCCCGCGACGAGACCCGCGGCTGCCAGTGCCCACCACTCGCGCCAGGTGGGCGGCGCCTGCACCCGTGCGGGCGTCACCACCTGTCCCGGATCGAAGGGCCCTGCCCGGAGTTGCGCGACGCGCGACTGGAGAGACACCAGCTGCGTGTTGATCGTGTTGAGCTGCGCGGTCAGGCTGATGACCTGTTCGGCGGGGGCCGCGGACAGCTGCTCCTGGACGGCGTCGCGTTCCTCCTGCCGCGCGGTGATGTCCTCGCGGAGTCGGTTGATCTGCATCTCCGACTGGCTGACTGCGCGGTCGCGGCGGGCCGCGAGGAAGTCGACGGCGAAGGCCTGTGCGAGTTCGGCTGCCGCCTCGGGGCGGCGCGTGGCCACTGCGATGCGGATCAGCTGGGTGTTGGTGGGGACGGTGATCGTGAGGCTGCCCACCAGGGCGTCCGGCGTGAAGTCGGTGCCCGTCGAGGCGATCACCCGGTTCACGACCTCCTCCGAGCTCACCAGCTGGGCTTCGGTGACCATATTCGTGAGGTTGTCGCCGCGGGTGCTGGTGGAGAAGGGGTTCCCGTCGAGGGGATTGAGCAGGATCGTTGCCATGGCCTCCGAACCGGCCGGACGCAGCAGGCCCGCCGCCGCACCGGCAATCCCACCGAGCAGTGCGAGCACGAGCGCGGCCACGAGCGCGCGGCGCCGCGAACGCCAACGGTGCCCCCGCTCGGATCCGGCCATGTCGTACCCCCACCATCTACGCTCCAGCCGCGGAATGTCGGGACAGTATCACGCGGTGGGGCGTCATTCGGGGAATGTCAGGACCCCCTCCGCGGTGCGGAGGGGGTCCTGATAACGGGTTACCGCAGGATCACTGCTTCGGGAAGGTAGGCGAGGCCTTGAGAGCCCGGCCGAAATCAGCCTTCTTCGCAGCGGTGGTCAGGTTGTAGCTCTGCTTCAGATTCAGGTGGCTGTCGAAGTAGGACATGGCGATGGCGCCGGTGTCCTGCAGCTCCTGGCGGGTGGTGGAGATCCAGTTCGGGTAGTCGAGCGCCCCGGGATCGCTCACGCCGGTCTCGGCGAGGCCCCACTCCACGTCCTTGGTCTTCGCCCAGGCGGAGATCTTGTCGAAGTACTTCGACTTGAGGCTCGCCTCGGGGTACTTGGTGACGCCGTTCGACGTGGTGGCGTAGAAGCTGTAGATGTCGAAGCCGGCGACGTCGACCTTCGTGTTGGGCCACATGTTCTCGATGCGGTACTCGGCCGGGCCGTACCACTGGTTCCAGCCGGTCAGCACGACGGAGAACGCGACGTTGTCAGAGCCGCTACGCACGATCGGGCCGAGGCGCTCCTGCATGCGCTTCCACTCTTTGATGTCACCGTCCTTCTCGGGCTCGTGGTGGAAGGCCAGCCAGACGGGACCCTCGAGGGCGTCGAGCTGCTTGACCAGGTCCTTGGCCCAGGCGTCACCCTTTCCGTTGGCCATGTCGGTCCAGGAGTAGGGCAGCTTGAAGCTGATCCACGGGATCCGGCCGGCGGCGAGGTCCGTCTTGGAGACGGAGACGGCCTTGCTGACCTGGGTGCCCTGGTAGTAGGTGCGGCGGACGCCGAAACGCTGGCCCAGCGATGCCTCGAACGCGGAGGGATCGGTGTTGCTGCCGTGGGCCGCGCCGACGAGCGGAGCGCAGTCACCGAGGCCGCGCAGGTCGAGGCGGCAGCCGTCGGAGAGCGTGTAGCCGGGGGTCTGAACGGGCGGAGGAGTCACCGTCTCCTGGCCGGAGGTCAAGGTGACGTCGTCCACGATGATGTCCTGGCCGGGGCCGACATTCCAGGCCACGACGTTGACGTCGAGGGCGTTGGCCGCCTTCGTCGTGGTGAAGTTGAGCTTCACCGTCTGCCAGGTGTTGGCCGACGACACGGTGTAGCCGGCCGCGTGGCTGATGGAGGAGCCGCCGCCGACCTCACGGACGCGCAGCTGGCCCTTGGTGCCGGCTGTGGTGGCCCGGACGCGGGCGGTGGCCGTGTACTCGACACCGGCGGCGCCGTTCGTGACGGTGTTCGTGGCGTCGTTCAGGGCGACGGTGTTGCCGGCCTTGGTCGCGCGGATCAGCGCGGCTGGGTTGCCGGAGATCGAGGTGGCTGAGAGCGTCGCTGTGGAGGTGTTGACCTTCCAGCCCGTGGTTGAGTTAGAGAAGTCGGGGTTCTTGACCAGGTTCGCGGGAGCGGCGAACGCGGGCGTCGTCGGGAGGACGGCGGCGGTCAGACCAGCGGCCAGCAGCGCCACCGTGAAGCGGCGAGCGGTCTTGGGGGAACGCGGCATTTCGAGTCTTTCGGGTAGGGGAGCGGACTTGCGTACTGAGAGTAAGCCTCACCTGTGAGAAATCCTAATTTTTCTCAGGTTGAGTCTGTGAACCTGAGAAAACAGGTGCTCGTCACGGGAGCGGGTCGGCCCTAGACTGAGTAGTCAAGTCTACGTTCTGGGGAGGAGCGGCCATGATCAGGCTTGTCTCATCGATCGTCGCGTGCGTCGTTCTCACAGCCTGCTCCGGCCCTGCGCCGGAGCCCTCCATGGTGGCCAGCGTCAGCCCTTCTTCTGTCGCTCCCGAGTCGTCGGCCAGCGTGAGCCCTTCCTCTGCTTCTCCCGTGTCGTCGGTCAGCCCCAGCGTCGGGCTGCCCACGGCCTCCCCGTCTCCCGGTGCGGCCGCGACCCCGGCGTCGACGACGACCCCGGGCGGCGGCACCTCTACGATCGCGGGCCCACTGCCGGAGAACCAGCCGCCGCCGAAGCAGACCACCAAGCCGCCGGTCGCTGGGTGTGGCGTGTCGCAGTCCGATGTGGAGCCGCTGTATCACACGTTCGCGCGCGTGGTGGACTCCGTCGGACGCCCCGATCAGGGGTCGTACACCGGCCCGTTGGTGACGCTGGTCGACTCCCTGGGGCGCGAGGCGGCGGACGCGTGTCCCGGTGGGGATCTGGTCCAGCAGATGGCTGGGCTGGCGCGACAGATCGACCAGGCAGCCAAGGACGGCAACCCCGACCTGGATGGGATCAACGAGTTCCGGCTCACGGGCAACGACTGGCTCGATGGTCTGGGCTTGCTTCCTTCGCTGTTGAGCTGAATCTCACGCGCAGTGGACAGGGAAGGGGCGGGCGCCGAGCGCCCGCCCCCATGCAGCCCGCGTCAGGCTCTGGCTGGGGTTCCCCGTCCGTTCCAGAGGGTGTCGCCGGCGATGCTGGCGCAGGTGGCCAGGCCTCGTGCGTAGCGTGGCAGCAGCCGCGTTGGAGCCTGCGCCACCCGTGCAATCCACTCCAGGCCGGGCCGCCGCAGCACTTCCGGCGCTCTCGTCTCGGTGCCCGCCAGGAATCCGAACCAGCCTCCGCAGGTCACCACCAGGGTGGAGGGCAACTCGGATAAGTGCTCACGCACCCACAGCATCTCCTTCGGGGCCCCGAGACCGAGGACGATGACGTCGGGCCGCGCGGCGCTCACTCGGGCTAGCACCTCGGTCCAATCGTCGTGGAACCCATGCTCGACCAGCACGATGTCAGCGACGGCGGTGGCGTGCAGTGCCTCTGCTGCGGCCGTGACCGTGGGTAGTTCCCCGCCTACCAGGGCAGTCCTGGCCTTCCTTCCAAGCAGTCTGCCGACGTGGTCGAGGATGTCCCACCCCGCATCGGTCGTGGGGGTGCGCTCGATGCGCTGGGCCCCGGCGAGCCGGGCCAGCAGGACCACGGACCCACCGTCGGCGCAGACCAGTTCCGCGTCGTTCATCTCAGCGACGAACTCCCGGTCGTCGGCCGCGTTCAGGCCGCCGACGTGCAGCGCGTAGAAGCGGCGCGGACCCTGAGGGTCCATGGCCAGGTCTGCAGCGGCATGGACCGCCTCCCAGTAGCTGAGATCAGCCACGGGGAAGGGGCCCACGCGGACGCTGTCCATCACTGCGCCTGGAGGGCGAGGGCAGTGACCACCACGCGGTTCGCCGAACCGGAAAGGGTGATCGTGACGGGGTCGAACGACCCTGCCGTGAGGTAGCCGCCGGAGTCAGCGAGCCAGGCGTGGACCGCGCCACTCGGAGAGCCCGTGCTGGCGCTTCGCTCTGTCAGTGAAGGTGGCAGCGTCGCGGTCAGTGCCGAGTTGGCCTTCACTCCCATGTAGACGACTGGCAGGGCGTGTCCCTGCAGGTCCAGAGCGGGACTCTGTCCCGAACTGGATGCGTTGACGCTGGTGGCGCCGTTGTCGATCACGCTCAGCGTGCCCGTGCTGGAGCGGTAGGCCGCCACCGTGAGGTCGCCCTTGGCGTAGGCCGAAAGAGCGACCGCGACGGTCGAACCGGGATCGGTGGCCGTCGCTACCTTGCTCCAGGCGCGAACGGCGATGCCGCTGCCGTCGGTGGCCCGGACCTCGGTCCATCCGGTCGGCGCGGTGATCGTCGCGGTGCTGTTGATCGTCAGGAACAGCAGCAGGGCGTCCCCTTCCACTGCGGAGGCTGGGATCTGGGCGGTGTGGTTGTTGCGGTTCCCGTTGGTCGAGGCGGCCGCGACGAAGGCCACGGATGCCGCGCTCGGCTCACGGGCCTGCACCGACTGCTGGGTCTGATCTGTCGCAGCATCGTTGTCGGTCACGGTGAGCGTGACCGTGTAGGTGCCGGCTGCAGCGTACTCGTGCTGTGTCGACTCGCCCGTGCCGGTGGTGCCGTCGCCGAAGTTCCACGCGTATGCGGAGATCGTCCCGTCCGGATCGGCGGAATCGCCTGCGTCGAACGAACACTCGAGCAACGTGCATGTGGCCGAGAAGTCAGCGGTCGGGGCCTGGTTCACGCGGGTGACGGTGACCGGGTGGGTGGTGGTGGAGGTCTCCGACGCCGCCGTGGTGATCGTGAGGGTCACCGTGAAGGTGCCGCTCGCCGTGTAGGCGTGCGACGCCTGGGCCCCCGAGCCGGTGTGGCCGTCGCCGAAGTTCCACGCGTAGCTCGTGATCGTGGATCCAGGTGCGTTGGAGCCCGCCGCGTCGAAGGTGCAGGTCAGCGAGGTGCAGGAACTGGTGAAGGCGGCTGTGGGCGGGAGGCCCGCGCCCTGGCCGTTCGCGCCCTGGTACAGGAACAGGGCGCGGGAATTCCAGTTGACGCCGTCCACGCCCGGGCCGGAGACCACCTGTGCGGTGTTGGCTACCGGAGCCCCGTTGACGGGGCCGTGCTGCCAGGTGATCGAGCGGAGGGTGCCGTCGGCCGTCGCCCAGTAGAGCTTGTCTCCGCCCAGGAACATGCCGCGGACCTGCGAGAAGTTGATGCCGGTGACCCCTGTCGAGGCCGTGAGGGGCAGTGCGCCCACGATGTCGCTCTCGAGGTTGATGTAGCGGTAGTACAGCGTGGAACTGTTGTTCAGGGTGTAGTAGATGCGCCCCGAGTCATAGAACATGCCGGTCGCCGCCGCGATGTCGTTGCGCCAGTTCTGCAGCACCGCCAGCTCGTCGTGTCCGTTCACGGGCGTGGGTGTTCCGTACGTGCTGCCGTTGAAGGTGCGCCGTGACATCAGGCCGTCCGACGTCGCGAGATACAGCTCACCGTTGACCATGAAGGCGCCACGCACCCCCGCCCAGGTGATCCCGCCCTCGGCGACAGCCGCGGTCGCGCCGGCTGTCGTGCCGTTGAACGAGCGCCGGGCCAGCGGCGGGGTGCCGCCCTGCGCGGCCACCGCGTACACGTTGTTCGGGAAGGGGGCCGTGCTGTAGGCCGGGACCTGGAGGCCCGCGGCGGGGAACATGGCGATGCGTCCGTGGTACTCCCAGGCCCCGATCCGGTCGGTGTCGGAGGCCACCCAGAGGCCCTGCGCGGTGTTCAGGAGATCGAAGACGCCGACCCCCCGGGCGCGCGTCGGGTTCCAGCTGAACGGTATGCCGTTGAGGGGTTGAGCGCAGCGATGCCGGGCCGGGAGACCGCCCCCGGGCCGATGCGGTCGCCGGCGTACGGGTTGTTCCACCAGCGCTGGTGGCCGCCGATGTAGACGGCGGTGTCGGTCACCTCGACGGCGTACGACGTGTCGCCGCCCGTGTAGTCGACCCACGACGGGGCGATCGCCGTCCCGGTGGAGGTCGTCTCGAACCGCGAGGCGGTGTCGCAGGCGATGTTGGTTCCGTAGCCGCGGTAGGCGCCCGTCGTGGAGACCACGAAGAAGCTGCCGTCAGGGGCGTAGTCCACGTCGCGCATGTAGGTGTCGAAGGCGCGTGCACACGCGGCAGTGAAGAAGTCGGTCTGGAAGTTCGCGGGCGTGGCCGAGGGCCCCGAGACGTCGAGCACGAAGAGCTGGTGGTTGCGGACGCCGTCGAGGGTGTCGAAGTTGCCGACCGCCGTCAGTCGCCCGCCGCCGTGGTCGATCTTCATCACGTTGGTGAAGCTGCCCTCGAGGTGGACACCGGCGATCGTGCGGTTGAAGTACGCGTCGAACGCGCCCGTGGCCGCGTTGAGCGTGGCGAGGGCCGGCCTGGCCTGGCCGCGGATGTGGGTGAATGTTCCGGCGACCCAGAGCCTGCCGTTCAGCAGGGCCAGGTCCTTGACGACGCCCGTCGGGGAGCCGCCGTTGAACGTCGTGACGAGAGAGCCATCGGAGACCCTGATGCGGGCCAGGTTGCGCACGCTCTGGCCGGCGATGCTCGTGAAGCTGCCGCCCACGTACACGGTGCCGTCACCGGCGGGCAGGACCACGTTGACCGTGCCGTTGGGTGCTGGGTTGAAGGCGGTGCTGATCGCGCCTGTCGAGGCGTCGAAGGCCATCAGACGGTTGCGTGTCAGGACCGTGTTGCTGTTGTTGTTGCGGACCTGGCTGAACGAGCCGCCGGCGACCATCGTCGATCCCACCTGGACGACCGAGTACACGGAGCCGTCGAGTGCGTGGGGCGTGAACCCCGCTGGGTCGTCGCTGACCAGCCTGCCCGCCGGTTGGGACACTGCGGCCGCCGGCTCTCCTCCCAGAGTCAGTGTCTGGAGGGCGGCGAGAACGGCCGCCAGAATCAGAACGAGAGAGCGTCGCATCATCTACCCCAATTCGATGCAGAGCCAGAATTGAGGCTAAGTATGGCCCTAGCACGGCCGGGCGGCAATAGTCAAGTTTTTCTAGCCGATCGGCTAGTCAAAGTGAGCTTTTTCTGGCCGATCGGCTAGTGGCCCCGGTGGCGAGGCCCACGATGAGCCCGATCCCGAGGCCGCTCGCGCCGAACATCGGCAGCTCACGCGGCACTTCCGTCGCAGCGTCCCGGCGGATCGCCTCGCCCGCCTGCGTGGGCGTCAGCAGGTTGTCGTCGATGGCCTCGACCACCTCGGCGATCTCCGGGGAGTCAGTGGTCCCCGTCTCCTCCGTGAGGTCCGCCAGGCGGCCGTAGAGCGTGGCGAGGACCCGGCCCTGCCGGGTCGAGAGATACGCGCTCCTCGTCTCCAGGTAGGCCTGTGTCACGGCGTCGAGGGTCGGCCCGAGTGCAGCCGCGTCGGGGCCCCGGAGACTGACCACGAGGACGTCCGACGAGGGGACGGCCGAGATCCGCAGCCGCGCCCGCAGCTCCTCCTGGCCCTCGACGGAGGGGACGACCCGGGCGAGCGTCTGCTGCGCCACCAGGAGCGAGGCCTCCGTGTCCACCGTGATGCGCCGCGGCGCCCTGGCCTCGAGAGCCAGCGGCAGATGCGTCGGCGTCTCGATGAGCATGACGTACTGTGTCGCTACGAACTCCCGGGGAGCGAGGAAGCCCGCGCCCAGGCCCGCCGCCAACCCCGCGAGCCCCATGACCACGAGCTGTGTCCGGTGGCGCCGAACGGCCGCGAGGAGGTCGCGCGGTGAGCCCGGGGGGCCAGTCGCCCTCCCGTCGCGCCAGGCGAGCCCCGCTGCCACGAAGACGATCATCAGCGGGAGGCCGAGGGTGTCGTAGACGAACATCTGGATGAGGAAGAACAGGATGACCAGGGTCCCCAGTTCCGCGGGGAGCGTCAGGGAACGGGCGGCGTGGACCAGTGCGATCAGCAGGAAGAGGAGGAAGAACGCTGCCCCGACCAGTCCGTGGGAGAAGATCAGCATCCACAGGTGACCCTGCGTGCCGAGCGGCGGCACCCCGCAGGCCGGACAGTCAGGGGTCGACCCGCCCGCGATGGAGGCGAAGCTGCCCTGCACGTCGCGTGTGCCGCCGAACCCGATGACCGGCGACGCATTGACGGTCGCGGAGACCGTGTCGATGAGCAGCTGCTCGCGCCGGTCGTTGCTGTGCTGGTTCGCGAAGCGTTCGCCCACGAGGTCGCCGAGCGGGCTGGCCACGAACGCGACGGCTGCGATGCCGAGCAGGACGGCCGCAGCCACGAGCGCCCCGAAACGGCCGCGACGGGCGAGGACGACCACCACATAGAGGACCCCGAAAGCCAGGCACGCCCACAGCCCCCGGTTCAGCGAGTAGACGATGGGGACGAGGCTGACGAGCACCACCGGTGCCACGGCGAGCCGCTGCCAGCGACGCGTTGAGCGCAGCCAGCCCACCAGGAGGAAGGGCAGGCTCAGGGCGATGGCGCTGCCCCAGGTGTTGGCGTACCGGAAGGGGGCCTTCGGCCGCGCCTCGGCCCGGCCGAGGACCGTCTGGATGTCGGCGAGGCCGGGATGGATCAGCGACCTGACGAACCCGTTGGCGGTGAACCCTCTGGGTAGCACCAGCTCGAGCAGCGAGCGCAGGCCGAGGTTCGGCGTCAACATGCCGGCGACGCCCCCGAGGGTCGCCCACACATAGATCCAGCCGACCGCGATGGCCACTGTGACGAAGGGCAGCTCCCTGCGATCGTGGCTGAGAACCCAGACCACGGCGACGCCGCAGGACAGGTACATCGCAAGTCCGAAGGCCCAGACGATGAGCCGTCCGACGCCTCCAGCATCGGGCACGGCCCCCGGCGCGATCGTCGACTGTGCGGCAACCGAGAGGACCACCCAGACCAGGAACGCGCCGTACCAGCCGAAGCCCCGGGGGAGGCGGACGCCGCCGCGACGGCGCAGCTGGACGACCATCACCGCCGCGGCCACCGCGGGCATGAAAGAGGCCAGGCCGAGAAGCCACCAGAGGGGGTACCCGACGGTGAGCGCGGTCAGCGGCCAGTGCGCCGGCCAGCTCCGGTGCCGGGAGTGGCCGGTGAGGACGGCGCTCGACTCAGTCGTCGACATCCCCGTCACCCTGACGCCAGTGCGGCGTCCGGCCCATGAGCGCTGCGAGCGCCCTGTCGTCCTCGGCGAAGGAGTCCATCAGCCGCCGGCGGAGGGCAGTGTCCATCGGGTCCCGTGACTGGGCGTTGTGCCTGCCCACCTCCTCCGGCTGCCAGGGAGCGAGGCCGAGAGCGTCGAACAGCGCCGTCAGCTCGCCGGGATCGGTGAAGAGCCTGTCGGCGTCGACGATGTGCACCCGTTCGCTCCCCACGGCATCGATGAACCGTTGGATCTGCACTGCGTAACGCCCGCGGGCGAGATAGCTGTGGTGGCGGTGATGGTGACTGAGGTAGGTCGGGTCCGCACGGATCCGGTCCTCCTCTCCGGCCAGTCGCTCCGGTTCCAGGGCGATGGCCGTCTCGAAATCCTCGGTCTCGAAGCCGCGGACGAACTCGTGGCGGTGCGCTGAGTAGGCCCGCTCGACGGGATCGCGCACCATCACCACGATGTGCACCCCGGGCAGTTCGCGGCCGATGCGTTCCGCAGCCAGCGGATGGAACAGGTAGTAGCCGGACGACTCGAAGGTCTTGGCGCGCCCTCCGGTGCGGCGCCGCGCCGGCCATGCCAGCGGGAAGTGGCCGCGGTACCACCGCTGGCCCCTGGCGTGATGGATGTCGAAGTACCAGATGCCCTTGCTCACCGTCGGGCGCACGACGTCCGGGTGTTCACTCAGCACCCGGAACAACGTCGTCGTCCCCGCCCGGGACGCGCCCACCACGATGAAGCTGGGTTGCAGGCGGAAGCGGGCGGTGAGCATCCCCCAGCCGAGCACCATCCTCCGCAGCAGCGCGCGCGCCGGCGCCGGCATCGCGTCCCTCGATCTCCCGGTCAACGCACGCAGCGATCCCATGACCTCAATCCCCCCTCAGATGGCCGGTCCGTGCCAGCCAGGCCGACAGCGCCAGGATGCAGGCATTCAGGCGTGACCCGACGAGGTGTCCGCTGGCCGACGTCGCCTGGAGCAGATAGCGCTCGATGATGGCGGCCAGGTACACCGCGCCGACGGTGTGTGCGGCGCGGGCATCGCCGACCCCGCGGAGGGCCTGTTCCATCCCACGCGTCACCGCCGCCTCGTCGGGGCCAGCGGCCCGCACGGCCAGGTTGACGCAGTGATGGAACCGGTCGAGGCCGCGCACGACGTCCGTCTCGAAGCGTTCGAAGTCCCACAGCTGGAGGCCGCCACGGGCGCCTCTCGCCATGTTCCAGGGGGTCCAGTCCCCGTGCCAGGCGCCCGTCTCCAGCGTGTCCGGGGCTGCCCGCTCGACCGCCGCGACAAGGTCCGCGGGGCGGGGGTCGGAGGCGGCACGGAGGCTGGCCGACATCCTCCGCCACTGGGGCACAGCGGTGAGCGGCATGTACCCGCCGTCGAAGGCCCGGGAGAAGGCGTCCATCTCCGCGGAGGGGGCGAGGGCATCGCCGCGGCGGGGGCGACGTGAGCGCAGGGCCGTCATGGTCACGACCGGGTGCCCCCGCCAGGTGGTCTGTGCCACGAGCCCAGGGGTCTCGATGCCAGGCACGGCGCCGTGGACTCTCCGCAGGGCGTCCGCCTCGCGCAGGAGGTGGGGGGCCGAGTCGGGCGAGAGCCCCACCTTCGCGAATGCCAGCGTGCGGCCCCGGGCGTCGAAGGCCTGCACCACGGGTTTGCGGTTGACCCTCTCGGTGCCGATCGTCACGGCGATCCGCACAGGTTCGCCCAGCACGCCGGCGAGGTGCGCGCCCAGCGACCCATCCCCGTCGTCGCGGATGACGATGCGGCCCCCTCCCGCGAGACGGGCCGGTCCCACCGCGCGGACCACGACGGCGCCGAGTGCCCGCGCGACGCCCTCCCGCGGGCCCAGGGCGGAGCTGTACCGGCGCAGCGCCCCCGCCGCTGCGCGCCCGTCGTCAGGGACGAGGGCGCGCGGGCGGCCGCTGCCGGGGACCGGGACGAGTGCTGCAGCGCCGGGCGCGACGTATCGCCGACGGGAGAGGGCGATGTCGGCCCCGGGCCAGAGGTCGGAGACCGTCGACATGAGGTCGGCGAGGGCTCCGGTGCCCCCGTCGGGCAGGGCCGCTCCGGCTACGCGGATTCGTCGGCCGACCATGAAGGTGCATGCTATATCTAGTCGATCCGATCCGCGGGGGAACTCCCGCAGCAGTGGAGGGGGATCGATCGTGACCGACCAAGTTGTGCCTCCGCCCGAGAGGGCCCCGGCGATCGACGTGGTGATCTGCACCCACAACCGTCCGGACCTGCTGCGCGTCGCCGTCGACGCCGTGCTGGCCCAGGACTACGCGGGCAAGGTGACCGTGGTTGTCGTGTTCGACCGCAGCGAGCCCGACCTCTCCCTTGAGCGGCACGATCCTGCACGGCGGGTGCTGGTCGTGACCAACACCCGTACCGGGGGACTGGCGGGGGCCCGTAACTCGGGCGTCCTGGCCGGTGGGTCGCCACTGGTCGCGTTCTGTGACGATGACGACGCCTGGGAGCCGGACAAGCTCACCAGACAGGTGCGCAGGCTCCTCTACACCGGCGCGCTCACCTGCGTCACCGGCATCCGGATCCAGTACGGCGACCACAGCAGTGTCCGGCTCGCCCGCGCGGATGAGATGACGCTGGAGCGGCTGGTGCGCCGTCGTGTCATGCCGGCCCACCCCTCGTCGGTACTGGTGCGCCGTGAGGCTCTCCTCGGGCCGATCGGCCTGGTCGACGAGCACATCCCCGGCAGTTACGCAGAGGACTACGACTGGATCCTGCGGGCAGCGCTCGCGGGCGACATCTGCGTCGTGGAGGAGCCGCTCGTCCGCGTGATGTGGGGACAGTCGCTCTTTTCGGGACGGTGGCGCACCATCATCGAGGCACTCGACTACATGGTCGACAAGTTCCCCCAGTTCCAGGCGGACCGGGGGGCGCTGGCACGCATCCGTGGTCAGCAGGCCTTCGGCCACGCGGCGTTGGGGGAACGTCGGCGATCGCTGGGGAAGGTGTGGGAGACGATGCGGCTCAATCCGGCGGAGCCACGTGCCTGGGTCGCGCTGCCGGTGGCTGTGGGACTGGTGAAGGCCGACACCGTGATGGGCGCGCTGCACCGCCGGGGGCACGGGATCTGATTTTCCCAAACTCTTGAGCTGAGCCGCTTCCGGTGTAACAATGCGGAATCGGTGATCGCCTCTGGGGGGTGTGGGGATCCCTCGGACGCCGCGGTCGCAGAGGGATGGAATCATGACCGCAGCGGATCTTGAGATTCGGATCGGATGGGGGCTGGTCGGCGAAGCTGCCGCCAGGCTTGTGGAAGGCAGTACACACCGGAAACGACTGCTCCTGGCGGCCGCAGACGGTGGTGTGATCGCCTTCGTGGGTGTCGTCGCACATACCGTCCGCTTCGGGTGGCCGACCGACGCGGGGCTGTTGCCCTTCTGGATCTTCGCCGCGCTGCCGCTGGCGTGGCTCTCCCTGTTGACGGTGGTGGGCGCCTATTCGCTGCCGCAGCTCCAGACCGGCATGGACGAGTACCACCGGGTGAACCTGGCGTCGCTCACGCTCGCGGGGGTGATCGGCGTCGGCTGCTATCTGCTGGAGGTCGAGCTGTCGCGGACCTTCTTCCTCATCACGTTCGTTGCCGGCGTCCCCCTGCTCCTGGCAATCCGGCTGATCCGGCGCAGGCTCTGCAACCACCTGCGGACGCTGGGCATGCTGACTGTGCCGGTCGTGGTGGCCGGATCCGCAGAGCACGTCGACGAGGTCGTGCGCGCCCTGCACCGCGAGAAGTGGCTCGGCTACCGGGTCGTCGGCGCGCTCACGCCCGACGACATCCGGGAGACTCCCGCCGGGACTCCCGTGCTCGGCTCCGTCGCAGACGTGGCGGAGATCGTCGCAGACATCGACCTCGAGGCGGTCATCTTCGCCGAGGGGTCCTTCGCGACGTCGCAGGAGTTCAAACGCCTCGCCTGGTCGCTGGAGCGACACTCGACGCAGACCATCGTCGCGCCCGCGCTCAGCGACGTCTCGGCGGGACGCCTCGCCGTCCGCCCCATCGCGGGGCTGCCGTTGGTCTTCGTCGACCGGCCCCACGCCGTCGCGGCCTCCCGCTGGGGCAAGCGGATCTTCGACGTCGTCGGTTCGGCCACCCTGCTCCTGCTGAGCGCACCCGTCATCGGGCTTGCGGCGGTGGCCATCTGGTGGGAGGACCGCGGCCCCGTCTTCTTCCGGCAGACCCGCGTTGGCCGCTGGGGGAGGAGTTCGAGTGCTTCAAGATGCGCTCCATGGTCGTCGACGCGGAGGCGCGGAAGGCGGAACTGGAGGCGCACAACGAGGGGGCCGGGGTGCTGTTCAAGATGACCCATGACCCCCGCATCACGCGCGTCGGACGGTTCATCCGCCGGTTCTCCATCGACGAGTTGCCGCAGTTCCTCAACGTGCTGCGCGGCGACATGAGCCTGGTGGGCCCCCGTCCGGCGCTGCCGAACGAGGTGGCCCGCTACGACAGCGACACCACGCGCCGACTCGACGTGCGCCCCGGCCTGACCGGCCTGTGGCAGGTGTCCGGACGGTCGAACCTGTCGTGGGACGAGACCGTCCGCCTCGACGTGTACTACGTGGACAACTGGTCGATGATGGCCGACATCATCATCATCGCCAGGACGGCCAGGGCTGTGCTCGGGTCGCAGGGGGCCTACTGATGGCGACGCCGAAGGTGCGCTCGATAGGCTGAGGGCATGAGCCTCACCGAAGCCGTCTCCTCCATCCTCCCCTCCGTCCTCGCCGACCTGCGGCGCCTGATCGCCATCCCATCGGTTTCCTCGCTGCCCGAGCACGACGACGACGTCATCGCCGCGGCCGAGCTGGTCGCCGACCTGCTGCGGGCAGAGGGCTGCCCCGACGTGCGGCTGCTCACCGCCGGCGGGAAGCCTGCCGTGTACGGCCACTACCCGGCGCCGGAGGGGGCGCCGACGGTGCTGCTCTACGCCCACTACGACGTTCAGCCCACCGGCGACGAGACGATCTGGACCACGCCCGCCTTCAACCCGACGGAGCGCGACGGTCGCCTGTACGCCCGCGGCTCCGCCGACGACAAGGGCGGCATCGCCGTCCACCTCGGTGCGATGCGGGCCTTCGGCGGGAAGCCGCCGGTCGGCGTGAAGATCTTCGTCGAGGGCGAGGAGGAGATCGGCTCTCCCAGCATGGCGGCGCTGCTCGACCAGGCCGGCGACCTGCTGCGCGCCGACGCCTTCGTGATCGCGGACGCCGTCAACTGGAAGGTGGGGGAGCCTGCCCTGACGGCATCGCTGCGCGGCGTCGTCGACGCCGTCGTCCGCGTGTCCACCCTGGAGGGTGGCCTGCACTCCGGCCAGTTCGGCGGCGTGGCTCCGGACGCGCTCAGCGCGCTCTGCCGCCTCCTCGCCACGCTGCACGACGACGCGGGCAACCCGGCGATCGCCGGGCTCGTCTCGTCTCCGCCCGCCGAGGTCGACTACGAGGAGGACAGGCTCCGTGCGGAGGCGGGGCTGCTCGACGGCGTCCACTGGATCGGCGAGGGCAGCTTCACCGACCGGATGTGGACGAAGCCCGCCGTCTCGGTGCTGGCCATCGACGCGACCCCCGTGCGGGACGCGTCCAACACGCTGGTGCCGACGGCGCGCGCCAAGGTCAGCGTCCGCATCGCCCCGAACCAGGACCCGGCCGACGCCGAGGCGGCACTGCGCGACCACCTGCTGAGCCACGCCCCGTGGGGCGCGCGGGTCGAGGTGGAGGCCGGCCAGTCCGGCGCCGGCGCCGCGATCAGCCTCGACAGTGACATCGCCCGCGCCGCCCTCGACGGGCTCCGCGAGGGGTTCGGCGTGGAGCCGGTCCGGATCGGCACCGGAGGCAGCATCCCGATCGTCGCCGAGTTCGCCGACCGCAACCCCGGCGCGCCGATCCTCCTGACGGCCGTCGTCGACCCGACGTCGCGCATGCACTCCGACAACGAGTCGCTCGACCTCGCCGACCTGGGCAAGGCGACGCTGGCCGAGGCGCTGTTCCTGCAGAAGCTCGTCTGAGGGCCGGGGCATGGTGCGAATCGAGCGTGACTCCCTCGGGGAGCTTGAGCTGCCGGACGACGTGTACTGGGGGATCAACACGGCCCGTGCGATGGAGAACTTCCGGATCAGCCGCCGGGAGATCAGCGTCTATCCCGACCTGCTCGTGGCGTACGCGCAGGTGAAGCAGGCCGCCGCCCGCGCGAACCGCGACATCGGGGTGCTCGACGAGGAGCGGGCCGCGCTCATCGACCGGGCAGCGCAGGACATCATCGACGGCCGGCTCCACGACCAGTTCGTCGTCGGCGTCATCCAGGGTGGGGCAGGCACCTCCACGAACATGAACGTCAACGAGGTGATCGCCAACCGCGCCCTCGAACTGGCGGGCCGTCCCTTCGGCGACTACGGCTACCTGTCACCCCTCGACCACGTGAACCGGTCGCAGTCCACCAACGACACCTATCCGAGCGCCGTCAAGCTGGCGCTGGTCTACGCGCTGACCCGGCTCGGGCAGGAGCTGGGGCTGCTCCGCAACTCCTTCGCCGGGAAGGGGCGCGAGTTCCGCGACGTCCTCAAGGTCGGCCGCACGCAGCTGCAGGACGCCGTCCCCATGACCCTCGGCCAGGAGTTCTGGGGATTCTCCACGACGCTCGGCGAGGACATCAACCTCGTCGACCTGACCGTCCCCGCCCTGTATGAGCTCAACCTGGGGGCCACCGCCATCGGCACCGGGATCACGGCATCGCCGGACTACGCGCCCGCCGTCCTCGAGCACCTGCGGCGCATCACCGGCATCGACGGCCTGCGCAACGCGGCGGACCTCATCGAGGCCACCAGCGACACCGGCGTGTTCATGACGGTCTCCGCCACGCTGAGGCGCACCGCCATGAAGCTGTCGAAGATCTGCAATGACCTGCGCCTCCTGAGCTCCGGCCCCCAGGTCGGCTTCGGTGAGATCAACCTGCCCGCGAAGCAGGCAGGCAGCTCGATCATGCCGGGAAAGGTCAACCCCGTGATTCCGGAGGCGGTCAATCAGGTCGCTTTCATCGTCGCCGGATCGGACGTCACGATCGCCATGGCCTCCGAGGCCGGTCAGCTGCAGCTGAACGCCTTCGAGCCGGTGATGGCCCACGTGCTGATGCAGAACTCGGCGTGGCTGCGCCGATCCGTGCGGACCCTGCGCATCAACTGCATCGACGACATCACCGCCAACATCGACCGGCTGCAGACGCAGGTCGACACGTCGGTCGGGGTGGTGACGGCGTTGACGCCGGTCATCGGGTACGAACGGGCGGCCACCCTGGCGAAGCGGGCGCTCGCCGACGGCGACTCGATCCGGGAACTGGTGCTGGACCAGGAGTTGATGAGCCCGGAGGACCTGGACGCGGCGCTCGACCCGGCTGGCCTGTCCGGCGGTCTCCTCGACACCGGCCCGATGCCGGCGCTGACGCCCGGTGTCATCGCCCGGCTCGAGGCGGCACTGGATGCGGCCGACAGGACGAACGACGCCTGACCCGCGGCGCGGGCAGACTGTGCGCATGCGGCACCTGCTCCCCGTCCTCGCGTTGTCCATCGCGCTGACGGCGTGCACCGCCGTGCCGACCATCGACCCGTCGCCGACCGCTATCCCGTCGCCGACCGTCACCCCGTCGCCGACCGTCACCCCGTCGCCGACCGTCGACCCGGCCGATCTGGTCACGTCCACCTTCGTCCACCTCGAGGACCTGCAGAAGGTGGCCGACGATGCCGGCGGCAGCAGGGCGACCGGCACCGAGGGCTACGCAGGGTCGCTCGCCTACGCCGAGCGGGTCCTCACCGCGGCCGGATTCACCGTCACGAGGCAGGAAGCCGAGGCGCCCGGTCGGCGGCCCCCGGCCGACGAGCCCGGCGCGATCGTCCCGGTGGTCAACCTCATCGCGGAAGGGCCGGCAGCGCCGTCCGGACGGGTCGTCATGCTCGGCGCGCACCTCGACTCGGTGGGGGCGGGGCCGGGCATCAACGACAACGCGTCCGGCGTCGCGCTCACACTGGCCCTCGCCGAGCAACTGGCGGCCGAGGACGGGGCGGCAGGGCTGCGGGTGGCGCTCTGGGACGCCGAGGAACTCGGGCTCCTGGGGTCAGGCGCCTATCTGCGTGGGCTCGCGCCCGACGAGGTCGGCCGGATCTCCGCCTACATCAACCTCGACATGGTCGCGTCCCCGAACGGTCTCGTCGGCATCTACGGCGACGGCCCGGCCCGGCGGGCCCTCGAGCAGCCGCTGCGCGACCGCGGCCGCGACTACGAGGGCGTCTCGATCGACGGCGCGTCCGATCACGCCTGGTTCGACGGGCAGGGGATCAGCGTCGCCGGCCTGTACACGGGGGCGGGGGAGTCCCTCAGCGCGGCCGAGTCGGAGGTGTTCGGCGGGACGGCGGACGCGGCGCGCGACGTGTGCTACCACCGCGCCTGCGACACCGTCGCGTCCGTGGACACACCCGAGGTGCGCTCCCGGCTCCTGGTGATCGCCGACGCGTCGCTGCAGGGCCTGCGCACCCTGCTGGGCGAGGTGCAGGGCTGATGATCAGGCTCAGGCCGAGGGGGCGTCCAGGTTCGCGGCGATCATGCCGGCGATCCGTTCGACCGCCTCGCCGTTCTCAGAGGTGACCGTCACTTGGGCTCCGAGTTCGGCGCCGAGGGTCATGATGAGCAGCGAGCTTGCGGCGTCGACGGTGAGGCCGTCGACCGACAGGACGATCTCGTCGTCATACTCGGCGGCCGCCGCCGCGATAAGGACGGCGGGGCGTGCGTGGAGTCCCACCGTGGATCCGACGACCGTGGTCCGACTGGGCACGTGTGACTCCTCTCGCCGTTGACGCGCTCATCATACCCGGCTTCGACAAGCCACTTCACCGGGCCGGGTCAGATCGCCGTCAGCCACACCGTCGCATCGGTGGGGAGCTCGTCGCCGTCGATGTCGACGCTGGACAGCAGCACCGCGTAGCCGCTGGGAAGCGGCACCGGGGCCCCGAGGACGTTGGTCATGACCCGGACGGCGCCGTTGTCGAAGGCGACGATGTGATCGGGGGCATCGACCCAGGCGATCTCGCCCCGGCCGAGGTCGAGCCGCTTCCTGGCGGCCAACGCGCCCCGGTATAGCGACCAGGTCGAGCCGGGCACGTCGACCTGTCGGTCGGCGGCCAGGCCGCGGTACGCCTCCGGCTGCGGCAGCCAGGTCGCGCCCGTGGGGGAGAACCCGAGCCCGGGCTCGTCCGCGGTCCACGGCATGGGGATCCGGCAGCCGTCGCGGCCGACGCGGGTGAACCCGGAACGGACCCAGGTGGGGTCCTGCCGCAGGTCGTCCGGCAGCGTCGTGTGCTCGGGCAGGCCGAGTTCCTCGCCCTGGTACAGGTAGGCGGAGCCTGGCAGGCCCAGCATCATGAGGCTGGCGGCCCGTGCGCGGCGCAGGCCGATGACGTTGTCCGGCTGTTCGTCGCGGACGCCGATGCCCTCGTGGCTCGCGCCCGGGTCGGCGAGGCCGAACCGGCTGGCGTGGCGGACGACGTCGTGGTTGCTCAGCACCCAGGTGGTGGGCGCCCCGACGGCCCGGTCCGCGGCGCGGGTGGCGCTGATCGTGGCGCGGTACTCGGCGGCGTCCCAGCGACAGTCGAGGAATTCGAAGTTGAAGGCCGTGTGCATCTCGTCCGGGCGCAGGTACATCGCCAGGCGCGTGGGATCCGGCACCCAGGCCTCCGCCACCAGGGAGCGGTCGCCGTCGTAGGAGTCGAGGATCCTCCGCCAGCGGCGGTACACCTCGTGGACGCCGTCCTGGTCCCACATGGGGCCGCTCTGGCCGTCGAGCATGCTCTGCTCCTCGTCCCAGTCGGGGAGCCCCTCGGCCTTGACCAGCGAGTGGGCCACGTCGATGCGGAACCCGTCGACGCCACGGTCGAGCCAGAACCGCAGGACGTCGTCGAAGCCGCTGCGGACCTTCTCGCTGCTCCAGTCGAGGTCGGGCTGCTTCACGTCGAAGAGATGCAGGTACCACTGCTCCGGGGTGCCGTCCGGGGCGGTGAGCCGCGTCCAGCCCCTGCCGCCGAAGACGGACTTCCAGTTGTTCGGGGGCAGCTCGCCGTTCTCGCCTGCGCCGTCGCGGAACAGGTAGTACTCGCGCTCGGGGGAGCCGGGAGGCGCGGCGATCGCGGCCTGGAACCAGGCGTGCTCGTCCGAGGTGTGGTTGGGCACCAGGTCGACGACGACGCGGAGGCCACGCGCGTGCGCCTCCGCGATCAGGCGCTGCGCGTCCTCGAGGGAGCCGAACATCGGATCGATGTCCATGTAGTCGGCGACGTCGTAGCCGGCGTCGGCCATGGGGGAGCGGTAGAAGGGGGAGAACCAGACGGCGTCGACGCCCAGCTTCGCCAGGTAGTCCAGCTTCGTGATGGAGCCGGGGAGGTCGCCGTAGCCGTCGCCGGTGGAGTCGGCGAAGGAGCGCGGGTAGATCTGGTAAATGACGGCGTCGCGCCACCACTCAGCGGTCATGGACGGGTCCTGTCGATCGACGGATGATGAGGTCGGGGTGGAAGAGTATCTCGGCGGGATCCGCCGGCGCGCCGGCCATGGCGGACAGAAGCGCCTCGACGGCCGCCTGGCACAGGGCCGCGATCGGCTGCCGGACGGTGGTGAGGGCGGGGCTGGTGAAGGGCATGAGGGCGGAGTCGTCGTAGCCGACGATCGAGATGTCGTCGGGGACCTCGAGGCCACGCGAACGGACCTCCCGGATCGCGCCGAGCGCCATCACATCCGAGCCGCACACGATGGCGGTGTGTCCGGCGTCGAGCAGACGCGACGCCGCGGCCTGGCCGCCCTCGATGCTGAAGATGGTCGACACGATGGACTCGGCCGGGAGGCCGAGGGCGAGGAACGCCTCGGCCTTGCGCTGCGCGGGCAGGTAGCGCTGCTGTCCCAGCGCCAGACCGATCCGGGTGTGGCCGTAGCGGCGCAGATGGCCGACGGACTGGGAGATGGCCTCCGCGTCGGAGGTGTTGAAGAACGCGCCGGGGATCGTGGCGTCGTAGGCGTTGATGAAGACGGTCGGCATCCCGCCCGCCAGGAGCCTCTGATAATGGTCGTTGGTGCCGAGCGTGTCCGCGGCGGTGCCGGAGACGGAGATCAGGCCGTCGACGGCCACGCCGGCGAGAAGGTCCAGGTACTGGTCCTCGCTCGTGCCGCCGGGGCCGGAGGTGCACAGCACCATCCTCCGGTCGGCGGCGGCGAGTTGGATCACCAGTTCGTTCGCGAACGAGCCGAAGGTGGGGTTGCCGAGTTCGGGGACCATGACGGCGATCAGGCCCTCGTGGGTGCCCTGGGGGTCGTCGATGCGGTACCCGAGCGTCTCCAGCCCCGCCAGCACCGCGGTGCGGGTCGCCTCCGCCACGCCGGGCTTGCCGTTGACGACGCGCGAGACGGTCGCTGTCGAGACCCCGACGACCTTGGCGACGTCGGCCAGCTTGACGCGTGGGGTGAGCACGTCCTCTCCTCTCCATCGAGCTGAGTGCGGGATGTTCCGGCCAGTTTTGCAGACCTTGCAGATTGTTGCAATGAACGGGAGCGTGCCGTGTGCGCCTGTCCTGCAAGTCGTTGCGGGAACTTCCATAACAGTTTGGTAAACCCGGCTGAAAAACGCTGCAACGCTCTTGCAAGTCCTTCGGAAACGGTTACGCTTCTGGCAGCGGGTCGGCATCGAAGCGACCCGGACGACCAAGGAGAAAACAATGCGCAAGAGCCTCATCGCCGTTGCCGCGGCCGGCATCACGCTCAGCCTCGCCGCGTGCGCAGGTGCCGGCACCACCCCTTCCTCGACCCCGACCCCGTCGCCCACCGCGGCTACGCCGACGGCCACCGGATCGGCCCCGCAGGCGTCCGGCTCGCTGACGGTCTGGGTGGACGAGACCCGCATCGACGCCTTCAAGACGCTGGGTGAGGCCTTCCTCGCCTCCACGGGGGTTGCCCTGGACGTGGTGCAGAAGCCGTCGCAGGACATCAAGACCGACTTCATCGCCCAGGTCCCCACCGGACAGGGCCCCGACCTCATCGTCGGAGCCCACGACTGGGTGGGTGACCTGCAGGCCAACGGCGTCATCGCCCCCGTCGAGCTCGGAGACAGGGTCGACGCGCTCAACCCCAACGCCGTCCAGGGCTTCTCGTTCGACGGTCAGCTGTTCGGGGTGCCGTACGCGATGGAGAACATCGCCCTGGTGCGCAACAACGGCATGGTCTCCGACACGCCCGCGACGTTCGACGAACTCGTCGCCCAGGGCAAGGCCGCCGAGGGAGCGGAGTTCCCCATCGTCATCCAGCAGGGCCCGCAGGGTGACGCCTACCATCTGTACCCGCTGCAGACCTCCTTCGGGGCCCCCGTGTTCAAGTCCGATGAGAACGGCTACACGAGCGAGCTCGGCATGGCGGGGCCCGAGGGCATCGCGTTCGCCAACTACCTGAAGAAGCTCGCCGACGAGAAGGTCCTGTCGTCCTCCATCGGCGGCGACCAGGCCCGCCAGGCGTTCCTCGACCAGAAGACCCCCTACATCGTCACAGGTCCCTGGAACATCACAGCCTTCCAGGAGGCGGGCATCGACGTCTCCGTACTGCCCGTCCCCTCGGCAGGCGGCCAGCCGTCCGCCCCGTTCCTCGGCGTGCAGGGCGTCTACCTGTCCTCGAAGTCCGAGAACGCGCTGCTGGCCAACCAGTTCCTCGAGTACATGACCACCGCGGAGGCCCAGGACAAGCTCTACGAGCTCGGCGGTCGCGAGCCCGCGCTCACCGAGTCGGCAGCCGCGATCGATGACGAGATCCTGAAGGGCTTCGCTGAGGCGGGCAAGGACGGCCAGCCGATGCCGGCCATCCCGGAGATGGGTGCGGTGTGGACGTTCTGGGGCGCCGCCCAGCTGAGCATCATCGACGGCACCGCCGCACCGGACGCCGCCTGGACCGAGATGATCGCCAACATCGAGTCGAAGTTCTGACCACGGACGCAGCGCTGCTGCCCGATACTGGGGGCCGGGGCCACAGCTCCGGCCCCCAGCCGTCGCAACGGAGCGAAGGGACAAGCCTTGACCACCACACCGACCAGACAGGCGCCGCGGCTGTCGCACGCGCGTGACCTGAGCCGGCCGGGCTTCTACGTGAAGCTCGTGCTGATGATGCTCGTCAACGCCTTCGGGCTCTACGGCATCCTCGCCGCCTACGGCCAGGAGGAATGGGCGATGCTCGCCTTCCTGGTCGCCACCCTGATCGTCGTCGACTACGTCTACTTCTCCCGGCGCTCGATCCCCGCCAAATACCTGGTCCCCGGCCTGATCTTCCTGATCGTGTTCCAGATCTACGTGATGCTGAACACGGCTTACGTCGCGTTCACCAACTACGGCGACGGTCACAACGATGCCAAGGGGCCCGCGATCACGCAGATCATGAAGACCGCCGACAGGAAGGTCGAGGGGACCCCCACCTATCCCGTCACCGTCCTCGACCGCGACGGCAGCATCGCCTTCGCCATCGTCGACGGCGACGAGGCGAGGGTCGGCGACGCGGAGACCCCGCTCGAGACCGTTCCCGACGCGACGATCGACGCAGGCAAGGTCACCGCGGTGCCCGGCGCCGAGGTTCTCAACCTCGCCCAGATCCAGGAGCGGCAGCGCGAGGTCCTCGACCTGCGCGTCTCGATGACCGACGACCCCGCCGACGGCTGGCTCCGCACCGACAGCGGCACGATGGCCTTCGTGGCGAAGTCGCTGCTCACCTACGACGAGGCGTCCGACACGTTCACCGATCAGGACGGCAAGGTCTTCACGGCGGATGAGAGCCGCGGGCTCTTCGTCGCGGAGGACGGCGCCACGTTGACCCCCGGCTGGCGGGTCCTGGTCGGCTTCGACAACTTCGCGCAGATGTTCACGGACTCCCGGCTGAGCACGCCGTTCTTCAAGTCGCTCGTCTGGACGTTCGTCTTCTCGATCCTGTCGGTGCTGACGACCTTCGCGCTCGGCCTGTTCCTGGCCATCATCTACAACGATCCCCGGGTCAAGGGCCGCACGTTCTACCGGGCGATGTTCATCCTCCCGTACGCCTTCCCCGGCTTCCTCGCGGCGCTGGTGTGGCGCGGCCTGCTGAACCGCGAGTTCGGCTACATCAACGAGGTGCTGCTGGGTGGCCTGGACATCAACTGGCTGGGTGACCCGACGCTGGCGCGGTTGTCGATCATCGGCGTGAACCTGTGGCTCGGCTTCCCGTACATGTTCCTGGTGGCCACCGGCGCGCTCCAGTCCATCCCGGGCGAGCTCACCGAGGCGGGCATCATGGACGGCGCCGGCCCCCTGCGCCGCTTCGCGTCCATCACGCTGCCGCTGCTGCTCGTGTCGGTGGCCCCGTTGCTCATCGCGAGCTTCGCCTTCAACTTCAACAACTTCGCGCTGATCTACATGCTGACAGGCGGCGGCCCCAACTATCCGGGGGCGCCCTACCCGATCGGCGAGACCGACCTGCTCATCTCGATGGTCTACGCCATCGCGTTCGAGAGCGGGAACAAGCAGTACGGCCTGGCGAGCGCCATGTCCATCGCCATCTTCGCGGTGGTCGGCGTCATCTCCTGGCTCGGCTTCCGGCAGACCCGCAAGCTTGAGGAGATCATGTGATGGCCGTCAAGAAGCTCACCAACGGCGACAACGACACCCGGCTCCGTGGGCTGCGCTGGTGGGGTCAGGTGGGCTGGAAGCATGTGTTCGCGATCGTCATGATCGTCTACTGCGTGTTCCCGCTCCTGTACGTCCTGTCCGCCTCGGTCAACCCGAACGGCACCCTCACCGGCTCCACCAACCTGTTCAGCGCCTTCACGGGCGAGCACTACACGGACCTCATGAAGGGCGACTTCCCGCAGTGGATGCGCAACTCCTTCTTCGTGTCCAGCGTCACCGCGGTCGGCACCGTCGTCATGGGGGCCGCGGCCGCCTACGCTTTCAGCCGGTTCCGCTTCACGGGTCGCCGGGGTGGCCTGACGGCGCTGCTGATCATCCAGATGTTCCCGCAGATGCTGGCCTTCGTCGCGATCTTCCTGCTGGTGCTGAGCCTCGGGAAGGTGTTCCCGTTCCTCGACATCGGCTCGCACATCACGCTGATCATGGTCTACCTGGGCGGGGCGCTCGGCTCCAACACGTTCCTCATGTACGGCTTCTTCAACACGATCCCCATCGAGTTGGACGAGGCCGCCAAGATCGACGGCGCCACGCACGCCCAGATCTTCTGGGGCATCGTGATGCGGCTGGTCACCCCCATCCTCGCGGTGGTGGGCCTGCTGAGCTTCGTCGGCTCGTACGGCGAGTTCATCCTCGCCCGCATCGTGCTGGCCCGCCCGGAGAACTACACCCTGGCCGTCGGCCTGTACGTGTGGGGCAACGACGAGCGCAACGCGCCGTGGTCGCTGTTCGCGGCGGGTGCCGTGGTCGCCGCCGTCCCGATCATCATCCTGTTCATGTACCTGCAGAAGTACATCGTGGCCGGGCTGACGGCCGGCGGCGTCAAGGGCTGAACGCTCAGGCCGACATGGTCACTTCGGCCCGGCACGTCCGCGGGCCGATGTCGATGCGGCCGGCGGTCAGCCCAGAGCGGCTGGCCTCGAGGTAGCCGTCGAGGAAGCCCTGGTGCATGGCGCAGATGAACGGCAACTGCTCCGGATCGATGCTGGCCCGGAAGGGGCAGCGGGCGAAGGTGAGCGTCGAGGTCGTGACGTCATGCGAGGTGCCGAAGCCGCGTTCTGCGAGGTGGTCGACCAGATCGCCGAACGCGTCGGCCGGGGACGCGTCCTGGGTCGCGATGCCGGCACCCCACGTCCGGCCGGCCTGCTCGGCCCGGGTCAGGGCGTTCTCGGCCGGGGCGACGAACTGCGCGAGCAGGACCTGGGTGACCTCCAGCAGGTGCAGGTTGGTCATCGTCGGGGCCTCGCTCGTCGCGCTGAACGCGAGCGGAGGCCGGCCTGGTTGCCCGGCGGCCACCGTCTGCCGACGTGCGTAGCTGGAGTCGACGAGCGCGTCGAGATGGAAACGGGCGGAGTTCTTGTGCAGTCCGAGTTCGTCAGCAACCTCCGTGACCTGAAGGGGAACAGGAGCGGACTGCAAGAGGGCGAGGACCTTCGCCCTCGTCGGCCCGAGGCCGTGCTGCGTGCTTGACATGAGAACCTTCTACCAAATGGTTGGCCGTCACCGTAGTCCGGGGTCCAACACGGCGGAGTTTATCCGTATAGTTCGGCGGATACCATGGGGGCTCGGGTAACGGACCGGTGGAAGGACTGATGTGGCCGTGGGTGTGCGATCCGAGTTGACCGACGCGTTCGGACGGACCGCGCGCGACCTGCGGGTCTCGCTGACCGACCGCTGCAACCTGCGCTGCAGCTACTGCATGCCCCCGGAGGGATTGCCCTGGCTGCCGACCGAGGAGGTCCTCACCGACGCAGAGGTCGGCCAGGTGCTGCGCGTCGCTGTGGAGATGCTCGGCGTACGGCGGATCCGGTTCACCGGGGGAGAGCCGCTGCTCCGGCCGGGGCTGGTCGGCATCGTCGCGCACGCCGCCACCCTGCGGGGCGAGGCGGGCAGGCCGGAACTCGCGCTGACCACCAACGGGCTCGGCCTCGACAAGAAGATCGGGGCGCTCGCCGACGCGGGCCTCGACCGCCTCAACGTCTCCCTCGACTCCCTGGATGCGGGCCGCTACGCGCAGCTGACGCTCCGTGACCGCCTTCCCGACGTGCTGACGGGGCTGGCGGCCGTCGACCGGCGGGGGATCGGGCCGGTCAAGATCAACGCGGTGATCCGTCGGGGCGTCAACGAGGAGGACATCGTTCCGCTGGCCGAGTTCTGCCTCGCCCGCGGCTACCAGCTGCGGTTCATCGAGCAGATGCCGCTCGGCCCGGCCCACGAGTGGGCCCGCAGCGCCATGGTGACCGCAGACGAGATCCTCGGAGCGCTCCAGCAACGGTTCACGCTGTCTGCCGCGGAGGAGCCGCGCGGCGCCGCGCCCGCGCAGCTGTGGCGGGTCGAGCCGGAGGGATCGATCCCGGGTGGGGTGGTCGGCGTCATCGCCTCGGTGACCCGCCCGTTCTGCGGCGACTGCGACCGCACCAGGATCACCGCGGACGGGCAGGTGCGCTCCTGCCTGTTCTCGCGCCGGGAGACGGACCTGCGCGCCGTACTCCGGGGCGGCGGGAGCGACGACGACCTGGCAGAGGCTTGGGTCGGGGCGCACCGGGTCAAGCCGCGGGCACACGGCATCGACGAGGACGGATTCCTGCCGCCGATCCGTACCATGAGCGCCATCGGCGGCTGACCGGAAGGGGACCCAGATGGACGTGCGATTCTTCGCCGGGGCGGCGGAGGCCGCGGGCGTGGAGGCGCTGACCGTGGACGCGGCCGGGATGTCCGGGCGCGACCTCGTGGCGCACCTCGCCGACGGCAACGACCGGCTCGCGAAGGTGCTGGGCGTCAGCTCGCTGCTGGCGGACGGCGCCCGGCTGACCGATCTCGACGCCGAGGTCGGCGGCGTGGCCAGCCTCGACGTGCTGCCACCGTTCGCCGGGGGATAGGCACCGGTGAGCTGGGGGATCCTCCTGGGCGGTGGCCGATCGAGCCGGATGGGCTCCGACAAGCTGGAACTCGACCGCGAGGGCAGGTCGGTGGCCACGTGGGCGGTGGCGGCGTTGACCGCCGTCGCCGACAAGGTGGTCTTCGTCTCGCCCGAGCGCCCCGGCCTCGACAGCGGGGCTCTGCTCTACGCCCTCGAGGACCCGCCCTTCGGCGGGCCCGTCGCCGGCCTCGTCGCCGGCCTCGAACTGGTGCCGGTCGACGTCGGCGACGTCTACGTGCTCGCCGGCGACCTCGCCTGGCCGGACGCGGTGGTCCGGCGGCTGGCGCGTGCGCCCCTCGGGCCGGACGGCGTCGCCCTCGTCGACGCGGAGGGCTGGACCCAGTATCTGGCCGCGCGCTACCGCACCGCCGCCCTCCGGCAGAAGCTGGCCGAACTGGAGGGTGAACGCGACGTTTCCGTGCGCCGGGCGCTGCACGGCCTTAGGCTGGCGACGGTCCCGGTGCCCGACGCAGTGGTGGGCGATCTGGACACTCCGGAGCAGGCGGCCGACCTGGGTTTCACAACGCCAGACGCGCATAAATAACCCTCCGCGCGTTTGTCCAACCCGATAGGACAAACTCTCCTGGTTTCTGGTTAGCTGTGCCCATGAGCTCTGAAACCGCACGCCTCGACGGCCCCGCTTCGGACGCACTCCTGAAGCTCGGGAAGTTCTTCACGAAGTGGGAGGAGACCGACGACGGTCGCGCCGTCTTCCGCGAGGGTGGCAGGGCCGGGGATGTCTTCTACCGTGATCGCTGGAGCCACGACAAGGTTGTCCGCTCCACCCACGGCGTGAACTGCACCGGCTCCTGCTCCTGGAAGGTCTACGTCAAGGACGGGATCATCACCTGGGAGTCCCAGCAGACCGACTATCCGACCACCGGCCCCGACCGCCCCGAGTACGAGCCCCGCGGCTGCCCCCGCGGCGCCGCGTTCTCCTGGTACACCTACTCGCCGACCCGGGTGCGCTTCCCGTACGCCCGCGGTGTGCTGGTGGAGATGTACCGCGAGGCGAAGAAGCGCCTCGGCGACCCCGTGGAGGCGTTCCGCGAGGTGGCGGAGGACCCGGTCAAGCGGCGCCGCTACCAGCAGGCCCGCGGCAAGGGCGGCCTGGTGCGCATCACCTGGGACGAGGCGCTCGAGATCGCCTCCGCGTCGTACGTCAACACGATCAAGAACTACGGCCCCGACCGCTGCGTCTCGTTCTCGCCCATCCCGGCCATGAGCATGGTTTCGCACGCGATCGGCACCCGCTTCACGCACCTCATCGGCGGGGCGATGACCAGCTTCTACGACTGGTACGCCGACCTGCCCGTCGCCAGCCCGCAGGTGTTCGGCGACCAGACCGATGTGCCGGAGTCCGGCGACTGGTGGGACGCCACGTACCTGATGATGTGGGGCTCCAACGTGCCGGTCACCCGCACCCCGGACGCGCACTGGATGGCAGAGGTCCGCTACCGCGGCACCAAGGTCGTCACCGTCAGCCCCGACTACGCCGACAACGTGAAGTTCGCCGACGAATGGCTGCCCGCGCAGGCCGGCACGGATGCCGCCCTCGCGATGGCGATGGGGCACGTGATCCTGAAGGAGAACTTCGTCGACAGGAAGGTCGACTACTTCGACTCCTACGTGAAGCAGTACACCGACCTCGGCATGCTGATCACGCTGGTCGAGCATCCCGACGGCCACGGCCTCGTGCCCGGCAAGTTCCTGACCGCCGACAACCTCGCCGGGCATGAGAGCGCCGACGCCGCGTTCAAGACGGTCGTGTGGGACGAGGCCACCGGCGCCCCCGCCGTGCCGAACGGTTCGATGGGCCACCGGTACAACGAGGAGGGCGTGGGCCAGTGGAACCTCGACCTCGGTGACATCCGCCCCGCACTGACCCTGCTCGATCAGGACGGCGCCGAGGCCGTCGAGGTCGCGCTGCCGTGCTTCGAGGACCCGCGCGGCCAGGGCTCCATCATCCGGCGCGGCCTCCCGGCCCGCATGGTCGAGGGACGCCTGGTCACCACCGTCTTCGACCTCATGCTCGCCCAGTACGGTGTGCGCCGCGAGGGGCTGCCGGGCGTCTGGGCCGAAAGCTACGACGACCCGACCGTCCCCTACACCCCGGCCTGGCAGGCGGAGATCACCTCCGTCCCCGCCGAGGCCTGCCTCCGCATCGCCCGCGAGTTCGCCGACAACTCGGCCGAGTCCAAGGGCCGCACGATGATCATCATCGGCGCAGGCATCTGCCACTGGTTCCACGCCGACGTCACCTACCGCGCGATCATCGGCCTGCTGATGATGACCGGCTGCATCGGCCGCAACGGTGGCGGCTGGGCCCACTACGTCGGCCAGGAGAAGTGCCGCCCCATGACGGGCTGGTTCAACATGGCCAACGCGCTCGACTGGTCGCGGCCGCCGCGCACCATGATCGGCACCGGGTACTGGTACATGCACACCGACCAGTGGCGCACCGACGGCTTCTCCGCCGACAGGATCAAGTCGCCCCTGTCGACCGGCAGCCTTGACGGCATGCATACCGCCGACTCGATGGCGCTGGCGCACCGGCTCGGCTGGATGCCGTTCTACCCGCAGTTCGACGCGAACCCGCTGGACCTCGCCGACGAGGCCGTCGCCGCCGTCGAACGGGGGGAGGCCGAGTCTCCGCAGGCCTATGTCGCCGCGAAGCTGAAGTCCGGCGAGCTGAAGTCGGCGGTGGAGGACATCGACGCGCCGCAGAACTGGCCGCGCACCATGATCCTGTGGCGCTCGAACCTGTTCGGCAGCTCGGCGAAGGGCAACGAGTACTTCCTCAAGCACCTCCTCGGCACGCACAACAACGTGATGCCCAACGACCACGGCGCCGACGAGCGGCCGGAGGTCGTCACGTGGCACGACGAGGCGCCCGAGGGGAAGCTCGACCTGCTCATCACGGCCGACTTCCGCATGACGAGCTCGACGCTGCTGTCCGACATCGTGCTCCCCGCCGCCACCTGGTACGAGAAGCACGACCTGAGCTCGACCGACATGCACCCCTACGTGCACGCGTTCACGCCGGCCATCGACCCGCCGTGGGAGACGCGCACCGACTTCGACGTGTTCGCCGACCTGGCGATCAAGTTCTCGGAGATGGCCAAGGGCCGCCTCGACACGCGCCGTGACCTCGTCGCCGTCCCGCTGCAGCACGACACGCAGGGGCAGATCGCGCAGCCCGGTGGGCACGTTCCCGACTGGCGCGGCACCGACCTGCCAGCCGTGCCGGGGAAGAACCTGCCGGTGCTCGCCGTCGTCGAGCGCGACTACACCGCCATCGCCGACAAGCTGCTGACCGTCGGGCCGCTGGCCGAGAAGCTCGGCTTCACGATCAAGAACATCACCTACGACGTGTCGCACCAGGTCGACCGGCTCGCCAACCTGCACGGCGTCTACCCGTCGGGTCCGGCCGCCGGTCGCCCCGCGATCAACACGGACGCGAGGATGGCCGAGGCGATCCTGACGTTCTCCGGCACCACGAACGGCGAGCTGGCCACGCAGGGGTTCCGCACCCTGGAACGCAAGACCGGGCGGAAGCTGGCCGACCTGTCTGCGGGCTCGGAGGAGAAGCTGATCACCTTCGCGGCGACGCAGGCGTCGCCGCAGCCGGTGATCACCTCGCCGGAGTGGTCCGGCTCGGAGACGGGCGGACGGCGCTACGCGGCGTTCACCATCAACACCGAGCGGCTGAAGCCGTGGCACACCCTCACGGGACGGATGCACTTCTTCCTCGACCACGACTGGATGACCGACGCGGGCGAGAACCTGCCGACGTACCGGCCGCCGCTCGACATGACCCAGGCGTACGGCGAGCCCGAGCTGGGGCCGAACGGTGAGAAGGCGATCACGCTGCGCTACCTGACGGTGCACAACAAGTGGTCGATCCACTCGGAGTACCAGGACAACCTGTTCATGTTGTCCCTGGGCCGCGGCGGGCCGCAGGCGTGGTTGAGCGTCGCGGACGCGAAGTCGATCGGCGTGGCCGACAACGACTGGATCGAGCTGACGAACGCGAACGGCGTCTTCGTCGCCCGCGCCGTCGTCACCCCGAAGCTGCCCGACGGCATCTGCTACGTGCAGCACGCGCAGGAGCGCACCATCGACGTGCCGAAGTCGGAGGCCACCGGCCGCCGCGGCGGCATCCACAACTCGGTGACCCGCATCCTGCTCAAGGCGACGCACCTGATCGGCGGCTACGCCCATCAGGCCTACGCCTTCAACTACATCGGCCCCACCGGCGTGCAGCGGGACATCGTCTCGACCGTGCGCCGCCGCTCCCAGGAGGTGCAGTACTGATGGCGAAGAAGCGTCGCGTCATGGCCCAGGTGGCCATGGTCATGAACCTGGACAAGTGCATCGGCTGTCACACATGCTCGGTGACCTGCAAGCAGGCCTGGACCAACCGGGCCGGCACCGAGTACGTGTGGTTCAACAACGTCGAGACCCGCCCGGGCCTGGGCTATCCCCGCCGGTACGAGGATCAGGAGCAGTGGCAGGGCGGCTGGGTCCGCACCAAGTCCGGCCGGCTCAAGCTGCGCTCCGGTGGCCGCTTCAAGAAGCTGCTGAGCATCTTCGCCTCCCCGGTGCAGCCTGGCCTCGAGGACTACTACGAGCCGTGGACCTACGACTACGAGCAGCTGATCCAGGCGCCGCTGGGCGACGACTTCCCTGTTGCGCGTCCGAAGTCGCTGATCACGGGCGACAACATGGCCATCAAGGCCTCCGCCAACTGGGACGACTCGCTGGGTGGCATCTCCGAGACGATCGACCAGGACCCCATCGTGCAGAAGCTGCGCGATGAGGCCAACATGTCGATCAAGGCGGAGTACGAGAAGACCTTCATGTTCTTCGTGCCGCGCATCTGCGAACACTGCCTCAACCCGTCCTGCATGGCGTCGTGCCCCTCCGGCGCGATCTACAAGCGGGCCGAGGACGGCATCGTGCTCGTCGACCAGGACCGGTGCCGCGGCTGGCGGCAGTGCATCACGGGCTGCCCCTACAAGAAGATCTACTTCAACCACCGCTCCGGCAAGGCCGAGAAGTGCACCTTCTGCTACCCGCGCCTCGAGGTGGGACTCCCGACGGTGTGCGCCGAGACGTGCGTGGGTCGACTGCGCTACATCGGCGTCATCCTCTACGACGCTGACCGTGTCACGGAAGCGGCGCTGGCCGACGAGAAGGACCTGTACCAGGCCCAGCTCGACCTGATGCTCGACCCCAACGACCCGCAGGTCATCGCGGACGCCCAGGCGAACGACGTGCCGACCGACTGGATCGCCGCCGCGCAGAAGTCGCCGGTGTACGCGCTGATCAAGCACTTCAAGGTGGCGCTGCCGCTGCACCCGGAGTACCGCACCATGCCGATGGTCTGGTACGTGCCGCCGCTGAGCCCCGTCGTCGATCTCCTCAAGTCGCAGGGGCACGACTCGGAGGCGGGCGGCAACCTGTTCGGGGCCATCGACACCCTCCGGATCCCCGTGGAGTACCTGGCCGAGCTGTTCTCGGCCGGCGACACCGAGGTGGTCACGGGCGTGCTGCAGAAGCTGGCGGCGATGCGTTCCTACATGCGCGACGTGACGCTCGGCAGGGAGCGGCAGCCCGAGCTGGCCGAGGCGGTCGGCATGGAGCCCTCCGCGCTCGAGCAGATGTACCGGCTGCTGGCGATCGCCAAGTACGAGGACCGCTACGTGATCCCGAAGGCGCACCGGGAGCAGGCCCACAACCTGGAGGAGATGGGCTGCTCGCTCGACTTCGAGGGCGGGCCCGGCTCGGGCGGCAACGGGCCCTTCGGCTCGTCGTCCGGCCGGGTGGTGCCGGTCGCGATCGAGAGCTACGCCGACGCGAAGGCGCGGCAGCGCGACGCGAGCGGGGCCTGATGTCCGCCGTCGTCTTCCAGGCGGCCGGCCTGCTCCTGTCCTACCCGGACGAGGAGCTGCTCGGGCGTCTCGACCTGATCGAGTCGGCGGTGGCCGAGACCCGTGCCGCCGGCCGGTTCGCCGCGACGTTTGCCCACCTGCGGTCCCTGCCGCTGATGGAACTGCAGTCGTGGCACGTGCAGGAGTTCGATCTGTCGCGCCGCCACGCGCTGCACCTGACGTACTGGACCGACGGCGACACCCGCCGCCGCGGCGAGGTGCTGGCAGGCATCAAGCAGATCTACCGCGACTCGGGCTGTTCGTCGATCTCGACGGCGAGCTGCCCGACTACCTGCCCATGGTGCTCGAGTTCGCGGCGATGGGGGACCCCCGCCGCGGTGTCGGCATCCTGAACGACTACCGGGCCTCGCTTGAGCTGCTCCGCATCGGGCTCACCGAGGACGGCCTGCCGCAGGCCGGTGTCGTCGCGGCCATCTGCGACGCACTCGGAGGGCCGTCGCCGCGGACCCGCGCCGAGGTGCGGGACCTGCTGACCACCCCGCCCACCGAGACCGTCGGCCTCGAGCCGACGTTCCTGCCCTACCCGCAACTGCAAGGAGAAGCGAGATGACGTTCCTGCTCTGGGGCGTGCTGCCCTATCTGGTGCTGCTGATCCTCGTCGGCGGGCTGATCTGGCGCTACCGCTACGACCAGTTCGGCTGGACGACCCGCAGCTCGCAGCTCTACGAGTCGAAGCTCCTGAAGATCGGCTCGCCGCTGTTCCACTTCGCCCTCATCGCCGTCCTCATGGGCCACATCGTCGGCCTGCTGATCCCGAAGGCGTTCACTGACTGGATCGGCGTGGACCAGGAGACCTACCACATGTTCGCCTTCTGGGGCGGCGGGGCGGCGGGCGTCGCGCTGGTCGTCGGCCTCACCCTGCTGATCGTGCGGCGCCGCACCCACGGGGCCGTGTTCGCGGCGACCACCTGGAACGACAAGCTCATGTACCTGGTGCTCGCCACCGCCGTGGGCCTCGGCATGGTCGCCACCCTCACCGGCGACAAGACGCCCACGGGCGCCGAACACAACTACCGCGAGACGGTCTCCGTCTGGTTCCGGTCGCTGTTCGGGCTCCAGCCCGACGTCGAGGCCATGACGGCGGCGACCTGGCAGTTCCAGCTGCATGTCCTGATCGGGCTGACGCTGTTCGCGATCATCCCGTTCACCCGGCTCGTGCACGCCTTCTCGGCACCGTTCCACTACCTGTTCCGGCCCTACATCGTCTACCGCAGGCGTGACGCGTCGCCCGCACGTTCCGCGACGGTCAAGGGACGCGGCTGGGATCCCGTCGGCATGCGAGACAACGAGAAGACCCGCCGGTGAACAAGAGCCTCATCGAGGTCCCGCCCATCCACGACACCGGCAAGGGGGCCGGCCGCGTCCTGACGATGTCGAGCGTCGCGTTCACCCTCATGTTCGCGGTGTGGCTGATGTTCGGCATCCTCGGTGTCCCCATCCAGAAGGAGTTCGGGCTCAGCGACGAGCAGCTCAGCTGGGTCACCGCGCTCGCCGTCCTCAACGGTTCGATGTGGCGGCTGCCCGCCGGCATCATCACCGAGCGGATCGGCGGGCGGAAGGTCACGCTGTTCCTGCTGTTCGCGACGGCGATCCCCGCCTACCTGGTGTCCTTCGCCGACAACTACGCGATGCTGCTCGTGCTCGCCTTCCTGGTCGGCTTCGCGGGCAACCTGTTCTCCGTCGGCACGGCCTGGAACTCGGCCTGGTTCGGCAAGGAGCGCCAGGGCCTCGCGCTCGGCGTGTTCGGCGCGGGCAACGTGGGCGCCTCCGTCACGAAGTTCATCGGCCCGCCGCTCATCGCTGCCACCGTCGGCAGCACCTACGTCCTGGGGGTCCAGGGCGGCTGGCGGCTCATCCCTGTCATCTACGCCGTCCTGCTGGTGGTCGTCGGCATCGCCACCTGGGCGATCGTGCCGCGGGTCGACCGCGCCACCGGGGCGTCCAAGCCCATCCGGGAGATGCTCCGGCCGCTCAGCAACGTGCGGGTGTGGCGGTTCAGCCTCTACTACGTCGCGGTGTTCGGCGCGTACGTGGCACTGTCGGCCTGGCTGCCCAAGTACTACGTCGACAACTTCGACGTCAGTCTCACCATCGCCGGCCTCCTGACGGCGACCTTCATCTTCCCCGCGTCGCTGCTGCGGCCCGTCGGTGGGTGGATGAGCGACCGGTGGGGCGCCAGGAAGGTGATGTACGCCACGTTCGGCCTCATGCTGGCCTCCAGCGGCATCCTCATGATGCCCAACGGCTTCATCACCATCACGCACCCCGACGGCGCCCAGACCCAGCACATGCACTACACGATGAGCCTGTTCTGGTTCGTGGTGCTCGTCTTCATCCTCGGCTGCGCCATGGGCTTCGGCAAGGCCGCCGTGTTCAAGCACATCCCGGAGTACTTCCCCGACAACGTCGGCTCCGTCGGCGGCCTCGTGGGCATGCTCGGCGGGCTCGGCGGCTTCTTCCTGCCGCCGCTGTTCGCCTACACCAAGACCTGGTCGGGCTTCCCGACCAGCACGTTCTTCTGCATCTTCATCCTCGTCGCGATCTGCGGCCTGTGGATGCACGTCACCATCGTCAAGATGCTGCACGACAAGGCCCCCGATCTGGCCCGCAGCATCGATCGACCTCTTGAGAAGGAGCACTCGTGAGCAGCCCGACCAAACTGGAGACCAACGGCGACTGGCTCGTCTCCTGGGACCCCGAGGACGAGACCAAGTGGGACAAGCGGCTGGCCTGGAACACGCTGACGGTGACCACCGTCTCGCTGACCCTGTGCTTCGTCGCCTGGTTCCTGCCCAGCGCCATCGTCCCGAAGCTCAACGCGCTCGGCTACAGCTTCACGCACAACCAGCTGTTCCTGCTGACGTCGATGCCCGGCCTGTCGGGCGGCCTGCTCCGCCTGGTCTGGATGGTCCTGCCGCCCAAGATCGGCTCGAGGAAGATGGTGGCGCTCACCACGCTGCTGCTGCTCCTGCCGATGCTGGGGTGGGGCTTCGAGGTCACCAACCCTGACGTCCCGTACTGGCGCCTGCTCGCATTGGCGTTCCTCGCCGGCATCGGCGGCGGCGCGTTCTCCGGGTTCATGCCGTCGACGTCCTTCTTCTTCCCGAAGGCGAAGCAGGGCACCGCGCTCGGCATCCAGGCCGGCATCGGCAACTTCGGCGTCTCGCTGGTCCAGCTGCTGACGCCGTGGCTGATCGGCTTCGGGCTGTTCGGGTTCCTCGGCTCCCAGACGCTCACCGTCCCGAGCATGGAGCCGCGCACCGTCTGGTACCAGAACGCGGCGCTCGTCTACATCCCGCTCATCATCGTGGTCGCCGTCTGGGCGTGGATCGTGCTGCGCTCCGTGCCCATCAAGGCGAGCGTGCGCCAGCAGTTCGACATCTTCCGGAACCAGGACACCTGGTGGATGACCCTGCTGTACATCATGACCTTCGGCACCTTCTCGGGTCTGTCCGCCCAGTTCGCGCTGCTCATGATCAACCTGTACGGCGCGGGCAATGCCGACATCGTGCAGGGAACCGGCGCCGACGCCGTCGTGCTGATCGCCGGCTACGCCGTCGTCGATCCAGTCAAGTTCGTGTTCCTCGGCCCGCTCATCAGCGCGGGTGCCCGGGTGGCGTTCTCGCCCCTGACCGACCGCATGGGGGGCGCCATCTGGACGCTCATCTCCGGCATCGGCATCCTCGGCTCGATCATCTTCACGATCCCGGCGCTCACGCCCGACGTCTCCAGTGCGGAGGCGCTGCGCGGCGACTTCAACCAGTTCCTCTGGGGCATGCTGTTGATCTTCCTGTTCACCGGCATCGGCAACGCGTCGACGTTCAAGCAGATGCCGATGATCTTCGAGAAGCGGCAGGCGGGCGGCGTGATCGGGTGGACGGCGGCCATCGCGGCCTTCGGCCCGTTCCTGTTCGGCGTCGGGCTCACCCTGATGAGCGCCACCACCTTCTACATCATCGGCGCGGCCTGGGCGGTAATGTGCATCGCGATCACGTGGTGGCGCTACGCCCGTCCGGGTGCTCCCAAGCCGAGCTGACCCGGAAGGTCACGTCTTTTCGGCGGGTCAACCGGATCCGGTTGGCCCGCCCTCAGCTCGGAGGTGTCTCTTGACGGCGAGAATCGCTGTGGCCGACGTCAGCCACGAGGAGGTGGACGGTGCCGCCGTGCTCGCCCTGGTGGGCGACGACCGGGCAGGCGCCGTCGTCACCTTCGCGGGCGTCGTGCGTAACCACGATGACGGCAAGGCCGTGACCGGCATCGAGTACGTCGGGCATCCGTCGGCCTCCGAGACGATGGCCGAGGTGGTCGCCGAGTTCGCGGAGCGCGACGGCGTGCACGCCATCGCGGCGCGACACAGGGTCGGGGTGCTGGGCATCGGAGGGGTCGCCCTCTATGTGGCGGTGGCCGCGTCGCACCGGAAGCAGGCCTTCGACTGCGCCTCCGACCTGGTGGACACCGTCAAGGAGAGGCTCCCGATCTGGAAGAAGCAGCTCCTGGCCGACGGCACCCACGAATGGTCGCAGTGCCCGTGACGGGGCTCTCCGCCGAGCAGCGGGAGCGCTACGTCCGCAACCTCGACATCGTCGGCATGGGGGAGGCCGGGCAGCTCCGGCTGCTCGCGTCGTCGGTCCTGGTGATCGGGGCCGGCGGGCTCGGCTCGGCCGCGCTGCCGTACCTGGCGGCGGCAGGGGTCGGCCGGATCGGCGTGGTCGACGGCGACGCCGTCGAGCTGAAGAACATGCAGCGCCAGGTGCTGCACACGGACATCGGCCGCAACAAGGCCGAGTCGGGGGGCGAGCGGCTGCGGGCGCTGAACCCGGACGTCGCCGTCGAGGTGTTTCCGGAGTACCTGACCCCGGAGCGGGCGAGGGAACTGTTCGCGGGCTACGACCTGGTGCTGGACTGCACCGACACGTTCGGCGCGAAGTTCATGCTGTCCGATGCCGCCGAGGCGGTCGGTGCGCGCCTGGTGTGGGCGTCGGCCGTCGGCATGCAGGGCCAGTGCTCGGTCTTCGGTGTGCCCGACGCCGACGGCAACCGGCTCTACCTGCGCGACCTGATCCCCGACGAACCGGCCGACGGACACTATCCGAAGGCCACCGACATCGGGGTGCTCGGCGCCATGGTGGGCCAGGTCGGGGCGTTGGAGGCGGTCGAGGCCATCAAGCTCCTGGCGGGTTTCGGAACGCCCCTGGTGGGCCGGGTCGCGGTGCTGGACGCCAGGACCTCGCGCTGGTCTGAGCTGCCGCTGCGGAGGGCCCGCTGATGCGCACGGTCGAGGAACACCTCGCGCGGGTACTGACGCTCGCGTCCCGGCTGCCGGTCGAGGAGGCGTCGGTGTCGGACGGCATCGGCCGCGTGCTGGGCGCCGACCTGGTCGCCGTCGTCGACGTGCCGCCCTTCGACAACTCCGCCATGGACGGGTTCGCCGTCCGTGCCGCCGACCTGTCGCCCGGCGCGCGGCTGGCTGTCGTCGGCGACATCCCCGCCGGCGCAACGACCGTGCCGACGGTGGGCGAGGGACAGGCCGCCCGCATCATGACGGGGGCCCCGTTGCCGCCCGGCGCCGACGCCGTCGTACCTGTCGAGCAGACCGACCAGCCGACGGGTGACGTGGCGCTGCCCGCGACGGTGCTGGTCGCCGAGCCGGTGTCGCAGGGCCGGCACGTGCGCCGTCGGGGGGAAGACATCCGGGCCGGGGAGACCGGGCTGCCAGCGGGCCTGCGGTGGACCGCGGCGGCGGCCTCCGCGGCTGTGTCGCTCGGCCATGGGAGCGTGCCGCTGGTGCGCCGGCCGCGGGTGGCCGTGCTGTCGACGGGCTCCGAGCTCGTCCCCGCCGGGGAGCCGCTCGGCTTCGGCCGGATCCCCGACTCCAACTCTGTGCTCCTGGCAGGGCTCTGTCGCGGCTGGGGCGCCGAGGTGATCTCGGCGACCGCCGTCGACGACGACCCCGACCACTTCCGGGCCGCGCTCGCCGCCGCGCTGTCGGCCGACCTGGTGCTGACGTCCGGGGGAGTGTCGGTGGGTGCGTTCGAGGTGGTGCGGCAGGTGGTCGAGGGCGACGTCTCTTTCGACAAGGTGGCCATGCAGCCCGGCAAGCCGCAGGCCTCCGGGACGCTGACCGCACCGGACGGCCGCCGCGTGCCGATGCTCGGCCTGCCCGGAAACCCGGTGAGTGTGTTCGTGTCGGCCTGGGTCTACGCCCGGCCGCTCATCGCCCGCCTGGGCGGCTGGAGCGAGGCGTGGCCATCGGAGGGTCTGCCCGTGGTGGAGGGGTGGCGGGGGCCTGCCGGCCGCCGTCAGTTCACCCCGGTGCGGATCGGCGCCGAGGGCGTGTCGCCGGTGCACCGGCTGGGCTCGGGCTCGCACCTGGTGGTGTCGCTCGCGCTGGCGGACGGCTTGGCGGTGGTTCCGGAGGACGTGGAGTCGGTGGAACGGGGCGACGTCGTCGAGGTGCATCGGGTGACGGCTCGGTGATGGCAGGGGTCTGATCGAATGCTGGTCGATGGGTGCGGGGCGGGGCGTACGCCGGTCGGATCGAACGCCGGGCGGATCGAACGCCGGGCGGCGGACCGGTAAAAATCGGCCACTGGCCGATTGTGCGGGGCGGACCGGTCAAAATCGGCCACTGGTCGATTTGCGAGGGGGCCCAAGCAGTGCTTCTGCCGCTCCGTCGGGTGGGTAGTGGCCGCTAGTGCGGGGCGGACCGATCAGAATGGGCCACTGGCCGATTTTGCGAGGGGGCCCACGCAGTTCCCGCGGCTCCGTCGGGCGGGTAGTGGCCGATTGTGTGAGGTGGACCGGTCAGAATGGGCCACTGGTCGATTTTGCGAGGGGGCCAACACCGTTCCCGCCGCCCCGTCGGGTGAGTAGTCGCCGATTGTGTGAGGTGGACCGGTCAGAATGGGCCACTGGTCGATTTTTCGAGGGTGTCCACGCAGGTGTTTCCGCCCGCTCCGTCGGGACGTTGCGCTGCCCACCGTCGGGGGGCTGCCCGCCTTGTAGGCTCAGCCTCATGACGCGATTCACTCACCTGGACGACGCCGGCAACGCCCGGATGGTCGACGTCACCGCGAAGACACCGACGGTCCGTTCCGCCTCGGCCGTGGCGTCGGTGCGGTGCAGCACCCAGGTGGTCGAGGCGCTGCGGGAAGGAACGGTGCCGAAGGGTGACGTGCTCGCCGTGGCACGGATCGCAGGCATCGCGGCCGCGAAGAAGGTGCCCGACCTGCTGCCGCTGGCGCACGTGATCGGCGTGCACGGCGTCGTCGTCGACCTGGAGATCGTCGACGACGGCCTGGAGATCGCGGCCACCGTTCGTACGGCCGACCGCACCGGCGTCGAGATGGAGGCGCTGACGGCCGTGACCGTGGCGGCGCTCGCCGTGGTCGACATGATCAAGGGCGTCGACAGGCTGAGCGAGATCGTCTCGGCGAAGGTGGTCGCCAAGTCGGGCGGCCGCTCGGGCGACTGGGTCCGCGATCAGCACACCTAGGCCGGTGGGGTCACCGGTCCTTCAACTGGTCGTGGAGATTGACTCGGGCGACCAGCAGAGCCGATCCGAACAGACAATGCGCCCCGGAGACAACACAGAATGTCCGCCGTCTCGGCGACGGCGTCACTCGCTGGGCGGTCGGTTCAGGTCGTGGTCTGCGCCGTCAAGCTGATCGACGATGTGACCCAGCAGCGGGCCAAGCACCGCCAGCGCGTCACGCGCGCCGCCGCGTGAGCCCGGGGCGTTGAAGACGAAGGCGCGTCTCCCGTCCGCGTCGATGACGCCCGCGACGCCGCGCGACAGGCTCGACAGCGGGGTCTTCACCAGCCCGGCCGCGCGCACGGCCTCCGCGATCCCCGGCACTTCGAAGGCCAGCAGCGGGTGCGTCGCCTCCACCGTCACATCCCGCGGGCCGACGCCGGTGCCGCCGGTGGTCAGCACAACGCGGGCCCCGCCCTCCACGGCCGCCTCGACGGCGGCGGCGATCAGGCCCGCCTCATCCGGCAGGATCACGGGGGCGGAGACCTCGAAGCCGAGTGCGGCCAGCCCGTCGCGCAGGATCGGGCCCGAGCGGTCCTCGTAGACGTCGGCTGCGGCACGGTCGGAGCAGGTGATCACACACGCGCGGTGGGGCATGGGCACAGCCTATCGGGACGGAACCGCCGGGCCGCCATTGCCCCGAACCCACTGGAGAAACCGCAGATGCGGCTGATATGGTTCGGTCATGACGCAGATACGGATCCCCGTGGCGGCCGACCTGCTCGGCGTGAGCGACGACACCATGCGCCGCTGGGTCGACGGTGGACGCCTCGCAGGCAGTCTCGACGACGCTGGCAGGCACTGCGTCGACGGTGCCGAGCTGGCCGCCCTGGCGAAGGAGATCGCGGACGGCGACTCGCTGGGGGAGGGCAACCGCTCCGCGCGCAACCACCTGACCGGGCTGGTCACGCGCGTCGTCTCGGACGCCGTCATGAGCCAGGTCGAGCTCCAGTGCGGCCGGTTCCGGATCGTGTCGCTCATCTCCACCGAGGCGGTCCACGAACTCGGCCTCGAGGTCGGGGTCGTCGCCACCGCCGTCATCAAGGCCACCAACGTCACCGTCGAGAGGCACCGCGCATGAGGCGCACTGCACTGCTGGCACTCGCCGTGCCCCTGACGCTGCTCGCCGCCTGCACGGGAACCCCGCCGGAGGTCATCCCGACCCCAGCGCCCGTCCCGTCGGCGTCCTCGGCCACCCCCGGCGGCCCGGCGACCGACACGGCCGAGGCGATCGTCTTCGCGGCCGCCTCTCTCAGCACGGTGTTCCCCGACATCGCCGAGGCCCGTTACTCCTTCGACGGCTCCTCCGGGCTCGTCGACCAGCTCGAGGGAGGCGCCCCCGCCGACGTGTTCGCCTCGGCGGACAGGAAGAACATGGACAGGGCCGTCGAGGCCGGTCTCATCGACGGCGACCCCGTGATGTTCGCCACCAACTACCTCGTGCTCGTCACGCCCGCTGACAACCCGGCAGGGATCACGGGCTTCGACGGTTCCCTGGAGGGGACCAAGCTCGTGGTCTGCGCCCCGGACGTCCCGTGCGGGGCCGCCACAGTCAAGGTCGCCGACGCGAACGGGCTGACGCTGACCCCTGTCTCCGAGGAGACGAAGGTGACCGATGTCCTCGGCAAGGTCACCGCAGGCGAGGCAGACGCGGGACTCGTCTACGCGACCGATGCCGCCGGTGCCGGCGCCGCCGTCCTTGTCTTCGACGTTCCCGGTGCGGCGGACGACCCCAACACGTACTGGGTCGGCAAGGTCGCAGGCTCCAGGAACGCCGGGCAGGCCGACGCGTTCGTCGCGGCCGTCACCGGGACGGAGGGCCGGGCCCGCCTCGCCGGGTTCGGGTTCGGCGCCCCGAGGTGACCCGGTACCCGCGCTGGGCGCTGGCGCCGACCGGCGTGGCCCTTGCCCTGCTGGGGGTCCCGCTGCTCGGGTTGGTGCTGCGGGCGAACTGGGCCGAGCTCCCCGCGCTCTTGGCCAGCGACCGGGCCGTCGACGCGCTGAGGCTCAGCCTGGTCACGTGCCTGATCTCCACGGTTCTCGTCCTGCTCCTCGGAGTGCCGACGGCGTTGGTGCTGGCCCGCTCGCGGGGGCGCTGGGCCACTGCCGCGCGCACGCTCGTGACGGTGCCGATGGTGCTCCCGCCCGTGGTCGCGGGCCTCGCGCTGCTGACGACGCTCGGGCGCCGCGGCCTGATCGGCAGCCACCTCGCCACGCTCGGGATCGAGATCGGTTTCACCACCGCCGCCGTCGTGATCGCGCAGACGTTCGTCTCGCTGCCGTTCCTCGTCATCTCGCTCGAGGGGGCGTTGCGCTCTGCCGGGACCGACTACGAGGCGGCCGCAGGGTTCCTCGGCGCCGGCCCGTCGCGGGTGTTCTGGCGGGTGACGCTCCCGATGGCCGCGCCGGCCCTCGCGTCCGGCACGGCGCTCGCCTTCGCCCGCGCCCTCGGCGAGTTCGGTGCCACCCTGACCTTCGCCGGATCCCTGCAGGGCACCACGCGGACGCTTCCCCTGGAGATCTACCTCCTGCGCGAGACGGACAGCGATCTCGCGATGGCGCTCTCCGTCGTCCTGCTCGCGGTGGCCGGCCTGGTCGTCTGGCTCGCCACCCGTCTCCACGCCTGGGGGACCCATGCCTGAGCTCAGTGGCCCGGCCGTCCGCCTCGACGCCCGGGTCGACGCCCGCGACGTGGAACTGGCCCTGACGGTGAGGGAGGGCGAGCTCCTCGCCGTCGTCGGGCCGAACGGGTCGGGCAAGTCGACGTGCATCCAGCTTCTCGCCGGGGCGCTGCGGCCCGACTCCGGAACCGTGACACTCGGCGGGGTGGTTGCTGCCGGGCCCGGCGTCTTCCTGCCGCCACACCGCCGCCGGATCGGCTACCTGGAGCAGCGGCCTCTGCTCTTCCCGCACCTTGGCGTTGTCGACAACGTGGCCTTCGGCCCCCGCTCGCGGGGCCTCCCAGCCGCCGCCGCGCGGCGCAGGGCGGGGGTGGAGCTGGAGGCAGTCGGCCTGGCCGGGTTCGGCGGCCGCCGCGTCCACGAGCTCTCCGGCGGGCAGGCGCAGCGGGTCGCGATCGCCCGCGCCCTCGCGATCGATCCGGACCTCGTCCTGCTCGACGAGCCCTTCGCTGCGCTCGATGCCGCCGCCACGCCCGAGCTGCGACGGCTGCTGCGCGAACGGCTGCGCGGCCTCACCACGGTGCTCGTCACCCACGATCCGCTCGACGTCCTCGCCCTGGCTGACGGTGTCGCCCACCTCGCCGCCGGGCGCGTGGTGCTGCGCGACGGGGTCGACGCCGTCTTCCAGTGGCCGCAGACCCGCTTCCTGGCGGACTTCGTGGGGTTGAACCTTCTCCATGGAACGGCGGAGGGTGCCTCCGCCGTCCGGCTCCCGTCCGGGGGCGTGGTGGCAGGGCTCGCCGAGGTCGACCTGCGCGGCGGCGGAGCCAGGGCCGTGTTCCCGCCGGGGGCCGTCTCGCTCTTCCGCGACGCCCCGCACGGGAGCCCGCGCAACGAGCTGCCCGCCGTCGTCACCGGGGTCGAGGACCGCGGCCTCGTGCAGCGCGTCAGCCTCGACGTCGCCGGGCAGCGGATCCACGCCGACGTCACGCCGTCGGCGTTACGGGAGCTGTCCCTCGGGAACGGCGACGCGGTCGTCGCGGTGGTGAAGGCGACCCAGGTGACGCTCCACCCGGCCTCCTGACCCCTCCTAGACTGGCGGGGCAGACCACGGAGAAGGAGTCGTCATGCTCAAGTTCATCGCCCGGCTGGCCATCAGCTCGGTGCTCATCTACGGCGGGCAGGCCGCGGCCAGGGAACCCGGGGCCGAGGCGTCGCCGTGCAGAAGCTGAGCGCCAAGGCCGGCATCACGCTGGACGACAAGGAGGCCGCCACCGTCGTCAAGCTCAACGGGGCGGCGATGGTGGGGGCGGGCGCGACGTTCGCGCTGGGGATCCTGCCGCGGCTCTCCGCGGTGGCGCTCATCGCGTCGCTGGTGCCGACGACGGTGGCCGGACACGCGTTCTGGGAGCAGGAGGATCCGGCGGCGCGGGCGAACCACCAGATCCATTTCCTGAAGAACCTCGGCGTCGTCGGCGGGCTGCTGATGTTCCTGGCCCAGGGTCCGCAGCCCAAGGCCGCGAAGCCGTCCAGGGTCAGGAAGGCTCGCTGACGGCGCCGTCGAGCAGCCGCACGACCCGGTCGGCCCGCGCGATCAGCAGCGGGTCGTGGGTCGAGACGACAGACGCCAGGCCCCGCTCGTGGGTCAGTTCGACGATCAGGTCCATGATCGTGGCGGCCGTGTCGGAGTCGAGTTGGCCCGTCGGTTCGTCGGCGATCAGGACCAGCACGGAGACGGGAACGACCCCGAAGGCATCGCCGCTGGCTGACTGGCGCGCCGCCTGCTCCGCCGTCGGGCCCAGATCGCCGGTGACGAGGAGGCCGCGGCCCGTCAGGTCGGCGACCTCGGCCGCCTGTGCGGCCGTCCCGGCGCGTTCGGCGAGCCCCCCGTTACTGCTGCGGTGTGATCGAGGCGACCTCCGGTAGGGCGACCCACCGGATGAACGGTGACGAGGTGGCCTCGACGATGCTCCGGTCGACGACGAGGGGCCCGCTGCTGGAACCGTCAGTCCCCGCCGTCACGAGCGGGTCGCCGAGCCAGAGGGGCGCGGCCGGGTCCTTGGCGCGCCACAGCGCCGACACCGTCACGGCGCGGTCGCCGACCGGCACTTCGGAGCCGGAAACGAGGCCGAGCCGGGCCGCCGCGTCGGCCTGGAGCGCGGCCTCCCCGGGGCCGGAAGGCCAGGCGCCCTCGACCAGCTCCAGGAACTCGGGGGAGTACCGCTCGCCGGAGTAGAGGACGACCCGGCCTCCGTCCAGGCGCACGGGCTCGGAGAGGACGGTGGTCCAGGTGGTGACGGCGACAGGGCTGAACGCGTCGGCAAGGGCCTGCCGGAGCAGGTCGTCCTGCTGGCCGCCGTCGTCGGCGAGGCGGGTCTGGAACTGGAGCCCCGCATCACCCGAGTCCGGGTTGGTGAAGGCCGCCTGAGCGGTGCGGGTGGCGAGGAGGTCTGCGTTGCCGAGTGAGCCTGCGAGGATGGCGGTGGTCAGCGCGACAACGGCCAGCAGGACGAGGGCAAGGGCCCGGCTGGCGACGAGATGCCGCGTTGCCCACCTCGTCCACGTAGTCATGGCCCCCCCATGCTACTAGGCGGCGCGGCGGCGCAGCAACAGCCACACCCCGGCTGCCGCCAGGACGACTACGCCCGCTCCGATGCCCACGGCGCCCCAGATCCCCTCAGAGCTTTCGGAGGGCGCCTCCTCGGCCGCAGCATCGCCTGGTTCTGGTGCCTCCCCGGTCTCCATCGCATCAGTTCCGCCAACGACCCCGCGGATCCACTCAACTTGGTCGGCCACCGGCGCCACTGCGACGGCAGCATTGGAGGTCATTTCCTCCTCGGTCGGGTTGTCCGGGTCTTCGAATAGGCCGGCGGACATGATGGCGGCGACCTTGCCGTCGGCAAAGATCGCGCCTCCTGAATCGCCCGGCTGAATGCGTGCGCCGTCCTTCAGCGCGACCTCGAGGGCCGTGGGTGCCTCGTACAGTGCGAGCGGCGACTCCCCGCGGATCTCGGCCTGGGCAGAGGGCAGTTTGGTGGAGCCACCCGAACCGTCGGAGGACCAGCCATAGATATTCACATCCCCGGTGGGCACCTCATCTGCCACCTCGGCGAATTTCTCCAGGACCATCTCCTGCTCGGTGTGCAGCAGGGCGATATCCCCCGAGGGGCGATCTCGTGGCGATCGACCTGGTATACCTTTTGCTGATCGCCCTGGCCGATGCGCACGGAGCCCCCTGGCTTGGCCGCAGCGTCGACACAGTGGCGGGCGGTGATTACCCAGTGGGGATCAATTGCGGTTCCGGTGCACACTCCGTCATCCGGGTCGGAATCATCGACACGCACGGAGACGACCGGCTTGGCCTCCTCGGTCTCCTCCGCGAAGGTTGTGCTCTGCAGTGCAGCAGCAGGCGCGGCGCCGAGCGCTCCTGCTGCGATCACTCCGGCGACGACGCTAACTACGAATTTTTTCATTTTTTTCCTTTCCAACGACCGCGGTGATGCGGCGAAGCAGAGTTTCGATAGGGCCACGCGTAAAGATCGCGAGCCAGACATAAGAGATGACGATGGCGCCGGCTAGGCTGACCCAGATGCCGAACCATTTCGGCGCGAGCCAATCGGCCGTGAGCACGTGGATGCAGTACACGGTCAGTGGCATGCGACCTAGTGGCGCAAGCCAGCCGATCCAGCGTCGCAGCAGGCAGCACAGCGAGCAGACACCCACCGACGTGCCGATGCTGCCCATGACATCACCAAGCCCTCCGGTGTGGCCGTTGGCGTCAAAGAACTCAGGCAGCAGGACGTACCAGCGCAGCGCGAGATTCGCGACGAACAGCACCGTCCCGACGACGAAGCCGACAATGAGGCGCCTCGGGGCGATCATGTGCCTTTGGAACAGTATCCCGGTGACCATCAGCGTCGCCCACATCACTGGCGAGTAGGGCCAGAACGCGGCAATCAGCACCACTGAGCCGGAGGACAGCACCGCTGAGCCGAAGGCCAGAACACAGGCCAGCCACAGGAGTACGGGCGAGCTCCAGCGCGGCGCCCAGGCGAGCAACGCCATGCACAGTCCGATGGTGCCGAGTACTACAAACACTTGCCCGGTGAATGGGGCGAGAGCGAAATGCATGCCGATCAGGCACAGCCCGCGCACGATGAACTGGGCGGGGCGCGCCCGCATGTAGCCCATCGACACTCCGGAGATGAATGCGAAGAGCGCGGCTGGGAAGCCGTAAAACACCTGCACGGCCAGGCCGTCGAGGAAGGTCAGGTGCGCGACCATCATGCCGACCAGCGCCACGGCCCGCGCAACGTCGATACCAACGTTTCGGTCAACGTCGATACCAACGTTTCGGTTCTGCATGGCCAGGACGCTACGCACCCCGATGTTGCGAGAACGTTAACGTCGACGCGACAGGCAGTCGGTTACGATCGATGCCATGACGATCCGTGTTCTCGTCGTCGACGATGAAAGCTACCTCGCCGATGCCATTTGCACCGCGCTGAACGGCGCGAACATGGAATCCGCCGCGGCCTATGACGGTGCGGCTGCGCGTTCGCTGATCGACGAGATCCGCCCCGACGTCCTCGTGCTGGACCGGGACCTGCCCGGTATCCACGGCGACGACATCTGCCGATGGGTCGTCGATACCCACCCGGCTACGAGGGTGATCATGCTGACCGCCTCGGGGACGCTCGACGACCGGCTGACGGGCTTTGACCTCGGCGCGGACGACTACCTTCCCAAGCCTTTTGAGCTCCCAGAGCTGATCGCGCGGGTTGCCGCGCTGTCCAAGCGCAACCTGCCGGTGCGCGGCGAGATCTACCGCTGCGGCGACGTGCGACTGGACACATCCCGCCGGGAGGTCACCCGGGGCGGCGCACGCGTTTCACTCAGCCCGAAGGAGTTCGCGGTGCTGGAGGTGCTCATGGGGGCAGCTGGCGCGGTGATCTCCGCGGAGGACCTGCTCGCGCAGGCCTGGGATGAGAACGCCGACCCCTTCACGAACTCCCCGCGCGTGACGATCTCACACCTGCGCAAGAAGCTGGGCGAACCGCGCATCGTGCACACCGCGGCAGGATCTGGCTACTACGTGGCGGAGGTGCCGCGATGAAGCTGAGTCTGCGCGCGCGCATCACCGTGATGTTCGTGGCTACCGTCCTGGGTGTGGGCCTGGCGCTGATCGGGCTGGTATACGCCTATTTGAAGCTCACCCCGGTGCCGTTTCTGGCCAAGATCCCCACCCCGGATGACGGCCTGGTGATTGACGGGGCAGTGCCCATCACCGATGAGATCCTGCGCCGCGTGCTGCTGGCTTCCGTGGTTGCTCTGGCGCTGCTGACCGCAGTCGCTGGGCTGATCGGTTGGTTCGTGGCCGGTCTGGTGATCAAACCGCTGCGGGAGATCGCACACGACGCTGCGACCGTGACGCGCGGTGACCTGGGCGCCCGTATCAGCCACGAGGGGCCTGCGGATGAGGTGGGCGAATTGGCGGCTGCGCTCAACGTGATGCTCGACGCTCTGGCGGGTGCCCTTGAGCGGCAACGCCGTTTCGCGTCGAATGCCTCTCATGAGTTGAAGACACCGATCGCGACGATTCAGACGATGGCAGATGTGGCGCTGGCCAGCGGTGACGGAGCGTCGCTGCGGGAGACTCTGGGCCGGGTTCGCGAGGTCAACGCGCGGGCCGCTCAGACCATAGCCGCGTTGTTGCAGCTGGCGAACGTGGACATCCGCGACAGGCAGGAGATGAATCTGGCTGCCCTGTGCCGTGACATCACGCACGGGCAGGACGTGCCGGTGGCGGCCGAGCCGGTCACGGTCGCAGCCTCCCCGACCCTGGTGCGCCAGGCGGTGGAGAATTTGGTGCGCAACGCGATCACCCACGGTGAGGACGCATCGTTGACCCTGACGAAGGTGGGGCAGAATGCGGAGATCATCGTGGAATCCGGTGGCCCTGCTTTGGACACGGCCGAGATCCGTACGTGGATCGAGCCTTTCGCCCGAGCGCAGCGGACCGCAGGTGCCGGCCACGGTCTGGGTCTGGCGCTCGTCGACGCAATTGCGAAAGCCCACGGCGGTTCGTTGGAACTCACGCCGCGGGCTGGAGGTGGGCTCGCGGCGACGCTACGCCTACCTGCTTAGACAAGCGTCGGCGCGTTGCACTGGGCGGACGGGTGCAACCTGTGCAGTGGGGTTGGTGCACAGCTCGCACCTGCTCCGGCGTCGGTAGGGTCGAGGCATGGTGTTTAGCTGAGCGGTTTGATACCGACTACGGTTCCAAACTCTTCACCTAACGCCCGCGAGGCGGTGCCCGCCGTCGTTGGGTGTGGGCTGACCCCGTTTCGTAGGTCCAGTCGTTATGAGAGTCGTCCTGTTGCCCGCGGTCGCGGGCAGGGAGACTGGTCAGATCATGACGAACAGCAGGAAGCGTCACACCCCGGAGCAGGTCGTCCGTAAGCTCGGGCAGGCCGACAGGATGCTCACCGATGGTCAGGACGTCGCGGCGGTGTGCCGGGAGCTGGGGGTGTCCGAGCAGACGTACTACCGGTGGCGGAACCAGTACGGCGGCCTCAAGACCGACGACGCAAAGCGCCTGAAGGAGTTGGAGAAGCAGAACGCGACCCTGAAGCGTCTGCTCGCGGAAGCGGAGCTGGAGAAGGCCGCGCTCAAGGAGCTGGCTGAGGGAAACTTCTAAGCCCGGACAGGCGCCGCGCCGCCGTCGATCACCTCAAGCGCAAGTTGCGGGTGAGCGAACGGATGGCGTGCCGTCTGGTCGGGCTGAGCCGCTCCGCGTACCGGCGACCGCTCAAGGGCGACACGGTCACGGACCCGGATCGGGCGCTCAGGGAGTGGCTGCGCGCCTGGGCGAAGGACCATCCCCGCTACGGGGAGGGCATCGCTCGTGTGACAAGCGCTAGGGTCAACACAGCCTTACGTCGTCACGGAGTTCGTCTGCTGATTGTCGACGATGTGCACATGCTGCGACTGACCGAACGCTCTGGGCGGCAGGTTCTCGACTGAGCTTGTCAAGTTGTTTGTGTAAGGGGTTCGGTCTCCGGGTGGTTTAGAGGTAGGGGTTGATGCGGTCGGGGTAGGCGATGGCGAGTTGGGCCAGGGCCTGTTTCCAGTTGGTGGTGACTTGTCCTTCGACGAGGCGGCCTTCGGCGTTGCGTTTCTCTCCCTTCTTGCGTCCTTTCTCCTTGGCGCGGTCGCGGGCCCGCTTGTCCTCGATGTTGCAGATCGCCAGCCACAGCAGCTTGACCGCGGCCTCGTCGGAGGGGAAGTGGCCTCGGTTCTTGGTCACCTTCCGCAGCTGGTAGTTCAAGGATTCGATGGCGTTGGTGGTGTAGATCACGCGCCGCAGCATCGGCGGGAACGCCAGGAACGGGATGAACTTGGTCCACGCATCGGTGAACACGCGCACCGTGTTCGGGTTCCCGCGACCGAGTTCGGAGGCGGCGAACTCCTCCAGCGCGGTCTTCGCGGCGTCGGCGTCAGCGGCCTGGTAGATCGGCTTCAACGCCGCCGCCACCTGCTTGCGGTCCTTGTAGTTGACGAATCGCATCGCGGAGCGGATCAGGTGCACCACGCAGGTCTGGACGGTCGAGTCGGGCCAGGTCGCCTCGACGGCCTCGGGGAAACCGGTCAGCCCGTCGCAGCACACGATCAGCACGTCGCGGACGCCGCGGTTGGCGAGCTGCGCGCAGACCCCGGCCCAGAACTTCGCTCCTTCCGTGGCCTGGATCCAGATCCCCAGCACGTGCTTGATGCCGTCGATGTCGACCCCGACCGCGATGTGAGCGGCCTTGTTCCGCACGTGGGCGCCGTCGCGGATCTTCACGATCAGCGCATCGAGGTAGATCACCGGATAGAACGAATCCAGCGGCCGCTGCTGCCACACCATCACCTCATCGGCGACCTCGTCGGTGATCTTCGAGATCGTCTCGCGGCTGATCTCGGTACCGATCGTGGAGACCAGGTGATGCTCGATGTCACGGACCGTCATCCCGCCCGCGTACAGCGAGATGATCATGTCATCGAGCCCTGACAGGCGCCTGGAGCCCTTCGGGACCAGCATCGGAGTAAACGACCCGTCCCGGTCTCGGGGGATCGCCAGATCGACGTCCCCGACGCTGGTGGCCACCGTCTTCGGATACGACCCGTTGCGGGAGTTGGGGAACATGTCGGCGTCCGGGTCGCCCTTGTCGTAGCCGAGGTGGTCGCTGAGCTCGGCCTGGAGGCCGCGCTCGAGGCCGGCCTTGATCAGCTGCTGGATCAGCCCGTCGCGGCCCTCCAGCTGGACCTCACCGGCATCGATGCGGGCATACAGGTCATCCAGCGCCCCGGAGGCCTCCAACGCGGACACGCCCTCACGCTGAGCACGGCGCCGGTCCTCACGGTCCAATCTGTCTATCACGGTCATCATTCTGCTTTCGTGTCAGGAGCCCCACCCCTTACACACACCATCTGACACCCTCTCTCGACTACCTCAAGACCCTCAACAGTGAACTTGGCTTCCTGCACGGGACGATGATCTTCGTCGGGCCCGGCCTCGCTGCGGCCCCCATCTTCGAGGATCCACAGATCCGTAGCCGACTTCGCATCCACGATCTGACACCGCCGGAGATCGCGTCGGTGGAAGGCCGCCGCAGATGGCAGGCCTTTCTGTGCGGCTGTGAGGAGATCCTGCTGCCGTACCTTCCTGGAGCCCAGGAGGGGGTTCTCAGCCGACAACACGCCGGGTTCATCTGGCACCGCACCCAGGGCTTCATTGGCGATACTTCCGCCTTGCTGATCGGCGCTGTCATCGAAGCTCTGCGGTGTGGACGACGAACCATAACGCACCAAGACTTGGCCGCAGTCCCACTCTCTGCCCGTGCCCACGATCAACAAGCCTCGCTGGAGCATCGACGAGGAAGGACGCGCGCATCGTGACACTGCCGGTCGTCCCTATCCCCGAGCCGGGAGAATCACTGCGCTCCTACGTGAGCAGGCTCGAGGACCGTAACAACCAACGCCCGGGCACGCTGGCCAGAGTTCACGGGGGAGGAGTCTCGGCCGACTGGGCTCACTTATCCGAGCTGACCGGTCTCCCACAACAGCAGCTGCGTTGCCTTGGGTGGGGGGACTACCCCGGCTGCATCGTCGGAGCACGCGGATCAACAGGCTGGCGTCTCCGCCAGGCCCAATGGTGGTGTCCCACCTGCCAACTCCTGACCGGGGCATGGCAGCGTTCCTGGGAGCTGGCCTGCCTTCCGGTGTGTCTCTCCTGTGGCACAGCGTTGTCCACCTACCCCGCCGCAGAGCATGAGCCTGAACCAGTCACGGCCCAATCGGTATTCAAGGACATCTGGGCACGCGTAAGGCAATCGACAACGAGTCGGCGCGCACGCCAGTGGCTGGGGCGACTCCTACGTGTAACCCGGCTGCTGGCCGTCACCGCTGACACCTCCTGGCCCCAACCCATGCCCGCAGCCATGGTCACAGACCTCAACACATGGGGCTACCACCCCCCTGATTCCCCTGCCGCGATAGCCCGCCTACTTCCCTTCGCTCACCGCCTCATAGGAACCAGTGAAGAGCGGCCCATCCTTCAAAGTGCCTTCGCACGGCTTGAGAGGCGAGAGCCGCCCATCCCTCGTTCCCTGCTGCCCAAACCGCCCAGAGCCAACCCCACGACGACCTACCCTGTGCTGGCAACAGTTCCTTCTGCGATCGACGAGCAACGTCGTCGGCGTCCAAGACGATCTCGAAGGCTTCGATGTCAATCTCGTCCCAGCAATAGCCTCCGATGACAGGGGCCAGTTCCTGCCGGACCCAGACCAATGGTCCACGGCGCAAGAAGCGGCGCTTGCGATCCACATGCTGGCTAACCCCCGACGCGACGGCCAGGCCGGCTGGGCCACTGAGGCCCTCCAACACTTCCATCTGCCATACGGGTCAGCAGCCCAACGTCTGAAGCAGTTGGAGGCAGGATCCATCACAGCAGAGTTCGAGTCATGCATCAGGGCGGCGGCCGCCTTCGCGGTCACCGAAGGCATCGATTACCACCACAGGAGACACGTCCTCATCCAACTCTCGAAACCTCCTCGGGGGCCGAAGGGCCAGGTCCCCAACCACCTGGTCCGGGGATGGATGTGGGTGTACCTGACCCACGGCCTCATCGTGCCTTCAGGCCCACGCTGGATCTACATCGACAACCCGCTACCCACTCAAACGGTCGTTGACATGCACAACAACATGTCACTTGAAGCACGGTTCCAGCTCGCTGAACATGCGGAGACGCTGTGGACGATGTTGTCCAGCGATGACATTCGTGGTGAGCCCCAGACCCAACCGGCATGGCGGCAGCATGGACAATCGCTCTAGCCTCCCGTCTGGCTGGTCCTTGCCGTGTCGAGTGTCGCCCTCACCAGGGGAGTCGTGGACCTCATTGCTCCGGCGTAACGCTGCCCTCCTCGACATCACGGTCAGCAAGCTCGCCGACGCAACCGGCTTGGTCAACGAGGACGCCTTGTCTCCCGCCCAGCAGCGGGCTGCTGCATCGCTCTTGGGGCTTCAGGCCAGCGACATTCATGAGTTGACCCTCAACAAGTGGGCTGGCGTCGCCTACTCCAACCAGCCCATCCCGGCCCGGAACAGGCCGGGGTCAGCTTGGACATGGCTGCCTCCCAGGTTCGAGTGCCCACATTGCGCCGAGTCAGGCATCGCTCACCTCGAATGGCGCCTCTCCTGGATCACGACATGCCTTGCCCACAAGGTCTTCTTGCACCCGCGCTCCACCCCGTCCCACGAGGAAGCACCGCCAGAGGACCTTGCCATCACCAAGCTCCATTCGGTGGCCTTGGCCAACTGCGACACGTCCCACTTCAAGAGATGGCGCGACTCCATTCGTATCTCAGGCGGCCTCCGGCACGGACCACGCAGCAGGGGCATTGAGCCGCCCAAGCAACGAGCAGAGACCCTACGCACAGCTGCGCCTCTAGCTAGGAGGTGAAGCACTGGCCGTGCAGGACTTCGAGGCCCTATCTGCGGCAGGCCTGACGTCTGGCTCTCCACCCGCCACGCCCACCCGACCTCCTGAGGCGCACGAGGCGACAGGGTGTCCACATGATGGAGACATGGTGTACCGCATCTTGTGTCGGGCGGGATCTTTAGGCAATACTCGCGTTAGTTAAAGCAACTTAGGCATGGCTAACCTCATGCCGCGCGAAAGGACATCGGATGACCGCCCAGCTTGCTGCCATCGCCACCCGTGCCCTGTCGGCACGGCTCCGCGAGGAGACGAGCGAGGTCCACCGCAGCGCCGAGGAGAGCCCGTTCATGGCCCGCCTCGTGAAGGGCAGCGTGACCCGCGAGGATCTGCGCAACCTCACTGCGCAGCTCGTCGTCGTCTACACGGCCCTCGAGGAGGTCTCGCGGTCGATGGGTGACGACCCGGTCTTCCGTCACTTCCACGATCCGGCGCTCGAGCGGCTCGACACGCTGAGGGCCGACCTTGCCGCGTTGACGCAGCCGGGGGAGTCCGAGGTCGCCGTCCACCCCGCCAGCGAGGCGTACGCCGCCCGCATCCGTGAGATCGGCGCCCCGGGAATCTCCTTCTACCGGTTCACCACGATCGAGAAGGTCAAGCCGTACAAGGACCGCTACCGCACCGCCCTCGACGAGGCGCCCATGAGTGAGGCCGACCACGACGTCGCGGTGGCCGAGGCGGTGCGGGCCTTCGAGTACAACCAGGCCGTCTTCGCCGCGCTCGACGACCTCGGGCGCTGACCCGGGAACCGGTCGGTTTCGCAGGCCGGACGGCACGGACCACGGGGCGGTGGAACGGGCCCCGTGCACTACGCTGACCGGGTGGAGAACTTCGAAGGACCGAAGGAAGAGTGCGGCGTATTCGGGGTCTGGGCCCCGGACGAGGACGTCGCGCAGCTGACGTTCTTCGGGCTCTTCGCCCTGCAGCACCGCGGCCAGGAGTCGGCGGGAATCGCCGTCAGCAACGGCCAGCGGATCATGGTCTACAAGGACATGGGCCTTGTCAGCCAAGTGTTCGACGAGGCGACGCTGAAGTCGCTGCCGGGACGGCTCGCGATCGGGCACACCCGTTACTCGACCACGGGCGCCAGCGTCTGGCACAACGCGCAGCCCACGTTCAGGGCGACCAGCCGCGGCGGCCTCGCGCTCGCCCACAACGGCAACCTGACCAACACGCACGAGCTCGAGGCGTGGCTGGCGGAGCTCGCACCGTCGGAGCACGTGCCCGAGAAGAAGACCATGGACTCGACCAACGACACGTCGCTGGTCACCGCCCTGATGTCCAGCTTCGGCGACGAGTCCCTCGAGGACGTCGCCATGCAGGTGCTGCCGCGGCTGAAGGGCGCCTTCTGCCTCACGTTCCTGACAGAGCGGACGCTGTACGCGGCCCGCGATCCCCACGGCATCCGGCCACTCGTGCTCGGGCGCCTGTCGAATGGCTGGGTCGTCGCGTCAGAGACCGCAGCGCTCGACATCGTGGGCGCCAGCTTCGTCCGCGAGGTCGAGCCCGGCGAGTTCATCGCCGTCGACGAGCGGGGCCTGCGCACGCGCCGGTTCGCGGATGCGAACCCCAAGGGCTGCATTTTCGAGTACGTCTACCTCGCCCGCCCGGACACCACCATCGCCGGCCGCGGCGTGCACCAGGTGCGCGTGAACATCGGACGCAAGCTCGCCGAGGAGTACCCCGTCGACGCGGATCTGGTGATCCCGGTGCCGGAGTCCGGCACCCCATCGGCCATCGGCTACGCCCAGGGCTCCGGGCTGCCCTACGGCCAGGGCCTGGTCAAGAACTCCTACGTCGGGCGCACCTTCATCCAGCCGAGCCAGACCATCCGTCAGTTGGGCATCCGGCTGAAGCTCAACCCGCTGCGCGAGGTCATCGAGGGTAAGCGGCTCGTCGTCGTCGACGACTCCATCGTCCGCGGCAACACGCAGCGTGCCCTCGTGCGGATGCTCCGCGAGGCGGGAGCCAAGGAGGTCCATGTCCGGATCTCCTCGCCGCCGGTGCAGTGGCCGTGCTTCTACGGCATCGACTTCGCCACCCGCGCCGAGCTCATCGCGCCCGGGCTGAGCGTGGACGAGATCTGCCGCTCGCTCGGCGCCGACTCGCTCGGCTACATCTCGCTCGAGGGGCTCACCGAGGCCACGCGCATCCCCGCCGACCGACTCTGCCGCGCCTGCTTCGACGGCAGGTACCCGATCGCCATCCCGCCTGCCCAGGCGGCACTGCTCAACCTGGAGGACGTGTCATGAACACCAGCGCCTACGCCGCGGCCGGCGTCGACATCGAGGCGGGCGACCGCGCCGTCGAACTGATGAAGGCGTCGGTGGCGCGTTCGCGCCGTCCCGAGGTCCTCGGCGGGCTGGGCGGGTTCGCCGGCTTCTTCGACGCCTCCGCTCTCAAGGGATACAGGCATCCGGTGTTGGCGACGTCCACCGACGGCGTCGGCACCAAGGTTGCCATCGCGCAGGCCATGGACAAGCACGACACCATCGGCTTCGACCTGATCGGCATGCTCGTCGATGACCTCGTCGTCTGCGGCGCCGAGCCCCTGTTCGTGACCGACTACATCGCCACCGGCAAGGTGGTGCCGGAGCGGGTCGCCGCGATCGTCGGCGGCATCGCCGACGCCTGCGTGGCGGCCGGCTGCTCCCTGGTCGGCGGTGAGACCGCCGAACACCCCGGCCTGCTCGGCCCGGATGAGTACGACATCGCCGGCGCCACGACCGGCGTCGTCGAGAAGAACGCGATCCTCGGCGCGCACCGCATCGAGGTGGGGGACGCCGTCATCGGCATGAAGGCGTCGGGCCTCCACTCCAACGGCTACTCGCTGGTGCGCCACGTGCTGCTCAACCAGGCCGGCTGGGCGCTCGATCGGCACGTCGACGAACTGGGCCGCACCCTGGGCGAGGAACTGCTCGAGCCCACCAAGGTCTACGCGCTGGACATCCTCGACCTGATCGCCAAGGCCCAGGTCCACGGGATGAGCCACATCACCGGCGGTGGCCTCGCCAACAACGTGGCCCGCGTCATCCCGGACGGGATGACCGCCGTCCTCGAGCGCTCCAGCTGGACGCCTCCGGCGGTCTTCCAGCTCGTGCAGCAGGTCGGCAAGGTCTCACAGCCCGACATCGACGCCACCCTCAACATGGGCGTGGGCATGGTCGCCATCCTGCCGCAGGACCAGGTGCCCGCGGCGCTGGCGGCCCTGCAGCAGCGCGAGGTGCACTCCTGGGTTCTCGGTGAGGTCGTCGCCGAGGAAGGCGCCGGGGCCGCCCGCCTCGTCTGAGATGCGCTCCTTCCTCCGGTCGTGGCTGCTGGCCACACTGGCCGGGGTCGTGGCCGGGCTCGCCGCCGTCCTCGTGGTGGCGCTGCTCGACGCCACCCAGTGGCTCGTAGCCGGCGAGAGCGCCAGCGCCCAGGAACCGGCGACGGTCCGTCAGGCCCTGGTCGTCGGGGCCGCGGGATCGGTCGCCGCCTTCGCCTGGGTGGGGCTGCGGCACTGGCAGCGCAGGCGCAACGGACCCCTGGCCGAGGCCGCCGATGCGCTGTTGCAGACGGTGAGCGTCGGCATCGGCGCTCCCGTGGGTCGGGAACAGGCGCCACGCATCCTCGCCCGGCTGCTGACCCGTGGGCTGTTGGCCCGGCTCCGGGTGCCGGAGTCAGCGGTGACGGTCTTCGCCGGCGCCTCGATGGGGGCCGCGTTCGGCGCCGTCTACAACACGCCGCTGGCGGGCGTCGCGTTCGCCGTTGAGCGGGTGCTGCGGGGCCGTCGGCTCAGCGAGGTGCTCATCGCGGGCTGGGCCACCGCCATCGCCGTTCCCATCGGGTGGCTGGCGGTGCCCCGCAGTCCCGCCTTCGCCGTCGCGCCGTCCGTGGCGTGGCCCGACATGGCCTGGCTGATCGTCGTCGTGCCGCTGGCCTTCGTGCTCGGCACCCTGGTGCGGTGGGTGTGGAGCCGCGCCGCCCGCGTCAACCTGGGCGACCTGGCGGAGGCGGCGGGAGGGCTGCTGGCTTTCTGGCTGATGGCCGCCGCCGCGATCGTGCTACCGCAGATCCTCGGCAACGGGAAGGCGGTCGTCGCCGCCGGCCTCGCCGGAGAGCTCGGGCTGTGGGAGGCCGTGCTGCTGACGGTGGTCAAGTTCGCGGCGGTCGCTCTGTTCTTCGCCGTCGGGATCCGCGGCGGTCAGATCATGCCGGCCGTGGCCGTCGGGATGGGCGCCGGCACGGTGCTGGCGCTGGTGGTCGAACCGCTCGTCGGGGCGCAGCACGCCTCCACGGTCGGATTCATGCTGGGGATTGCGGTGCTCGCCGTCTCCCAGCGGGCACCCGTGTTCGCGCTGTGCTTCGGCGTCGAACTGGTGCCGTTCTCGCCCGCGCTCGCAGCCGCGCTCGCGGTGACGGTGCTGCTCGTCGGGATCGGCCTGCGGGCCGGGCCGACTCCCTGGAAGCGGCGCTGGCCGGCCGCGGGAGAGCGGCCCTCAGGCGGCTGAGCCCAGCAGATGGTGGCCGAGGGCGACGATGCTGGAGCGGATCGCCTCCGCGCTGATCGTGCCCTCCTCCCGCAGCGTCGGCTGGGCCGGCGCGCTGCAGGCGGCCAGGAAGTAGGCGGCGGCCAGCCGCCGTTCGGCGTCCGGGTCGGGGCCGAGCAGGGCCTGTTCCATGCGGGCGAAGGTGGCTGCGGTGTGAGGGTCAGCGGCCAGCACGGGGCCGACCGCCGGGTCGCTCATCATGATCGAGTAGCGGGGGCGGTGGTCGACCATGATGTCGGCGAGGCCGCGCACGACGATGTCGGCGCGGCGTGCGGGATCATCCACGGCGTGCGCCGCCGCGACGACGTCGTCCAGCTGCTCCAGGCCCGCACGCAGCACCTCCACGACAACCTCAGCCTCGGCGCCGAGGGCAACACGGGCGACACGCTGGCGCTTGCCGAGGGAGTCGGCGCTGAGCTGGCGAACCTCGACCAGGCCTGGTGGTTCCCGGCCGTCGCGTCCGCCGCAGAGGGGCAGGCCCCGGCCGTCATGCTCGCGGAGCGTTCGCTGCCGGGCTCGCTGATCGTCCACCAGACCGGCAAGCGGTTCATCAACGAGGCCACCGACTACATGAGCTTCGGGCAGGAGGCGCTCCGCCGCGAGCGGGAGGGCGACCCGCTCAGCGACATCTGGCTGGTCTTCGACCAGCAGTACCGCAACTCGTACGTCTTCGCGGGCGGGATCTTCCCGCGGCAGCCCCTTCCGCAGGCATGGGCGTCGACCGGGCGGCCCTGACCGAGACGCTCGAGCGGTTCAACCCGACCGCCGCCGCCGGCGTCGATGAGGACTTCCAGCGTGGTCACAGCGCCTACGACCACTACTACGGCGATCCGACGCAGACCCCGAACCCGAACGTGCGTCCGCTCAGCGGCACGCTCTACGCGGTGAAGATGGTCGTCTCCGACCTCGGCACCTGTGGCGGCGTGATGACCGACGAGTTCGGTCGTGCAGTCACGGCCTCCGGTGACGTCATCGAGGGCCTCTACGCGCAGGGCAACGCGGCTGCCAACGTGTTCGGCCACAGCTACCCCGGCGCTGGCGCCACCATCAGCCAGGGGCTGGTGTACGGCTACATCATCGCGAAGCACGCCGCAGAGGCGCGCTGAGCCATCCCGACGGCAGCGGCCACCCGCCAGCCCCCGACGGCGCGGTGGTCGTAGCCTCAACAGAGACGGCCCCGGTCTCTCCCGCGAGGGAGAGACCGGGGCCGTCTCGTTGTCCGGGCGCCGCCGGCCGGGTCAGGCCAGCGAGTCGATGACGGCGTTGAGCGTGGCCGACGGACGCATCACGGCGGCGACCTTCTCGGCATCGGGGCGGTAGTAGCCGCCGATGTCGGCCGGCTTGCCCTGGACGCCGAGCAGTTCGGCGACGATGGCCGACTCGCCGTCCGCGAGGGCGGCTGCGACTGGGGCGAAGACTCCGGCCAGCTCCGCGTCGGCGGTCTGGGCGGCGAGCTCCTCGGCCCAGTAGCGGGCCAGCCAGTAATGCGAGCCGCGGTTGTCGATGCCGCCGACGCGACGCGTCGGAGACTTGTCGTTGTCCAGGAACGAACCGTTGGCGCGGTCCAGCGTGGTGGCCAGGATGGCGGCGCGGTCATTGCCCTCGGTGGCGGCCAGGTGCTCGAAGGACGCGGCCAGTGCCAGGAACTCGCCCAGCGAGTCCCAGCGCAGGTAGTCCTCGGCGACGAGCTGCTGCACGTGCTTCGGCGCGGAACCGCCGGCGCCGGTCTCGAAGAGGCCGCCGCCCGCCATCAGGGGCACGATGGACAGCATCTTCGCGGAGGTGCCGAGCTCCAGGATCGGGAACAGGTCCGTCAGGTAGTCGCGCAGCACGTTGCCGGTGACCGAGATGGTGTTCTCGCCGCGGCGGATCCGCTCGACCGACAGCTTCGTGGCCTCGACGGGGCTGAGGACGCGGATGTCCAGGCCCTCGGTGTCGTGGTCGGCGAGGTACGTGGCGACCTTGTCGGCCACGTTGCGGTCGTGCGCACGCTCCGGGTCGAGCCAGAACACGGTGGGCCAGCCGGTGGCGCGGGCGCGGGTGACGGCCAGCTTGACCCAGTCCTGGATCGGGGCGTCCTTCGTCTGGCAGGCGCGCCAGATGTCGCCGGCGGCGACCTCATGGCTCATCAGCACCTCGCCGGCCGCGTTGACGACCTCGACGACGCCGTCGGCAGGGATCTGGAACGTCTTGTCGTGCGAGCCGTACTCCTCGGCCTTCTGCGCCATGAGCCCGACGTTGGGGACGGTGCCCATGGTCGTCGGGTCGAACGCGCCGTTGGCGATGCAGTCCTCGATCACGGCCTGGTAGACGCCGGCGTACGACGAGTCAGGGATGACGGCGAGCGTGTCGGCCTCGGCGCCGTCCGGGCCCCACATGTGGCCGGAGGTGCGGATCATCGCGGGCATGGAGGCGTCGACGATGACGTCGGAGGGGACGTGGAGGTTCGTGATGCCCTTGTCGGAGTTCACCATCGCGAGCGTCGGGCCGTCGGCCAGCCCCTTGTCGAAGGCGGCGCGGATCTCGGCGCCGTTCGGGAGCGCATCGAGACCGGCGAGGATCGCGCCGAGGCCGTCGTTGGGGGAGAGGCCGGCGGAGGCGAGGTCGTCGCCGTAGGTGGCGAAGACCTCGGGGAAGAAGGCCCGGATCACGTGACCGAAGATGATCGGGTCGGAGACCTTCATCATCGTGGCCTTCAGGTGGACCGAGAACAGGACGCCGGACGCCTTCGCGGCGGCGATCTGCTCGGTGAGGAACGCGTCGAGGGCCGCGGCGCGGAGCACGCTGCCGTCGACGACCTCGCCGGCCAGCACCTTCAGCCCGGACTTCAGGACCTGCTCGCCGGCGGCGGTGCGCAGCCGGATCGTCAGGACGTCGTCGGCGCCCATCACCACGGACTGCTCGTTGTGGCGGAAGTCGTCGGCGTCCATCGTCGCCACCGAGGTCTGCGAGTCGGCGCTCCAGGCGCCCATGCGGTGCGGGTTCTTGCGGGCGTAGTTCTTGACGGACTCGGGCGCGCGGCGGTCGGAGTTGCCCTCGCGCAGCACAGGGTTCACGGCCGAGCCCTTGACGCGGTCGTAGCGGGTGCGGATGTCGCGCTCCTCGTCGGTGGCCGGATCCTCGGGGTAGTCCGGGATCGCGAAGCCTTGCGCCTGCAACTCGGCGACGGCGGCCTTCAGCTGCGGAACGGATGCCGAGATGTTCGGCAGCTTGATGATGTTGGCCTCCGGGGTGGTGGCCAGGGCGCCGAGCTCGGACAGCGCGTCAGGGGTCTGCTGGTCGGCAGGCAGAAGATCGGGGAACTGGGCGAGGATCCGGCCCGCCAACGAGATGTCGCGCGTCTCCACCTCGACCCCGGCCTGCCCGCGAAAGCGGTGACAATAGGGAGGAACGAGTAGGTTGCGAGCAGCGGTGCCTCGTCGGTGAGGGTGTAGATGATCTTGCCCATGGCGTAGTTCTCCTCAGGGTTGGATGGCCCACAGCTTAGTGGGCCGCGCCGGGACGCGGGCCGCTGCGAGCGGCGTCTCAGCCTGCCGGGCGGGTCTTTGGACTAACCGGGGGGATTGGGTAGCCTGTACCCCACGAGTTATTGATCAGATTCCGCGGCGAGACCGCGAGGGACAAGGCAAGGGGGTCGACCCGATATGGGGCGCGGCCGTGCAAAGGCAAAGCAGACGAAGGTGGCTCGCGATCTGAAGTATCGCCCGGTGTCCACCGATTTCGCATCACTGGAGCGCGAGCTACGAGGAGACGGTCTGCCCGACCTCGATGACGTCACGGACGACTCCGCAGAGGAGTCGGACGAGTACGGCGGCTACGCAGACTACTCGCAGTATCTCGACGACGACGAGGACGACGAGCGCCGCTCGTCGTGACCTGTCGTGCCCATCAGTATCTGGGCGCCTGACTCGGAACTTCCGGGTTACGAGCAACTCACGATCCCGCTTCCTGACGAGCCGACCTATGCGCTCGAGCAGTCCGGGACGCTCGTCGCCACCCTGGTGCGGCGCAATGCGCCCACCGGGCGGCGGGCGGTGCTCTACGTGCACGGCTGGAACGACTACTTCTTCCAGGCGCATCTGGCCGACGAGATGGCGCGGCTCGGGTACGACTTCTACGCGCTCGAGCTGCGCCGCTACGGTCGTTCGCTGCGGCCGAAGCAGTTGGCGGGCTACATCGCGAAGCTCGACGACTACTTCGTCGAGCTCGACCTCGCCGTCGACCTCATCCGCGGCGAGGGGCACGACGACCTCGTGCTGATGGCCCACTCGACAGGCGGGCTGATCTCGGTGCTGTACGCCAACGAGCGGCCGGGCACCTTCACGGGCATGATCCTGAACTCGCCGTGGCTGGAGCTGCAGGCGAACCCGATGCTCCGCTCGGCCACGCAGCCGATGTTCAGCGCGGCGGGCGCGGTGGCGCCGACGACCGCCGTCCCGATGGGCGACAACGGCATCTACCACCGGGCGATCGACATCGACCAGGACGGGGAGTGGGTCTACAACCACAACCTGAAGGGCGATCCGGCGTTCCTGGTGCGGCTGGGGTGGCTGGCCGCCGTCCTGCAGGGGCATGCGCGCGTCGCCGCCGGCCTCGACATCGACTGCCCGATCCTCGTGGCCATCTCCGAGGTGTCCGACTTCCGCCGCCGCTGGGACGAGGCGCTCCTGGGTGCCGACACCGTCCTCGACGTCGACCGCATCGCCGAGCGGACCACGGCACTCGGGAACCTCGTGGTGTTGGCCAGGATCGAGGGTGGTCTGCATGATCTGGTGCTGTCACGCCCGGATGTCCGGGCCGCTGTGTTCGACCAGTACGCCCGCTTCCTCCGTGCCTACGCCACCTGACGCCGTCGTCCGGCGGACGCAGGAGTCGACCTTCGTCCTCATTTGAGCGACCCGGCGTGGTACCTCACTGTCAAGTCCCCGCGTAGGTGGGGGCCTTACCTCAGATATTTTTCCCCGGGAAGCTGGGGGCTAGGCGGCTCGGGTTTTGAGGCCTGCGGGGTCGGGTGCTTTCCAGCTGATCTGGTCTTGGAGGCGGCGGGTCTTCCCGGCTGCGAGGCGGGTGAGTTCTTGTTGGATGAGGTTGATGCGGTGGGCCATGTCGGCTGGTCGGAGGTTGGCTTTTCGGGCGGCGAGTTCGGCCTGTTGGGTGGGGTTGAGGACGCCGGCGGCGAGGAGTCGCTGGTAGGGGGAGCTGGGCTTGTCGTAGAGCCGTTTGCGGCGGCCGACGGTGTCGGTGGACCAGCCGATGGGTTTCTTGGTAGGGGTGAAGAAGTTCAACCGGTCACAGACCAGTGTCCATAGCTGGTTGAGTAGCTCCAGCTCTAGCTTGGTGTCGTAGCGGTGGTAGAAGCCGTAGCGGCGGACGAGGTGGTTGTTCTTCGACTCGATGGTGGCCTGATCGTTCTTCTTGTAGGGCCGTGACCGGGTGAAGAACACGTCTCGCTGGCCGGCCCAGCCGACGAGGTCGTGGTTGATGAATTCTGACCCGTTGTCGCAGTCGATGCCGGTCACGGCGAACGGAACGTGCTCGATGAACGTGTCGAACGCGGCCAGGACATGGACCGCGGCGTTGTTGCGGATCGCGCGGGTGAACACCCAGCCGGTGTGGATGTCGGTGAAGTTCACGGTGCGGGCGAACTCGCCCTTCAGGGTGGGGCCGCAGTGGGCGACGGTGTCGACCTCGAAGAACCCGGGTTCGGCTTCGACCTCATCGCCGGCTTTGCGGATACTGATCGAGTTGCGCAGCATCGTGCCCGGTCGGGTGGTGGTCTTGCCGCGGATCGGGTCTTTTGCTCTGGCGGGGGCCAGGTATCGGTCGATCGTGGCTGCTGACATCTGTTCCAACTCGGACCGTACTGCAGCGCTGTAGCGGTCTTCTCCCTGGATCAGAGCGCCTTCGGTTTCGAGGGCGTCGAGCCAGTCGGTCATGGCCGGGGCGAGGTACTGCCCGCAGCTGCCGCCCGAGGCCGCCCATACTCTCTGCAACACGATCAGCGCATCGTAGGAGTACTTCCGTGGCTTGGTGCGGCGGCGATCGATCACCGCGACCGTCGCGCTGGCCCGGCCGGGAGGCTGCCGGAGGCGGGCCACCAACTGTTGGCGGGCATGGTCCCGGTTCCAGCCCGTGACCTCGACCACCTGGTCCAGGATCTGTGACTTGCCCTTCTTCGGTGCCGCCGCATACGCAGCCGCGTACTTCTTCGTGACCTCAAACCTGGCTGCCATCGACAGCTGCTCCTCAACCTCCACACCCCATCGTGGCCAGCCACACGTTCCCGGGGGAAAATACGTGAGGTACGGCCCCTACGTTCGCGGGGACTCCACATGAGTGTCGTCGCCCGGTCGTCAGCCCCGCACCTCATCTACTACGCTCCGTCGTAGGAGGAGAGATGACACGGCTCAAGCGCATGTTGTCCCGCATTTCGAAGAAGAATCTTCTTGTCGCCGCGGGCGTCTTCGTCGTCGGTTCGTTGATCGGCGTCGGGCTCTTCACGTTTGTCTACGCCAAGGGCATCTCCTACCTGGGTAACGACCCCGCCACGTGCGCGAACTGCCACGTGATGGAGGGGCACTACGACGCCTGGCTCGCCGGCAGCCACGCCAACGTGGCCACCTGCAACGACTGCCACGCGCCGCACGACAACATCGTCAGCAAGTACTACGTCAAGGCTGACAACGGGTTCTGGCACGGTCTGAAGTTCACGACCGGCCAGTACCCGGAGAACATCGAGATCCGTGATTCCAACCGGGCGGTGACGAACGAGGCCTGCCTCTACTGCCACTCCGAGTTCACCAGCGATATGCGCATGACAGCAGGCAGCGACCAGATCAGCTGCACCCGTTGCCACTCCGACGTCGGTCACAGGAAAAGGTGAGTAGACATGGCTGACCCCGAGGCCACCCAGACACAGCCCGAGGGCGACGACGCCCCCGCGAAGGCTCCCCGCAGCCAGCGGACACGCAGGATCGGCATCGTCGTCGCGGCGATCGCCCTGACGGCGGTCGCGACGGCCGGTATCACCGCGTTGCTGGCCAACATCATCGAGCGCCAGGGCGAGGCCAGCGACTCGTACACCAAGGTCGTCGACCTGGACGACACCATCGCCGACCCGGCGGTGTGGGGCCAGAACTTCCCGGCCCAGTACGAGGCGTTCCTGCGCACCAGCGAGATGACGGCGACCGTGCACGCCGGCTCCGTGCAGGAGGCCAGGACCCCCTCGGAGACCGACCCGCGCACCGTCATCTCCACCAGCCGGATCGAGGAGGATCCGCGGCTCGTGACCATGTGGGATGGCTACCCGTTCTCGGTGGACTACCGGCACGCGCGGGGCCACGCCTACATGCTCGAGGACCAGCGGTACACGCTGCGGGTGCAGAACTTCAAGCAGCCCGGCGCCTGCCTCAACTGCCACGCCTCCACCGTCACGATCATGGACGAGTTGGGCAACGGCGATCGTGACGCCGGCTTCGCCGCGATGAACAAGATGTCGTACGCGGACGCGAGCCAGCTCGCCGACCATCCCGTCTCGTGCATCGACTGCCACGACCCCCAGACGATGCAGCTGCGCATCACCCGCCCCGCGTTCGAGAAGGGCATCACCGCCCTCAAGAAGAGCGAGGGCGTGGAGGATTACGACGTCAACCGTGACGCCACCCGCCAGGAGATGCGCAGCTACGTGTGCGCCCAGTGCCACGTCGAGTACTACTTCGAGAAGGAGACCAAGGAGCTCACGTTCCCGTGGACCAAGGGCCTGAACATCGACGACATCTGGGACTACTACCTGGAGGACGGGCACAAGGACTTCACGCACGCCACGACCGGCGCGGAGATCGTCAAGGCCCAGCACCCCGAGTTCGACATCTGGAGCCAGGGCATCCACGCCGACAACGGCGTCAGCTGCACCGACTGCCACATGCCGTACGAGGCCGAGGGTGCCAGGAAGGTCACCAACCACCAGATCCAGTCGCCGATGCTGAACGTCAACGCCTCGTGCATGACGTGCCACCACTCGACCGAGGACGAGATGAAGAACCGGGTCGTCAAGATCCAGGACCAGTTCATCGCCTCCCGTGACGTGGCGTTCGACTCGCTCGTCCAGCTGATCGCCGACCTGGAGAAGGCCCAGACCGACGGGACGCCGGCGGCCGCGATCGACGCCGCCCGCGAGTTCCAGAACAAGGCCAGCTTCTACCTCGACTACGTGTACTCCGAGAACTCGTACGGCTTCCACGCGCCCGCCTACATCGAGCGGATCATCGCCGACTCGCTGGACGCGTCGCGGAAGGGGCAGCTCGTCCTGAAGGGCGTCGACCCGTCGACGTTCGCGCCGTCCGAGATCTCCCAGGCCAACAAGCAGAAGATCGAGGAACGTGAAGCCTGACGCGCCCGCAGCCGCGCCCGACCCCGAGGCCCTCGCGGAGTTCCTGAGGAACGCCCCCGAGGAGCTTCAGGAGTGGGCGGCCGCACAGCTCCCGCCGGAGGCCGGCGAGTCGGCACCCCCGGCAGAGCCGGTCGTCGAGCCCGTCGTCCTCACTGACGCCGACCTGGCGCTGGACGAGCTGGGCGAGGTCGACGACGAGCCCCGGCGCACGCCGAAGGTCCACACACCTCTGGACAAGGAGTCGACCCCCGTCGCCGCGCGGGCGGGCACGAGTCGCAGCCCACTCGCGCTGGTCCTCGGCGTCCTGCTGATCGCTGGCCTCGTCTACGGGGTCTTCCGCATCGGCCTGCCCGACGCGCCCGTCGATCAGGCCGGCGGCCAACCGACGGCGACGGCGTCGCCCGAGTCGGGGGCCGCGAGGATGGCGGAGCTGGAGGCCAAGCTGCTGAGCAGCCCCGACGACGTCGCCGTCAACCTCGAACTCGGCGTCCTCCACTTCAACGCCGGTGACGGCGAACGCGCCGAGGAACTCTGGAACCGGGTCACCGAGGTCGATCCCCGTAACCCGCAGGCCTGGTTCAACCTCGGCTTCATCCACCTCGCCCAGGACCCGCCGGACACCGAGGGTGCGCGGGCCGACTGGGACAAGGTGCTGGAGGTCGCGCCCGATTCCGACCTCGCCGCGACCGTCCGATCGCACCTCGACGCACTTGACGCCATGGGCACCCCGCCCCCGACGGAGGAGTAACGGCGATGCGAGAACTGGCCGCCTGGGTCTACCGGATCCTGCGTTCGAAGGCGCTGGGAGCGCTCGTGATCATCGCGATGGCGGTGCTGACGCTCCTGGGCACCCTCATCACGCAGGAGCCGGCCGGCTCGGCCGGCGACCCCACGACCCACGCGCAGTTCCTGGAGTCGATGCAGGCCCGCTACGGGGGCTGGACCCTCGTCCTCGACGTGCTGGGCATCTTCAACCTCTGGGCGTCGCCGCTGTTCCTCGGCGTCACGGTGTTGCTGGCGCTGTCGATCATCGCCTGCACGGCGCACCGTGTGCCGCAACTCTGGCGGCGGGCCACACAGCCGCGGATCCACGTCACGGGCAAGTTCTTCGACCGCGCCCAGTACCGCGCCTCGATGGTGCTGCCCCTGGCCCCGCAGGCCGCGCTCGACCATGTCGGGGGAGTGCTCGGCCGCAGCCTCTACCGGCGTCTGCCCGACGATCGTCTCGACGGCGGCGCCGTCGGCATGTACGCCGACCGGTTCCGCTGGGGCCCGTTCGGGACGGCGATCGCGCACGCCGCGATGGTCGTCATCCTCGCCGCGTTCGGCGTCTCCGCCTTCACGGGTTTCGAGGAGAACCTCGACATCTCCGTCGGCCACACCGTCGAGGTGGGCCACGGCACCGGGCTGTCCGTGACGGCCGTCTCCTTCAAGGACTCCTACGACGAGGACGGCAGGCCGAGCGACTACGTCAGCCACCTCGTCGTCGAGCGCGACGGACAGATCGTCGGCGAGCAGGATGTGCGGGTCAACGAGCCGCTGCGCGTCGACGGCACCGCTCTGCATCAGGCGTCCTTCGGGGTCGCCGCCGCCCTGCGCATCACCGATCCCGCGGGCTCTGTGCTGTTCGAGGGGCCGGTGCCGCTGAAGTGGCAGAGCAACGACGGCCGCTACGCGATCGGCAAGATCACGCCAGAGGGGGCCGGCATCGAGGTGCTGGTCGTCACGCCCGCCTCCGGGGCGATGGACGCCAACATCGCGCCGGGAAGCGCCGTCTTCGAGCTCTACGACATCGCGACCGATGCGAAGCTCGACGTCGTCCCCGTCGAGCAGGGCGAGGAGGCCGAGTCCGCGGGCATGCTGCTCACCTTCGAGCGTGAGCTCCGCTACACCGGCATCATCGCCCGCCAGGATCCCGGCGCCGCCTGGATGTGGGTCGGCTCCACGCTGCTCGTGCTCGGCATGTGCATGACGTTCATGGCGCGGCACCGTCGGCTCTGGGTGCGGGTGACCCCCGACGGCGACGGCTCGCTGGTGCAGATCGCGTCGGCCGAGAAGCTGGACACCACCTTCGAGCGGCACTTCCGCACGCTCATCGAGCGGATCGACGCGACCGCCCCCGGGGCGGAGACAACGCCCGCCGGGCCCTCCGCAGGCGGGACCACGCACGACAAGGAGCTGATCGATGCTTGAGATGGCCGAGTACCTGGTGACCGCGGCGACGGTGATCGTGCTGTTCGGCGTCGCGACGTGTTTCGCCGCCGTCACGCAGCGGCAGGGCGCCAAGGTGGAGACGCGGTCGAGGGCGCTGGTCGCCGTCGGTGACGGGCCCGCGGAGGCCGTGGCAGCCGGGGGCGGGGCGTCGCCGCAGCGACGCAGCTCGCTCGGATGGTGGGCGACCGCCTTCCAGATCGCGGCCGTCGTCCTGCTGACCGCCTACATCGTCGTGCGCATGACCTACACGGGCCACGGGCCGTTCTCCAATCAGCACGAGTTCGCCATCGCGTTCGCGTGGGGGATCCTGCTGGTCAACCTCTTCTTCGACGTGCGGTACCGGATCCGGCTCATCTCGCTGATCGTGTTGCTGGTGACCGGCGGCATGCTCGTCTACGCCATGTCGCTCGACACGAGCGTCAAACCGCTGATCCCCGCGCTGCAGAACAGCCTCATGCTGACGCTGCATGTGAGCTTCGCGGTCGTCGCCTATGGCGCGGCGTGCGTCTCGTTCGGTGCCGCGGTGCTCTATCTGCTGCAGCCGTCGATCCGGCGCGTGAAGCTGCCGCGCCTCGAGGTGCTCGACGACATCGGCTACCGGGCCGCCGTCATCACCTTCCCGCTGCTGACGATCATGATCGTGCTCGGCTCGGTGTGGGCCAACACGGCGTGGGGCCGGTACTGGGGCTGGGATCCGAAGGAGACCGCCGCGCTGGTCACGTGGCTCGTCTACGGCGCGTTCCTGCACGTGCGGGTGGTGCGGGACTGGCGGGGCCGCAAGGCCGCCTGGATGCTCGTCCTCGGCTTCATTACGGTGCTGTTCGCCTACTTCGGCAACCACATCTTCGGCGGCCTGCACTCCTATGCGTGAGCGGGGGAGCGCGCTGGGTGTCGTCGCCCTTGTCGCGCTGGTGGCCTTGGTGCTCGGCGCCGTCTACCTGGTGAAGGGCGCCCCGGCAGGAGCGGACGAGCCGGTAGCGGCGGCGGGGGTGGCGAAGGTCGGCGAACCCGCGCCGGGCTTCCGGGCCATGGACATCGACGGCAATCCCGTCTCCCTCGACGACTACAGCGGAAAGCCCATCTGGCTGCTGTTCCAGGCCACGTGGTGCTCCATCTGTCGGGCGGAACTCCCGGACGTGGAGGCGGTGGCCGATCGGATCGACATCGTGTCGATCTACCTGCGCGAGGACCGGGACACGGTGACCGACTACGCGCAGCGGCTGGACCTGGGCATCCGGAGCGTTCCCGACCCGATCGGTGAGATCTCGCTGAGCTACCTGGTGAACTCGGTGCCGACCCACTACTTCATCGATGCGGACGGCAAGGTGGCGTCGATCCTGAAGGGTGCGGTGTCGGCGGACGAGATCGAGGCGCAGTTGGAGTCGCTGGGTGCGGGTACGGGTGTCGAGGGCTGAGGGCTAGCGAGCCGCAGGTCCCTGGGAGGTTGCGCCCTTCGACAAGCTCAGGATCCGGCACGAGCGGCGTCTCGAAGGGTCGATCCGGACACATTCCTGAAGAAAAACAAACGACAAACTCTTGAACTCATAATCGTCCAGACGTACAATTAGTCATGAGTTTGTCCGACCACACCAACACCCTGCTCCGCTGGGAGGAAGCAGCGGAACGTGCAGGTGTGATCGCCGGGCAGTTGGCCCAGTTGAACAACGAACTCATCGCTTTGACCGCAGAGGTTCTCGACACATTCACCTGGGCGGAGAACGGCATCCAATCCCCGGAGCACTGGCTCAGCGTAATGTGCGCTACCTCCCCGGCGCGCGCCCGCGACATTGTCGCGATCGCCCGCCGCCGCGGCGAGTTTCCCGTGTTGGAGGAGAAGATGGCGGCCGGCACCGTGAGCCTAGATCAGATGACGGTGGTGGCCCGGAATGTTCCCGCCTCCTACAGCGATGCGGTCTCGGTGTTTGTTGAGCATGCCACGGTGCAGCAGTTGCGTCGCGCGTTGCCGAAGTACGGCTTCGAGGAACCGCCCGACGAGTACGAAACCCCGTGGCCCGGCCCGTCCGGTGATGAGGGGCCCACCCTGCAGATGGGCACGTTGGGGGGCCGGTTCCAGCTGCGCTACGAAGCCGACGCCCTCGAAGGTGCGTTGGTGGAGCAGGCGTTGCGGGAGGCGAAGGACGCGCTGTTCACGGCCGGTCACACCGAGGCCACGTTCGCTGACGCGATCCTCGAGGTCGCGTCCCGCTCCCTCAGCTCGGTCGAATCCGGGTCACGCCGGCAGCATTACAAGGTGCTGGTCCACCTCGAGGCCGATGGCAAGGGCTGGATCAACAAGCAGGGCGCTTTGCCGGCGCATCTGGTGGAGCGGATCACCTGCGACGGCAGCATCCGGCCGGTGTGGTTGAAGAACGCGTCGCCGGTGTCGGTGGGACGCTCGATGCGGATCGTCCCCGACCGGACCAGGAAGCTGGTGGAGGATCGTGACGGCGGCTGCCGGTATCCCGGCTGCCTGGTGACCCGGTTCCTCGAGAATCATCACAAGCGTCACTGGAGCAAGGGTGGCTCGACGGATATCGATGAGTTGATCTCGTTGTGTACGCATCATCATCGGGAACATCACCAGGGTGAGTTCACGATCGAGGGGAATCCGAACCGGCCCGACGGGTTGGTCTTCAAAGCGAGATATGGCTGGGAGATCGAGCCGCATATTCCGGATCCTGTGCCGCCGCCGCGTCATGCTCCGCCGGATCAGCAACCCGTTCGGGGCTGGACCATGGACTCCACCTTGTATCTCCGCCCCAACAAGCCCCCGGCACCCGACCCCTCCTGGTAGTCGTGCGCCCGCACACCGCTCTGTCGGTGGGCGTCGCTAGTCTCCTGGTGATGTCACCGGAGACAGGGGAATACCTTGAGGACCAACCACGCCCTGCGCACGGAGGATCTGCGCGTCCTGGAGGAGCTGCGCGCGGACCCGGCCACGTCCCCCCAATGAGGAAATAGCCGCAGCGGCACGGGTTGGAGCTGCGCCGGGGTCAGGACGGGCAGCGTCGGGGCGAGACCCCATCCGTTCCGCATGTAGGGGCTGGCGGAACCGGCGATGGGGGAGTAGCGTCGGTGCCCGACCCGCGATTCGGAAGGAGGTCGAAGACATGTCCCGTCACAGCTACACGCGCTGCCGTCCGGCGGCGCGTCCTTCGAACTCCCGGAGAACCCGTGTCAACACCTTCCCGCTCGGCCAGCACGCCTGAGCGCAACCACGTCGATTCCGACGACGACGCCGTCGTCGCACCACGCCCAACTGGTCCCTCCGGGGTCCGCGCATCCTCCGCGGTCCAGTGGGACGTCACCGTCCTCGCGCCACCGGGCGGCGACCGCTGGACCACCTGGGATGAACTCGGAGTCTCCCACGGCCCTCAGCCGCGACCCAGCTGGGTGATCACCTCGGGCGAGGCCTTCGACACCGAACTGGGCATCCTCAAGTCCGGCAAGGAAGCCGACGTCCACCTGATCGAGCGGACCGGTCCCGATGGCGCCTGCCTGCTCGCCGCGAAACGGTACCGAGGCGCCGACCACCGCCTCTTCCGCCGTGACGACGCCTACCAGGCGGGCCGCCGCCACCAGAAGTCCCGACAGCGGCGCGCGATCGCCAACCGCAGCACGTTCGGGCGCGGCCTGATCGCTGGGATGTGGGCAGAAGCCGAGTGGCTGGCGCTGTGCCGACTGTGGGGCTCCGGGGTGCGCGTGCCCTATCCCGTCAGCCACGACGGCGAGGAACTGCTCATGGAGTTCATCGACGACGGCCTCGGCCATGCCGCTCCCCGGCTCGCCCAGAGCCGCCCCGGCCCGGAGGCCCTGGCGGCACTCTGGGAGCAGTTCCGGCTGGTGGTGCTCACCCTCGCCGAGGACGGCTTCGCCCACGGCGACCTGTCGCCTTACAACCTGCTCGTCACGGCGTCGAATGAGCTTGTCGTCATCGACCTGCCGCAACTGGTCGACGTCACCGTCAACCCGCAGGGGATCGAGTTCCTGCACCGCGACGTGATGAACGTCTCACGTTGGTTTGTCGCCCGGGGTGCGGCGGAGGGAGGGGAAGAGCTGTTCGCTGAGGCGCTGGCGCGGCTGTACTGACGGTGTCAGCGGCCGTTGCGCTCCCGGTGGGCGCACCCCGGCCAGCAGCACGGACGGCGCTGCCCACCGGCGAGCTGGGAGACGGCGCGCTCGATGCGGCGCACCCTGGTCTCCGCCAACTTGCCCTCCGCCACGAAGCAGAGCCACTCGTTGCGGGCCAGCGGGGTGATGTCGAGCCAGGCGGCGAGTGCGGCCTCCTCATCGCGCAGGGCGGCGGCGAGGTCGGCGTGCATCTCGGTGTGGACGGTGCCCACGGGCAGCTCGGTGGTCTTCACCGGCCCAGCCTAACGCCGTCGGCGCGGCTGGCGAACCGGTGGAGACCACCGAGCGCAGCGTCGGTCAGACAGCTGGCGCGATCCAGACCGTCGTGTCGCCTGGAACCGTCGCCCCGGACGCCTCTCCGCTGGAGAGCACCACGACGCCGGCGATAGGGCCCAGCTCGAAGGGCTCCGAACCGAAGTTCGTGACCACCTCCCAGCCGTTGGGGCGGGCGTAGCGCAGCACATCGTCCCTGCCGGTGTCGATCCACCGCAGCTCCTCGTCGGCCTGCAGTTCGCCGCGCAGCTCGAGTGCGCGCCGGTACAGCGACAGGGTCGAGCCCTCGACGCCGTCCAGCGCGTCGACGGCGTGTGCGCCGAACCAGGCCGGCTGCGGCAGGTGCGCCCCGCCGCTGCCGAATCCGAACGAAGAACCGGACGCCGTCCACGGCAGCGGCACGCGGCATCCGTCACGGCCCAGGCCGTCGTAGTCGGCTCCGCGGAAGAACGCGGGATCCTGCCGCTGCTCGGGGGTGATGGCGGCGACCTCGTGCAGGCCGAGTTCCTCGCCCTGGTACAGGTACGTGCTGCCGGGGAGGCCCAGTAGCAGCAGGGTGGCCGCCCGGGCCCGGCGCAGGCCGAGCTCCCGGTCCAGCGCGTCCTCGGGGCCGCCGGCGGCGATCCACTCCGTGCCCTGCTTGACCGTGCGCCCGTTCAGCGGTGCGAGGCCGTAGCGGGTGGCGTGCCGGGTGACGTCGTGGTTCGAGAGCACCCACGTCGTTGACGAGCCGGTCGCCGCGGCCTGGGCGAGATTGTCGGTGATGATCGTGCGGAACTGGGCGGCATCGAAGTCGGCGACCAGCAGATCGAAGTTGAACGCCTGCCCGAGGCTGTCGGCCGAGGCGTACTTGGCGCGACGCTCGGGCGTCTCCACCCATGCCTCCGCGACGGCGGTCCGCGGTGGGTCGTAGGAGTTGAACACCTCGCGCCATCCCGCGTAGACCTCGTGCACATCGTCGCGGTCGAAGAGCGGATGGTTGCCGTCGCGGGGGATCTCCTCGAGCTGCGAGGTGGACGGCAGCGGCTCCGTGAGGTCCTTCGTCAGCATGTGGGCGACGTCGATGCGGAACCCGTCGACGCCGCGGTCGGACCAGAAGCGCAGGGTCGTGAGGAAGTCGGCGCGGACCTCGGGGTGGGCCCAGTTCAGGTCAGGCTGCTCCACAGCGAAGTGGTGGTAGTACCACTGGCCGTCCTCGACGCGCTCCCACCCTGCGCCACCGAAGGTCGACTGCCAGTCGGTCGGCGGCAGTTCCCCGTCGACGCCGGTTCCCTCGCGGAAGATGTAGCGCTCGCGGGCGGCGGACCCGCGCCCGGCGGCCAGGGCCTCCTGGAACCAGGCGTGCTGGTCGGAGGTGTGGTTCGGGACGATGTCGACGACGACCTTGATTCCGCGGGAGTGAAGGGCGGCCACCATCGCGTCGAAGTCGGCCAACGTCCCCAGCCGGGGATCGACGTCGCGGTAGTCGGCGACGTCGTAGCCGCCGTCGGCCAGCGCCGACGGGTAGAAGGGGCTCAGCCAGACGGCGTCGATCCCGAGGGAGGCGAGGTAGTCGGCGCGCGACATGATGCCGGGGATGTCGCCGATGCCGTCACCGTCCGAGTCGGCGAAGCTGCGGGGGTAGATCTGGTACACGACGGCCTGGCGCCACCACTGCGCGGCCTTCTGGTTTGCTATGTCGGGGACGAGGGCATCAGTCATGCGGGGACTCCTTGAGTTCGTCATCGTCAGATTCTCCGGAGAGTCTGCCACGCGGACCTGTCGTCGATCCGGGTGATGCCATCGCAGCGGTAGCTGGCCTTCAGGGGTGACGCAGGGGAGCCCTGGAAATGAAAGAACCCCTGGATAACCAGGGGCTTCTGTGGCCAGGGCCGGGATCGAACCGGCGACCTTTCACTTTTCAGGCGAACGCTGCTACCAGCTGAGCTACCTGGCCGGTGGCCTGGCTTTCGCCTGACCTAGCGACCCCGACGGGACTCGAACCCGCGACCTCCGCCGTGACAGGGCGGCGCGCTAACCAACTGCGCTACGGGGCCAATTTCTTGACCTGCTGGCTGAGCCAGCCCGGTAACTATAGCGTGACTCTCGCCTCGCTGTCACATCAGGCAAAAGCCCTTGTGGCTACCGGTTTGGGCCACCTCCAAGGGAGGTGGACCCTTCGCATCCCCAACGGGATTCGAACCCGTGCTGCCGCCGTGAAAGGGCGGAGTCCTAGGCCGCTAGACGATGGGGACCTAGCGTGGACCAGCATAGGGGGTGCTGGTCCCCGGTTTCAAACGACGGTTTACCCGTAGGTGTTGATGTGGACGTGGTCCTTGTGGTTGGCCGTGTCGCCGCCCCGGGAGGCCATGGCGCGCCAGCCCTCCTTGTTGCGGGCGACGGACCAGATCTTCTGGTCGAAGATGATGTAGTTGATGCCGTACTGCTTGGCGTTCGCCTGGTAGTACTTCGCGATCTCCCAGCCCAGGGCCGAGTTGCTCTTGTAGCTCGGGATCATCACGTCGACGGCGCGGCCGGCCGGGTGATCGGGGGTGACGTCGCGGCGCCAGCCGTACATCGTCTTGATCTGCGGGTAGCGGCTCCAGATGTCACGGACGATCGACTTCACGTTCTCGTTGGTCTGATCGAGGCCGCTGGAGTAGCCCTTGTTCAGGGACGAGCCCGAGCCGGACCCGGTCGAGCCGCCGGTCGACGGCTTGCTGGCCGAGACGTACTTGGCGGTGACCCACTTGACCGCGCCGTTGTGGACGATCTCGGCGCGTCCGTTCTCCACCTTGCCGGTGGTGGCGAGCGTGCCGCCCTTCGGGATCTCGCCGCTGTAGGAGGTGCCCTTCGAGGCGGCCCAGATGTTGAGGACCGTGGTGGCGTACTTGGTCGTCGTCGCCGGGGCCTCGGGGACGGCGGGGCCGGTCGCCGAGTCGTCGACGGCCACGAGGTACTTGGCGTTGACCCAGCGGACGGCGTTGTTGTAGATGACCTGTGCCATCCCGTTCTCGGTCACGCCGGTCACGTCAAAGATCGTGCCCTTCGGGGCGTCGCCGAGGTTCGTGAAGCCGGTCGTGGACGTCGTGCGGACCATGAGGGCGGTGGTGCCGCGCTTCTTGCCGACGACCTTCGGGAGCGCCTCCTGATAGGCGTCCTCGGAGCTGCCGCTGAGGTAGCGGGTCGAGCCCCAGAGGGTCACGCCCTTGTAGGTCAACTGGGCGAAGTCGTTGTTCACCTTGCCGGTGAGCACGACCTGGGTGCCACGCTGGACGGTGTAGCGGATCGAGTCACGCGTCGACGGGCCGGTGCGGAGGTTGAGGTTGGCGGTCGTGTAGACGGCGCCGGTCGTCGACTCGGACGTTCCGTTGCCGGAGCTCGCGGAGCCGCTCTTCATCAGGTACGCGCTTGCCACGTAGGCGGTCTTGCCGTTCCAGGTCACCTTCGTCCAGCCGTTGCTCGAACCGGAGGCGGTGAGCTTGTCGCCCTTGTTCAGGACGGTGAGGCTTTTGTTGGAGGTCGAGGGGCCGGTACGGACATGCACGCGCGTCGTCGTGGTGACCTGTCCGTCGAGCGCATCCGCGCCGGGCGTCAGTGCGATCGTTCCGAGTCCCTGGACCAGGATGGCCAGACTGGTCGCTGCTGCGAAGCCGCGCAGTCCCCTGAGTGCCTTGTTCACGTCGTTCCTCCACGTTGGATGGTCGGACGTGTCGCCTCCTCAGGGCAGATGCCCTCGACACGTCCGGCCGCTGGAGGGGACGTTAAGAGGTGTGGGGGCCTCTGGCCAAGGGTGGTTGAGAGTTTGCTGAGACGATCACAAGCCGACACGCCGCGCTGTGAGCAAGAACTACGACGGTGTGATTCCAGTGTGAAGCGTGGGGTTAAACCCTGGTTGACAAGGGAGTTTGCTCTCGGGGGTCACTGGGGTGGAACCCGGAGGGAGAGTTCGGAGGCCCAGAATTCTCAGGAACATGCTCAGGTCAAGTCGACCTTGAGGTTGACCCCCCCTAGGTTGAGGTTCGTCCCTCCGGTTCAGGTTCGACCCAGGTACGGGCTCCGGTGCTCGACCAGTGCGCAGCCCTGCCCACCGCCGAGTCGGGAAGGTAGCCCGCCTGAAGATCGGCGGCCTCGAGCGATTCGATTCCCAGGAGTTCGGCGAGCCGTCGACGATCCTGCGTGGAGCCCGTCGCGGCCAGCACGGGGAGCCCCACCGCGCGGCGGTTGGCGGCCAGCGTCGTCAGAACCTCGGGGTGCCACCCGGCCGCCACGATCGCCAGGGGATGCTCCGGGGTCGCGCCTGACAGGGGTCGGAGGAGTTCGCGCATGCTGGTGACGTCGCCGTCGACGACCAGCACCCGCGGTGTGTCGAGGGAGGCGCCGGCGCTGTTGGTGGCGAAGTCGGGATGCGCATGCCCGAAGGCGAAACCTTCGCCTCGGCGTGGCAGGTCGCCGCCCTGGCCGCTCGACGGTGCGGGCATCGCGTCGATCTCGTCCTGCGTGACGTAGGTGGGGACGTTGCGGTCGACGGCCTCGACCCCGCGGGCCGGGGCCGGCTCGTCGGCGCCCGTCAGCCGCCGTCGTTCCCGACGGTCGAGCAGCAGCGCCCCTGCCAGCAGTGCTCCGCCAGCTAGCACGATCACGAGAAACCACGTCCAAGGGCCCATGGGCTCAAGGGTGCCATGCGCGTCGCGCTAGACTGCCGAACGCCCCTATAGCTCAGTCGGTAGAGCAGTGGACTTTTAATCCATGGGTCGCGGGTTCGAGCCCCGCTGGGGGCACCGGTTGCGGGCCTAGTCAAAGTGGATGTGGGGCCGGATCGGTCGGATCGGGTCTGCGTGCCATGACAGCCATGACAACAGCCATCTATCTCCGCCATGTGGCCCGTCGGGGCGGCGTCACGCGAAGGAGCGCTGGCCCGCCGTCGCGGTGGCCCGGTAGCGGCGCGGCGTCGTTCCCGTCTCGCTGCGGAACTGGCGGTTGAAGTTCGACAGGTTCCCGAAGCCGACCTCGTAACAGATCTCCGACACCGGGGCCGACGTCGTGGCCAGCAGGTGGCAGGCGCGAATGATGCGCAGCCGGCGGACCATCTCGGCGAAGCCCCGGCCCGCGGCCCGAGTGAAGAAGCGCGAGAACGCGGACGGCGACATGTCCACCAGCGCCGCGACCTCCGGCAGGCGGATCTCCTCGGTGAGGTGTTCGGTGATGAAGTCCAACGCCGTGTTGACGCGGGCCTGGACCGCCGGATCCGTGGCTGCGGCAGCGCCGACTCCTGACAGTTCGCGCCGCTCATGCGGTGGGCACCTCGACAGGACGGCGAACAGGCCGAACAGGTGATGAAGGCGCTCCACGCCCGTGCTCGCGCCGATCCGCTCCAGCGCCCGGGCGCCGGCGGCGGCCGTCCCCCCGAAGTACTCCAACCCGCGGGCCGCTGAGTCGACCAGCCGCACGGCCTCCAGGGCATCGGGTGCCAGCCGGGCCAACTCGCGGAGGCTGTCGGGGTGAACCTGCAGCACGACGTCGCGCCCCGGGATCGACTCGCCGGGCGCGAGATTGCTGATCCAGTTGTGGGGCAGGTGTGAGCCAATCAGCGTGAGGTGGCCCGGGGCGAACGCGCCGACGTGGTCCCCAACGAACGCGAGCCCAGTGCCGGAGCGGATGAGGTGGATCTCCACCTCGGGATGCGTGTGCCAGCGGGCCAGCGGATGTGGGTAGGCGTGTTCGTGCCATCGCACCATGCTGTCCAGGTCGGGGACGACGATCTCGCGGCTCGGTGGTCGCAGGCCGGGGAGTGCGGCGTCGCCTGTACCGGCCGAGGCCGCTCCCAGCGTGGCCATGCCGCCCTCCTCCGCGCCGTCATCGGCCGCAGGGTACGGCCGGGTGGATGGCAAAAAAGTATCAGTAGCGGGCCCTCCCGGGTGCTAGAGGGAACCGTCCGGGCGGGCGAGACTGGTCGTCAGCCCCGGAGACCGATGAAGGCCTCCCCGCAGTGACTGATGGGAACCGCCATGACGCCGACCACACCGCACGACCGCACCACGCCGCGCCCCGACGCCTCCTCGACCGCCGTCATGCGGCGCGCGCTCGTCGAGCCACTCACGGGCGTGCGGCTCGAGGAGCATCCCGTCCCGACCCCTGCCGCCGGCGAGGCGCTGATCGCCAGCAGCCTGGTGGGGATCTGCGGGACCGACACCCACGCCGTCGCCGGCCACCACCCCTTCCTGACAAGCACCTACGTTCCCGGCCACGAGGCGGTGGGTGTCGTGGCCGGCCTCGGCGAAGGCACCACCGGGCTCGAGGTCGGTCAACGGGTCCTGCTCAAGCCGAACGTCGCCTGCGGCGAATGCGTCAACTGCGCGGCGGGGCGCACCAACGCCTGCGAACACCTGGCCTGGATCGGGTGCGACCCCTCCCGGGCGCTCTCGGGCGGGATGGCCGACTACTTCGTTGCGCCGCTGACCAACCTCTTCCCCATCCCTGATGACGTCGACGACGAGACCGCGGCACTCGTCGAATGCCTGGCGACCCCGGTCCACGCCGTCCGGATCGCCGGTGACCTGACCGGCGCGCGGGTCGTCGTCCTCGGGGCCGGCAGCATCGGCGCGCTGACACTGGTGGCGGCCCGCCGCGCCGGTGCGGCCACCGTCGTCGTCACCGACACCGAGCCCGGCAAGCTGGAGCGGGCGCGGCGCATGGGCGCCGACGGTGCCGTCGACGCCACCGCCCCGACGCCGACGAGCAGATCCGCGCCGCTCTCGGAGGACCCGCTGACGCGGTGCTCGACTGCGTCGCCACCGAGCGGTCGCTGTGTCAGGGCGTTGGCGTGCTGCGCCGCGCCGGTACCCTGCTGGTCGTCGGCGTCCCACCGCGCGAGGCGACGTTGCCGATGCCGATCATCCAGGACTTCGAGATCCGCATCCAGGGGTGCGCCGCCTACACCGAGGCCGACGTCGAGGCCGCGCTCGGCATCGCCCGGGCCGGAGGCATCCCCGTCGACGAACTCGTCTCCGCCACCTACCCGCTCGACGACCTCGCGACGGCGTTCGAGACCGCCGCGGCGACCAGCTCGGGCAAGGTGCTGGTCACGCCGTAGCAGGGAACCGGCGAACCTCACCCCTGAGGGTGGGGCGCCGGTGCCTCCCGGGTAGGGTGCCGCCAAACACATCGCTTGCGACCGTGGGGGAGACGGCATGAAGAAGTGGGCCATCGGGATCATCATCGGCGCGCTCGGCTTTGGCGGGCTGGTCGGCTGCGACGACCTGGAGAGCGCCGTCCCGCGGTGCTTCCGGTCGCGGAGGCGACGACTCCGAGCGCCGAGCCGACCCCATCCCCTGAGCCTTCGCCGGAGCCGTCGCCCGAGCCTTCCCCGACACCGGAGCCGACCCCGAGCCCGTCGAGCTGCTCCACCGGGTGACCGGCGTCATCGACGGCGACACCATCGACGTCGAGATCGACGGCCGCGACCAGCGGATCCGGATCATCGGCATCGACACCCCGGAACGCGAGGAGTGCGGCTACCAGGAGGCGGCCAGCGCCATGCAGTCGCTCGTGCAGTCCCGCGAGGTCCGGCTCGAACCCGACCCGACGCAGGACGACGTCGACCAGTACGGCCGCCTGCTGCGCCACGTGTTCACCGTCGACGGCGTCAGCGTCGCGGAGGCGCTGATCGCCCAGGGGCTCGGCCGCGAGTACACCTACTCGGCGGCCTACACCTACCTCGATCGCCACGTCGCAGCCGAGACGGCGGCGGCACAGGCCTCCCTCGGGGTGTGGGGCGGGGGCTGCGACCCGGAACCGATCGCCCCGCTGGTCTCCGGGGAGGAGGAGCCGGAGGGTGAATGCCTCATCAAGGGCAACATCAGCCGCAAGAAGGAGAAGATCTACCACGTCCCCGGCCAGCGTCACTACGAGGAGACGCAGATCGACGAATACAACGGCGAGATGTGGTTCTGCACCGAGCAGGAGGCCCGCGACGCAGGCTGGCGCAAGTCGAAGCGCTAATCCGCGACGGGCCCGGTCGGATCGATGGCGGGTCGGATGGGGGTTTCCAGCACGATGCGCCAGAATCGGAGGAAACGGCCGACGCGAGGGGGTTCCATGGCCAAGGCAGCGGGCATCCGGGAGGTGGCCGAAGCAGCCGGCGTGTCGATCGGTACGGTCTCGAACGTCGTCAACAGGCCCGAGCTGGTCTCGGCGCAGATGTTGGCGCGCGTGCAGGCGACCATGGCGCAGCTCGGCTTCGTCCGCAACGACCTGGCCCGCCAGATGAAGATGGGCGGCGGCACCACGTTGGGAGCCATCGTCCTCAACATCGGCAACCCGTTCTTCGCCGACCTGGCCCACGCCCTCGAACTCGCCGCCGAGGAACGCGGCTACATCTCGGTTCTCGCCAGCAGCAACCAGTCGCCGGAGCGGGAGAACCGCTACATCGACCTGTTCGAGGGGCAGCGGGTGGAGGGCATGATCGTGGCGCCCATCGCCGGCATCACCGAGCGGATCCACCGGCTGCACCGCAGCGGCATGCCGTTCGTGCTCTTCGGGTACCCGAGCGACGAGGTGTCAGACTTCTGCACCGTCGAGATGGACGGCGACGTCGGCGCCTACCGGGGGATCGAGCACCTCATCGCCTGCGGCCGCCGCGATCTCGCCTTCGTCGGCGGCCCGCGGCGCCAGGTGCGTGACCGCTGGCAGGGCGCGCTCCGGGCCGCGGCCGAGAACGGCGTGCGGCTGCGGACCCTCGAGACGACAGACCAGACCATGCAGGAGGGGGCGCGGCTCGGCGACCATATCGCCTCGCTGCCGCCCGAGGAACGCCCCGACGGCATCTTTGCGGCCAACGACCTGCTCGCGATGGGGATCATGCAGTCGCTGCTGCTCGCCCGCGACATCTCGATCCCCGGCGACATCGCGCTCATGGGCTACGACGACGTCAGCTACGCCCCTCATCTCAGCGTCGCGCTCACCACGATGCGCCAGGACGTCGATCAGATGGCCAGAGCCGCCGTCGATCTGCTGCTGACCGAGCGCGAGGAGGGCGTGCAGCACGAGCACCGCCGCGTGGTCCTCACCCCTGACCTCGTCCTCCGGGACAGCACGGGCCCGCTGGCCTGATCAGCCCGGGATCAGGCGTTCCAGCGCCGCGCGGGCTACCGCCGGATCCGCGGGTTCCACATCGAGGGCCGCGTGGAGCGTCAGGCCCTCCACCATGGCGTCGAGCAGCCGGGCGGTGACGGGATCGAAGTGTCGTTCGAGGGCCGCGCGGCTTCGCGTCATCCACCCGTTGGTGAGGGCCCGGTAGCGGGGTTCGCGGGCGGCCAGCGCGTACAGCTCAGTCGTCAGCACCAGGTCCCGGTGGGCCACGAACACGTCGGCGCCGATCGTCTCGGCCACCGCGGCCCTCGCCTCGGCCGGCGTCGTCGCCGCCGTCAGCCGCGCGGTGAACCGGTCGGCCACCGAGTCGGCGAACCGCCGCAGCGCCTCGTGGAGGAGGTCGTCCATGCCCTCGAAGTGGTAGCTGACGGAGCCCAGCGGCACCCCGGCCTCGGTGGCGACCCGTCTGGCCGACGTGCCCGCCACCCCGTGGGCGACGATGACGTCGAGGCAGGCGTCGATGATCCGGTCGCGACGGGCGGGGTCGTGGCGGGGGTTGACCGGTGCGGTCATGTCAGAGGCTCCGCAGCACCCGGGCAGGGTTGCCGACGGCGATGACGCCGGCCGGGATGTCGCGGGTCACGACGGACCCGGCGCCGATGACCGAGTCGTCGCCGATCGTGACGCCGGGGCAGACGATGACGCCGCCGCCCAGCCAGACGTTGTCGCCGAGCGAGCCGAGCAGGTCGACGAGGGTGGCGCGTGCGACGGCGTCGTCGCCGGCCAGGACCTCCTGCTCGAACCGGGCCGCGAGCTGTGCGGCACGGTTAGTCGCCTCGAAGATGCGGGGGTCGTCGGCGATGTAGTCGTCGCCGTCGCGCATCCGGTCCCAGTTGGTGCGGGGATCGCCCGCGAAGTAGTCAGCAGCCATGTGTACGAGCGTACACGAAGGGCGTGTACGCTCGTACACATGTCCTCCTCCGCCACCCTCACGGCGCCCCCGGCCGTCGACCGCCGTGCGCGCGGCGCCGTCGCCGCACTGTTCCTCACGAACGGCGCCCTGTTCGCGAACCTGCTGCCGCGCTACCCCGAGATCAAGCTCGCGCTCGGCCTCGACAACGCCACCTACGGACTGGCCGTTGCCGCCTTCCCGGCGGGCGCGATCGTCGCCGGACTCGCGGCCGCAGGGCTGATCCGCCGGTTCGGGTCAGGCCGGGTGGCCGTCGCAGGCACGCTGCTGACCAGCCTCGCGGTGGTGGCGGCGGGGCTGGCACCCAGCGCGCTGCTCCTCGCGGTGGGCCTGCTGCTCGGCGGTGCCGTGGACGCCATCACCGACGTCGCCCAGAATGCCCACGCGCTGCGGGTGCAGCGGCGCTACGGCCGTTCGATCATCAACTCCTTCCACGCGGTCTGGCGCGACGATGGCGGCGCTCGTGCTGATCGCCATCGGGGGCACCGTCGTCGAGGACGCGGGAAACTCGTGGGCCACCTTGTACCTCGGCACGCTGGGTGCCGCCCCGGCCCTGGCCGCACTCGGTTTCATCGCTCTGGTGGGTGCGCAGTTCGTGGGGCGCATGGTCGGCGACCGTCTGGTCGACCGCTTCGGTCAGCGCGCCGTCGCCCGGGCCGGGGGTCTCATCGCGGCCATCGGCATGGGTCTGGCTCTGGCCTTCCCGACCGTGCCCGGCACCCTCGTCGGGTTCGCCGCGGCCGGTTTCGGCGTCGCGACGCTCGTTCCGGCGGCGATGCACGCCGCCGACGAACTGCCGGGGCTCCGCCACGGCACTGGCCTCATGGTGGTCAGCTGGCTGATGCGGCTGGGGTTCCTGCTGTCGCCGCCCCTGGTCGGGCTGATCGCGGACCAGGCCGGGCTCCGGGTCGGGCTGCTCAGTATCCCCGTCGCCGGCCTCCTGGTCGCGCTCCTGGCCGGTGTCCTCGAGCGACGCCGTCGGCAGACCGTAGGGGGTTGAAGGTCAGCCGAGATCCTCGAGCCACGGCGGCGCCTCGGTCGGGGCGACCGCCCGCTTCTCCCAGGTGCGCCACCAGTCCTCGGCGCCGGGGGGCAGCGGGATGGAGGCCGCCGACCGGACGGCGTCGCGGACCTCGACCTTGGCGCTGCGCAGCGCCCGGATCAGGCGACGGTCCGGTTCGGGGTTCGCAAGGTACGCGTTCTCGTGTTGCAGGGCTCGGATGCGGGCCTCGATGATGCGCCGGTGGCGCGCCTCGGCGCCCTCGCTCAGGCCGAGGTGCTGCTCGGCGGCCCGGAGCCAGCCGTACGCCTCGTTGATCGCGATGAGCGCAGGGTCGACAGTCATCGCGTCGTGCACGCTGAGTTCGGGGAAGATCACGATCGAGCCGGCAGAGTGGGCGTAGGCCAGTTCGTCGCGCCCGGCCTCGTCGATGAGGATCTCGGTGGAGCGCATGATGATGCTGAACAGGTCGGAGTCCGCCATGGAGGCCCGGCGGTGGACGCCGCTCGACTGGGAACTCACGATGTAGTTGCGCTCCGCGCCCAGGTGTCCGATCGCCAGTTCGGCGGGGAGGTTCTCCCGCACGCCGCCGTCGACATACGTCTCGTCGCCGATCGGCACGGGGCGAAACACCGCCGGGATCGAGCAGGACGCGAGGATGCCGACCGTCAGGTTGCGAGCGGTGGGGCCGAGCGGCTCGTTGTTGCGGTCGACGAGCGTGCCCGCCTCCGTCATGTAGTGCAGTTCGCCCGACTCGAGCGCGACCATGGCGATCCGCAGCGTCATTCCGGACGCGCGGACCCTGTCCGGGGCGAAGGTCTCCTCGTCCAGCAGCTTCACCAGCACCGGACCCGGACGGTACATCGACTTCGTGTGCTCGAGGCCGTGCGCGATGGTGTTGAGGTCGCTGCCCAGCCGGGGGAGGCGCCCCAGATGCGACGCGACCCCTGCCAGCGAGGCCAGCGACCACTCCGAACGGTGCTCCTCCTCACTGTCCGGCGTCAGCGCCAACTCGAGCGGGTCGAGGGCCCTGGGCGGGGTCTCCGGGCTGGCCGGTGACGGCTGGGCGGGGCGCAGGAACGGCAGGATCGGGGTCCGCGGCCGCGGCGGCGCGACCGGCTTCTGCTCGGGGCGGGCCGACTGGACGATCTCCAGCCATTCCGGCCCGTCGGTCGTCAGCCGGTCGTACCAAGGGCGGGGGGTGAACATGTCGTCGGGCCCGACCATGCCGTCCCACACCTCGCGGAGCCGGCCGAGGAACGCCTGCTGAGCGGCGGTGTCGCCGCCCTGCGCGAGGGCCGAGGCGAGGATTGAGCCGGCCGACGTGCCCACGAAGATCGTGGGAGTGAAGTGTTCGTCGTGCCGGTAGAGGTAGTCGAGGGCGCCCAGCTGGAAGCTGGCGCGGGAGCCGCCGCCGGAAAGGACGCAGGACACGACCTCAGGGCGCGGCGTCAGTGAGAAGAACGGGAGTCCAAACCAACCCTTGCCTGCCATGGCGAACAGCGTAGCGACAGACGGGGACCGGGAGGATGCACCAGGGTCGCATTTGCGTGACCGATAGCCTGGCCGGATGGACATCGAGCTGCAGGACCTGCTGGAAGACGGAGACGGCTACATCGAGGGCGTCGATGCCGGTGGCGTCTCCTTCGGCGGGCCCGAGTGGCACGGGCTGCGGATCCTGGACAGCCGTTTCGTCGATGCCGATCTGGACGGCGCGAAGCTGACCGGCTGTGGGCTGGTCGACGTCCGCTTCGAGGGCGCACGGGCGAGCGAGGTGGCGATGGTCAAGTCGTCGCTGCAGGACGTCACGATCGCCGGTTCCCGGATCGGAGCGGCACAGGCCTATGGCGGCCGGTGGACCAGGGTGCGGATCGACGGCGGGAAGATCGACTACCTGAACCTCCGCGGCGCGAGCATCAACAGGCTGGAGATCGACCGGGCCGTCGTCGGGGAACTCGACCTGTCCGAGGCGAAGGTCGAGGTGCTGAACTTCGTCGGGGCGACGGTGGGCAAGGTCATCCTCACGGGGGCTTCCATGAAGCGCGTCGACCTCCGGGGAGCCCAGTTGCAGGGTCTCGAGTCGGACCCGACCAGCCTGAAGGGCGTCATCCTGAGCGGGGAGCAGGTCACCGACCTCGCTCCCGTCCTGGCGGACATCCTGGGGATCAAGGTGGTCTGAGACCGGGCGGCTGGCGAGTGGGCTCCCGGCTAGCTCCTCGCGTGCAGGTGCTCGTACAGCATGGCGGGCAGCGCCCTCGACAGCTCGGCGAACAGGGCCTCGTCGTTGAAGATGTCGACGATGATCTGTGGGGTGTTGTCGTTGACGCTCAGCACAGCGTCCATGAACGCCTTCGGCAGGGCCGGTGACTCGCTGAACTGCTGCGGGGTGTTGGCCATGGCCTGGCTGGCGAGTGTCTCGTCGTGGGCGAGGTTGAACACGATGTTCGACATCGTGCCGGCGACGACACCCTTGCCGTACTTGTCTCCGAAGCGTTCGTTGAGCTTCTCGATGATCTCCTCGAGGGCGCTGCGGTGCTTCTCGTGGATGGCGCCGGATCCGATGGCGGTGATCGGATCAAGGCCCGGGCCCTGCTCGAGCGTGAGCTTCAGCGCGTCACCCTTGGTGATGCTGTAGCCGGTGAGGCTGACCTGGGAGACGTCGACGGGCTCCTCGAAGGTGGCGGTGCTGAGTTGCGGCAGGATCCGGCGGAGGAAGAAGTGCAGCCGGGGCAGGTCGGTGTCCTCAAGGTTCCTGGCCTGCGAGACGAAGTCGTAGAACTTCACGAAACCGCCAGCATCGGACTTGAACAGCTTCAGCTCGTCCGCCGCGGCGCCGTCGTCATCGACGAACGCCTGCTGCCAGCGTTTGGTGAAGCGGTCGACGGCGGGCGCGGTGGCTGCGGTCAGCGCACTGTTGGCGTTGGGGCCGCCGGTCAGCGCCGCGTCATAGGCCCGCTCGACCTCGGTCCAGTCGTAGATGCCGGCCGCCTCCAGCTTGCTCTTCAGGTCGTAGGCGAGGTTCGGGTCGGTCGTCGCTGTGAGGGTGGCCTGTCCGTAGTACGGCAGGAACGCGTCGAGGATCGCCTCCGGCTCGTTGACGAAGTCGAGCACGAACGTCTTGTCCTTGCCCGGGTGGGTCCGGTTCAGCCGCGACAGCGTCTGGACGGCCTGGACTCCGCCGAGCTTCTTGTCGACGTACATCGCCACCAGACGAGGCTGGTCGAACCCGGTCTGGAACTTCTCGGCAACGATCATCACGTTGTAGACCGACGGTCGGAACGCCTCAGCCAGGTCGGACGTCCACAGGTCCGGGTTCTGCGTCTTCTCCGTCAGGCCATCGCCGACGTCCTCAGGGTCGTCGACGGTGCCGGAGAACGCCACCAGCGACTTGATGCCGGCGATGTGGTCGTCGTCGAGGTAGCGGTCGAGGTACTTCTTCCATCGGACAGCCTCCTTGCGGGAGCCTGTGACCACCATGGCCTTGGCCTTGCCGTCGAGGAGGGGAGCCACGAAGGTGCGGAAGTGGTCGACGACGATCTTCGCCTTCTGCGAGATGTTCGTCGGGTGGAGCCGGACGTAGCGCACCAGAGCCTTGACGGCCGTGGACTCGTCGACCTCGCCGGGCCCGTCGTAGTCCTGCCCGGGGTGCTGCAGCTGCCAGGCCACCTTGTAGGGGGTGTAGTTGGTCAGCACATCGAGGATGAACCCCTCCTCGATGGCCTGCTGCATCGAATACAGGTCGAACGGCTCCGGGAGGGTGCCGCCGTCGGGAATCCGTCCGAACAACTCGAGCGTCTTCGCCTTCGGGGTTGCCGTGAAGGCGAAGTAGGAGATGTTCGGGGCATGAGCGGTGACTTCCATCGCCCACTGGAGGTACGCCTCGGCGTCCACCTCCGCGCCGTCGGCCACCGCGGCGAGCTCGTCGGGGAGAGGACCTTGGCCAGCGCACCGGCGGTGGAGCCGGTCTGCGAGGAGTGCGCCTCGTCGGCGATCACCGCGAAGCGTCGGCCGGACAGCTCCTTGGAGGTGTTGATGAGGGTGATCAGCGCCTCGAAGGTCTGGATGGTGACGATGACGATCTGCTTGCCGCCGGTCAGGGCGGCCGCCAGCTCGGCGGACTTGGAGCCGCCATCGGCGCGGGTGATGGACCTGACCACGCCCCTGTGGTGCTCGAACTGGGCGATCGCGTCCTGCAGCTGCTTGTCGAGCACGGTGCGGTCGGTGACCACCACGACGGTGTCGAACACCTTCGCGTTGTCCTGGTCGTGGAGCTGGGAGAGCTGGTGGGCCAGCCAGGCGATCGAGTTGGTCTTGCCCGAGCCGGCCGAATGCTGGATCAGGTAGCGCTGGCCCTGGCCGTGAGCGCGGGCGTGCTCGACGAGACGGGTGACGGCGCGCCACTGGTGGTAGCGCGGGAACAGGATCTTCTTCTGGAGAGTCTTGGCGCCCGTGTCGTGGTCGACCTCGGTCTCGACCTGCGTGTGCATGAAGGATCCGAGGATCCGCAGCCAGTTGTCGCGCTGCAGGGTTTCCTCCCAGAAGTACGAGGCCGCCGAGCCGTCCGGGTTCAGCGGGTTGCCGCTGCCCTGACCGCTGCCACGGTTGAAAGGCAGGAACCGGGTCTTCGCGCCGGCGAGCCTCGTGGTCATCGCGACCTCGGAGTTCGACACCGCGAAGTGCACGAGGGCTCGCTGACCGAGCGCGAACAGCGGCTCGCCCGCGGGGTTGCGGTCGAACTGGTACTGCTTCGTGGCGTTGGCAAGCGGCTGCGTGAAGTCGGTCTTCAGTTCCACTGTGGCGACGGGGATCCCGTTGATGAACAGGACCAGATCGAGAGCCTTGTGGGGATGCTTGGCGGAGTAGTGAACCTGGCGCATCACCCGCAGCCGCATCTTCGCGTAGGCGGCGAGGGTGTCCGGGTTGATCGACGTGGCCGGCCGGAACTGCGCCATCCGCAGCTTCACCGAACCACCCGTCGGGGGATGTAGCCGAACCCGCTGCGGAGAATCTCCAGCGTGCCGCCGTTCTTGAACGGATCGATGTCCAGCACCTTCGCCAGCCGCTGCAGCAGAAGCTTCTTCGCCGCTTCCTGCTGGGCCGGGCTGTCCGTGGGGTGTACGGCCTTGGCGTACTCATCCGGCTGTGTGTCGGCGAGCCAGCCGAACACGTCCTGTGGGAAGAGGGCCAGCTGCCTGTCGTAGCCGGCGTCGGTGGGGAGTAGAGCCAGCCGTTGGCGGCCAGGTGCTCGCAGATCTCGGTCTCCAGCACGGATTCGAGATGTGCCCCGGCTACTCCGCTGCTCATGCGTGTGCTCCTACGTCGATCTTTCCGGTGACGGCGGCTGAGATGAGGGCGGCTCGGCGCTCACGGGCGAGGTCGGTGGCGCGCCGGGCGGCAGCCATGGCTGCATCGATTTTGGCTGCAGCCTGCTCGATGTAATCGACGATCGCTCGCTGTTCTTGCAATGGAGGTATGAGAATGGGGGCTGATGCAAGTGTGTCGCGGTTCAACTTCGGTATCGCTACACGCATCGAGCGCTCTGCGGCCCACTCCGTGAACCATTTTGACAACATTTGCCATTTGAGAAAGCGGTTGTCGAGGGTCTTGGGGGATATTCCCTCGATTGCGTACATATCTGCGCTGCAGAGGCAATTCTCGGGTGCCACAATGACCTTCGCCAAGGCGGGGCGGATCTTCGAGTAAACTACTTGCCCCTTCCTGACCGGATATTTCCCGCTTATGGCTGACTGCTCGCTGGCGGCGACAATTTCTCGCAATCGACCGGTGTCCGATTCTACATGGTTGGGAGCGATGAGAGGCAGGTCATTGAAGCGTGGGTCACTCGGCGCCAGCAGACCGCCCGTCACCCGTGCAACTCGGGAGAATCGATCAACTGACCAATGTGACGGGAATATCGTGACGGGTAGGCTTTGGTCCTCGACCATCGCGGCCAAGGCATCGATCCCACGTGTCACGGAGCGCGAAACCGTGGCGGCGCGGCGCTCGGTGAGGAGGGCGATGAGTTCCTCGTTCTTCGCGATGAACGCGTCGATCTGCGCCGTCTCCCGATCCAGGAAGTCCGCAATCGCTCGCCGCTCAGGCAATGGGGGGAGGGAGATCGGCGCCGCCTTGATGGCCGCGGAGGTCATGCTTGGGAGAGCTGTGTCCGTGGCCCATGCCCCGTAGGGCAACGTGGTTGCCCAATAGAAGGCGAATCGGGGCAGGAGAGCTCGCTCGTTGATGTGGGAATAGAACATTGTGTCGACGGTCCAGAAGCGGCCATTGACATAGAGCGGCTTGTCGACTGTCCCTTTCCGTCCGAAGAGCACCGACTCGCCATCGAAGAGGTAGTCGGATGCTCGTCGGAACTCTCCGCCAGATCCGAACACGGGATATCCGCCCGTTTCAACCTCAACGGCCGAGTAGTCGGCCCCGTTCATCACTCTCGCGAACCGCCCGAACGTTGTTTGCCGCCAGTGTGTGGGTTGCGAAGCGTGGCTGATGCTCACCGCTCGACCTCATCGAGCATCCTGCGGAGGTCGTTCATGACCGCCTCGAGGTCGCGGTCGATCTCCTCCAAGCTCCTGGGCGGCACGTACTTGTAGAAGTGGCGCGTGAAGGGGATCTCCGCCCCCTCCTTCGTCTTGGTGTGCTCGATCCAGGCGTCCGGGGCGTAGGGGAGGACCTCGCGGGTCAGGTAGTCGTCGACATCCTCATCCCAGGGCACGTTCTCCGTGTCGCGCAGCGACGTGTCGGGCTCGGCGTTGCCCTTGGAATCGGTGCAGACGTCCGCCTCGTCGTCGTGTTCGCCGAGCGCGGCGGTCAGGGCCTTGAGGATCGGCGCCGCGAGCTTCAGGCCCTGCTCAGCTGCAGAGGCCTTCAGCGCCTTGTGGAAGGCACTTCGGTTGGTCCAAGAAGTCTCGCTGAGCGCCTCGAGCGTGGACCGCAATCGGGCTGCATCGTCGTCGCCCAGCTTCTGCACTGGCTTCGTTTCGAGTACAGCCTCGATTGCGGGGGGGGGGTGTCCCTATGGTGTCTGTCAAGCTGCGACGGCTGGTCTTGGCTGGTAGTAGGTCCCGTTGCGGAGCATGGCGTGGAGGACATCGACGCGTCGTCGGGCTAGGCAGATGATCGCGGCGTTGTGTTTCTTCCCAGCGGCGCGTTTCCGGTCGTAGTAGGCGCGTGAATCAGGATCGTGGAGGGCTGCGAAGGCCGAGAGGAACAGTGCTCGTTTGAGGTGTTTGTTCCCGTCGCGTGAGGGATGCTCTCCGCGGATGCTGGATCCGGATCGCCGGGTGACCGGGGCCAGGCCGGCGTAGGCCGCGAGATGGCCTGCGGTGGGGAATGCTGTGCCGTCGCCGATGTCGAGGAGGAGTCTGGCTGCGGTCCTGATGCCGACTCCGGGCATTGACATCAGGAGCTGGGAAAGAGGGTTCGCATCGAGGGCCTCCTCGACTTGTTTGGCGGCCTCAGCGCGCTGCGTGAGCAGGCCCTGGAGTTGGGCTGCGAGCTGGGGCAAGACCAGCTCGGCTGGCCGGGTGCCGGGGACGGTCACGGTTTGCTCTGTCAGGGCCTTCACGATGGCCTCGACAAGGCGCTCGTGCATGCGTGGCGCCAGCGCTTTGGCGGTGGTGGTGAGACGGCGCCTACCGGCGTCGGCGAGTCCGGTGGGGCCGCAGTACTTGGCCAGTAGGGCCAGCACTGCGGGGTGGCTGATGTTGCCGCCGATGGCGCGTTCGAGCGCGGGGTGGATCTGGGTCAGGAGGCCGCGGATCCGGTTGGAGACGCGGTTGACTTCGCCCGCGAGGTCGTCGTCGAACCCGACGATCACTTCTAGGTCAACCGCCTCATGGAGGTGCTGAGCGATTTCGGACTCCGCGAGAACACGGCGGTGCTCTTCGTCTCCGACCACGGCGACATGATGGGCGACCCCTATTTCTACCGCAAGACGGTCGGGTACGAGGGCAGCGCCCGCGTGCCGTTCCTCGTCCGCCTGCCCGGGGGCCGAGCGGTTCGTCCGAGGGTGGATGAGGTGGTCGAGTTACGAGACATCATGCCCACGGTCCTCGACTTCGCTGGGGTGCCCATCCCTGCAGGCGTTGACGGCGTCAGCGTGCTGCCGCTGATGCAGGACGCAGAAGTGACGTGGCGCTCGGAAATCCACGGTGAACACGTCGCGGAGGTCTTAGGCAACCAGTCGATGCATTGGGTCACAGACGGCAGGAGGAAGTTCATCTGGTTCTCCGGCTCCGGCATGGAGCAGTTCTTCGACCTGGACGGCGATCCCACGGAATCGCGGAACCTGATCCACCAGCCGGACCGGGCCGAAGAGGTCGCGGGCTGGAGGAACAGGCTCGTGGCGCATCTGGATGGCCGGGAGGAGGGGTTCGTCAGCGACGGCAGACTCGTCGCCGACCGGCCGGTCCAGACCGAGATGTCGTGGGTCCGGGCACTCCTGGGCTGAGGCGTCGGGGCTCAGGCCACAGTCCAGCCGTGCTCCCTCTTGGACGCGAACCTCTCTTCGAGCGATCTGCCTCCCACGGTGGGGGCTGCACCCTGCCCCCAGGACTCCACGCGGATAGGTTGATCAGGCGTGCCGTATCCCCAGAGCACGACGTCGGCGTCGGGGGTGTCGGTGCCGGAGCGGAACCGCAGCACGGCGCCGGTTGCCAGTTCCACGTCCCGGAGCTGCTCCATCGAGGCGATCGGACGTTCAACCGAGCCGTCTCCCGCGTGGCTGACCGATCCGTCGATGTGGACCTCCCGTGCCTTGCCCGGGTCTGATGCCAACTGCTCCCACAGGTGGATCGCCGCAATCGTGTAGCTGCCGCGCGACGATGTCACGCGGACCCGCCAGCGTTGGGCCGTCACGGGCTCGTCGAGTGTGACGATGCGGTGCGCCCCGATGGTGCCCCCCCGTGCCACCTCGCGCCAGCCGTCCCCCTCATCGCACTCCACGATGAACAGGCGCACCGTCTGTCCTGCCCCGAGGATCTCCTCGCTCAGCCCGACGCGGCTGATCTGTCTGGGCTCGCCGAGGTCGAGTTCGATCCAGGGGTGCTCGTCGGCCGTGAAGGAGTGGCCTTTCCTGAGGTTGCCGTTGGTCATCGTCGCGACCACGGAGCCCTCCACGATGGCGTCGCGACCCAACGCGTGGTCCAGCGTGAATGCCTTGCGCCGCTCCGCCGCGAAGCCCTCCACGCTCGCCACCACGTCGGCGGAGAACTGTCCCGAGACGGTTGGGGGCACGTTCACCAGCATCACCGAATTGCGACCGTACGTCTGTTCGTAGTGCCGCAGCAACGTCAGTGGGGCCTTGGGGACGTCGTCGGGGTGCGCGAACCACCCGGCAGTGATGCGCATGTCGGACTCCGTCGGCCACCAGTGCAGCCTGTCAGCGCCGCCCGAGCGGACGGCGTCGACGAGTTGCTGGTCGGATCCGAGATCCGCGGAGAAGTGACCCTGCTGGACCGGCGAGATGGCCCCCCCGTCGCCGGCGTCGGTGATCGCGACGCTGGCCCATTCGTCCTGGCGTGCCACCCCGCTCTCGTTGCCGACCCAGCGGATGGCGCGCCCTCCGACGGCGATGTTGGCGCCCGGCTGGAGTTGGTGGATCATGTCGTAGAACGCGGCGTAGTCGTAGTGTTCGGTAGCGCCTGTGTTGCCTTGGCGCCATCGAACCAGACCTCGTGCACAGTGCCGTACTCGGTGAGGATCTCGTAGAGGGTGTTGAGGAAAAGCGCGCCGTAGTCGGTGGCATGGTACTCGAACGTCTGCAACTCCTGACCGGCCCGGTCGTCGTCGGCCGTGAGCGTGGGGATGGTCCGAGGACTGCGCTGCGACCCGTTGCCGAACGTGCCCTGCAACTCCGCGTTGGAGTCGGCGGGGGACAGGTAGAAGCCCACCTTCATGCCGTAACGATGGGCCGCTTCGACGAACAGGCGCGCGATGTCGCCGCCACCGGAGGCCCAGGAGCTCGCCTTTACGGAGTGGTCGGTGTATCGGCTCGGCCACAGGCAGAAGCCGTCATGGTGCTTGAGCGTGATCACTGTGGTGCGGAAGCCCGCGTCACGCAGCACCCTTACCCAGGCGTCGGGGTCGATGTCGGAGGGGAGGAACCGGCCCGGGTCCTCGGTGCCGTGGCCCCACTCCTGGTCGTAGAACGCGTTGATGCCGAAGTGGATGAAGGCGGTCAGACCCTCCTGTTGCCAGACGGCCTGCTCGGGTGTCGGTCTCAGCAGTGATGCCTTGTGGATGATGGCGGCGGGGGAGTCGCTCGGGCTCACGTTCTGGTAGTTGGCCGGGTGGAGTCCGGCAAGGTCGGCGGCCTCCGTGGCAGTGAGCTCGGTCTCGACGTCGATAACCGGAGTCGTAGGTTGCCAGCGCCACTCGGAGGACGCGACGGCCACGCGTACACCGTGGACCTCGCCGACGAGCCCTGAAGCGCCCTCGAAGTCGCTGCCGAAGCTGAACAGCGCCTGATCCGAAACCGGGCCGAACTCCAGGTACCCCATGTCCCGGCCGTCGAGACGGGCCTCCATCTGCACGGAACCTTCGTCGCTCCGGATGATCCGCACCGACAGCGTGTGGTGGGTATCGACGCCGAACACGTCCTCGCCGCCGGGCCAGCCGTGCCATTCGCCGCGGGCCCACAGCATCAGGTTCAGGTGATGCACACCCAGCGTCACTCCGGAGCTTGTGATCAGGACCGCAGGGCTGACCGTCGGCTGGTCAAGTGCGAAGCGCAGTTCAACGGTCGAACCCTCGGGCTGCGCAGCGGCAGGCTCAAAAAGCAGACCCCCGTCGCCGGCCAGCCTCACGCCGGACACGGACTGCTCCTCGGCTCCGGTGATGGGGCGCAGCGTGCCCCGCATCACCTCCCCGGCCTGGGTGGTGTATTGCTTGCCCTTCACCAGCGAACCGGCGAACTCCACCTGCAACAGGTCCGGCTGTTCCCGTCTTTCCATCTCGGCTCCTTCGGTTTTGGGGCTTCCTCGGCCTCTTGAAGCGGACTATAGTGGGCCCGTTGGCGAGACGTCACACCATTTGTGTTAGCGTTAGCACCATTGGCCGCAGGCCTCGCCGGGACGACCGAAGTTGTGAGTCCCGAAGAACGATCGATGACGGTGGGTCAAGGGCCAGCCCCGCCGGGAGAGGAGTCGAGTTGGCCGCCAAGAGCCGAACGGCAAACCGCATCACCGAGACCAGAGGGGACAAGCGCCTCAACGTCACGCTTCTGGTAGTCCTCGGGCATTCTCGGTGTCGGTGTTGTACCCGCTGATCTACGTCATAAGCGCGTCCCTGTCGGAGACGTCGGCGGTCACCTCTGGCGAGGTCTGGCTGTTCCCAATCGGATTCTCGACGAACGCGTACACGGCGGTCTTCGAGTCGCCGCTGCTGTTTCGTAGCATCCTGAACTCGTTGTTTTACGCCGGGATGGTGATCGCCATCGGCACGTTCGCGACGATGGCGGGGGGCTACGCGCTGTCGCGGCGCGACCTGCCTGGCAGGAACCTCCTCACGTTCGCGTTCATGATCACCATGCTGTTCAGCGGCGGCATGATTCCCACCTACTTGGTCGTGCGCGATCTCGGGCTGCTCAACACCGTGTGGTCCATGATCCTTCCGGGCGCGGTCAGCGTGTGGCAGTTGATCATCTCGCGTGCGTTCTTCTCCCAGACCATCCCGCATGAGCTCTTGGAGAGCGCCAAGATGGACGGCGCCTCCGACTTCACGTTCTTCTTCAAGGTCGTGTTGCCGCTCTCGGTGCCAGTCCTTGCCGTCAACATGCTGCTCTACGGCGTCACCACCTGGAACGCCTTCTTTAACGGCCTGATCTACTTGACCGACGAGGAGTTGTACCCGCTGCAGCTGGCCATGCGAAACATCCTCGTCCAGAACACCTTCGACCCGGCGAAGATGGCGGGCGTGGACCCGACGAAGATCGCCGAGATGCAGGCCATCGCCGGCAAGCTCAAGTACGCGCTGATCGTGATCGCGTCGATCCCGCCGCTGTTGGCATACCCGTTCGTCCAGAAGCACTTCGTCAAGGGCATGATGATCGGCTCGGTGAAGGGATGACCCAGATGTTAAACACCAACGACGGCACCGCATCCACGGACAGTGCGCACAAGGGAGGAGCCGCCTCCGGGAGCACCATCCGGAGCAACAGGCCGGTTCCCCTCCTGAAGCGGATGGCCAGAAGCTGGCAGCTGTACGTCCTGTTGCTGCCGAGCCTGATCTGGCTCGTCCTGTTTGCCTACCTGCCGATGTACGGCCTGCAGATCGCCTTCAGGGAGTTCAACCCCATGCAGGGCATCATCGACAGCCCATGGGTGGGCCTTGCCCAGTTCGAGAGGTTCTTCGAGTCCAACAACTTCGTGCCGCTGTTGTGGAACACGATCGCGCTGGCGCTCTACGAACTGATCGCGGGATTCCCGATTCCGATCGTCCTGGCACTCGCACTGAACGCCCTTCGCCAGAAGTACCTCAGCCGTTCAGTGCAGCTGATCACCTATGCACCGAACTTCCTGTCCGTGGTCGTCGTGGTCGGCATCCTCATGATGATCCTGGACCCCCAGATCGGCGTGGTGCACCAAGTGGCTGGCGCGCTCGGGATCGATGCGCCGCAGTTCCTCACGGATCCGGGATGGTTCCGCCACATCTTCGTCTGGTCCGGCATCTGGCAGACCGCCGGGTTCTCCGCCATCATGTACCTCGCCGCTCTCAGTTCCGTACCCCCGGAACTCCACGAGGCCGCCAAGGTCGACGGCGCGTCCCTGTTCCGCCGCATGATCCACATCGACCTGCCGTCGATCATGCCGATCGCCGTGATCCTGTTGATCCTCAGTGTCGGCAACATCCTGAACACCGGTTTCGAGAAGGTCCTGCTCCTGCAGAACCCCCTGAACCTCACCGTGTCGCAGGTGATCGACACCTACGTCTACGAGGTGGGCCTCAAGTCACCGATACCCCAGTTCAGCTATGCCACCGCGATCGGGCTGTTCAAGTCGGTTGTCGGCCTCATCCTCTTGTTGGCGGTCAACTTCTTCGCCAACAAGACCACCAAGAGCGGTCTCTTCTGAGTCGGCGCACCATTCCAGCTCCCAAGTCTGTATCCCCAATGAAAGGTTCGAAGTCTATGTCCGAGCACATCCTGCCGAAGGCGGCAGTTTCCAGGCGCTCCCTCCTGACGGGCGGGCTTGGCGTCACAGCCATGGTCGGCCTGTCCGCCTGTGGTGCAAGCGGCTCCAACACGCCCACCACCGCGGCGTCCACTGCTGGTGGTTACGTCCCGGGGAGCGCGCAACTGAAGGTCGAACTCGGCAAGGAGTTGACCGGTGTCCTCTATCCCGACGGCTACGTCGGGCCCAGGGCCCGCGCTGCCGAGAAGTTCGCTGACGGCCAGACCACATACAGGGTGGTCGCGCGTAGCTTCGTCGGTCAGGACGTCGCCGGGGTCAACGCCTTCTCCAAGCATCTGGAGGAGGCCACCGGCGTCAAGGTGCAATACGAGATCGTTCCCGCAGGCGACGACGGCGCACCCAAGCTGAACGCCATGATGTCCTCGGGTGACCTTCCTGATGCGTTCATGACGGGTGCCCCGTGGATGGGCGGCTTCACCCGCTCCCAGCTCTGGACGTACGGGCAGCAGGGGATGTTTCTACCCCTGGATGAGCTGATCGACCAGTATGCCCCAGAGTTGGTGAACCTCTTCAGTCAGTTCCCGGAATTGCGCAAGGTCATGACCGCCCCCGACGGGAAGATGTATGCGTTCCCATCGATCAACCAGTGCTTCCACTGCGCTTCGAGCGGGCAGCGCACCTGGATCCACACCCCCTCGGCCGAGGCCGTCGGTGTCACGGGGGAGAGCGTCTCCACTCTTGAGGATTTCGAGGCGTTGCTCAGGGAGTTCAAGACCATGGGCATGATCCCCATGAGCGGTTACATCGATTTCCCCCCGATGTCGCTCATCGAGGCGGCCTACCTCAACGTCGGCGAAGATCGGCTGCGGCGCAAGGACGGCCAGATCTCATACACCCCGATCGAGGAGGCGTGGCGCGAGGCGATGATCACCACGAACCGGCTGGTCAAGGAGGGTTTGCTGGATCGCAACGGCTTCAGCCAGACCAAGGAACAGTTCACGCGGCTGGCGATGGACCCGGCGGGCACCCGGGTGGCCGTCCTGCCCGGTGGGTCCCAAGGCGAGTTCGCCGAGGTCAACTTCAGCGACCCCAACGCCAGGTTCCGCGAGTTCGAGCCGCTGAAGCCCTTCACCGGACCTGATGGCAACGCCTACATCGCCTGGAGGTACAATCCCGGTCACAACGTCGGTCTCGTCCTGACCAGCAAGACGCGCAACCCAGAGGAACTCATCCGCTGGGCCGACTACCAGACGGGCCTAGTCTCGACGCTCACCATGCGGCTGGGCGCACTCGACGAACACTGGGTATGGGCGGCCGAGGGCGACACGGGCATTGACGACCGCCAGGCTGTCTACAAGAAGACCGCAACCCCAAGCGACGAGAACGACGTCTGGTGGGAGATGGGTCCCTACAACTTGGTGATGGACGTCCGCCATGGGGAGTTGGTCGACGAGGCGACCTCGATCGAGCCCGCCCTCTACCGTGCCGGCAAGATGTACGAGCCCTTCGCCGCACCGGAGGAGGAGTACTTCCTGGAGCCGTTCTTCACGGTCGAGCAGGCCGCCCAGGTGGGCGAGTTGAAGGTGAACCTCGACAACGCGTTCAAACAGGGCCGGGCCAACCTCGCCCTCGGCAACGCTGACCCGACCAACGACAAGGACTGGGAGAACTACGTGAACTCGATGAAGAGTGCGGGTCTGGACCGCTACCTTGAGATCCTCAAGGCCGCGGACGACGCCGCCAACGGCTGATCCGGCACGCACTCACCCTGCACCCACAGGCGCCACGCGGGCGTCTGTGGGTGCTAACACTTCCAACGCCGACCGCGTCACAAGGAGTCACCGTGTCCATCGCCACCGCCAGGCCCAACCTGCTGTTCGTGATGTCCGACGACCATGCGGCCCACGCGATCAGCGCCTACGGCAGCGCGGTGAACCAGACGCCCAACATCGATCGGATTGCCCAGGAGGGTGCGCGTCTCGACAGGGTGTTCTGCACCAACTCAATCTGCACGCCGTCGAGAGCGACCATCTCACCGGCACCTACAGCCACGTCAACGGCGCCTGCTCCATCTACTCGGAGCTGGACTACCGGGTGCCGCCGTACTCCCAGGTGCTGCGGGCTGCGGGGTACCAGACCGCGATCTTCGGGAAGTGGCACCTGGGCGTCTCGCCGCAGGCCAGACCTCGGGGGTTCGATGACTGGCGCATCTTTCCTGGTCAGGGGGCCTACGTGGACCCCGTCATGTACGGTCCGGACGGCTAGGGTGTTGTCGAGGGCTATGCCACCGACATCATCACCGACCTGAGCCTCGAGTGGCTCCAGGTCAGGAACCGGGACCGGGCCTTCTGCCTCATGGTGCACCACAAGGCTCCGCACCGCCCATGGGTGCCGCATGAGCGACACCGGGACCTCTACCCCGCCGGCTCGATCCCCGAGCCTCTGACCATGTGGGACGACCACAGCGGTCGTGCAAGCGTTGTGCAAGCGGTTCGGATGACGATCGCCGACGACCTGACCGATGCCGACATCAAGGAGACCGTTCCGGCGGAGTTGTTGGGAGCCGAGAACACACGGGAGCGGGCAGCGTGGAAGTACCAGCGCTACATGCGTGATTACCTGCAGACCGTCCAGGCCGTCGACGACGGGTCGGCCGACTTCTCGACTGGCTCGATGCTGAAGGCTTGGCCGAGAACACCATCGTGGTCTACACCTCGGACCAAGGCTTCTTCCTCGGAGACCACGGCTGGTTCGACAAGCGCCTGATGTACGAGCAGTCCCTTGGCATGCCGCTGGTCATCAGGTGGCCCGCGGAGATCACCGCCGGAACCCGGTGCCAGGAGATGATCATCAACGTGGACTTCGCGGCCACGTTCCTGGACATGTGCGGGCTGGACCCCGACGTTGCGCTGCCCCACCAGCAGGGCCGGAGCTTCCGTGTCCTCCTTCGGGGAACGGACGTGCCCGACTGGCCATCAGCTGTCTACTACCGCTACTGGGAGCACGACGACCCGGAGCACCACGCCCCAGCGCACTACGGCGTCCGCAGCGAGGACTTCAAGTACATCGTCTACTACAACGACGGACTGGGGACGCCCGGGTCGTCCGAGCGGGTCCTGCCGACCGAGTACGAACTGTTCGACCTCCGCAGGGATCCCGCCGAACTGCACAACGTCGTCGATGACCCGGACTACGCCGCCGTGAGGCTGGAGCTGGAGGCGGAGTTGGGCCGGCTGCAGGACAAGTACGCAGACCAGCCATACCAGGGACCGCAGACGCCGCGTCTGCACTGGAGCACCTGAGACCGTGCCGGGTCAGGAAGCACGGAGCAGCACACAGCGGTAAAGCCGCTTCGAGACGCCAACGGGAGCCTCGACCTCACACTCCACCACCGTCGCCCCGGACTCCAGGGGAACGGCCAGCCAGCCGTCGGCGTCGGGCTTGACGGGGATGCCGTGGACTGCCAACCGCACCGGGTGGCCGCCGACGGGCTTGAAGCTGATGCGGATCCGGGCCAAGTCGTCGGGCAACCGGACCACGACGCTGTCGGCGGGCCAGGGAAACGGTGGCACCCTCAGACCTTCCGTTTCGACCGACTCCAGCGCTGCGAGGGGGGCCTGCGGGGGCTCCAGCCGGACGAAACCCTCGACGATCAGGTCATCGACCTCCATGGCATGGCAGGTCACCTCCTGGCTCACGCCCTGACCAGTGGCGTTACCGCGGAACTGCACTGCTGTGCAACCGCGAACGATCGCGAGCGGGCCGGAGGGGGTGGGCTCCCCCGGCGGATCAGCCCCGTAGCGGACGATCGTGTTGCCGGTGAAACTGATCCCCGAGACGGATTTGGCGTCCAGGACTGGGATGTCGGCCGACAGGAAGACGTTGTCCCGAATCACGATGCCGGAGTGCGCCGCCTTGGAAGGGTCCTCGCCGGCCGCCGTGGGCTCCACGAGGATCTCGGCCTTGGCCTTGGTCGAGGTGGCGGACCTGATGAAGACGTTGTTCCGGATCACGAGGTCCCGCACCACACTGGACTCGTACCACTGAGAGGCGTCTGCGGAGACGTAGATGGAGGCCATCTCGACGCGCTCGAAGCGGTTGTCTTCGATGACCACGGAGCCTCGGGTGGTCACGAGCATGCCCCGGGTGGCGATGGATTGGAAGCGGTTGCGACGCACCGCCACCGCCGGGTTGTAGGTGAGGTTCTCTGCGACGACTCGGCCGGGAATGGCCGCGTCGGGAAGTGGCTCGTCGAAGGTCAGGTTGACGTTCTCCAGATCAACGGAGTGGTCCTGTCCTGAGGGGCCGTGCACGTCAATGACGGTGCCAGCCCAGGGCAGGTCCAGCATCGTGTCGCGGTCCACGAGCGCCACTGTGTCGCCGGGGTGGAACAGTGGGAACCCGCTGGTTTCGTGGTGCATGAATCTGAACGTAGCGACGTTACCGTCGACGGCCACCAGCTGGACGTAGGTGTTGTGGATGTTGATGGCGTCGTCGTGAGAGAACCCGAAGTCGTTGTCCTCTATCACGACGGTGCCTTTGTCTCCGGAGATCTGCACCAGGTCCGCGAACCCGACAGTCGTACGCCTGGACCCCGCGGGCGCGCGGAAACGCACCCCCCGCACGGTGACGGAGTCTGTCATCTGTGCGATCATCCCAAATCCGTGGAGGTAGCCGATGTCCATGTCGGCTATGACCGAGTCCTTCGCCTCCCAGAGGAGAGCGCCGGGCGTGTCGCGCATGGTGCGACGGAGCTGGAAGACCGTACCCAACGCGCTCGGGGAGCCGCCCTCGCCGTAGGTGTGGCGCAGCACACCGGGCGCGATCTCGCGCACCGAGACCAGACCGCTGCGCAGCGGGTTGGGCAAGTCCAGCATGGTGCCGCCGTGGGCCCTCCCCGTTTGCAGGTCGGTGATCTGCATGAAGTCGTAGCCGAGGTCGGGCAGCGGTACGTCCAGGGGTTCTGGGCGGTGGTAGACCCAGTGGGGCTGACCCGAGGAGCTGTCCTCGGACAGCCAGGTGACCTCCGTGCCGCAGATCTGGTAGCGGTACCCCGCGGGCACGAGCAGGTCGTGGTGGTCTGGGCCTGAGTGGATCACTGTCAGGTCGATCGCGCGGGGCGTGACCCAGTCCACTGCGAAGCCCCGGATGGAGGCGCGGCGGGTGCGGATCATCGCGAACAGTGTCTGCTGCCCGTGCATCACCAAGGTGGCGCCTTCGCCGTCAATGGTCACGTCGCACAAGTCCTCCAGGAGGATGGCGATCCGCTTCTCGCGGTGCTCTTCGCGGCTGCCGACAGTGTTGGACACGTAGAACTCCCGCACCGGGGCATGGTCCGGGTGGACGTGGTAGACGCCCGGCGGGACGACCACGCGCTTGGGGCCGGGAACGGAGCGGGCGTGTTCGAGCGCTCGTGCGAGGGCTGGCGTGAGGTCTCCCGGATCCAGCGAGAAATCCGAGACGTCGATGAGTGTCTCATCTGGGTGGCTCGCCTCATCCAAGGGACGGTTCACCTGGCTATCCGTTTCTGACGGCGTGACTGTTCTGCCGGGGCCACGGCCATCTCCCGGACGCTCGGCTGGTGCGACGTCACCATACCGTTGACACTCACGTCCACCGGGGTGTCGCTTGCGCCGCGGTCCGCGACGACGTCGAAGTCCACCACCTTGCCGTCGCGCCAGCGGCAGTCGACCTGGTAGCCGCCTCGGGCGCGCAGGCCGGTGAAGGAGCCGGTGGCCCAGGCCTGGGGCAGGGCTGGTAGGAGATCGATGGTCCCGTCGTGGCTCTGGAGCAGCATTTCACTGATCGCCCCGGTGATGCCGCAGTTCCCGTCCAGCTGGAAGGGTGGGTGGTTGGTGAACAGGTTGTCGAGGGTGTTGAAGGTCAACAACCCTCGCAACATGGTGCGGGCGCGTTCGGCGTCGCCGAGCCTGGCGAACAGGGCGGCGCGCCAAGGCCAGGTCCAGGAGCGGCGGCTGTCTCCGGTGACGGTGGCTGCGGTGAACGGCTCTCCGTCTATCTCGCCGGACCGGGCCTTGAGGGATACCAGCGCGGCGGCGGCGAATTCACGGTCTGCGCGAGTGATCTGCCGGCCGGGGTAGACGGCGAACAGGTGGGAGGTGTGGCGGTGGAAGCCCTGGGGATCGTCGCGGTCGTCCTGCCATTCCTGTAGTTGGCCCCAGCTCCCGATCTTGTTCGGCGCGAGGCGCTGTTGCAGACCGGCGACGATGCCCTGGTAGTGGTGGTCGACGTCGAGGGCCTGGGCGCAGTCGAGATAGTTCTGGAACAGGTCCCAGACGATCTGCTGGTCGTACATTACGCCGTCCTCGCGGGGCCCTTGCTCGGGGGACCAGCCGTCGGGGGAGTAGAGCAGACCGTCCTCATGCTCGACGAGGCGATCCTCCCAGAACTCGCAGATCTCCTTGACCAACGGGTAGATGGTCCCGCGCAGGAGGTCGGCGTCCTGGTTGAAGGCCCAGTGCTCGTAGAGGTGCTGGGCGTACCAAGCGCTGGCGACCGTATTCCATTCCCATGAGTTGCCGCCGAAGATCGACTGGCTGGTGCGAGTGGTCCAGCCGCGGACGTCCTCGCCAAAGGCGTTGCGGGTGGCCACTCGCGACGGCACGGCCACTTCCTTGACGAACTCCACCAACGAGCGGTGACTCTCCGGCAGGTCGGTGGTCTCCGCAGCCCAGTAGTTCATCTGGATGTTGATGTTGGTGTGGTAGTCAGCCCCCAGATGGGCTCATTGCTGTCGTTCCAGAGCCCCTGCAGGTTCGCGGGGAGGCCATCGGCGCGGGATGCGGAGAACGTGAGATATCGGCCGTAGTCGAACAGCAGCTGCTCGAGCGACGGATCCTCCGCCCCGTCGGCGTAGCGCCGGAGCCGCGCATCGACGGGCATCGCCAGGACTGCGGGATCAGTGGCACCCCAGTCCACCGCCACCCCGTCCATCAGCGACTTCACCCGGTCCACATGGTCAGACCGCAGCCGCTCGTGACCGAGCGACTCGGCCGCCGCGACGGCCACAGCCGGGTCCGGGGCAGCGCCGGTCCGCCAATCGGCGGAAGCGTCCAGCTTGTAGTCAGTGCGAGCGTCCAGCACCAGCGTCACCTGGCTGCAGCCCTCGAACCGCAAGGAGCTGCCATCCCGCGCCAGAGAACCACCGACCGGCAGGACACGCAGCTCGGCCCCGAACCGCAGGTCATTGGCCAGCACCGACGCGAACCGTAGCGCAGCCTCGGACTCGTCGACCTCGACGTCAACGCCCTCCTGAGCCGAGGTGAGGGCGACGGTGCCGGAGAGTCGTTCACCGGTGTAGTGCACGACGACGACGTCGGCGTCCCGGCTGGCGAACGCCTCCCGGGTCACCGGGCCCGTCACGCCAGAAAAGCTCGTGGTGTGCACCCCCCGCTCCAGGTCCAGGACCCGGCGATAATCCACCACCGGGGTGAGGGTGCGGCTGTCCATGCCGTCAGCAATAAGGAACACCCCCGCGAGCGAAATCGCTTGGCCAGGGGTGAAACTCATCCGGTAGGACGAGTACGCGCGGCCCGCGTCCACGGGGAAGGTGTGGGAATCCCCGCGCCCGGCGAAGCTAGTCCCGGATTGGGTGTCAAGCGTGTCCCAGCTGAGGCCGTCCACAGTCGCTTCAAGGCTCCACCCCATGGGATCGCCGCCGGGGCGAAGCGAGGAGACCACACCGTATGCGGTGACGGCGCCCGGTCTCACCAGATCGGCCTGCCACACCACCGGCTCACCGTTCCCGGTGGCTTCCCAATCAGTCTCGCGGTCGCCGTCGGCGGTGAACTCGATGCCCGCGGAGTGCCCGCTGGGGGAGTGGAGGTAGAGGTGCTCGGGCTCCGATGACCCCAGAATGGGCTCCTCGCCGAACGAGACCACGACGTCCCCGAAGTTGAGATACGAACCGAAGCCGGTGACGCTGAGGTCGTAGCCGCTTTCGGGCTGACCGGCCAGCGCGTTGTCGTAGCCGTTCAGGCCACCCCAGAGGCTCTGCTCGTTGAACTGGATGCGATCGACGAAGGGACCGCCGAACAGCATCGCTCCGAGTCGGCCGTTGCCGATCGGCAGCGCCTGCGTCTCCCAGTCCTGCGCTGGCAGCCGGTACCACAGCGCCCTTCGCCACAGGGCCGGCTGTCCTGGGATGATTTGCTGCTCTGGGTGTGCTTCGCGCATCGGGGCGTCCTTCACGGGTTGGGTTCTCAAAGGCTCGGGCGGGGCTCTCCAGTGCGGAACTCGAGTGCCCATTGCGCCATCCTGGGCCGAAGCATGTACTCGGGGCGTACGTCTGGGCCGCAGGAGCGCGACCCGAGGCCCTGCTGCTGCACGTCCAGCCACAGATAAGTGGCCTTGGACGGCGGCAACTCGTGGGGGTGGCGGGCCTCAGCAACCTCAGGGACCGAGTGAGCCCGGAGCGTGAAGCCTGGCCGCTCCCCACCGGCCTTGAACGCGCGCATTTCGAGTCCCAGCTCCGGCAGGCGCAACTCGCGCATCCCACCCCGGTGACCGCTCTCCTGCGGAACCGCATACTGGGTGATGAGGTCCTCGATCGCTGACTCGTAGCGGCCGACGCGGGCTGCGATAGCGGAGTCGGCGTAGTTGTCGGAGGGTCCCGTGCCGAACCAGGCCGCCTGCGTGAGACCCGCTGGCAGGTCGAACCGCAGTCCGATACGCGCCCAAGTGCCTGGCCAATTCTCGGAGGGGACGGCGGTGGCGCTCATGCGGAGGCCCTCCTCGCCCAGACTCCACGTCAGTTCGACGGTAACAGCCTGACTGATGGCGGCAGGGGCGTAGCGATGGCGCACCGTGAGCAGCCCTGGGCCGGCGGTAACCGAGATGACGCGACGGTGGAGCCTGTCCAGGCCGACTTGGCGCCATTGCTCATCCCATGACGGTGCGGGCTTGCCGCCGTTCGGGTGGGTGGAGGGCTCTGCGTCGACGTAGGAGGGGAAGGCGGACAACGAGTCATTCTCGGTTGGTGCGCGGAACAGTTCCAGATGCGGTCCCGCCATCTGAACCGATCCCAACTGGATCAGGTCGCCCGAGACCGCGTCGAAACGCGCGTTGCCCACCACCCATGCACCCTCGACCAGAGCGGGTGTCTCGCCCACGGCGGCGCGCCCGAGGGGAGTGGGGTTGTCCTGCAGCAATTGCTGCGTGCTGCTGACGACGTGACCGGCGACCGCCCACGGCTCGTCCCGAGCCGAAACACATTCGAAGGTGCGCCACAGTTCACCTTGGTCCGGACGGGTGAACCCAGGGAGGGGACGGTGCGTTGTTCCCCGGCAGGGACCGGCGGCACGTCCAGCTTCCCGGAGGCGACCTCCCTACCATCGAGCTCATCCCGCCAGCGGAACCGAAGGTCTGCCGTGTCCCCGGCGTGTCGTCTGTTGTCCACCTCCAGCCGCCCGTCCTTCAGGCGGAGCTTGATGGGAGTCACCACGGCCGCGTACTCGGTCAGCATGGGTGTGGGAGTGAAGTCCGAGAGCACCATTCCATCGCAGACGAACGATCCGTCGTGGAGTTCCTCGCCGAAGTCGCCTCCGTAGCCGTAGAACTCCTGACCATCTTGGGTGGAGGTCCGCAATCCGTGATCGCGCCACTCCCACACGAAACCGCCGTGCCATTGCGGGAGCGTGTCGAACAGCTCCTCATAATCGGCGACAGCGCCCGCGCCGTTGCCCATGGCGTGGAGGTACTCACACAGAATCATGGGACGCTCCGCCAGCTTTGCCATGCGGCCTGGAGTAGCAATATCATTTCGGCCCAAGCCAGCGGACATCGCCCGCAGTTGTTCGAGCGTTGAGTACATGCGCGAGACGATGTCGCTGTAGCGGCCTTCGTAGTCTGACTCGTAATGCACCGGCCGTTCGGGATCGCGTGCTTTCAGCCAAGCAGCCATCGCAGCAAGGTTTTCTCCGCTGCCCGACTCGTTGCCGAGCGACCAGCTCACTATGCAGGGATGGTTCTTGTCCCGCTCGAACTGACGCTCGACCCTGTCGAGATAGGAGTCTCGCCACAGTGGATCGTCCGAGGGGTTGCCCACCCAGTTGTCGTAGACGAAACCATGGGTCTCGAGATCGCCTTCGTTGATGACCCAGAATCCCAGCTCGTCGGCAAGGTCGAAGAACTCGGGGTGAGGGGGTAGTGGGAGGTGCGGATGGCATTGATGTTGGATCGCTTCATCAAGAGCATCGCTTCGCGGGTCTGCTCGCGGTCGAACACGCGCCCGTGATCCGGGTCATACTCGTGCTTGTTCACCCCCCGGAGTCGGAGCTTGCGGCCGTTCACCCGCCACTCGTGGCCGACGATCTCCACGCGGCGGAACCCGACCCTGAGGTCAAGTGTTTCGACGGCGTTCGTGACCTCTGCCCGGTACAGACGAGGCACGTCGGCGCTCCACGGCTCCACCGGCCCGACGTCGATGGGCCCCACTTCCCGGAACTGGCGAAAGTCTGCTCCACCCCCAGCTCTTCCAACCGGACCGTGATGGGGAAGGCAGACTCGGTGGCTCGGACTTCAGGCAGGAGGCGACCCCGCCCATCCACGGTGTCATAGTCTGCCCTCAGCCACACATCCTCGATCCCGTGCTCAGGGCGGGAGATGAGGGTGACCGCCCGGAAGATACCGGGGAGCCACCACTGGTCCTGGTTCTCCAGGTAAGTGGCGGCGGACCACTGATGCACCCGCACGTGCAGCACGTTCCTGCCGGGCCGCGCCTCGCTTGTGATGTCCAGCTCCTGCGCCAGCCGACTTCCCCTGACCACACCCACACGGGTCCCGTTCAGGGAGGCGATCGCGACGGACTCGACACCATCGAACCGCAGGTACAACTGATGGTCCAGCATCTCGTCGGAGAGCTCGAAGGTGACGCGGTAGTCGCCGGTGGGGTTGTCGTCCGGGACGTGGGGCGCATCCATCGGGAAGGGATACGACACGTTGGTGTAGATGGGTTGGCCCCATTCGGGGCGGTCCTGCAACACCCAGTGGGCCGGCACCTCGATGTCATCCCAGGCGGAGTCATCAAACTCGACCGCCGCCACAGCTTCTCCCGGCGCCGGTGGCCGCGGGGAGAAGCGGAACCGCCACGTTCCGCTCAGGTCAAGCTGGGGCGCGGTGGTGGCGACCCTCGCGCGCGGAGGAACCCGACGCCCGGACCCTGGACTCAACGAAATGATCTCTGACAGTGCCATGACTCTCTTCTCATCGACCCTGAGGGGATCTCATCACCTCGAGTGGACCGGCAGCCAGACGGGTCTGCCAGCCGCGTTGCGGGAACCGTAACCGTACCATCGGGGAACGGCGCCGAGCAGCGGACCGACCCTCGGCGGCCTTGCTGTGCTGGCTCTGGTGAGCCGCGGCGCCCCGGGTGCCGGCAGCTTACCGAACAGCCGTCTTGCCGAACCCAGCAGCACCGCTTTCGTGACGGTCGCTCCCCTAGTAATTCGCCAGATCGGCGATTTGGGCGGCAGTGAGCGCCGGCCCGTGACCGTCTGGCCGCCGCCGTCTGCCCTCGCCACCGCGCTGCCAGGGGTGTGGACCCTCGAGCGGGCGGTGGTTGACGCCAGCGGCCTCCAGCCGTCGCAGGTGCGCGCGCAGTCGGGGTTCCAGTTCCGATGGCTCCACAGGTCCGCTCCAAGCCACCTCTGCAAGGACGCAGGTCCGGGGGAAGGCCATGTACTCCACCTCGGCGGGCGTGGTCATGAACTCCGTCCACACCTGGCCCTGGATCCCGAGCAGGTTCGGCAGGTGCTCATCGGCCACCCCGGCCACGGGGTCGAAGGAGGCCACGTCCTGCCAGCTGGACGGGGCCGGCTGGGCGAACGGTTCGTCGGGTGAGTCGGACTGGTAGTAGTCGAAGTAGTAGGGGACGTTCGACGCCATCACCACCTGGTGTCCGGCCGCCAGCGCCCGTCGGCCGGGTTCCCGACCGTGCCAAGACATGACGACCGCTTCCGGCATGTCGCCGTGGTCGACGATCTCATCCCAGCCAACAGTAGTGCGGCCACGCTGCGCCAGCCAGTCGCGCAGGTGCTCGGTGAACCAGGGCTGCAGCCCCTCCACCCCGGCAAGACCACGTTCCCGCACCAGGCGGGCAGCGTCGTCGCTGCGCTCCCACTGCGCCGTGGGGCACTCGTCGCCACCGATGTGGATCCAGGGCGAGTCGAAGACGTCCAGCAACTCGGTGAAGACGTCCTCCACCATCGCCATCGTCTCGTCGCTGAGGTGCAGCACCTCCTCGAACACCCCGGGCCCTGTCGGCACCTCGGCGCCCTCGGCGCCCTCACCGAACTCCGGGTATGCCGCCAGCAATGCCCTGGTGTGGCCCGGCACGTCGATCTCCGGGACGATCGTAACCCCGCGCCGCTTCGCGTACGCGTTCAGCGCCCGTAGCTGGTCCTGGGTGTAGAAGCCACCGTGCGGGGTGCCGTCACCGGGGCTGCCGGGGACGAACACCGTCTCGGCCCGGGTGGCACCCACCGTGGTCAACCTCGGGTACTTGCGGACCTCGAACCGCCACCCTTGGTCTTCGTTCAGGTGGAGGTGGAAGCGGTTGAGCTTGTGCATCGCGAGCAGGTCAACGAACCGGTACAGAAAGGGCAGCGGCATGAAGTGCCGGGCCACGTCCAGATGCATCCCCTGCCAACCGAACTTGGGATCATCCACGATCCGCACGTGCGGCACCGCCAATTCCCCACCAGGCAGGGGGCGAGACCGTGGGCCCAGTCCGGCATCAGTTGCCGCAGGGTCCCAAGTGCCGCGACGAGGCCGTCCCGGTCCGCGGCGTCTACGGTGATGCCGTCACTGCCGCAAACCAGCGTGTAGCTCGACGGCACACCCTCGGCCTCGCTGAGCCTGAGCAGCGCCCCCTCCTCAGCCGGCACCAGCCACAACCCAGTCCCGCCGGCCAGCAGATCGGCTGCGGTCTCAACCCAGTCGCCGGGGCCCGAGACCGTCAGCCGAGCCGGGAGAACGAGAGCGCCCTCACCGAACTCGGCACTGCGTGGTTGCGGGACCAGTAGTGGTCGGGTCAGGGCTGCGTCGTGGTTCGTTGCTGTGGCGTGAGGCACCGATGCTCCTGCGGCTTGTGGGGGCGGCGCAAACGCCGCTGGCTTACGTGTGACCTTACAACCCCGGGGGGCAGTGTCAAGGCGGCGATGAGCCTCGCTGGTGGCGGTGCCACCCCACATGCTCGGGAACTCGCTGGGCGCCTTGGACAGAGGCATTAGGGCCACACTCCGTGGCCGATGATGCCCAGTCGGAATATGGCCCAGATCTCAGCGCCAGCCGACCAGTCAGGATTCGAAGTAGCGCCAGCTGGCGGCGCGCTACAGCGGACCCTGGGCCCCAGACGTGCGGAGTAATCCACCCACGCCGCGCTGCTGCGCGGCAGCCAGCCTTGCTCCGCGAAACCGGAGTAGCCGCATCATGTTCAGGTCCGCCTCATCCTGGATGGTCTCGCACCAGACCGCCGCTTCAACCCCGATGACACCGTCGAAGTCGACCTCGGGCACTGCATCTGGAAACTCCCAGCTCACGGTGTCCGCGGCGGGCGCGGGTGACTTCGAAGGCTAGCCGAATACCTTGGGGAGGAAGGGGCAAGTGGTGTCCATCCGCGGGTCGAGGTAACCGAACGCCATGGGGCCCTGTGCTGGGGCAGGTCCGGTGAGCGTAGCTGCGGCACCTCCGCACACCGTGCACATCGCCGTCTCGAGCGCCCCAGCTTGCACTACTTCGGGTCATGCTCGCCTCGCACTTGATGATTGAGGAAGTACGCCACCAGATCCTCCGCAAGCTGCGGGAGATCCCGGGGCGTGGAGCCGTCTCGGATGGACTCGGTCGCCTGGATGGCGGTGGCCGCGGCGTACCAAGCACCCAGGGGGGACGTGTCAGTGGGTCGTCCTGTGCGGACGAACTCAAGGAACTCGGTCATTGTGAGCATGTCGGCGTCGTGGTGGCCGTGGGCATCGCCGCTGATGGGATAGCGGGCGTCACCGTCCGGGTTGTATTGCGAGCGGCGGTTCCACAAGGTGATGTGGCCACCTTCCCCGTCGCCGAAGTTCTCGATGCGGCCCTCGGTGCCAATGACGGTGTAGCTGCGCCAGTAATCCGGTGTGTAGTGGCACTGCTGATACGACACGTACGCGCCGGAGGCCATCTTGGCGGAGAACATGGAGAGGTCCTCGACGTCGACCACGGGGTTGAGCCCCTTCTGCGTCAGCGGCGGCCAGTTGTCCACGTTGTACCATTCCCACATCAGCTTGCCGCTGCGGTCCTGTCGATCCGTGATGTCGCCGTAGACGGTCAACCCGCCCATCCCCACGACGCGGGTGGCGTGCGAATCCGCCAGCCAGTTCATCACGTCGATGTCGTGCGCTGCCTTCTGCAGCAGCAGCCCGTTGCTATAGCGACGGTCCGCATGCCAGTCCTTGAAGTAGTAGTCGCCGCCTTCGCCCACGAAGTGCCGGCACCAGATGGCCTTGACCGCGCCGATCTCCCCACGTCGGATGATGTCACGCATGGTGCGCACGACGCTCATGTGCCTCATGTTGTGGCCGACGTAGAGACGGGTGCCCGTGTCGTAGGCCGTCTGTAAGATGCGCGTGGCGCCGTCGAGTTCAATGGCCATCGGCTTTTCCAGATACACGGGGATCCCTGCGTCGAGAAGTCGGCACGTGATCTCGGCGTGGGTGTCATCTGGGGAGGTCACCACGGCCGCATCCAAGCCGACGGCGATGAAGGCGTCGAGGTTGTCGGTGATCACAACGCCCGCAGGGTCGATACGAGTCCAGTCGCGCAGGCGGGCCTCGGCCTCGGGACGCGGGTCACATGCCGCGACCACCTGCGCATCGTTGTGCGGCAGTTCAGCGTGGGCGAGGATGGTGGAGCGGGCGCCCACACCCACCACGCCGACCCTGAGTGTTGCAGGGGAGGGCGCTGCGTCTTCGGCAACCGTGCCGACGCCGGTGGGCTCTGTGGTCATGATTGGTTCGATCTCCTTCGGGTTCGCTGGGTGGAACGACCCTGATGCCGATCAGCCTAGTTTGGGCTCGTGCCAAATGCGAATGTCCAGAGAGACTCACATGTGGTTCTTGGGTAGCAGCTGACTCTTCGGTGGCTGAATGATGCCGCGCACCTCCCGCGGGGGGTGTCCCTATGGTTCCTGTCAAGCCGCGGCTGGAGTCCGGGGTTGGTAGAAGGTGCCGTTGCGGAGCATGGCGTGGAGGACATCGACGCGTCGTCGGGCTAGGCAGATGATCGCGGCGTTGTGTTTCTTCCCAGCGGCGCGTTTCCGGTCGTAGTAGGCGCGGGAGTCGGGGTCGTGGAGGGCTGCGAAAGCGGAGAGGAATAGGGCCCGTTTGAGGTGTTTGTTCCCTGCTCGTGAGGGGTGTTCGCCTCGGATGCTGCTGCCGGATCTGCGGGTGACAGGGGCCAGGCCGGCGTAGGCGGCGAGGTGTCCTGCGGTGGGGAATGCTGTGGCGTCACCGACGTCGAGGAGGAGTCTGGCTGCGGTCCTGATGCCGACTCCGGGCATTGACATCAGGAGCTGGGAAAGAGGGTGCGCATCGAGGGCCTCCTCAACCTGTTTCGCGGCTGCAGCGCGTTGGGCCAGGAGTCCTTGGAGTTGGGCAGCCAGTTGGGGCAACACCAGCTCGGCGGCGCGGGTGCCAGGAACAACTACGGTCTGCTCGGTCAGGGCTTTGATGATCGCGTCGACGAGCCAGGTGTGCATTCGGGGCGCCAACGGTTTCGTCGTGGTGGTCAGGCGTCGCCTGCCCGCGGCAGCGAGGCCTGTCGGGCCGCCGAACTTTGCCAACAGGGCGAGGACCGCGGGGTGGCCGATGTTGGCGCCGATGGCGCGTTCGAGGGCGGGATGGATCTGGGTGAGCATGCCGCGGATCCGGTTCGAGACGCGGTTGACTTCGCTGGCCAGGTCGTCGTCGAACCCGACGATCACAGCCAAGTCGGCGATGAGGTCATCGTCGCCGCCGACGCGTCGCAGCGCGTGGGGCATGGTGCGGCCGGCCTCAGCGATGATGAACGCGTCACGGGCGTCGGTTTTCGCGTTGCCCGGGTGGAGATCAGCGATGCGGCGCGTCGCCAGCCCGGGCAGATAGGCGACCTCGATACCCATCGCTCGAGCGACGGTCACAGGCAGTGCCCCGATCGTGGCGGGCTGGTCCACGATCACCAACACCGACCCATGGACGGTGAGCTTGTCGAACACCTCGCGCAGGGCAGCCTCGTCTTGGGGCAGGGCCTTGTCATGCAGACGTCTCCCGGCGCTGTTGAGCGCGGTGGCATGGTGGTGTTCCTTGCCTACATCGAGGCCGACGAATACGTCGAACCGGTCTTGGTCCATGACAGTCCTCCTTAGGACCTAATTCTGGTCACCAAGTCGGGCGAAGATCGTCGGCACCCACGTTACGAAGAGACCACGCTGTCGATGCAGCGGGCCGTGTCCCTATCAGCGATCAACCCACGCCACCAGAACCCGGTGACAACACCCCCCGGATCATCTATGACAGGGGCAGTAAGTCATGCCGGGCCTGGTGACCAGAACCCCGACCATCGGGGATACCTAGAAGGTAACGGGGCTTTGCCAGCGGAGCTTCAGCGGGCGCTCGATCGTGATGGTGCGGTAGAGGAAGTCCTCGTTGCGGAAGATCTTCGAGTGCTCGCCGTCCTCGAACGCCGAGTAGAGGCCGACGATGCGAGCGATGTCGTGGGAGGAGAGCTCGTTGCGCTTGGAGCCGAGGCCCTTGCGGAGCTTGGTGAAGAACTCGCGGCCGTCGATGAGCTGCACCCTGCCCTGACGTTCCGTGCTCTTGCGGTTGGTGAGGAGCCAGATGTAGGTGGAGATGCCGCTGTTGTAGAACATGTCCTTCGGGAGCCCGATGATCGCCTCCACGAGGTCGTTGTCCAGCAGCCACTTGCGGATGTTGGACTCGCCTCCGCCCGCGCCGCCGGAGAACAGCGGGGAGCCGTTGAGGACGATGGCCATGCGGGAACCGCCGTCGGCAGGCTTGCGCATCTTGGAGACGAGATGGAGCAGGAACAGCATGGCGCCGTCGGAGACAGCCGGCGTGCCGGGGCCGAAGCGGCCGACGAAGCCGAGCGTCCTGTGCTCCTTGTCGACCTCCTCCCGCTGGTCCTTCCAGTCCACGCCGAAGGGCGGGTTCGAGAGCGCGTAGTCGAACTTCTTGTCCGGGAAGTGGTCGTCGACGAGGGTGTCGCCGAGCCGGATGTTGCCGACCTCCTGGCCCTTGATGACCATGTCAGCCTTACAGATGGCGTAGGAGGAGTCGTTGTAGTCCTGCCCGTAGAGGCTGAGCTGGATGTCGGGATTCATGGCGCGGAGGTGCTCCTCGGCGACCGAGAGCATGCCGCCGGTGCCGGCGGTGGGGTCGTAGATCGAGCGCACCACGCCGGGCTTGGACAGGGCGGCGTCGTCGGTGGCGAACAGCAGCTGCACCATGAGCGAGATGACCTCGCGCGGGGTGTAGTGGTCGCCGGCGGTCTCGTTGGAGCGCTCGTTGGCCCACCGGATGAGTTCCTCGAACACTAGGCCCATCTGGATGTTGGAGACCGTGGCGGGGTGGAAGTCTGCCTGGGCGAACTTCTCCGTGACGGCGAACAGCTTGTTCTTGTCGGCCAGCTTGTCCAGGGTCTTGTCGAAGTCGAAGCGGTCGAAGATGTCACGGACGTTGGTGGAGAAGCCGGCGATGTAGGCGGCGAGGTTCTGCCGGAGATCCTGCGGATCGGCCACCAGCTTGACGAAGTCAAAGCGGCTGATGTTGTAGAACTCGCGGCCAGATGCCTTGGTCAGCACTGCGTGACGCAGCGTTTCGGGCAGGTCAGCGGAGCCATGGACGGTGGCGAGTACCGATTCCTTCGTGTCGGCCAGCACAGCGTCGAGGCGTCGCAGCACCGTGAACGGCAGCACCACCGAGCCGTACTCGGAGGGCTTGAACGGGCCCCGCAGCGACTCGGCGATGTTCCAGATGAACGAGACGTGATTCACCACGGGGAAACGCACTCCTACGACGCTGCGGCAATGCTCCGGTTCAGGGGCACTGCTCATGTTCCGGGGGCACTGCTCATCTTGGCGCATGTCTCGTCGGGAGCGGGCAATACACGCCCCGGTTGATCCAGGCGGTTGCCAGTGCGCAGAGTTCCCGACGAGCACCGCCAGGTACACCGTGGCCCAGGACGATCGATGCGCGGTACCTGGTGGAGCCGGCTACAGCGAAGGGTCGATGAGTAGACAGGGGTGCTTGGCCGTGGGCAGTGGCCTGGTGAACCACCGCCCACGGCCGGCACGGGGTCAGCGGCGGGCGATCGCCACCGCGGCGGGTCCGCCGTTCGTGGCGTTGACCCGTACGACGAGTTCGTCGTCCACGAACTCGGTGCAGACGTCTCCCGACAGGACGCGGACCTGAGTCAGATCCAGTCCGTCCCCGGTGACGCGTACCTCCCGCGGTTCGTCGACGAAGACGATCCGCTCCGCCGGGGTCAGCCAGTCCCCTCGCCATCCTTCGCCAGCGTCGAGCTGGGGCGTCCGCTCGACGACGGAGGCGGCAGTCTCGGCCAGCGGCGCCTTCCAGTCACCGAACCCTTCCAGCGTCTGACGCTGAAGGTCGGGGATGATGCCCTCGGCTGTCGGTCCGACGTTGATGAGCAGGCGGCCGCCCTTGCCCACGACCCCCACCCAGTGCTTCGCCAGTTGCATCGTGCTGAGGATCTCGTCGGTCGACTCGTTCCGGTTGTAGGCGAAGGAAAAGCCGAGGCCCCGGTTGTTCTCCCAGACGGGCTCCTTCTCGTTATCCGAGAACGCCGAGTACTCGGTGGTGGCGAAGTCGTGATGGGTGTGGCCCCACCTGTCGTTGACGACGCCGTCAGGGTTGGCGGCGTAGTAGGCAGCGAACAGTTCGTGGAGGCCGCCCGGTGCGGTGTGCTTGCCGCCGTCGGGCCACTCGATGTCGTTCCAGAGGACGTCGGGCTGGTAGCGCTCGATGAGGTCGCGCACGTGCGCCGCCGCGTAGAAGTGGTAGGCGGCGTCATTGGGGCGCAGCGAAGTGACTTCCTCATCCGTGGTGTGGGGTGGGAAGTCCGAGATGGACCAGTCCAGGCCTCCGGAGTAGTACACGCCGAACCTCATGCCGTTGCTCCGCACGGCCTGGGCGATGGCGCCGATCAGGTCACGCTCGGGCCCGCGTTGGACAGTGTTTCGGGTACCGGTGCCAGGAGCGTCCCACAATGTGACCCCGTCATGGTGCTTCGTGGTGGGGACGACGTACTCGGCGCCCGCGCGGGCGAACAGGCGCGCCCAATCCTCCGGATCGAATTTCTCGGCCCGCCACTGGTCGAGGAAATCGTCATAGGGAGCGTCGCCATACACCTCGCGGTGGTGCTGCTGCGCCGGGCTGCCCGGGATCCGGATGGTGTTGAGGTACCACTCCGAGTAGGGGTTGTGGGCGAACCACGTCGCTTCGTCGATCTCGCCCAGCGGACCGATCGGCTCACCCCACGCCGGGACCGAGTAGGGGCCCCAGTGGATGAAGATCCCAAACTTGGCGCGAGCGAACCACTCGGGGGTGGGCCGCGCCAGGTCGGGCCAGGTCTTCTTGGTCATGAGTTGCCTTTCTTCTTTGGTTAGCGCCCGCCGAGGCCGGACGGGGCGATGCCTTTTACGAGGTGTCGTTGGAGGAGATGAAGATCAGAGCTGTCGGACAGGTGTCATCGTCTGGAGCGCGAAGCGGTTCGTCAACAGATCTGGGGCGTTTAAGGCTGGTCCCTCCGAGCCTGGAGCGTAGTTTCGAGCTCCGTTTCGCAAGGTTTGGCCTAGTATCCCCGCACCGGACGTAACGTTTCGCTCTAGTTGGGTAGGGTGTCTTGGTGGAGTGACATCAGAGAGGGGACAGGTCGAACAGGTGGCCACCTACCATGACATCCGCCGCGAGACAGGGCTCTCGCTGGCGACCATCTCGAAGTACTTCAACGGCGGCAACGTCCTCGACGCCAACGCCCGCGCCATTGCTGATGCCGCCAAGCGGCTCGACTTCCAGCCGAACAACTTTGCCCGCAACCTCCGCTCACGGCGCACCCGCAGTGTGGGTGTCCTGCTGCCCAATCTCTCCAGCGACTTCTATCTGTCCATTCTCGCGGGTATGGAGCGGCGGCTGCGCGCACGTGGGGTGACGATGCTCATCTGCGCGGACCACGCCGGCGAGGGCGAGACCGAGGATGCGGTGGACTTCCTGAGGGGGCGGATGGTCGACGGCATCATCACCATTCCCAGCACCCGGGCGCTGCCCGGACTGCGCCGCGCGGCGGATCGGGGTATCCCCGTCGTGGCGATCGACTGGCCTGCACAGGGTGTCGTGTCGGATGCGGTGATCATCGACAACGAGGAGGCCGCGGCGCTGGCCGTCCAGCGGCTGGTGGATCGGGGGCATCGCCGCATCGCCTTTATCGGCAACAGCTCAACGTGGACGCTGCGCGCACGGGAGCGCGGGGCGCGCAGGCAGCTCGCCAGGCGACAGGTGTCACTGAACGAAGACTTCATCATCAGCACCAACCTTTCGGTCGAGGGTGGTAGGTCTGCGATGCAGAAGTTGCTCCTCCTGAAGGAGCGTCCCACCGCTGTGATCTGCGCCACAGACGCGACCGGTGTGGGTGCGCTCACCGCGCTGGCCGAGTCGGGGCTGCGCGTACCGGATGACATGTCCTTCGTCGGGTTCGACATGCGCCGGCTGGCGCGGATGACAGACCCCGCCCTCGACACCGTCAGCCAGAGGGTCGACGACCTCGCACGCGCAGCCACCGATCTCATGCTGATGCGGCTGGATCCAGACGCCCCGTCACTGCCACCGCAGACCGTGGTCCTCCACGCGGAGTACGTGGCCGGAGGATCTGTCGCCAGCCTCCGCCGCAGCTGACTCCCGGCTCATCGGGCGCTGAAGGTTGCCAGGGCTAGCTGCCGTTCCTGAGCGACAGATCAGCCGAGCGCGATGTCGAGCGCCTTCCAATCGATCCCGGCCGGCGCGGCGGCCAGGAGCGTGGCGAGCAGGCCCTGACGGGCGGCGCGGACCGACTCGTCCTCGGCGTTGACCAGGATGTCCTCGAAGAAGCGCTCCGCCGCGGCCACGGCTGGGGCCGCCGCCTCCAGCAGGTCGCCCAGCGGCAGTCCTGCCGAGCCTGCAGGCAGCCCCGCGACGGCCTCGGCCAAAGCCACCTCGGCGGGCTCGCTGAGGCGGGCCGCGTCGTAGCCGGCGGCGACGCCGTCGGGCAGGATCCGCGAGGTGCGCACCAGCGTCGCCACGAGGCTCCGGAGGCGAGCGTCGCCACCCAGGGCGGTGAGCTCGGCCAGCAGCCTGGCGGCGCGGCCGGGGGCGTCGGCGGCGGGCAGGATCGCGGCGACCAGATCGGCCGACGTGCCCTCGTCCCGCAGCAGCTGAGCGAAGCGGCCGACGGTGAACTCCAGCGCCGAGTCGACGGCGTCCTCTGCCACCTCGACGCCCTGCTCCGCGAGGCGGGCGACGGCGTCGGTGAGGCCGGCGCGGATCGTCAGCGACTCGAGCGGGGTGCCCGCCGACTCGCGCAGGATCCGCACGACGCCCAGCGCGGCGCGGCGCAGGCCGAACGGGTCGGACGAGCCGGTCGGCTTCGCGCCGAGCGCGAACATGGCGGCCAGCAGGTCGAAGCGGTCGCCCAGGGCGAGCAGCGCACCCGGCGTGGACGCCGGCACCGGGTCGGCGGAGGTGTGCGGCTGCTCCATCTCGTAGAGCGCGTCGGCCACCGCCTGCGGCTCCCCGAGGCGGACGGCGTACTCGCGGGCCACGAACCCGGCCAGCGAGCTCATCTCCACGACAAGCTGGGTGGCCAGGTCGAACTTGGCGAGCTGACCGGCTCGGGCCAGGGTCTCCCGCTCGGCGCCAAGCAGGCCGACGCGGTCGGCGAGCTTCCCGGCGACGTCGGAGATGCGGCGGGCGCGGAGCCCGACAGACCCGAGGCGGTCCTCGAACGTCAGCTTGTCGAGCCCGGGAACGAAGCTGTCGGCCTCAGTGGCCTCGAGGTCGGCGTTCCAGAAGAACAGCGCATCCTCGTAGCGCGCCCGGATCACCGACTCGTTGCCGGCGCGGACGGTGTCGTCGTCGCACAGGCCGTTGGCCATGGTGACGAAGTGCGGCGCGAGCTTCCCGTCGCGGTAGACGGGCAGGTAGCGCTGGTGCTTGCGCATGACGGTGGTCAGGATGCGCTCCGGCAGGTCGAGGTAGCGCTCGTCGAAGTTGCCGAGCACGCCGTGCGGGTCCTCCACGAGGTTGGTGATCTCGTCGACCAGCGTGGTCTCGCCGGCCAGGTCGACGGATCCGCCGACGCCAGCGGCCAGCGCGGTCGCCTTCTCCTCGACGGCGGCCCGCCGCTCAGCGGTGCTCAGGGCGATAGCGCCCTTCGCGATGGTCGGCAGCAGGGCGTCGGCGGTCTCGATGACCACGCGGCCGACGAGGGCGCCGTCGGCCCGCAGGCCGGACTCCTCGCCCACGACGGGGCGCTGCAGGTAGGTGGTGCGGCCGGCGACGAGGTCGGACACCTGCGCGGGGACCACGGCCGGGCCCCACAGCGCCACCAGCCAGCGGATGGCGCGGGAGAACGACAGCTTGGGATCGTTCCACCGCATGTTCTTCTCGGCGCGCAGCCCGATGACGACGTCGGCGACGATCTCGGCCATCACATCGAGGACGCCACGGCCCTCCACGGTGACGGCGACGGCGGCGTGCTCGTTGCCGCCGATCTCCGCCTTGACGATCTGGTCGACGGTGACGCCCTGCCCGCGCATGAAGCCCTCGAGCGGCTTGGTGGGGTTGCCGTCGGCGTCGAACGCCGCCTGCCACTTCGGGCCCTTCCGCAGCTGCTCGGCCGTCGGCTCCGCAGCAGCGAGCGCCTCGACGGTGGCGACGATGCGCCGCGGGGTGCCGTCGACGGTGATGGCGCCGTGCTCCAGGCGGGTCGCGGCCAGCTTCGCGGTGAGCGCCTCACGGACGGCCTCGACCGTCTGCGGGACGACGTGCGGCGGCAACTCCTCGACACCGATCTCCAGCGCGAACGTCTGCGGCGTCGTCGGCAGGTCGGCAGGCGCTGCCTCCGGCACGACGGGGGTGGTGTCGACGGCCTCGCGGGTCAGCGGGAAGCCGAGCTCCTCGCGGCGCTCGATCCACAGGGCGGCGGTGTCGCGCATCAGACGGCGCATCGCACCGAACGCCTTGGCACGCTCCGTCGTCGAGATGGCGCCCCGGGCGTCGAGCACGTTGAACGCGTGGCTCGACTTCAGGATGTAGGAGTGCGCGGGCACGGGCAGCCGGGCCTCGACCATGCGGGCCGCCTCGGCGACGTAGGTCTCGTAGAGCCTGCGGTTCGCCTCGACGTCAGCGTCGTCGAGGTAGTAGCGGCTCATCTCGTATTCCTGCTGGCCGAACGCCTCGCCGTAGGTGACGATGCGGCCGTCGGCGGCGGTGGCGTAGGCGATGTCCTTGAAGTGCGTGACGCCCTGCTGGGCCATGAGGATGCGCTCGACGCCGTAGGTCAGCTCGACGGGGATCGGGTCGAGGTTCTGGCCGCCCACCTGCTGGAAGTAGGTGAACTGCGTGATCTCCATGCCGTCCAGCCACACCTCCCAGCCGAGGCCCCAGGCGCCGATGGCCGGCTGCTGCCAGTTGTCCTCGACGAAGCGCACGTCGTGCTTGCTGAGGTCGATGCCGAGGGCCTCGAGCGAACCGAGGTACAGCTCCTGCGGGTCACCCGGCTCCGGCTTCAGGATCACCTGGAACTGGGTGTGGGTCTGCAGGCGGTTCGGGTTCTGGCCGTAGCGCGAGTCGTCGGGGCGCACGGACGGCTCCACGTAGGCCACGTCCCACGGCTCGGGGCCGAGCACGCGCAGCACGGTGGCAGGGTTCATGGTGCCTGCGCCGACCTCGCTGTTGAAGGGTTGCCACGTGAGGCATCCCTGCGAGGTCCAGTAGTCGGAGAGACGGCGGAGGGCTTCTTGCATCGTCAGCACCCATGCAGATTACCGAGAACTACGCGTCCGCGCCCATCCGGGCCCGTCCCGGGCGCGGCCGGGCATGCAAAGCTAGGCCGAAACGCACCCAGGAGGTCCCTTTCCATGAAGATCGTCGTTCCCGATGCCTATGTCGGCCCCAGCCCCGTCGTCGACGGCGCCGAGGTCGTCCACGTGCCGGCGAAGGCGGCGGTGCCCGACGAGCACCTCGACGCCGAAGTACTCGTGGCGTGGGGGCAGCCGGGCTGGGTGCTCGCCGATGCCGCGGCCAGGATGCCCAGGCTCCGGCTGGTCCAGGGCCTCATGGCGGGACCCGATCTTGTCCTCGGCGCTGGGTTCGCCGACGACGTGGCGCTGTGCAGCGGCGTCGGCGGCCACGACGGGACGGTGACGCAGCACGCGCTCGGCCTGACGCTCGCGCTCGTGCGCAACTTCCCCCTTGCCTTCCAGCGGATGCAGGAGCGGCGCTGGGACGGCAGCCTCGGCGGCGCGATGCGCGACCGCGCCCACGACGGGCGGATTACCGGCCTCGACGGCGCCCGCGTCGCCGTGTGGGGGTTCGGGTCGATCGCCGCGACCCTGTCGCCGGTCCTGACCGCGCTCGGCGCCGAGGTCACCGGCATCGCGCGGACGGCGGGGGAGAGGCACGGCTACCCGGTGGTGGCCGAGGACGACATCGCCGAACTGCTGGCCGCGACGGACGTGCTCATCATGATCCTGCCGGGCAACGAGTCAACCAGGCACGCACTCAACGCCGAGCGGCTCGCCCAGCTCGCGCCCGGCGCGCTGCTCGTCAACGTGGGCCGCGGCATCACCGTCGATCAGGAGGCGCTGGAGGCGGCGCTGCGCTCCGGCAGGCTCGCCGGCGCGGCGATCGACGTGACGGAGCCGGAGCCGCTGCCGTCCGACTCGCCGCTGTGGGACCTTCCGACCCTGTTCATCACGCCGCACGTCGCCGGCGGCCGCCCGCAGCACGCGGACCGGCTGATCGCCGACAACGTGGCCGCCCTCGAGGCTGGGACGCCGCTGCGCAACCGGCTCCGCTGATCGCTGATTGGGGTTCGTCGGAGGGAACGTGAAGAATGGGTCGACGTGACTGAGAAGCGGGTTGACCTGACGAAGTTCGCGTGGCTGTCCATCGCGGCCGCACTGGCGACCATCGCGCTCAAGACGACGGCGTGGCTCCTGACCGGGTCGGTCGGCCTGCTGTCCGACGCTGCGGAGTCGGTCGTCAACCTCGTCGCCGCCGTCGTCGCGCTCATCGCGCTGCGGGTCGCCGCCAAGCCGGCGGACAAGAACCACCACTTCGGACACTCGAAGGCCGAGTACTTCTCGTCGGCCATCGAGGGCGTCATGATCTTCGTCGCCGCCGCCGTCATCCTCGTCGTCGGCATCCAGCGCCTGCTGAACCCGCAGCCGCTGGAGCAGGTCGGCATCGGCCTGGCCATCTCGGTGGTCGCCGGGATCATCAACGGCGCCGTCGCGATCGTGCTCATCAGGGCCGGCCGCCAACACAACTCCATCACGCTGCGCGCCGACGGCCAGCACCTGATGACGGATGTGGTCACCTCGGTGGGCGTGGTCGTCGGCGTCGGGCTCGTCGCCCTGACCGGCTGGCAGATCCTCGACCCGATCGTCGCCATCGGTGTGGGCATCAACATCCTGTGGACCGGGTGGAAGCTGGTGTCGGAGTCGACGGCGGGGCTGATGGACGAGGCGCTGCCGAAGGAGACCAACGCCCGGATCCGCGAGATCCTCGCCGAACACACCAGCGAGCAGATCGACTTCCACGCCCTGCGCACCCGCGTCTCCGGCGCCCGCGCCTTCATGGAGATGCACATGCTGGTCCCCGGTGCGTGGTCGGTGAAGCAGGGCCACGACGCGATGGAGGACCTGATCGACCTCATCCGCGCCGAGTTCCCCGACCTGCACGTGACGGGGCACCTCGAGCCGATCGAGGATCCGCGCAGCTACGAGGACGAACACCTCGACAGGTAGGTCGACGGCGCCCGTGCGGACCCCCTCCACGCGCTAGATTCGGTGCGACAGGGGCCTGACGACGGGTCGGTCCCGCGTCGGACGGAGCCGCAGATGTCCTCCACCCCCGCATCGCCGCAGCTCGCCACGCTGCGGCGCATCATCGTCGCCGTCATCGTCGTGTCGTTCAGCGTGGCGGCGATCATGGGCATCATCGCGCTGCTCGCCCGCGACCTGGGCGACGTCGGCGTCAAGGTCCTGCTCACCACCGCCACCGTCGGGCTCTACAGCATCGCCGTCCTCTGCTGCGCCACGCTGGCCGGGAAGCGGCTGTCGGGCTTCGGGCTCGCGGGCGCAGCCGTCGCGGTGCTCGCCGCCGCCTACACCGTCACGCTGATCTGGATCGCCGACGGCCTCCGGTCCGACGTCGTCTACCAGTTCCTCGGATCGCTCATCGCGCTGACGGTGGCGTGGGCGCTCGCGTCGCTGCTCCTGCTCCTGGCCGACCGCGGCCGCCCCGTCGTCGCGTGGGGGCTGCGCGTCACGCTCGGGCTCTTCGCGGCCCTCCTGCTGCTCATCTGGTACCTGATCTGGGGCGAGGTCGGGTCGGGTGAGGTGTTCGGCCGGCTGCTGGGCATCCTGTCGATCCTGGCGGCGCTGGGCGCGGTCGTCGTCCCCGTCGCGTCACTGCTGCTTCCCGACGCCCCGCGAGCGGCCCGGCTGTCGCCGGAGCTGGCTGAGCGGCTGCAGGCGGAGGCCACCCGCCGCGGCATCACCGTCGACGACCTCGTCGCGCCGCTCCTGGCCGCGTCAGAGCGGGCGCAGGACCCGCAGGGCCCTGTCGACGAGCAGCCCCACGCCTGAGCGCACCACCGGGTCGTCGACGGCGAACCAGCGCACGTCGAGCGACTCTGCCGACACCCGGGGCGCGGCCTCCTCCGGAACGCGGACGGCGAACCGGATGTCCAGGTGCTCGGCGCAGGCGAACCGGCCGCCGAGCAGATGTGCGTCCAGCTCGGCGGGAACCAGTTCGGCGTCCAGGGGGATGCCGCACTCCTCGACGCCCTCGCGTCGCGCCGCGGCGGCGATGGACGCGTCGCCGGCCTCGATGTGGCCGCCGGGCTGGAGCCAGCGCAGCGCCTTGGCGTGATGCACGAGGAGGACACGGTCCAGGTCGGCGCTGAACGGGAGCAGGCTCGCGGTGAAGTGGACGGGCCCGCCCGACTTCGCCAGCGCGGCCTCGCCGTGCTCGGCCGCGAAGCCGCGGTAGCGCGCCAGGAGGTCCGCCTGCTGGGCCTCGGCGGGCTCCCACTGCCGCAGCAGGGTGGTCAGGTCGGCCAGGAGGTCGCTCACAGCGCCCGCGCCGGTCCGCCGGGGCGTGTCAGGACGGTGGTCGCGCCCGCCGCGTTGGCCGGGAACTCCGCCAGGTAGCGGCCCAGCCAGTCCGCGGCGAAGGCCTCCGCGTCCGCCGTCGGCACCAGGGCCCACACGGATCCGCCGAACCCGGCCCCGAAGCCCGTGGACGCGACGGCGCCCAGCTCCCTGGCCAGCGCCTGCAGCCGGTCGGTCGCGGGCACCTGGTTGCCGAGCACGTCGGCCGCGTTGCGGTGCGACAGGTCGACGGCGCGCCCGAAGGCACCCATGTCGCCGGCGGTGAGGGCCGCGACGGCGCGGGGATGACGACCTCGGACTCGGTCAGGAACGCGGTCAGGCGGGAGCTCAGCGCCGGGTCGTGGGCGGAGACGGCGCGCAACCCCTCCACGGCGTCCTCGTCGCTGGCGATCGCGTCGGCCAGCACGGCGTGGTCGCTGCCCGTGGCGGAGTTCCAGGTGGCGACCAGGTCGCGGGCCAGCGCGGAAGCCCGGTTGTACGAGGCCAGCGCGGCCCCCGTCTTCTCGGCCAGCACACCGGAGACGGCGACGACGAACGTCCACTCGGGCCCGAGCGGGACGCTGCCGCGCTCGACGATGGGGCAGAACGTGAACTCGGTGAGCCGGTCCGGGCGGCAGCAGAGCATCGCGGTGTGGTCCTCGGACCCGCCGAAGGTGCCGACGCCCCGGTGCCCCGTGAGCGTCCCGAACGACAGCCCGTTCTCGATGGTCGCGAGGTAGCCGGCCAGGTCGATGTCGGAGTCGATCTCGGCCGCCCACTCGGGCCGCTCGCGCAGCCCGTTGTGGTCGATGAGCGCCAGGGCCGTGCCGACGACCAGCGCCGACGACGAGCTCATGCCGGAGGCCAGCGGCAGGTCGGAGTCGATCTCGATCCTGGCGGGGCGCAGCTCGCCGAAGTTGAGCGTCAGCCGGTCGATGACGGTCTGCACGTAGCCGCCCCAGTGGCCTGCGGGCAGCCCGGTCGGCGCCCCCGCCGTCAGCGCCAGTTCGCCGGGGATGGCGGTGGTGGTGGCGGTCAGGCCGCGGTCCGCGTCGTCGAGCGTCACCGAGATGCCGCGGTCGACGGCGGCGAGCAGGCTCCGGCCGCCGGCGTAGTCGGTGTGCTTGCCGAGCACCTCGAGCCGGCCGGGGACGAACCACCTCACAGTCGGACCTCGTGATCGTCGAGGGCGGCGGCGACGGACGCGACGTCGCCCCGGTTGCTGAGGTCGAGGACCCCGTGGGCCGACCGGATGACGGTGTACGGGTCGCCGTCCGCGATGGCGCGGCGGACGGCGTCGGTGATCTCGTACTCGCCGCGGGCCGACGGCGCGATGACGCGGGCCGCGTCGAAGATGGCCGGGCCGCACAGCCAGCAGTTCATGGAGATGACGGCGTCGTCGCCGAACCGCTCGACCGTGGCCGCGTCCGGCTTCTCGACGAGCTCGGCCAGGTTGCCGTCGGCATCAGCGGTGGCAAGGGCGAACGCGCTGATGCGGTCGGCGGCGATGTTGGACTCGCGGAGCATGGCGTCGCGTTCGAAGCCGATGAGCGCGGAGCCGGGGACGGTTGCGAACTGCTTCAGGGCGGCGACGGGGTAGAAGTTGTCCGAGTTGATCACGAGCACCCGGTCGCCTGCGGCGAAGGCCTCGGCGGCGCGCAGCGCGTCGGCGGTGCCGCGGGGCTCCTCCTGCACCGCGTAGCTGATGGTGACCCGCTGCTTCTCGACGGCGTCGTAGTAGTCGCGGATCATCTGGTGCTCGGGGCCGATCACCAGGCACACGTCGACGAAGCCGGCGTCGGCGAGCGCGGTGATGACGTGGTCGAGGAACGGGCGGCCGACCGAGATCATGGCCTTGACGCCGGCGTCGGCCGCGGCTGCCTGGGCCTCGTCGAGGGTGACGTCAGCGGCCTCCTTGCGCATGCGCGAGCCGAGCCCGCGCGCGAGGATGACGGCCTTCGTGGGGGGCTGGGTGCTCATGTGAACAAGGTAGGCGTGGAGTGAGCGATTCGACCAGAAATCAGCCGAGATGATGAGCGCCGGTGCTCACAATGATGCTCATCGACACGGCACCCGGGTCGATGACGCCGATGGAGCGGTCCGCCTTGAGCGCTGCGCGGCCCCGGCGGGCGAGCATCGGGGCGGTGGCGTCGCGCCCGGCCTCGCCGGCGAGCGCCGCCGCCGTCAGCGCCTCGGCCAGGGGGAGGCCGGCCGCGGCGGAGGCCGCGAGGGAGTCGACGACGGGGGCCAGCGCGTCGACGATGGTCTTGTCGCCCCGCTCGGCCTTCCCGCGGGTCATCACGCCGTGGAGGCCCACGTCCAGGGCGCCGTGGATCCCCGCGACGGTCAGCGGCGTGGGCCAGGCTGCACCGGTGCGCAGCAGGAACGTGCCGAACAACGGGCCCGAGGCCCCGCCGACGACCTTCACCAGCGCCATCCCCACCTGCCGCAGGGCGTCCGCCGCGGTGGCCTGGGCGCCGAAGTCGAGCGCGCCGGCCGCGGCGAAGCCGCGCTGCATGTTCGTGCCGTGGTCGCCGTCGCCGAGGATGCGGTCAAGTTCGTTCAGTTCCTCGACCCTCCGGTCGAACTCCTGCGAGCAGGCGCGCAGCCACGCGGACACAGCCGCGACAGAACTCTCCATGTGTTTTCCAAACCTCGAATTTCGCGGCACCATCCTCCCACAGCAGGGCCGTGGGGGCGCCACGCGGTTCAGCGCAGTCCGCGCAGGAAATCCTCGTCGTCGTCCGGCGCCTTCGGGGCAGCGGACGGTGGACGTGCCCGGAGACCGGTCTTCCGAAGAAGAGCCACGTCACGGGGCCGAGCACGGGGAGGCAGATGACGGTGAACGCCCACAGCCACTTCGGCATCGCCCGGACCTGCCCGTTGCGCGCCTGGGCCACCTCGACGATGCAGTAGATCGTCAGGGAGACGATGACGATGGCGAGGAGGACCCGGGGCATGGGCACAGTCTACCTGGCGGGCTAGGGTGGCCGGATGGACCCCGTCGCCGCCCTCGCGCGCCTGCTGCACGACGGGACCGGCCTGTGGCTCGCGCCCGGCGACGGTGTCGCCCCGGCCGGCTGCGCGGTCGTCGCCACCTCGGGTTCCACCGGCGACGGCAAGCTCGTGGTCGTTGGCCGCGATGCGCTGACGGCGGCCGCCGCCATGGCGCACGAGCGGCTCGGCTTCGAGGCCACCTGGCACCTGACGCTGGCCTCGCACTACGTGGCCGGGCTCATGGTCCTGGTCCGCGGGGCACTGGGGCGGGCGTGGCGTACGCCTCCTCCGACCTGCACGACCTGGCCGCAGTCCCCGGCCGCAATGCCGTGTCCATCGTCGCCACCCAACTCCACCGGGCCCTGGCCGACGCGACGGTCACCGCCCGGCTCGCGGAGTTCGACGCCGTCCTGGTGGGTGGCGCCGCGCTGCGGGCCGACCTGCGCGAACGGGCCGAAGCCGCAGGCATCCGCGTCATCGAGACCTACGGCATGAGCGAGACGTGCGGGGGAGTGGTGTGGGACGGGGTGCCGCTGCCCGGCGTCGACGCCCGCATCGGAGAGGGCGGCCGCATCCTGCTCGGTGGGCCGACCCTGTTCGAGGGCTACCTCGGCCGCGCCGACCTCACCGCCGCCGTCCTCGTCGACGGCATGCTGCGCACCAGCGACCGCGGCCGACTCGAGGCGGGGCAGCTGGTCGTCGAGGGCCGCCTGGACGACGTCGTCATCTCGGGCGGCGTCAACGTCGACCTGGCCGTCGTGCGCTCCGCCGCCGCCGCACTGCACCCGGACACGGCGGTGCTCGCCGTCGAGGACGCCGAGTGGGGTGCCCGTGTCGTCCTGTTCGCGCCGGCAGGGACGCTGGAGCAGTGGCGCGACGACCTGCGTCCCGCCCTCCCCGCGGCGTGGCTGCCGCGGCAACTGGTCCTGGCCGACCCGCTGCCCCGCACCGCGGGCGGCAAACCCGACCGCGTCACGCTCGAAGGGCTGGTCGGGCGCGGCTAGGCTGGCCCCCATGGGTCGCAGGATCACGGCACTGGAGGTCGCGAAGGAGGCAGGGGTCTCCCGCAGCGCCGTCTCACTCGTGCTCAACGGGCGGGCCGACGGGTTCCTCGCCAAGGACACGCAGGAGCGGATCCGCGAGGTCGCGGACCGGCTCGGCTACCGCCCCAACCTGCTCGCGCAGAGCCTGCGCAACCAGCGTTCCAAGGTCATCGGGATCATGTCCGACCGGGCCGTCGGAGGAGCCTTCGACGGCGCCATCATCGCCGGCGCCGACGCCGTCGCCCGCGAGGCGGGCTTCATGACGCTGGCCGCCGACACCGGGGGCGAGCCCGAGAAGGCCGAGCCGGTCGCCCGGCTGCTGCTCGACCGCGCGGTCGAGGGCCTCATCTACCTGACGGTGGGTCTGCACGAGACCCGCGTCGTCGACTCGTTCCTGCGGGTGCCCGCCGCGCTCGCCAACTGCTATCCGACGGCCGACTCGCCGGCCGCGGCTTCGCTGCTGCCCGTGTTCATCCCCGACGAACCCACCGGCGGCCGGGTCGCCGCCGAGCACCTGATCGCGTTGGGGCACCGCCGCATCGCGTTCCTGCGCGGCGACGACGACTCGCCCGCCTCGTTCCTCCGTGAGGACGCTTTCCGGGCCGCCATGGGCAACGCAGGGCTGCCCGTGCGGGAGGAATGGGTCCGCCACGGCGGCTTCCGAACGCGCCCGGCGTATGCGGCCGCCACGGCCGTGCTCGAGGGGCCGGCCGACCGGCGGCCGACGGCGATCCTCGCTGGCAACGACCGCGCCGCCGTCGGGGTCATCCTCGCCGCCGCCAACCTGGGGATCTCCGTGCCCGCCGACCTGTCCGTCGTCGGCTACGACGACGAGGCCGCGCTGGCCGACCTCATGGTGCCGGCGCTGACCACCGTCGCCCTCCCGCTGCAGGAGATGGGGCGCCGCGCCATGGCCTCCGTGCTGGCGCGGCTGGAACCGGAAGCAGCACCCGCGCCGACGTCGCCGCCGGCCCAGGTGCTGCTGCCGTGTCCGCTGGTGGAGCGGGAGTCGACGGCGCCGCCTCCCACCTGAGCGCTACTTGCCGGCGCCGGCGGTGAGCCCCTCGCGCAGCGTCCGCTGCCCGAACAGGAACACCACGAGGGCCGGGATCATGGACAGGACGACGCCTGCCAGCACCACCGAGATGCTGCCGGTGCCCATGTTGCCCTGCAGGGTCACGAGTCCCAGCGGCAGCGTGAAGTTCTGCTCCGAGATCGTCAGGATCAGGGGCCGGAAGAACTCGTTCCAGTGGAAGTTGAACGCGAGGATCCCGACGATGGCCAGGCCGGGCAGCGCGAGCGGCGCGTAGACGGACCAGAAGATCCGGAACGGGCCCGCGCCGTCGACTGTCGCCGCCTCGGCGAGCTCCGTCGGCAGCCCCAGGAAGTACTGGCGCATCAGGAACGTGCCGAACGCCGTCGGGATGGCGGGCAGGATCAGCGCCAGCAGCGTGTCGGACAGGCCCATGCCGCGGATCAGCATGAACACCGGCACGATCGTCACCTGGACCGGGATCATCATGGTCGCCAGCACGAGCGAGAACAGCGCGCCCTTGCCGCGGAACTTCAGGAACGCGAACGCGTAGCCGGCCAGGGCGGCCGACAGCATCTGGCCGACGGCGATGAGCCCGGTGACCAGGGCGCTGTTGAGGACGAGCAGCCCCATGTTCAGCTGCCGGAACACCTCGGAGTAGGCCGAGAAGTCCGGGTCGAGCGGGATGAACGACGGCGGCAGCGTGAGCCCCTCCGCCGGCGGTCGCAGCGAGGTGGAGAACGTCCACAGCACAGGGCCGAGGATCAGGACGGCGGCCAGGGTGAGGCCGGCGACGCGGCCGGCCACGGCCCAGTCGAAGCGGCGGCGGCGCCTCGTCGGCGGGGCGATGAGGGTCTGGGTAGTCATCGGTGACCTCACTGGTAGAAGACGAAGCGGCGGCTGAGCCGGAACTGCAGAGCGGTGACCGCCATGATCAGGAGCATCAACACGAGCCCGATGGCCGAGGCCTTGCCGAACTCGAGACGCTTGAACGCGGTCTCGTAGATGACCATCACGACGGTGCGGGTCGAGTCGCCCGGCCCGCCACGGGTCAGCACATAGGGCTGGTCGAAGATCTGCAGCGCGCTGATGATCGCCATGACGGAGGCGACCAGCGTGGTGGGGGAGATGAGCGGGATGGTCACGTTGCGGTGCTTCGACCAGCCGGTGGCGCCGTCGATGGCGGCGGCCTCGTAGACCTCCTTCGGGATGCCGGCGAGGGCCCCGAGGAACAGCAGGAACGAGAAGCCGAAGTTCTGCCACACGTAGACCAGCACCACGACGGCCGTCGCGCCGCCCGGCGTGGTCAGCCACGGCACCGCCGGGATCCCGACCAGGCCGATCAGCCAGTTGACGACGCCGAACTGCTCGTTGAACAGGTACCCCATGAAGATCGAGACGCTGGCGGCGGACAGGATCAGCGGGAAGAAGAAGGCCGAGCGGAAGAACACGCGCAGCCAGTTCGGCATCTTCTCCTGCACCAGCACGGCGAGCAGCAGGGCGAGGCCGAGCTGCAGGGCCACGGCCAGCACGACGAACACGATCGTGTTGCCGAACGAGACGAGCACCGTCGGATCCTGCGCGGCCTCGACGAAGTTGTCGACGCCGGCGAACTCCGGATCGCTGATGATGTCCCAGCGGAAGAACGCCAGGAGCAGCGACCCGACGATCGGCACGAGCGTGAAGATCGCGATGCCGACGAGGGTGGGGGCAAGGAAGAGCCAGGCCATCGCGGAGGAGCCGCGGGCCTTGGTCAGGGACTTGGCGCTCATGCGGTCCTCCTCAGGGCCAGCTCGAGGTCACGCTGCAGCGACTGCAGGGCGCCCTTCATCTGCGCCTCGCTGCCGCCGACGGCGAGCGAGACGTTCTTGATCAGTGCGGTCTCCACCGAGCCCTGCTGCGGGGGTGCAGGGATCGGGCCGGTCGACGGGAACCGGTCGAGGGTCTCGTAGAAGCGCTTCCAGTGCCGGGGGCCCTTGACGCCGAACAGTTCCTCGTTGACCATCGAGCGCCGCGACGGCGTGGTGTTCGGGTTGGCGAACACGTGCCGCATCCCCTCGAGGGACGCGGTGAACTTGAGCCACTGCCAGGCGGCCTCGCGGTCCTTGGCGGTCTTCATGATCGCGTAGCCGGCGGTGCCGAACTGGTGGCGCTGCAGCTCGCTGCCTTCGCCGGTCGCCCAGCGCGGGAAGAACTGAACGTCGTAGTCAGTGGGCTGCATGCCGGCCTCGGACAGGCCCTGGACCCAGTAGCCGCCAGCCGGGGTGCAGCCGACGCGGCCGGACGCGAACTGCCCGACGAGCGTGTTGCCGCCGCCGCCCTCGGGCCTCACCCCGAGCCCGTCCACGACGAGACCCCGCAGGAAGTCGAAGCTCTCGTAGACCTCGGGGGCCTCCGCGTTCGGCTGCTCCCACAGGTAGCCACCCGACAGCAGCGGTCGGGCCGGGCTGTCGGCGTAGAACTCGTCCCACAACCACTCGCCGCCGGGGCCTTCTCCTCCTTCAGGAAGGAGGTGTTGTTGGCGTAGAGCCACGGGACGACGCCGCCGAAGAGCCGGTTGGTCCAGTAGTAGGGGACGAACCCGCTGCCGCCGGCGCGCTTCATCTCGATCAGCGCCTGCCGGAAGTCCAGATGCGTCCAGTCCTCGGCGGGGTCGGCCAGGCCGCCGGCATTCCACGCCGAGGTGTTGTAGTACATGTTCGCCGCGTTCCAGTCGATCGGCAGCTGGTACAGGCTGCCGCGGTACATGAACGCCTCGATGAGGCTCGGATGCACGTCGGCGAAGAACTCGCGCATGTCGGACCTGTCGCGGGTCACGAACTCGTCGATCGGGTGCGCGAGCCGCTCTGCGAACAGCTGCGCGCCCTCGGTGGCCACGTTGACGACGTCGGGCGGGGTGCCGGCCGCGACCATGGTGAGGATCTTGCTGAAGAAGTCCTGCCAGTCGACCGACTGGATCGCCATGATCCGCACCCGGATGCCGGTGCTCTTCTCGAAGGCGTCCACGAGGCCCTGCCGGGCCGCAGCGTCGGCCTGCGTGCCGATGATCGCGACGGTGAGGCGATCCTCGCCGCGGCCGGGGATGTCGGTGCCCGTCAGCCGCGGCCAGGCCGCGACCGTCGCGCCGAGGATGCCCAGCCCGGCACCCCCGAGCAGCACCCGTCTGGACAGGTTTGAGGTCAATAACGTCGAGTCACCCATGACTCTCCTTCGTTCGGTTCGCGGTTCGAGACCGTTCCTAACACGTGTTAGGAGCATAAGAGCGGCGGCTGCGACTGTCAAGGGGTATTTCGTTGCCGGGCACTAAGGTGGGGGCAATCATGAAGGACACGCTCTCCATCTGGCTGGCTGGTGCCCGTCCGCGCACGCTGCCCGCCGCCATCGCCCCCATCCTCGCCGGCGCCGCGAGCGCCGCAGCCGCAGGCAGCATCGACCTCCTCATCACCGCGTTGTGCGCCGTCGTCGCGCTCGCGCTCCAGGTGGGGGTCAACTACGCCAACGACTACTCCGACGGGGTGCGGGGCACCGACGACGACAGGGTCGGGCCCATCCGGCTCGTCGCGTCCGGGCTGGCCTCCGCGACCGCCGTCAAGCGGGCCGCGTTCCTGTCGTTCGGGGTCGGCGCCGTCGCAGGCCTGGTCGTCGTCGCGCTCAGCGGGCTGTGGTGGCTGCTGGCGCTCGGCGCGGTGTGCATCCTGGCCGCCTGGTTCTACACCGGCGGGAGGCACCCCTACGGCTACCTCGGCTTCGGCGAGGCGATGGTGCTCATCTTCTTCGGTTTCGTCGCCACCGTCGGCACAGCCCTGGTGATCTCCGGGTCGGTGCTGGCCCACGCCTGGGTGGCGGGCCTGGGCGTCGGGGCGCTGGCCAGCGGCATCCTGGTGGCCAACAACCTGCGCGACATCGACACCGACCGCGTCTCCGGCAAGATGACGCTGCCCGCCCGCCTCGGCGACCGGCGCAGCCGCCTCCTCTACCTGGGGCTGTGCATCGTGGCGGCCGGGGCAGTGGTCGCCTTCGCGGCCATGACCACGTGGTTCGCCCTCATCGCGCTGCTGTCGCTCGGCCTCCTCGTCGATCCGCTGCGTCGCGTGCTGGGCGGGGCGAAGGGGCCGCGGCTGATCCCCGTCATCGCCTCGACGGGCTTCGCGGAGATCGGGCTGGGGCTCGGCCTGCTGGTCGGGGTCTGGCTGGCATGACCCCCTTCGTCTACGACATCGGTCTGAACGTCTCCTTCCGCGGCATCACCCGCCGCAGCGGCATCCTGTTCGAGGGGCCGGCCGGCTGGGCCGAGTGGAGCCCGTTCCCCGAGTACGACGACGGCGAGGCCGCCGCCTGGCTCGCCGCCGCGCTGGAGGCAGCAGTGCTCGGCCACCCGGAGCCGGTGCGCGACAGCGTCGAGGTCAACGCCATCGTCCCTGCACTGCCGCCCGCGCAGGCGGCCGCCCGCGCCGTCGCGGCAGGCTGCCGCACCGTCAAGATCAAGGTCGCGGCCCGCGGGCAGGGGCTGGCCGACGACATCGCCCGAGTCGCCGCGGTGCGGGAGGCCCTGCCCGACGTCGCTCTGCGCGTCGACGCCAACGGTGCCTGGAACCTCGACGAGGCGGCCGCCGCGATGCGGGCGCTCGCCGGATTCTCGCTGGAGTACGCCGAGCAGCCGTGCGCCACCGTCGAGGAACTGGCCGCGCTCCGCTCGCTCGGGCTGGGCGTGCCGATTGCCGCCGACGAGTCGATCCGCCGCGCCGAGGATCCGCTGCGGGTCCGCGACGCCGGTGCAGCCGACGTGGCGATCCTCAAGGTGCAGCCGCTCGGCGGGGCCCGGGCGTGCCTGAGGCTCGCCGAGGAACTGGGGCTGCCCGTCGTGGTGTCGAGTGCGGTCGAGACGTCCGTGGGGCTCCGGGCCGGGGTGGCGCTGGCCGCCGCCCTGCCGGGGCTGGACCGGGCCTGCGGGCTGGAGACCGGCAGGCTGCTGGCCGGCGACGTCGTCGTCGACCCGCTGGTGCCGATCGACGGCGCGCTGGCCGTTCGCGACGTCGCGCCCGATCCGACGCTGCTCGCACGGCACCGCGCCGACGCCGATCTGACACGCTGGTGGCTCGACCGGCTGGAGCGGACCCGCCGCATCGTGGAGGAGCAGGAATGAGCAGCATCGAGCTCGGCGCTGTCGCCGTCGACGCGCTGATCGGCATGGGCGTCACCGACGTCGTCCTGTCGCCGGGGTCGCGCAGCGCGTCCCTCGCGCTCGCCGTCGACCGGGCCGACCGCGCAGGCCGGCTCCGCCTGCACGTGCGCATCGACGAGAGGGTCGCCGCCTTCACGGCGCTCGGGCTGGCCAAGCAGACCCGCCGCGCCGTCGCCGTCATCACCACCTCGGGCAGCGCCGTGGCCAACCTCGGCCCCGCCGCCATGGAGGCCACCGTCGCCGGCGTGCCGCTGCTGCTGCTGACCGCCGACCGGCCGTCGCACCTCATCGACACGGGCGCCTCGCAGACCGCCGACCAGGCCGGCGTCCTGGGCGCGTCCACCCCCCACGTGATCCGGCTGTCGTCGGAGTCGGGCGACGCCGCGGCCTGGGCGGCGACGGTGCAGCGCGCGGTCGCGCTCGCCGAAGGCCGTCGCACCCGCACGCCGGGAGCCGTCCAGGTGAACCTCGAGTTCGCCGCCCCGCTGGTGGGGGAGCTGCCCGAACCCCGCGACCTGACGCTGGTCACCGGCGCCTCCGCCGGACACCGCATCGCCGAGCTGGACGCGCGCCGCACCGTCGTGCTCGTCGGCGACGCGACCCCGGAGGTGGGGGCCGAGGCCAGGGCGCTGGCGGAGCTGAGCGGCGCCCCGCTGCTCGCCGAGCCGTCGAGCAACGCCCGCCGCGGCCCAACGCCGTCGCCTGGTACCGCCACGCGCTGCCGGAGCTGGGCGGCGACATCGAGCGCGTCGTCTGCTTCGGGCACCCGACCCTGACGCGGCCTGTCTCCGCGCTCCTCGCACGTTCCGACATCGAACTCGTGGTCGTCACCGACCGGGCCGGGTGGATCGACCCCGGCCACCGGGCCGCGATCGTCGCCGACCGGGTGCTGTTGGCCGGGCAGGATCCGGCCTGGCTGGAGCGCTGGCTCGCCGTCGGCGACGCGCCGCGGCGCACCCCCGGGCTGACGCAGCGGGCGGTGGCCGACGCCGTCCTGGCCGGGTTGCGCTCCGGCGACGACGTCATGTTCGGGTCCAGCTCCATCATCCGGGCGGCCGACCTGTCGCCCATCGCGGCCGACCCGCCGCGCGCGTTCGCCAACCGCGGGGTCGCGGGCATCGACGGCACCATCGCCACGGCCACGGGCCTCGCGCTGGGCAGCGGCAGGCCGACGACGGTGCTGCTGGGTGACCTGACGGCGCAGCACGACCTCGGTGCCCTCGTCCGGCCGCCCGGCGAGCCGTGGCCGCAGCTGCGGGTGGTCGTCGCTGACGACGACGGCGGCAGCATCTTCCGACGGCTGGAGCAGGGCGGCCCCGAGTACGCCGACAGCTTCGACCGGGTCTTCCTGACGCCGCAGAGTGTCGACCTGGCGGCGGTGGCGGGGGCTCTGGGCTGGCGGGTCGCCGTCGTCACCGATGAGGCGGGCCTGGCGGAGGCGCTGGCCGGAGACGCCGAGTTCGTCGTCGCGAAGGTGCGTTCCTGACGGCTACCCTGCCGCGTCCATCCCCGTGAGCCACTCGCGCAGCACGCTCGTGGCGCGCACGTCGTCCTCGTTGTACTCGAGGACCCGGGTGCGGGCGGCCTCACGCTCGGCGGGTGTGGCGCCGTCGACCGCCTGGTTGAACCAGGTGCGCGAGGCGAGCCCGCCCGGCTCCTCGTCACGCCAGGCGAAGCCGGCGCCGCGGGTGGCGACGACCTTGAGCCCGAGCCCGTCGACGCCGACGAAGTTGTCGCGCACGTAGCTGAAGAGGTCGACGAAGTGCCCGCGGATCAGGTCGCAGGCGGCCAGCAGGGCGGGGTGCCCCGTGCGGTCGGCCAGGCGCCGCAGGTGCACCGTCTCGTAGTCGCTGTAGTGGAACACCAGCGTCTCCGGGTGGCGCGTCGTCAGGTCGAGCAGCCACTCGGCGAACCGGACGGCGAGGTCGGTCTCGTCTGCTGGCGTGAGGTGTTCGAAGCTCGAGAAGTCCACGAAGCGGGTGCCGGCGGCGTCGTGCAGCAGCGCGCCCCACAGGTAGACGCAGCCGTCATCGGCCGTCTCGATGTCGAGGTCGACCTCCACCGCGGAGCGGGGCACACCGATCGGGTCGACGCTCACGCGCTCCAAGTCGACGCCGTTCGCCAGCATCCTGGCCCGGCGGGCGGCCTGCCTGAGCCGCGCCTCCGAGCGGTCCCGGTGGCCGGTCAGCGGCAGATAGTCGGGGAGGATCGCGTCGATGTCGGCCTCGGCCAGTTCCGCCACCGTCGAAATGCCGAGCCCGAGCAGCGTCTGCAACTCCCGGACGTCCAGGGGGGCCTTGGAGATCCGCAGCGACAGGTCATCGTCGTCGATCAGGGGCCGGCAGACCGACCACCAGGAGCACCACTCGCATTCCTTCACGCGGATGGGGCGGACGGCGGGAGGCGGGTCGTCGACGCCGGTGCGGACCATGGCCGTCTCTGCCACGTGGACGCGGAAGCGGTGCTCGTGCTCGTAGCGTTCCAGGGGCGAGCGCAGCTTGTGGCCCGCGGAGCGTGAGTAGGTCCGGATGAACTTCTCCGTCAGATCGACCCAGGTCAGGGTCGGGGACCCGTCGCGGGAGCGGTCGTCGCCCACCACCGCGACGATGAGGCGCCCGGAGGCGAACCCGCAGGTCTCGAGCAGCTTCCAGTGGTGGGCGAGCTCGAGCAGGACGCCCTCCCGGTAGGTGCGGTAGCGGGCGTCGGGCAGGACGGAGAGTTCGCCGGGGCGGGTCAGCGACGACGTGGACAGCGTGTCCGCGCCGAGTTGCTTCTCCCTGACCCGGTAGGGCTTGATCTGGCACGGCCAGTATCCGGGGCCTCCGCCGGGGGAGTCGTCGCCGCGGATCAGCGCGTCGGGCTGGCCGATGCGGTGCCCCTCCCTGTCCTCGGGCAGCGTGCCGCCGACGATGAGGGGAGCGCCCCGGTGCATGGCCTCGAGGGTCGCCGTCACGCGGGCCTCGCGGGGAGTCCCCGCGAGCCGGTGTCCGCGCAGATCGACGGCGTCGGGTTGCGCCGCGAGCATGCGTGTGAGCGCCTCGTTGCGGAAGTCGGAGCCTCCCTGGAAGGAATCGTGCAGCGACTCGTCCAGGGGGACCTCGGGCTGCGCCTGCGTCGGATCGAACGTGTGGAGCGTCTTGACCGGGCAGCTCCTGGCCGCGTACGGGTCCAGGACGAACCCGGTCATCTAGGCCTTCCAGCCGCGGTGCAGGGCGACGATGCCGCCCGCGTGATCCTGCCACTCGACGTCGGTCCACCCCGCCTCGGACAGCATGGCGGCCAGGCCCTGCTGATCGGGCCAGGCCAGGATGGACTCGGCCAGGTACCCGTACGCGACGGGGTTGCTCGACAGCTTCGCGATCCGCGGCAGCGCCGCCACCAGGTAGTCGGTGTAGATGTGGCGGAAGAGCCGGTTCGTGGGGGTGGAGAACTCGGCGATCACCACGCGTCCGCCGGGCTTCGTCACGCGTTGCATCTCCCGCAGCGCCACCATCGTCTGCTCGACGTTGCGCAGCCCGTACGAGATCGTCACCGCGTCGAAGGTGTCGTCGGGGAAGGGGAGGGACAGGGCGTCCGCCGCCACGAAGTCGAGATCGGGCTGCTGGCGTCGGCCCTGCGCGAGCATGCCCAGCGAGATGTCGCCGGCTGCCACGTACGCACCGGAGGCGGCCAGCGCCGCCGAACTGGTGCCGGTGCCCGCGGCGAGGTCGAGGATCCGTTGCCCGGGGCGCGGCGCGACCGCCGCGACGGTGGCGCGCCGCCACCGGTACACCTGGCCGAGGCTGAGCACGGTGTTGAACAGGTCGTAGCGTCGGGCGACGCCGTCGAACATGGCCGCCACATCGGCGCGCTGCTTGTCGAGACCTGCCCTCTGGTTCTGCATTGGGTCAGCCTAGCGGCCGGGACCGACGACCGCCCGACGGCTCCTGCCGCGGCCCGATGGTCACGGGCTTGCGCCATAGGAGACAATGGGGCGCGTGGCTAAAAGAGAAGTCGTGCTCCAGGTGGACAAGCTGAAGAAGGGCTACGGCCCCGTGACCATCGTGGAGGGTTTCTCCATGAAGGTCCACGCGGGTGAGGCGGTGGCATTGACCGGGCGCAACGGCGCCGGAAAGTCGACGGTGCTGCGGTGCCTCGTCGGCGCCGACCGGCCCGAGGAGGGCACGGTCACCGTCGGCGGCGTCAAGGTCACCGAGACGAACCCCGCCATCCGCCGCGACGTGGCCACCGTCATCGACGACCTCGACTTCTTCCCCGACCTCAGCGTCGTGGAGCACCTGGACCTCCTGGCCAGGGCCCACGGCCTGCACGACCCCGACGACCTCGTCGACGAGGTGCTCGAGGAGGTCCAGCTCGTGGCCCAGGCCGGCCAGCTGCCCGCGACGCTCTCGTCCGGTCAGCGGCGCCGCCTCGCCCTGGCCACCGCCTTCGTCCGCCCCCGTCGCCTGCTCGTGCTCGACGAGCCGGAGCAGCGCCTCGACGTCGAGGGCGTCGAGTGGCTCGGCCGGCGGCTGAAGTCCGACCTCGAAGGCGGCCTCGCGATCGTCCTCGCCAGCCACGAGCCGCGCCTGCTCGAGGCGATCGGGGCGCGCGAGATCCGGCTGGGCGCCTGATGAGCGTCACCGACCCGAGGTTCCTCGACGTCGGCGTCGTCGACGAGAAGCAGCTCAAGCTGCTGATGCGGGACTGGCGCCGGGGACGTGCCGACCGCAACGTCTGGCAGGCGCTGTCCGACGGCTACGTCATGGTCTTCTCCATCGTGCTCGTCGGCGCGATGGTCATCTCGTCGATCGTCCGCGCCCAGCAGGTCGTGGCGGTCTGCGATACCGACGGCTGCGTCGCGGCCCGCGGCCTGCTGCCGTGGGCCTCCGTGGCCGGCCTGCTGGCCTTCACCCTCGTCCTCTCCCGCATGTTCGGGCCGATCGTCGCGTCGGCGGCCGAGGGCTTCTGGCTCATGGACGCCGACACCGACCGGCGCAAGCTGCTCGCCGGCCGCCTCTTCGGCGCCATCGGCGTCACCGTCGTCGTCGGCGCCCTCGCCGGCGCCCTCGTCGCGGCGCTGACCGGCTCGTCGCTGGCCCACGTCGGCATCTGGGCCCTCGCCGGTGGCCTCGGCGCGGCCGGGCTCGTCGCCTTCGCCGCGGCAGAGCAGGGCCTCGACCGGACCTGGGTGGTCACCGTAGTCCAGTCCGTCCTCGCCGTCGTCGCGCTCGGCACCCTGGTGCTGCTCGTGGCCGGTGCCGCCGGCTGGGTCAACCTGAGCCAGGTCAGCACGCTGGCCGTCGAGCTCGCCCTCATCATCGCCGGCGTCGGCCTGCTGCTCATGATCGGCGCCGGCCTCCTCGCCTACCGCCGACTGCGCAACGTGCGCCGGCAGCGCCTGACCTCCGGAGGATCGCTCCTCAGCGGCCTGCAGGGTGCGGCCTTCGCCCTCGAGTTCGCCCTGATCCGCGACATCCTCGTCGAGGCGCGGGCCCGCAGGAAGGGCCATGTGCGCCCGACCAGGGGCTCCGGCTCCGGCACCACCGCGCTGGTCCTGCGTGACGTGCAGCGGCTGTGGCGACAGCCTGTGTCGCTGCTGCTGCTCGCGGGCACCGTCATCGTGCCGTATGCCGTGCAGGCACTCGGGCTGGCCAGCCTGAACCCGCCCATCTCGGCGCTCGTGCTGATGACGGCGCTGATCCCGTTCATGAACTCGCTACGGGTGCTGACCCGCACCAAGGGCCTCCAGCGCTGCTTCCCGTTCGACCCCAGCCAGATCAAGACGGCGGCCATGGTCGTTCCCGCGATCCTGGCGCTGCTGTGGACCGTGCTGACGGTCCCCGCCTTCATGGGGCTGGCGGGCGGCGTCGCCGCCTCCGTCACCGATGCGCTGTCAGCGGCCCTCGTCACCGGCATCGCCGGGCTGCTCGCCGCCGTGCGGTGGGTCTCGGCGAAGCCCGCTGACTACTCGGGCCCCATCGTCGCCACCGGCTTCGGTGCGATGCCTCCCGGCCTGATGTTCTCGCTGCTGCGCGGCTTCGACATCGTCGCGCTCGTCACGCTGCCGATCGTGTTCGGCTGGAGCGCGTGGATCTCGCTGGTGATCGCGCTCATCGCCTTCTTCATCCTGCGCTCCGGCATGGACAAGGACTCGCTGATGGAACAGCAGGAGGAGCAGAAGAAGCTCCTCGGGGAGGAGAAGGCCCGTCGTCAGGGGCTGTCCACCGGCAACAAGCAGAAGATCCAGGTGCAGCGGAAGCGCTGACCTCGGCGCCCGCGGCCCGGCCGATCAGGCCAGGCCGAGGGCCTGCATCATGGGCACGAACTTCGCTCCGGTCTCCGCCAGTTCGGCGGCCGGATCGGAGTCGGCGACGATGCCGGCGCCGGCGAACAGCTGGATCTCGTTCGGGGTGTCGGGGCGGACCTGTCCGCCCCGCAGCGCGATGGCCCATTCGCCGTCGCCGTCCGTGTCCACCCAGCCGACAGGTCCGGCGTAGCGGCTCCGGTCGAGCGACTCGAGCTCGCCGATGATGTCGAGCGCCAGGTGCGTCGGGGTCCCGCAGACGGCGGCGCTCGGGTGCAGCGCGGCGGCCAGCAGCAGGGCGCTCGTGTCGTGGTTGACGACGCCGGTGATGTCGGTGGCCAGATGCATCACGTTGGGAAGGCGCAGCACGGAGGGGGACTCCGGAACGTTCATGGCCTTGCAGTACGGCTCCAGGGCCTTCGCGACGGATTCGACGGCGAACTCGTGCTCGGCGATGTCCTTGCTGGAACGCGACAGTTCGGTCGCCAGGACCAGCGGATCGACGCCGTCGGTCTGCAGGCCGACGGTGCCGGCCAGGACGCGCGACGTCACGAGGCCGCCCTGCCGACGCACCAGGAGCTCCGGCGTGGCGCCGACCATCCCGTCGACCAGATAGGCCCACGTGGTGGGGTAGCCAGCCAGGAGTCGTGCATAGACGTGACGCAGGTCGATGGGGTCGTCGCAGGCGAGCCGCAGGTCGCGGGCGAGCACGACCTTGTCGACCTCGTCGCGACGGATCAGGGAGACGACATCGGCGACGATCCGCTCCCACTGGGGCCCGCTCATCGCGCCGCCGAGTTCGCGGATGCCGACGGGGGAGCGGAGCGCCTCACCCCGCGCAGGCAAGGCTGCGGAGCCGCGGGCGTCGCCCAGCCGGGTCATCCAGCAGATGTCGCCGCGGCGCCCGATGATGACCTCGGGCACGATCAGCACCGAGTGTTCCTCGGAACGGTCGGGGTCGAAGGTGAAGGAACCGACGGCGAGCGGGCCCGTGCCGAACTCGCCGGGCATCTCCGAGTCGTGGTCGATCTGGTTCGAGATCTCCTCCCACCACACGTCGGCGGCATCGAGGGTGTCCGTTTCGAAGCGGGCGGCCTGGCCGAGGGCGACGAAGCCCTCCCCGCGGCGGAGGAACGCGCAGTTGGTCCCCGTGTCGGGGAGGTACTGCTCGAGCGGTCCGGGGTCGGGGATGGCGACCGTCGTGGCGCGCAGTCGAGCGCGGCCGAAGTCGAGGATCACCCTGGCGAGCATAGTCCCCGGCCGGGCACCCGGCTACTCGGGCGCAGGGTCCGCGGGAATCGCCGCTCGGGCCCGGCCGGCCCCGTCGTCTAGTTGACTGTGGCCATGCGCGATCGTCCACGACTCGGGTGCCTGGTCCTCGCCCTGCTGCTCGTGTTCCTGAATCCGGCCCTGGCCAGGGCGGACGTCACCGTGGGCACACGGATCGCCGACGCGTCGTTCCCCGCGGTGAGCCTGATCATCGACACCTGGAGCGTCAGCGCAGAGGTACCCGTCATGCAGCCGACCGCCACCTTCGCCGACGACCTTGTCGATCAGATCAGCCGCCAGATCGACTCCGGGATCATCCCCGACACCGAGGAGGCGGCCGTACAGGCGATGGTCGACGCGATCGCCGACTCGCCCCGCCGCTTCTTCGAGGACTCCGGGCATCGACGCAGCACCCGGGCGGAGATCTCCGCCATCGGCACCGGCTGGATGGTCACCCCGGACGGCTACCTCGTCACGGCGGCGCACGTCGTCGACAAGTCGGACGAGGAACTGGCGGCCGGTGTGCGGGACACGGCCCTGCTGCAGTTCGCCGAGGAGGACATCGAACTGCTGGGCTCAGCGGGGGAGCGGGCCTCGAGCTGTCCGATGCGCAGAACCGGCAGCTCGCGGGAGGGCTGGTCTCGTTGTATGCGGCCACCATGGCGCTCAGCGACATCGAGCACACCGTCGCGGTGCGGCTGTCGGAGGCGGCGGGCGGCGGGCAGAAGATCGGCAGGGAGGTTCCCGCCCAGGTCGTCGACAAGGGGAGGGCTTCCCGGGCCCGGACTGGGCCATCATCAAGATCGACATCGAGAACGCCCCCACCATCCCGCTCGGCGACGAGACCCGGATCGTGACGGGGGCGCCCCTCTACATCGTGGGCTTCCCCGGTTCGCCGACGTTCTTCCAGGGCGCGTCCGTCGACTCGGTGAACCAGCCGACGATCACCGAGGGCTCCGTCACCTCCATCAAGTCGACCGAGGACGGCCTGCCGATCTTCCAGACCCAGGCGCCGGCGGCGGGCGGCAACTCGGGAGGGCCGGCCTTCAACGAGGACGGCGAGGCGGTCGGGGTGCTCGTGGCAGGCGCCCTCGATCCTCGGACCGGCGCTCCGCTCGACGGCCAGACGTGGGTGCTGCAGGGCGGCACCGTGAAGGAGGCGCTGGACCGGCACGGCATCGTCGCCACCACGTCGGAGACGACGGAGGTCTACGCCGCCGGGTTGGAGCACTTCTACGCGGACCGGTTCTCCCAGGCCGTCGCGGAGTTCGTCCGCGTCAAGAGCCTGTTCCCGACGCACCCCTATGTCGACGCGATGATCGACCGCGCCGAGCGCGGCATCGCCGACGGCCGCGACGCGAGCCCCGCCCAGGGCGCGGCGGGGGAGTTCGACACCCGCACCATCCTGACGGTGGCCCTGGTGGTCCTCGTGGTGGCGATCCTCGTGCTTCTCGGCTGGGAGATCGTCCGCCGGTCCCGGGCGCGGCGCCGTCCCGGCCCGACGCCCCTGCCGGGGGGCCCGCCGCACCCGCAGTTTCCGCCGCCCCGGCAGGCACCGCAGGGCCCGCCTCCGCAGTCCCAGAGCACGCCGGCACGGCCACCAGGGCCGTATCCGCAGGGGCCGGGTCCCCGTGGACCAACCCGCCCGGCGGGCGCGGGAGCACACACTGACAGTATTTACGCAATGCTCAACGTGTCTAAATCACGCCTGGCGGGCCTTGTCAGGGCCATTTCGTCGAGTGACAACCCGGTTGGCTCAAAGGAGGGGCCAGCCCTAGACTGACCCCGTAGTTCCCACCCTTCTTACAGGAGACGCGCATGTCGTTCGCCAAGCCTCAGAGCGGGGCCGGGGCCACCATCGAATCCGACGTCATCGTCGTGGGTGCTGGTCCTGCCGGTTCGACGACGGCGGCCTACCTTGCGCGGCACGGGCTTTCGGTGACGATGCTCGAGAAGTCCCACTTTCCACGCGAGAAGGTCTGCGGTGACGGGCTCACGCCCCGTGCCACGCGGCAGCTGACCCGGCTCGGCATCGACACCTCCGAGGCGAACGGCTGGCTCCACAACAAGGGGCTGCGCGTCTACGGCGGCCGCAAGGAGCCGTTCGAGCTGCTGTGGCCCGACCTGACCGACTTCCCGCCCTACGGCGTCGTCCGGCCCCGCGCCGACTTCGACGACATGCTCGCGAAGCACGCCGTCGCTGCGGGCGCCGAGCTGGTCCAGGGGGCCAACGTCGACGGCGCGATCCTCGACGACCGGACCGGCCGGATCACGGGTGTCACCACGAAGGACGGACGCAGCTTCTCCGCGCCGCTGGTGGTGGCCGCCGACGGCAACTCGTCCCGCCTGTCCGTCTCGATGGGGCTCAACAAGCGCGCCGACCGCCCCATGGGCGTGGCGGTGCGCACCTACTACACGTCGCCGCGCACCAACGATGACTTCCTGGAGAGCTGGCTCGAGCTCTGGGACGGCGAGCCGCACAAGTCCACCCTGATGCCCGGCTACGGCTGGGTGTTCGGCATGGGCGACGGCACGTCGAACGTCGGGCTCGGCGTCCTGAACACCTCGAAGGGTTTCGGGCAGACCGATTACCGTGCTCTGCTGAAGCGCTGGCTGGACAACACTCCTGAGGAGTGGGGCTTCCGTGACGAGAACATGGTCGGCAAGGTCCAGGGGGCCGCGCTGCCGATGGCCTTCAACCGGCAGCCGCACTACGGCCGCGGGCTCGTGCTCGTCGGTGATGCCGGCGGCATGGTCAACCCCTTCAACGGAGAAGGCATCGCCTACGCGATGGAGGCAGCGGAGTACGCCGCCGAGGCCATCGCCGAGGCGAACTCCAGGGGATTCGGCACCCGTTCCGCCGAGAAGGCCATGCAGGCCTACCCGGCCCGGCTCCGCGCCGAGCTGGGCGGCTACTACCGCCTCGGCACCATTTTCGTGAAGCTCATCGGGGATCCCCGCATCATGAAGCTCTGCACGACCTACGGGCTGCCGCGCAAGACGCTCATGCGTTTCGTGCTCAAGTTGCTCGCAAACCTCACCGATTCGCACGATGGTGATGCCATGGATCGCATCATCAACGCGCTCTGCAGGGTCGCCCCGTCGGCCTGACCGGAAGGATTGAACAAGGATGAATCTCTACATCCCGATCGTGGGCATGGTGATCCTGGCGACGGTGTTCGTCATGGTCTCCATGGCGCTCAGCACCGTCGTGGGTCCCGCCCGGTACAACCGCGCCAAGTACGACAGCTACGAGTGCGGCATTCAGCCGACCCCGCAGCCGATCGGCGGCGGTCGCTTCCCGGTCAAGTACTACATCACCGCGATGATGTTCATCGTCTTCGACATCGAGGTCGTCTTCCTCCTGCCGTGGGCCGTCTCGCGTAACCAGCTCCCCACCTTCGCCATCGGCGCCATGGTGGTGTTCCTGGTCCTGTTCTTCATCCCCTATCTCTATGTCCTGCGCCGTCGCGGCCTCGACTGGGACTGATCGGAGGCTCCTGACATGGGTATCGAAGACAAGCTCCCCAGCGGCATCCTTCTGACCACGGTCGAGGGTGTCTTCGGCTGGCTCCGCAAGGCCTCCTTCTGGCCTGCGACGATGGGTCTGGCCTGCTGCGCCATCGAGATGATGGCCTACGGCACCCCCCGCTACGACTCCGGTCGATGGGGCCAGGAGGTCTTCCGCGCCTCCCCGCGCCAGGCCGACCTGATGATCGTCTCCGGCCGCGTCTCGCAGAAGATGGCCCCCGTCATCCGCCAGGTCTACGACCAGATGCCCAACCCCAAGTGGGTCATCTCGATGGGCGCCTGCGCCTCGTCCGGCGGCATGTTCAACAACTACGCCATCGTCCAGGGCTGTGACCACTTCCTGCCCGTCGACATGTACATCCCGGCTGTCCGCCGCGGCCCGACATGCTGATCGAGGCCATGTTCAAGCTGCGCGAGAAGGTCCAGAACCGGCCCATCGGCCCGAACGAGGTCCGCGCCATCGAGGAGGCCGAGCAGCTTGCGCTCGCCGCTCCCGCGAAGATCGAGATGAAGGGCCTCATGCGATGAGCGAGCAGACCCCCGAGGAGAACCTCCCGACGACGCCGGACGCCCCGGCCTCGAAGCCCGTCTTCGCCACGAAGAAGGGCATGTGGTCGCGCGGTTCCGGCGACACCTCCGGCTACGGCGGCCTCAAGCGTGAGCTCGTCATGCCGGGCCGCTCCGAGGGCCCCTTCGGCGAACCCTTCGACCAGCTGCACGGCAGGGTCCTCGAGGTCATCCCGGCCCTCGCAGGCGCCCGGGTCCTCTTCGACCGCGGCGAGCTGACGATCTACGTGCCGCGCGAGCAGCTCCTGGAGACGGTGCGCACGTTCCGCGACGACCCGTTCCTCCGGTTCGAGGCGTGCATGTCCGTCAGCGGCGTGCACTACCCGCAGGAGACCGGCGAGGAGCTCCACGTCGTCTACCACCTGCTGAGCTACACGCACAACCGCCGCGTGCGCCTCGAGGTCACCTGCCCCGACGAGGATCCCACATCGACTCGGTCTGCGCCGTCTACCCGATGGCCGACTGGCACGAGCGGGAGACGTGGGACATGTTCGGCGTCATCTTCGAGGGCCACCCGGCCCTGACCCGCATCCTGATGCCCGACGACTGGGCGGGGCACCCGCAGCGCAAGGACTACCCGCTGGGTGGCGTCGACGTGGAATACAAGGGCGCCAAGGTGCCCGCTCCCGACAACCGGAGGACCTACGCCTGATGAGCACGCACGCAGCTTCCGAGGACATCTTCGCCGGCTCGGGTGACGACCACGCCGACCGCGTCTACCTGGCGCAGGGCGGCGACTGGGCGGACATCGCGGCCGAGCAGGCCGAGCGCGGCGACGAGATGATCGTCGTCAACATGGGCCCGCAGCACCCGTCCACGCACGGCGTGCTCCGCCTCATCCTCGAGATGGACGGCGAGACCGTCACCTCCATCCGCCCCGGCATCGGCTTCCTGCACACCGGCATCGAGAAGAACATGGAGTTCAAGACGTGGACCCAGGGCGTCACCTACGTGACGCGCATGGACTACGTCGCCCCCATCTTCAACGAGGCCGTGTACTGCCTCGCCGTCGAGCGTCTCCTGGGCATCACCGATGACATCCCGGAGCGGGCCAACGTCATCCGCGTGCTGATGATGGAGCTCAACCGCATCGCCTCGCACCTGGTCGCCATGGGCACCGGCGGCATGGAGATCGGCGCCCTGACGATGATGACGATCGCGTTCCGCGAGCGCGAGATGATCCTCGACTTCTTCGAGGCGGTCTCTGGTCTGCGCATGAACAACGCGTACATCCGTCCCGGCGGCGTCGCCAACGACCTGCCCGAGGACGGGCTGGACATGCTCCGTCAGGTCATCGACTGGCTGAAGGCGCACCTGCCCGAGTACGCGCTGTTCTGCAACGAGAACCCCATCTTCATCGGCCGCATGTCGAACATCGGCGTCATGGACCTGAGCGCCTGCATGGCGCTGGGCGTCACGGGCCCGCCGCTGCGCTCCACCGGCTACGACTGGGACCTGCGCAAGAGCCAGCCGTACTGCGGCTACGAGACCTACGACTTCGAGTCCGTCACCTGGGCCTCCAACGACGCCTACGGCCGGTTCCGGATCCGCCTGCAGGAGTGCTGGGAGTCGCTGAAGATCGTCGAGCAGTGCTACGACCGCCTGCAGAAGTCGCAGGGCGAGCCCGTCATGGTGGCCGACCAGAAGATCGCCTGGCCGGCGCAGCTGTCGGTCGGATCCGACGGCCAGGGCAACTCGAACGAGCACATCAAGCACATCATGGGCGAGTCCATGGAGGCGCTGATCCACCACTTCAAGATCGTGACGGAGGGCTTCCGCGTCCCCGCCGGTCAGGTGTACCAGGCCATCGAGTCGCCCAAGGGCGAGCTCGCCTGCCACGTCGTCTCCGACGGCGGCAACCGTCCCTACCGGGTCCACTTCCGTGACCCCGGCTTCAACCACCTGCAGTCCGTGCCCGCCATGTGCGAGGGCGGCATGATGTCCGACGTCGTCGTTGCCATCGCGAGCCTCGACCCCGTCCTTGGAGGTGTGGACCGATGAGCGGCCACTTTGTCAGCCACTTCCCCGACTCGGGATCGGTGGACTACTCCGACCAGTCGAGCAGCATCGACGACGCCGTCATGGCCGAGCTGCGTGAGCTGGCCGGGCGTTACCCGCAGGCCCGCTCGGCGCTGCTGCCGATGCTGCACCTGGTGCAGTCGGTCGACGGTCGGGTGTCGCCCCGGGGCATCGAGGCGTGCGCCGAGATCCTCGGCATCACCACCGCCCAGGTGTCGGGCGTGGCGACCTTCTACACGATGTACAAGCGTCGCCCCGCGGGCAAGCACCACGTCGGCGTCTGCACCACCGCGCTGTGCGCGGTGATGGGCGGCGACGCCCTGCTGGAGCAGGCCAAGGAGAAGCTCGGCATCGACGAGGGCCAGACGACCGACGACGGTCAGGTCTCCCTCGAGCGTCTCGAGTGCAACGCCGCCTGCGACTTCGCCCCGGTGATGATGGTCAACTGGGAATTCTTCGACAACATGGATCCGGCCAAGACCGACGAGCTGCTGACGAAGCTGCTCGCCGACGACGAGGTCGTCTCGCCCCGCGGCGCGACGCTGACCTCGTGGCGGGGGGCCGAGCGCGTGCTGGCGGGCTTCCCCGACGGCCGTGCGGACGAGGGCCCCTCCGCGGGTCCCGCGTCCGTGCTGGGTCGCACCATCGCCGCCGAGAACAACTGGACCGCACCCTCGGCCTCCGCCGGGTCGGTCCTCACCGAGCGGGAGGACACCAAGTGACCGATCTGCTGACTCCGGTCCTCAGCGAGCAGTGGGGCCAGGCCAACTCCTGGAAGCTGGCCCGCTACGAGGCCACCGGCGGCTACCGCGCCGTCAGGAAGGCCTTCGACATGTCGCCCGAGGAGGTCATCGGGCTCATCAAGGACGCGAACCTCCGCGGCCGTGGTGGCGCAGGCTTCCCGACCGGCATGAAGTGGTCCTTCGTGCCGCAGGACAACCCGAACCCCAAGTACCTCGTCGTCAACGCCGACGAGTCGGAGCCGGGCACCTGCAAGGACATCCCGCTCATGATGGCGACGCCCCACACCCTCGTCGAGGGTGTCATCATCGCGTCGTACGCCATCAACGCCAACACCGCGTTCATCTACTGCCGTGGCGAGGTGCTGCACGTCATCCGCCGCCTGCAGCAGGCCGTGCGCGAGGCGTACGCGGCCGGCTACCTCGGCAAGAACATCCTCGGCACCGGCTACGACCTGGACGTGATCGTGCACGCCGGGGCCGGCGCCTACATCTGCGGTGAGGAGACGGCGCTGCTCGACTCCCTCGAGGGCCGCCGCGGCCAGCCGCGACTCCGCCCGCCGTTCCCGGCCGTCGCCGGCCTGTACGCGTCGCCGACCGTCATCAACAACGTCGAGTCGATCGCGTCGGTGCCGTCGATCGTGGCCAACGGCTCCGACTGGTTCCAGTCGATGGGCACGGAGAAGTCGAAGGGCTTCACGATCTACTCGCTCTCCGGCCACGTCAAGAACGCCGGCCAGTTCGAGGCTCCCATGGGCATCACCCTGCGTCAGCTGATCGATCTGGCGGGCGGCATCCGCGAGGGTCACGAGCTGAAGTTCTTCACCCCGGGTGGCTCCTCCACCCCGATCCTGACCGCCGACAGCCTCGACCTTCCCCTCGACTACGAGGGCATGGCGGGCGCGGGATCCATGCTCGGCACCAAGGCGCTGCAGATCTTCGACGAGACCACCTCAGTGGTGCGCACCACCCTGCGCTTCGTCGAGTTCTACAAGCACGAGAGCTGCGGCAAGTGCACGCCGTGCCGCGAGGGATCGTGGTGGCTCGTGCAACTGCTGATGCGCTTCGAGGCGGGCACCGCCGAAGAGGGCGACGTCGAGAAGCTGCTCGACATCTGCGACAACATGGGCGGACGCTCCTTCTGCGCCCTGGCCGACGGCGCCGTGGCGTGCGTCACCAGCGCCGTGAAGCACTTCCGTTCCGAGTTCGAGCAGGGCTACACCACCCCGCCTGGGAGCTCTTCCCCTACGCCAAGAGCGCCCTGTTCACCGTGGAAGGAGACGCCCGATGACGGTCGACAGCAAGACGACGTCCGCTGAGGTCGCGCCCCAGGAGGATCTGGTCACGCTGACCATCGACGGCACGCAGGTCAGCGTCCCCAAGGGGACCCTGATCATCCGCGCCGCCGAGATGATCGGCACCGCCATCCCGCGCTTCTGTGACCACCCGCTGCTCGACCCGGTCGGCGCCTGCCGCCAGTGCATGGTCGAGATCCCGGATGCCGGCAACGGCCGCGGCTTCCCGAAGCCCCAGGCCTCCTGCACCATGCCGGTCGCCGAGGGCATGAAGGTCAACACGCAGGTGTCGTCCCCGTGGCCAAGAAGGCCCAGGAGGGGATGCTCGAGTTCCTGCTCATCAACCACCCGCTGGACTGCCCCATCTGCGACAAGGGCGGCGAATGCCCCTACAGAACCAGTCGCTCAGCCACGGCTACGGCGAGTCACGTTTCACCGACCTGAAGCGCACCTTCCCCAAGCCGGTGAGCATCTCGGCCCAGATCCTGCTCGACCGTGAGCGTTGCGTCCTGTGCGCCCGCTGCACCCGGTTCTCCGAGCAGATCTCCGGCGATCCGTTCATCGCGCTGGTCGAGCGCGGTGCGCTGCAGCAGATCGGCGTCTACGAGCAGGACCCGTACGACTCGTACTTCTCCGGCAACGTCGTCCAGATCTGCCCCGTCGGCGCCCTGACCTCGGCGGCCTACCGCTTCCAGTCGCGGCCCTTCGACCTCGTGTCGACGACCACGACGTGTGAGCACTGCGCCGCGGGCTGTGAGCTCCGCACGGACCACCGTCACCACCAGGTGAAGCGCCGTCTCGCGGGTGAGAACCCGGCCGTCAACGAGGAGTGGAGCTGCGACAAGGGTCGCTTCGGCTTCACCTACGGCCGCGGCGACGACCGCATCACCCGCCCGCTCGTGCGCCGCGACGGCGTGCTGCAGCCCGCGTCGTGGCCCGAGGCCATCGACGCCGCCGTCGCCGGCCTCAAGGCCGCCGGCAGTGCGGTGGGTGTGCAGACCGGCGGACGCCTGACGGTCGAGAACGCCTACGGCTACTCGAAGTTCGCTCGTGCGGTGCTCGGCACCAACAACATCGACTTCCGCTCCCGCCCGTTCTCGCAGGAGGAGGCCCGCTTCCTCGGCTCGAACGTCGCTGGGCGGGGCCTGACCGGCTCCGTCACCTACGCCGACCTCGAGGCCGCCCGGCACGTCGTGCTCGTCGCCTTCGAGCCCGAGGACGAGTCGCCCATCGTGTTCCTCCGCCTCCGCAAGGCGGTCCGCGCGGGCACGCTCCAGGTCACCACGCTGGCTCCGTACGCGTCGCGCGGCTCCGAGAAGCTGTCCGCCACCCTGGTCCCCGTCGCCCCGGCGGCGAGGCCGAGGCGCTGACCGGGCTCGAGGGCCTCGACGCAGGCACCATCATCCTGGTGGGGGAGCGGGCCGCGTCGCAGCCCGGCCTCCTCAGCACCATCGCCGCCACGGTTGACAGCACCGGCGCCCGCCTCGCGTGGATCCCGCGCCGTGCCGGCGAACTCGGCGCCATCGAGGCAGGCTGCCTGCCGGGTCTGCTGCCCGGCGGCCGTCCCGTGTCCGATCCGTCCGCCCGCGTCGACGTGGCATCCCACTGGGGTGTCGAGGCGCTGCCGTCCGGGCCCGGGCTCGACGCGGAGGAGCAGTTCAAGGCTCTGTCCGCGGGGGCGCTGAAGGCGCTCATCGTGGCAGGCGTCGATCCCTCCGATCTGGAGAGCCCGGCCATCGCGATCGCCGGGCTCGAGGCGGCCGACTTCGTTATCAGCATCGAGCAGCGCTCCAGCGCCGTCACCGAACGCGCCGACGTGGTCTTCCCCGCCGCGCTGCTCGAGGAGCAGTCGGGCCACTTCCTGAACTGGGAGCAGCGTCACGGCCGGGTCCGCATCGTCAACAAGGCGACCGTGTCGCCCATGACCGACCTGCGGATCCTCGCCGCGCTCACCGATGCGCTCGGCTCCGACCTCGGCTTCCGGGCCGCCAAGCAGGCGTACACGGACCTGGTCGAGCTCGGCGACTGGGACGGTGCGCGTGCCGTGGCCCCGCACGAGGCCGTCGCCGCTCCCGGCGAGGGGCTCAGGGTCGCCGGCTGGCGTGAGCTGCTCGACGCCTCGCAGGGCAACGACTTCGAGGTGGCGCTCCGTGCGACCGCCCGCCCCGTGGTCGCCCGGTTCTCGGCCGCCACGGCCGAGGCGCTGGGGCTCACGGAGGTCGCCTCGGTGACCGCCGGCGGCGTCACGCAGCTGCTGCCCGTCGAGATCGTCGCCGGCATGGTCGACGACGTCGTCTGGGTGCCGCTCAACCCGGGTAATGCCGAACGGCTCCCGGTCGTCGGCGGCTCCGCCGTGACCGTCTCCGCTGTGATTGTGGACGAAGGAGAGTAAGGGACATGGACCTCTTTTTCCAGGACCCCTGGTGGCTGATCCTGATCAAGGTGGTGGCGCTGTTCGTCATCCTCCTGCTCTGGACCATCTTCAACGTCTGGTACGAGCGTCGCCTCGTCGGCAAGATGCAGCACCGCCTCGGGCCGATCATGAACGGCCCGTTCGGCCTCGGACAGGCGCTGGCGGACGGCGCGAAGCTGCTCGCCAAGGAGGACTTCCGGCCGAAGAACGCCGACAAGTGGGTCTTCAACCTGGCCCCGATCCTCACCGGCGTGGCCGCCTTCACCTGCTGGACGGTCATCCCGTTCGGCGGTGAGGTCGAGATGTTCGGCGTCACGACCAGGCTCCAGCTCACCGACACCCCGGTGGCCGCGTTCTTCATCATGGCCGTCGCGTCGATCGGCATCTACGGCATCGTGCTCGCCGGCTGGGCCGGCAACTCGACCTACTCGTTCCTCGGCTCGATCCGCTCGACCGCCCAGATGATCTCCTACGAGATCTCGATGGGCCTGTCCATGGTGGCGGTGTTCATCATGGCCGGCACGATGTCGACCTCGGCGATCGTCGAGTCGCAGCGCGAGACCATCCAGTTCCAGATCCCCTGGACCGACATCCAGTTCGACCTCGGCCTGTCCGGCTGGTACGCGCTGCTGCTGTTCCCGTCGTTCGTGATCTACGCGATCTCGATGGTCGGCGAGACCAACCGTGCGCCCTTCGACCTGCCCGAGTGTGAGTCGGAGCTCGTCTCCGGCTACCTCACGGAGTACTCCGGCTTCCGCTACGCGATGTTCTTCCTCGCGGAGTACATCAACATGGCGACGGTCTCCGCGGTCTGCACGACGCTGTTCCTCGGCGGCTACCTCGCGCCGTGGCCGCTCAACCTGATCCCGTTCATGAACAATGCCTGGCTCGGGCCGATCTGGTTCGTGCTGAAGGTCCAGCTCCTGTTCTCGGTCTTCGTGTGGCTGCGCGGCACCCTGCCCCGTCTCCGCTACGACCAGTTCATGGATCTCGGCTGGAAGGTGCTGATCGAGGTCTCGCTGATCTGGATCGTCATGATCGCCATCTTCCCGCAGTACTCGCTGGCGCTCGCGGTGCTCCTGACCGCCGGCTGCTACCTGGTCTTCGGGGAGAAGAGCAAGGCCATCGACGAACCGGAGATCCCCGCACCAGATCCTGACCGGGTGTTCGATCCGTTCGCGGGCGGATATCCCGTCCCGCCGATGCCGGGCCAGGTGCTGCCCGAGCTCGTCGGCGTCGTCGCAGGCGCCAAGGAAGACGACCCGACGCCAGCCGTCGAAGCCGAAGGGAAGGACGCCTGATGGGAATCTTCGATCCGTGGGCCGGGTTCGGCGTCACGTTCAACACGATGTTCCGCAAGACCTTCACCCAGGGTTACCCCCAGAAGGGTAAGGAGAAGGTCACGCAGCCGCGCTTCCACGGCCGCCACCAGCTGAACCGCTGGCCGGACGGTCTGGAGAAGTGCGTCGGCTGTGAGCTGTGCGCCTGGGCCTGCCCGGCCGACGCCATCTACGTCGAGGGCGCGGACAACACCGACGACAACCGGTTCTCGCCGGGTGAGCGGTTCGGCCACGTCTACCAGATCAACTACCTGCGCTGCATCTTCTGCGGTCTGTGCATCGAGGCGTGCCCGACGCGCGCGTTGACGATGACGAACGACTTCAAGCTGTCCGACGACAGCCGCACCAGGCTGATCTACGAGAAGGACGACCTGCTGGCACCGCTGCTGCCCGGCATGGAGCAGCCTCCGCACCCGCGCCGCCTCGGAGACGACGAGAAGGCGTACTTCCTCGGGCTGCCGGCGACCGGCACCCCCGACACCCGTACGGGTTCGACCGCAGGAGCGACCAAATGATGTCCCTCATCCCGCTGGTGACCGCGGACCAGGTCGCCTTCTGGGTGTGCGCCCCCATCGCGGTGGTGTGTGCCCTGATCGTGCTGCTGGCGCGTAAGCCGGTCCACTCGGCCATCGCGATGGCCGGCGTGATGATCGCGCTGGGCGCGCTGTACTCCGCCCAGGACGCGTCCTTCCTGTTCGTGATCCAGATCGTCGTCTACACCGGCGCGATCCTGATGCTGTTCCTGTTCGTGGTCATGCTCATCGGCATCGACTCCTCTGACTCGGTCGTCGAGACCATCAAGGGGCACCGGGTCGCGAGCAGCCTCGTCGCGCTCGGCCTCGGCATCCTGCTGATCGCCGTCGTCGGGCAGTTCACGATGGGCCAGGCCCCGCGGGTCTGGCCGAGGCGAACGCGGCGCACGGCGGCAACACCGAGTCGATCGCCGCCCTCCTCTTCGGCCGCTACGTGTTCCTCTTCGAGGCGAGCGCCGCGCTGCTCATCACGGGCGCCGTCGGCGCGATGCTGCTGGCGCACGGCGACCGGATCGTCAAGAAGCGCACCCAGCCCGAGCAGATCGCCGAACGCATGGCGGCCTACGCCAGCACCGGCGAGCACCCCGGCACCCTGCCCAACTCGGGTGTCTTCGCGCGCCACAACGCGATCTCGATCCCCGCACTGCTGCCCGACGGCAGCATCGCGGAGAAGTCGGTCTCCAAGACGCTCACCAGGCGCGGCGTGATCGTTGACGTCAACGAACTGCGCGGCCCCACCACCTCCGCCTACGCGGCTCTCACCGCCCGTGACGAGGAGATCGAAGGAGACGACGAATGAGCCCCGAGGGATACCTGATCCTCTCGGCGATCCTGTTCGCGGTCGGGGTGGCGGGCTTCCTGCTGCGCCGTAACGCGATCATCGCCTTCATGAGCATCGAGCTGATGCTCAACGCCACCAACCTGGCCTTTGTCGGCTTCGCCCGCTTCCACGGCAACCTCGAGGGCGTCATCGCCGCCTTCTTCGTGATGGTGGTCGCGGCCGCGGAAGTCGTCGTCGGACTGGCGATCATCGTCGCCGTCTATCGTGCCCGTCGCTCGGCCTCGGTCGACGACGCCAACCTCATGAAGTTTTAAGGGGAATTCAGCGTGCAACTCCTCGAATCCCTCTCCGCCTTCTCCGGCGCCGGTCTGATGACCTGGCTGCTGATCGCGGTCCCGCTTGCCTCGGCGGCCTTCCTGCTGCTCGCGGGCAAGGCGACCGATGCCTGGGGCCACTGGCTCGGCACCCTCGCGCCGATCGTCTCCTTCGTGCTCGGACTCGTGCTGTTCTTCTCGCTCCTCGGCTCCGCCGCCGATGCGCGCAAGATCAACGTCGAGCTGTACGAGTGGATCGCCACCGGTGACTGGTCGATCAAGCTGGGCCTGCTGGTCGACCCGCTGTCGATCCTGTTCGTCCTGCTGATCACCGGCGTCGGGTCGCTGATCCACGTGTACTCGATCGGCTACATGGCCCACGATGAGCGGCGCCGCCGTTTCTTCGCGTACCTGAACCTGTTCATCGCCGCCATGCTGATGCTGGTGCTCGCCGACAACTACCTGGTCCTGTTCCTGGGCTGGGAGGGCGTCGGCCTCGCCTCGTACCTGCTGATCAGCTTCTGGGCCCACAAGCCGTCGGCCTCGAAGGCCGGCAACAAGGCATTCATCGTCAACCGGGTCGGTGACCTAGGCCTGAGCATGGCGATCTTCTCCATGCTCGCCAGTTCGGCTCCGTCCGGTTCGAGGACGTCAACGCCGGTGCCGAGTCCCTCACCCCGCTGTGGGCCACCCTGATCGGCGTCTTCCTGCTCATCGGTGCCTGCGGCAAGTCGGCCCAGTTCCCGCTGCAGTCCTGGCTGCTGGACGCCATGGAGGGCCCGACCCCGGTGTCGGCACTCATCCACGCCGCGACCATGGTCACGGCGGGCGTCTACCTCGTCGTCCGCTCCAACGCGATCTACGCGGTGGCCCCGATCGCTCAGATGGCCGTCATCGTCATCGGCACCATTACGTTGCTGTTCGGCGCCTGGATCGGTACCGCGAAGGACGACATCAAGAAGGTCCTCGCAGGCTCGACGATGTCGCAGATCGGCTACATGATGCTCGCAGCGGGCCTCGGCCCGATCGGTGCGTCGTTCGCGATCTTCCACCTCATCACGCACGGCTTCTTCAAGGCGAACATGTTCCTCGGCGCCGGCTCCGTGATGCACGGCATGAACGACGACGTGAACATGCGCCACTACGGCGCGCTCGCCAAGCCGATGCGGATCACGTTCCTCACGTTCGGTCTCGGCTACCTCGCCATCATCGGGTTCCCGTTCACCTCGGGCTTCTACTCGAAGGACCACATCATCGAGGCCGCCTTCCAGCAGAACCTCATCATCGGCCTGCTCGCCCTGCTGGGCGCCGGCGTCACCGCGTTCTACATGACGCGCCTGATGATGATGACGTTCTTCGGCAAGGCCCGCTGGGACGACGACGTGCACCCGCACGAGTCGCCGCTGGTGATGACCGTGCCGCTCATGGTCCTTGCGGCCCTGTCCGTCGTGGCGGGCCTCTTCATGAACGGCTGGATCCAGGGCTGGCTCGAGACCTCGACCGGGCAGCACCCGCACGAGACAGGGCTGTTCAACTTCACGACCGTCGGACTCGTCACCCTCGCGGTGGTCGCTGCTGGCGTGGCGATCGGGTGGTTCACCTACAAGGGCACGATCGAGCGCGATCAGCCCGCCACGGAGAACCTCCTGGTGCTCGCGGGCCGCAACGATCTCTACGGGGACTTCCTCAACGAGCACGCCGTCATCCGCCCCGCCCAGGGGCTGGCTGCGGGTCTGACCACGTTCGACAACGCCGTCGTCGACGGCGCCGTCCGAGGCTCGGCCACCGCGGCCGTCGGCCTCGGCGCCTGGCTCAAGCGGGCGCAGAACGGCTATTCGCGCAGCTATGGCCTAACGCTGGCCGCCGGCCTGCTGGTGCTCGCCGCAGTCGTCTTCATCGGGCAGCTGGGCTAAGGAGAATCACGAGATGCCATTTCCCCTTCTGACCATCCTGGCCCTGCTGCCGATCCTCGGCTCGCTGGTGCTGCTGGCCCTCAAGGGCCCTGTCGCCCGCCTCGTCGGCTACGGCTTCGCCCTCACCACGGCCATCCTGGGCGTGCTGGCGTTCATCCTGCATTCGCAGGGTGCCGCGCTCGCCGAGCAGGCGCAGTGGATCCCTGCGATCGGCGCCTACTACGCGCTCGACCTCGACGGCATGGGCGCCCTCCTGGTGCTCATGACCGTCATCCTCGTGCCCATCGTTCTGCTCGCTGAGTGGAAGGTCGGCGAGACGGAGAACGCGCGCTGGGGCACCGGCACCTTCGTGGCGCTGGCGCTGCTCCTCGAGGGCTTCGCCCTCTTCGTGTTCATGGCCGGCGACGTCCTGCTGTTCTACCTCGCCTTCGAGGCGACGCTGATCCCGACCTACTTCCTGATCGCCGGCTTCGGCGGGGTCCGCCGCCGGGCCGCCGCGCTGAAGTTCCTGATCTACTCGCTGGTCGGTGGCCTCGTCATGCTGGTCGCCATCGCCGGGCTCTACGCGGTCACCGCCGCGGAGGGCACGCCGACGTTCCTGATCAACGACCTGGCGACGCTCGGTATCGACGGCACCATCGGCCGCTGGCTCTTCGTGGGCTTCTTCTTCGCGTTCGCGGTGAAGGCGCCGATGGCCGGCCTGCACACGTGGCTCCCCGACGCCGCCGAGCAGGCGACGCCGGGTACCTCGACCCTGCTCGTCGGCATCCTGGACAAGATCGGCACGTTCGGCATGATCCGGATCTGCCTCTCGGTGTTCCCCGAGGCGACCCAGTGGGCGACTCCGCTGATCCTGATCTGGGCCGTGGTCTCCGTGCTCTACGGCGCCATCATGGCGTTCGGCGCCAAGGACCTCCTGCGGCTCGTCTCCTACACCTCGATCAGCCACTTCGGCTTCATGGTCTTCGGTATCTTCGCCCTGACCTCGCAGTCGATCAGCGGCTCGATCTTCTACATGCTCAACCACGGTCTGTCGACCGCGGCCATGTTCCTGGTGGTCGGCTTCATGATCGCGCGGCGTGGTTCCGCCGACATCGACGCCTTCGGCGGTGTGCAGAAGGTGGCCCCCGTGCTGGCCGGTGTGCTCCTGACGTCGGGCCTGACGGCGCTGGCGCTTCCCGGCATGGGCAGCTTCGTGTCCGAGTTCCTGGTCATGGCCGGGGCCTGGCAGCGCTACCCGATCCACACCGCGTTCATCACGCTCGGCATGGTGCTGGCCGCCGTGTACGTGCTGCGGATGTACCTGCGCACGATGACGGGCCCGGTGACGGAGCAGGTCTCCACCCACATCACCACCGATCTCACGCTGCGGGAGAAGGCGGTCGTCGCGCCGCTGCTCATCCTGCTGATCGTGTTCGGCTTCTTCCCGAAGCCGCTGCTCTCGGTCGCGGATGACGCGGCGACGCAGACGATGGCCCTCGTCGGCGTGGCCGACCCCGCCCCGCAGGTTCAGGAAGGCAACCGATGATCAACCTGTTGGAATTCCCGCAGCGACGCTGGAGTGGATGGAACTGTCCCCGCTCCTGGTGCTGCTGATCGCGGGCTCCCTCGGCATCCTGCTGGAGGCGCTGGTGCCGCGGTCCGCCCGCTACGTGGTCCAGTCCGGGCTGGCTCTGCTGTCGGTCGGTGCCGCCCTGGCGCTGACGGTGATCAACTGGTCCGCCGGAAACATCCTGCTGGCAGGCATGGACCTCGTGGCACTGGACGGCGCCGCCTACCTGTTCTGGACCGTCCTCCTCATCGCCGGACTCGGCGGCGTCGCGCTCTTCGCAGAGCGCGGCTACGGGGGCCAGTCCGCGTTCGCATCGTCCGCGGCCACCGTCCCCGGCTCGCCACTGGAGCGCGAGGCCGACCGGCAGGGCAACGAGCACACCGAGATCTTCCCGCTGCTGCTGTTCGCCCTGTTCGGCATGATGCTCTTCACGTCCGCGAACAACCTGCTGGTGCTGTTCGTGGCTGTCGAGATCCTCTCGCTGCCGCTGTACCTGCTGACCGCCATGGCCCGCCGCCGTCGCCTCCTCAGCCAGGAGGCCGCGCTGAAGTACTTCCTGCTGGGCTCGCTGGCCTCGGCGATCATGCTCTACGGCGTGGCGCTGCTCTACGGCTACGCCGGCAGCCTGCAGCTCAGCGGCCTGGACCAGGCTCTGGCCGCCGGTGCGGGCAGCCGTCCGCTGCTCCTGACCGGTCTGCTGCTGACCTCGGTCGGCGTCCTGTTCAAGATGGGCGCGGTGCCGTTCCATGCCTGGACCCCGGACGCCTACATGGGTGCCCCGACGCCGGTCACCGGCTTCATGGCTGTCGCCACGAAGACCGCCGCCGTCGCCGGCCTCATGCGGGTCTTCTACGTCGGCCTGGGGGCCGAGCAGTGGACCTGGCAGATCCTGTTCGCCACCGTCGCCATCATGACCATGGTCCTTGGCGTCACCGTCGCCCTGTCGCAGAACGACATCAAGCGCCTGCTCGCCTACTCGTCCATCGCGCACGCCGGGTTCATCCTGGTCGGCGTCGTCGGCGCGGTCCCTGCGGCCGAGGGCGTCGCTGTGTCGTCGGTCGGGGCCGTCGCGTTCTACATGCTGACCTACGGGATCGCGACGCTCGGCGCCTTCGCCATCGTGACGATGGTCCGTCGCTCCGGCGGCGAGGCCAACTCGATCGACGCGTGGAAGGGGCTGGGCAAGCGCAACCCCATCGTTGCGGCGCTCATGACGCTGTTCATGCTGTCCTTCGCCGGCATCCCGCTGACGGCCGGATTCATCGGCAAGCTCACCGTCTTCGCGTCCGCGTGGGCCGGTGGCTACGGCTGGCTGGTGCTGGTGGCCGTCGTGATGAGCGCGATCGCCGCGGTCTTCTACTTCAAGGTCATCGTGGCCATGTGGTTCCAGGACGCCGATCCGGCATCCGTCGGCATCGTCGAGGTGCCGTCCCTGTGGACCTGGTGCCTGCTGGCCGTCACGGGCGCAGCGACGTTCATCCTGGGTATCATCCCGGGTGGGCTGCTGACGCTCTTCGGGGGCGTCACGTCCCAGTTCATCCGCTGACCTGACTGAGGAGAAGACCCGTGGCCGAGGCCGCACTCGAGGCTGACCTCGCCGCCCTGCTGGAGACCTTCGAGCAGCAGCTCGTGGAGTCCGCCGTCGCCGGTTCCCCGTTCGTGACGGAGGCCGCCCGGCACATCATCGACGCAGGGGGCAAGCGGTTCCGTCCGCTGCTCGTGTTCCTGTCGTCGCGCTTCGGCGGTGACACCGACCGGGACGACCTGATGCGGGCGGCGCTCGTCATGGAGCTCACCCACGTGGCGAGCCTCTACCACGACGACGTCATGGACGCCGCCGACCTGCGTCGCGGTGCACCGTCGGCCAACAGGCTGTGGGGCAACTCGGTCGCGATCCTCGTCGGAGACTTCCTGTTCGCCAGGGCGTCGACCACTGTGGCCGAGCTGGGCGTCGAGTACGTCATGTTGCAGGCGGAGACGTTCTCCCGGCTGGTGCAGGGGCAGATCGCGGAGACCAAGGGTCACGCCGCCGGCGAGGACCCGCTGGCCCACTATCTGCAGGTCATCGCGGACAAGACCGGCTCACTCATCGCCGCGTCCGCGCGCTTCGGGGGCATGGTCTCGGGCGCCTCGCCGGAGACGCTCGCGGCCCTGTCGGCGTTCGGGGAGGAGGTCGGCCTGGTGTTCCAGCTGTCCGACGACCTCATCGACATCACCTCCACCAGCACAGGCAAGACGCCGGGCACCGACCTGCGCGAAGGCGTCCCGACGCTGCCGGTGCTGATGCTCCGGGCCGAGGCCGACCCCGCCGACGCGGACCTGCTGGCACTCATCGAGGGGGACCTCGACTCCGATGAGGCCCTGGCCGAGGCGCTCGCCGCGCTCCGGGCCCATCCCGTCATGGCCCGTGCCAAGGCGGAGGTGGAGCGGCATGCGGAGATCGCCCGCGGCCACCTGGCGGGGCTGCCCGAGGGAGAGGCCAAGGACGCACTCCTTCGCGTGTGCGCGGAACTGGTCGACCGCACCAACTGAGCGGCGGTCGACGGTCCCTCCCGGGTTCCAGGCGGATCACCCTCGGCGGGTGATGCCGGTCCCTGGCCGGGTGGGTAGGGTGGGTAGGCGTGCGCACCGTGCGCCCACGAACCCGAAGGGACACCACCGTGTCTGAGCTCATCATCATCGGCTACGACGACCACGAGACCGCCGAGCGCGCCCAGGAGGAGGTCCTGCGGCTCCGCCGCGACTTCGTCGTGGAGCTGTCCGGCATCGCCGTCGTCCGCGTCGACGACGACGGCAAGAAGCACATCGACACCCCGGGCGCCGTCGTGGCCGCCTCCGCGACGGGCGGCGCGCTCTGGGGCATGATCGTCGGGCTGCTGTTCCTGGTGCCCGGCGTGGGCCTCCTCATCGGCGGCGCCTGGGGTGCCCTGTCCGGGGCGGCGGCGAAGGCAGGCATCAACCGTGACCTGCGCTCCAGGGTGGACGGGCTCCTGTCGCCAGGGAAGGCGGCCCTCGTGGTGATGGCCCGCAAGCTCACCGAGGACAAGTTCGCCGCCGCGCTGGCCCCCTACGGCGGCACCGTGCTGAAGACGTCGCTGTCCGATGAGAACGAGCGGCTGCTCGCCGAGGAGCTCAGCACCGAGGAGGCCGGGACGCAGGCCTGAGTCGGCCGTCCCACCCAGCCAGGAAGCAGGGGCCCACACGTGACCGACGCCGTCCTCACGCTGATCATTCTCGGCCTCGCAGTCGTCCTCTTCGCCGTCGACCGGCTCCCCGTGGCCGGCGTCGCGCTCATCGTCCCGCTGGCGCTGTGGGGGACAGGGGTGCTGGACCTCGGAGAGGCGGTCGGCGGGTTCGGCGACCCGGTCGTCCTCTTCATCGCGTCGCTGTTCGTCGTGAGCGAGGCGCTCGATGCGAGCGGGGTGACGGCCTGGGTGGGGAACTTCGTGATCGAGCACGGCGGTCAGGGCCGGGCGCGGCTGCTGGTTGTCATCATGGTGACCGTCGCCGTCCTGACGGCGCTGATCAGCCCCAACGGTGCGGTCGCGGCGATGACCCCTGTCGTCGTCGTGATCGCGCTGCGGTCGGGCCGGTCGCCCTCCGAGATGCTGCTGCCGACCGCCTTCGCGGCCCACGCGGGCTCCCTGCTCCTGCTCACCGGCTCCCCGGTGACCGTCCTGGCCTCCGACGCCATCGCCGACCAGGGTGGCAGGCAGCTCGGGCTGCTCGACATCGCGCTGATCGGTGGCCCGTTGCTGGTCTTCACGATCGCCGTCGTGCTCTTCGTGCCCCGCCTCATCCCGCACCGGACGGCGCCGGGGGTGCTGCGGGACCTCGGCGAGCACGGCGCACTGCTGGGGCGGCACTACGGCGTGGGGACCGAGGACCTCCTCTCCAAGGCGGAGGGCGCGGCGGAGTTCATCGTCCCGCCCAGGTCGCCGCTGGTCGGGGACCCCGTGTACCGGGGAATGCACAACGAGGCGGGCGACCTGGTCGTCGTGGCGATCCATCACAAGGGGACGGACGTCCAGGAGCGGCACAGCCTCGTCGCCGGCGACACGCTGCTGCTGCGCGGCCCCTGGGAGGCGCTGGAGGCCATGGCGGCCAGGGGCGAGCTGATCGCCGTCGACGCCCCTGAGGCGGTCCGGCGGCAGGCCGTGCCGCTGGGCCGCGGTGCCCGCAGGACGTTGGCCGTGCTCGCCGGCATGGTGATCCTGCTGGCGACGGGGTTGGTGCCCCCGCCGGTCGTCGGGATCGTGGCAGCGCTGCTGCTCGTCGTCCTCGGGGTGCTGAGCGTCGAGCAGGCCTACCACGGGATCTCGTGGACGACCGTGATCCTCGTCGGCGGCATGTTGTCGCTGTCCGCCGCCATGCAGAGCAGCGGGGCGGCCGGCATGCTGGCGGAGGCGCTCGTCACCCTCGTCGGCGATGCGGGCCCGTACGCGTTGCTGGCCGGGATGTTCGTCATCACCGCCGTGCTCGGGCAGCTGATCAGCAACACGGCCACGGCCCTCGTCATGATCCCGATCGGCATCTCGGCGGCGGAGCAGCTCGGCGTGTCGTACGTGCCCTCGTGGTCGCCATCGCCGTCTTCGCCGCCGGCGCCCTCCTCACCCCGATCGCCACGCCGGCGAATCTGATGGTGATGGAGGCCGGCGGCTACCGGTTCGGCGACTACTGGAAGCTCGGCCTGCCGTTGCTGCTCGGCTACGGCGCGGCCGGCATTTTCCTCGTGCCGCTCATCTGGCCCCTGTGACGCTTACCAGATCGTGACGCGGTCCTCGGGGGCCAGCCACAGAGCGTCGCCCTCCCGGACGTCGAACGCTGCGTAGAACGCGTCGAGGTTGCGGACGATCTGGTTGCAGCGGAACTCGCTGGGGGAGTGCGGGTCCGTGGCCAGCAGCATCCGCGCCGCCTCCGGGCGGCGCTTGCCCCGCCAGGCCTGCGCCCAGCCGAGGAAGAAGCGCTGCGCCGGGGTCAGGCCGTCGATCGGCGCGCCGGCGGGATCTCCTCCGGCGCGGAGCCATGCGGCGTAGGCGATGCCGAGGCCGCCGAGGTCGCCGATGTTCTCGCCGACGGTGAGCTTCCCGTTGACGCCGGTCGTCCCGGTCACGCCGTCGGGCTGCAGCCCTCGAACTGGTCGACGAGCCGGCCGGCGAGCCCTCGAAGGCCTCGCGGTCCGCGGGCTGCCACCAGTCGCGGAGCCTGCCGTCGCCGTCGCAGGTGGACCCCTTGTCGTCGAAGCCGTGGCCGATCTCGTGGCCGATCACGGCGCCGATGGCGCCGTAGTTGACGGCGTCGTCGGCGTCGGCGTTGAAGAACGGCGGCTGCAGGATGGCGGCGGGGAAGACGATCTCGTTGCGCAGCGGGTGGTAGTAGGCGTTGACGGTCTGCGGGAACATCTGCCACTCGTCGCGGTCCACCGGTCGGCCCGCCCGGCCCATGGTCCAGTCCAGCTCGAACGAGTTGGCGGCCAGCACGTTGGCGATCAGGTCGTCCGGGTCGACGGTGAGCGCCGAGTAGTCGCGCCACTTCGCCGGATAGCCGATCTTGGGGGTGAACTGGGCCAGCTTGCGCAGGGCCTCTGCCCTGGTGTCGTCGGTCATCCAGTCGAGGGTGGAGATCGAGTCGTGGTAGGCGAGCAGCAGGTTCGACACCAGGGTGTCCATCGCCGCCTTCTTCTCCGGCGCGAAGTGCCGCTGCACGTAGAGCCGGCCGATCGCCTCGCCGAGGACGCCCTCGGTGAATGCGACCCCACGCTTCCAGCGGGGCCGCTGCTCCTCGTTGCCGGAGAGCGTGCGCTCGTAGAAGTCGAACCGTGCGGTCACGAACTCGTCGCTGAGGTACGGGGCGAGGCCGGAGACGGCCTTCCAGCGCGCCCAGCTCTGCCACGCGGTCAGCGGCTCCGACGCCAGCAGCGGCGTGGCCCCCTCCAGGAACGACGGCTGCGACACGATCAGCTGCTCCAGCCGGTCGGCCGGGATCCCCGCGCCAGCCAGGAACGAGTCCCAGTCGAAGTCGGGCGTCGCGGCACGCACCTCCGCCAGGGTCATCGGGTTGTACATGGCGCGGAGGTCGCGCAGCCGGACCCGGTCCCAGTGATGGGCGGCGATGCGGGTCTCGAGGGCGAGGACGGCGGCGGCCTGCTCTGCGGCGTCGCCGAAGCCGGCCAGTGTCAGCATGGTCTCGATGTGGGCGGTGTACTTCTCCCGGATCTCGGCGTGCTCGTCGAGACGGTAGTAGGCCTCGTCCGGCAGGCCGAGGCCGCCCTGGGTGAGGAACAGTGCGTAGCGGCCTGGGTCGCCGGGATCGGCCTCCTCGTACATGTACACCAGCGGGCTCAGCCCGTGCCGCAGGGACCAGCCGAGGTGGCGGACGAAGGCGGCGGCCGAATCGATGCGGCTGATGGAGTTCAGGATGGGGTGCAGCGGGGTCGCGCCCAGCGCCTCGATGCGTTCGGTGTTCATGAACGACCCGTACAGGGCGGCGACGCGGCCCTCGTCAGTGGTGCGGTCTCCCATGGGCAGGTCGACGATCAGCTGCAGCACGTCGCGCTCGGCCTGGTCATGCAGGTCGGTGAAGCCGCCGGCGGACGACTTGTCGGGCGCGATGGTAGCCGTGGCCAGCCAGGTGCCGTTCATGTACCGGAAGAGGTCGTCCTGGGGGCGGACCGACGGGTCTGCGTGTTCAAAGCTCAGCGCTGAAGTCATGTCTGCCAGCGTAGCGGGGCCCCGCGACGGTCAGTTCCAGGTCACCCAGACGTCGGCCCCCGTGGTGCCCGTCATCGCCGCCTGCGCCGTCGCGGTGTAGACCGTCGTCGTCCCGGCCGAGGTGGAACCATCGGCGAAGGTCATGCTCGCGTGGGCGGCGATGTTGACGGCCAGCACGGCATAGGCCTGGTCGTCCGCCGACAGGGTCGCCCTCGCGTTGGAGAAGGGCGCGTTGTCCAGGTGCCACTGCAGCGTCTGCGGCTGCTTGCGGACCTGCACGCTGACGGGGCAGCCCTCCGGCTGCGCCGAACTGGACGCCAGGCACGTGTTGAGGGAGCGGCGGGCGGCGTCGAGGAATGCGGAGCGCCCCGCCTCCGTGAGCTCCGGCGTGGCCGTCTGCGTGGACAGGTCGGCGCGCCACAGCGAGCGCACCGTGAAGTCGTTGGCGCTGGGGTAGTCGACGAAGGGAAGCCCCGTGGTCATGTCGTAGCGGCCGGGCACCAGTTCGTAGGTCTGGCCCGGCTGGACCTGCTGGCCGTTGATCAACAACGGCACGCTGCCGGAGCCGGCGAACTGGATGCGGACCTCGAGGGTGGTCCTCGTCAGCTGGAAGGCGCCTGAGTCGGTCCGGTTCAGCTGCATCGTGGCGTCCACCTGCTCGCCGCCGACCTGGTAGCGGACCTCGACCTCGGTGGCCTCGGGGTCGGTGGTCAGGATCTCGACGTCGCTGATCCGGCCGAGTTCCGCGGTGCGGGCGAAGACGGCCGGGCTGATGAGGGCCTCGCTGCCCGTCCCGCGCGGACCCATGGCCAGGGCGAGCTCGATGTCGCCGGCGGCCAGCGCGTCGAAGTAGCGGGAGACGACCTCCTGCGGGGTCGTGCTGGAGACCTGCTGGGAGTTCGTGGCGGTCGGCTTCACGATCACCTTGGGATCGTCGACGCGGGGCCGGAACCAGGTGACGTGCGCGAATCCCGCGAAGATGCCGAGCAGCAGGATCGCCACCAGACCGGCGAGCAGGCCGCGCACGGGCAGCGGCCGGCGCTGGGCCTCCTCCTCGACGACCGGCGCCTCGAAGCGGCTGTGGTCGCGGGCGCGGGTCAGGACGGACTGCATGCCGCGGGCGTCGAACTGTGGCTCGAGGCGTGGGGCGCCCGGCCCCGGCGCAGCCGCCCCCTGCGCCAGTGGTCGCACGGGGGTCGCCTGATGCTGGGGGCCGGCCGGGCCGCCGGAATGATCGGGGCGCGGGGCGGTGGGATGCCAACCGTCGCCGTGCCCCATGCTCATCGCTCGTCCGCCTCCCACGTGTCCGTGCCTGCGATCACCGAGGCTAGCGCCGCCGCGGGGTCAGGCGCCCTGACTGCGTCGATCTGCTCGCGTGTCAGGTCGTCGTAGGAGGGACGCTGCACGCGACGGAAGATACCGATGGGTGCCTGCCGCATCACACCCGGCTCGGTCAGCCGCGACAGGGAGAACGCCAGCGAGGGATCCTCCCGCGTCTCGTCGTGGACCACGATGCGGGTCGGGTCGGCCTCGGTCACCGGCTGGACGCGGATGTCGCCGTCCTCCCCGCGCACGACGCAGTACTCGCCGCCGCCGAAGACGATGGGCTCGCCGTGCCGCAGCGAGATCAGCGATCCCTCCGGGCCCTTCAGCGTCGAGAACGCGTCGTCGTTGAAGATGGGGCAGTTCTGGTAGATCTCGACCAGCGCGGAGCCACGGTGACGGGCGGCCGCCGTCAGGACGTCGGTCAGGTGCGTGCGATCGGAGTCGACGGAGCGCGCCACGAAGGTCGCCTCGGCGCCCAGCGCCAGCGAGACCGGGTTGAAGGGCGTGTCGAGGGAGCCGTACGGCGTCGACTTGGTGACCTTGCCCGGCTCGGAGGTGGGGGAGTACTGCCCCTTGGTGAGGCCGTAGATGCGGTTGTTGAACAGCATCACGGTCAGGTTCACGTTGCGTCGCATCGCGTGGATGAGGTGGTTGCCACCGATCGACAGGGCGTCGCCGTCACCCGCGACCACCCACACGTTGAGGTCGGGACGCGTGAGCGCGACACCGGTCGCGATCGCGGGGGCCCGGCCGTGGATCGAGTGCATGCCGTAGGCGTCCACGTAGTACGGGAACCGCGACGCGCAGCCGATGCCGGAGATCAGGACGGTGTTCTCGCGGCGCAGCCCGAGCGTGGCCATCATCGACTGGAAGGTGGCCAGGATCGAGTAGTCGCCGCAGCCGGGGCACCAGCGGACCTCCTGGTCGCTGGTGAAGTCCTTCTTCGTGAGCGGTTCGATGCTCAGCGGGATGCGGGCCAGGCCGTCGGTGAGGCCGCTCATCGGTTCTCCTCCTGGAGCGAGTCGATCTCGGCGATGACGTCGGCCTCGAGCTCCGAGATGGAGATCGGCAGGCCGCGGACGCGCGAGTAGCTGGTGATCTCGACGAGGTAGCGGGCCTGCAGCAGGCCGGCCAGCTGGCCGAGGTTCATCTCGGGCACCACCACGCGGTCGTAGCCGCGCAGCACGTCGCCGAGGTTGGCGGGCATGGGGTTCAGGTGACGCAGGTGCGCCGTGGCGACGGCGCGCCCCGTCTTGCGGATGCGGCGGGCCGCGGCCGTGATCGGGCCGTAGGTCGAGCCCCAGCCGAGCAGCAGCACGCGGGCCTCGCCCGAATCGTCGTCGACCTCCACGTCGGGGATGTCGGCGACGATCCCGTCGATCTTGGCCTGGCGGGTGCGGACCATGAGCTCGTGGTTGTCGGGGTCGTAGGACACGTCGCCGGTGAGCGCCGCCTTCTCGATGCCGCCGATGCGGTGCTCCAGCCCGGGGGTGCCGGGGATGGCCCAGGCGCGGGCCAGGGTCTCCGGGTCACGCTTGTACGGCTGGAACTCGGCCTTGCCCGCGTCCGTGACGGCGTTGGGTTCGGTGGCGAAGCCGGGAACGATCTGGGGGATCGCGTCCAGGTCCGGGAGCCGCCACGGCTCGGCGCCGTTGGCGAGGTAGCCGTCGCTCAGCATGATCACCGGGGTGCGGTACTTGACGGCGATGCGGCACGCCTCGATGGCGGTGTCGAAGCAGTCGGTCGACGAACGGGCCGCCAGCACGGGGATGGGGGCCTCGCCGTTGCGGCCGTTGATGGCCTGCAGCAGGTCGGCCTGCTCCGTCTTCGTCGGCATGCCCGTCGACGGTCCGGCGCGCTGCACGTTGACGACGACCAGCGGCAGCTCGGTCATCACGCCCAGCGAGATGGTCTCCGACTTCAGCGCGACGCCGGGACCCGACGTGGTCGTGACGCCCAGCGAGCCAGCGAACGACGCGCCCAGCGCGGCGCCGGCGGCGGCGATCTCGTCCTCCGCCTGGAAGGTCATCACGCCGACGTCCTTGCGCTTGCTGAGCTCGTGCAGGATGTCGGAGGCCGGGGTGATGGGGTAGGAGCCGAGGAACAGCTGCATGCCGGCCTTCTGGGCGCCGACCATGAGGCCGTAGGCCGTGGCGAGGTTGCCGGAGATCTGGCGGTAACGCCCCTTCGGCATCGGCGCCGGGGCCACCTGGTACTGGACCTCGAACACCTCGGTGGTCTCGCCGAAGGCGTAGCCGGCCTTGAATGCGGCGATGTTGGCGTCGCGGATGACGGGCTTCTTCGCAAACTTCTGCGCGAGGAAGTCGGTGGTGCCCTCGGTGGGGCGCGAGTAGAGCCAGCTGAGCATGCCCAGCGCGAACATGTTCTTGGTGCGGGAGGCGTCGCGTCGGGTCAGCCCGAACTCGGCGACGGCGCCGGTGGCCAGACCCGTCAGGTCCAGCGCGTGCACCGAGTAGCTGCTGAGCGTGCCGTCCTCGAGCGGGTTGGTGGCCCAGCCGATCTTGGCGAGGTTGCGTTTGGTGAAGTCGGCGGTGTCGACGATGATGACGCCGCCCTTGGGCAGGTCACGGAGGTTCGCCTTGAGCGCCGCCGGGTTCATGGCGACGAGGACGTCCGGGACGTCGCCCGGGGTGACGATATCGAAGTCCGCGAAGTGCAGCTGGAAGCTGCTGACGCCCGGCAGGGTGCCCTGCGGGGCGCGGATCTCGGCGGGAAAGTTGGGGAGGGTGGCGATGTCGTTGCCGAAAATCGCGGTTTCCGCCGTGAAGCGGTCACCGGTCAGCTGCATACCATCGCCCGAGTCGCCTGCGAAGCGGATCACAACTCGCTGCAGGGGCAGTCGATCAGGCACGTGTTACCTCGGTCTAGTGGGCGTACGGACCCATTCTAGGCCCACGCCCCGAGAGGCCCTCAGCCCTCCAGCAGCGCGACCACGTCGTCCGGCGTGAGCTGCGCGGTCGTGTCGCTGCCGCCGCCGAGCACCGCGTCGAAGAGCTGGCGCTTGCGGTCCTGCAACGCCACGACCTTCTCCTCGATGGTGTCGGAGGCGACCAGCCGGTAGACGTTGACCGGCTTGTCCTGGCCGATCCGGTGAGTCCGGTCGATGGCCTGCAGCTCGGCGGCCGGATTCCACCACGGATCGAGGATGAAGACGTAGTCGGCCTCCGTCAGGGTCAGGCCGAACCCGCCCGCCTTGAGGCTGATGAGGAAGACCGGTGCGTCGCCCTCCTTGAAGGCCGCGATCTGCGCCTGCCGGTCGCGGGTGCGCCCGTCGAGGTACTCGTACCCGATCGACTCCGCCGTCAGCCTGTGCCGGACCAGCGTCAGGAAGCCGGTGAACTGCGAGAACACCAGGGCCCGGTGCCCCTCCGCGGCCACCTGGGTGACGAGATCCGCCAACAGGTCGATCTTCGCGGACGCCTCCGGAAACTCGTCGTTGACCAGCGCGGGGGAGAGGGACAGCTGCCGCAGCAACGTCAGAGAGCGCAGGATCGTGATCCGGTTGCGGGCGAAGTCGCCCAACAGGCCGAGGACCTTCTGCCGCTCGCGGGCCAGGAAACGGTCGTACAGCTTCCGGTGCGCCGGAGCCAGCTCGACCGGGATCACCTGCTCGATCTTGTCCGGCAGCTCCGCGGCGACGTCGGCCTTGGTGCGTCGCAGGATCAGCGGTCGGATCTTGCGGTGGAGGCTTTCGAGCGCGGCCGTGTCGCCGGACTCGATGGGCCGCCGGAACCGGGTGGTGAAGGCCCGCTGCTCGGGGAACAGGCCGGGCGCTGTGATGGCGAGCAGCGCCCACAGCTCCATCAGGTTGTTCTCGAGCGGGGTGCCGGTCAGGGCGATCCTGACGGGGGCCCGCAACGCCCGGACGGCCTGGTTCGCCTTCGACGCGTGGTTCTTCACGAACTGGGCCTCGTCCAGCAGCACCATCGACCAGTCGAGATCCTGGTAGGCCTCCGCCTCGAGCCGCAGCAGGGTGTACGACGTGACGACGATCTGTGCCCCGGCGACGAAGTCGGCCAGCTCCCCGCGCCTCGTGGCCCGGGTTCCGGGGACGACGGCGACCGTCAGGTCGGGCGTGAACCGGGCGGCCTCCGCTGCCCAGGTGCCGAGCACCGAGGTGGGGGCGACGACGAGGACGGGGGCGTCCAGCTCGCCGGCCTCGTGGGCGACCTGCACCGCAGCCAGCGCCTGCAGCGTCTTGCCGAGGCCCATCTCGTCGGCGAGGATGCCGCCGATGCCGGTGCGGCGCAGGAACGTGATCCAGTCCACGCCGACCCCCTGATAGCCGCGCAGCTCGGCCCGCAGGCCCGCGGGCGTGCCGACCGGGGTCAGATCGGTCTGGTCCAGGAGCCCGGCCACGGAGGACCGCCAGGCGTCCGCCTGATGGCGGACGACACCCAGCTCGGCCAGTTCCTCCCAGAATCCCGCATGCTCCGGGCGGAGACGGAACTCGCCCGCGTCGCCGTCGACGAGGTCGCGCGCCTCGTCGAGCAGGCGCCGCAGCGCGTCGAACTGTTCGCCGTCGAGGGGGAACCAGGTGCCGGAGTCGAGGAGCAGGTGATCGTCGCCGGCGGCCAGCGCCGTCAGCAGCAGCCCGAGGGGGACCCGTTCGGTGCCCACGAAGATCTCCACGCGCAGGTCGAACCAGTCGCCCTTCGGTGCGTCGTCGATGCTGAGCGAGATCTCGGGGGCGTCGTCGGCGCGACGGATGTCCGGTGGCTCGTGATCGAAGACGACCTCCACCTCCTCGCTGGCACGCAGCTCGGGAAGGAGCTCGGAGAGGAAGTGGAGCAGGTCGTTGCCCGTGAGCCGCGACTCCTGGTCCAGCCAGGGGCCCTGCGGTAGGTCGCGCAGCAGCGCCGCCTCGCCGACGGTGTCCCTGGCCAGTCCTCCGGCAGCGGGATCGCGGGGGACGTCGACGATGCGGCTCCCGACCCGGTACCGGAATCCCCAGCCGACGGCGACGGCGCCGTCACCGAAGTCGACGCGGCACAGCAGCCGCGGCGCCGACGGCTCCGGCAGGTCCAGGTCGGGATCGGCGACGACGTGGGTGCGGCGGCGCAGCTGCGGCAGGTATCCCTCCGCGAACTCCGCCCGCTCCGACTCGGGGATGGTCACCTGGCCGTGCGTGAACAGGGTCTGCTCGGCAGGACGCAGTGGCCGGGTGAGGGGAGCGACCCAGAGCCGGTCGTCGACGGTGAAACTGACGCCGTGCGCGGGGCGGCCCAGCAGACCCCGGCCGGGCACCCGGATGGCCTCTCCGCGCCACAGGAAGACGGGGGTCACCTCGAGGTGTCCGTTGCCGGGCGCGATCTCCACCGTCGGCTCGAGCCGCTCCATCGAGAGCTCGGGGGTGGGCAGTTCGCGGCCGGAGGCCGTGGTCCCCGCCACCAGTTCCACCCCGGCCGCGACCGCCCCGGCCAGCGCGTCCCACGCGCTGGGCAGGAGTTCATCGAACGAGATGACGGCGGCGCGGTGGCCGGAGGGAATCGTGCGACTGCGGGCCTCCAGCAACCGGTCGAGGGCGTCCTTGTGGCGCGGGGCGAGCGGTGTGCGCTGCAGATCGTCCCAGCTCGAGCCCGACCGGACCCAGTTGCCGCGGACCCCCTTCTGCACAGGGCGGAGCGTGAGGGCGGCGCCCTCCTCGGACAGCATCAGGCCCAGCTCGCGACCCTCCGTGGGGCGGCCGGGTTCGCGGAAGTTGCCGAGCAGTTGCCGCCAGCCCTGGGCCGGGCCCCCCGGATGCCGGAGCCGCAGGATGAGCGCGACGGCGTGCTTGCAGTTGGTGCGCATCGGGCAGCTGCAGGAGGCGTTGAATGTGCCGTCGAGCATGGAGACGGCGGTCTGGTAGGTGCGGTAGCTGCTGCCGCGGACGGGGGCGCTGGCCAGGGGCCCGGCCGAACTGACGTCTCCGACGCGTCCGAGCGCGGCCACCTGCCTTCCCCGGGCGACGGTGGCCGCTCCGAAGTGCCGCATCAGGGCGGCGTCGTCGAAGTCGGCGATCCAGGTGGGGGAAGAGGTCATGGTGTGCGGATTCTACGTGGTCCGGCCACCAGGGCCGTAGCCGCGCTCCCCGCCGCGGTCCGCGTAGACTGCGCGCATGCTCTCGGCGCGTGACTGGTTCGGCGACGGGTCGGTCTTCGTGGTGGACGTCCCGCTCGCCTGTTGTGCCCTCGAGACGCAGGCGGCCGCCGGAGGCCGAACCGCCGTCGACATCGCCGATCTTCCGGCCCACGCCGACCTTGTCGTCACGCTGTCTGGCACCCTCACGCAGGCCATCGTCCCCGCAGTCCGGCACACCCTCGATCAGTTGCCGACCCGGCGCACCGTCGTCGCGTTCGGCGCCTGTGCCGCCGCCGGCGGCCCGTACTGGGACGCGTATCCCGTGCTGCCCGGCGCGGACGGGATCGTCGAGGTCGACCACTACATCGCGGGCTGCCCGCCGCCGCCATCGGCGCTCGAGGACTATCTGACCGCCCACCGCGCCGGGGGAGACACCCGATGAGCGCCACGCGGGTCGCGCTCGCCGACTGGCACGCCGAGGTGGAGGCCGCGCGGGCGGCCGGAGCCACCTTCCTCGCCGACCTGGCCGCCGTCGACGAGGTGGGGGTCTCCGACCACATCCGCGTCGTCATCAGCCTCCTCGATCCCGACTCGGGCGCGCGCGCCGAGTTGGAGACGCTGGTCGACCGTGACGGCGGCGAGATCGCCGACGTCTCCGACCTGTTCCCGGGGGCCGCATGGCTGCAGCGGCAGATCCACGACCTGTTCGCGATCGGGATCGCGGACGGCGACAACCGGCCGTTGATCATCCACGGCCCGCCGGGCGTCCTCCGCAAGGACGTGCTGCTCGCCCCTCGGCAGGAGACCCGCTGGCCGGGCGCCCTCGAGCCGGGCGAATCAGATGCCTCGCCTAGCCGTCGCAAGCTCGTGCCGCCCGGGGTCCCCGATCCGGCCGTCGTCGCCGACCCGGCCTCCACGCCTGCCGACATCGCCCTGTCCGCCACCGGCACCCGCGTCAGGGGGCGGCGATGATCCACGGCTCCATCCACCTCATCGAGGACCTCTGCACCTCCTGCATGATCTGCGCCCGCGAGTGCCCCACCTGGTGCATCACGCTCACGTCGCACCAGGAGCAGACGGTGCCGGCGCCAGGCGCCAGGCCCCGCACCCACAACGTGCTCGACACCTTCACGATCGACTGGTCGCTGTGCATGTACTGTGGCGTCTGCATCGAGCAGTGCCCCACCGACGCGCTCGAGTGGGGCGGGGCGCACGTGCCGTCGGCACCGCGCCTGACCGACCTGATCCACTCGCGGGACCGGCTCCGCCCGCCGGCCTCCGGTGCGTAGCCGCCTGGCGGGCGCGCTCGCGGACCTGCGGACGGCGGCCTCCTCGCGGGCGGTGTGGGCCGGGTTCGTCGGCAGCCTGCTGATGCTGCTCGGCTCGCTCAGCCCCGCGTATCTGCCGCAGGCGTCACCCGTGTGGGACGTGCTGCGGGGCCTCGGCATCGACGGTCCCACGACCCGCGTCATCGGCACCGTCGCCACCCTGCTGGGACTGACGGTGCTGCTCGAGTCGTGGTTCAGGCTGCGCCCCTCGCGGCGCCGGGCCGCAGGCCGACGACAGCTGCGGCACTGGGCGGTGCTGGCGATCGTGGCGCTGCCGCTGGTGTTCGGCCCGCCGATCTTCTCGCACGACGCCTACTCGTACGCGGCCCACGGCTGGCTGATCCACAACAACTTCGACCCGTACCAGGTGGGCCCCGGCACCCTGCCCGGCTACTACGCCGACCAGGTCGCCTGGGTGTGGCGGGAGACCACCGCCCCGTACGGCCCGCTGTCCCTGTGGCTCAGCCACGGCATCGTCATCCTGGCCCGCTTCGACCCGTTCCTGTCGGCCGTCCTCATGCGGGTGCCGGCGCTAATCGGCGTCGGGCTGATCGGCGTCCTCGTGCCCCGTATCGCCCGCAAGGTCGGCGTCGACCCCGCCGCGGCAAGCTGGTTCGCGGTCCTGAACCCGATCCTGGTCATCGACTTCATCGGCGGGGCGCACAACGACTCCCAGATGGTCGGCCTCATGCTGCTGGGCATCTGGCTCGCGATGCGGTACGGCGCCTGGTGGCTGGGGGCGCTGGTCGTCGGCGTCGCGGCCTCCATCAAGCAGCCCGCCTTCCTCGCCGCCGTCGCGCTGCCCTTCCTCGTGACGCCGTGGGTCTCGTGGCGGCCGCTGCCGACGCTCGTCGCGGCGGCCAAGGCGACGGCGTCGCTCGCGATCGCCGTCGGGGTCTTCGCCGGCATCTCGGTCGTCTCCGGCCTCGGCTTCGGCTGGGTCAACGCCATCGAGGTGCCCGGCATGGTCGACACCGTCTCGCCGTTCACCGTGCTGGGGCACATCGTCCAGTTCCCGCTGAACCTGCTCGGTCTTGACCCCGGCGGCCGGACCGCCATCACCGTGTCGCGCACCATCGGCTGGATCGCGGCGGGTGTCGGCATCGTCTACTTCGCCGTCCGGCACCTGGGCCGCAGGCCGCTGCACTTCGTCAGCTACTCGTTCCTGTGGTTCGCGTTCTGCGCGCCCGCCATCCACTCCTGGTACCTGCTGTGGGGCTCGGTGCTGCTGCCCATGACCCGCCCGTCGACCAGGGCGCTGCGCTGGGCGATCGTCGGCACCGTCATCCTGCTCGGCTACAACGCCATGAACTTCGGCATCCGCAACGGGTGGTGGCTGCTCGTGTTCATCCTCTTCGGCGCCACCTACTGGGTCGTCCACACGCACGAGCTGAGCCAGCCCATGGACGAGGCCCTGGACGAGATCCCGGAGCCTCAGGCCACGGCGTAGTCGACGACCACGGGGGAGTGGTCGCTGATCCGCTCCTCGTAGCTGTCCTCGCGCCCGACGAAGCCGGAGACGGCGGCGCGGGCCAGGCCGGGGGAGGCGAGGTGGTAGTCGATGCGCCAGCCGGAGTCGTTGGTGAACGCCTGGCCGCGCCACGACCACCACGTGTAGGGGCCGTCCGTTTCGGGATGCAGGTCGCGCACGACGTCGACCATCCGCCGCGGTCCCAGGACGCTGCCGAACCACTCGCGTTCCTCGGGCAGGAAGCCCTCCGACTTCTGGTTGCTACGCCAGTTGCGCAGGTCCAGCTTCGAATGGGCGATGTTGAAATCGCCCATCACCAGGAACTCGCGCCCGTCGGCGGCTGCGTCACGACGGGACGAGGTCAGGTGCCGCGCCAGCCCCTTCATGAACCGCATCTTGCGCAGGTACTTCTCCTCGGTGCCCTCCTCGTACGGCCAGGCGGCACCCTTGGGCAGGTACAGCGAGGCGACGCGCAGCGGCGCGTCGGCGAGGTCGACCTCGACGTAGCGCCCCTCGGTGGCGAAGGGCGCGAGGTCGCGGTTGACGATCCGTTCGGCGGGACGCTCGGTCGCGCCGGCGGCGTCGACGCTCACGACCGTGTCCGTCAGGCTCCTGACGCGGGCCGGCGGCGTCCGGGTGAGGACCGCGACGCCGTTGCGGCCGGCGAGGTGCCCCGTATCGAGCGTGGCGTGGTAGGCGCCGAACGCGCCGGCCGGCAGGTCCGCCACGCGGCAGCGCACCTCCTGCAGCGCGACGACGTCGGCGTTGGCCTTCGACCAGAAGCCGTGGAAGCCCCTGCGCAGGGCGGCGCGGATGCCGTTCACGTTGTGGGTACCAATCCGGACCACGCGGCGCCCGGGGCCGGCCTCCGGGCGCTGCAGGGCGGTCACCGGTAGTTGACGAACTGGACGGCGAAGTCGTAGTCCTGCGCCGTGATCAGCTTCTGGACCGCCTGCAGGTCGTCGCGGGACTTCGACGTGATGCGCAGCTCGTCGCCCTGGATCTGGGCCTTGACACCTTTGGCGGCCTCGTCGCGGATCAGCTTGGAGATCTTCTTGGCGTTCTCCTGCGTGATGCCCTGCTGCGTGGTGGCCGTGATCTTCCAGAGCTTGCCGGACTGTCGCGGCTCGCCGGCGTCGAGCGCCTTCAGCGAGACGCCGCGGCGGAGAAGCTTCGTCTGGAACACGTCGAGGACGGCGCGGACCCGATCCTCGGAGACGGCCTCCATCTCGATGTTCTCGCCTGACCAGGCGATCTTCGCGTCTGTGTTCTTGAAGTCGAAGCGCTGGCTGACCTCCTTGGCCGCCTGGTTGAGAGCGTTGTCAACCTCCTGTCGGTCGACCTTGCTGACGACGTCGAACGAGCTGTCCGCTGCCATGTTCCTGCCTTCCGGGTGGGGATAACGTCTCGCCATTGTGCCAGTCCCTTCCGCTTTGCTCATGTCGTCTAGCCCCTGCTATGCTCGTCCGCGCTGGGAAACCGGCACGGCAGGTTGCCCGAGCGGCCAAAGGGAACGGTCTGTAAAACCGTCGCGAAAGCTTCGTTGGTTCAAATCCAACACCTGCCACGCAAGGCCTCGAGTCGGATGGATTCGAGGCCTTGGTTGTTTTCCATCAAGGAAGGGGGCCACCGATGGCCACTCCACACATCGCCTGCGAGCCCGGGGACATCGCCCCGCTGGTGCTCATGCCAGGAGACCCGAAGCGCGCGGAGCGCATCGCCAGGACGAGGATGGAGGGGGCCAGGCTGGTCTCCGACGTCCGCGGCATCGGCGCCTGGACCGGCACCATTGACGGCGTCCCCATGACCGCGATGGCGTCCGGCATGGGCGTGCCGTCGCTGTCGATCTACGCCACCGAGCTGTTCACGCAGTTCGGGGTCGAGCGGATCTGCCGCGTCGGCACCTGCGGCGGCATCTCCCGCAAGGTCGCCGTCAAGGACGTCGTCGTGGCATCCGCGGCGCACACCAACTCGAGCGTCGCCACCATCGACGTGCCGGGCGTGTCGCTGTCGCTGACCGCCTCGTTCGACATGCTCCGCGGCGCCGTCGACGCTGCGCGGGCCTCCGGCAAGCGCGTCCACGTCGGCCCCGTCTACACGAGCGACCTCTTCTACAGCTCGCGCATGGACATCGTCCCCGCCCTCGACAAGCTCGGCACCCTGGGCGTCGAGATGGAGGCGGCAGGCCTGTTCGCCTGCGCCCTGGCCGCGGGCAAGGAGGCGGCTGCGGTGCTCACCGTGTCCGACCACCTGTTCGACGGCTCGGGCGACCTGACCTCGGAGGAGAGGGAGTCGCTGTTCCAGGACTCCCTCGAGGCCGCGATCGGCGCGCTGAAGGCCTGATCACGGCCGCCCGGGGACCGTCCCGGACGGGGCTGTCGGGGCCTGGAACCCCCGATTTGTGCAGTCCCGAAAAGTCCGTGTATGGTTGGTCCCCGGCTGGCCCCTATAGCTCAGTAGGCAGAGCGTCTCCATGGTAAGGAGAAGGTCTGCGGTTCGATTCCGCATGGGGGCTCTGTTTCTTCCGTAGCTCCACCTACGGAAGAAACTCCTTGACGGGGTAGCTCAGTCGGTAGAGCAAGCGGCTCATAATCGCTGTGTCGCGGGTTCAAGTCCCGCTCTCGTCACCGATACACCGCCCACCAGGCGCTCACCGCGCAGCACAGCTAAGGAAGATGAGATGGCCAAGAAGTCACAGGACGTCCGTCCGAAGATCACGCTTGCCTGCACCGAGTGCAAGGAGCGCAACTACATCACGAAGAAGAACCGTCGCAACAACCCTGAGCGTCTCGAGCTCAGCAAGTTCTGCCCGCGTTGCCGCACCCACCGTGCGCACCGCGAGACCCGCTGACGGCACCTCGACCTGAGGCTGACGGCCGCCCCGACATCGTCGGGGCGGCCGTCGTCGTTTCTGCCGGTAGGCTGACCGGCATGCCGATCACCCCCGAGCACGTGGGCCGCACCTACCCGCCCGCGCCGCCGTACGAGGTCAGCCGCGCCAAGATCGCCGAGTTCGCGGGCGCCCTCCTCGACGAGAACCCCGCCTACGCCGGCCCCAGCCCGGTCGCGCCCCCCACCTTCGCCGCCGTCATCGCGGCCCAGGCCTGGGGCGCCATGTTCGACGACCCGGACCTGGGCCTCGCGCTCAACCGCACCGTGCACGCCGACCAGGGCTTCACCTTCCATCGGCCGCTGCGCCCGGGCGACCTGGTCGAGGCCCGGCTGACCATCGAGAAGGTGCGCAACCGCGGCACCCTCGACATCGTCACCGTGCTGGTCGACCTGCTCGTCGACGGCGTCTCCGCCTGTGAGGCGCGCTCCACCCTGATGCACACCCGGGAGGCCGCCGATGCCTGAGATCTCCGTCGGGCTCAGCCTGCCCGAGCGCCGCGTCCGCGTCACCCGCTCCACCGTCGTGCGCTACTCCGGCGCCTCCACCGACTTCAACGAGATCCACTTCTCCGACAGGCACGCCCACGCCATCGGCCTGCCGGGGGTGCTCGCGCACGGCATGTGGACCATGGGGACGGGCCTCGCGACCGTCACCGACTGGCTGGGCGACCCGGCGCGCGTCGTCAGCTACTTCGTCCGCTTCACCCGCCCCGTGCTCGTCCCGGACACCGACGAGGGCGTCGAGGTCGTCTACACCGCCACCGTGACCGCTGTCGCCGACGGTGTCGCGACCCTTTCGCTGACGGCCGCCTGCGGCGAGGATGCGGTGCTCGGCGCAGCCAAGGTCGAGGTGCGCGTTGACTGAGTGCCGGGTCGACAGGGTAGCCGTCGACTCGCGGGTCGGCGCGGTATCCGACTCACCACTGCTCGCCGACCACACCACCCTGCGCGTCGGTGGGCCGGCCTCCCGGCTCGTCATCGCGGGCACGGAGCGGGAACTCGTCGACACCGTCGCCGACTGTGACGGGCGCGGCGAGCCCGTGCTCATCGTCGGCGGCGGCTCCAACCTGCTCGTCTCGGACGACGGCTTCCCCGGAACCGTGGTCCTCGTCGCCACCGGCGGGCTGCGCGCCGACGAGTCCGCCTGCGGCGGCGCCGTCGCGACGGTGGCGGCCGGCGAGAACTGGGACGCGTTCGTCGCCTACGCCGTCGGGCGCGAGTGGAGCGGCATCGAGGCGCTGTCCGGCATCCCGGGCAGCGTCGGGGCGACCCCGATCCAGAACGTCGGCGCCTACGGAGCCGAGGTCGCATCGCTCATCTCCTCCGTGCGGACCTGGGACCGCGTCGAGCGCACCCAGCGCACCTTCGCCGCGGCCGACTGCGGCTTCGGCTACCGCACCTCGCGCTTCAAGCGGGAACCCGGCCGCTACATCGTCCTCGAGGTGTCGTTCCAGTTCCCGCTCGGCAGCCTCGGCGCCCCCATCGCCTATGCCGAACTGGCCCGCCGGCTCGGCGTCGAGCCGGGGGAGCGGGCACCGGCCGCGGAGGTCCGGTCCGCCGTCCTGGCGATCCGCGGGTCGAAGGGCATGGTGCTCGACGACGCCGACCACGACACCTGGAGCGCGGGCTCCTTCTTCACCAATCCGATCCTCAGTCAGGAGGCGGCCGCCGCGCTGCCCGCGGAGGCGCCGCGGTTCCCGATGGCCGACGGCAGGGTCAAGTCCAGCGCGGCCTGGCTCATCCAGCACGCCGGCTTCGCCCGCGGACACGGCGGCGGGCGCGCGAGGCTGTCGGCCAAGCACGTCCTGGCGCTGACGAACCGGGGTGGGGCGTCGGCCGCCGACGTGGCCGCGCTGGCGCGGGAGGTCCGTGACGGTGTCCGTGCCGCCTACGGGGTGGAGCTGGTGCCGGAGGTCAACCTCGTCGGCGTCGCCCTGTAGCGGCCCGTTCCAGGCGGTGCGCCAGGCTCAGTCCACCAGGCAGGCCGCCGCGGCGACATAGCCGGCCGCGTAGGTCTGCGCGGCGAGCCGCAGCGCCTCACGGTCCGGCAGGAAGGCGCCGTGGTGCAGCCCGATGCCCTCGCCCCCTCCCGTGCCGACGAACGCCATCAGTGAGGCGCTGACCGTCCCGTACTCGGCGAAGTCATCGGAGCCGCACGACCGGAACGGGGTCTCCGCGACGGTCAGCCCCATCCCGGCCAGCATGGTGTCCAGCCGCTTGGCGAGGCCAGGGTCGTTGACGAGAGCCGGTCCGCCGGCGATGAAGCGGGTGGCGGCGACGGCACCCCGGCCCGCGGCGATGCCGTCGACCGTCCTGGTGATCGCGTCGTGCAGCCGGGCCCGGTCACGCTCCGAGAAGGTCCGGATGGTGCCGGTCGCGGTCGCGACGTCGGTGATGATGTTGGGCGCGGTGCCGCCCGAGATCTGTCCGAAGGAGACCACCGTCGGGTGCGTGGGATCGATCAGGGAGGCGGGCAGAGCGGCGACGGCGGAGACGACCTGCGCCAGCGTCGTGATCGGGTCGACGGCGACGTGGGGGTAGGCACCATGCCCGGGCCTGCCCCGCACCTCGATCTCGAAGGAGTCGTAGGCCGCGTTGACGGCGCCCACGCCGGTCGAGACGACTCCGCGGGCCACCTGCGGCTGGACGTGCACACCGACGACCGCCTCGATCTGCTCGTCGTCGATCAGACCCGAGGCGACGACATCCCTGGCGCCGGGCGGGGTCACCTCCTCGCGCGGCTGCAGGATCGGCACCAGGCCGACCGGCAGCTCCAGGCCGCGGGCGGCCGACAGCACGGCCCACAGCGCGGCCAGGTGGATGTCGTGACCGCACGCATGCATCACGCCGGGGTTCCGCGACGCCCACTCGACACCGGTCGCCTCCGGCACCGGCAGGGCGTCCAGTTCGGCGCGCAGGCCGACGGCGGGTCCGCCGGGACCCGTGCGTGCCCAGGCCCCCGTGCCGGCGAGAGGCCGCCAGTCCAGCCAGCCGGCCTCCGCTGTGAACCGGTCCCGCGTGGGACCTTCGGCGCCGCTGAGGTACGGGTCGGCGTGGATCGCCCGCCGCAGCACCGCGGCGTCCGGGAGCACCCGCTCGAGCCCGCCGAGCAGGGCCGTGAGCAGCGGTGACGTCATGGCTGGGAGCGTAGTCGCCCGGCGGTCGCCGCGGTCGTGGACGCGCCGCTCAGCCCGGGCGCCCACGAACGCGAAACGGGGTTGTCCGCCCCTGCCACTAGGGTGAAGGGATGCTTCCCGTCGGCGCCTCGTCCCCCTACGCGCTCGCGCCGGCGAAGCCCGGCAGGCCGGCCATCTGGCGGTTCCTGCCGTACCTGCGGCCCTTCGCATGGCAGTTCTCCGTGTCGTTCGCCATGGCGCCGCTCGCCGTCGCGATCAGCGTCTCGATCCCGCTCCTGCTGGGAGCCGTCGTCGACGGCCCGATCGCGCGGGGCGACCTGCCGGGCGTGCTCTGGTTCGCCCTGGCGATCCTCGGGCTCGGCACCCTCGACGCCGGCATCGCGTTCATCCGCAGATGGATCATGACGCGGGCCACGTCCCACATCGAGGCCGACATCCGGCTCGACCTGTTCGACCAGCTCCAGCGGCTTCCCATGTCGTTCCACAAGGCCTGGGAGTCGGGGCAGCTGCTGTCGCGGATGATGAGCGACGCGGGCCTGCTGCGCCGGTTCATGTCGTTCGGGCTCATCATGCTGCTCACCAACTCGCTGCAGATCGTCGTCGTGATCGCGACGATGGTCGTCACGCTGTGGCAGGTGGGGCTGGCGGTGCTCGCCGCCATCGTGCCCGTCGTCATCGCGACGCTCGCGCTGATGGGGCGCTTCGGTGCCATCTCCCGCCGGGTCCAGGACCAGACCGGCGACGTCGCGTCCGCCGCGGAGGAGTCGCTGCACGGCGTGCGCGTCCTGCGGTCCTTCGGTCGCTCCGGGTACGCGCAGGACCGGTTCGAGGCGGGGGCCAGGGAGCTCGCCGACAGCGGCATCAAGCGGATGAACCTCGCCTCCGTGCTGTGGACGCTGCTCGAGGTGTTCCCCAACGTGCTGCTGCTCATCGTGTTGTTGGGGGTCGGCATCGGGGTCTCGGACGGCGCGCTCACGCTCGGCGACGCCGTCACCTTCGTGACGCTGCTGCTGTCGCTGGCGTGGCCGGTCGGCAGCCTCGGCTTCCTGTTGTCCTTCGCCCGCGAGGCGGCCACCGCCTCCGACCGCATCGTCGAGGTGTTCGACGCCGACGTCTCGATCGCGCCCGGGCCGACCACCCTTCCCGAGCCGCGGGGCCGTCTCGAGCTGCGCAACGTCTCCTATCAGTTCCCCGACGCTGACGCGCCGGTGCTGGCGGACATCAACCTGGTGATCGAGCCGGGGGAGACCGTCGCGCTCGTCGGGGGGACAGGGTCCGGCAAGTCGACCCTCGTCTCCCTGATTCCCCGCCTGCTCGACGTCACCTCCGGCAGCGTCCTCCTGGACGGCGTCGACATCCGCGACCTCGATCTGGAGCAGCTCCGCAGCCTCATCGGCACGGCGTTCGAGGACCCGATCCTGTTCTCCATGTCGGCCAGGGAGAACCTGACGCTCGGCAGGCCGGACGCGTCCGATGCCGACATCGCCGAGGCCATCAGGGTCGCCAGGGCGGACTTCGTCCACGACCTTCCGTGGGGGCTGGACACACGGCTGGGGGAGCAGGGCATGAGCCTGTCTGGCGGCCAGCGCCAGCGGCTGGCGCTGGCCAGGGCGATCCTGGTCGCGCCCCGCCTGCTGGTGCTCGACGACACCCTCAGCGCCCTCGACATCCACACCGAGGCGGAGGTGGAGGAGGCGCTCAGGTCGACGCTGGGTGGCGTGACCGGGCTGGTCGTCGCGCACCGTGCCTCGACGGTCCTGCTCGCCGACCGCGTCGCCATGCTCGTCGAGGGGCGCATCGCCCACGTCGGCCGCCACCAGGACCTGCTCGCCACCGTCCCCGAGTACCGGGAACTGCTCAGCGCGGACTACTCGATCGCCATGGGAGAGGAGGACGCCTCGTGAGCGCGTCCGACCCGAACGACCCCACCGTCGCCTGGCGCGGCGTCAAGCAGGAGATCGACGAGGAGCGCGACACCTCCATGGGGCTGCGGGCCCCGTCCCGGCGCCTGCTCGCGGACCTGCTGCGGCCCTGGCGGTGGTGGATCGCGCTGCTGGTGGTCGTCGTCGTGGCCGAGGCACTCGCCCGGCTCGTGATCCCCCTGCTCGTCCAGCGCGTCCTCGACGACGGCCTGACGGGGGACAGGTCGCTGCTGTACCGCTCCCTGGCCTGGATGGCGGTGGCCATCGTCGTCCAGATCGTCGGCCGGGTGGTCTTCCTGCGCCGGTCCGGCAGGATCGGCAACGAGATCCTGCTCGAGCTGCGGCGCCGGCTGTTCCGCAAGTTCCAGCAGCTGGATCCGACCTTCCACGACCGGTACACGTCGGGGCGCGCCGTCTCCCGCATGACCAGCGACGTGGAGGCCGTGCAGGAGCTCGTGCTGCAGGGCCTCGACGTCGTCGTCATCGCCATCCTGACGATCATCGGTTCCAGCGCCATCATGATCTCGCTGGACTGGCGGCTGGCGCTCATCGCCTTCCTGACCTACCCGTTGCTGTACCTGCTCATGCGCTGGTTCGCCAGGGCGTCGACCAGGGCGTTCCGCGCCGTCCGCACCCGGTCGGCCATCGTCATCGTCCAGTTCGTCGAGACGATGACCGGCATCAAGGCCGTGCAGGCGTTCCGCCGCGAGCCGCGCTCCGCGGGCATCTTCGGCGAGGTTGCCCGCGACTACCGCGACGCCAACGTGCGGGCGATGCGCATCTTCGCCAGGGCCATGCCGGGCATCCAGTTCATCGGCAACCTCGGCATCGCGCTGGTCGTCGCCGGGGGAGGCTTCCTCGCCGTCGGCGGCGACGTCAGCGTCGGCACCATGGCCGCCTTCGTGCTGTACCTGCGCATGTTCTTCGACCCCATGCAGGACCTCAGCCAGTTCATCTCCACCCTCCAGTCGGCGCTCACGGCGCTCGAGAAGGTCTCCTCGGTGATGGAGGAGGAGCCGGCGGTCAGGGACCCGGAGACGCCGGCCCGGTTCGATCGCGCCGAGGGCAGGATCCAGCTCGACGGCGTCGACTTCGCGTACGTCGAAGGGGTGCCCGTGCTGCCGGGACTCACGCTCGACATCCCGGCCGGGCAGACGGTGGCGCTGGTGGGCACGACCGGTGCGGGCAAGACCACCATCGCCAAGCTGATCGCCCGGTTCTACGATCCCCAGGCGGGCACGGTGCGGCTCGACGACTGCGACGTGCGTGACCTGGCCGACGTCGACCTCCGCCGCAACGTCACGCTGCTGACGCAGGAGAACTTCATCTTCGCCGGCAGCATCGCCGACAACATCGCCTTCGGCAGGCCCGGCGCGAGCAGGGGCGAGATCGAGGCCGCAGCCAGGGCCGTCGGCGCCGACACCTTCATCGAGGAGATGCCGGAGGGCTACGACACGGACACCGGCAAGCGGGGCTCCCGGCTGTCCGCCGGGCAGCGGCAGCTGCTGGCCTTCTCGCGGGTGCTGCTCGCCGACCCGCGGGTCCTCATCCTCGACGAGGCCACCAGTTCGCTCGACATCCCCACGGAGCGGCTCGTCCAGCGGGCGTTGGCGACGGTGCTGCGGGACCGGACGGCGATCATCATCGCCCACCGGCTCTCCACGGTGGAGATCGCAGACCGGGTGCTCGTGCTGCAGCACGGCCGCATCGTCGAGGACGGGCGTCCGGCCGACCTGGTCCGGGGCGAGGGACGCTACGCCGAGCTGCACCGGGCCTGGATCGCCTCCCTGGCCTGAGTCTTCAGGGGCGCGGCGGGATCAGGGGGACGAAGCGGTAGGCGCCGCTGCGCCGGATGGACAGGTCGTCGCCGCGTCGCCGCACCGTCCACAGCTGGTCGGCGACCGGGGCCACCAGCACGCCGTCGTCGCTGAGCTGGTCGGCCAGTGCCGTCGGCAGATCGGTCGCCATCGCCGAGACGAGGATCCTGTCGAACGGGGCCAGAGTCGGGGCGCCGAGCACCCGGGGGTCGGCTGCCACCAGCCGGGCCCACGGACGCCCCGTGGCGGCCAGGCGGGCCGCACCCCACACCGCCAGTTCCGCGTCGAGCTCCACCCCCAGCACCGATCCGCCGGGGCCGACGAGGTGGGCCAGCAGCGCGGTGGTCCAGCCGGACCCCGCGCCGACGTCCAGCACGGACGCGCCACGCGGCACGTCGAGCTCCCTCAGCATGCGCGACACCGTCGACGGTTGGGAGCTGGGCAGCCCCCTGAACAGGGGCAGCGGGATGTCGAGGTGGGCGAAGCCGACCTGCTCGGCGGGAAGGTGGCCGGCCCGCGGAGTGGCACCCAGAGCTGCGGCCACCGGATCGTGGTGCGACATGTCCCCAGTGTCCACCGCGGGGGTGGGGGTCGGCGACCGTCGGTTCGCGTCAACGGGCGAAACCGCCTATAGTTGTCGACACCGGTAGAAGGTTGCCTATGGTGAAGCGTGCTCAAAAAGCAGTGGAACCGCAGGTGGACGGCCGGTACAGGGTAGTAGCTCAACTGGCAGAGCAGCGGTCTCCAAAACCGCAGGTTGGGGGTTCGAGTCCCTCCTGCCCTGCTAGGTAGCCGGACGGTTGCCTCGCCTGCCTACCGGTCCCTTGGGGCCGGAGGCATTTTGTTTGTGGAGCGAAAGGGAACCGCGTGAGCGACAAGTCGCACGACGCCGAGCCGGAGAGCGTTGACGCCACCTCTGGCGACCCCGAAGCGCCCGAGGAGATCGTGGAGCCCGGCCAGGAGGCCGATCCCGGCGAGGCCGATCAGGTCGACGAGACCATCACCGAACTCGAGAAGGACTTCTCCGACGAGGAGAAGGCCGAGGCGGCGACCATCGTCCGCAAGACGGCGAAGGCCCCCGTCAAAAAGGGGCACGCGACGCGCAAGCAGTCCGACGCCCTCGAGGACGAGGAAGACCCCTACAAGGCGAAGAACCCCGCGCACTTCGTGCGGCAGTCCGCCGGTGAACTGAAGCAGGTCGTGTGGCCCACCTGGCCCCAGACCGTGTCGATGTTCACCGCCGTGCTGATCTTCGTCCTCATCATGATCGCTGTGGTCGGCGTGCTGGACTTCGCGTTCGGCTGGTCGCTGCTGAAGCTGTTGGGAGCCAACTAATGAGTGAGAACGAAGACTTCGAGATCGACCTCGGCGCCGCCGAGACCGAGACCGCCGACGACATCGAGATCGACCTCGGTGCCTTCGGGACGGTCGAGGAGGAGGCCCCGGTCCGCCTGGCCGACGAGGTCGACGAGGAAGAGGCCCAGGCCGAGCAGGAGCAGGGCGACGCCGTCGACGCTGCCCTCGCCGAGCTCCGCGATGACCTCGAGTCGAAGTACGGCGACTGGTACGTGATCCACACCTACTCGGGCATGGAGAACAGGGTCAAGCAGAACGTCGACTCCAGGGCACAGTCCCTGAACATGGGCGACTACATCTTCGAGACCGTCGTCCCGACCGAAGAGGTCGTCGAGATCCGCAACAACGCGCGCAAGACGGTCACGCGCTCGGTGCTGCCGGGCTACGTGCTCGTGCGCATGGAACTGACCGACGACTCGTGGAGCGTCATCCGACAGACGCCCTCGGTCACCGGCTTCGTCGGCCACGGGCAGCAGCCGGTCCCGCTGTCCGTCGACGAGGTCATCCACATGCTGACTCCTTCCATCATCGCCAAGGTGAACCAGGCTCAGGCCGGGGTCTCCGCGCGGAAGCGGAAGGTCGAGGTCGTCGACTTCACCGTCGGCGACTCGGTCATGGTGACGGACGGCCCCTTCACGGGGGTCCACGCCACCATCACCGAGATCAACGCCAACTCTCAGCGGCTCCGGGCCCTGGTCGAGATCCTCGGCCGCGAGACCCCGGTCGACCTGGAATTCAAGCAGGTCGAGAAGGTCGACTAAGATAGTGCGTCGCGCCGGTCTACGGCACATCCATCCACACAGGTAAAGGACCCATCCATGCCTCCCAAGAAGAAGGTAGCGGCCCTCGTCAAGGTCGCTCTGCAGGCCGGCGCAGCCACGCCTGCCCCGCCGGTCGGTACCGCCCTCGGTCCCCACGGCGTCAACATCATGGAGTTCGTGAAGGCGTACAACGCCCAGACCGAGTCCCAGCGCGGCAACGTCATCCCCGTCGAGATCACCATCTACGAGGACCGCACGTTCACCTTCATCACGAAGACGCCGCCCGCGGCCGAGCTCATCAAGAAGGCCGCTGGTCTGAAGTCGGGTTCCGCGAACCCGCTGAAGATCAAGGTCGGCAAGCTCTCCAAGGACCAGGTCCGCGAGATCGCCGCCACCAAGCTGCCCGATCTGAACGCGAACGACATCGACGCCGCCATCAAGATCGTTGAAGGCACTGCCCGTTCCATGGGCGTCACGGTCGACTGACCGTTTCCCGAAACACAGTGGCAGGGGAGTGCTCCCCACACCACGACTGGTGAACCGGGCCACGTGCCCGGCAACAAGACAAGGAACCAGCTATGAAGCACAGCAAGGGTTACAACGCAGCGGCCGAGAAGCGCGCCGCTGAGCAGGTGTACAGCCCTGAGGAGACCATGCGTCTCATCAAGGAGATGGCGTCGGCGAAGTTCGACGAGACCATCGACGTCGGCGTCCGTCTGGGTGTCGACCCCCGTAAGGCCGACCAGATGGTCCGCGGCACGGTCAACCTTCCCCACGGCACTGGCAAGACGGCACGGGTCCTCGTCTTCGCCGCCGGTGACAAGGCTGACGCGGCCCGCGCGGCCGGCGCCGACGAGGTCGGCACCGACGAGCTGATCGAGAAGGTGGCCGGCGGCTACCTCGACTTCGACGCCGTCGTCGCGACCCCCGAGATGATGGGCAAGGTCGGTCGACTCGGTCGCGTCCTCGGCCCCCGTGGCCTGATGCCGAACCCGAAGACCGGCACCGTCACGATGGACACGGCCAAGGCCGTCTCCGACATCAAGGGTGGCAAGATCGAGTTCCGCGTTGACCGTCACGCCAACCTGCAGTTCATCATCGGCAAGGCCTCCTTCACGGCCGAGCAGCTGACGGAGAACTACTACGCCGTCATCGACGAGCTGCTCCGCCTGAAGCCGGCCTCCTCGAAGGGCCGCTACGTGCGCAAGATCGCCGTCTCGGCGACCATGAGCCCCAGCGTCCTCGTCGACACGAGCGTCGCGAAGGCCGCTGAGTGATCAGCTGACACACTGTCGAGGTGGGCGGGGACCTGTGGGTCCCCGCCCACCTCTGTTTTCCCGGTGTGACCGGGCGAGGAGGGAGCGACGGATGCGGGTGCTGGTGACGGGCTTCGAGCCCTTCGGAGGCGACGCCGTCAACGCGAGCGGCGAGGCCGTGACGGCCCTGGCCGAGGGGTGGAACGATCCGACGATCCACCTGGTCACGGCGATCCTGCCCGTGACGTTCGCAGGGGCGCCCGCCGCACTGGCGGCCGCGATCGGTGAACACCGGCCCGATGCGGTCGTGTGTGTCGGCGAGGCGGGCGGACGCGCGGCCGTCACGCCTGAGCGGTACGCCGTCAACGAGCGGGCAGCCCGGATCCCCGACAACGACGGCGCCACGCCGGCTGGTCCCATCGACTCCGGCCCGGAGCGGCTGGAGAGCCGCATCGACGTGGAGCATGTCGCGACCGCCATCGCAGCAGCGGGGGTGCCCGCGCACGTCTCCGAGGACGCGGGACGCTTCGTCTGCAACGCGGTATTCCGCGCGGTGCTGACGGGGTTTGCCGGCCCGGCGGGCTTCGTCCACGTCCCGACCGTCCGCGAGACCGGAACCGCGACGGTGGGGGCCGAGACGGACGAGGCGGCGACCGCGGCCGTGTCGGCGCTCACGACGGCGGACCTGGTCACCGCGCTTGACGCTGCCGTTCGCGCCCTGACCTGACCTGCGCCGGAGGAAGCCTACACGCCACACCTGCGCGGACGCCGGGGAGGCCGCATGATGGGGCCATGCCACACATCGAGCTGAGCCGTCACGGCAGCATCGCCGTCCTCACCATCGACCGCCCGGGCAAACACAACGCCATGACGGATGCGATGTGGCGCGAGGTGCCGCGCCTGATGTCGATCGTCGATGCCGACGACGACGTCACAGCCACCATCATCCACGGGGAGGGTGATTCGTTCTGTGCAGGCTCGGACATCACCAACCTGGATGAGCTGCACCACGCCGAGGGCCCCATCCGCGCCGAGGCTGCGCTCGCCGAGAGCCCCAAGCCCGTCATCGCCGCCATCGAGGGCCACTGCCACGGCGGGGGATGCGAGCTGGCGCTCGGCGCCGACCTGCGCATCGCGGGGGAGGGGGCCTCCTTCTCCGTGCCGCCGGCCAGGCTGGGCATCGTGTTCCCGGTGTCGGCGACGAAGCGGATGATCGACCTGATGGGTCCCTCGGTGACCAAGGAACTGCTGTTCACCGCGTCCCGGATCGATGCCCACCGGGCACAGGCGGTCGGCCTGGTCAACGAGGTCACGGAACTGGGCGGCGCCTTCGACAGGTCGCTGGAGATCGCCCTGGCGATGGGCCGGCTGAGCCAGCTGACGCTACGGGCCTCGAAGGAGATCGTCGACGGCCTCGTCCGCCGCGATCTCAACGCCGAGCGGGCCATCTCGTGGGTGCGGCAGGCGCACGAGGGGCCCGACCTGCGGGAGGGTATCGCCGCCTTCGCGGAGCGTCGGCAGCCGGTGTTCCCGTGGCGGCACGGCGCCGACGACTAGGTCGACGCCCGCACCACCAGCTGCCAGGGGACGTCGACGGCGGTCGGTGCGATCCCCGGCTCCTCGACCCGGTCGAGCAGGTGGCCGATCGCTGAGCGGTAGTCGGGGGAGCGGACGCCGAGGGTGGTGAGCGTCGGCGCCGACACCTCGCCCTCGGTGATGTTGCCCATGCCCGAGACCCGAAGTGCACCCGGGACGCTGATCCCCCTGGCGAGGCTGGCCCAGAGCAGCGGGATCGCCGTCCTGTCTGAGGCGCAGACCAGGGCCGTCGTGCCGTCCGTGGGAACGGCGGACATGACGGAGTCGATCTCGTCCGGGGTCGGCAGCGGCGTCATGCGGTGCAGGACGGGGTCGAGCCCGTGCGCCGCCGCGGCCTGCGTCACCCAGCCCGTCCGGCGGACCCGCACCTTGCGGTGGAGGTGGGAGGCCTCCGCCACGTAGTGGATGCGGGTCACGCCCCTGTCCGCCAGGTGCGCGAACAACTCGACGATGGCCCCCTGCTCCCTCTGCCGGACCAGTGAGATCCCGGGCGGCGCCTCGTTCGCGAACGCGAGCACCGGCACGGGCAGCGCGGCCAGCCTCGCGGTGATCTGCTCCGGCATGTCCTCGAGTCCGAGCACCAGGACGGCGTCGGCGAGGCCCCGCGGATGAGCTTCACCTGGCGCGTGAGATGGTCCTCGTCGGTGTAGCGCAGGATGACGGTCTCGGTCGAGCGTGCCGCCGCCTGTTCCTGCACCTGGGTCAGCAGGTTCTCCGCCCACGGGTTGAGGGGAGCGTAGGTCAGGACGGCGAGCAGGCTGGTGCGCTGCCGTCGAAGGGCCCGGCGGCGGCGGTCCGTGGGTTGTCGCTGCGCAAATCACAGATGGGAGCCTGACATGCACCGGGCGAGAAGCTCCAAGCGGGAGCTGCGTGAGCTCCAGGGCAGGCGCCGGTTCACCAGGGCCGACAAGATCGCCCTCGCGGTCACCCTCGTGGTGATGGTGCCGCTGGCTGTGGTGTTCGCGTATCCCTTCTTCTGGATGGTGACGTCGTCGGTCAAGAGCAACGTCGAGATCTTCGGCTCACTCAACCCGTTCACGCCCACCCTGCGGGTGAGCAACTACATCAACGCGTGGAACGACGCGAACATGGGGCAGTACTTCTTCAACAGCGTGTTCGTGACCGTGTTCTCGATCATCATCTCGGTGTTCAGCAACGCCCTCATGGGGTACGCGCTGGGGCGGTACCGGTTCCCGGGCAAGGCGGTCATCTTCGTGCTGCTCGGCCTGGTGATCTTCCTGCCACAGGGATTCACGGTCATCCCGATCTTCGACATCATCAACAGGATCGGGCTCGGCGGCAGCCTGTGGGGCGTCACGCTCGCGGAGGCCGGCGGCGTCAGTGTCGTCATCGTCCTGCTGTTCGCCGGGTTCTTCGCCCAGATGCCGAAGGAACTGGAGGAGGCGGCGCGCATCGACGGCGCAGGCTTCCTGCGCGTCTTCTGGAGCGTCTACCTGCCCCTGGCTAAGCCGGTCATCGCCACCGGTGTCATCCTGCAGTTCATGCACAGCTGGAACGACTTCCTGCTCCCGCTCGTGTTGACCCTGACGAGGCCGGAGCTGCGTACCCTGTCGGTCGGGATCTACGACCTGCAGAACCAGTTCAACGCCGACTGGGGCCTCATGACCGCAGCCGCATCGATCGCCCTGCTGCCGATCATCGTGCTGTTCATCTTCCTGCAGCGGTACTTCGTGGAGAGTTTCTCAGGAGCGGTAAAGGGATGAACGACAAACCAAACATCATCCTGGTCTGTGTGGACCAGATGCGCGGCGACGCCATGTCGGGCGTGGGGAACCCCATCGTCCAGACGCCCTATCTCGACCAGTTGGCGGCAGGGGGGACGACGTTCACCCACGCCTACAGCGCGACGCCGACCTGCGTGCCGGCGCGCGTCGCGTTGCTCACGGGGCAGAGCCAGGAGTCGCACGGCCGCTACGGCTACCGCGACGGTGTGCCCTTCTCGCAGGCCTATCAGACGACGTTGCCGGGGGTCCTGGGGGCCAACGGCTACCAGACGCAGGCCATCGGGAAGATGCACGTCTATCCCGAGCGGGACCGGGTCGGGTTCGACGACGTCCGGCTCCACGACGGGTTCCTCCACTTCGCGCGTCGCATGAGCGGCAGGAACCTGCAGCGCATCGACGACTACGTCACGTGGCTGCGCCGACAGCCCGGGATGGCGGCCGCCGCCGAGACCGATCACGGTGTGGGCTGTAACTCCATGATGGCCAGGCCCTGGGACAAGCCGGAGGAACTGCACCCCACCAGCTGGATCGGGTCGGAGGCCATCGACTGGCTCCACCGGCGCGACCCAACGGTGCCGTTCTTCCTGTACCTGTCGTTCCACCGGCCGCATGCGCCCTACGACCCGCCGCAGTGGGCGTTCGACCAGTACGTCGACCAGGAGATCCCCGACCCACCGGTGGGGGAGTGGACCGAGGCGTTCGCCCGCTTCCGGGTCGACTACCTCGCCGAGCCGATGCACGGCCGTCAGAAGCCGGAGGTCCGCCGGCGGGCGCTGGCCGCCTACTACGGGCTGATCACCCACATCGACTACCAGCTCAACCGGCTGGTGGAGGCCCTCAGCGACTTCAACCTGGCGGACAACACGGCCTTCGTGTTCGTCTCCGACCACGGCGACATGCTGGGTGACCACGACTTCTACAGGAAGACGGTCGGCTACGAGGGGGCCGCGCACGTGCCGTTCATCGTGCGCCTGCCGGGGGGACGCTACGTCGTTCCCCGCGTGGACCAGGTGGTGGAGCTGCGTGACGTGATGCCGACCATCCTCGACATCGCCGGTGTGGAGGTGCCGGACAGCGTCGATGGCGTCAGCGTGCTGCCCCTGATGAACGGGGAGTCCGTCGAGTGGCGCAGCGAGGTGCACGGCGAGCACACCTACGAGATGGACGGCTGGGAGTCGATGCACTGGGTCACCGACGGCCACCGGAAGTTCGCCTGGTGGTCGGGCTCCGGTATCGAGCAGTTCTTCGACCTCGACGAGGACCCGCAGGAGCTGCACGACCTCGTCGCAGACGAGACCCGGGCAGCCGAGGTCGAGGACTGGCGGGGTCGTCTCGTCGGCTATCTCCGCGACCGCGAGGAGGGATTCGTCGTCGAGGGCGCGCTCGTGGCGGGGCGCCCGGTCGTCCACGAGGCCCAGTGGATCCGCGACCTCTGCGGAGGCTGAGCCGACCCGCAAGATCGCCCGGTGGATCCGGGATCCGTGACTTCTTCGGCGGCTGAGCCCGTCCCAAGATCGGCCGGTGGATCCGGGATCCCGTGACTTCTGCGCCGCCCCGCCCCCGCCCCCAAAATCGGCCAGTGGATCCGGGATTCCGTGACTTCTGCGCCGCCCCGCCCCCGCCCCCAAAATCGGCCAGTGGCCTTTTCTGGGTGGTCCGGTTGGTATTTCCGGCCACAACCCTGGGGGTGGGGACGGACGGTGTCGTCTCTGAGGTGCCCCATCTCGTGTCGTGGCCTTCCCAAAATCGGCCAGTGGCCTTTTCTGGGTGGTCCGGTTGGTATTTCCGGCCACAACCCTGGGGGTGGGGACGGACGGTGTCGTCTCGGGGGTGCCCCATCTCGTGTCGTGGCCTTCCCAAAATCGGCCAGTGGCCTTTTCTGGGTGGTCCGGTTGGTATTTCCGGCCACAACCCTGGGGGTGGGGACGGACGGTGTCGTCTCGGGGGTGCCCCATCTCGTGTCGTGGCCTTCCCAAAATCGGCCAGTGGCCTTTTCTGGGTGGTCCGGTTGGTATTTCCGGCCACAACCCTCGGGGTGGGGACGGACGGTGTCGTCGCCGTTGCCGTCGACGACTACGTCACACAGGTGGCCGCCTGTGTGAGTATTTGACCGCCTGAGCGCCGTTGGTTATCGCGGTTCAGCGCCACTGGATATTGGGGTCGAGCGCCGGGGGTAGTGCCGGTGAGCGCCACCGGGGGTCGTGCTGGCGCTCACCGGCTGTGGGTTAGGTGGTGGCGGTGTGTTCGCGCATGTTGGTGCCGCCGGTTTCGATCCAGATGGTGTTGTGGACGATGCGGTCCATGATCGCGTCGGCGTGGACGCCGGAGCCGAGCCGCTGGTGCCAGTCCTTCTTCGCGTACTGGGTGCAGAACACGGTGGAGACGGCGTCGTAGCGGCGTTCGAGGAGTTCCAGCAGCATGCTGCGGGTGCTGTCGTCGGGTGGGTCGAGGAGCCATTCGTCGATCACGAGCAGCGTGAACGCGGCGTACTTGCGGAGGAACTTCTCCTTCCCGGCGGGCCGATCCTTAGCTGAGGCCCAGGCTTCCTCGAGGTCGGGCATGCGTATGTAGTGCGCCCGATACCGGTGCTGGCAGGCCTGTTTCGCCAGCGCGGAGCCGAGATACGACTTCCCAGATCCGGTGAAGCCTTGGAACACGACGTTCTGCTGCCTGGTGATGAAGGCGCAGGTGCCGAGTTGGGCGATCACCCCGCGGTCCAGGCCACGCTGTTCGACCAGGTCGAGGCGGCGGAAGTCCGCGTTCGGGTAACGCAGCCCGGCCCGGCGGATCAGGCCCTCGACCTTGCCGTGGGTGAAGGTGGCGTGGGCGTCGTCGACGGCGAGCTTGATGCGTTCTTCGAACACCATCCCGAGGGTGAGGGTGTCGTCCTGGGTTTCCAGGGCATCGACCAGGCAGGTGGCGCCGATCTCGCGGAGCTTGCGTTTGGTCTCGGTATCGATCCGGGTCATCGTGCGCCTCCGTAGTAGTCGGCGCCACGCACGTACCCGACCGGCCCACCGTCGCCGTTCTCTGGTCGAGTCTGGGGTCTCTGCCTGCCGGTGTGGTCCTGGTTGGTTTCCAGGATCGGTCTCAGATGGGCGTAGCGGGGTGAGCGGACCCGGGAGGCCAGCGCGGTCTGGCAGGCGGCTTCGAGGCGTTCGGTCGAGTAGCGGCGGGTCAGGCGCAGGACCGCGAGCGCGGCATCGAGGCCCTGCTCATCGACGGGGACGGACTCGAAGATCCGGTTGACCACTGTGAGCGTGTTCTCCCCGACGCGGCCGGCCCACTGGCGGACCCTGGCCGCGTCCCATTGCCGGTAGCGGGGCCCGTCAGGCAGGTCGGCGTCGTGGGTGCGGTACTGGTTGAACACTCCTGGGGGTGCGAGCAGGTGGCTGGTCAGCCGTGTGTGACCGGTGAACACCTCGAGCGTCGTGTCGGTGACCCGCAGGTCGACGCTGCGACCGATGCGGGTGTAGGGGACGGAGTAGAAGTTCTTCTCCCACACGACATGCCCATTCTTCTGGACTCGACGCCCGTAGACCCAGCGGCTGATCTCGAACGCGACCGCGGGCAGCGGCCGCAGCAGCGGTTTCTCCTCCGCTTCGAACACGCTCAGGCGTGATCCCGCCCTCTTCTGGAAGGGTTCGCGGTTGTAGGCCTCGACCCGCTGGTTGATCGCGGCGCGCAGCTCGGGCAGGGTCGCGAAGCGGCGGTCCCGGAGCCCGGCGATCACCCACGTCGCGACATGCGCGACCGTGTTCTCGACGCTGGCCTTGTCCTTCTTATCCCGAGTTCGGGATAAAAAGGACTATCCCGAGGATTGTGTTATCCCGAGCGCTGGTCGTCGCGCCTTGTCAGCGGTGGTAGGGACGGGTGGGTTCTCGGGATAATCATGTGAGTCCGGCGAGTTGGAGGATCAGGTCGTCGTTTCCTTTCCAGAGGGGTGCGGGGTCGGGTGTGGTGACGGCGGCTTTCTGGATCGCGTCGCGGACCATTTGGCTGTCGGCTGTGGCGTAGATGCTGGTGGTGGTGATGCTGGCGTGGCCGAGGAACTCCTTGATGTGGGGCAGCGGCACTCCGGCGCGCAGCATTTGCATGGCGCGGGCGTGCCGTAGCTGGTGGGCGTGGATCCGTTCAGGGAGTTCTGGGCAGTCGGTGCGCGCGTTCCTGGCGTGCTTGTTGAGCAGGAAGGTGACGTTGTCCTGGCTCATCGGCTGGGGTCGGCCCGAGCGGGTGGTGTAGAACAGCAGCGCCTCGGGCGCCGCCTTGCCTGGGTGGAAGACGCTGGCGTAGTGGTCGAGGTGGCGGCCGGTTTTGTCCATGATGGGAATGGTTCTGGTCTTGTGGCCTTTGCCGGTGACGGTCACCCTCCCGCGGCCGGGGGCGGTGTCGATGTCGGCGATCCGCAGGTCCAGGACTTCTTGGATGCGGGCGGCGGTGTCGAAGAGGAGCAGGATGAGCGTGGTGTCGCGGAGGCCTCGGCGGGTGTGTTGTCCGGGTGCGCGGATCAGGGCGTCGACGGCGGGGATGGTCAGCGGGTCGGGGGCGCGGGCAGGGGTGCGGGCGGGGCGTGTCTGCTTCACGTCCAGCCAAAGGGCCACGAGCGCTGGGTCTTCCCCAGCGCAGTAGGAGAGGAACGATTTGATCGCGGCCAGGCGTTGGTTCGCCGACGAGGCGGCCAGGTGTTGGGTGTCGGTCAGCCAGAGGGTGAACCCGGCGATGGTGGCGCGGTCGATGACGTCGAAGGTGACCTGGCTCAGCTCGAGGTGGCGGGTTTCACGCAGGTAGGTCAGCAGCATGGTCAGCGCGGTCTTGTAGGAGCGGATGGTGTGGGGGCTGAGTCTGCGTGCTCGGGGCAGGTGGATAGTCAGCCAGGAGCGGACGAGCCGGAAGAAGTCGTCAGAGGACTGCATGGGACGCCTCCGGGAGGGTGGTTTCGAGGTCGGTGTTGGCGAGTCGGCGCAGGTCGGGATGGAAATCTGGGGCGAGGTGGAAGTAGTACCAGGTGTCGTCGGGATTGGTGTGGCCCAGATGCAGGCTCAGGTAGATGACCAGCGCCTCTGGGTCGCGGCCCGCGCGGGCCCATCGGTTGATGACCTCGACGACGTGGGCGTGGCGAAGGTCGTAGACACGCGGCGGTGAGCCGGGGCTGGCCGTGATCGGCGGGTCGGCGCCGTCGAGTAGTTCGCTGAACCAGTGGTCGATGGTGCTTCGGCTGTAGAAGCCGCCCGTGCGGTTCGGGAAGAACGCGACCCGGTCCCGGTGGTGTGGGCTGATCGCGGTGTCGTATCGGCGGCAGTAGTCGTGCAGGTCGGGAGAGAGGAACACCAGCCGGTCCTTGTGTCCTTTCGATTCGCGGATGTGGATGGTGCCGTGGGCGAGGTCGACGTCGTTGCGGTGGAGCTGGCGGGCCTCGCCGGGTCGCAGACCCAGGCAGTAGATCATCCGGAACATCACCGGGATGATCAGATGCCGCAGCGCGCCGTAAGGGGACTCGGTGATTCGGTCGGCCGCGTCGAAGATCGCCCGTAGCTGCGAACGGGTGTAGAGGTGCGGGCGGTAGCGGATCTGCTTGCCCGGAATGCCTTGCGGGATCACGTAGGCGTCGACCCCGAGCCCGGTCATGTGTTTGGCCAGCTGCCTGACGGGGGTGATCCTTCGCATCTGCCCGTTGACGTGCTCGCCTGGCCGGCCGGCGGCCCATTTCATGGCCATCTCGCGGGTCAGGGTGGTCTGCCCGGGATCCGCCGCGGCGCACATCGCGTCGAAATCGTGCAGATGCCGCTGCGATGTCGTGTAGGGCAGCCCGAGCGCGTGCTTGACCTGCAGGAGGGACTGGATGTGCGTGGCCAAGCCACTGACCAGCCCGGTCACGGCCGGGCCTGGTCCGGTTCGATGCCTACGAGGTCCAGACAGCACTGCCGCATTCGGTCTTCGTCGGCGGCGAGGTAGTGCTTCGCGGAGTCGATTCCCCGATGCCCCAAGGCGCCGGCGATCACCGGCAACGGCGTGTCCCGCTCGAGCATCCTGGTCGCCAACGATGCCCGCAGCACCCGCATCCCGCGGCCCGCCTCGCCGGTCGAGGCGGCATGGGTGCGGGCGAACGCCCCTGCCGCCACGTGATACAGATCACTCGACGGCGACAAGGCGACATGCGGGGCCTGCGATCTCAGGAACACGTGATCGTCGCCGACGCCAGCAGGTCTATCGTGGAGGAGATACTCGGCGATCGCGGTACCCACATCCGCCAACAGCGGCAGCGTCAACACCGTCGCCGTCTTGCGCTGGATCAGCGTGATCTGGCCCTGCCGCCAATCGATGTCTTGCAGCCGCAGGCCAGCGATATCGCCCGGACGCAATCCCGTCCGGGCCGCCAACAGCAGCATCGCCCGGTCCCGGCGGCCGGTCAGAGTGCCAGGATCAGTCGAATCGACCAACTGCTCAACGGCGCGCGCCGACAGTACCCTCACCGCGTGGATGCGTCGGGAGAACACCGCCGGAACCGCGCCGTCCAGCCCCGCGCGCAGACCGGCGTCCTCCAGGAAGCGGCACCACACCCGCAGCGCGGTCACCACGGTGCGCATACTGCCCGGCCGGTAGCGTCCACCCAGGAACACCACCGCCGCGGACACGTCCTCACGCGACAGCTGCCGCACGTCGGTGATCCCCCGTTCGGGCAGCCAGGCCAGCACTGTTCGGGCCACGGTCGCATACAGATGCTGAGTGTCGAGCGCCAACCCGCGGCCCGTCAGCCACTCCTCGAACTGATCCTGGACCCGACGCAACACCGCCTCCAGGCCGTCGTTGGGATGCCTCCGCCGGGACACCGACCACCTGTAGGTCCCGGTCCTGGCCACCTCCGACAACACCAGCACGGCCTTGCGCAGCAGCTTGCGCTTCCAGTCCTTGATCCGGCCCAGTCCATGCTCTCCCGCCACGAAGCACAAGAACTCGGCCGTGATCTCGTCTGTGAGCTCATCGTCGCCTCGCTGGGAACAGAACAACTCCACCTGCGACCACGCCCACCGGTACTGCCACAACGTCGACGGCGCAAGCCCCAGCGCGGTCACAGCCGAGTCAGTCCGCGCGATCAACTCCCCAACAGGAACACTCATGACCCCTCACCTCCACTTGAAGAACTACAGAGATGAGGAACATAGACATGCTCGGTTATCCCGAGAAAGCACCCGTCCCTACCACCGCTGACAAGGCGCGACGACCAGCGCTCGGGATAACACAATCCTCGGGATAGTCCTTGGGTTTCCGGACCCTGCCGGGCAGCACCGCCGCCGAGTAGTGCGCCGCCAACTCCCGATATGCGTCGTTGAGGACCACCTCACCCTCTGCGGGGTGTTTGATCACCCCGGTCTTCAGGTTGTCCGGAACGATCCGCGGGACCGAGCCGGAGGGTGTCAGATGGTGTGTGTAAGGGGTGGGGCTCCTGACACGAAAGCAGAATGATGACCGTGATAGACAGATTGGACCGTGAGGACCGGCGCCGTGCTCAGCGTGAGGGCGTGTCCGCGTTGGAGGCCTCCGGGGCGCTGGATGACCTGTATGCCCGCATCGATGCCGGTGAGGTCCAGCTGGAGGGCCGCGACGGGCTGATCCAGCAGCTGATCAAGGCCGGCCTCGAGCGCGGCCTCCAGGCCGAGCTCAGCGACCACCTCGGCTACGACAAGGGCGACCCGGACGCCGACATGTTCCCCAACTCCCGCAACGGGTCGTATCCGAAGACGGTGGCCACCAGCGTCGGGGACGTCGATCTGGCGATCCCCCGAGACCGGGACGGGTCGTTTACTCCGATGCTGGTCCCGAAGGGCTCCAGGCGCCTGTCAGGGCTCGATGACATGATCATCTCGCTGTACGCGGGCGGGATGACGGTCCGTGACATCGAGCATCACCTGGTCTCCACGATCGGTACCGAGATCAGCCGCGAGACGATCTCGAAGATCACCGACGAGGTCGCCGATGAGGTGATGGTGTGGCAGCAGCGGCCGCTGGATTCGTTCTATCCGGTGATCTACCTCGATGCGCTGATCGTGAAGATCCGCGACGGCGCCCACGTGCGGAACAAGGCCGCTCACATCGCGGTCGGGGTCGACATCGACGGCATCAAGCACGTGCTGGGGATCTGGATCCAGGCCACGGAAGGCGCGAAGTTCTGGGCCGGGGTCTGCGCGCAGCTCGCCAACCGCGGCGTCCGCGACGTGCTGATCGTGTGCTGCGACGGGCTGACCGGTTTCCCCGAGGCCGTCGAGGCGACCTGGCCCGACTCGACCGTCCAGACCTGCGTGGTGCACCTGATCCGCTCCGCGATGCGATTCGTCAACTACAAGGACCGCAAGCAGGTGGCGGCGGCGTTGAAGCCGATCTACCAGGCCGCTGACGCCGACGCCGCGAAGACCGCGCTGGAGGAGTTCGCCGCCTCCGAACTCGGTCGCGGGAACCCGAACACGGTGCGCGTGTTCACCGATGCGTGGACCAAGTTCATCCCGTTCCTGGCGTTCCCGCCGATGCTGCGGCGCGTGATCTACACCACCAACGCCATCGAATCCTTGAACTACCAGCTGCGGAAGGTGACCAAGAACCGAGGCCACTTCCCCTCCGACGAGGCCGCGGTCAAGCTGCTGTGGCTGGCGATCTGCAACATCGAGGACAAGCGGGCCCGCGACCGCGCCAAGGAGAAAGGACGCAAGAAGGGAGAGAAACGCAACGCCGAAGGCCGCCTCGTCGAAGGACAAGTCACCACCAACTGGAAACAGGCCCTGGCCCAACTCGCCATCGCCTACCCCGACCGCATCAACCCCTACCTCTAAACCACCCGGAGACCGAAACCCTTACACAAACAACTTGACAAGCTCCCGAGCCGCCGAACCAGTCGAACATCGCCACATGCGCCCGCAGCCACGTGTCCTGCCGCATATCCCGCGCAGGCTCGACGAACGCGTAGCGGGAGAACGGCAACGTGGCCACGAACAAGTAGACCCGCTGCTGCTGCCCGGTCACCGGATCGGTCAGCTGCATCGTCGGCCCGGACCAGTCGACCTCCACCGACTGTCCGGCCTTGTGACCGATCCGCGACGCCGCCCCGCTGATCAGGACGTGCTGCTGATAGTTCTTGCAGAACCGGTCATAGCCCATCGCCGTCGACCCCTCCGCCCGGCACCTGTCGACGTACTCGCCATGGAGGAGCTTCAACGTCACCCCAACCCGGGCGAGCTCACGATGCACCGACGTCCAGTCCGGCTGCGCATGCACGCTCTCATGCTCCCCACGGCCCGGGAACAGTCGGGCATACACCGCGGCCTCGTCCAGGTCGGCCACATCATCCCAGCCGACACCCTCCCGGTCGGCGGCCTCGATCACTGCGGTCACGCTATGGCGGGACATGCCCTGCGCGGCGATCTGCCGGCCCGAGAACCCCTCCTCGCGCAGCCGAAGCACCAGCTTCGCTTTGATCTTGCGTACCATCCCAATCACTCCTTCTGCCGCGTGATAGGCCACACGGCAGGAGGAGCCTACGAACCCCCACACCCGGCGCTCACCGCCACGATCCGGTGGCGCTCAACCCCACGAACCCCCGTCCAAGCAGATGGCGCTCAACCGCAATACTGCTGGCGCTCAGAAGACCGAATACTCACCTGTGGATAAAGATCGATGGATGGAAGCGAGGGTGTGGATACATGGGACGACGGCGGCCAGACGGCGGACAGAACAGGTATGCATACCAAGACGTTGATCCCAACCGACCTGTCCGAGATCGCGCGAGCGCAGCACTGGGTGGTCAGCAGGCCACAGGTGTTGGCCGCAGGCTGCTCCCAGACCATGCTGAGCCGGCTCTTGCGCAACGGCGACTGGACCCGGCTCGGCCAGGGCGTCTACGCGACCCGGCCGCCAGATTTCCAGTCTGTCTGCTGGGGCGGAATCCTCCTCGCTGACGGGCCAGCCGCAATCGGCGGCCTCGCCGCGGCACATCTGCGGGGAGTCGGTGAGGAACCCACCCGCATTCTGGTCTGGGGCGAGCGCTCCCGCACTCAGGGGCCCTGGATGTTTCGCCGGGGACATCGCCCGGCATCGGGTGCCCTGCCCATGGTCGGGCCGGAGGACGCTGTGCTCGAGGCTTGTGCAGAGGTTTCCCCGAGACGTGTCCTCGAGTTCCTCACCGCGGCGTTGGTCAAGGGAGTCACCACGCCCCAACGACTGCGGGACAGGGCAGTCGACCTGTCCTGCCTCAAGCATCGCAAGCTGATCCTGAACCTCCTGCCCGACCTGGCCGACGGCATCCAGAGCACGCTGGAGAGCCACTTCCTGCACCAGGTGGTCAGGCCGCATCACCTGCCGGAGGGGTTGCGCCAGATCTCCTTGTCGAAGGGGACCCGAAGCGACGTGGTGCTTGAGGAGTATGGAGTCGTTGTCGAGTTGGATGGACGACGAGGCCATGAGGGCGACGCGAGGTGGCGCGATGCGCAGAGGGACAACCGACACCTGCTCAGGGGCTATGTGACGCTGCGCTTCGGGTGGCACGACGTGGTCCTGAGCCCCTGCTCAGTTGCCAGCATCCTGGCCGAGGTCCTCCGTCAGCGTGGTTGGAAGGGAGTTCGTGGCGAGGGCATCGGACGCCGATGCTCTGCCAGATGTACCGCGTGGCGGCTCGCTGGGGTGCAGAGGGAAAGCGAACGAACCGCGTCCTGAACGGACATCCAGGGCCTGGGGTCTTGTGGTCGCTCTGGGGGACCAGGATTCTGGCCCATTCTGCGAGGTGGACGCGTCAAAATGGGCCACTGGTCGATTTTTCGGGGTGGGTCCGTGCCAGGGGGGTGTCGCCGAGGGGGCGAGTGGCCCAATCTGCGAGGTGGACGGATCAGAATGGGCCACTGGCCGATTTTGCGAGGGGGCGGCCCGAAGTCTCACGGGGGGAGGGGGAGGGGCAGGGGGCCACGCCCCCGCCCGTCAGAGGACCTTCGCGAAGAACTCCCTGGTCCGGTCCTCCTGCGGGTTGCCGATGACGTCAGCCGGCACCCCGGCCTCGACGATCACGCCGTCGTCCATGAAGACGACCTTGTCGGCGACCTCGCGGGCGAAGCCCACCTCGTGCGTGACGACGATCATCGTCATGCCCGACGCTGCCAGATCCTTCATCACCTGCAGCACCTCGCCCACCAGCTCGGGGTCGAGGGCCGACGTCGGCTCGTCGAACAGCATCAGCTCCGGCTTCATCGCCAGGGCGCGGGCGATGGCCACCCGCTGCTGCTGCCCACCGGAGAGCTGCGACGGGTAGTGGTCGGCGCGGTCCGACAGGCCGACGCGCTCCAGCTGCTCGCGGGCGTCGGCCTCCGCCTCGGCCTTCGTCATCCCCAGCACCTGGCGTGGCGCCTCCATGACGTTCTCGAGGGCGGTCATGTGGGGGAAGAGGTTGAACCTCTGGAAGACCATGCCGATGCGGGAGCGCTGCTTCGCGATCGCCTTGTCGCTCAGCCGGTACAGCCGCCCGTTCTCCTCGCGCAGCCCCATCAGGTCGCCGTCGACGTACATGCGTCCGGCGCTGATCTGCTCGAGTTCGTTGATGCACCGGATCAGGGTCGACTTGCCGGAGCCGGAGGGCCCGAGCAGCACGGCGACTTCGCCGCGCTCGATCGTCAGGTTGATCCCCTTCAGCACGTGGAGCTCGTCGAAGAACTTGTGGACGTCGATCGCCTGGACCATCGCGGTCACGGGGTCACCTCCAGGGTGGGGTCGTCCTTCACGGTCCCTGCCGCGAGGATCGACTGCTGCTTGCGGGACATGCCCCGGGCCGCCTTGGTGGGGCGTTCGCCGTCGAAGCCGCGGCCGTAGTACGCCTCGAGACGCGTCTGCCCGGCCATGAGGATCGAGGTGATCAACAGGTAGTAGATCGCCGCGACGAGCAGCAGCGGGATGGGCAGGAAGTTCGAGTTGCCGATCGCGTTGGTGACGAAGTTCAGCTCCATCGAGAACGGGACGGCGATGACCAGCGACGTGGTCTTCAGCATGGAGATGGTCTCGTTGCCGGTCGGCGGGACGATGACACGCATCGCCTGCGGGATGACGATGCGTCGCAGCGTCGTCGACCGCTTCATGCCCAGGGCGTTGGCCGCCTCCCACTGCCCCTTGTCAACGGACAGCAGACCGCCGCGGACGATCTCGGCCAGGTAGGCGCCCTCATTGAGGCCGAGACCGAGGATGGCGGCGACGGTGGCGTTGATGACCGTGTAGGTGTCGAACACGAAGAACTCAGGGCCGAAGGGAATCCCGAGGCTCAGCTTCGGGTAGAGCACGCCGATCAGGCCCCAGAAGATCAGCTGCGTGTAGATGGGTGTGCCGCGGAAGAACCAGATGTAGGCGTAGGAGACGGCGCGCAGCACGGGGTTGGTGCCCATCCGCATGATCGCCATGGTGACGGCCATGACGATGCCCAGCGCCATGGCGGCGACGGTGAGGATGAGCGTCCAGCCGACACCCGAGAGGACCCGCGGATCGAACAGGTACTCGAACACGACGTCCCAGCGGTAGTTGGGGTTCGTGAGGAGGCCATGGACGAACATGGCCACCAGTACCGACACGATGGCCGCCCAGATCCAGACGCTCGGCCTGAAGACGGGGCGGGCGCGGATCAGCTCGGGTGTTGGCTCGGACATGGCTGACTCAGCTCTGCGGGAACAGTTCGGCGGTGGCCAGCGCGGCCTCGGTGTCGATGCCCCAGGCGTCGAGGATCTTGCCCCACGTGCCGTCGTCCATCAGCTGCTGCATGGCCTTCTGCACGGCCTCGGTCAGCTCGGCGTCGTCCTGCGCCACGACGATGCCCTGCGGGGCGGCGTCGCGGATGCCGCCGACGATCTCCATCTGGCCGTTGGTCAGGGACGATGCGTAGTCAGCGACGGTCGAGTCGGCGTAGAAGGCCACGGCCTTGCCGCCGACGACGTTGGTCGTGGCGTCGGACTGGCGGCCGTACTGCAGGATGTCGATCGCGTCCTTGCCGTCGGCGGTGCAGGCCTCGGAGAACGTCGCGAGTTCCTCGTCCTGCCAGGTGCCCGTCTGGACGGCGATCGACTTGCCGCAGATGTCCTCGGGATCGAAGCCCGTCGGGTTGCCCGTCTTGACGGCGTAGCTGGAGCCGACCGTGATGTAGCTCACCATGTTGTAGCTGGCGGTGCGCTCCTCGGTGACGGTGAACGACGAGATGCCGACGTTGTACTTGGTGCCGATGCCGGGCAGCAGGGAGGCGAACTCGCCGTCGACGACCTCGGCCTCGAGGCCCATGACCTTGGCGAGGGCCTTGGCCATGTCGACGTCGTAGCCGATCGCCGTCTTGAGGTCCTCAGCGCGGAACTCGGCCGGGGCGTAGTCGATCGAGGCGCCGACGACCAGCTTGCCGCTGTCCTTGATCGCGGCCGGCACCAGCGCGGCGATGTCGTCGACCGTGGCGACGCCGGAGACGTCGAAGCTCAGGTCGCCGGCTGAACCGGCCGAACCGGTCGCGCCGGGTTCGCCGGGGGTGCCGGAGCCGGCGCAGGCGGTCAGGAGCAGGGCGGTCAGGAGACCTGCGGCGAGGATGCGACGCATCGGGTGCCTCTTTCAATAAGGGTGCAATTCCAAAGGCTGAGCGTAATGCACGCCCTGCGTCCGGCCCGAAAGCGACGGTGTTCCTCCCGGAGTCACCCGCGATTTGGCGGTGTGACCCGTGGCGGGTAACCTTGGCCGAGCCGAAGACCGCAGGTGATGAAAGTCCTAAAGCCGCAAGGCGCCCGCGCAGGTGAACGTGACAGCTGTCAGCCCCGTGCCGACAGTGCCCCGCGCCACCGGCGACGGGGCTTTTTTGTTGCGGTCCATCGGTGCTCCGACACCCCACCGGGATGTCGGGGGAAGTTAGGACCGGAAGGAGACCACATGGCGAGGCCGGATAAGGCTGCCACGGTCGCTGAGTTGACTGATGCGTTCAGCAACTCCGCGGCGGCAGTACTGACCGAGTACCGCGGTCTCACCGTGAAGGATCTGAAGACGCTTCGTCGATCCCTCGGTGAGGACGCCACCTACGCCGTTGCGAAGAACACCCTGACGGCGATCGCGGCCAAGGAAGCCGGTATCGAGGGGATTGAAGACTCCCTCACCGGCCCCACGGCCATCGCGTTCGTCACGGGCGACATCGCTGCAGCCACCAAGGGGCTGCGCGACTTCGCAAAGGCCAACCCGTCCCTGGCTATCAAGGGTGGCGTTCTCGAGGGCAAGTTCCTCGACGCCAACGCTGTGCTGAAGCTGGCTGACCTCGAATCCCGCGAGGTTCTGCTGGCGAAGATGGCAGGCGCGCTGCAGGCCAACCTGGCCAAGGCCGCCTACCTGCTGGCTGCCCCGCTGTCGCAGGGCGCCCGCGCCCTCGGCGCGCTGCAGACGGCTGCGCAGGCCGACCCCTCCCTGATCGGTGGCGCCGGCTCCGCGCCTGCCGCCGAAGCCTCGGACGAGACCCCCGCCGCTGATGCGGCAACCGAAGAAGCAGCGCCCGCTGCGGAGTGATCCGTTGCAGCGACTGCTGCGATCACAAACTTTCTAGGAAAGGAACGCCACATGGCGAAGCTCACCAACGACGAGCTCCTTGATGCCTTCAAGGAGATGACCCTGATCGAGCTCTCCGAGTTCGTGAAGCTCTTCGAGGACACCTTCGGTGTCACCGCTGCCGCTCCGGTCGCGGTTGCCGCTGCTGCCGCCCCGGCCGCCGCCGGCGAAGAGGCCGCTGAGGAGGAGGGCTCCGACAAGGTCGACGTCATCCTCACCTCCGGTGGCGACAAGAAGATCGCCGTCATCAAGGAGGTGCGCGCTCTGACCTCCCTCGGCCTGAAGGAGGCCAAGGACCTCGTTGAGGGTGCCCCCAAGGCCGTCCTTGAGGGCGTCGACAAGGAGACCGCTGCCAAGGCCAAGGAGGCCCTCGAGGCCGCCGGCGGCTCCGTCGAGTTCAAGTGACCCGACGCGCGTAGCGCACACATCGACGCGGCCCGTCCCCACTGGGGGCGGGCCGCGTCGCATGTCCGGGCGTGCCGCGTCGGGCGACGCGCCGGGGCGACGGGTTGCGGTGACGCCGTCCGGCGCTATCATCTTCACCAAGATCAACGTTGATCGGGGAGAGTCCGCAAGGCCCGAGCTGGCCTGCGGCGTTTGCTGTCCGTGCTTCCTTGCTCTATAGTGGTTGTTTGCCCAGCTATGCGCCGTGCCCGGAAACTTCTGACGGGCGCTTCGCCATGCGGATTACAGCTTCAAGCGTTCTTGGAAGGACCGAATCTTGGCCGCCTCGCGCTCTGCGTTGAAGAACACCAATGTCGTCTCGTCCACCGGCCGGATCTCGTTCGCGAAGATCCAGGACCCACTCGAGGTTCCCAACCTCCTGGACCTGCAGATCGACGCCTACAACTGGCTGATCGGGAACGAGACGTGGCGTGCGTCGGTGGAGGCCCAGCTGGCCGCCGGCCGTACCGACGTCAACACCCGTTCCGGCCTGGAAGAGATCTTCGCCGAGATCTCCCCGATCGAAGACTTCAACGAGACGATGTCGCTATCCTTCCGCGACCACCGCTTCGAGGAGCCCAAGTACAGCATCGAGGAGTGCAAGGACCGCGACGTCACGTACGCCGCGCCCCTCTTCGTCACCGCCGAGTTCGTGAACAACGACACGGGTGAGATCAAGTCGCAGACCGTCTTCATCGGTGATTTCCCGCTGATGACCGACCGCGGCACCTTCATCATCAACGGCACCGAGCGTGTCGTCGTGTCGCAGCTCGTCCGTTCGCCCGGCGTCTACTTCGAGCAGACCCCCGACAAGACGTCCGACAAGGACATCTTCTCCTGCAAGGTCATCCCGTCGCGTGGTGCGTGGCTGGAGTTCGAGATCGACAAGCGCGACATGGTCTTCGTGCGCCTCGACCGCAAGCGCAAGCAGAACGTCACCGTGCTGCTCAAGGCGCTCGGCTGGAACGAGGACCGGATCCTCGACGAGTTCGGCGACTACGAGTCGATGCGGCTCACCCTGGAGAAGGACACCGTCAAGACCCAGGACGAGGCCCTCCTCGACATCTACCGCAAGCTGCGTCCGGGCGAGCCCCCGGCGCGTGACGCGGCCCAGGCGCTGCTGGAGAACTACTACTTCAACCCGAAGCGCTACGACCTCGCCAAGGTCGGCCGGTACAAGATCAACAAGAAGCTCGGCCTCGAGCTTCCGTTCGACCAGCAGGTGCTGACGAACGACGACATCGTCGCCGCGATCCGGTACGTCGTCGCCCTCCACGAGCACCAGGAGACCCTCGGGGACCTGCCCGTCGAGGCCGATGACATCGACCACTTCGGCAACCGTCGTCTCCGCACCGTCGGCGAGCTCATCCAGAACCAGCTCCGCACGGGCCTGGGTCGTATGGAGCGCGTCGTCCGCGACCGGATGACCACGCAGGACATCGAGGCGATCACGCCGCAGACCCTGATCAACATCCGGCCGGTGACCGCGGCGCTGAAGGAGTTCTTCGGAACCTCGCAGCTGTCGCAGTTCATGGACCAGAACAACCCGCTGGCCGGCCTGACGCACAAGCGTCGCCTGTCGGCGCTGGGCCCCGGCGGTCTGTCCCGTGACCGCGCCGGCATGGAGGTCCGTGACGTCCACCCGTCGCACTACGGCCGCATGTGCCCCATCGAGACGCCTGAAGGCCCGAACATCGGCCTCATCGGTTCGCTGGCGTCGTTCGCCCGCGTCAACGCGTTCGGCTTCATCGAGACCCCGTACCGTCGCGTCGTCGACGGCCTGGTCACCGAGCAGATCGACTACCTCACCGCCGACGAGGAGGACCGCTACGCCATCGCGCAGGCCAATGCCGCCGTCGACGAGAACGGCCGCCTGACGGAGGAGCGGGTGCTCGTCCGCCTGAAGCACGGCGACGCCGACGAGGTCCCCGTGGCCGAGGTCGAGTACATGGACGTGTCCCCGCGCCAGATGGTCTCCATCGCGACCGCACTGATCCCGTTCCTCGAGCACGACGACGCGTCGCGTGCCCTCATGGGCGCCAACATGCAGCGTCAGGCCGTCCCGCTCATCCGCAACGAGGCCCCGTTCGTCGGCACCGGCATGGAGTACCGCGCCGCCGTCGACGTCGGTGACGTCACGCTGGCCCGCAAGCCCGGCGTCGTGTCCTCGGTGACCGCCGACATCCTCGAGATCACCAACGACGACGGCACGTACGCCAGCTACAAGCTGGACAAGTTCGTGCGTTCCAACGCCGGCACCTGCATCAACCAGCGCCCGCTGGTGAGCCCCGGCGACCGGGTCGAGATCGGCACCCCGCTGGCCGACGGCCCCTGCACCGACCAGGGTGAGCTGGCGCTCGGCAAGAACCTGCTCGTCGCGTTCATGCCGTGGGAGGGCCTCAACTACGAGGACGCCATCATCCTGTCGCAGCGCATCGTCCAGGACGACGTGCTGACCTCGATTCACATCGAGGAGTACGAGGTCGACGCCCGCGACACCAAGCTGGGCGCCGAGGAGATCACCCGCGAGATCCCCAACGTCTCCGACGAGATGCTGGCCGACCTCGACGAGCGGGGCATCATCCGCATCGGCGCCGAGGTCTCCGCTGGGGACATCCTGGTCGGCAAGGTCACCCCGAAGGGTGAGACCGAGCTGACGCCCGAGGAGCGGCTTCTGCGCGCCATCTTCGGCGAGAAGGCCCGCGAGGTCCGTGACACCTCCCTGAAGGTGCCCCACGGCGAGTCCGGCACCGTCATCGGCGTGCGCGTCTTCGACCGTGAGGACGACGACGAGCTCCTGCCCGGCGTGAACCAGCTGGTCCGCGTCCACGTCGCCCAGAAGCGCAAGATCTCGGACGGTGACAAGCTCGCCGGCCGTCACGGCAACAAGGGCGTCATCTCGAAGATCCTTCCGGTCGAGGACATGCCGTTCCTCGCCGACGGGACCCCCGTCGACATCGTCCTGAACCCGCTGGGCGTTCCCTCCCGCATGAACATCGGCCAGGTCCTCGAGAACCACCTCGGCTGGATCGCGAAGACCGGCTGGGACATCTCCGGGGTCAAGGCCGAGTGGGCCGAGCGCCTCCGGGAGGTCGGCCTCGGCCGCGTCGAAGGCAACGCCAGGGTCGCGACCCCCGTCTTCGACGGAGCCAGCGAGACCGAGATCGGTGGCCTGCTGGACAACTCGCTGCCCACGCGTGACGGCGACCGGCTGATCGACTCCTCCGGCAAGACGTACCTCTTCGACGGCCGCTCCGGCGAGCCGTACCCGGAGAAGATCGGCGTCGGCTACATGTACATGCTGAAGCTCCACCACCTGGTCGACGACAAGATCCACGCGCGTTCGACCGGCCCGTACTCCATGATCACGCAGCAGCCGCTGGGCGGTAAGGCCCAGTTCGGTGGTCAGCGGTTCGGAGAGATGGAGGTGTGGGCCCTCGAGGCCTACGGCGCCGCCTGGGCGCTGCAGGAGCTCCTGACCATCAAGTCCGACGATGTCCCCGGCCGTGTGAAGGTCTACGAGGCCATCGTCAAGGGCGAGAACATCCCCGAGCCCGGCATCCCCGAGTCCTTCAAGGTGCTGGTCAAGGAGATGAAGTCTCTCTGCCTGAACGTCGAAGTGCTCTCGGACGACGGTCGGATCATCGACCTTCGTGAGTCGGAGGAAGACATCCGCTCCACCGAGGACTTCGGCATCGACCTCGGTCGCCGTCCAGGATCCGACAACTTCCTGGACGCCGGCGAAGTCTGAGTAGCTGCTCAGTCACACCAACACTGGGCGTAGCCCACGACAACAACTCAGACTTTTTTTCGAAGGCACCTACTGCGTCAAGTAGGGGAAAGAGAAGCACAACGTGCTGGACGTGAACTTCTACGACGAACTGCGAATCGGCCTCGCGAGCGCGGAGCAGATTCGCGAGTGGTCCCATGGCGAGGTCAAGAAGCCGGAGACCATCAACTACCGCACCCTGAAGCCGGAGCGCGACGGCCTCTTCTGCGAGAAGATCTTCGGTCCCACCCGGGACTGGGAGTGCTACTGCGGCAAGTACAAGCGCGTGCGCTTCAAGGGCATCATCTGTGAGCGCTGTGGCGTCGAGGTGACCCGGAGCAACGTGCGCCGCGAGCGCATGGGCCACATCGAGCTCGCCGCCCCTGTCACCCACATCTGGTACTTCAAGGGCGTCCCGAGCCGTCTCGGCTACCTCCTGGACATCGCGCCGAAGGACCTCGAGAAGGTCATCTACTTCGCCGCGCACATGATCACCGCCGTCGACGAGGAGGCCCGCCACCGCGACCTCGCGTCGCTGCAGGCCAAGGTCGAGGTGGAGGCCAAGCAGGTCGCCTCCCGTCGTGACGCCGACATCGAAGCGCGGATGCGCAAGCTCGAAGAAGACATGGCGCAGCTGGAGGAAGAGGGCGCCAAGGCCGACGTCAAGCGCAAGGTCCGCGAGGCCGCCGAGAAGGAGGCGGGTCTCATCCGCACCCGCACTCAGCGCCAGCTCGACCGCATCGACGAGGTGTGGAACCGCTTCAAGACGCTCAAGGTCCAGGACCTTGAGGGCGACGAGATGCTCTACCGCGAGATGACCAAGCGGTTCGGGCGGTACTTCGAGGGCTCGATGGGCGCCGAGGCGATCCAGAAGCGCCTCCAGTCCTTCGACCTGCAGGCGGAGTCCGTGCAACTGCGCGAGATCATCGCCACCGGCAAGGGGCAGCGCAAGACCAGGGCGCTCAAGCGCCTCCGCGTCGTCAGCGCCTTCCTCTCCGGCACCAGCTCGCCAGCGGCGATGGTGCTGGATGCCGTCCCGGTCATCCCGCCGGACCTGCGTCCGATGGTGCAGCTCGACGGTGGCCGTTTCGCCACGTCGGACCTGAACGACCTGTACCGCCGCGTGATCAACCGGAACAACCGACTGAAGCGGCTGCTGGATCTCGGTGCCCCCGAGATCATCGTGAACAACGAGAAGCGCATGCTCCAGGAGGCCGTCGACTCGCTGTTCGACAACGGCCGTCGTGGCCGCCCGGTGACCGGACCCGGCAACCGTCCCCTGAAGTCGATCTCCGACATGCTCAAGGGCAAGCAGGGTCGCTTCCGTCAGAACCTCCTCGGCAAGCGTGTCGACTACTCGGGCCGTTCGGTCATCGTGGTGGGCCCGCAGCTCAAGCTGCACCAGTGCGGCCTGCCGAAGGCCATGGCGCTCGAGCTCTTCAAGCCGTTCGTCATGAAGCGCCTCGACGACCTCAACCACGCTCAGAACATCAAGGCCGCCAAGCGGATGGTCGAGCGTCAGCGTCCGGTCGTGTGGGACGTTCTCGAAGAGGTCATTGCCGAGCACCCCGTGCTGCTGAACCGTGCACCAACGCTGCACCGTCTCGGCATCCAGGCCTTCGAGCCGCAGCTGGTCGAGGGTAAGGCCATCCAGATCCACCCGCTGGTCTGTACCGCCTTCAACGCCGACTTCGACGGCGACCAGATGGCCGTGCACCTGCCGCTGTCGGCGGAGGCGCAGGCCGAGGCACGCATCCTGATGCTGTCGACGAACAACATCCTGAAGCCCGCCGACGGTCGCCCCGTGACCATGCCGACGCAGGACATGATCATCGGCCACTACTTCCTGACGCTCGAGCGTCACGGTAGGGGCGAAGGCCGCGCGTTCTCGTCGCTGGCGGAGGCCGTCATGGCCTACGACCGCGGCGAGCTGGAGGTCACCTCCCCGATCAAGCTGCGCCTCAGCGGCGTCGTCGTCGACGGGGTCACCCCGCGCGCCGACGGCACCGTCCTCCTGGACACCACGCTGGGGCGGGCCCTGTTCAACGAGGCGCTGCCGGATGGTTTCGGCTACGTGAACACTGTCGTCGGTAAGAAGGTCCTCGGCCAGATCATTAATGAGCTGGCTGAGCGCTACGCCAAGGTGACCGTCGCCACCGCGCTGGACAACCTGAAGGCCATGGGCTTCCGCTGGGCTTCCCGCTCCGGTGTCACCGTGTCGATCTCCGACGTGCAGACGCCGCCGCAGAAGGCGCAGATCCTCGACGGCTACGAAAAGCGGGCCAGCAAGATCGACAAGCTCTACGAGCGCGGATCGGTGACCGAGGACGAGCGCCGTCAGGAGCTCATCTCGATCTGGACCGACGCGACGGCCGAGCTGACCGAGGCGATGAAGGATAACTTCACCGAGGACAACCCGATCTTCATGATGGTCGACTCGGGTGCACGAGGAAACATGACGCAGATGCGTCAGATCGCCGCCATGCGTGGCCTCGTGGCCAACCCGAAGGGCGACATCATCGCCCGCCCGATCAAGTCCAACTTCCGTGAGGGCCTGTCCGTTCTCGAGTACTTCATCTCGACGCACGGTGGTCGTAAGGGCCAGGCCGATACCGCTCTGCGGACGGCCGAGTCCGGCTACCTGACCCGTCGTCTCGTCGACGTGTCGCAGGACGTCATCATCCGTGAAGAGGACTGTGGCACCGAGCGTGGCCTGATGAAGGTCATCGCGAAGTGGTCGACGCCTGGCGTCGACGCCGACACGGGTCGTCCGGTCCAGATTCCGGCTGAGCCGTTCGCCAAGGACGCCACGGTCGAGACCATGGGCGACGTCGAGACCGCGGTCTACGCACGCACCCTGGCTGTCGACACCGCCGACGCGAAGGGCAACGTGCTGGTCACGGCCGGCACCGACCTCGGCGATGCCGAGATCCGTACCCTGGTCGCGGCCGGCGTCACGTCGGTCAAGGTCCGCTCCGTCCTCACCTGTGAGTCGGCGGTCGGCACCTGCGCCATGTGCTACGGCCGTTCGCTTGCCTCCGGCAAGACGGTGGACGTCGGCGAGGCCGTCGGCATCGTCGCGGCCCAGTCGATCGGTGAGCCGGGAACCCAGCTGACGATGCGTACCTTCCACACCGGCGGTGTGGCGGGCGACGACATCACGCAGGGTCTGCCGCGTGTCACGAGCCTCTTCGAGGCCCGCCAGCCCAAGGCCAAGGCTCCGATCGCGGAGGCTGACGGTGTGGTGCGCATCGAGGACGGCGACCGTTCGCGCAAGATCATCATCGTGCGCGACGACGGTGGCGAGGACCTGGAGTACCCGGTCGGACGTCGTACCCGTCTCGAGTTCGAGGACCACGACGGCGTCCGGATGCACATCCGCGACGGTGCCCGGGTCAGCATCGGTCAGCAGCTGACCGCCGGCCAGGTCGATCCGCAGGAGGTTCTGCGGGTGCGTGGTCTGCGCAAGGTGCAGGAGCACCTGGTGGAGGAGGTCCAGAAGGTCTACGCGACCCAGGGCGCTCCCATCCACGACAAGCACATCGAGATCATCATCCGGCAGATGCTGCGCCGCGTGACGGTCATCGACTCCGGCGACACGCAGATGATGCCGGGCGAGCTCGTGGACCGCGCGATGTACGAGGCGGCGAACCGGCAGGCGATCTCCGAGGGCGGCAAGCCTGCGGAGGGACGTCCGGTGCTCATGGGCATCACGAAGGCCTCGCTCGCGACCGAGTCGTGGCTGTCGGCGGCCTCCTTCCAGGAGACCACCAAGGTCCTCACGGATGCCGCGATCCAGGGCAAGAGCGACTCGCTCGTCGGCCTGAAGGAGAACGTCATCCTCGGCAAGCTCATCCCGGCGGGTACCGGTCTCGACCGCTACCGCAACATCCGGGTGGAGCCGACCGACGAGGCGCGCGCCACGGCCTACACCATGAGCTACGACCCGTACGACTACTCGTTCGGTTCCGACGTGGTCGGCCCGGCCGTCCCGCTCGACGAGATGGACTTCGGCGAGCTTCGCTGAACCTGATTGACGCAGGGGCCCGTGACTTCGGTCACGGGCCCCTGTTGCATTCCACGGGCCATCGACGCGGTCTCGACCGCCGCCCTTGCGGCCCCGAACGCCGTCCTTTTTGTTTCACCGGCCACCTGGAGTAATCTTGGCGGGCGTGCCCGGTTGCTCGGGCCCATTTGTGCGTGCCCTGGCATGGTGGATCGCTCTCAACCGTTGCAGAAGAGAGCGTGGATGTGCTGAGTCCGCACGGCAGACGAACTGCGTCGTGGTCGTAATGTGTCCTGACCGCCCGCGGGGAAGCTGCAGCCAGGGAAGACAAACGTACAGTCCACCAAGACGAAAGTGATACCAGCAGGTGCCAACAATCCAGCAGCTGGTCCGCAAGGGCCGGACAGACAAGCTCTCCAAGAACAAGACCCCAGCGCTCAAGGGTTCGCCCCAGCGTCGGGGCGTGTGCACGCGTGTGTACACCACCACGCCGAAGAAGCCGAACTCCGCGCTCCGCAAGGTTGCACGCGTGCGTCTGAGCTCCGGCATCGAGGTCACCGCCTACATCCCCGGTGTCGGCCACAACCTCCAGGAGCACTCCATGGTGCTCGTCCGCGGCGGTCGTGTGAGGGACCTGCCGGGTGTCCGCTACAAGATCATCCGTGGCTCGCTCGACACCCAGGGCGTCAAGAACCGCAAGCAGGCTCGCAGCCGCTACGGCGCGAAGAAGGAGAAGTAATGCCTCGCAAGGGTCCCGCGCCGAAGCGCCCCGTCATCATCGACCCCGTCTACGGGTCCCCGGTGGTCTCGCAGCTCGTCAGCAAGATTCTCCTCGACGGCAAGAAGACCGTCGCGCAGTCGATCGTGTACGACGCGCTCGAAGGCACCCGCGCCAAGACCGGTGTCGATCCGGTCATCACGCTGAAGAAGGCGCTCGACAACGTCAAGCCCTCCATCGAGGTCAAGTCCCGCCGCGTCGGCGGTGCGACCTACCAGGTCCCGATCGAGGTCAAGCCCGGCCGCCAGAACACCCTGGCGATGCGCTGGCTGGTCAGCTTCTCCCGCGCCCGCCGCGAGAAGACGATGACCGAGCGCCTCATGAACGAGATCCTCGACGCCTCCAACGGCCTGGGTGCTTCCGTGAAGCGCCGCGAGGATACGCACAAGATGGCCGAGGCCAACCGCGCCTTCGCGCACTACCGCTGGTGATTTGCTGCCCCTGACCCTGCCGAAGGGTCGGGGGCACTCACCGCTTCATCCTTGAAACTTTCGAAAAGGAATAGCTAGTGACCGACCTGCATAAGGTTCGCAACATCGGCATCATGGCCCACATCGATGCCGGTAAGACCACCACCACCGAGCGGATCCTGTTCTACACCGGCAAGAACCACAAGATCGGTGAGACCCACGATGGCGCGGCGACCATGGACTGGATGGAGCAGGAGCAGGAGCGTGGCATCACGATCACCTCTGCTGCCACCACCTGTTTCTGGCACGACAACCTGATCAACATCATCGACACCCCCGGGCACGTCGACTTCACCGTCGAGGTGGAGCGTTCGCTCCGCGTCCTCGACGGCGCCGTCGCCGTCTTCGACGGTGTGGCCGGCGTTGAGCCGCAGTCGATGACCGTGTGGCGTCAGGCCACCAAGTACGGCGTGCCGCGCATCTGCTACATCAACAAGCTCGACCGCACGGGCGCCTCGTTCGATCACGTCGTCAAGACGATCCGCGAGCGCCTCGCCACCGATCCCGTCCTCCTGCAGCTGCCGATCGGCTCGGAGAGCGACTTCCTCGGTGTCGTCGACCTCGTCGAGATGCGCGCCCTGACCTGGCACGGCGAGACCGTGATGGGTGAGGACTACGACGTCGAAGAGATCCCCGCCGACCTCCTCGAGGCCGCCAAGGAGGCCCGCGCCACGCTCATCGAGCGCGTCGCGGACGTCGACGACGACATCATGGAGCTGTACCTCGAGGGCGAGGAGCCCTCGGTCGCGCAGATCAAGGCTGCCCTCCGCAAGGGCATCATCAGCAACACCTTCACCGCGGTCGTCTGTGGCACCTCGTTCAAGAACAAGGGCGTCCAGCCCCTGCTCGACGCGGTCGTCGACTACCTGCCGTCGCCGCTCGACGTGCCGGCCATCGACGGCTTCAAGCCGGGCGACGAGTCCGTCCGCCTCGAGCGTCAGCCCTCCGACTCGGAGCCGCTGTCGATCCTGGCGTTCAAGGTCGCCGCTGATCCCCACCTGGGCAAGCTGACGTTCGTCCGCGTCTACTCCGGTGTCCTGCAGTCCGGCTCCCAGGTGCTCAACACCACCAAGGGCCGCAAGGAGCGCATCGGCAAGATCTACCAGATGCACGCCAACAAGCGTGAGGAGATCGACTCGATCGGCGCCGGCATGATCTGCGCCGTCATGGGCCTGAAGGACACCACCACCGGTGAGACCCTCGCGGACCCGACGCACCCGATCGTGCTCGAGTCCATGACCTTCCCCGCGCCGGTCATCGAGCAGGCCATCGAGCCGAAGACGAAGTCCGACCAGGAGAAGCTCGGCACCGCCATCCAGCGGCTCGCCGAGGAGGATCCGACCTTCCGCGTCCACACGGACGAGGAGACCGGTCAGACGATCATCGCCGGCATGGGCGAGCTGCACCTCGACGTCCTCATCGACCGCATGCGTCGTGAGTTCAAGGTCGAGGCCAACATCGGCAAGCCGCAGGTGGCCTACCGCGAGACGCTCCGCCGCAAGGTCGAGAAGATCGAGTACACGCACAAGAAGCAGACCGGTGGTTCCGGCCAGTTCGCGCGCGTCATCATCGACCTTGAGCCGACCGAGCCGGGCTCGGGCTACGAGTTCGTCAACGCCGTCACCGGCGGCCGCGTTCCCCGCGAGTACATCCCCGCGGTGGACCAGGGCATCCGTGAGGCCATGCAGTTCGGTGTCCTCGCCGGCTACCCGGTCGACAACATCAAGGCCACCCTCACCGACGGTGCCTACCACGATGTCGACTCCTCCGAAATGGCCTTCAAGCTGGCCGGCTCCATGGCGTTCAAGGAGGCGGCCCGCAAGGCGGACCCCGCCATCCTCGAGCCGATGATGGCCGTCGAGGTGACCACCCCGAGGACTACCTCGGCACGGTCATCGGCGACCTGAACTCGCGTCGTGGCCAGGTCCGCTCGATGGACGAGCAGCACGGCAACCGCGTGGTGAACGCGATCGTGCCGCTGTCCGAGATGTTCGGCTACGTCGGTGACCTGCGCTCGAAGACCTCGGGCCAGGCGTCGTACTCCATGGAGTTCGACTCCTACGCGGAGACGCCGAAGAACATCGCCGACGAGATCATCGCCAAGGCGAAGGGCGAGTGAACCTGACGGTTCGCTGACCCACGGGGCCGGCCGGGAGGAGACCTCCCGGCCGGCCCTTTTTCATTGCCCTGCAGTCCGGCGTAGAGTCGTTCCTGAGGTCCTTGTCAGAGAGGCGCGGGGGAGCGGGAATCGGGCGGTTTGGCGTGCGCGGTTCGCGTCGCTACGATTGGCAAGGTATGGCAGCTGGCGGTATGCTCGGTTGCCGACCCTCACTGAGGAATGTTCGTACTGCCCCGCACCCGCGAGGCGATTTTCAAGAAGGAGCCCTCGTGGCAAAGGCCAAGTTTGAGCGGACCAAGCCGCACGTAAACATCGGCACCATCGGACACGTCGACCACGGCAAGACCACTCTCACCGCGGCGATCACGAAGGTGCTTCACGACCGTTACCCGGAGTGGAACGCGGTCTCTGCGTTCGACCAGATCGACAAGGCTCCTGAGGAGCGTCAGCGCGGCATCACGATCTCGATCTCGCACGTCGAGTACCAGACCGAGCAGCGTCACTACGCGCACGTCGACTGCCCCGGCCACGCCGACTACGTCAAGAACATGATCACCGGTGCCGCCCAGATGGACGGTGCGATCCTCGTCGTCGCCGCCACCGACGGCCCGATGGCGCAGACCCACGAGCACATCCTCCTGGCCCGCCAGGTTGGCGTGCCGGCGATCGTCGTCGCCCTCAACAAGTGCGACATGATCGACGAGGCTGACGCCGACCTGATCGACCTGGTCGAGATGGAGCTCCGCGAGATCCTCTCCGCCCAGGAGTTCGACGGCGACAACCTGCCGATCGTCCGCGTCGCCGCCTTCCCCGCCCTCCAGGGTGACGAGAAGTGGGCCGACTCGATCATCGAGCTCATGACCGCTGTCGACGAGCACATCCCGCAGCCGGTGCGTGACACCGACAAGCCGTTCCTGATGCCCGTTGAGGACGTCTTCACGATCACCGGTCGTGGCACCGTCATCACCGGCCGCATCGAGCGCGGCATCGTCAAGACCGGCGACGTCGTCGACATCGTCGGCATCCGTGAGGACAAGCAGACCTCGACCGTCACCGGTGTCGAGATGTTCCGCAAGATCCTCGACGAGGGTCGCGCCGGCGAGAACGTCGGCCTGCTGCTCCGCGGCACCAAGAAGGAAGACGTCGAGCGCGGCATGGTCGTCATCAAGCCCGGGTCGACCACCCCGCACACCGACTTCGAGGCGAACGTCTACGTTCTCGCGAAGGAGGAGGGTGGCCGTCACAAGCCGTTCTTCTCGAACTACTCGCCCCAGTTCTACTTCCGTACGACTGACGTGACCGGCGTCGTCCAGCTCCCGCTGGCACCGAGATGGTCATGCCCGGCGACAACACCGAGATGACTGTTCACCTGAACAAGCCGATCGCCATGGAGGAGAACCTCAAGTTCGCCATCCGTGAGGGCGGCCGCACCGTCGGTGCCGGTAACGTCACCAAGATCATCAAGTGATCTGCTGACTCACTGAGTCACTGAGAGGGCCGCGCGGGAGACCGCGCGGCCCTTTCGCGTTCCTGGACGTACGCCCTCCGGGGCGCAAAGGCGGACCGCCCCGGTGAGTCACCGGGGGCGGTCACTTGTTCGTGGCTCAGCCGCGCTTCTGGATCGACGCCCACTCGTCGCGCAGCCCCACCGTCCGGTGGAACAGCATCGGCGTGTCAGGATCGGCGGCGAAGTAGCCGAGCCGCTCGAACTGCACCACCTCGCCGGGGGCGGCGTCGGCCAGCGCGGGCTCCGCCTTGGCACCCTCGACGATCCTGCGGGAGTTCGGGTTCAGGTCGTCCAGAGCCTCGCCCGTGCGCTCCCCGGGCGCCTCTGCGGTGAACAGCCGCTCGTACAGCGCCACGGTGGTCTCGACCGCGTGCGGGGCCGACACCCAGTGCATCGTCGACTTCACGCGCCGCCCGTCGGGGGCGTTGCCGCCCTTGGTCTCGGGGGCGTAGGTGGCGAGCACCTCGACGACGTTGCCGTCGGCGTCCTTGACCGCCTCCGTCGCTGTGACGAAGTAGGCGCCGCGGAGCCGGACCTCGCGGCCGGGGGAGAGACGGAAGTACTTCGGCGGGGAACCTCGCGGAAGTCGTCCTGCTCGATCCACAATTCCCCGGTGAAGGGGATCAGCCGGGTGCCGTCCTCCGGACGCTCCGGGTTGTTGGCGACCTCGAAGTGCTCGACGACGGGGTTGCCGTCGGCGTCGGTGGGCCAGTTGGTCAGGCGCAGCTTCAGGGGATCCAGGACCCCCATCCTGCGCTGGGCCGTGGCGTTCAGCTCACGTCGCACGTAGGCCTCGAGGTACTCGATGGACTGGCGCGAGTTGGTGCGCGTCGTGCCCACCTCGCGGCAGAACGCGCGCAGCGCAGCCGCAGGGTAGCCGCGACGGCGGAGCCCCCGCAGGGTCGGCATCCTGGCGTCGTCCCAGCCGTCGACGACACCGTCGTTGACCAGCTTGGCCAGGCGCCGCTTCGACGTGACGGTGTGGGTCAGCTCCAGCCGCGCGAACTCGTACTGGCGCGGCGGATCGACGACCCCCAGCTGCTCGAGGAACCAGTCATACAGGGGACGGTGGCTCTCGAACTCCAGGGTGCAGAGCGAGTGGGTGACGCCCTCGATGGCGTCGGACTGGCCGTGGGCCCAGTCGTACGTCGGATAGATCGGCCACTCGTCACCGGTGCGGTGATGGTGGACGGCGCGGATCCGGTACATGATCGGATCGCGCATCTGCATGTTCTCGTGGGACATGTCGATCTTCGCGCGCAGCACGTGGGTGCCGTCGGCGAACTCACCCGCCCGCATGCGACGGAACAGGTCCAGGTTCTCCTCCACGCTGCGGTCACGGAAGGGGGAGTTGACCCCCGGCCTGCCGTAGCCTCCGCGGCCGGCGGAGATGGCCTCGCTGTCCTGGTCGTCGACATAGGCGAGCCCGGCCGTGATCAGCTGCTCCGCCCAGACGTAGAGCTGCTCGAAGTAGTCGGAGGCGTAGCGATCCTCGGCGGGCTCGTAGCCCAGCCAGCGGATGTCCTCGATGATCGACTGGACGAAGTCGGAATCCTCGGTCTCGGGGTTGGTGTCGTCGAGCCTCAGGATGCACTTGCCGTTGAAGTCGTCGGCGGCGCCGAAGTCGACGACGATGGCCTTGGCGTGCCCGATGTGGAGGAAGCCGTTGGGCTCCGGTGGGAACCTCGTCTGCACGCGACCGCCGCGTTCTCCGGCGGCGATGTCGGCTCGGATCGCGTCGTAGATGAAGTTGCTCGGAAGCACGGGGCTCGTCATGGCGTCATGCTATCGGGACCACGACGGTCAGCCCAATGAGGCCAACCAGGCGATGAGGAGCAGCGGTGTGAGCATCGCCAAGGTGATCACGCCGACGACGGAGCTGACGGCGACGATCCAGTACAGCACTGAGGCCTCGTGCACCTGTTGCCGGTTGTCGATGGTGCGGTTGAGCAGCGCGAGGTTCTTCCGGTTGGAGCGCCAGGCGAGGTCGAAGAGGGGACCCGCGTAGGGGATCATGCCCAGCAGTGCGTCGAGTCCCCAGTTGCCGATCATCCGGGCCAGCACAGGCAGGGGCATGCGCAGCCGCAGCGCGTCGAAGAGCAGCGCGGCCCCGAAAACCGACCCCACCACCGCTCCGGCCCAGGGGATGACGCTCAGCACGGGATCGAGACCGAAGCGGAATCGGGTGCCGGGAACGGGGAGGAGGTCCTCGAGGATCCAGGTCAGCGTGCGGGTGGCCTTCGCCGGCTGGTCCTTCTGCAGTTCCGCCTGACCCCGACGGAGGGCGCGCTCCAGCGCGTCGCCGCGTGCGTCCACCTGGTCGTCGTCACCATCCACGCCGACAAGTCTGCCTTCTGGCGGGCTCGCAGGAAGGCCCCGACCTGGGAGGTTCAGGGGCGGGCCGGGGCATCCGGGCGCCCATTCAGGGTGTTCCTCTAGAGTTGGGGGCACTATGACGAATGCTCCCGCCCGCACCCGTGTTGCCCCTTCCCCGACCGGAGACCCGCACGTCGGCACGGCCTTCATGGCCCTGTTCGACCTCGCGTGGGCCAGGAAGACCGGAGGCAGGTTCGTGCTGCGGATCGAGGACACCGACCAGGCGCGGCTGGTGCCCGGGTCCGAGCAGCAGATCTACGACTCCCTGCGCTGGCTCGGCCTCTCACCGGACGAGAGCCCGGAGGTCGGCGGGCCCTATGCGCCGTACAAGCAGTCGGAGCGCCTGGACACGTATCGGCCCTTCGTCGACCAGCTCGTCGAGGCCGGCCACGCCTACTACTGCTGGTGCTCGTCGGAGCGCCTCGCCGAGCTGCGTGAGGAGCAGAACCGGCAGAAGCTCTCCACCACGGGCTACGACCGGCTCTGCGTCGGCAAGACCCGCGAGGAGCGGGCCGCGCTTCCCGGCTTCACCGACCGGCCGGTCGTGCGCATGCTCATCCCGGACGACGCCCCCTCGAGTTCACCGACATCATCCGCGGCACCGTCAAGGCTCCCCGGCCGGACGACCAGGTGATCCTCAAGGCGGACGGCTTCCCGACGTACCACCTCGCCGTCGTCGTCGACGATCACCTGATGGGCATCAACACGGTCGTCCGGGGCGAGGAGTGGATCTCGTCGACGCCGAAGCACGTCCTGCTGTACCAGTGGCTCGGCTGGGAGACGCCCGGGTTCGCCCACATGCCGCTGCTGCGCAACACGGACAAGTCGAAGATCTCGAAGCGAAAGAACCCGGCCGCGCGGCTCATGTGGTTCAAGGAGAACGGCTACCTGCCCGAGGCGGTGCGCAACTTCCTGCAGCTGCTGGGCTACGCCGGGGACGAGGAGAACGAGGTCTCCACGTTCGAGGAGTTCGTGGAGCGGTTCTCGTGGGACAAGGTCAACACGGTCGGGCCGATCTTCGACGTGAAGAAGCTCGACTGGCTGAACGGCCACTACCTGCGCCTGCTGAGCGCCGATGAGCTGGCCGACCGCATCGCCACCTTCGCGTCCGAGACCGGCCAGTGGGCGGACCCGACGCCACGCCAACTCGAGATCCTCCGCAGCGCGGTGCCGATCATCCAGGAGCGACTCGTCCTGCTCAAGGATGCGCTGCCCCAGCTCGACTTCCTGTTCGCCGACGACGCCGACCTGACCGTGGCAGACGACGCGTTCGCCTCGCTGCCGGACGGTGCCGCCGAGGTGCTCGACGCTGCGGTGGCGGCCCTTGCCGAGGGCCCGTTCGACGCGGAGGCCATCCAGGCCGCACTCCGCGAGCAGATCGTCGAAGGGCTCGGGCTGAAGCCGCGGGTGGCCTTCGGCCCCGTCCGGGTCGCGATCTCCGGCCGCAAGGTCTCCCCGCCGCTCTTCGAGTCGATGGAGATCCTGGGGCGTGAGTCCTCGCTGGAGCGACTCCGGGCGCTGCGCGCCAGGCTCTGAGGCTAGGCGCTGAGCCGGAGCGCGCCCAGCGACGCGACCGCCAGCACCACGAGCACCAGCACGCCCGGCGCCTTCGTGTGCCGGGCGGCCAGGGCCGCGACGGCGACGCCCAGGCCGGAGCTGAGCAGCACCGGCAGTGCTGACACGCCGACCTTGGCTCCGATCGTGACGCCGGCGGCCAGCATCGAGACGGCGGTGCTGGCGAGCAGCCCGCAGATGACCGGCATGATGTAGGCGGCGACGTTGCGGATCACCAGGGAGTCGCGGAGCCGTTCGTAGCCTGCGTACAGTCCGACGGCCACCGCCGAGCATGATGTGACCGCGACGCCGGCCGCGATCAACGCGAGGGGCCACCCGCCGACCTCGAGGGCGAGCCCTGCCACGATCTTGATCAGGATGGGGCCTGGCAGCGCGTTGGCTACCGGGACGATCTGGCCGTAGTACTGGCCGGCCTCGACCAGCCCGCTCGCGACGAAGAAGCCGTCGGCGACGCCCACGAACGCCTCGCCGCCGCCGAAGGAGGTAAGCGTCGCGGCGACGGTCAGCACGAGGAACGAGACGCCGTCCCGGACGCCCGGCAGGAGTGCGGCGGCGCCGATGAGGACGACGGTGGCCCCCACCAGCAGCAGCGCGGTCTTGCCGGCGCCGCGCCCGCCCGTGGCCGGTGCCTGCCGGGGTTGCGGGGGTCGCCGTCGGGCCGTGAAGAAGGACCACACCACGATGACCGTCAATGCGACGAGGATCAGTTGCAGTGCGGTGAGTTGCGGCAGCTGTGCCGCTACGGGCACCCCCGTCGTCGACGCCACGAGCGCGAGGGTGTGCCGTCCCCCGCTGGCGAGGAAGCTCATGGCCGCGATGGCGATGAGCGGCCAGGCGGGGGAGCCTCCTGGGGCGAGCACCGAGTGCATGTACTCCAGGAGGAGGTAGATGATGTAGGCGCTGATGCCGATGGAGGCGAACTCGATGACGGCGACGGCGCCGGGGCCGAGTCGGGAGAACAGCGTGAGCAGGCCGAGGGTGCCGAGGGTTCCGGGCAGGGCGACGGCGGTGGCGCCGAGGACTGCGAGCAGCGGGCCGCCCAGCCGGGTTCCGGCCAGGGCCCCCAGCTTCACCGGCAGCGCCCCCGGGGTGACGTTCGCGATGACGGTGTCGTGGGTGAAGCTCTCGTCGTCCAGCCGGCCCTCCGCGACCAGTTCACGCTGCAGGAGGGGAATCAGGGCGCTGCCGCCGCCGAACCCGATCATGCCGACCTTCAGGAGGCGGGCGAGCAGGCCCAGATGCGCACGGTTGCGCGGTCCGGAATCGTGGTGTCTCATGTCCTCAGGGCAATCTCGGCGTCTTATGTGGAGGTTCGCCGTCGTTATGACTATAGTCGACGTAAGTCGTCGAGGGGAATCGCGTGAGCATCGTCCGGAGGCCGCTGAGCCTGATCGTCAAGCCCACGGGCGCGGCGTGCAACCTTGACTGCTCCTACTGCTTCTTCCTGTCCAAGGAGGCCCTCTGGGGGAGTCGGAGCAGCGTATGAGCCATGCGTCGCTCGAGGCGTTCCTGCGTCGCTACCTGGACTCCCAGCCCGACGGCGAGGTGATCATCGGCTGGCAGGGTGGCGAACCCACGCTGCGCGGTCTGGACTTCTTCCGTGAGGCCCTCAGACTCGGGGAGGAGCTCCGCCGACCGGCGCAGCAGGTGCGCCACGCGATCCAGACCAACGCGACGCTCATCGATGATGCCTGGGGCGAGTTCCTCGCCGCCGAGGGATTCCTCGTCGGGGTCAGCATCGACGGCCCCCGCCACCTGCACGACATGTACCGGGTCAACAAGGCGGGCCGTGGCACCTATGACCAGGTCGTCCGCGGCTATCAGGTGCTCCGGCGTCACGGGGTCGACACCAACATCCTGTGCACCGTCAACTCCGCCAACGTCGCCCACCCGCTCGAGGTCTACCGGCACTTCCGTGACGACCTCGGGGCCGATTTCGTCCAGTTCATCCCCATCGTGGAGCGCGTCGAGGAGGGCAGCGAGGAGATCGCAGAGGCCGGCTGGCGCAGCGAGGGCGAATACGTCGCCTATCGCCAGGCCGGGGCCGGTGTCACCTCCCGCACCGTCGACGGTGCGGCGTACGGGGAGTTCCTGGTCGCGATCTTCGACGAATGGGTCGCCCGCGACGTCGGCACAGTCTTCGTCCAGGACTTCGACGTGACCCTGGGGGCCGTCTTCGGTCAGCACAGCCTGTGCGTCCGGGCGCCGGAGTGTGGCACGCAGCTCGCCGTGGAGCACACCGGCGATGTCTACAGCTGCGACCACTTCGTCGAGCCTGGCTACCTGCTCGGCAACATCAACGAAGAGTCCCTGGCCGAGTTGGCCAGCCGGCCGGCCCAGGTGGAGTTCGGGCGGGCGAAGCGCACGGCGCTGCCTGCGCAGTGCCGGGAGTGCCCGGTCCGCTGGGCCTGCAATGGCGGCTGCCCGAAGGACCGGTTCGCGACGACGGTGACCGGTGAGCCCGGCCTCAACTATCTCTGCCCCGGCTACTTCCGGTTCTTCACGCACGTCACGCCGTCGATGTTCGAGATGGCATCGCTGCTCCGGTCGGGGCGCCCGGCCGCAGACGTCATGGCTGCCCGGCGTTGAGGCTCTTGCCGGGCGCGGGTGGGGTGTCATACTGTCGGCCTCACTGGAGGGAGGTTGCATGACGTTGCTGCGCAGATCCCTCAGCATGGGTGAGGGCCCGGGGAGCGCCGGTCATGTCCTGAGCCTGTTGCGTGCCGGGCCGCTGACCCGCAGTGAACTCGCCGAGTTGACGGGGCAGGCGCGCTCCACAGTCGTCCAGCGGCTCGAATCGCTGCAGGCGGCGGGGCTTGTGCGTGAGGCGTCGAACCTGACCACCACAGGCGGAAGGCCGTCGGTCGCTTTCGAGTTCGATCCCACCCAGCACGCGATCCTGTCTGCCGACCTCGGCATCCGCCGGGCCACCTTCGCCGTGACGACGCTCGCCGGTGAGGTGCTGTCGCAGTTGGAGGAGCCTATCGACATCGCCGCGGGGCCGGGGCCCGTGCTCGGGTTGGTGGCCGAGAGGCTGCGCTGGCTGGGAGACGTCGCCGGCATGGATCCCATCGCCGTCGGCATCGGGCTTCCCGGCTCGGTCGACCGCTCGGGGTTGCCCGTCGCCCCGCCCAACATGCCCGGCTGGGACGGAACCGATGTGCGGGCCGTGCTCAGCGAGGCCTCTGGCCTGCCTGCCTTCGCCGCCAACGATGCCAATGTGCTCGCGTTGGGGGAGCGGGCCGCAGCCTGGCCCGACGTCGACAACCTGATGTATGTCCATGTGGGCACCGGCATCGGTGCAGGCATCGTCGCCGACGGGAGGCTGCTGCACGGCGCCGAGGGGGCGGCTGGCGACCTGGGCCATATCTTCGCCCCGGGCGCCCGGGGCCGGGCCTGCCGCTGCGGAAATGTGGGCTGCCTGGACACGTACGCGAGCGGCGCGGGCGTGCTGGAAACGCTGCGCCTGGCCGGTTCGCCGCTCACCTCGCTCGACGAGGTGCTGGAGCGCGTAGCCGCCGGCGACGCGGACGTCGCCGGCGTGCTCCGGGATGCTGGCCGTGTGCTGGGGGACGTCGTCGCCTCCTGCGTGGCGCTGCTGAACCCGAGGGTGGTCGTCGTGGGTGGCCGGCTGGGGATGGCCGGCGAGGCGCTCGTCGCCGGCGTCCGGGAGGCGGTCTATGCCAGGGTGCTGCCGCTCGCCAGCCGCGAGCTGCGGGTGACGGCGGCGCGTTCGGGCAGCAGCGGCGGGGTCATCGGGGCGGCGCTGCTGGCGGCTGACGCGGCCCTGTCCGGCGACCTGCTCGAGTCCCGACTGCGCGCAGCCTGAGCTGTCCGCCAATCCCCGGACAAACCCTTGACACCGCTTCGACGCCCGGCCTAATGTGTAACCGCTTGCATATGTAACTGGTTACACAGTGGTTGCCAGGAGGGAGAGCCATGGTCACCGCATACGACGTTGCCACGAGGGCGGGTGTCTCCGTGGGTACCGTCTCGCGCTACCTGACGGGGAACGGCTACGTCGGCACGGTCACCCAGCAGCGGATCGCCCGGGCCATCGAGGAACTGGGCTACGTGCGCAACCGAGCCGCGGCCAGCCTGACCACCAAGAGCACCGGCCTCCTCGGGTTCGTCGTGTCCGACCTGCGTAACCCCTTCGTGGCCGAGATCGCGTCGGCGCTCAGCCAAAACGCCCGTGCCACCGGATACGGGCTTGTGGTGGCCGAGTCCGGCAACGATCCGGACGCCTCGCTACAGTCTCTCGAACTGCTCCGCGCCCACGGGGTCGACGGCGTCATCGTGACGCCGCCGGAGAGTCCGGGGCTCAACTCCGCACTCGTGGCGGCTGCGAGGAGCATCCCCGTGGTCGGCATCGGCCTGCGCACCGATCCGCTGGTCTCGGACACCGTGACGTCGAACACGGAGAGCGGGGCCCACGATGCCGTGACCCATCTGCTCGGCCTCGGCCACAGCGAGGTCGCGTACCTCGGGCTGGACAAGCAGACCGCCGGACGCCTCCGCGGTTTCCGCAGCGCGATGGCCGAGGGTGGGCCTCAGGTCAAGGCACGGGAGATCTTCGTCGACCAGCTGACGCAGGCAGACGGCGTCGCCGCGCTGAGCATGATCATCGAGGCGGATGACGTGCCCAGGGCCATCTTCGCTGCGAACGACGCCGTCGCCCTCGGCGTGCTGCAGGCCGCGAACCGGGCCGGGTTGCGCGTGCCGACGGACCTGTCCGTCGTCGGCTTCGACGACATCGCCATGGCTGCGCACTCCGCACCGCCCCTGACGACCGTCGCGCAGCCCACCGCCGACATGGGCGCGGCCGCCATCAGCATGGTGCTGAGCCGGCTGCATGGTGAGGAACGTGATGTACCCCGCGCGAGGCGGTCCTCGCCGCGCGCCTCATTGTCCGCGAGTCCAGCGCTGTTGCTGCGACCGCAAACGGAAAGGAACAACCGAAGCAATGACGACGACGAAGTCGCGAACCACGTTCGTGCTCGATCTCGACTCCGAGGAGTACCGCGACCGTGTGTACGGCTGTTGGCAGGGCAAGAATGCCGGCGGAACGCTCGGCACCCCGCTGGAGAAGGCGTGGGGGCAGGACGAGCCGTTCGATGTGTGGTGGTACCCCGAGCTGCAGGAGGGGGGACTGCCCAACGACGACCTGGAGATGCAGCTGGTCTGGCTGAAGGCGCTGGAGGAGGTCGGTCCCGGGATCACAGCCCGCGACCTCTCCCGCTACTGGCTGGACCACATCGGGTACAACTGGGACGAGTACGGGCTGTCCAAGCTCAACCTGCGACTCGGCCTGGAACCGCCCCTGAGCGGACACCACAACAACTGGTTCACCGACTGCATGGGCTCGCCCATCCGGTCGGAGATCTGGGCCTGTGTCGCTCCCGGCCAGCCCCGCATCGCTGCGCGGTACGCCTACCAGGACGCGATCTGCGATCACGCAGGTGGCGAGGGCGTCTACGGCGAGCTGTTCAACGCGGCACTCGAGTCTGCGGCGTTCGTCGTGCAGGACCCCGCGCTGCTGATCGACATCGCGCTCAGCTACATCCCGGTCGATTCGATGATGGCCCGGGCCGTCCGGGCGGCCGTGCAGGCTCACGCGGAGGGACTCACCTGGCAGGAGGCCCGGCGCCGGGTGCTGGACGAGACGCCGCACTACAACGCGCAGTACTCGCCCATCAACACCGGGTTCCAGGTGATCGGTCTCCTGTACGGCTCGGAGTTCGGTGAGGGCATGTGCATCACCGTCAACTGTGGCTACGACACCGACTCCTCGGGTGCCGCCATCGGCAGCTATCTCGGCATCCTGCACGGCAGCTCGCAGCTCCCCGCCCGCTGGGTGGAGCCTCTCGGTACCGGCATCTCCACCAACGAGTCGTGGGGCGGAGTCCGCAACCTGCAGGTGGGTGACAACCCGGTGCCCGACAACCTGGACGACCTCATCGCGCGCATCCGCGTCGCCGCTGTGCGGGTCATGGCCGAGCACGGGCACGGCTCCCGGATGGAGATCGCGCTCGAGGACCTCTACGCCGATGCCTCCATCGCGGAGATGCTGGCCGCCAGCCCCACCGAGGTCCCGTTCCCCGGGCAGGACCTCGCCACCGTCGTCGACTTCGGTGAGGGACCGGTCGCCAGGCCCGGCGAAACGCGCACCCTGCGTTCCGTCCACCGCAACGTGCGCGTCGACGACGTCACGGCCACCGTGTCGCTGCGAGCTCCCGAGGGTTGGCTCGTGAGCCCGCCGCGCGTCGACATCCAGCTCGGCATCGGGGAGGAGGCTGAACTCGTCTGGGAGCTCACGGCGCCGGAGGCGGGACGCCTCGCGACCCGAAACGTCACCAGGCTCGACATCGAGATGATCGGTCGGCCGGTGCCCGAGTCGGTGCCCGTCGTGCTGCTCGGAGCGTTCGCGCTCCGCACGTCCGAGGTGTACCCGGCGGACGGCGACATCACGGAGATCCTGGACACCCCGCTGCCCCCCGAAGCGTCGGAGCGCGAGAGCGCGTGGACCGAGCGACTCGCCGGGGGACATGCCCAGCCCATCGCGGATGCCTTCGCCGGGCAGGCGGGCGTGGTGTACCTACAGACGTTCGTGTACTCGCCCGTCGAACGCGACGCGTGGGTGATCGTCGACCCGAGCATGCCCGTGCGGTACTGGGTCAACGGCGACGCGATCGGCCGCAACGACCGGTTCCGGCTCATCCGCCCGAACCAGAACGCCTCCGACGAGATCTGCGACTTCGCGACGCTCAAGGAGGGATGGAACGAGGTGCTGGTCAAGGCCTATCACGACGGCGAACAGCCGACCCCCGAACTGCACCTCGGATTCTCCACGGGCGGGCGCATCTGCTTCCACCTGTGGGACATCACCCGGACCTGTTTCCCGTGGAGCGAGGGCTTCTCGCCTGCCACGGCCTGGACCAACTGACACCAAGAAGAAGGGACAACGACAATGACGTTGAAGCGCAAGATCCTTGCGGGCCTCGCAGGCCTCCTGGCCGCCGGCCTCACACTCACGGCCTGTGGCACCGACACCGGTAACGGCGACGGCGATGGGGCGGCGGCGGATCCGCCGCCGGCCAGCAGGTCGTCACATTCTGGTCATGGAACCCGGATGCCACCTCGGGGCAGCCGTACATCGAGGCCTTCGAGAAGGCACACCCCGACATCAAGATCGAGCACCGGTTCATCCAGTACTCCGACTATGTCAACACGACCCAGCTCGCGCTGCAGTCGGGCTCCGGCCCTGATGTCTTCGGGCTGCAGGTGGGGGCGCTCACCAACCAGTTCGCGCCGTTGGCCGCCGACCTGACCCCGGCTCTCGAGGAGAAGTTCGGTGCTGACTGGGCCGACAAGCTCATTTCGGTCAAGCAGCTCTCGGTCGGCGATCAGCAGGTCGCCGTGCCGTGGATGGTCACCGGTGGCGGCATCATGTGGGCGAACCAGACGATGGTCGACGACCTCGGGCTCACCGTCCCGACCAACCGGGCGGAGCTGAAGGACTTCTGCGCCGCGGTCAAGGCCGCGGGCAAGATCTGCATGGTGCAGGGCGCGAAGGACTCCTGGCAGAACGTGGACGTCTACCAGACGCTCATCAACCAGATCGCGCCCGGCGAGTTCTACAAGGCGCTCGACGGCGAGGCTGACTTCTCCGGTGACGCCTTCGTGCAGGCGTTCGCCACGTGGAAGTCGCTCTTCGACGACGGCATCTTCCAGGACGGTGCACTCGGCATGACCGCCTACCCCGATGCCAACGACGCCTTCAAGAAGAGCGAGGCGGCGATGATCGCCTTCGGCACCTGGCAGAACTCCGACACCACGAAGTCGCGGCTGGCGAGCTACACCGAAACCTATGGCGAAGGGTTCAATCCCGAGACGGTGTTCATGCCCTATGCCTTCCCCCTCATGGAGGACGGCGGGACCTCCGGCCTCATGTTCGGCGGCCCCGACGTCGGCTTCGCCGTCGCAGCCGGCAGCAAGGTGAGCGACGCGGCCACCACGTTCGCGCTGTGGCTGACCGGCAGCGAAGAAGCCCAGAAGATGATGTCCGTGACGGTGCAGCAGCCGGCGCTCGCGTCGGTGCCGCTGGATCTCAGCGACGTCGTCACCCCCGAGCAGGTGAAGGCGCTCGAGGCGCAGGGACCCGCGCTGGCCGACATGATCGGACCCCGCGAGATCCAGAACGCCGATGTCCGCACCGCCCTCGGTGATGCGCTCTCGGCGGTCGCGTCGGGGCAGCAGTCGCCCGAGGATGCGGCCGCGTCGGTCCAGGCAGCGATTGCCGCGGCCAAGTGATCCGGTGGGGCCCGCGGCCTGACGGCCGCGGGCCCCCTGAGGGAGAGGAGGTGTGGCGTGTTGGTGCGCGCATCTGAAGGGCGCCCTGTGAAGGCCAGGGCCGACAACGACACCTGACCGCCTACCTGTACCTGCTGCCCGCGCTGATGGTGGTGGCGGGGATCACGTACTTCGCGGTCTTCTACAACGCCTACATATCGACGCTCGACTGGAACGGGGTGACCCCGGATCCGGAGAACATCGGCCTGGGCAACTACGTGGCCATCGCGCAGGACCCGATCTTCTGGCGGTCGCTGGGCAACATTGCGGTCTTCGGTGTGATCACGGTCGCAGTGCAGATGATCTTCGGGCTGCTTCTCGCGGTGGTGTTGAGCGGCCCCGTGTTCGGACGTGGCGTCTACAAGGCGCTCGTCTTCATTCCCGTGGTGCTGGCGCCGGCGGCGATCTCGACGGCGTTCCGTCAGTTCCTCAAGCCCGACGGGCAAGTCAACGCCGTCCTCGAAGGGCTGGGGCTCGGGTTCCTGCAGCAGTCCTGGATCGCGGACCCGAACGTGGCGCTCTACGCGCTCGCCGGGATCAACATCTTCCAGTGGACCGGCTTCAGTTTCCTGCTCTACCAGGCGGCCCTGTCGCAGATCGACGTCAACTCGCTCGAGGCGGCGCAGATCGACGGCGCGGGCACGCTCAGGACGCTCTGGCACGTCGTCGTGCCGCAACTGCGCCCGACGCATGTGACGCTCATCCTGACGGGAGTCATCGGGTCGCTGAAGACCTTCGACATCGTCTTCCTCGTCACGGGCGGTGGGCCCGGGCGGGCGACCGAGTTCATGAGCACCTATATCTACAAGATGAGCGTCGTGCAGTTCCACGTGGGTTACGGGGCGGCGCTCTCGGTCGTGCTGCTGGTCCTGGCGATCCTGATGACGCTGGTGCAGATGCAGGTCTACAAGCTCAACAAGGAGGTCTGACATGTTCGGTCGACCGACGGCGAAGAGCCGGATCATCTATCAGATCCTGGCGACGATCATGGTGCTGCCCTTCGCGCTGCCGCTGATCTGGATCGTCATGATCAGCTTCGAGGGCCAGGGCGCCGTCAAGAACTACACGGCGGTCGTCACGCAGACGCCATTCCTGCAGTTCATCATCAACAGCGTGATCATCTCGGCCGGCACCGTGGCGGCCGTGTTCGTGTGCACCATGCTGGCCGCGTACGCCCTGTCGAAGATGCGCTTCGTCGGGCGCGAACTGATCTACGGCGCCATCATCGGGGGACTCATGCTCCCCGCCATCGCGCTGATCGTGCCCCTGTTCAACATGGTCAAGGCAACCGGCCTGTTCAACAACCACCTGGCTGTGATCCTGCCGCTGACGGCGGTGCTGCTGCCGATGACGGTCCTGTTGACCAGGAACTACATGCTGGGGATCCCCGACGAGCTGATCGAGTCGGCCAGGCTCGACGGCGCGAACTCGTTCGGCATCCTGATCCGTCTGATCGCGCCCCTGTCGAAGCCCATCGCCGCCGTCGTGGTGGTCTGGAGCTTCCTGAACTCCTGGAACGAGTTCCTGCTGCCGCTGCTGTTCCTGCAGGACACGAAGCTGCAGGTGGTCACGCAGGTGCCGACGTATTTCACCTCGACCTACGGTTCGGACGTGCCGAAGATCTTCGCGGCGCTCGTGATGATGTGTCTGCCGATCGTCATCACCTACCTGGCCTTCCAGCGGTTCTTCGAGCGGGGGCTGACGGCAGGTGCGCTCAAGTAGCGCGCCGCGGGGTCAGTCCTCGATGATCAGCTGCGGGTAGACCGGCTGCCACATCGCGTCGAAGATCTGCTCGACCGGATGGTCGAGCAGATCTTCGACGACGCCGTCCGCCTCGGCCGCCCTGGCGACGGCGATCGCGACCGTCGCGGAGACGCGACGCAGGTCACGGATGTCGGGCAGCAGGGACTCGCCGCGGACGGTCACGTGGACCAGGGAGGCGAGTGCCTCGGCGGAGGCGGCGACCATGTTGTCCGTGACGCGGGTGGCGCGGCACACGGCCACGCCGAGGCCGATCCCCGGGAACACGAGCGCGTTGTTGGCCTGCGCGATCCTGTGCAGGACACCGGCGTGCGTGACGGGGTGGAACGGCGAGCCGGTCGCGATGAGCGCCCGGCCGTCGGTCCACTCCAGCAGCTCCTGCGGCGTGGCCTCGGACAGCGACGTGGGGTTCGACAGGGGAAGATGAGCGGCCGGTCCGTGTGTGCGGCCATGTCCGTGACGATCTCGTGGGTGAACGAGCTGCCGCTGCCGGACGTGCCGATCAGCACCGTGGGGTGGACGTTGCGGACGATGTCGGCCAGGTCGTAGTGGCCGACCTGGTCGAGGTCCCAGTCCGCCAGTTCGCCGAGGCCGTGGGCGTAGGGGCGTTGGAAGTCGCGGAAGGCCTGCGTCGCGTCGTCGGTGATCAGCCCCCGGCTGCTGGTGATCCAGAACAGGGCCCGGGCGTCCGTCTCGTCCATGCCGTCCTGGACGAGCAGCCGGACCAGCAGGTCGGCGACGCCCACGCCGGCGGTTCCGCCGCCGTGGATGACGAAACGCTGGTCACGCAGCCGTTCATGCTTCGCCTTCACCCCGGAGAGGACGGCGCCGGCGACGACCGCCGCGGTGCCCTGGATGTCGTCGTTGAAGCTGCAGAAGTCGTCGCGGTAGTGGTTGAGGAGCCGGTGCGCGTTGCCGGCGCCGAAGTCCTCCCAGTGGATCATCGCGTGGGGGAACACGCTGTGCGCGGTGCGGACGAACGCGTCGATGAACTGGTCGTAGCGCTCACCGCGGACGCGGGCATGACGGACCCCGAGGTACAGCTCGTCGTTGAGGAGCCGCAGGTTGTCGGTGCCGACGTCGAGCACGATCGACATCATGCGATCCGGGTCGAGGCCACCGGCTGCGGTGTAGAGCGACTTCTTGCCCAGGCAGATCTGGATGCCGCCGACGCCCTGGTCGCCGATGCCGAGGATGCCCTCCGAGTCGGTGACGATGAGGATGTCGATCTCGTCGGGGTCCACGCGGGTCGCCCGCAGCGACTGCTCGATGGCGTCGGGCTCGTCGATCGACAGGAAGACGCCGTTCATCCGCTGGTACCAGAAGCTGAACGCCTGGATCGCCTCGCCGATGGTGGGGGTGTAGACGATGGGCAGCATCTCGTCGATGTGATCCGACAGCAACCGGTAGAACAGGACGGTGTTGCGCTCCCGGAGTGCCTGCAGGTACGCGTACTTCTCCAGCGGCGTGTTCGCTGCCCGGAACCGGCCGTAGGCGCGGTGCACCTGCGCCTCGAGCGGGGTGACGTTGCTCGGTAGCAGGCCGACCAGGCCGAGCCGGGCGCGCTCCTCATGCGTGAAGGCGGTGCCTCTGTTCATGCGGGGGTTGCGCAGCACATCGCCGCCGCGTGCGGAGATCTGCATGCGGGAACCGTGGCTGCCGGGCAGGATCTCGTACTGGCGGTTGGGCATGCCGCCAGCCTAACCATCCCCGGCGGGCGTGGCGGGGGTTTCGGCCGACGAGGTGAGCTTGCCGCGCACCTGCTCAGGGGCGGGCAGGTAGTACAGGGCGAGTGAGTCGAGGATCCGGATCACCTGATCCATGGCGGCCTGTCGTTCGCCGTCGGTGGCTGCCCCCGCGGCGAGAGTGGCGGCCTTGACGGCGCGCCGCGCATCCGCCCGCGCGGCCTCGGGCAGGTGCCCCATGCCGACCGTCTCGGCATGGTCCTTCGCCACGGAGAACCGGATCTCGAGGTCGGCGGCCAGCGCGTCAAGGTCGTCCACCTCGAGGCCGGAGCCTTCGGTGGCGTACCTGGCCAGTGCCACCTCGAACGCGTTCGTCGTCGGGACGGCGGCGTCGAACAGCGCCGGGGATTCGATCCGGTAGACGATGTCGGAGGCCAGTCGGCCGTACTCGGCCCGTACAGCGTCGATGCGTCGCGTGATCCTGGCCCGCTGATCGGCGCCGGACATGACCTCAGGACGCTCCCCGCCGATCCGTGCGACCGCGTAGTCGACGAGGGTGGCGCCGTCGAGGTGGTGCTCACCGGGGAGAGGGATCCGTGTGGGGGCGCGACGGCGCAGCACCCACCACAGGGTGGCAGCCGCTGCGGCCGCGGTAGGGATCGCGAGCGCGGCACCGACGGGGGTGCCGGTCGCCAGCGGAATGGCGCCCGCGGTCAGGCCTCCCAAAACCATCAGGGCGGTGGAGAAGCGCAGCCGCTCGCCCTGGGTCCGCCAGGCGATCGGGGGGATGACGATGACATCGAAGGCCGCGCCGATCTTGAGCCTGGTGAGCCGGTCGTGGGCGTCGCCGTCGGCGAGGGTCAGCACGCCGCGTGCATCCAGGGCATCGACCCAGGCGAAGGAGACCGGGTAGCCGCCTTCGGTGGGGAACTGGACGCTCACGACCACCGCGCGGACGCCGGGAGAGGTGGGGAGCAGCAGCAGGCAGGCCCCCACCAGCTCGGAGAGCACGACGCCTGCGGGGAGCGGGTTCCACAGCGGGAACGTCACGACTCCTCCCCGGTGGTCTCGATGCGGCCCGGCAGGGCCAGGATCCGGCGTCCCTCCACCATCAGGGTGGCCTCCGTGGGGTTGGGCAGGTAGTAGAGCGCCAGGTCGGCGAGGATCCCGGAGACCTGGCGCAGAGCTGCCTCCCGCTCGGCGGGCGAACGGGTGGAGCGGGCGAGCCGGGCCGCCTTGAGGGCGCGCTCGGCCGGCGGCCGTGAGGCGGAAGGGATGTGGGTCATCCCGACCGCCTCGGCGTTGGCTTGCGCTGTCTCGAAGGCGACCCTGACTTCGGCCGCGAGAGTGCCGATCTCTGCGGCCTCGAGATCCGGGCGACGGCTCTCCCAGCGGATGAGCGCCGTCGTCAGGGCGTTCGTGGCGGGCACCACCGGGTCGAACAGTGCCGGGTTCTCGATGCGGTAACAGATGTCGCTGAGGAGCTCGCCGTAGCGCTCCTTGATCTCGTCGACCGAGCGGGCGGCCTCCCGGGCCCTCGGCCGGGAGTCGAGCAGCCGGTCCAGCGGATAGTTGCCGGCGGCCGTGCGGAAGGCCTGCCGGACGGCGGGGCGCACCCGGGAACGGAGGATCGGGCCGACGATGGCCAGCGCAATGAGCGCCGTGGCGAGGAACGCCTGCGCCTGCGCCGGGAGCGGTGTGAGCAGAAGGAACGGGATGGCCGTGACGGCGACGACGGCGAAGAGCACGGTCGACAGCACGATCGTCGGCAGATGGTTGTGCTGCATCGAGCCCGCTGGCAGGGCGAAGGCGCGTACCGGGTGCTTCGGGAGCCGGAGCAGCGCGAAGTCGCCGAGTTCCTGGTCGAGGTCCCCGCCCAGAATGTAGACGGGATCCGTGCTGTTCTGCATGGTCAGGCGCACCTTCGTCGGGCCGACCTCGAGGACGGTGACGGTGCCGTCGTCCGTCTCGATGGCCACGGCCCCCTCCAGACTCCGCAGCGGGGTCCGAAACTGCACGGGGCGCAGGTCGAGCGGGGGGAGCGGGGCGGGGGTGTCCATCCCGGTCAACGATAGGTGCTGCGCGGGGCAGGCGCTCAGTCGCCGGTCACCATCTCCAGCATGCGGCTGCGCTTGCTCGTGTAGCGGACGTGGGCCGCGCCGGCCTCGAGGGATTCGCCGTCGTCCAGGGTGCCGGAGAACCGCTGACCGTCGGAGGTGCCGCTCACGTCGACCTTGCCGTCGCGGCGGGCCTTCGCGGCCAGCTTCAGTCCATCGCGGCTGGTGCGGAGGTTGCGGCCGGTCAGGAGGACCTCGTCGGTCACGTCGTCGCCGTCGAGGATGGCCAGGGAGCCGCCGAGGTGGGGCAGGCGGGCCAGAACGAGTCGCGCGATCACCAGGGCCAGGGCGACGAGGGCGGCCAGGCCTGCCGCTCCGGGCGCCAGCCAGCTGGGGATGGCCACCTCCGGGGCGTCGGCGCTGCCGGAGGTGCCTGCTTCGTCAGCGCCCTGGGTGGGGGAGGGGGTCTGCGAGGGTGCAGGGGTGGCGGCGTCGAGGTCGAACGCGACGGGCGGCGTCTCCAGCAGGGCCGGGATCGTGAGCCCTGCGGCCTGCAGGTCGACTGCCCAGGGGCTGTCGAGCTGCGCCTGGAGGGCGAAGCTGCCGGTGGTGGGGAGCCCGGTGACAGTCACGGTGGCCGTGGCGGTCGCGCCCGGCTCCAGCTCGAGGCTGGGCGGCTCCATGACCAGGGCCACGCCGTCGGCGGGGGGCAGAAGGTCGGCGGCGGTGATCAGGTACGGGACCGTCGTGGCGGTGGAGACGAAGGTGGCCGTGGCCATGAGCGTGGTGCCCTGTACCGAGCTGGGCTCGAGGGTGGCGGTGAGGGGATCGGTGAGATCGACGCCGAGCACCTCGGCGATGCGGACGCGGGTGAGTTGGTCGGTGAGGCCCGCGAGGTAGCCGGTGACGTCGTCGGGGGTGGCGACGGTCGCGTCGGGGAAGACCTGCGTGAGCAGACCCGCGTCGGTGCGGCCGCCGATCGCCAGCGCGAAGGCGCCCACCTGTCGGTCGGCGACGGCTGCGTCGGCGGCGGTCCGCAGTTCGGCCCAGGCCGGTGCCGTGGCGGTGGGGTACTTCGAGGTGGGGGCCGCGTCGAGTTCGCCGTCGGTGATGAGCACGATGGCGGCGACGGGGCGTCCGCCGTCACGCTTGAGGGAGCTGACGCCGAGGTCGATGGCGGCGCCGATATCGGTCTGCTCGCCGAGGGGGACGGCGGGGAGCTTCTCGAGGAGCGTGGCCTGTGTCGGGGCGGTCCCCTGCCATACCTCGCGGGCGCCGTCGTCGAAGGTGACGACTACCGCACGGATATCACCTTCCGCGACGAGGCCCACCTACGACAGATCATCGACCGCATCGTCACCCGCATCGGCCGCCGCATCGACGAGTCGTCGCCGCTGGTGGACGCGCGGCTCGAGGACGGCTCGCGCGTGAACGCGATCATCGCGCCCCTGGCCGTGAGCGGCTCGACGCTGACCATCCGCAAGTTCAGCCACGAGGCGCTCAGCGTCCCCGACCTGATCCGGCTGGGGACCCTCAGCCCGAACATGGCGGAACTGCTCGCCGCGTGTGTGCGCCCGGCTCAACAACCTGATCTCGGGCGGCACCGGCACCGGCAAGACGACCCTGCTGAACATCGTCTCCTCCTTCATCCCCGGCGACGAGCGCATCATCTCGATCGAGGACGCCGTCGAGCTCCAGCTGCAGCAGCAGCACGTCGTCCGGCTCGAATCCCGCCCGCCCAACGTCGAGGGGCGCGGCGAGGTGACCATCCGTGACCTGGTCCGCAACGCACTGCGCATGCGCCCCGACCGGATCGTGGTCGGCGAGGTCCGCGGCGCCGAGGCACTCGACATGCTGCAGGCCATGAACACCGGCCACGACGGCTCGCTGTCGACCGTGCACGCCAGTTCCCCGCGCGACACGCTCGCACGACTGGAGACCCTCGTGCTGATGGCGGCATGGAGTTGCCGCTGCGGGCGATCCGCGAGCAGGTGGCCAGCTCCATTGACCTGATCGTGCAGCTCGCCCGACTCCGAGACGGCACGCGCCGCGTGGTGGCGGTGACCGAGGTGCACGGCATGGAGGGGCAGACCATCACGCTGCAGGACATCTTCCTCTACGACTACGGCGCCGGGGGTCGACGCCAACGGCCGGTTCCTGGGTGAGGTCATCCCGACCGGCGTCCGGCCACAGTTCGCCGACCGCTTCGAGGAGCTGGGCATCCGGCTCTCGCTGAGTGTGTTCGGCACCGGGGCGGAGTGGATCCGATGACCTGGCTCGCCGATTGGGGACTGACCTCCGCTGCAGCACTGGGGGCGGTGGCCTTCGCGATCCTGCTGGTGCTGCTCGTGGGCCCCAGCCGCGAGTGGTGCCGAAGCACCGCCGTCGCCCTGCTGAGGTGCAGGGGGCGTCAGCCCTCGTCGGGGTGGCCGACCGGCTCACCGGGCTGGTGGACCGCGCGATGCAGCGCCGCAGCAGCGGGCTGGCGGAGCGGCTCGACATCGCCGGCATCCGCACTCCCGCGAGCCACCTCGTGGTACTCACTGGCTCGGCGACCCTGGCGGGCGTTGCACTCGGCCTCCTGATGGGGCTACCTGCGCTCGCGGTCCTCGCGCTGGTGGGCGTGCCGGGCGGGGTCTGGGCCTGGATCACGCTGCGCACCGAGCGTCGCCGCAGCGAGTTCGCGCAGCAGCTTGATGAGACCGCCCAGATGCTGGCGGGAAGCCTGCGCTCGGGCTACTCATTCGCGCAGGCCGTCGCGACCGTCGGCCGCGAGGCCGTCAGCCCCACCAACGACGAGTTCACCCGCATCACGAACGAGACCCGGCTCGGGCGTCCCCTCGGCGAGGCGCTGGAGCGCACGGCGGAACGGATGAAGAGCGAGGACTTCTCGTGGATCGGCCAGGCCGTGGCCATCAACCGGGAGGTGGGCGGCAACCTGGCTGACGTGCTCGACGGTGTGTCGCGCACCATCCGGGAGCGGGCCCAGCTACGCCGCCAGGTGGCCTCGCTCAGCTCCGAGGGGCGCCTGTCCGCAATCATCCTGGTCGCGCTGCCGTTCGTGATCATCGGTGTGCTGGGCTTGGCGAACCCGACCTACATCGGACAGTTGTTCACCAGCTTCCTCGGCTGGCTGATCCTGGCCGCCGCGGCAGTGCTGTTGGTGATCGGTTCCCTCTGGCTCCGCGCCGTCGTCCGGATCGAGTTCTGAGGCCGCCATGACGCTGCTCCCCATCGGCCTCACCCTCTTCGGCATCGGCATCGCCACGGCTGTGGGCCTGCTGCTGCTCGGCAGTGACCCCGTCCGCGCCCGCGCGCTGACCAACCTGGAGCGTGGCACCTCCGAGCCGCTCAGCAGTTCCCGCCGGGCGCAGGGGAACCTCGGCTTCTCCCGCCTGATCGACTCGCCCGCCCGCAGGAGCCGCCTCGAGGGCGCGATCGCCAAGGCCGGCTATCCCGGCGGCTGGACCGTGGACCAGCTGCTCTCGATCAAGGTGCTCATCGCGGTGTTCGTCCTGGTTCTCACAGCGCTGCTCTGGCTGACCGGGAACCCCGCGCCGCTCGTGCTGCTGGGCCTGGTGCTCACCGTCGGCGGCTACTTCCTGCCGGACCTGCTTCTCTACAACACGGCCCTCAAGCGGCGGGAGGCCGTCGACCTGGAACTGGCCGACACGCTCGACCAGATGAGCATCGCGGTCCAGGCGGGTCTCGGATTCGACGCGGCACTGATCCGCATCGCCCGCAACGGGCGCGGCGTGCTGGCGAAGGAACTCGTCCGGACGTTGCAGGACATCCAGGTGGGGCAGTCCCGCCGCGCCGCCTACGACGACCTTGCCATGCGCACCGGCTCGACCCCGCTGCGGCGCTTCCTGCGCACCGTCATCCAGGCCGAGGCCTACGGCATCCCGCTGGCCGATGTCTTGACGGCCCAGGCCGGCGAGATGCGCATCGCCCGACGGCAGAACGCGGAGAAGAAGGCGATGGAGATCCCCGTCAAGGTGGTGTTCCCGCTCATCCTGTGCATCCTCCCGGTCATCTTCCTCATGATCCTCGGTCCGGCCGCGATCTCTGCGTACCAGGTGTTCAGCGGGCTGCGATGACGACGGAAGCTGAGACCGAGGCACCGTCGCGGCGCACCTCCCCGTGGGCCGGGGGAGTAGCGCTGGCTGCCGTCGCCGTCTGTGCGCTGCTGGTGGTGGAGACGAAGGCCGCCTGGCCAGCGTTTCTCATCCTCGCCCTCGCCTGGGCCGCCGCGGTGGCCGTCGACGTCGTGCGGCACCAACTTCCCGACCGCTACACCCTGCTCGGCTTCCTCGCCTTCATGGGGCTACTCCTGCCCGTCGCTCTCCTCGACGGCGACCTCGGCCGGTGGGGCACCACGCTGGTGGCCGCGCTCGTGAACGCCACGCTGCTGTTCGTGCTGGCGTTCATCAACCCGCGCGGCTTCGGGCTGGGCGACGTCAAGCTCGGGTTGAGCACCGGCGCGGCCCTCGGCTGGCTGGGCGCAGGCTGGGGTGGCATCGGGCTCGCGCTGCTGGGCTCGGCTGTGGGCTTCGTCCTCTTCGCAGTCACGAGCGGCCTGCTGCTGGCCACCGGCAAGGCCGGCCGCGACACGGACATCGCGTTCGGCCCGTTCATGGTCGCGGGTGTGCTCCTGACGCCGTGGGTGGCGGGCCTACTGGGTCTTGTTCCCTGAGGAGCCCCGCCCGTGCGGCGTCTCCCAGCCTGACAGGTCCGGACCCTTCGGGATGATCCCCAGCGGGTTGATGTCCCGGTGCACCACGTAGTAGTGCGCCTTGATCTGGTCGAACCGCACGTTGTTCCCGAACCCGGGCGTCTGGAACAGGTCCCGCGCGTAGCCCCACAGGTTCGGCAGCTCCGTCAGCTTGCTGCGGTTGCACTTGAAGTGCCCGTGGTAGACGGGATCGAAGCGCACCAGCGTCGTGAACAGCCGGATGTCGGCCTCGGTGATCGCCTCGCCCATCAGGTAGCGGCTCCTGCCGAGCCGCTCCTCGAGCCAGTCGAGCGCCGTGAACAGCCGGTCGTAGGCGTCGTCGTAGGCCTCCTGCGAACCCGCGAAGCCGCAGCGGTACACCCCGTTGTTGACCTCGGTGTAGACCCGCCACATCACCTGCTCCATCTCGTCGCGGAGCCCGGCAGGCCACAGGTCAGGCGCGTCGGCACGGTGGAACCCACGCCACTCGAAGAACAGGTCCTCGGTGATCTGGGCGAAGTCGTTGGTGACGACCTCGCCGGTCGCCTCCTCGACGATCGCCGGCACCGTGATGCCGCGCGGGTAGTCGGGGAAGCGCTTCAGGTAGGCGTCCTTCAGCTTGTGGATGCCGAGCACCGGATCGACGCCGCCCGGGTCCAGGTCGAACGTCCAGGAGTCGGCGTCGTGCGTCGGCCCCGGGTTTCCCATGGAGATGACGTCGCCGAGGCCGAGCAGGTCGCGGACGATGATGGCCCGGTTCGCCCAGGGGCAGGCGTACGCGGCGATGAGCCGGTAGCGCCCGGCCTCGACCGGCCTGTCATCGGTCCCCGGGCGCGGGGCGGCCACGATGCGGGTCGTGATGTAGCGCGAGTCCCGGTTGAACTCCTTGCCCTCCACGGAGTAGACGCCGCCGCTGCCGTGTTCTGCTTCCTCGGTCATGGGAGCCACGCTACCGGGACGGCGGGCGTTAGTGTGTCGCCATGTCGATGGGTATGGGTGGGGGAGGCGGTGGAGGCCGCGGTGGGCTGGGCCGCGGCGTCGACGAAGCCGCCCAGCGGAAGCTGAACGCGGCAGCCCCGCAGATCCCGGACCTGCAACGGCGGATCCTCGCGCTGTTTCGGCCCTATCTCGGGCGGATCGCCGCCACGGCGCTGATCGTCATCGTGGGGGCTGCGATCGCCGTCGTCCCCCCGCTCCTCGTGCAACGGGTCTTCGACGACGCGCTCTTCCCTGCTGACGGGGCACCCCGGCTCCGTCTCCTGGCCCAGCTCGTCGCGGTCATGATCGGCCTCTACCTCTTCTCGGCGGCGCTCGGCGTGCTCCAGACGTGGCTGACCTCGACCGTCGGCAACCGGGTCACCGGCGACCTGCGGGTCCGGCTCTTCGAACACCTGCAGGCCATGGAACTCGGGTTCTTCACCCGCACCAGGACCGGCGTGATCCAGTCCCGGCTCCAGAACGACGTGGGCGCCGTCTCCGGGGTGCTCACCAACACGGTCACCAGCATCCTCGGCAACGTCGTCACGGTCATCTCCGCGCTGGTCGCCATGCTGCTGATCGACTGGCGGCTGACGCTCATCGCGGTCGTGATCATGCCGATCCTGGTCCTGATCCAGCGCCGTGTCGGCCAGGTGCGGGCGCGGATCGCCGCCCAGACGCAGGAGTCGCTGTCCGAGCTGACCGCCATCACACAGGAGACCCTCAGCGTCTCCGGCATCCTCCTGTCGAAGGCGTTCAACCGGCAACGCACCGAATCCGTGCGCTACCAGCGGGAGAACACCAACCAGATCAGCCTCCAGGTGAAGCGGGCGATGAGCGGCCAGGGCTTCTTCGCCGTCGTCCAGGTCATCATGGCCAGCATCCCGGCCGTGATCTATCTGGTGGCCGGCTACCTGGTGAGCGGCGGTGTCGACACGATCACTGCCGGCACCGTCGTCGCGTTCACGACGGTGCAGGCGCGGCTGTTGCAGCCGCTCATGGGCCTGATGCGGGTCGCCCTCGACCTGCAGACCTCCGGCGCGATCTTCGCCCGGATCTTCGAATACCTCGACCTCACCCCGGCGATCTCCGACGCGGCAGGGGCCATCCCTGTGACAGACGGCCCCGGCCCGCTCGGCAAGGTCGAGTTCCGCGACGTCTCGTTCCGCTACCCCGATGCCGCGCCCGACACCCGACCCACGCTGTCGCACGTCAGCTTCACCGCCGCTCCGGGCGAGCACGTCGCGTTCGTCGGGCCCTCCGGCGCCGGCAAGTCGACGGTGCTGTACCTCGCGCCACGCCTCTACGAGGCGACCTCCGGCGCCGTCCTGTTCGCCGGCACCGACGTCCGTTCCCTCACCCAGGAGTCGATCATCGACCACGTCGGGATCGTGTCGCAGGAGACGTACCTCTTCCACGCCACCATCCGCGACAACCTCCTCTACGCGAAGCCTGACGCCACGCAGGAGGAGCTCGAGACGGCCTGCGTCGCCGCCAACATCCACCACATCATCGTCGGCTTCGAGCAGGGCTACGACACCGTCGTGGGGGAGCGTGGCTACCGGCTCTCCGGCGGCGAGAAGCAGCGCATCGCCATCGCGCGGGTCCTGTTGAAGGACCCGCCCGTGCTCCTGCTCGACGAGGCGACCAGCGCGCTCGACACCGTTTCGGAGCGCGTCGTGCAGGAGGCACTCGACAGCGTCGCCGTGGGCCGCACCACGCTCACGATCGCGCACCGGCTCTCCACCGTGGTGGGCGCCGATCGGATCCACGTGATCGAGGCCGGCAGGATCGTCGAGTCCGGCACCCACCAGGAACTGCTGGCCCTCGGCGGCCTGTATGCGAGCCTGGCGGCCCAGCAGTTGGAGGCGTCCACGATCGAGGGGCTCGAGCCGAAGGCCTATCCGGAGCGGCGGGCCGACAAGTCCCCGGGCCAGGGCGGCGACGCCCTGCCGGTCGTCGCCTTCGGAGGCGTGGTCGGACCCGACATCGTGGGCTGGGCGCGGCTCGACTGAGCGCCCTGTCAGTCCTCCACCTGCAGGCGGGTGGGGGCGGGCAGGTAGTACAGCCCGAGGGAGGACAGGATCCTCACCACGGTGGCGTGCGCCACGACCCGCTCGGCCTCGGTCCCGGCGTTCGCAGCGAGCCGTGCAGCGCCGGCCGCACGCCGCGCATCGTCGCGGGCGGTCTCCGGCAGGTGCCCGATCCCGAGCGTCTCGGCGTTGGCCCGGGCCGCGTCGAACGAGACCTGGACGGCCGCGGAGCAGCGGACCAGTTCCTCCGCGGGAGTGACGTCGCTGAGGTCGCTCCAGGCAGCCAGCTCCGTCTCGAATCGGGACGTGAGGGCCACCGACGAGTCGAAGAGCGCCGAGTTCTCGATGCGGTAGGCGACATCGGTCAGCATCCGGCCGTAGAGGGCACGGACGTCAGCGACGCGGGCGACGGCCGCGTTGCGCGGGGCATCGGCCGGGGGGAGGAGCGCCTCGACCTCCGCCGGCCGCAGCCAGGCGCCGTCGATGAGGAGGCGGGGCCCGGTGACACCCCAGCGTCCGGCACGGCTCCGGTAGCCGCGGACGAGCCTCACGTCGCGGCCCAACGCCAGGGAGCCCAGCGTCGCGAATCCGGGCACGACGCGATACTGCCGGCGGATGGGTCCACCGTCGCCGCGCCAGGTGGTGGCCAGCAGCTCCTCGCGACGTACACCGAGGTCGATCACCGCGCGGACCCCCGCGCTGGCGACGAACAGTCTCCGGTCGGCGGTGATCCCCAGGAACATGCCGTCGCCAAGGTCCGACACGGTGGCGCCGAGCCCCACCGCCACCAGGCCCGGCAGCGGCTCCTCCAGGCCTGAGGCTGGCCGGCTCACCGGCCGGGCTCGATCTGTCTGCGGCGCACCACGAGCTGTGGAGCGTCGGCGTCGACCGCAGGCAGGTAGTACAGGGCCAGCGAGCCCAGCAGCTGGGCGACCTTCTGCCGCGCAGCGGCCCGCTCGGCCTCGGAGCCGGGCGCCAGCGCGGTCGCGGCAGCCAGCCTGGCGCGCCGCGCCGTCGCCCGCGCCGTCGAGGGCAGGTGGTCATAGCCGAGTGCCTCCGCGCTGCGGCGCGCCGTCGCGAAGGCCGTCTCCACGACGCGAGCCGCTCGTTCGGCATCCGGGCTGCCCGGGTCGAAGGTCAGGAGGGCGATCTCGAAGGCCTCGGTGGAAGGGTGGGCCGCGTCGAACAGCGCCGAGTTCTCGATCCGGTACCCGATGTCGTCGCGCAGCCGCGCGTAGGCATCGCGCACTGCTGCGACCCGGTCGCCGGCTGTCACGGCGGACCCCTCCGCTGCGACAGGCCGGGGGAGCCGAGGGTGCACCTGACTGGGGAGGAGATCCCGCCCGTGCTCGTCCCGCGCCATCGGCTGGAGCTGTGTGTTTGTCTGGACCTTCCGGCTGCCTGGTGTGAGCGCGGCGGTGACGAGGGAGAGCCGCACGAACGGCCACCTCAGCCCGGGAAGGACGGCCGCGGCGAACGCGTCCACGTCCACGTGGGCGAGCAGCACCTCGCGCAGGGTCAGGTCCGCGGAGACGGAGACGACGATCTGGGGAGGCATGGGGGTCCTGGTGGCGGTGTCGCAGAGGCCCATGCGGATCCGGCCACGGCGCGGCCGGGCGAACTGGACGTAGACCAGGGTCCTGCGCCCGTCGATGCCGGTGCCGGCCACGGCGGCCTTCAACCGGACCGGAAGGTCGCGCAGCGGCACGTCCAGGTGAACGCTCGGCCACGCTGTCATGGGACCGACCCTAGCCGCGCAGCCAGCCACGGATCGCGACGATGCGCTGATCCACCTCGCCCTGCGAGGCCTGGGCGAGCTTCGGGCCGCCGCATTCGCGGCGCAGATCGGCATGCACGTGGCTGTGCGGGATGCCCTTGAGCCGCGCATACTGCGCCACCAGCGAGTTCAGTTCCTTGCGCTTGGAGGCGATGGCCCGGTGGAGGGCGACCTCCGGTTCGGCCTTCCGGTCGTCGCGCTCCCGCCGGCGTAGCTGGCGGCGCTGGCGGTCGGCGAGCAGCACCGAGACCTGGTTGGGTTCCAGCAGACCGGGAAGGCCCAGGTAGTCGGCCTCATCCTGGGACGACGGCTCGGCGTGCATGCCGAAGGCCTGCGAGTCGAACAGCACATGGTCGAACGTGGCCTGTGACTCGAGCGCCTCGAACGAGCCGAGCAGGTCGTCGGCCGCGGAGGCGTCGCGGTTGGCCGCCTCGATCAGCGCCTCGGTCTCGGCCCAGATGTCGCCCTCGTCGTTCCTGGGCCGGCCCAGCACGTGGTCGCGCTGCTTCTCGAGGGTCGCGGCGTGAGCAAGGAGCACCGGGACGGTGGGCAGGAACACGGTCGCGACCTCGCCGCGGCGGCGGCTCCGCACGAAGCGACCGACGGCCTGGGCGAAGAACAGCGGGGTGGAGATGGCGGTGGCGTAGACGCCGACGGCGAGCCGTGGCACGTCGACGCCCTCGGACACCATGCGCACGGCCACCATCCAGCGTTCGTCGGACGCGGAGAACTCGTCGATGCGGGCGCTGGCCTTCGAGTCGTCGGAGAGGACGACGCACGGCCGCTGCCCGGTCATCTCGGTGAGCAGCTTGGCGTAGGCGCGCGCCGTCGTCTGGTTGGTCGCGATGACCAGGCCGCCGGCGTCCGGGACGTGGCGGCGGACCTCGGTCAGCCTCCGGTCGGCGGCGCGGAGCACCGCGGAGACCCACTCGCCTGTCGGGGCGAGCGCAGTGCGCCAGGCCGCGGCGGTCAGGTCCTTCGTCATGGGGATGCCGAGGTCGGCGGCCAGTTCGTCGCCGGCCTTGGTGCGCCAGCGCATCGGGCCGCCGTAGTTCATGAACAGCACGGGCCGCACGACATGGTCGGCGAGCGCCTCGGAGTAGCCGTACGTGTAGTCGGCCCGCGACTGCATCACGCCGGGGGCGAGCTCGTCGTAGGCGACGAAGGGGATGGGGTTGTCGTCGGAACGGAACGGCGTGCCCGTCAACGACAGTCGACGGCGTGCGTTCTGGAAGGCGTACTCGATCGCCTCGCCCCAGCTCTTCGAGTCGCCGGCGTGGTGGATCTCGTCGAAGATCACGAGCACGTCCTTCGAGACGCACAGCGCCTCGTAGACGTAGGAGCGGGCTGCGACGCCCGCGTACGTGACGGCCGATCCGTCGTACTCGCGGGAGCGGCCCTTGCGGGACGAGCCGCCGGTGCCAGGATCCAGTTGGATGCCCACGCGGGCCGCGGCGTCGGCCCACTGCACCTTCAGGTGCTCCGTGGGTGTGACGACGACGATGCGGCGGATCGCGCGGGACTGTAGGAGCGTCTGTGCCACCCGCAGCGCGAAGGTGGTCTTGCCTGCGCCCGGGGTGGCGACGCAGAGGAAGTCACGGGGCTGCTCGTTCTGGTAGAGCGTCAGCGCCTCCTGCTGCCAGGCGCGCAGAGACGAGGCCGTGCCCCACGCAGCGCGTTGGGGGAAAGCCGGGGAGAGGTGTTCGAAGGCCGCCGATGACATACGGTCGGCCACTCTAGTCACCGGGCCGGGCAAATCCCAAGGGTGTGATTCAGCTGGACATCCGCAGCGCGGTGCGCAACTCGCCCAGCCGGAGGTGCGCCACGAGCGCGAGGTACAGCTCGGCGCAGGCGAGCGCATCGATCTCCGCGTCGTGTCCCCTGTAGGTGGGAAGCCCGAGCCGCGACCGGAGTCGCCAGAGACGCAGCTCGCTCGTCTGCTGGTCGTCGTGGGTGCCCAGGAGCCGCTGCCCGAGCCGGATCGTGTCGATGGCGGGGATCCGGATGCCGACGCCGTAGCGACGCTTCACCGCGGCCCGGAGGAACCCGGTCTCGATGGCGGCGTGGTGGGCCAGCAGGGTCCGGCCGGCGAGCCGCGAGAACAGGGCGTCCAGCGCCTCCTCCTCGGGAACCCCGGCGGCCACGGCATCGTCGGTGAGCGTGTGGATGACGGCGGACTGGCCGACGGGCCCGGTCCCCGCGACGACGTGCGTCGCCGTGCTGCCCAGCGGGATGGACGCGCCGTCGACGTCGACCATGCCGACGGAGACGATCCTGTCGGTGGCCGGGTCGAGCCCCGTCGTCTCCAGGTCGACGGCGAGCAGGAGGGTCTCGCCGAGGGGAGTGGGACCGGGCTGCGGGGGAGTCTCCAGATAGCTGCGGAGGCCCCCGCGGGGACACGGCGCGCCAGCCGCGCGTTCAGGAAGGAGTCGCCCCAGCTCATCGCAGGATGTGGGTCTGGTAGGCCAACCCGAGCGCCGTCTGGGCCCGGCCGACGAAGGCGAAGGCGCTGCGAAGGTGCCTGCGTTCGAACTCGGACAGCCGCGACGGGGCGATAAAGTTGTCCGGCGCCTCCCCGCGCAGCACCTGCCGGTCCTGATGCTGCAGCCGCGTGTACGACATGAACTCGTGCGCGTCGAGCAGATTGTCGACCTCCGAGAGGTGCGCGCCAGCCGCGGTGAGTCGCGCCCGGGTGCCGACGTGCGGCAGCCCGTAGCGCAGGCTGTGGTGCCGCGCGATGTCGACGATGGGGTTGATCCCGCCCAGCTTGATGTCGAGGCGGTCCCGGTGCTGACCGCGCTTCTCCACCACGAACCCGCCCAGGAACCCGATCGGCACGTCGACGTCGCCGATGTGGCCGGCCATGTGCCCGAGGAAGCGGGTCGATGCCGGCGCCGTCGCGAGGATCCGCCGCTGCAGTTCAGCCGCGAGCGCCGCGTCGCCGTGGATGGGGCGCATGTCGAAGAAGATCGACGAGTTGAGCACGGCCTCGGACGTCGGCGCGTCCAGCCACGACGAGAAGGTCCGCCACCAGCCGGTCAGGGGCTTGCGCCACTTTGTCGCCATCGCATCGCCGTGGCAGCGGGGGAATCCGCAGGCCACCAGGGCCGCCGTCAGCTCCTCGGCGAGTTCCTCGAAGTAGGCGTCGTGCTCGGGCAGGGCCTCGTCGCTCAGGATCATCGCATGGTCCTGGTCCGAGCCGAGGGCCTGCTCACGGCGGGCGAGGGATCCCAGCGCGACCCAGCAGTAGGGAACCGGAGGAGGACCGAGGCGTTCCTCCGTCAACTGGGCCAGCCGCTGCCAGAGCGCCTCGCTGGTGCCGCTCACGATGTGGGCGATGTCGAAGGCCGCCGCATCCTGCCGGAGCAGGCGGCTCACCAGCGAGGGCACGCGGCCCACGACGCTGACGAGTCCGGCGAGATCGTTCTGCCGTGAGATGTCGCCGACGATGTACAGCGGGCTCGAGCGTTCGAGCCGCATCAGGTCCCCGGAGGTGACCATGCCCGTCACGTGGCCGTCCACCATCACGGGAAGGTGGTGGATCTTGCGGTCGACGAGCCGCATCAACACGTCGAGGGCGAGCGCGTCGCCGTCGATGGTCACCGGCGTGGTGCTCATCACCTCCCGCAGGGGTGTGCTGGCGGGGAGGTCGCGCGCGACGACCCGGCGCAGGTCGCGGTCGGTGAGGATCCCGGCCAGGTCTCCGTCGGTACCCGTGACGATGATGGCCGAGATCCGCTGCGCGTCCATGGCCGTCGCGGCCTCGCCGACGGTGGCGGTCTCCGGGATCGTCACCGGCTTCCGCGTGATCATGTCCCGCACCGGTACCTGCAGCACCGGACCTCCCTCGGGGGAGCGGACGTTCGCGTCGGCGAGCCGGGATTCGGTGAAGAACCTGCGGATCTCCGGGACCGCGACGAGTTCCTCGACCACGTCGGTGCCGAATGTCCACAGCAGGGTGTCCTCCAGAGCCACGAACGTGAAGCGCGAGCCGCGCTGTTCAAGGATGGACGCCTGCCCGAAGCAGGCACCGGGCTCCTCGTGGGTGACGAGACCGTCGGCAGCGTCGCGGACCTCCACCGCGCCGGAACGGATGACGTGCATGACGCCCGGAGCGCTGCCCGCGGCGAGGATGACCCCGCCGCGCCGGACGTAGGAGCCGCTGGCGCGTCGGGCGAAGGACGCGACGGCGTCGGGCGGCAGCAGCGACCAGGGTTCGCGGCCGGCCAGAAACTGCGTCGTCTCGGCGAGCTCGGACATGCGATCAGGGTATCGGCGGCGGCTCGCCCGCACGAGGGAACCGGGGCGATCCGCGCGATACCATCGCGGGGTGACGGACGTTCCCCTGCCAGGAGCCGACTGGGAGGTCGGCCCCGACGGCATGCCGTGGCGGCAGGCCGCCCGGGTGCTCCTGCTCGACGCAGACTTCCGGATCCTGCTCGTCCAGGCCCACGACGCCCATGAGCCGGAGCGCACGTGGTGGTTCACCGTCGGCGGTGGCATCGACGCGGGGGAGACCCCGCGCGACACGGCCCTGCGTGAGGTGGCCGAGGAGACGGGCCTCAGGCTCGACCCCGCCGACCTGGTGGGCCCCGTCGCGAGCAGGAGCGCCACCTTCGATTTCTTCGCCCGGCACGTCCGGCAGGACGAGGTGTTCTTCCTGGCCCGGCTGGAGCGGCCCTCCGGGGAGTTCGACACGTCCGGGTGGACCGACGTCGAGCGCGCCTTCCTCGATGGCTTCGGCTGGTTCTCGGTCGACGACCTCGAGGCGCTCGAGGTCGAGGTGTTTCCGCCCGAGTTGCCGGCGCTCCTGACCGAACTCCGGGACGGCTGGGATGGCGTGCTGCGGGTTCTTCCCGACCAGTGGGACTGATCCACCCCGCCCTATGAAACCGGTTCACCTCGGGCTAGGATGAAGGCGACACCCATCCCATTTCGTTGCTGACCAGGAGTTTTGCAGTGTCGGAAATCACCTCGTTCGCGCCCGGTTCCGGAGCCCGAGTGACCCCTCGCGCCCGACTGGCGTCCACCGCCCCCGAGCTTGACCTCACCGGGACCTGGCGGTTCCGGTTCTCACCCCGTCCCCAGGACGCCCCGAGGGAGCGGCCGCACCGGACTTCGACGACTCGGCCTGGGATGAGATCCCCGTGCCGAGCCACTGGGTGCTGCTCGGACGTGAGGACTGGGGTCGCCCGATCTACACGAACGTCAACTACCCGTTCCCCGTCGAGCCGCCCTTCGTCCCCGACGAGAACCCGACCGGTGACTACCGCGTCACGTTCGACTTGGCGGAGGGGTTCGGCGACCGCGTCTACCTGCGCTTCGACGGCGTCGAGTCGCTGGCGATCGTCTCCCTCAACGGCGCAGAGGTCGGCGTGGTGCGGGGCAGCCGCCTCGCGCAGGAACTCGACGTGACGGACACCGCCGTCGTCGGTGCCAACGTGCTGCACGTCCGCGTGCACCAGTGGTCGGCGGCCAGCTACCTCGAGGACCAGGACCAGTGGTGGCTGCCCGGCATCTTCCGTGAGGTGACGGTGCTCGGCCGCCCCGCCGACGGCATCGAGGACGTCTGGCTGCGGGCCGACTACGACCACGTCACCGGCGCAGGCACCGTCATCCCCGAGTTCCGGGCCGACGCCGCCGCCTACCCCATCACGCTGCGCCTGCCGGAACTCGGCATCGACCACACCTTCGCCACACCCGCCGACGTCGCCCCGGTGCCCGCCGGCACCGTGGAACCGTGGAGCGCGGACGAGCCGCGCCTCTACGGCGCCGAGGTCGCCAACTCGGCCGAGACCAGGAGCCTGCGCGTCGGCTTCCGCCGCGTCGAGATCGTCGGCCACGAGTGGCGCGTCAACGGACGCAAGCTGCGCCTGCGCGGCGTCAACCGTCACGAATACGACCCCGACAACGGCCGGGTCTTCGACGCGGACAAGATGCGTGCCCAGCTGCACCTCATGAAGCGGCACAACATCAACGCCGTCCGCACATCGCACTACCCGCCCCACCCGGACTTCTTCGACCTCGCCGACGAGGTCGGCGTGTGGGTGATGGACGAGTGTGACCTCGAGACGCACGGATTCGAGCGCGGGGCTGGGTGAACAACCCGACCGACGACCCGCGGTGGCGCGACGCCCTCCTCGACCGCGTGGAGCGGTTCTTCGAACGCGACAAGAACCACCCCAGCGTCATCTCCTGGTCGCTCGGCAACGAGTCGTGGACGGGGCAGAACGCCGCGGCCATGGCCGCCTGGCTGCACCGCCGCGATCCCGAGCGTCCCGTCCACTACGAGCCCGACTTCGAGGGACGCTACAGCGACCTCGTCTCGCGCATGTACGCCACCATCGAGGAGATGGAGGACATGTCGGCGGGGACCGGCCACAACCGCTGGGGCTCGCCCGGCCGCAACGCCGAACTGGCCAAGCGCCCCATGATCCAGTGCGAGTACATCCACGCCATGGGCAACGGCTCGGGCGCGATCGCCGACTACGAGGAGGCGTTCGACACGCTGCCGCAGTGGCACGGCGGTTTCGTGTGGGAGTGGCGTGACCACGGCATCCGCACGAAGACGGCCGACGGCGTCGAGTTCTACGGCTACGGCGGCGACTTCGGCGAGGAGATCCACGACGGCTCCTTCGTCTGCGACGGCATGGTCCTGTCCGACGGCACCCCGACCCCGGCGATGGCCGAGTTCGCAGCGGTGGTCTCGCCCATCAAGCTGGGGCTCTCCGTCGACGAACTGACCGTCGAGAACCGCCGTCACGCCGGCGACACCTCCGACCTCCGCATCGTGTGGCGCGACGAGGTCGACGGCGTGGTGGTCGCCGAGGGCGAGGTGTCGGTTCCTGCGGTCGCCGTGGGCGAGCTCGTCGTCGCCGAGGTCCCCGGCCACGAGGCGCCTGAGGCGGGCGAGCTGTGGCGCACGGTCGAGGCCGTCACCACCGCCGACACGCCCTGGGCCGCAGCCGGCCACGTCGTCGCCAGCGCCCAGCTGCTGCTGGTCGAGGCGGCCCGACCGGTCCCAGCCGTCGATCCGGCCGCCGAGGTGACCGAGGTCGACGGCCTGCTGCGCTTCGGCGACGGCGCGTTCGATCCCGTCACCGGCGATCTCGTCGCGCTGGGGGAGCGGGCCGTGCGCGGTCCGCGCCTCGAGCTGTGGCGGGCGCCGACCGAGAACGACGCGCTGCCCGCGCACGCCGGCTACACCGACGCTGAGCCGATCGCCACGCGCGGCAAGGGGCAGTACGGCCCCTCGTCGCGGGATCGTTGGCGCACGATGGGCCTCGACCGGCTGCACTGCCGCGTCGTTTCCGTGACGGCGGAGCCGGGCAGGCTCACGGTCGTCCAGCGCTATGCGGCTGCCGCCCGGCGCGAGTCGGTCCTGCTGCAGCTCGTCTGGACCGTCGTCGACGGTGGGCTGCGGCTCGAGGCCGCCGCGTCGCCGTCGGCCGACTGGGAGGGCACCTGGCCCCGTGTCGGCCTGCACATGGTGCTCCCGGAGGGCCTCACCCAGGCGTCCTGGTTCGGCACGGGCCCGCACGAGAACTACGCGGACTCCTCCGAGGCCGCACTCGTCGGGCGCTTCGAGTCGAGCGTCGCCGACCTCGTGGTCGAGTACGCCGTCCCGCAGGAGTCCGGCCACCGGGCCGAGCTCCGCGAGCTGAGCCTTCCTGAGCTCGACCTCGTGCTGCGTGCGGAGCGCGTCGCCGGCGAGCTGCCCGGCTTCAGCCTGCGGGCCCACGACGCCCATGAGGTCACGGCCGCCGCGCACCCGCACGAGCTGCCCGCCTCGAGCGCGACGCACCTCTACCTGGACGTCCAGCAGCAGGGCCTCGGCTCCGCCTCGTGTGGCCCGGACGTGCGTCCGGAGTACCAGCTGCGGCCTCGGCTGGCCGAGTGGAAGGTGACCTTTTCGCTCAACTGATCAGGGTGGATGGGGCCGATTTTCGTCCGACTCCTACCGTGAGTAGTATTTGAACCAGCGCGTACTCCCGAGCCGGGAAGCCCCTCGTCGCGAGGGGAATCGCCCGGCCGGGAGACGCACAGGACCTACCTACTTCGTGATCTCAGGAGCACCCCACATGACGGCTTCGGCCCCCACCCTCGGTACCGCGTTGCCCGACGACGCCTGGGACGGATTCCGCCCCGGGGCGTGGCAGACGAACATCGACGTCCGCGACTTCATCCTCGCGAACTTCACCCCCTACACCGGGGATGCCGGCTTCCTCTCCGGCGCGACCGAGAAGACGCTGACCGTGTGGGAGACCCTGCAGCGCGACTTCCTGAGCGTCGAGCGGGCCCGACGGGTCTACGACGTGGAGACCCACATCCCCGCCGACGTCGACGCCTTCCCGGCCGGCTACATCTGCGCGGACGACGACGTGATCGTCGGCCTGCAGACCGACACGCCCCTCAAGCGCCCCATGATGCCCGCGGGCGGCTGGCGCATGGTCGAGACGGCCATCCGTGAGGCCGGCCTCGAGCCGGACGAGCGGATCAAGGAGATCTTCACCCGCCACCGCAAGACGCACAACGAGGCCGTCTTCGACATCTACACCCCGCGCATCCGCGCCGCCCGCAGCTCGCACCTCATCACCGGCCTGCCGGATGCCTACGGCCGCGGCCGGATCATCGGCGACTACCGTCGCGTGGCGCTCTACGGCGTCGACCGGCTCATCGAGGCCAAGCAGGCCGACAAGGACTCCGTCGCCGACCAGCCGTTCAGCGAGAACTGGGCCCGCTACCGCGAGGAGCACTCCGAGCAGATCAAGGCACTCAAGAAGCTGAAGAACCTCGGCGCGAGCTACGGCTTCGACCTCGGTCGGCCCGCCGTCACCTTCCACGAGGCCGTCCAGTGGACCTACCTGGCCTACCTCGCCTCGGTGAAGAGCCAGGACGGCGCCGCCATGAGCATCGGCCGGCTGTCGGGCTTCTTCGACGTCTACGCAGAGCGTGACCTCGCCGCCGGGATCCTGACGGAGGAGGGCGCCCAGGAGATCATCGACGCGCTCGTCACCAAGCTGCGCATCGTGCGGTTCCTGCGCACCATCGACTACGACCAGATCTTCTCCGGCGACCCGTACTGGGCCACCTGGTCCGACGGCGGACTCGCCAACGACGGCCGCACCCTGGTCACGAAGACGTCGTTCAGGCTGCTGCAGACACTGCGCAACCTCGGCCCGGCCCCCGAGCCGAACATCACCATCTACTGGGATCCGAAGCTGCCCGCAGGCTACAAGGAGTTCTGCTCCCTGATCTCCATCGAGACGTCGGCCATCCAGTACGAGTCCGACGGCGAGATCCGTCGTCACTGGGGCGACGACACGGCCATCGCCTGCTGCGTCTCCCCGATGGCCATCGGGAAGCAGATGCAGTTCTTCGGCGCGCGCCTCAACAGCGCGAAGGCGCTGCTCTACGCCATCAACGGCGGCCGCGACGAGGTCTCCGGCAAGAAGATCGTGCCCGGCTACGAGCCCATCACGGACGAGGGGCCGCTCGACTTCGACACCGTCTGGGGGGCCTACGACAAGATGCTCGACTGGGCGGTCGAGACCTACGTCGAGGCGCTCAACATCATCCACTACAGCCACGACAAGTACGCCTACGAGGCCATGGAGATGGCGCTGCACGACGACGAGATCGTGCGCACCATGGGCTGCGGCATGGCCGGCCTGTCGATCGTCGCCGACTCCCTGTCGGCGATCCGGTACGCCACCGTCACCCCGGTCCGCGACGACTCCGGGCTCGTCATCGACTACATCACCGAGGGCGACTTCCCGAAGTACGGCAACGACGACGACCGCGCCGACGAGATCGCCCAGCAGGTCGTGGCCACCGTCATGGGCAAGATCCGCAAGATCAAGATGTACCGCGACGCCATCCCGACCCAGTCGGTGCTGACGATCACGTCCAACGTCGTCTACGGCAAGGCCACCGGCGCGTTCCCGAGTGGACACGCCGCCGGCACGCCCTTCGCCCCCGGTGCCAACCCGGCCAACGGTGCTGACACGCACGGCATGCTGGCCTCCATGATGAGCGTCGGCAAGCTGTCCTATGACGACGCACTCGACGGCATCTCGCTGACGAACACCATCACCCCGCCGGCCCTCGGCCGCACGCAGGAGGAGCGGATCGCCAACCTGGTCGGCATCCTCGACGCGGGAATGGGGGAGGGGCTCTACCACGCCAACATCAACGTCCTCAACAAGGAGACGCTGCTCGACGCGATGGAGAACCCCGAGAACTACCCGCAGCTGACGATCCGGGTCTCCGGCTACGCGGTGAACTTCGTCAAGCTGACGCGGGAGCAGCAGCTCGACGTGCTGTCGCGCACCTTCCACGAGGCGCTCTGACGTGACCTCGGCCGCAGTGGGTGCCCCGACGGGGGCACCCACTACCCCGCGGAACCGGGCGAGCATGCTCGGCGGCATCCCTGTCGCCGACCATCTCGACCGGTCCGAGGCGCTGAGTGCCCAGCGGGCGGGCGAGCTCGGCTCCGTGCACTCCTGGGAACTCGTGACGGCGGTCGACGGCCCGGGGACGCGGATGACGACGTTCCTCGCGGGCTGTCCGCTCCGCTGCCTGTACTGCCACAACCCGGACACCATGAGCGCCAACCGCGGGGTGCCGGTCCTGGCGGATGACCTGCTCGCCCGCATCCGCCGCTACCGGGGCGTCTTCGCGGCGACCACGGGCGGCATCACCCTCTCCGGCGGCGAGGTGCTGCAGCAGCCCGCCTTCGCCGCGCGCATCCTGCGGGGTGCGAAGGAACTGGGCATCCACACCGCGATCGACACGTCCGGATTCCTCGGACGCAACGCCACGGACGAGCTGCTGGCCGACGTCGACCTCGTCCTGCTGGACGTGAAGTCCGGTGACGAGGACACCTACCGTCGTGTCACGGGACGTGACCTCGCGCCGACGCTCGAGTTCGGGCGCCGGCTGGCGGACCTCGGCATCGAGACCTGGATCCGCTTCGTGCTCGTGCCGGGGCTGACAGACGATCCGGCCAACGTGGCCGCCGTCGCCGACTACGCCGCCGAGCTCTCGTGCGTCACCCGCGTCGAGATCCTCCCCTTCCATCAGATGGGCCGCGACAAGTGGTCGGAGATCGGCCTGGAGTACGCGCTGCCGGACACGCAGGCGCCTTCGGCCGAGGCGGTCGAGGAGGCCAGGGACATCTTCCGGGCCAGGGGACTGGTCACCTACTAGGCACTCGGCCCCGCCGCGCCACGCCCGGGCGCGGGTACCGGGGTCGGAGGCCCCCCGATTTGGCGAGGTCGGCGGATCGTGACAGAATGGGCAAGTTGCTCCGCGAGGGGTGGCTGGTGCGCGAGCGCCGCCGCTCTCCGAGTGAGGTCTTCATCCAGCGCTAGGCGCGGCATGTGACCTTCGAGATCCAGGTCGAGAAGGGTGTCGTTTCCTGCGGCTCGAGGCCGCGACACTCCCGACCTCGGGGGTCGGAGTGACAAGGGGTTTTACCCCGTAGGAACTTGAAATTTCCAAAGGGACGAGAAGAAGGAACGACTGTGGCTGGACAAAAGATCCGCATCAGGCTGCGGGCGTATGACCATGAGGTCATCGACAGCTCGGCGCGCAAGATCGTCGACACCGTGACTCGCACGGGCGCGAAGGTGGCCGGCCCCGTGCCGCTGCCGACGGAGAAGAATGTCTTCTGCGTCATCCGTTCGCCCCACAAGTACAAGGACAGCCGTGAGCACTTCGAGATGCGCACGCACAAGCGCCTGATCGACATCCTCGATCCGACGCCGAAGACCGTCGATTCGCTGATGCGTCTCGATCTGCCTGCCGGTGTCGACATCGAGATCAAGCTCCCGTGAGGTCTGCTGAAATGAGTGAACGAATCGTTAAGGGCATCCTGGGCACCAAGCTCGGCATGACCCAGCTCTGGGACGAGAACAACAAGATCGTCCCCGTGACCGTCATCCAGGCCGGTCCCTGCGTCGTGACGCAGGTCCGCACCCCCGAGACGGACGGCTACAACGCCGTGCAGCTCGGCTACGGCGCGGTCAAGGCCAAGAAGGTCACCAAGCCGGAGGCCGGGCACTTCGCCAAGGCCGACGTCACCCCCCGCAAGCACCTCATCGAGCTGCGCACGGCTGACGCCTCCGAGTTCACGCTCGGGCAGGAGCTGTCCGCCGAGGTCTTCGCCGACGGCGAGTTCGTCGACGTGACCGGCACCTCCAAGGGCAAGGGCACCGCGGGCGTCATGAAGCGCCACGGCTTCAGTGGCCTCAGCGCCTCGCACGGTGTGCACCGCAAGCACCGTTCGCCCGGCTCGATCGGTGGCTGCGCCACCCCCGGACGCGTCTTCAAGGGCGTCCGCATGGCCGGCCGCATGGGCAATGAGAAGATCACTGTCCAGAACCTGAAGATTCACGCCGTCGACGCCGAGCGTGGCCTGATCCTCGTCCGCGGGCCATCCCCGGCAACAAGGGTTCCGTCGTCGTCGTCCGCACCGCAGCCAAGAAGGGTGCCGCAGCATGAGCGACCTGACTGTTGACGTTATCGATGCCTCGGGCAAGAAGGCCGGCAAGGCCGATCTTCCCGCCGCGCTGTTCGACGTCCAGCTGAACATTCCGCTGGTCCACCAGGTTGTCGTCGCGCAGCTCGCGGCGAGCCGCCAGGGCACGCACGACACCAAGACCCGCGCAGAGGTCCGTGGCGGCGGCATCAAGCCGTGGCGTCAGAAGGGCACCGGCCGCGCCCGTCACGGCTCGCGTCGTTCGCCCATCTGGACCGGCGGTGGCGTCGTCCACGGCCCGACGCCGCGTGACTACGCGCAGCGCACCCCCAAGAAGATGATCGCGGCCGCCCTCCGTGGCGCGCTGTCGGATCGGGCCCGTGACGGCCAGATCTTCATCGTCTCGGAGATCGTCTCGGGCGATGCCCCGTCGACCAAGGCCGCGATCGCTTCGCTGACCAAGGTCGCAGGCGATCTGTCCAAGGTGCTCGTCGTGATCGACCGCTTCGAGGACGTCGCCTGGCTCAGCCTGCGCAACGTTCCCACGGTGCACGCCATCGCTGTTGACCAGCTCAACACCTACGACGTTCTGGTCAACGACAAGGTGGTCTTCACCTCCGCCGCACTTGCCGCGTTCGTCGCCGGCCCCGCGTCGGGTAAGTCGGCCAAGGCCGTCGCCACCGAGTCCGAGGCTGCGGCCGAGGCAGAAGAGGCCGCCGTGGCCGAGAAGTCGAAGGAGGAGGACAAGTGACGACTGCGCTGAAGATCCGCGATCACCGCGACGTCATCCTGCGTCCCGTGGTCAGCGAGAAGAGCTACAACCTGCTCGACGAGGGTAAGTACACCTTCGTCGTCGCTCCTGACGCGAACAAGACCGAGATCAAGATCGCCATTGAGTCGATCTTCGACGTCAAGGTCACGTCCGTGAACACCCTCAACCGCCAGGGCAAGCGTCGCCGCACCCGCTACGGCTACGGCAAGAAGGCTGACACCAAGCGTGCCATCGTCACCCTTGCCGAGGGCCAGAGCATCGACATCTTCGGGGGCCCGGTCGACTGACCGGAGTGCTGCGAGAAGAAGGAAATTTGACTCATGGGTATCCGTAAGTACAAGCCGACAACGCCGGGCCGTCGTGGCTCCAGCGTGTCCGACTTCGTCGAGCTCACTCGCTCCACCCCGGAGAAGTCGCTGCTCGTCCCGAAGACGAAGACCGGTGGCCGTAACAACACCGGTCGCATCACCACTCGTCACATCGGCGGTGGCCACAAGCAGGCCTACCGTCTGATCGACTTCAAGCGCTACGACAAGGACGGCGTGCCGGCCAAGGTCGCTCACATCGAGTACGACCCCAACCGCACCGCCCGCATCGCCCTGCTGCACTACGCGGACGGCGAGAAGCGCTACATCATCGCCCCCAACGGGCTGACCCAGGGCACCGTCATCTCGGCGGGCGAGGGCTCCGACATCAAGCCGGGCAACAACCTCGAACTGCGTCAGATCCCCGTCGGCACCACGGTGCACGCGGTGGAGCTCCGCCCCGGCGGCGGTGCAAAGCTCGGCCGCTCGGCCGGCGCTTCGATCCAGCTCGTCGCCCGTGAGGGCAAGTACGCGACGCTGCGCATGCCCTCGGGCGAAATGCGCATGGTCGACGTCCGCTGCCGCGCCACGATCGGCACGGTCGGCAACGCCGAGCAGTCGAACATCAACTGGGGTAAGGCCGGCCGTAACCGCTGGAAGGGCATCCGCCCGACCGTCCGCGGTGTCGTCATGAACCCGGTCGACCACCCGCACGGTGGTGGCGAAGGCCGCACCTCCGGTGGCCGTCACCCCGTTTCCCCGTGGGGCAAGGCCGAGGGCCGCACCCGCGACAAGAACAAGGCGAGCAACCGGCTCATCGTCCGTCGACGCAAGACCGGCAAGAAGCGCTGATAGGGAGAGTCTGGAACAATGCCACGCAGCCTTAAGAAGGGTCCCTTCGTCGACGACCACCTCCTCAAGAAGGTGGAAGTGCAGAACGACAAGGGCACCAAGAACGTCATCCGCACCTGGTCGCGCCGTTCGATGATCATCCCCGACATGCTCGGGCACACCATCGCGGTGCACGACGGTCGCAAGCATGTCCCGGTGTTCGTCACCGAGTCCATGATCGGTCACAAGCTGGGCGAGTTCGCTCCCACGCGTACCTTCAAGGGTCACGTGAAGGACGACAAGAAGGCCCGTCGCCGCTGAGGCGCGAGATAAGGAACTGATTTCACTATGAGCAACGAGAACGGCAACAGCCGTCGTCGCGAGACCCTGCTCGGGGATCGTCCTGGCTCGTACGCCATCGCGCGCCACGTCCGGATGAGCCCGACCAAGGTCCGTCGTGTCGTCGATCTGGTCCGCGGCATGGACATCAAGGACGCCCTGGTGGCGCTCAAGTTCGCGCCGCAGGCCGCGTCGGAGCCGGTGTACAAGGTGGTGGCGTCCGCGGTCGCCAACGCCGAGTCCGCTGAGGCCCTGCGCGCTGACGACCTGTACATCTCCAAGGCGTTCGTGGACGAGGGTGTCACCCTCCGACGCATCCGCCCGCGGGCCAAGGGATCGGCGAGCCGCATCCTGAAGCGTGGCTCGCACATCACCGTGGTTGTCGAACCCCGCGAGACGAAGGGAGCCTGATAATGGGCCAAAAGATCAACCCGAACGGCTTCCGCCTCGGCATCACCACCGACCACAAGACGCGTTGGTACAGCGACAAGCATTACGCCGCGTATGTCGGTGAGGATGTCAAGATCCGTGGGTACCTGACCAAGACGCTCGAGCGCGCCGGCATCTCGTCCATCGAGATCGAGCGTCGCTCCGAGCGGGTGACCATCTTCCTGCACGCCGCGCGTCCGGGCATCGTCATCGGCCGTAACGGCGCCGAGGCGGAGCGCGTCCGCTCCGAGCTCGAGAAGCTCACCGGCAAGCAGGTCCAGCTGAACATCCTCGAGGTCAAGAACCCCGAGATCGACGCTCAGCTCGTCGCCCAGGGTGTCGCCGAGCAGCTCAGCGCCCGCGTGGCCTTCCGCCGCGCCATGCGCAAGGCTCAGCAGACGGCCATGCGCTCCGGCGCCAAGGGCATCCGCATCAAGTGCTCCGGCCGTCTCGGCGGTGCCGAGATGTCGCGCTCCGAGGGCTACCGCGACGGCCAGGTGCCGCTGCACACCCTCCGCGCCGACATCGACTACGGCTTCTATGAGGCCCGGACCACGTTCGGCCGCATCGGCGTCAAGGTCTGGATCTACAAGGGCGACGTCGCAGGCACCCGCGCTGAGCGCGCTGCCCAGAAGGCTGCCCGCAACGCGGCGCCCGCCGGTCGTCAGCGTCCGGGCCGTCGTCCCGCCCGCGGCGAAGGCCGTGGGGATCGTCCCGAGCGCGGTGGCCGCCGTCGCGCCGACGCAGCTGCCGAGTCGGCTGCGCCCGCTACTGAGAACGCAGGAGCATAAGCATGCTTATTCCCCGCCGAGTGAAGTTCCGTAAGCAGCACCACCCCAAGCGGGATGGCGCGGCCAAGGGCGGCACCAAGCTGGCCTTCGGCGACTACGGCATCCAGGCTCTCGAGTCGTCCTACCTGACCAACCGTCAGATCGAGGCCGCTCGTATCGCCATGACCCGTCACATCAAGCGTGGCGGCAAGGTGTGGATCAACGTCTACCCCGATCGTCCGCTGACGAAGAAGCCGGCCGAAACCCGCATGGGTTCCGGCAAGGGTTCGCCGGAGTGGTGGGTCGCCAACATCAAGCCGGGTCGCGTGCTCTTCGAGCTGTCCGGCGTCACGGAGGACGTTGCCCGTGAGGCCATGCGCCTCGCCATCCACAAGCTGCCGTTCAAGGCACGCTTCATCAAGCGCGAAGCAGGTGACATCTGATGAGTAAGTCTCTCGCCGCACACGACCTGCGTGGTCTGTCGCGTGATCAGCTCAACGCCAAGGTCGTTGAGCTGAAGGAGGAGCTGTTCGGTCTTCGCTTCCAGGCTGCTACCGGCCAGCTGGAGTCGAGCAGCCGACTGCGTTCCGTCCGTCAGGACATCGCACGGATCTACACCGTGCTCCAGGAGCGCAACCTCGGCATCGTCGACGAGCCGGTTGTTGAGGAGAAGTAAATATGAGCGAAGAGATCACCACTGAAGCTCGCAGCGCCCGCAAGGTGCTGCAGGGTGTCGTCGTGTCCGACAAGATGGACAAGACCATCGTCGTCCTCGTTGAGGACCGCGTGAAGCACCCGCTCTACGGCAAGGTCATGACCAAGTCCTCGCGGCTCAAGGCCCACGACGAGAACAACGAAGCCGGCATCGGCGACCGCGTCCGCGTCATGGAGACCCGTCCGCTGTCGGCGCAGAAGCGCTGGCGCCTGGTCGAGATCCTCGAGCGCGCCAAGTAAGGCACGCCCACAGCAGCAGGCCCGCCCCTCTCCGGAGGGGCGGGCCTTTTGCCATCTGTCCCGGTCAGTCTGGGGGAGCGGGCGCGACGGAACCGCGGCGGCAGAGAGTCACGGGCAGCCGGACCTCGGCCGGGCGCTCGTTGCCCTCGATGAGGGTGAGCAGGGCATCAACGGCGGCCTGCGCCTTTGCCGGGATGTCCTGCCGGATCGTGGTGAGCGACGGCGTCACGTAGCGGGCCTCCGGGAGGTCGTCGAAGCCAACGATCGACGCAGCGGTGGGAACCTGCACGCCGGCCTCGGCCATCCCCTTGAGTAGTCCGATCGCGATGATGTCGGCAGTCGCGAAGAGGCCGGTGGGACGGTCCTGTCGTCGTGCCAGGGCAGACCCGAGTTCCCAGCTCGGATCGAAGAACGGTTCGCAGTCGATGAGCTCGAGCGAGTTCCTGTCGAGGCTGGCCTCCGCGACCGCGGCGCGGAACCCGAGATAGCGCTGGTGGATGACGCCGGGCCGGTCGACGCCAGGCGCGACGAGCGCCAGGCGTCGGTGGCCAGCGCCGATCAGCTCTCGTGCGGCCAGAAGCCCGCCCTGAAAGTCGTCGAGGCCGACCCGGCTGATGCGGCTGGAGGTCGAGTAGTTGTCTACGAACACGAGGGGGAGGCCGAGTTGGGCCTGGACCTCGTCGGCCTCGGAGGCGAACGCGCCGAGCACGATCGCACCGTCAACCCGCCATGATCGGAGTTCTGCCGAGGTCTGGGCTACGTCATCGGCCGACCTGATCATCAGGAATCTCCCCGTCCCGGTGACCCGGCGCTCCACCTCATCGAGGAAGATCGAGTCGTGGGGGCTGGGCTGACTGCGCCGGCCGCTGGCGGCGTGAATCAGCGCCACGATGTTCGAGCGACTCGTGGAAAGCGCGGTGGCAGGGCCGTTGGGAACGTACCCGGTCCGCGCCATGATGCTGCGCACGCGTTCCGCGGTGGCGACCGACACCTTGTCTGTGCGGCCGTTGATCACGTTGGAGACCGTCATGGCGCTCACGCCGGCCTCGGCAGCGATGTCTCTGACCGTTGTCATGCACCCTCCTTCCCAATCGGGAGCCTACCCATAGGTGGTTCCGGGTCACGATCCGATAACACAGGTTGACGGGTCTCGGGATGGAGTCTAGCATCACCTTTACCGGTAAACGTGTACCGGTAAACGGGTTCTGATATAGGATGGAACTACGGTGGCTGAGGTAGAGGTCGACGACGCGTCGTGGTGGCGGCACGCGGTCATTTACGAGGTTTACCCGCGCAGCTTCGCCGACAGCGACGGCGACGGGATCGGCGACCTTGCCGGGGTGCGCGCGGCGCTGCCGTACCTGGTCTCCCTCGGCGTGGACGCCCTGTGGTTCACGCCGTGGTACGCGTCACCGCTGATCGACGGCGGCTACGACGTGGCCGACTATCGAGTCATTCACCCCGAACTCGGCACGCTGCGGGAGGCGGAACTGCTGATCGCCGAGGCCTCCGAGCACGGCATCCGCACGATCGTCGACGTCGTGCCCAACCACGTCTCCTCCGCCCACAATTGGTTCCAGGAGGCCCTCGTGGCAGGACCGGGCTCGGCGGCCCGTGAGCGATTCTGGTTCCGGGACGGCGGCGGCCGCGGCGAGATCCCGCCCAATCAGTGGCCCTCGAACTTCCACGGGCCGACCTGGAGCAGAGTCGTGGAGGCGGACGGACGCCCCGGCCAGTGGTATCTGCATCTGTTCACGCCGGAGCAACCCGACCTGAACTGGACGAACCCCGGGGTGTGGGAGGAGCACGAGTCGGTACTGCGCTTCTGGTTCGACCGTGGGGTTGCAGGCATCCGCGTCGACTCGGCCGCGCTGCTGATCAAGGACCCCGGCCTCGCGGACATCGTCGACGAGTACCCGCCCGGTCAACATCCCAACACGGACCGGGACCAGGTGCACGACGTCTACCGCAGTTGGAGGCGGGTGGCCAACAGCTACCGCGGAACCAGGGTGCTGGTGGGGGAGGTCTGGCTGCCCGACGCGACCCGGTTCGCCAACTACCTGCGCGACGACGAGATGCACACTGCCTTTAACTTTGACTTCATGATCCGACCCTGGGACGCCGGCCAGTTCCGCGAGTCGATCGACGACACCCTTTCCGCCCACGCGCTCGTCGGCGCGCCCTCGACGTGGGTGCTGTCGAACCACGACATCACCCGGCCCGTCACCAGGTACGGCCGCGAGAAGTCCGGCTTCTCGTTCGCCGACAAGAGGTTCGGTGAGCCGACCGACCTCGCCCTCGGTCACCGCAGGGCAAGGGCCGCTGCGCTGCTCACGGCCGCGCTGCCGGGATCGCTCTACATATATCAGGGAGACGAGCTCGGCCTTCCGGAGGTCGAGGACATGCCCGACGGGGCGCGCAGGGATCCGATGTACCTGCTCTCCGGCGGCAAGGACCCGGGCCGCGACGGTTGCCGGGTGCCGCTGCCCTGGCGCGCCGGGGCCCCCAATGTCGGGTTCTCCCCCGTCGAGGTGGCGACGTGGTTGCCCCAGCCAGCATGGTGGGCGGACTATGCCGTCGACGGCCAGGTCGCTGACCCCGGGTCGATGCTCAACCTGTACCGAACGGCCCTCGCGCTGCGACGCTCCGTCCCTGGCCTTGCCTGCGAGCAGTTCTCCTGGATCGACTCCGATCCCGGCGTGCTCGCCTTCACCCGGGGAACCGGTGCCGACACCGTCACGTGTCTGGTCAACATGAGCGGCTCTCCGGTCGCATTGCCGGAGTCCGCCCCCATTCTGCTGGCCAGTGGCGCGTTGCGTCACGGCCACCTCGAGCCAGATAACGCCGTCTGGCTCGCCCACAACCCGAAGGAGAAGTGAGTTTCATGACATCGACCCGAGGCGGCATCGCCGCACTCGTGGCAGCGTTCGTGGGCGCAGGCGCCCTCATCGGCTGCTCAGCCCAGACCCCGGCCGGCCCCACGGATGCGCCGAGCGGCTCGCCCGGCGGCACGGCAACCGCCGCGGAGCAGGTCACTTTGCGCGTGGTCTCTCTGCTTCCCGGCTCGGAACAGGCCGCGATCGACGCCTTCAACGCCCAGGTGGCCGAGTTCGAGGCCGCCAATCCGGGGATCGACATCGTCCCCGAGGAGTACGAGTGGAAGGCAACAACGTTCGCGGCCCAGCTCGCGGGCGGCACTCTTCCTCACGTCTTCGAGATCCCGTTCACCGACGGCAAGACGCTGATCGAGAACAAGCAGATCGCCGAGCTCGATGCCCAGTTCCAGACCCTGCCGTACGCCTCGAAGTTCAACGAGTCGCTGCTCGCGGCCGGCAAAGGCCCGGACGGCAAGGTCTACGCCATCCCAGCCAAGAACGTCTACGGAGTCGGCCTGCACATCAACCGCGACCTGTTCACGTCGGCGGGGCTCGACCCCGACAAGCCGCCGACGACCTGGACCGAGGTCCGCGAGGCGGCCAGGAAGATCGCCGAGGCCAATCCAGGGGTCGCCGGTTACATGCAGATGACCCAGAACAATACGGGCGGGTGGCAGCTGGTCGCCAACACCTTCGCCCACGGCGGCCGGGTCCAGACCCTCAACGCCGACGGCACCGCGACCTCGACGCTAGACAACGAGGGCACGAAGGCCGCACTGCAGATGCTCAAGGACATGCGCTGGGCCGACAACTCGATGGGCTCCAACTTCATGTTCGACTGGGGCAGCATCAACCAGGCCTTCGCCGCAGGCCAGGTCGGCATGTTCACCTCCGGCTCCGACGTCTACACCTCGATGGTGCAGACCAACGGCCTGAATCCGGAGATGTACGGCCTCGGCGCCATGCCGCAGGAGGGCGAGGACGCGGGAGTCCTCACCGGCGGCACCCTCGTGGCGATGCCCGCCTCGGCGACCGACGCAGAGAAGGACGCGGCCATCAAGTGGATCGACTTCTTCTACCTGGCCAAACTGATTGACAAGGACAGGGCCATCGCCGACGCAAAGACGCTGGTCGCCAACAACCAGCCCGTCGGAACCCCTGTTCTGCCGATGTTCAACCGAGCCCAGTACGAGGAGAACCAGTCGTGGATCAAGGAGTTCATCAACCTGCCGCTCGACCAGATGAAGGGCTACACGTCGACGATGTTCGACCTCAACCTGGTGGGTGAGCCGAGCCAGAAGACGCAGGAGATCTACGCCCTGCTCGACCCCGTCGTGCAGGCCGTGCTCACTGACAAGGATGCGGACATCGACAAGCTCCTCGCCGATGTGAACAAGCAGGCGCAGGCGCTGCTCGACGCCAAGTGACACAGAGGTGGGGTGCCGCGGGAACCCGGCACCCCACTCGACCGACATCCAGGAGTGAATCCACGTGACAACCACGGCTTCCAGGCCTAGGAAAGGCATCGTCTCCCGCAGCAGAGGTTGGGTGAGCAGCGGCGGAGCGAGCACCCTGTTCTTCGCGCTCCCGCTGCTGCTCATCTTTGGGATCTTCTCGTGGCTGCCGATCGTGCGGTCGGTGATCATGAGCGTCCAGAGGACGAACCTGGTCGATCCGGCCGTGTTCGTCGGCCTCGACAACTTCGCCTACGTCCTGAATGATCCGCTCCTCGCTGTCGCCGTCCGAAACACCCTGTACTTCGCGTTTCTGGCTCTGCTCATCGGTTTCCCGATCCCGCTCGTCGTGGCCGTTCTGATGAGCGAGGTTCGGAGGGGAAGGGAATCTACTCGGCGCTGGCGTACCTTCCCGTCGTCGTTCCCCCGGTCGTCGCCGTACTGCTGTGGAAGTTCTTCTACGACGGGAGCCCCACTGGGGTGTTCAACACGATCCTCGGCTGGGTGGGTCTCGGCCCGTTCCCCTGGTACCAGGACGCAGGCTGGGCCATGCCGTCGCTCGTCCTCGCCGCCACGTGGGCGGGGGCCGGCGGCACGATCATCATCTACCTTGCAGCGCTGACCGGTGTCCCCCCGGAACTCTACGAAGCCGCCGAGATGGACGGAGCCGGCATCTGGCACAAGATATGGCACGTCACGCTGCCCCAGTTGCGTGGCGTCATCTACATCACCCTCATCCTCCAGATCATCGCCACCGCACAGGTGTTCCTCGAGCCCTACCTGTTCACCGGGGTGGCCCTGCCCACGCCACCATCACCGTCCTGCTACTGATCTACAACTACGCGTTCGCGACAAGCCTCGGCGGCAACTACGGCGCCGCGACCGCCCTGTCGCTCATGCTGGCCGCCTTCCTCGCGGTGTTCTCCCTCATCTACTTCCGACTCACGAGATCCTGGAGCGGGTCATGAAGACGCGCAGTGCCCCCGTCCAGCGCGGCATCGTCTCATCGGCAGACTGGCGCAGGCCGCTGGTCAGGGCCGGCCTCGGCGGCGCCCACGGAGTCCTGCTCCTCCTCCTGGTGATCGCAGGCCTCGGGCCGATGCTGCTGCTCGCGAAGTTCGCCGTCACCCCCACGCAGGACATCCTCCGGACGCCCCTCGCGCTGTTCCCGAACGGGCTCAAGTTCGACAACCTGGAGCAGGCCTGGAACCGGGTCCAGATCAGCCGCTACTTCCTGAACACCGTGTGGCTGGCGCTGGGTGCCTGGGCCTCGCAGGTGATCGTCGCCACCACGGGCGGCTACGTGCTGTCGGTGCTGCGGCCGAAGTACGGCCGCGCGCTGCACGCAATGGTCCTTGCGACTCTGTTCGTGCCGGCCGTCGTGCTCCTTATTCCGCTGTACCTGACGGTGCTCGACCCACCGCTGCTCGGGGTGTCGCTGATCAACACCTTCTGGGCCGTCTGGCTACCCGCGGGTGCCAGCGCCTTCAACGTCGTGCTCGTCGCCCGCTTCTTTGACAGCCTGCCCCGGGAGGTTTTCGAGGCCGCCCGGGTGGACGGTGCCGGCAACTTCCGGTTGTTCTGGTCCATCGTCCTCCCGATGTCGAAGCCGATCCTCGGGTCGTCAGCGTGTTTGCGATCATCGCGAGCTGGAAGGACTTCCTCTGGCCCATGCTCGTGTTGAAGGACCCGACGATCCAGCCGCTGTCGGTCAGGCTCCCCGCGATCGCGGGATCGGTCGACCTCGGCGTCTTCCTGGCGTCGCTCGCGATCGCGACCCTGATCCCCGTCGTCCTCTTCCTCGGGTTCCAGCGACTCTTCCTCAGCGGGGCCGGGATGGGGGGCGCGGTCAAGGGCTAGCGCCGGTCACGCCTCCTCGCGCCGGCCCTGCCCGAGCAGGCCCCCGAGGAGGGCGCCCACGACCGAGATGATCACCGAGCCGAACACGGCCGCCCAGAAGCCGTCCACGTGGAAGCCGAGCCCCACCACGCCCGCGAACCACGAGGTCAGTGCGAGCATGGCCGCGTTGATCACGAGCAGGAAGATGCCGAGCGTGAGCACGATGAGGCAGGCGCTCAGCACCTGCATGATCGGCTTGACGACGGCGTTGACGATGCCGAAGATCACGGCGACCCCGAGCAGGGTCAGCGCCTGCGAGGTGCGATCGGTGTCGGTCAGGGTGATGCCGGGCACGATCCACACCGCGACAGCGGTCGCGAGGGCGGTGACGACGAGGCGCAGGAGGAACTTCATGTCACCAGAATGCCATCCGACGACAGCGGGCTCCGCTGGAAGGGGGAGACGGGCCCCGGCAACCGCGCGTTTGCCCGACGACCGTAGGCTTGTCCTGGTCGGACGCGACTCTACGGCCGGCGGAATGGGGATGCGGTGCTGGAGGTCAGGAACGTCTCGAAGACGTACACGACCGGCGACTTCACGCAGGTCGCCCTCAACGACGTCTCCATCGCCTTCCGCGACAACGAGTTCGTCGCCATCCTCGGCCCCTCCGGTTCGGGCAAGACCACTCTGCTGAACGTGGTCGGCGGCCTCGACCACTACGACTCGGGCAACCTGATCATCGACGGCGTGGAGACGTCCCGCTACAAGGACCGGGACTGGGACACCTACCGGAACAACCGGATCGGGTTCGTCTTCCAGAGCTACAACCTGATCCCGCACCAGAGCGTGCTCGCCAACGTCGAGCTCGCGCTCACCCTCGCCGGCGTCTCGCCGGGGGAGCGCCGCCGCCGCGCCGTCGAGGCGCTGACGGAGGTGGGCCTGGCGGACCACATCCACAAGCGGCCCAACCAGCTCTCCGGCGGCCAGATGCAGCGCGTGGCGATCGCCAGGGCCCTGGTCAACGATCCGGAGATCCTGCTCGCCGACGAGCCGACCGGTGCCCTCGACTCGACCACCAGCGTCCAGATCATGGGGCTCCTCACCAGCATCGCCCGGGACCGGCTGGTCATCATGGTCACGCACAACCCCGAACTCGCGGAGGAGTACGCGACCCGCATCGTCTCCCTCCGCGACGGTGTGATCTCGGAGGACACCCATCCCTTCGAACCTACGCCGGCGGCCGCGTCGGGCAGGTCCCCTGGGCGCCGGACCAGCATGTCGTTCCTGACGGCCATCGCCCTGTCGTTCAACAACCTCATGACGAAGAAGGGCCGCACACTGATGACGTCCTTCGCGGGCAGCATCGGCATCATCGGCATCGCCGCGATCCTCGCGCTCGCCAACGGGGTCCAGGCGTACATCAAGGGGGTCGAGGAGGACACCTTGTCGATGTACCCCCTGTCCATCCAGAAGCAGGGCTTCGACGTCGGCTCCCTGCTGGCCGCGTCCGCGGGCCTCATGGAGGAACGGGCGAACGGCGACCGCGACGGCGAGGTCCACGAGGTGGACATGGTCTCGAGCATGTTCGGCGGCATCGGCACCAACGACCTGCGCTCCCTGCGGACCTGGCTCGACAGCGGCGACGCCGGCCTCGACGACTACGTCAACGCCATCGAGTACTCCTACGACGTCACCCCACAGATCTTCGCCGCCGACACCGCTGACGGCCCCAGACAGATCAACCCGGACAACTCGCTCGCGGCCCTGGGGTTCCAGGCCGGGGAGGCGAGCAGCCTCATGGGGCGGCGGGAAGCACCAACGTGTTCCGGGAGCTCGTGAGCGACCTGTCGCTCGTCGACACGCAGTACGAGGTGCTGGCCGGCGACTGGCCCACCTCCGCCGACGAGACGGTCGTGGTCCTCAGCGGGGACAACGGCATCAGCGATCTGACGCTCTACGCGATGGGGCTGCGCGACCCTGCCGAGCTGGACGCCATGGTCGAGCAGGTGATCAACGAGGAACCCGTCACGACCCCCGGGGATAAGCTCACGTTGACGTACGACCAGCTCATGGACGTCACCTTCCGGCTCGTGCACGCCACCGACCGCTACACCTACGACGACGCCTACGACGTGTGGACCGACCGCAGCAGCGACACGGCCTTCATGACCGGGCTGGTCGACGGTGGAGAACCGCTCCGCGTGGTGGGCGTGGTGCGTCCCTCCGGTGACAATGCCGTGTTGCAGCCGGGCATCTACTACACGCCCGAGCTGACGCACCACATCATGGAGCGCGCCGCCGGCACCGACATCGTCGCCGCCCAGCTCGACCACCGCGACATCAACGTCTTCTCCGGACGCAGCTTCGCCGACGACACGGCCGAGACCGACCTCGACCTGGCCTCCCTGATCTCCATCGACGAGGAGGCCATCACCAAGGCCTTCACCTTCGACGAGTCGAAGCTCCACCTCGACCTGTCCGGCCTCGGGGATCTGGACATGCCCAGCCTCGAGCTGGATCCGGCCGACCTGCCCGCGCTCGACCTGGAGTCGGTGCTGGCGGGCCTCGACCTGACGACGCTCGTCGTCCCACCCGACAACCTCGACGCCGACCTGGGGCAGTCGACGGAGGTGGTGACGCAGATCGTCACCGCCTACCTCGCCTACGCGGCCGACAACGGTCTCGACCCGGCCGACACCGCCACCAACTTCCCCATCTTCCTCGCCACGCCCGAGGCCCAGGCCCTGTTGACCGGGGGAGGGGACGGCGCCGAATCGGGGCTGGTCACCACGCTGGTCACTGGCTACCTGGCCCACATCGCCGCCAACGGTCTCGACCCCGAGAACGTGGAAGGCAGCTTCGAGTCCTATCTCGCCTCGGAGGCCGGACAGGCGCTGCAGGCCGAGGCGATGGGGCTGATCGACCTCAGCTCCGTCGAGACCCAGTTGCAGTCGGCGATCGGCGCCTACATGAACCAGGTCATGGGCACGCTGTCCACGAAGCTGGCCACGCAGGTGGGCGGCGCGTTGCAGAGCCAGATCTCCGCCCAGCTCGAGGGCGCCATGTCGCAACTGACGACGCAGATGTCGGACGCCATGGGCATCGATGAGGCCGCCTTCGCCGACGCATTCCAGCTGAACCGCAACCAGGACGAGCTCACGCAGCTGCTCATGTCCATGGCGACGACACGGACCGCGTCGGTCGAGGGGAACCTGCGCACCCTGGGCTACGCGGACCTCGCCGAACCGTCCGCCATCCAGATCTACCCGATCGACTTCGAGGGCAAGGAAGAGGTCATCGCCGCCCTCGACCGGTACAACGCGGACGCGACCGCCGCCGGAGACGAGGACCGGGTCATCACGTACACCGACCTGGTCGGTGCGCTGATGGGGTCCGTGACCGACATCATCAACATGGTCAGCTACGTGCTCGTGGCCTTCGTCGCCATCTCGCTCATCGTCAGCTCCATCATGATCGGCGTGATCACCTACATCTCGGTGCTGGAACGCAAGAAGGAGATCGGGATCCTGCGCTCGATCGGTGCCAGCAAGCGGGACATCCGCACCGTCTTCAACGCCGAGACCCTCATCGTCGGCTTCGTCGCCGGCGCGCTCGGCGTCACCATCACGTTCCTGCTCACCATCCCGGCCAACGCCATCGTCTACGCCAACTTCGACGTCGCGAACGTCGCGCAGCTTCCCTGGCAGGCGGCGCTGATCCTGGTCGCCATCTCGATGGCGTTGACGGCTCTCGCCGGTCTGATCCCCTCGTCGGCGGCGTCACGCAAGGACCCCGTCGAGGCGCTGCGAAGCGAGTAGTGGCGGCGATTTTCTCGCTCAGACCGGTTGGGATAGACTGACCCAGTTGCCTTGGGACTGTGCCCCTTCGGGGGACCTCTCCCGGGTGATGACCAAGGCCCCCTCTCTCTTGAGCTGGGGGTTGCCTCCTGGCAGAATCCAGGGGGTTCGTTTCTAGTTTCACAAGGCCTGATATCTGGGAACCGGTGGAGCAAGGAGAAGGAATGATCCAGCAGGAGTCGCGGCTCAAGGTCGCCGACAACACTGGTGCGAAGGAAATCCTCTGCATCCGTGTTCTCGGTGGCACCAAGCGCCGCTATGCCTACCTCGGCGACACCATCGTCGCCACCGTCAAGGACGCGATCCCTGGCGGCAACGTCAAGAAGGGCGATGTGGTCAAGGCCGTCATCGTCCGTAGCGCCAAGGAACGTCGCCGCGCCGACGGTTCCTACATCAAGTTCGATGAGAACGCGGCCGTGATCCTGAAGAACGACGGGGAGCCCCGCGGCACCCGCATCTTCGGTCCCGTGGCCCGCGAGCTGCGCGAGAAGAAGTTCATGCGCATCATCTCGCTCGCCCCGGAGGTGATCTGACATGGCAGGCATGTCCATCAAGAAGGGTGATCTCGTCCGCGTGATCGCCGGTGACCGTGACGACCGCGGCAAGACCGCCGAGGTCATCGCCGTCAACGTCGAGAAGCAGACCGTCACCGTCCAGGGCATCAACCTGGTCAAGAAGCACCGTCGCGAGCAGCAGACGGCCAACGGCCGCAAGATCGAGGGTGGCATCATCACCGTCGAGGCCCCGATCCACGTGAGCAACGTGCAGCTCGTGGTCAAGGTCGACGGCAAGGAGGTCGTCACGCGCGTGCGTCACGACCGTGTCGAGGTCACCAAGCGTCGCCCCGACGGCTCCGAGTACAAGACGACCCGTTCGGTGCGCATCGCCGTCAAGACCGGCAAGGAGATCTGATGACCGAGACTGCCACCAGGACCCTTCCCCGCCTCAAGGCGAAGTACCGCGAGACGATCGTTCCTGCGCTGCAGGACGAGTTCGCGTACGCCAACGTCATGCAGATCCCCAACCTGACCAAGATCGTGGTCAACATGGGTGTCGGCGAGGCCGCGCGTGACTCGAAGATCATCGAGGGCGCCATCAAGGACCTCACCGCGATCACCGGCCAGAAGCCGTCCGTGACCAAGGCCCGCAAGTCGATCGCCCAGTTCAAGCTGCGTGAGGGCCAGCCCATCGGCTGCCACGTCACGCTGCGTGGCGACCGCATGTGGGAGTTCGCGGATCGTCTGCTGACGCTCGCGCTGCCCCGTATCCGTGACTTCCGCGGCCTCAACGGCAGCCAGTTCGACGGCAAGGGCAACTACACCTTCGGTCTCTCGGAGCAGGTCATGTTCCTCGAGATCGACCAGGACCGCATCGACCGGGTGCGCGGCATGGACATCACCTTCGTCACCTCGGCTGAGAACGACGACGAGGGTCGCGCCCTGCTCAAGCACCTCGGCTTCCCCTTCAAGGCGGTCGACGACCCCAAGAAGCAGAAGGTGAAGCGCGGTCCCGCGTACTACGCCAAGAAGAAGAAGAAGTGAGCTGAGAGATGGCAAAGACAGCGCTCAAGGTCAAGCAGGCCCGCAAGCCGAAGTTCGGTGTGCGCGCCTACACCCGCTGCCAGAAGTGCGGCCGACCCCACTCGGTCTACCGCAAGTTTGGTCTCTGCCGTGTCTGCCTGCGCGAAATGGCCCATGCCGGCGAACTGCCCGGCGTGACCAAGTCGTCCTGGTGATCCGAGCCCCACGAACATTCATCAACTAACACCAGGTCCGGCTCCGGCCGGAAACCGGTGTGAGAAAGAGGCAACAAAGTCATGACGATGACTGATCCGATCGCAGACATGCTGACACGTCTGCGTAACGCCAACCAGGCGTACCAGGATTCGACGTCCATGCCGTCGTCGAAGATCAAGGTGAACATCGCCGAGATCCTGAAGAAGAACGGCTACATCGCGGCCTACGAGCTGACCGAGGTCGAAGGCCAGGTCGGCAAGGTGCTCAAGGTCACCCTCAAGTACGGCGACTCCCGTGAGCGGGCCCTCGCAGGGCTCAAGCGCGTGAGCAAGCCCGGCCTTCGGGTGTACCGCAAGGCGGACGAGCTTCCCAAGGTCCTTGGCGGCCTGGGTATCGCCATCATCTCGACGTCGCAGGGTCTGTTGACCGATCGCGACGCCAAGGCCAAGTCCGTGGGTGGCGAAGTCCTCGCCTACATCTGGTGACCCGGCGAAGGTAAGGAGAAAAAATAATGTCACGAATTGGCAGGCTCCCATCGCCATCCCCGCCGGTGTCGACGTGAAGCTCGACGGCCGCCAGGTCGACGTCAAGGGGCCCAAGGGCTCGCTGACGCTGACCATTGCGCAGCCGATCACCATTGATAAGAACGACGCTGGCCAGCTTGAGGTCGCGCGTCCCAACGACGAGCGCGAGTCGCGCTCGCTCCACGGCCTGACCCGCACGCTGGTCAGCAACATGATCCTGGGCGTCACCGAGGGCTACGAGAAGAAGCTCGAAATCGTCGGTGTCGGTTACCGTGTGATGGCCAAGGGCCCGCAGCAGCTCGAGTTCGCGCTCGGCTTCTCGCACCCCGTTGTCGTCAACGCGCCCGAGGGCATTGAGTTCATCGTCGAGGCCCCGACCCGCTTCAGCGTCAAGGGCATCGACAAGCAGCTCGTGGGCGAGACCGCGGCGAACATCCGCAAGCTCCGCAAGCCCGAACCGTACAAGGGCAAGGGCGTCAAGTACGCCGGCGAGCAGATCCGCCGCAAGGCTGGAAAGGCTGGTAAGTAATGGCCATCTCCATCAGGCAGAACAAGTCGCTGGCGCCGAAGACCGCTTCGCGGTCCCGCCGCCAGCTGCGTGCCCGCAAGCGGATCAACGGCTCCGCCGACCGTCCCAGGCTCGTCGTCACGCGTTCGTCGCGTCACCTCTTCGTCCAGGTCATCGACGATGTGCAGGGTCGTACCCTCGCATCGGCGTCGACCATGGAGGCTGACCTCCGTGGGATCGAGGGCGACAAGTCCGAGAAGGCCCGCAAGGTCGGGACACTGATTGCTGAGCGGGCCAAGTCCGCAGGCATCGAGCAGGTCGTCTTCGACCGCGCAGGCAACAAGTACCACGGACGGCTCGCGGCTCTGGCCGACGCCGCCCGCGAGGCCGGGCTCGGCTTCTAACACGACGAAAGGAATTCACGATGAGTGAAACCCAGCAGCGCCGCTCCGGCGCGGGTGAGCGTCGTGGCCGTGACGATCGTCGTGGCCAGGCTCCCAAGGAAGAAAGCAAGTACCTTGAGCGCGTGGTGACCATCAACCGCGTTGCCAAGGTCCATCAGGGTGGTCGTCGCTTCAGCTTCACCGCACTGGTCGTCGTCGGTGACGGCGAAGGCATGGTCGGTGTCGGCTACGGCAAGGCCAAGGAGGTGCCGGCCGCGATCGCCAAGGGCGTTGAAGAGGCCAAGAAGCACTTCTTCCGCGTGCCGATGATCCAGCGCTCCATCCCGCACTCCGTGCAGGGTGAGAAGGCTGGCGGCGTGGTGCTCCTGCGTCCCGCGTCTCCGGGTACCGGCGTCATCGCCGGCGGCTCGGTCCGTGCGGTCCTCGAGTGCGCCGGCGTGCACGATGTGCTCTCCAAGTCGCTCGGTTCGTCCAACGCCATCAACGTGGTTCACGCCACCGTTGATGCGCTCAAGCAGCTCGAGACCCCGGAGGCCGTCGCCAAGCGTCGCGGTCTGCCGGTCGAGGACGTCGCTCCCGCGGCGCTCCTGCGGGCTGCCAAGGAAGGGGTGGCCAACTGATGACTCAGCTGAAGATCACCCAGACTAAGTCCGGGGTGGGTGGCAAGCAGTACCAGCGTGACACGCTGCGTACGCTCGGTCTGAAGCGCATCGGTGACACTGTCACGCGCGACGACCGGCCCGAGGTGTTGGGCATGATCCGCACCGTCGCCCACCTGGTTACCGTGGAAGAGGTGAAGTGACGTGGCTCTCAAGCTGCACCACCTGCGCCCCGCACCTGGCGCCAAGACGGAGAAGACCCGTGTTGGCCGCGGTGAGGGCTCGAAGGGTAAGACCGCTGGTCGCGGCACCAAGGGCACTGGCGCGCGCAAGAATGTTCCGTTGAACTTCGAGGGCGGGCAGATGCCTCTGCAGATGCGCCTCCCGAAGCTCAAGGGGTTCAAGAACCCGTTCCGGGTCGAGTACCAGGTCGTCAACGTGGGCCGGCTCGCTGAGCTGTTCCCGCAGGGCGGCGAGATCGGCGTCGCCGAGCTCGTCGAGGCTGGCGCCGTGCGCGTCGGCAGCGTCGTGAAGGTTCTCGGCACGGGCGACGTCTCCGTCGCCCTGAAGGTGAGCGCCCACGCGTTCTCCGGCTCCGCCAAGGCGAAGCTCGAGGCCGCGGGCGGTTCCGCCCAGGAACTCTGACCTCAGGTCAACCCACCCGCAGGGGCGGTCCGGAAAGATCCGGGCCGCCCCTGCGGTTTTCCTCCCGCACAACGGCGCTGGAGTTTTGGACCTTGGTCACCCCTTGATAGGCTTCGGTGGTTGCCGTGCTGTCAGCACGGTTGCGCCCCATGTCACTTGTCGAAAGTAGTTTGGATGCTCTCCGCCTTCGCAAACGCGATGAAGACACCGGACCTTCGCAGGAAGCTCCTCTTCACGCTGGGCATCATTGCCGTGTTCCGCTTCGGGTCGACGCTGCCGTCGCCGAACGTCAACATGGCCCGAATCGATGAGTGTCTGACCAGCGCGGCCTCGGGCCCGCAGGCTGGGATCTACTCGATCATCAACCTGTTCTCCGGCGGCGCGCTGCTGCAGCTGACCATCTTCGCGTTGGGCATCATGCCCTACATCACGTCGTCGATCATCCTGCAGCTCCTGACCGTCGTCATCCCGAAGCTGGAGGCCCTCAAGAAGGAGGGCGCCGCCGGTACGGCGAAGATCACGGAGTACACCCGGTACCTGACGCTGGTGCTCGCCGTCCTGAACGCCACGGCGTTCGTGACGCTCGCCCGCTCCGGTCAGCTGCTCACCGGTTGCTCCGGCATCCTCTACAGCGACGAGCTCTTCCCGCTGATCACCATGGTCATGATCATGACCGCGGGCACCGCCGTCATCATGTGGATGGGCGAGCTCATCACCGAACGCGGCGTCGGCAACGGCATGTCGATCATGATCTTCACCCAGATCGTGGCCAGCTTCCCGACCGGCCTGTGGTCCATCAAGGTCTCCACCCCCGGCGCGCAGGGCTGGTTCCTGTTCTTCGCGGTGATCGGTGTCGGGCTGCTGACGATGCTCGGCATCATCTGGGTCGAGCAGGGGCAGCGCCGCATCCAGGTCCAGTACGCCAAGCGCATGGTCGGCAGGCGCCTCGTCGGCGGGTCGAGCACCTACATTCCGCTGAAGGTCAACCAGTCCGGCGTCATCCCGGTCATCTTCGCCTCCTCGATCCTGTACCTCCCGGTGCTGTACGCCACCTTCCGCCCGGAGGGCGCCGTGTCCGAGTGGATCGCGGCCAACTTCACGGGCGCCGCGATGCAGTCGTCCTGGATCTACGTGTCGCTGCAGTTCTTCCTCATCATCGCGTTCTGCTACTTCTACGTGTCGATCACCTTCAACCCTGAAGAAGTGTCCGACAACATGAAGAAGTACGGCGGCTTCATCCCGGGCATCCGGGCCGGAAAGCCCACCGAGCGCTACCTCGCCTACGTGCTGTCGCGACTGACGGCACCCGGTTCGCTGTACCTGGCCTTCATCGCGCTCATCCCGACGCTCGCGTTCATCATGGTGGGCGCCGCCCAGAACTTCCCGTTCGGCGGCACGTCGATCCTCATCATCGTCGGCGTCGGCCTTGACACAGTGAAGAAGATCGAGAGCCAGCTGCAGCAGCGCAACTACGAAGGTTTCCTCAAGTGAGACTTCTGATCATGGGCGCCCCCGGCGCAGGAAAAGGTACACAGGCCACAGCCCTGGCGGAGCGCTTCGGTGTTCCGGCCATTTCCACCGGGGACATCTTCCGTCACAACATCAAGAACCAGACGCCGCTGGGCGTCAAGGTGAAATCGATCCTCGACGCCGGCGAGTACGTCCCCGACGACGTCACTGAGGAGATCGTGGCCGACAGGCTGGCGCAGCCGGACTGCGAGCCGGGCTTCCTGCTCGACGGCTTCCCCCGGACGATGCACCAGGTCCACTTCCTCGACCGCTACCTGGCCGACCGTGGTGAGGGTCTCGACGCCGTCGTCTCCCTGATGGTCGAGCCGGAGGCGCTGGTGCGGCGGCTGCTCGCCCGTGCCGAGATCGAGGGGCGCGCCGACGACAACGAGGACACCATCCGTCGCCGGATGGAGGTCTACGCCGGCCAGACCGCGCCGCTGCTGTTCCACTACGAGAACAAGGGCCTCCTCGTCGACGTGGACGGCACCGGCAGCGTCGACGACGTGCGTGCGCGCATGTTCTCCCAGGTCGAGGCGCACGTAGCCCCGTGAACCACATCGAGGTCAAGTCCGCGGCTGAGCTGAAGCTGATGCGCCGCGCGGGCCTCGTCGTCGCCGAGGGGCTCGAGGCGATGTGCGACGCGGTCGCCGTCGGTGTGACCACCGGTGAGATCGACCGCATCGGGCGCTCCGTCCTCGAACGCCGCGGCGCCACCTCCAGCTTTCTCGGCTACGGCGGCGAATGGGGCACCCCGTTCCCGGCCGTCGCCTGCATCTCCGTGAACGAGGAACTGGTCCACGGAATCCCCGGCGACAGGGTGCTGCACGACGGCGACCTGGTCTCCATCGACTTCGGCGCGATCATCGAAGGCTGGCACGGCGACGCCGCCCGCACCGTCGTCGTGGGCGAGGCTGACCCGGCGGACGCGGCCCTCATCGAGGCCACCCGCGCCGCCATGTGGGCCGGGGCGCGTGCGATGCGTGACGGCGGCCGCGTGGGCGATGTGTCCAAGGCGATCGACGGCTACGTGAAGCGTCTCCCCGTGTCCTACGGCACCCTGCGGGAGTACACGGGACACGGCATCGGCTCGGAGATGCACATGAGTCCCGACGTCCCGAACTGGTACCGGCCGCGGCCGACGCCCCGGCTGCGTGCAGGCATGGCCCTGGCGATCGAGCCGATGCTCACCCGCGGGACGCACCACACGCTCGAACTCGACGACGACTGGACGGTCGTCAGCAGGGACGGCTCCCGTGGCGCCCATTGGGAGAACACCGTCGCCCTGACCGGGGACGGGGTCTGGGTGCTCACCGAACCCGACGGCGGCGCCACCGAACTCGGCGACTTGTTCGGGCCGCTCGCGGACTGAGATCCGCTGGCTGGGGGCTGGCCTATGCTTGTCCGCATGGCGTTGCCCCCGAGTTCCAAGTACCTCCAGCGTCCCGGTGACCCCGTGGACGAGACGGAGCGTGCCTCCATCACCACCCGGCTCAACGACGCCTTCGGCGATGGCCGCATCACCCATGACGAGTACGCCGCGGCGATGGACACCCTCTACGGGGCGAAGGTCCTGGGCGACCTGGTTCCCGTGATGGAGAAGCTCCCCGCGGCCGCCACCAACGTGCCTGCCATCGTCGGTCAGTCGAACCTCCCCGCCGGTGAGGTCGGTGGGTCGCGGAGCGTCGCGAAACTCACGTACACGATGCTGGCGGCCGGCGGTGCGCTCGTGGTCGCACTGGTGATCCTCCTCGCGATCCTCCTCTGAACCGTCCGCGAACGATGACGACCGCGGGCGAGTCCTCTGCGCCGGAGGGAGAGCAGCCGATCCGACCGGCCGCCCCACCGCCGATGGTCCCCGGCCAGTGGAGCTACACGCCCATGGCGGCCCGGGCCGTCGTAGACCCCCCCACGGCCGTGGGGCCCCCGGACCCCCACAGCCGCCTCGCCTGGCAACCGGCTCCGCCGGAGCCGGGCCCGACGTTCTCGATGCGGGTGGGGATCGCAGCGGTTGCGCTGACAGTGGTCGTGGCGCTGGTGATCGTGGTCGTCACGCTCCTGGCCGCCCCGGAGACGGCCGTGACCCCCGTCCCGACGCCGACCGGGTCCGACACCCCCGTCCCTAGCCCCCCTCCGAGCGGGACAGCCACCGCGTCGACGACTCCGGCCACGCCGGAGGTTCCTCCGCCGGCCCCGCTACCGGGCATCACCGTGAGCATCGACCCGGCCCCTCGCCGGTGGGTGCTGCCCGCCCAGGCCTGGGCCCCGCTCGCCGTGCCCGACGCGGCGGGACCCTACGCGGACATCGGGGGTCCGCTGACGCATGTGCCGCCACCCACCATCACCGGCTGCCCACAGCCCGGCCTCCTGCGCGGCGAGGAAGCCTGGCGGGAGGCGGTCAGGGCCCAGTGGTCCTGCGTCCACGCGGCGTGGGTTCCCATCTTCGAGCAGTTGGGCTGGCCGACGGCCGAGCCGGAGGTGCAGTTCTACCCCGGTGCGGGCTCCAAGAGCGAGTGCGGCTACGTCGAGGCCCCGGCGTTCTACTGCGCGGAGGGAACCGGTACGGCGTACTTCGGCGGGGAACATCTCGAGATGGCCGGCGGCTGGGATCTGGCGGTCAACGAGATGGTCAACCACGAGTACGGCCACCATCTGCAGAACCTGTCCGGGATCACGGCGGCCAAGCTCGACGGCCCTGGCGGATCGCTCGCCGAGCGCCGCGCCGAACTGCAGGCCACCTGCTGGTCGGCGATGATGACCTACAACAACCGCTCCTTCGAGTTCGACGGCGACGACTTCGACAGCTGGAACCAGCGCCTCGCCTCGATGCTGGAGGATACGACCCACGGTCGACGGGCCTCGCTGGTCTACTGGGGCAGCCGTGGCCTCTACGCGACTACGGTGGGGGACTGCAACACCTGGGGAGTCGAGGAGGGCATGGTCGAGTGAGCACGACGCCGCAGGGCCCGTGGCAGCAGCCGCCACGGCAGGGGCCTGGCCCCCGCCGCAGGGGCAGTGGCCCCAACAGGGGCAGTGGACGCAACAGGGGCAGTGGCCCCAACAGGGACAGTGGCCCCAGCGGGGGCAGTGGCCCCAGCAGGCCCCGCCGCCTGCCCAGTGGTCCCGGTCATCGCTGCCGCCGCCCCACGCCTCGGGGAAGTATCAGCCTCAGCCGCAGTGGCAGCAGCCGGCCTACCCGCCCCCACCTCCCCCAAGAGCCGGAGCGGTGCCGGGATGACGCTGTTGCTGATCGTCGTCGGCGCGATCGTCGTCATCGCCGGGGCGTCGTTCCTCTCCGGCACCCTGGAGTTCCTCGGCTCTCGGACCCCCGTGGTCCCCGTCGTGACGGAGCCCCCGGTGGAGCCGACCCCCGTCCCCGAGCCGGATCCTGATCCGGCCCCTGAGCCACAGACACCCGCGGGGCTGAAGCCCGGCCTACCGCCTGCGCAGTGGCCGGAACTGCCGGCGCCCGACTCGTCGGACCCGAGCTGGATGATCCTGCAGCAGTCCCCGCTGTACGGGGTCGACGTGCCGACCCTCGAGGGCTGCCCGGCCCCGGAGCTCGCCGGATCCATGGACGACCTCGAACGGCTCGCAACCGCCCAAATGGCCTGCATCCAGGCCGCGTGGGAACCCGCGCTGGCGAGCCTCGGATTCAGCACCGCCGACATCCCCGTCTACCTCTACTCCGGCTCGGGTGTCGACACTCCGTGCGGCTGGGTCGAGGCCCCGGCCCTGTACTGCTCGGTCCAGGGCGGAGCGATCTACTTCGGTGAGGAGACCCTCGACGGCGCCTCGTGGCAGGAGCTCGGGGTCAAGGACATGGCGGGCCACGAGTACGGTCACCACCTGCAGGCACAGGCCGGAATGTTCCAGGCCGAGTGGGAGATCGACGGCGGCAACGAGTCGGCCCGGCGACTCGAGCTGCAGGCCAGCTGCTTCGGCTACGCGATGATCGGCCAGGACACGTCGTATGAGATGACCCCCGAGCTGTTCGGGTCGATCGAGCCGTACCTGCGGGCCGTGATCGAGGACGGCATCCACGGATCCAAGGATTCGCTCGCCTACTGGGGGCTCCGGGGGCTGTACTCGACGAGCCTGGGCAACTGCAACACGTGGACCGTCTCCGGCGACGAGGTCGACTAGCAGCGCCACCCGGCCGCGAACAACGGATCGTCGAAGCCGGGGCGGTCCTCCGGGTGCGCGCGCACGTCGTCCATCGACCGGGGAAGGTCGAAGGGCAGCACGCCGACGGGCTCCACGACACCGGTGAGGGCGTCGACGAGGGCATGGTCGTTGGTGCCGAAGTCGGCCACCAGCACGTCGGCCACGTCGACCAGGTCGCTCAGGACCGCGGGCCGGTCGAGGAAGACGTCGACGATGAGCGGGCAGGCCTCGGCGATGCGGGCCAGTCGCCAGCGCAGGCCCGGCGGAAAGGCGAGCGATCCCTGGTGGAACCAGGACTCGAGGAACAGGTCGTCGCGGTGCTCCCACGGAGCCTGGAGCCGGACCACCGCCAGCGTCGCGTCCGCCGGATCGGCCACCACCGTCCCGAGGCGCGCGGCTGCGTCGGGGGCGATCCCCTCGACGTAGACGCGCTGCGTGCCGCCGAGCGGCAGCCGGTCGCGGCCGGTGAGGACGGTGACGGAGGCGGCCTGTGCCCGGTGTCCCTCCGCCACGAACTCCGCGGCCCCGACGACTGCGGACGCGGCGTCCTCGTCCACGAACGGATCGTCGAACAGGCCGAGCCGGAACTTGACGTCCAGGATCCGCCGCACGGAGTCGTCGATACGGGACTCGGCGACCCGGCCCGATCCGACCAGGTCGATGAGCAGGTCCACGCACTCCTCACCGCCGAACTGGTCGCAGCCGGCGGCCAACAGGGCCTCGAGCCGACCCGCCGGATCGAGGTGTTCCACGCCCCAGGCGCGGGCGGGAAGGACCTGGCCGCCGACGTGGTTGTCGTTGATCAGCTCCCAGTCCGAGAGCACCACGCCGGTGAAGCCGAGCTCGCCCCGCAGCAGGTCTCCGATGATGGGGCGGTTGTAGCCGAAGCCGACCTCGGCGGCGTCGATACCGCGCAGGGTCAGCCCGATCGGCTTGGAGTAGTACGGCATCACGGCGGTGACGCCTGCGGCGATCGCGGCCGGGAACGGCTCAAGATGTGCCTCCCCACTGCCGCTGGGGTAGGAGGCTTCCGCCCCGTACGGGAAATGGGAGTCCTCGCCGTCGCGGACGGCGCCGCCGCCGGGGAAGTGCTTCGCCGTACACGCGACGCTCCCTGGGCCGAGGGCCGGGCCCTGCATGCCCTCCAGGTAGGCCACGCCGAGCGCAGAGACGACGGCCGGATCCTGCCCGAAGGTCTGGGCCTGCCGGGCCCAGCGCGGCTCGGTGGCCAGGTCGAGCGTCGGGTGCAGGGCGGCGCGGAGCCCGACGGCGGTGTACTCCTGCCGGGCGATGTCGGCGAAGCGACGCACCAGGTCGGGGTCGCGCAGTGCGGCGAGACCGAGCATCTCGGGCCATTGCGAGAAGGCACCCGCCGCGAAGCTGGCCCCCGCGTTCTCGGCGAAGGAGTGGCGGGGATCGGAGGAGACGGTCACCGGGATGCCGTGCGGGGTGGTCTCGGCGAGTTCCTGCAGCGCGTTGTTCCAGCGGGCGGCGCTGCGTGCGTCGCCCAGCTGGTGCACGTTGAAGTGGTTCATCAGCTTGCCGGTGACCACCGTGGTGGTCGCCGACTTGCTGATGGCTCCCGCGCCCTCCACCAGCGCCCCCTCGGGGCCTGACTCGATCACGGTCTGGAACATGCAGCCGACCTTCTCCGCGAGCGACAGGCGCCCGAGAAGATCGGCCACGCGTTCGTCGACCCCGAGCCGGGGATCCTCGTACGGATCGAGGACGCCGTTGCCGTTCAGATCCCGGAAGACGACGCCGTCGGGGGTGGTGATGCGGGGGAGCACGGGTTCTCCTTCAGTCGGTGGGGGCGAACACCTCGGGGGCGATCACCGGGCGGACATGCCTGGCCACCTCGCCCTGCGTGAAGTAGCGGCGAAGTCCGCCGTCGGTCAGAACGTTACCGAGGGCGCCGAGGATCATGGCCTGATCGAGGGCAAGATAGCGCTTCGCCACCTGTCCTGAGCGGGTCGCGATCGCGTCGTAGAAGCCGCCGGGACCGTAGGAGTCGAAGTCGCGTTCGATGGCGACCAGGTTGCTGATCGCCGCCTCCCGGTCGTGCATCATGGCCAGGAACGCAGCGTGCGGCGTGACGACCCCGTCGCCGTAGGTCGGGTCCGGGTTCTCCCTGGTCCGGTCGGTGTGCTCGATGTCGGAGAAGTAGCCGTCCGGCTTCAGCCCGAGCGCGTCGACGCCCCATTCGGAATACCCGCCGGCCGGGTGGCTGGCCGGGGAGAAGCCCCAGTAGCCGTAGGCGTCGAGGCCATGCTGCCGCTGGACGGCGACGTGGCGGGGGTGGTTCTTCCCCCAGGAGTCCGGCGCCCAGATCTCCTCGGGCACGAACACATTGGGCATCAGCTCCTCGAACATGGAGCCTCCCCACCCGGGGACGGTGCGGTGCCCCAGGTAGTCGTAGGCGCCCTCGTAGACGTCGACCCCGAGGTAGGTGTGCCACTCGCCGACGGGGATGATCTCCTGCCAGTCCCAGTCCGGCGGGAACGTGCGCCACGCCTGGTAGTACGACTCCGGCGGCACCTGCTGCTTGGCGATGCCCAGATAGGTGGTGATGCGGGTCTCGGAGACGATCGTGTCGTAGTGGTGGTCGCGGGTGTACCAGACGTTGCGGCCCTCGCCGATCAGGTCACGGGCGACGGTGGGGGCGGGGACGGGAGCCGCGTCGGCTCATCGAGGTAGTAGCCGCCGTAGTTGAGGTACGGCTTGGAGTTCGTCGGGTCGGCGAAGACGTCGAAGCGCATCGCGTCGAACAGGTCGCCGGCGAGCTTCCGGTTCCCGCCCGAACCGTTGCGCACGACCAGTAGCGCCGCGCCGAGCCAGGCGGCGTCGACGGAGGAGACGAACGGCTCGACCGGGTTGCCGTCATCGGGCCAGCTGGTGAGGGCGGTTCCGTCACGCGGGTCGTACCAGTTGAAGTACATGCCCGCCGCCTCGTGGTGGCGCATGGTGGTCAGGGTGCGCAGGGTGGTGCGGATGCGGTTGTTGGCCTCGCCGTTGTTGATGATCCCGAGGTCGCGGGCCACCAGGGTGCTCCACAGGTAGCCGCCGATGTTCGTCGGCGACGTGTAGTGCGCCGCAGTGGTCAGCGTGCCGTCGATGTTGTCGGTGACCAGGCCCGTTCTCGGATCGGCCATGGCGGCCATGGACGTCCACGTGTCGCGGGCCCACCGCAGCAGGGTGCTCCGGGTGGCGGGATCGGCGGCGGCGAACCGGGGGAGCGTCGCCGCGGCGGCGACACCGAGGCCGCCGGCCAGGACGGTTCTGCGGGTGATGGGACGGATGTTGCGGGGCATGACTGCCCTCCTTGAGGTCTCGTTACTTGATCCCGGTGGTGGCGATTCCTTCGATGAAGCGCTTCTGGAAGAGAAGGAAGACGACGAGGACGGGCAGCACGACGATGGTGGCGCCCGCCATGAGGAGGCCGTACTCGGTCTGGTTCTGCCCCGTGGAGTACAGCGCGAGAGCCACGGGGAGCGTGTAGGAGTCGTTCGTCTGGGCCACGACGAGCGGCCACAGGAAGTTGTTCCAACTGCCGAGGAAGGTCAGGATCCCGAGGGTGGCCATCGCCGGCCCCAGCAGCGGGAGGATGATGCGGAAGAAGATCTTCAGCTCGCCCGCGCCGTCGATGCGCCCGGCCTCGACCAGATCCTTGGGCAGGCCGCTGATGAACTGCCGCATGAGGAACACGCCGAAGGGCCCCACCAGGAACGGCAGGATCAGCCCCGGCAGCGTGTTGGCCAGGCCCATGTTGGCGACCAGCACGAAGAGCGGGACGAAGGTGACGACGCCGGGGATCATCAGGGTGGCCAGGATGAGGGCGAAGATGACCTTCTTGCCGCGGAAGTTGAGCATCGCCAACGCGTAGCCGACGGCCGAGCAGAAGAGCAGATTGCCTGCGGTCACGGTGACGGCGACGATGGTCGAGTTGGCGAAGTAGGTGCCGAAGGACAGTCGTGAGAACAGCTGGACGAAGTTGTCCAGCGTCGGGGACTCCGGCAACCAGGTGGGCGGCACGCGCCGCAGTTCGGCGCTGCTCTTGAAGGAGCCCAGCGCCATCCACACGAACGGGGTGACGACGACCAGCAGGGCGATGGTGAGCAGCAGGTAGAGCCACCAGCGGCGGCGGAAGCTGTTGTCTGCGAACATGCCTCAGTCCTCCTTGCCGGACAGGAAGCGGAACTGCAGCGCTGTGACGATCGCGATGACGAGGAAGATCAGGTAGCTGAGCGCCGCCGCGTAGCCGTAGTTGCCGAAACTGAACTGCTGATACGTGAACATCGATGCCGAGACGGTCGTGTTCAGCGGGCCGCCCTTCGTCATCACGAACGGTTCCTCGAAGAACTGCAGGTAGCCGATGGTGGTCGTCACCGTGACGAACAGCATCGTGGGCCGCAGGATCGGAAGCACCACGAACCGGAAGCGCTGCCAGGCGTTGGCGCCGTCGATCGCGGAGGCCTCCAGCAGCTGGGTCGGCACCGACTGCAGCCCGGCGAGGAAGATGATCATCCCGGTGCCGAAGTTGCGCCAGACGGCCATGGCGATGAGCGAGGGCATGGCCCACGTCGTCGACCCGAGCCAGTTCGGCCCGTCGATGCCGACCCAGCCGAGGACGGTGTTGACGAGGCCGGAGTCGGGGTGCAGCAGGAACCGCCAGACGACGGCGACGGCGACGATCGACGTGATCACCGGCGTGTAGAAGCCGAGCCGGAACACGGCTCGCAGCCGCGAGATCCCGTTGTTCAGTGCGAGGGCGGCGGCCAGGGCCACGAGGATGGTCAGCGGGACACCAACCACGACGAAGTAGGCCGTGTTGAAGGCCGCCTGCTGGAACATCGGGTCGCCGAACGCCTTGACGAACTGGTCGAACCAGACGAAGTCGACCGCGAACGGGGTGCGGAGGTCCTTGTTACGGATGTCGGTGAACGCGAAGAACACCGACTGGATCACCGGCCAGGCGGTGAACACCAGAAACAGGAGCAGGAACGGCAGCGTGAGCAGCCATCCCGCCCGCTCCTCGAGCCGGGCGCCGCCGGAGCGGCCCCGGCCGGAGGAGCGGCCGGCCGAACCCCGCTGCGGGGCGAGCGCAGTCGGGGCCGTCATGACTACTGCCCGGTACCGATCGAGTCGGCCTGCGCCTGGACGGCCTTCATGGCCTCGGCGCCGGCGCGACCCTCCTTCGCCACCTTCTCGATCTCGTTGTCGAAGGCCGCGATGACCTGCTCGAAGCTCGGGAACGTCGGGGGACCTTCGCCGTCTCGAGGGCGACGCCGAACTTCGCCAGCTTCTCGTCCTGCTTCAGCGAGTCGTCGTCCCAGGCGGACGAGACGGACGGAAGATCGCTCGTCAGCGCGTACCACTTGACCTGGGTCTCGGGCTGCGAGAGCCACTCGACCAGCGTCCAGGCCGCGTCACGGCTCTTGGTGTTCTTGAAGACCGCCAGGTTGGAGCCTCCGATGAACGAAGCGGACTCGGCGCCGTTGGCAGTGGGGATCGGCGCGACGTCGTACTTGTCGGCGAATGCGTCATCGCCTTCCTCGGCCGCGAGATCCTCGACTAGGCTCATCATCCACGGACCGGAGATGAACATCGGAACGGTGCCGGCGACGAAGTCGGCCTCGGTCTGACCCTCCGGCGGGTTCGGGTTGGCGATCTCGTCGGTGAAGTACGAGCCGTAGTAGTCGACGGCGGCTGCCATCTCCGGGGTGTCGAACGTGTAGCCCTTGTCGTCGGCGATCTCGGCGCCAGCGGACCAGGCGAGCGGAACGACCGTCTGCCAGGACCCGGTGCGGCCCGGCTGGAGGCTGATGCCCCAGCTCACGCCGTCCTGTCCCTTCATGGAGGCGGCCATCGCCTTGAAGCCCTCCTGGTCGGTGGGGACGTCGGTGACGCCCGCCGCCTCAGCGATGTCGGTGCGGTAGTAGACCATGCGGGTCTCCACGTACCAGGGGACCCCGTACGACGTGCCGTCGACGACGGTGGTGTCCTGGGCGCCGGGGAAGAAGACGCTGGAGTCGATCGAGCCCGGCGTGGGGTCGAGGGCATCCATGCCGGCGAACTCACCCATCCAGGTCGTGCCGACCATCGCCACGTCCGGCGTGGTGCCGGCGGTGATGGAGTTGACGAACTTGTCGTGTGCCGAGTCCCAGGGGACGGGGGTGACATTGACGGTGATGCCGGGGTTGGCCGCCGTGAACTCCTTGACGAGCTCCGGCAGCTTCTCGCCTTCGGCGCCCATCGCCCACACCTCGAGCGTGCCCGTCGCATTGGCGGTATCGACGGCCTTGCCCGTCGTGGACTGCGTGTCGCCCGGGGTGGTGCCCGTGTCGCGGCCACATCCACTCAGGGCGAGCGCGGTCCCGGCCGCCAGAGCGATCAACTTGATGCCGAGTCGCATGGTTCCTCCTATTGCTCTGGTCCAGGCCTGGGGGTGGCGTCACTACGGGTGATGGTCCGGAGGGACGACAGTGGGCCTTGACCGGTCGGCGCGCCTTCGTAAGCGCTTACAAAGGACGCTACACGGGGAGGTCGGGGTGCGCAAGGGTTCCGCGAAACTCCTCAGGAGCAGCCGCAGGACTGCCGCAGGATCACGGAGGTGGCAAGGCGGCGCGGAGCGACGGGTTCCTCCCGGTGTCCCAGGAGGTGGGAGATGTGGTTGACGACCAGCTCGCCCAGGTCGCGCACGGGCTGTCGGACGGTGCTGAGTCCCGGTGTCAGATATCGGGCCGCCATCATGTCGTCCCAGCCTGTCACCGAGATCCGACCCGGCACGTCGAGCCCGGACCGGCTGAGCTCGTGGACCAGCGCCAGCGCCAGCTCGTCATTGGCGCAGACCAGCCCGTCCGCCGTGAGTTCGCCCGCGGCCAGGAACGCGGCCACCCGTCGGCCCTCGGCCTCGACCGCTTCGCAGCGCAGCGGCTCCGGTGCGGTGAGGCCGCGGCTGGCGTGCGCCGCGCGGAAGCCCAGGTAGCGGCCGGCGATGTCGTCGGCCGCCGTCGGGTCTCCCACGAACAGCAGCTGCCTGCGCTGATGCGTGTCGATCAGGTGGCCCGTCAGCCTGCTGGCGCTCTCCACGTTCTCGGTGGACAGGGTCGTGATGTGGGGGTGGCGCGGGCCGGCGACCACCACGACCGGCACCTTGCGGTGCAGTGACTCCAGTGTGGCGGCGCTGACCCCGGTCCCGCTGTGGATGGCGAGGGCGTCGACCCGCCCCGCCAGGCGTCGCAGTTCCGCGTCCACGGAGGGCTTGCCCCGGGTCAGGGTCAGCACGATGCTGGCGCCGATCTCGGAGGCGGCGGACTCGAAGCCGCTGAGGAGTTCGGCGTAGTAGGGGCCGTTCAGCTCGGGAAGGGCGACGGCGACCGCCTCGTTCTGGCGGGCGGCCAGCGATCTGGCCGCTCCGTCCGGGACGTAGTTGAGGGCGTCGATGGCGGCGAGCACCCGGGTGCGGGTCGATGCGGCCACGACCTCGGGCCTGCTGATCACGCGGGAGACGGTCGCGATGGACACGCCCGCGGCCGCCGCGACCTCGTAGATCGTGTGCCGCTTGTGCTGTGCCTGGGGCATGGTGCCACCTCCCGGGTCGTGGACAGTGCCCGTCGCTAGGTTAGCCCCTGCGATATCTGTCAACGCATTGCGGTCCATCTAGTAAGCGCTTACAGTCGGGTCATGTCCCAACACACCACATTCCTGCACCCCGCGAGCCCACTCGAGGAGAAGGTCTCCGGGCTGTGGCTCCGCGAACGTGACCGTGACGGCTGGAAGCCCCATTCCCTGACGGCCCGGGCCGGGAGGGTCGCCGGGCTGCGGTGGACCTGGGCCGAGAGGGGGCTGCAGGACAGGGAGGGCTGGTCGATCGAACTCGTGGTCACCAGCGAGCGGACGGACGCCGTCGACATCGACGTGGTGCACGTCACCGACCCGGCTCTGTCGGACCCGGCGGTGCTGGAGGCCAACCGGCTGTACCCGAGCCAGTACCTCGACCTCACCCCCGTCGGCCTCGGACGACGCGGCACCGGTGTCGCCGTCCGGCAGAACATGCCGGGTCCGGCGGCACCCTGGGCGCTCGTCGGGTCGTACACGCCGACGCTCGGCTGGGCGACCGACGCCGCGCAGTTGCTGGGGCGTGGGCTGCCCGAGGGGGCGCCGTGGCCGGGCCTCCGCGGGGATCTGCCCTCGGCGCGGCTGCAGGGGGAGCATGCGGCGGTCGCACTGCAGACCGCCCCGGTCCGGCTGGAGCCGGGGAGTCGTGGCGGGGCGGGTTCTTCGTGGTCCTGGAGGCCGACCACCCGGCGTCCTCTTCCGCCGCCGACGCGCGGTACGCGGAAGGGCTCGAGCCGCGGGGGGTCGAGCAGGCCGAGCCGGAGGTGACCGGGACCAGCGTCGTCGCCCGTGAAGCGACGCCCGTGCCGTGTCGCGCGCTGACCACGGCCGAGCTGGAGCGGCTCCTGCCAGGGCCCCGGCTCCTCGTCGAGGAGATCGACGGCGCCCCCGTCAGCTGGTTCGACGCAGCCGGCTCCCATATCGTCACCGCGGCGAAGCAGCGCGCGGTGCTGCGGCCGCACGGACAGATCCTCCGCCCGCTCCTCTCCCTCGTGCCCGACGAGGCCGATGTCACCTGCACCGTCTGGATGGACGGTGGCTTCTGCTCGCACCTGACTCAGGGCACGCCGCGCTCGGACGGATCCTGGCCGCGAAGGAGACACCGCTCGGCATCGGGCGTGTCCACGGCGCGCGGATCGCCGTCGACCTCGGCGCTGGCTGGCAGCTGCTCGGCACCCCCTCGGCCTGGGTCTCGGCGGTCGACTCCGCCACCTGGCTCTACGCCGTCGGGGACCGCATCCTCCGGGTGCACACCACGGCGCCGTCGGCCGCCGACGGGCGGATCGAGGTCTCCTTCGAGGTGGTGCAGGGGGCGCCGGTGCCTGCCCTGGCGCTGCTCGCCTTCGACTGGGTCGGCGCGCCGGGCGCGTTGGGCGAGGTCTCCGTCACCGAGGAAGGGGCGGCCGTCTCGGCGCCTGCCGGGGCCTCGGCGGCGATGGCGATGCCAGAGGCGCGACTCGAGCTCTCCCTCCCGGACGGCGCCGTCGTCGGCGACGACGCCGAACTCTTCACCGACCACACCAGCCGCCGCACCCCTGTCCTGACGCTGCGGATCCCTCCGACGGCGGACTGGGAGCTCGGGCTGCTGGCGCTGACCTGCCCGCACCCGGCGCCGGTCGCAGGCGAGCCCGGCGGGTGGCCGCGTGTGCACGACCGGATCACCCTCGTCGCCGACGGTGAAGCGCGGCCCCGGCGCCTCGTGGAGCGGATCGACGCCGCGACCGGCTGGTTCGGGCATGACGCCCTCGTCCACTACCTGTCGCCGCGTGGCCTGGAGCAGCACACGGGCGGGGCCTGGGGGACGCGAGACGTGTCCCAGGGGCCGGTCGGGCTGCTGCGTGCCTGGGCGGAGTACCCGGCGCTGCGGCAACTGCTGCTGATCATCTTCCGTGCCCAGCACGGGCGCGGCGACTGGCCCCAGGCCTTCGACTTCCTTCCCGCCCAGCGCCGCGACGTGGTCGCCGACTCACACGGCGACGTCGTCTACTGGCCGCTGCTGGCCCTCGGGCAGTACCTGATGGACAGCGGTGATCTGACGATCCTCGACGAGCACGTGGAGTTCACAGGCGATGGCGTCTCCGGCGGGACGGGAAGCGTCCGCGACCATGTCCTCCGGGCGCTGGACGCGATCGAGGCCACGTTCGTCGCGGGCACGGCGCTGCCGGCCTACGGGCACGGCGACTGGAACGACTCGCTCCAGCCCGCCGATCCGGCACTGGCCCGCGACATGGTCTCGTCCTGGACCGTCGTGCTGCAGACGGAGGCCCTCGCGGCGCTCGCCACCGGGGTGACGGAGGCAGAGGAGAAGCTGGCGACGCGGGCGGCAGCCATCGCCCACGCCGGCGCGGCGGACCTCCGCCGGTGTCTGCTCGTCGACGGCGTGCTCGCCGGCTACGGCGTCCAGGGGGAGGGGGGCGCGTTCGCGCCGCTGATCCATCCGCGCGACGACCGCACGGGGCTCACGTATTCGCTTCTGCCGATGGTGCACGCGATCGCGGGGGACCTGTTGACGCCTGCCGAGGCGCGCCGTCATCTGGACCTCATCCGCGAGCACCTGACCGGGCCCGACGGGGCGCGGCTCTTCGACCGCCCCGTGAGCTACCGCGGCGGACCCATGGAGATCTTCCAGCGGGCGGAGGCGGCCAGCTACTTCGGGCGCGAGATCGGCCTCATGTACATGCATGCCCATCTGCGCTACGCCGAGGCGCTCGCCCGCTACGGCGACGGTCCCGGTCTGCTGCGGGCACTCGCGCAGGCCGTCCCGATCGGCATCGGGGAACAGGTGTCGACGGCGGCGCCCCGGCAGGCCAACACGTACGCGTCCAGTTCGGACGCGGCGTTCTCGGACCGGTACGAGGCGGCCGAGCGCTATGCCGAGGTCGCGGCGGGGCGGGTGCCGCTCGAGGGCGGTTGGCGCGTCTACTCCTCGGGGCCGGGGCTCTTCCTGGAGCTCCTGGTCACACGGATGCTCGGCGTCCGCCACGCGGGTGGCGAGATCGAGTTCGATCCCGTCCTCGACCCTGCAGCCGGCGTGACCACCGCGACGGTGCCCCTGTTGGGGCAGGCCCTGCGGCTGGTGCTGGTGCCCGGTCCCGCCGGACACGGGGTCGACGCCGTCGAGGTCGACGGGGAACCCGTTGAGGGCAGGAGGCTGGAGAACCCCTACCGCACCGGCGGCGTCGCGCTGCCGGCGGAGGCGCTGCGGCGGGTGGGGGAGGTCCGGGTCACCACGCGGTGACGTTCCCGAGGGGACTTCTGAACGGCTGAGGCTGCGGCCCTAGGCGAGGATCCCGATGACCGGGTTCCACTCGGTGAGGGTGCGCTCCTGGATCAGGTGGGCGACCCAGAAGGGGTCGGTGTCGAGCAGAGCGGCGACGCTCTCCCTCGTCTCGCCGCGCAGGATCAGGAGCGCGCCGGGAGTGTCTGCGCCGATGAGCGGGCCGCTCGCGACCACAGCCTCGGGGGAGTGGGCGCTCAGGAACGCACGGTGTCGCGGCCGCTCGCGATCGAGGGCGACGGGATCGTCGACGTAGCGGTACTGGACGGCGAAGTAGGTCATGACGACACCCTAGAACCTCGCGTATTTGGACTAAGCGTTGTCCAAGCGTAAAATTGCCCACCGGAGTGTCTTCGGTCACATGGCCGGAGCAAGAAGAATGAGAGTTTATGGCGAAGAAAGAAGGAGCCCTCGAGCTTGAGGGCACCGTCGTCGAGGCGCTGCCCAACGCGATGTTCCGTGTGGAGCTTGCGAACGGTCACAAGGTGCTGACCACCATCAGCGGCAAGATGCGCCAGCACTACATCCGCATCCTGCCCGCCGACCGTGTCGTCGTGGAGTTGTCGCCCTACGACCTGACCCGTGGCCGCATCGTCTACCGTCACAAGTAGTCAGCGGCCAGCCCGACGCGCCCACCCCTCGCGGGTTGGGCGCGTTTTGTGCTTCCGGGGCGGATTTGGGGCATCCAGCCCCGTGGCGTAGAGTTGGGCGTCGGTCGTCCATGCCCGGACGTGCTCACGTGCGCTCGGGTTCGACCGAGCTCATCCACCACAAGATTGGGCGCGCACGCGCTCCCAGTCGCCGATTGAAAAGGTTGCTCGAATGAAGGTTCAGCCGAGCGTCAAGAAGATCTGCGACAAGTGCAAGGTCATCCGCCGGCACGGTCGTGTGATGGTGATCTGCGACAACCCTCGCCACAAGCAGCGGCAGGGCTGACCCTGGGGCCGTGAGGCCTCAGGCGAGTAGAGCACCGCGGAACGGGTCTGGTCCCCACTCCGCCGACAACTGAAGCAACGTGATCGCAAGGATCCGGTCCGCCGGATCTCCACCCTTGGACGAAGGCCAAGGCCCCGTCGGTGCGCACTGCACCACAGGCGGCGGGGACGCGTCACGCCACACACCTTCGCGGTCCATGACCGGGCTCTCCACGAGCCAGGACCGGAAACTTTAGAAAGGTACCGCCTGATGGCACGCCTCGTTGGTGTAGACCTGCCGCGCGAAAAGCGCCTGGAGGTCGCACTCACCTACATCTTCGGCATCGGAAAGACCCGTGCCGCCGAGACCCTCGCCGCCACTGGTGTGAGCGGCGATCTGCGAGTCCACCAGCTGACCGACGAACAGCTCGTCGCGCTGCGTGACCACATCGAAGCCCAGTACGAGATCGAGGGTGACCTCCGTCGTACCGTGGCCGCCGACATCCGCCGCAAGGTCGAGATCGGCAACTACCAGGGACGCCGTCACCGTGCAGGCCTCCCGGTTCGTGGTCAGCGCACCCGCACGAACGCCCGTACCCGCAAGGGCAAGAAGAAGGCCGTCGCCGGCAAGAAGAAGGCACGCTGACCCCCCGGGGTGAGCGCCTCTCACAGGACTCAAGGAGAAACACTTAATGGCTACTGCAAGCCGTAAGGCGGCCGCCAAGACCAAGGTGCGCCGCAAGGAGAAGAAGAATGTGCTCGCCGGCCAGGCGCACATCAAGAGCACCTTCAACAACACCATCATCTCGATCACGGACCCCACGGGCGCTGTGATCTCGTGGGCCTCTGCCGGCACCGTCGGCTTCAAGGGCTCGCGTAAGTCGACACCGTTCGCCGCTCAGATGGCCGCCGAGGCCGCTGGTCGCCGTGCCATGGAGCACGGGATGAAGCGCGTTGACGTGTTCGTCAAGGGCCCCGGCTCCGGCCGTGAGACCGCGATCCGTTCGCTGGGCGCCGTCGGCCTGGAGGTCGGAGCAATCTCCGACGTGACCCCCATGCCCCACAACGGTTGCCGCCCGCCGAAGCGCCGTCGCGTCTGATATCGGCCTGAGAGAGTAGAGGACAAGAACAATGGCCCGTTACACAGGCCCCATGACCAAGAAGTCCCGTCGCCTCGGGACCGACCTCGTCGGCAACGACAAGGCCTTCGAGCGCCGCCCGTACCCCCCGGGTGTCCACGGCCGCGGCCGCACCAAGGACTCCGAGTACTCGCTGCAGCTCAAGGAGAAGCAGAAGGCTCGCTACGCGTACGGCGTGCTCGAGAAGCAGTTCCGTCGCTACTACGAGGAAGCCGACCGTCACCCTGGCAAGACTGGTGACCGTCTGCTCCAGATCCTCGAGTCCCGCCTCGACAACGTGGTCTACCGCGCCGGCTTCGCCGCCACGCGCCGTCAGGCCCGTCAGCTCGTCGTCCACGGCCACTTCATCGTGAACGGCCAGCGCGTCAACATCCCGTCCTACCGGGTGCGTGCACACGACATCATCGACGTCGCCGAGAAGTCGCTGAACCTGACGCCGTTCGTCATCGCCCGCGAGACCCACGGTGAGCGCGCCGTTCCGGCGTGGCTGGAGGCCCGTCCCAACCGGATGCGCATCCTCGTGCACCAGCTCCCCGTCCGCGAGCAGATCGCGATCGACGTGGCCGAGCAGATGATCGTCGAGCTCTACTCGAAGTGATTCTCCACCGTCGTGTGTGGCCCGGGGCGACCCGGGCCACCTCGACACCTGAGGCCACGATCGTGGCCACACCTGAAATTCGCGTCATCAAATAGCGGTTGGCGCCGAAAGGACAGTTCATGCTCATCGCTCAGCGTCCGATCCTCTCCGAAGAGGTCGTCTCTGAATACCGGTCCCGCTTCATCATCGAGCCGCTGGAGCCGGGCTTCGGCTACACGCTCGGCAACTCGCTGCGTCGCACCCTGCTGTCGTCCATCCCGGGCGCCGCGGTGACCAGCATCAAGGTCGAGGGCAACCAGCACGAGTTCTCCACCATCGAGGGCGTCGTCGAGGACCTGACCGAGATCATCCTCAACCTCAAGGGCCTCGTGCTGTCGTCCGAGGAGGACGAGCCCGTGGTGATGTACCTCCGCAAGGCCGGCGCCGGCACCGTCACCGCCGGTGACATCCAGCCGCCCGCTGGCGTGGAGATCCACAACCCGGAGATGCACATCGCGACGCTCAACGACAACGGGAAGCTCGAGATGGAGCTGATCGTGGAGCGCGGCCGTGGCTACGTCTCCAGCGTTCAGAACAAGGATCCCGAGGCCGAGATCGGTCGTATCCCGGTCGACTCGATCTACTCGCCGGTGCTGAAGGTCACCTACAACGTCGAGGCCACCCGTGTCGCACAGCGCACGGACTTCGACCGGCTGATCGTCGACGTCGAGACCAAGGCCTCCATCCTGCCGCGCGACGCCGTCGCCTCGGCCGGGCGCACCCTGGTCGAGCTGTTCGGGCTGGCGCGTGAGCTGAACGTCGAGGCCGAGGGCATCGAGATCGGCCCGTCGCCCGTCGACGAGCAGATCGCCGAGTCGCTCAACCTCCCCGTCGAGGATCTCGAGCTGTCGGTGCGTTCCTACAACTGCCTCAAGCGCGAGGGCATCCACACCGTGGGTGAGCTCGTGGCCCGCAGCGAAGAGGACCTGCTCGACATCCGCAACTTCGGTTCGAAGTCCATCGACGAGGTCAAGGAGACCCTCGCGGGTCTCGGCCTTGCGCTGCGCGACTCGCACCCGGGCTTCGACCCGCTGCAGGCCATCGAGCGCTACGACGAGGGCAACGACGAAGACGCCGACTTCGCCGAGACCGAGCAGTACTGACCGCCCACCGCACTATCACCTGGAGACATTGACATGCCCAAGCCAACCAAGGGCCCCGTCTGGGCGGCAGCCCGACCCACGAGCGCACGATCCTGCGCAACATGACCGGCCAGCTCATCGAGCACGGTTCGATCACCACCACCGAGACGAAGGCCCGCCGCGTGCAGCCCTTCGCCGAGAAGGTGTTCACCAAGGCCAAGCGTGGTGACCTCCACGCGCGTCGTCTCGTCATCGCGACCCTCTTCGAGAAGAAGAACGTCCGCGGCGAAGACAAGATCGTCACGAAGCTGTTCAACGAGATCGCCCCGGCGCTCGAGGGACGCGAGGGTGGCTACACGCGCATCACGAAGATCGGCAACCGCAAGGGCGACAACGCCCCCATGGCCGTGATCGAGATCATCACCGAGGCCGTCAAGCCCGCTGCGAAGCCCGCCAAGGCCGAGAAGCCCGCCAAGGCTGAGAAGCCGGCCGAGGAGCCCAAGGTCGAGGAGACCGCCGAGGTCGAGGAGACCGAAGCTGTCGAGGAGATCGCGGCCCAGGCCGAGGTCGAGGAGACCGAGGCCGAGAAGGCCTGAGCGACAAGCTCACCGAGAGGGACCCCCTGCGTCAGGGGGTCCCTTTCTCGTTCCCCGGCGCGGGAGCCCGGTGCCGGGGCCGCTAGTGTGTACCCGAAATCTCCGAGAGGACCTCCAGATGCGCCGATATCTCGCCGCCGTCGCCGCGGCAGCACTGCTCGCCGGCTGCGGTCAGCCCGCCCAGGAACCGGCCCCGGGGAGACGACCCCTGCCGCCGTCACCCGCGTCGGCGCCGTCATGGTCGTCTCGCATCCGTCGCTGGAGGCCGTCTACGAGGGCTTCCTCGAGGAACTCGCCAAGGGCGGGCTCATCGAGGGGCAGAACCTGGAGGTCGACCTCCAGAACCCGCAGGGCGATCAGGCGACCATGACGAGCATCGCGAACACGTTCGCCTCCTCCGACTACGACTACTTCCTGGCCATCGCGACGCCGCCGGCACAGGCGCTGGCCCAAGCGATCAGCGACCGCCCGGTGGTCTTCGCGTCCGTGACGGACCCGGTCGCTGCGGGGCTGGTCACGTCGATGGAGGCGCCCGGCGGCAACGTGACGGGCACCAGCGATCAGCTCCCGACCGGGGAACAGCTGGCCCTCATCAAGGAGATCGACCCCAGCGTCGAGACCGTCGGCATCGTCTACGCGTCCGGGGAGGTCAACGCGCAGGTCCAGGCTGAGAAGGCGATGGAGGCCGCCCCCGGCCTCGGTCTCGAGGTCAAGACGGCCACCGTCGTGAACTCGTCGGAGGTGCAGCAGGCTGCGCAGTCGCTCGACGTCGACGCCTACTTCGTGCTCGTCGACAACACCGTCGTCTCCGCGCTGGAGGCCATCGTCCAGGTGGCCGAGCAGAAGGGGAGCCTGCTGGTCGCATCCGACGGTGACTCGGTCGCGCGGGGCGCCGCGGCGGCGCTGGCCACCGACTACAAGGCGCAGGGTGCGCAGACGGCGCGGATCCTGCTCGACATCATCGACGGCGCCGACCCGGCCACGACCCCCGTGCAGACCCAGGAATCGCTGCAGCTCGTGGTCAACCCCGACGCTGCCGAGCGGATGGGGACGACCCTCCCTGCCACGGTTGTGGCCGAGGCGGCCGTCACCTACTGACTCGTGGACGCTGTGGGCCCCGTCGCGGCGCACGTCCTAGGCTGTGGGCTCTGAACCTGCAAGGAGAAGCATGAAGCTCAAGGTTGCCGCGCTCGGCGCGATCGCCGCTCTCACCCTGTCCGCCTGCTCGGGGCCGCTGAGCCGACCTCCAGCCCCAGCACCAGCTCCGGCGGTGGCACGACGCCGGCATCGAGCCCGGCCGCCGAGTCGTACACCATCGGCATCGCGCAGATCGTGACGCACCCGGCGCTCGACGCCGTCGCCGAGGGCTTCAAGGAGGCCTTCGCCGAGGCCGGCATCGAGGTCACGTTCGACGAGCAGAACGCCCAGGGTGACCAGGCGACGCTGACCAACATCGCGAACACCTTCGCCTCCTCCGACGCCGACGGCTTCCTGGCGATCGCCACCCCGACGGCGCAGTCGCTGGCCACCGTCATCACGGACCGGCCCGTCGTCTTCGCGGCCGTCACGGATCCGGTCGCCGCCGGGCTCGTCGCGTCCTGGGAGTCACCCGACGCCAACCTCGCCGGCGTCTCCGACCTGAACCCGATGAAGGATCAGCTGGAGCTGATCAAGGAGGCGCTGCCGGAGGCCAAGACCGTCGGCATCGTCTACTCCGCCGGCGAGGTCAACTCCGAGGTCCAGGTGACCGAGGCGGAGAAGGCCGCGGCCGAACTCGGGCTCGAGATCAAGAAGGCCACGGTCACCAACTCGTCCGAGGTCCAGCAGGCCGCCGCGTCGCTCGACGTCGACGCGTTCCTGATCCCGACCGACAACACGGTCGTCTCCGCCGCCGAGTCCGTCATCCAGGTGGGCGAGCAGAAGCAGATCCCCGTGTTCGCCTCCGACGAGTCGACCATGGAGCGCGGCGCCGCCGCAGGCCTCTCGGTGAACTACACCCAGCAGGGCAAGGACGCCGCGGCCATCATGCTGAAGCTGCTCGAGGGTACCCCGGCGGCAGACATCCCGGTCGAAACCCAGAAGGAGTTCGACCTCTTCGTCAACGTCGCCGCGGGCGGGCTGCAGGGCCTCACCCTGCCGGACTCGATCGTCTCGCGCGCCACGAAGCAGTTCTGAGGTAACACGCCCCCATGATCATCGCTCTCGAGCTCGGCCTCCTCTACGCCATCATGGCGTTGGGCGTCTACCTCACGTACCGGGTGCTCGACTTCCCGGATCTGACGGTGGACGGTTCCTTCACGACCGGCGCGGCCACCTGCGCCATGATGATCGTGGGTGGGCTGCCGGTGCCGATCGCGATGCTCGGCGGGGTGATCGCCGGGATGCTGGCCGGCGCGGTGACGGGGCTCCTGCACGTCTGGGGCAACATCAACCCGCTGCTGGCCGGCATCCTCACACAGATCGCCCTCTATTCCATCAACCTGCGGATCATGGCCAACAAGGCCAATGTCCCGCTGCTGCGCAACGAGACCGCCTTCTCCTGGCTGCGTGAGCAGAAGCTGCTGGCGACGTGGGTGTCGGTGGCTCTCTTCGCCGTCATAGCCCTGCTGGTCGGCGCGGCGCTCTACTGGTTCCTCGGCACCAAGTACGGCGTCGCGCTGCGGGCGACCGGCGACAACGAGCTGATGGCGCGCTCGCAGGGCATCAACACCGGCCGCACCAAGATCATGGGCCTCATGATCTCCAACGGGCTGGTCGGCCTCTGCGGGGCGCTCATCGTGCAGTACCAGGGCTTCTCCGACATCTCCATGGGCATCGGCATCATCGTCGCGGGCCTCGCCTCGGTGATCGTCGGGCAGGCCATCTTCGGCATGACCTCGGTGTGGCAGGCGATTCTTGCCGCCGTACTCGGCTCGATCATCTACCGCGGGGTCATCCAGGCCGCGCTGCTGGTCGGCCTCAACCCGAACGACATGAAGCTGATCTCGGCGGCGCTCGTCGTCGCGGCGCTCGTCGTGCCGCAGCTGAAGTTCTTCAAGCAGATGCGGATCCGGCGCAGGTCCTCCCGCGCCGTCGCGGAAGGTGCCGCCTGATGCTGAATCTCGACAACGTGAGCAAGCGCTTCTTCCCCGGCACGGTCAACGAACGGGTCGCGCTCGACGGCCTCACGCTGACCATGCGCGAGGGCGACTTCGTGACAGTCATCGGCTCCAACGGGGCCGGCAAATCCACCATGCTCAACGTCATCTCCGGGCGGTATCCGACTGACGGCGGCCGCGTCGTCATCGACGGCCGCGACGTCACCCGACTGCCCGAGCACAAGCGCGCCACCTGGGTGGCGCGGGTCTTCCAGGACCCGATGGCAGGCACGTCTCCTCACCTGACCATCGAGGAGAACCTCGCCATCGCCTTCCAGCGCGGGCAGCGCCGCGGACTCGGGATGGCCGTCACGAGGGCAAGCAGGGAGACGTTCCGCGAGGCGCTCACGACGCTCGAGCTCGGGCTCGAGGACCGGCTGCAGATGCGCGTAGGGATGCTGTCGGGCGGGCAGCGGCAGGCGCTGAGCCTGCTGATGGCCACCTACGCCAAGCCGTCGATCCTGCTGCTCGACGAGCACACCGCGGCGCTCGACCCCTCCCGGGCCGAGCTCATCACCCGGCTGACGGGGGAGGCCGTCGCGCGCGGCAACCTCACGGCGCTGATGGTGACGCACAACATGCACCAGGCCATCGAGCTCGGCAACCGGCTCATCATGATGCACGAGGGACGGATCGTCCTCGAGGTCGACGAGGAACGCAAGGCGACCATCACGGCCGATGAACTGCTCGCCGAGTTCTCGAAGATCAAGGGCGCCGCACTGTCCGACCGCACGCTGCTCGACTGATCCGGCGTCGACTAGGTTGGTGCGCATGCGCATCGCCCAGCTGGCCAACTTCGTCGGCCCCACCTCGGGCGGTATGAAGGTCGTCATCGAGAACCTGGGCAAGGGCTACGTCGACGCAGGCCACACCCGCATCTTCGTCGCCCCCGGCCCCCGCGACGAGGTCGTCGAGACCGAGGCCGGGATCCTCGTGTACGTCCGGGCCCCGCGCATCAGTGAGCAGTACCGCATGATCTTCCGGCCCTGGCGGGCCCTCGATGTCCTGGACCGATTCCGGCCCACCACCATCGAGGTCTCCGACAAGTGGACGCTCTCGCCGGCCGGGCGCTGGGCGGCGAAACGCAGCGTCGGCTCCGTGCTGTTCAGCCACGAGCGGCTCTCCGACATGTTCGCGATGTGGGCCCGCCGCTCCTTCGGGGTGGAGACGACCGTGGGGGCGCTGAACCGGAGGCTGGCCAAGGAGTTCGACGCCGTCGTCGTCACGAGCCGGTTCGCGGCTGACGAGTTCGAGTCCACCGGTGCGGATCTCGAACTGGTGCCGCTCGGGGTGGACCTGGACACCTTCCATCCCGGCGTCGGCGCACCGATCGACGACGGCGTCCTCAAGCTCTGCTACGTCGGCAGGTTGTCGCACGAGAAGAGCCCGCAGCTGGCGGTCGCCACGGCCGTCGAACTCCACCGCAGGGGGCACAGGATCCGCCTCGACCTCTACGGCACCGGCCCCGACCAGGCGATGCTCGCCGACGCCGCCGGGGACGCGCCGGTCGTGTTCCACGGCTTCGTCGCAGGCCGGGACGAGGTGGCCGCCCGACTGGCCGCGGCCGACCTGTCGCTGTCCGTCTGCCCGGCGGAGACGTTCGGGCTGGCGGTGCTGGAGGCCCTGGCGTGCGGCACCCCGTGGTGACGGCGAACCGGGGTGGCGCGCATGAGCTGGTTGACGCGACCAGCGGCGTGTCCGGCCCGCCCGATCCGGTCGCGCTCGCCGACGCCGTCGAGTCCCTGCTCCCGCGGCTGGGGCCGGAGCTCCGGCGCGGCGCCCGCGCCCGGGCGGAGCAGTACAGCTGGGCCAGGACCACGGCTCAGATGCTCGCGCTGCACGAGCGGCTCGCCGACGAGGTGCCCTACCGGTCGCTGCAGGGCTTCACCAGGAACCGGAGGAAGGACCAGGCATGAGGAACCGTTGGATGATCCCGGTCGCCCTGACGGCCGCCGTCGCCCCCGTCCGGCTGTTCGCGCCGCGACCGGAGCCGGTTGCCGGCCCGGCGACGGTCGCGGAACTGATCGCCGTCTGCCGGGCCACCGGCTCGACAGGGCGGGCCCTGGCCGACGCCGCCGTTCAGGCCGTCGCGCGGGCCTACCCCCACTACTCGCTCTGGCACCTGGGGGAGTCTCCCCACGCCTCCCTCCGGGGGCACCGTGGCTGGTCGCACCAGTACAACACCGTGCTGCTGGAGGTGCTGCAGGGCCTCGGGTTCGACGCCAGGCTCGTGCATGCCGCCCGCGTCCGCGGCTTCCGCCGGCCCTGGTGGCTGGCCGGGCATGCGTGGGTGAAGGTCGTGGTCGACGGACACGAACTGGATGCCTGCGCATCCACGGCTGCCAGCCGGGTCGGGCATCCGCCGTTCGTGGCGCTGACCTCTGAGCTCCCGCTGCGGACCGTGACCCGGTGGGCCACCGGCATCGCGTTGGTGCCGTTCGTCGTCGTCGAGGTGTGGCGGTCGTGGCTGGCCGGCCGACCGGTCGCCCCCTGGGTGTACGGCCCCAGGGAGGGCTGACTGCTCCGGCGTGTAGCGTCGGGGCAATGACGCAGAACGGCACGCCCAGCTATGTGCCGAGCCTGGACGGTCTGCGCACCATCGCCGTCGGGCTCGTCATCGCCTTCCACTTGGGAGTTCCCTGGTTGGAGCCGGGGTTCGCCGGCGTCGATGTGTTCTTCGTGCTGTCCGGCTACCTCATCACGGCAGGGCTCCTGGCGGATCAGCAGGCCAACGGCCGGCCGCGGCTGGCCCGTTTCTGGCGGCGGCGGTTCCTGCGGCTGCTTCCCGCCGCGACGTTGCTCCTGCTGGCCGTGCTCGCCTACTCGACGCTCCGGCAGCCGCTCTACCAGCGCGGCGACACCGCCACAGATGTCGCCTGGACCGCGGTCTATCTCGGCAACTGGCACTTCATGGGGGCCAACAGCTACTTCAACGACGACGGCGTGCCGCGCATCCTGCTGCACATGTGGTCGCTGGCCGTCGAGGAACAGTTCTACCTGGCCTGGCCGCTGGTGATCACCGCGGCGGCGCTGCTGGCACGCGGGAAGCTGCGGCGCGTCCTCCTGTGGCTCACCGTCGCCCTCATCGTCGTGTCGGCCCTGCTCCTGGCCTTCCTATACGACCCGGCCGCGCCGGATCGCGCCTACATGGGCACCGACTCCAAGGCGTTCGAGCCTCTGCTCGGCGCGGGGCTGGCGATCGTGCTGGCCGGGACGCGGGGCCGCGCGCTGTTCGCGGCGCGGCCCCGGCTCATCGCGGCCGTCGGGATCGTCCTGGCGGGCGCGGCGCTCCCGTTCCTCGGCGGGCCCAGTGACGCCTACTTCCGCGGAGGGGCCCTCGCGCTCAGCCTCGGGGTGGCGCTGCTGATCGGCGCGCTGGTCTCCCAACCGGCCATGGCCGTCTCCCGGCTGCTCGGATGGGCGCCGCTCGCCTACCTGGGGCGCATCTCGTACGGGCTCTACCTGTGGCACTGGCCGTGGGCCGTGTGGCTGGGCGTGGCGCACGCCGAGACCTTCCGGCCGCTCCCCGCGCTGGCGGCCCTGGCGGCGACGGTCGCGACCGCCGCGGCGTCCTACCACCTGGTCGAGCAGCCGATCCGGCGCGGAAGGCTCGGCGCCTGGCTGAGCCCGAGGCGGCTGGTCGTCGCAGTGGCCGTCGTCATGGTGGTCGTGCTCGGCTGGTCGTCTGCCCTGCGGGCGACCCATGGCATCGGACCCGCCACGAGGGTGATCATCGCGACGGGGGACTCCGTGCCCATGAAGATGATGACCCCGCTCGACAGGGCCGCCACGGCACGCGGCTGGGCGATCGACAGCGCTGCGCGCGGCGGCTGCACCCCGCTGGCGATCGAGATGCAGCAGTACCTCAAGCCGCCACACGAAGGCGCGGGCGACTGCCGGGGCGTGCGGCCCATCCAGGACGCGCTCATCGACCGCTACGACCCCGAGATCATCTTCTGGTGGTCCCGCTACGAGTGGCATCAGCGCTGGCTCGACGGGCGCGTCGTCGGGCCATGGGAGGAGGAGTTCTGGGTGGCGCTCGAGGCTGACGTCGCGCAGACGGTCGACCGGCTCACCCGGGACGGTGCGATCCTCGTGATCGGACGGACGGAGCGGCCGGGCCCCGGGCTCTTCGACAAGTGCGCGCCGGGGGCCACCGACTGCTACCCCCTCGACGACGTGGCCCTCAACCATGACGAGTACCGGCGGCGCTGGAACGACATGGTTCTCGAGCTGGTCGCCACAGACCCGCGCGTGCGCTCCTTCGACCTCGACCCGCTCATCTGCAACGACGAGGAGCCGGTTGAGGCCGTCTCCCCGGCCGCCTGCGACGACCGCCAGCCGGACGGCGGGCTGCTGCGGCCCGACGGCGTCCACATCCGCGTCGACCCCTACGGGAGGCCGACAGCCGACAGGATCATCGACGCCGTGTTGGAGGCGGCGGAGGGATAGACGGCGAGGCGCCCGGCGCGGATCCTTCGATCCACACCGGGCGCCCTGCCGTTCGGCGGTGACTCAGTACGAGACGCCGGCGGCCTTCGCCGCGGCGAGCCGCGCGGCGACGTCGTCCCAGTTGACGACGTTCCACCACGCGTTGACGTAGTCGCCCTTCACGTTCTTGTACTGCAGGTAGAACGCGTGCTCCCACATGTCGAGCTGCAGGATCGGCAGCTGGCCGACGGGCAGGTTGCCCTGCTGGTCGAACAGCTGGTTGATGTTCAGGCGCTGGCCGAGGGTGTCCCAGACCAGCATCGACCAGCCGGAGCCCTGGATGCCGTTGGCGACGGCGCCGAACTGCTTCTTGAAGCCTTCGAACGAGCCGAAGAACTCGCCGATCGCGTCGGCGACGTCACCGGTGGGCTCGCCGCCGCCGTTCGGGACATGTTCTTCCAGAAGACGGAGTGGTTGATGTGACCACCCAGGTGGAAGGCGAGATCCTTCTCGAGCTTGTTGATCGCGCCCAGGTTGCCGGACTCGCGGGCCTCGGCCAGCTGCTCGAGGGCAGTGTTGGCGCCGGCCACGTAGGTGGCGTGGTGCTTGCTGTGGTGCAGCTCCATGATTTCGGGGGCGATGTGCGGGGCGAGTGCGCCGTAGTCGTAGTCGAGATCGGGGAGGGTATAGGTCATTGCTGGTACTCCTTCGCTGAGACTCGCGCGAGAGTGCGCGCTACCTCGTCCATCCTATGCGGACTACGGGCGGAGGCCAGGGGGTTCCGGTGGCCGGTCGCCGTCGAGGCCTCCGTGCGGGGTCAGCCCCGGCGGGAGCGCAGCACGCGGAAGCCCTTCGCCGAGGCGATCCGCTCGGTCGGGAAGCCCTGCCCCTCCAGCCAGCGCTGCAGCGAGTCGCCCCCGAGGTTCTTGCCGACCACGAGGTAGGCCGAGCCGTCGACGGTGAGGCGGGGGAGCCAGGTGAGCAGCAGGTCGTGGAGCGCTGCCTTCCCGATCCGGATGGGCGGGTTGGACCAGATCTCGTCGTAGGCGACGTCGCCGTCGATCTCGTCGGGGAAACAGGCGCGGACCCGGTCGGCGACGCCGTGGCGCTCCGCGTTCAGGTTGGTGAGTTCCACGGCGCGGCCGTTGACGTCGACGGCGTCGACGACGATGCCGGGGGAGGCGACCGCCAGCCCGACGGCGATGGTGCCGACGCCGCAGCCGACGTCGAGCACCCGCCCGGACGTGGGTGGTTCGACCTCGCGCAGCAGCACGGAGGTGCCGAGGTCGAGCCGGTTGCCGGAGAAGACGCCGGGCGCGGCGGTGAACGTCATGTCGGTGCCGAAGACGGTGGCGGTGAACTCGTGCGTGCGCATCGGCTCGTCCGGTGTCGTGAAGTAGTGGCTCACGGCTGCTCCTCCAGGGTGCGCATCGTGCGGGCCTCCTCGGCCCGCTGTGCCAACAGATCGTCGGGTGGGTAGGTGACGGCCTCGAGGGTCAGGCCGTGGGCCGGCATGACGAGCACGTCCGAGCGACGGTGCAGGGTGGAGGCGACGTCCTCGAGCCAGGCCAGGTTCCGGCGTCCCGAGCCGACCGCGGTGAGCGCCCCCACCAGGGAGCGGACCATGGAGTGGCAGAAGGCGTCCGCCTCGAGCCAGATCTCGACGACGCCGTCGGCCCGCCGGGTGCCCTCCACGGAGCGGAGCGTCCGGATGGTGGTGGCACCCTCGCGCGGGCGGCAGAAGGCCGCGAAGTCCCGCAGCCCCAGCAGCGCGGCGGCGCCGGCGTTGAGGGCGCCGAGGTCGAGGGCGTCGGGGACCCGGACCACGTGACCGCGCAGCAGCGGATCGGGCGTGTGGCCGGCGTCGATCAGCCGGTAGCAGTAGCGGCGGCCCGTGGCGGCGAAGCGGGCGTCGAAGCCAGCGGGCGCGGGGGCGACGGCGTGGACGACCACGTCGTCGGGCAGCACCCGGCCGAGCCGGCGGAGCAGGTCGCCGGAGCGGTCCTCGTCGCCGGGGACATCCAGGTGGCAGACCTGGCCGCGGGCGTGGACGCCGGCGTCGGTGCGGCCGGCGACGACGAGGGCGGCTGGTTCGGGGAGGCGCAGCACCCGGGTGATCCACTCCTCCAACACGCCCTGGACGGTGCGCAGTTCCGGCTGGGCTGCCCAGCCGTGGAAGTCGCGCCCGTCGTAGGAGAGATCAAGCCTGAGCCGCATCGGCCCTCCGGTACGTCAGATCGAAGATGCGGCGGCCGGCGGCGAGCCCCCTGGCCTCGAACTTCGTGACGGGGCGGGCCTCCAGGCGCGGGGCCCAGCCGCCGTGGACGTTGACGAGGCCCGGGGCCGCGTCCAGATGCTCCCGCATCCACAGCGCGTAGTCCTCCCAGTCGGTGGCGAGCCGCCACAGGCCGCCCGGGGCGAGTTTGGCGGTGACGAGAGCGGCGAAGTCGGTATCGACGAGGCGTCGCTTGTGGTGACGCTTCTTGTGCCACGGGTCGGCGAAGAAGGTCCACAGCTCGCTGATCGCGCCGTCGTCGAACAGCTTCGCCAGCCCCTGCGTGCCGTCGGAGACGACGATCCGCACGTTGTCGATGCCGGCGCGGTTGATCCGGCTGAGGGTCGACGCGACGGCCGGCTCGAACACCTCGAAGGCGACGACGTCGGATTCGGGTCGGTCGGCTGCCATCGGTACGAGCGAGTCGCCGGTGCCCGAACCGATCTCGACGATCAGGGGTGCGGTGCGGCCGAAGGTGGCCGCCCAGTCGACGTGCGCGTCGTCGGCCACCGACGTGGACAGCTCCGCGTGCGGCACCTCGACGAGCAGACGGTCGGCGTGCCGCTCCCACGCGTTGCGCTGGGACTCGTTCATGCGGGTGCTGCGGCGCACGAAGCTGACGACGTCGCGGTGCGGGCGGGGAGGTTGTGGATCCACGGGATGAGACTACCGATCCTCCGCGATGGGGGCCGAACCCGGGCGTTCCCGGACCCGTTCCAGGGGCCCCGCGCAACTAGGATGGAGGCCACGACCTTCGGGAGGAGATCAATGCGCACCGTACTCAACGTCATCTGGGTGGTCCTGGGAGGCTTCTGGCTGGCCCTCGGCTACTTCCTGGCCGGCATCCTCGCCTGCCTTCTCATCGTCACCATCCCTGTCGGCCTCGCGTCGTTCCGGATGGCCGCCTACGTGCTGTGGCCCTTCGGACGTTCCGTCGTCAAGAAGCCCGGCGCAGGAGCGGGCTCGGCCATCATGAACGCCATCTGGTTCGTCATCGCCGGCTGGTGGCTCGCCCTCGTCCACATCGCGACGGCGCTGGCGCAGTCGCTGACCATCATCGGCCTCGCCAACGCGTGGGTGAGCATCAAGATGATCCCGGTCACCTGCTTCCCCTTCGGCAAGCAGATCGTCGCCTCCGGCGGCGTCCTCTGAGTCTCAGAGGCTGACGTCGTTCCAGGCGCCCGGGTCGTCCAGCGTCGCCATCGTGGCACTGACACCCGTGGCGCCTATCTTCGCGGCGCACACCAGCAGCGTCAGGGTCGGGTAGCCGTGGGGCTGGTTGTCGCGGATGATCGCGCGGTCGTCCTCCGGCCCGATCTCCGCGGTGCGCCTGAGCACCGCCACCCACTCCTCCCACCAGCGGTCGCCGTCGGTCGACGCGGCCGCGAAGTCGGCCAGCCAGGCCGCGACCCGCGGCGTCGCGGGATCGTCGACGTCGTCGTGCGCGATCATGTGCGTTCCGGGGGCGAGGTCGGTCAGCCGGGGGACGCCGCCGTCCCAGGACGTGATGCGGACACCGCCACGGTCGGCCTCGACCAGGTTGAAGCCCAGGGTGAGCAGCGGGTCGGGCAGCGGGTCGCCCGCGATGGAGCCGAGCACGAGGCCGCCGCGGGAGGCGGGCACCGCCACGGTGGAGCCGCCTTCCCTGTTGAGGAGCACGGCGAGGCGTTCGTCGTCGTGGGCGAGCCAGGCGCCTCCCGCCAGCTCGTCGAGGACCCCGGTGACGCCGGGCCGATCCGGCCACCACTGGCCGAGCGGGCGCCACGGCCGGTGCGGATCCTCGTCGCGGATCGCCAGGATCCGCACGTCATCGTCTGCTGACTCCGGGACGCGGATCACCACGGTGCACATGCCCCGCAGCGTACCCGGGGTGACAGAATCGGCCCCATGTTCATCGTGCTCGGAGTGACGGGCGGCATCGCCGCATACAAGACGGTCTCGCTGGTGCGGCTGCTGATCGGCGACGGGCACGACGTGCACGTCGTGCCGACCGCGGATGCGTTGCGGTTCGTCGGGCTGCCCACCTGGGAGGCGATCAGCCGCAATCCCGTGACGACATCGGTGCACGACGACGTGCCCCGGGTCCGCCACGTGGCCCTCGGCCAGCAGGCCGACCTCATCGTCGTCGCGCCCGCGACGGCCAACACGATGGCGTCGATGGCAGCCGGTCTCGCCGACGACCTGCTCGGCACGACGCTGCTCGCCTCCGCCGCCCCCGTCCTGATCGCGCCCGCGATGCACACGGAGATGTGGCGCCATCCCGCCACGGTCGCGAACCTGGCCACCCTCCGCTCCCGCGGCGTCGAGGTGATCGGGCCGGAGGACGGGCCGCTGACCGGCGGCGACGCGGGGCCGGGCCGGATGAGCGAGCCGGAGGCGATCCACGTCAGGATCGTCGAGCTGCTCGGCCGCCGGGCGGACCTGGCGGGGCTGACGGTGGCCGTCTCGGCAGGCGGGACCCGCGAGCCCATCGACCCTGTGCGCTTCCTGGGCAACCGGTCCAGCGGGCGCCAGGGCGTCGCCGTCGCCGCGGCGGCCGCGGCCAGGGGAGCGCGCGTCATCCTCGCGTCCGCCAACATCGAGGAGGCGGTCCTCGCCGACGCCGCCGGCACCCAGATCGTGCCCGTCGGGACGGCCGCCGAACTGGGCGAGGTGATGGACCGGCTCGCCCGGGAGGCCGACGTCGTGATCATGGCCGCCGCCGTCGCCGACTTCCGTGTCGCCGACGTGGCGGACGGCAAGCTGACCAAGGAGGACGGCGGCATCGCCTCCCTGGAGCTGGTCGAGAACCGCGACATCCTCGCCGGGCTGACCGCGGCACGACGCCCGGGGCAGGTCGTCGTCGGGTTCGCGGCGGAGACCGCGAGCGGCGTCGAGCTTGTGGAGCGGGGCCGCAGGAAGCGCCGTCGCAAGGGTGCCGACCTGCTGGCCGTCAACGAGGTGGGCTGGGACAAGGGCTTCGAGGCGAAAGACAACCACCTCGTCGTGATCGGATCAACGACGAGGTGGTCGCGGAGGCGTCCGGGTCGAAGCGCGCTGTGGCCGACGCGCTCCTGGACGCGGTGGTCGGTTACCGGGCGGGCCAGAGAGCCTCGGGCATCAGCTCGTAGCCGTGGAACTCCCGGGTGAACGAACCGGTGCCCTGCGCGAGGCCGCGTAGGTCGACCGGGTAGCTGACCAGTTCGAGTTGGGGCACGAGCGCCTCGATGGTCGCGTGGCCGAGGCCGTCGACGTCACTGCCCAGCACCTGCGCCCGCCGGGATCCGAGATCCGTCAGCGCCGCGCCCAGGTAGCCGTCGGCGATGTGGACCCTGATCCGGTCGATGGGCTCGAGCAGCCCCACCTCACCGGACTCGGCCGCGTCACGCAGAGCCAGCTGGCCCGCCACCTGGAAGGCCATGTCCGACGAGTCCACCGAGTGGGACTTGCCGTCGTGGAGCGTGACCTGCAGATCCACCACCGGCACGCCGAAGCGGGTGCCCTGGGCGACCTGCTGCTGCAGCCCCTTCTCGACCGACGCGATGTAGGCGCGCGGCACGGCCCCGCCGACGACCTTGTCGACGAAGCGGAATCCCTCGCCACGCTCCAGGGGCGCGACCTCGATGTTGCAGACGGCGTACTGGCCGTGGCCGCCGGACTGCTTCACGTTGCGGCCGGTGCCCTTGGCGGGGCTCAGGAACGTCTCGCGGAGCGCGACGCGCACGGGTTCCTCGACGATCTTGAGGCCCATCCGGTCCACCAGCCGGGAGATGGTCAGATCCTTCTGCGCCTGTCCCATCACCCACAGCAGCTGCTGCTCGGTCTCGGCGTTGCGCTCCAGCCGGATCGTCGCGTCCTCGAGCGACAGGCGGTGCAGGGCCCCGGTGAGCTTGTCCGCATCTCCGCGCGTGGTGGCCGCCAGGGCCACCGGCAGCAGGGGGCGCGGCAGCTCCCACGGCTCGACGACGGCTGGCCGGTCCACCGACGACAGCGTGTCACCCGTCTCCGCCTTCGCCAGCCGGGTCACCTGGACGATCTCCCCGGCGATGGCCGTGGCCAACGGCGTGAAGTCGAGGCCGTATGGGGCCGACAGGGGGCCGACGCGTTCCTGCGCGTCGTGATCCGGGTGCAGCGGGTCGGCGTCGCCGCCGAAGAGTTCCCGCCGTCCGGAGACGTTCACCACGTCGTCCGCGCGCAGTGTGCCCGAGAAGATGCGCACCAGCGACGTCCGCCCCGAATACGGATCCGAGGTCGTGCGGATCACCTGCGCGACGAGCGGGCCGTCAGGATCACAGGCCGCCGCGGGCAGCGCGGCCCCGTTCGGGGTGGCGATGTCCGGCACCGGGTGGACGGCGGGGGAGGGGAAACCCTTCTCGATCCAGCGGAGCAACTCCTCTGTGCCCTTGACCGACGTCGTGTGTGCCGGCAGCAGGGGAAACAGCCTGGCCGAGGCCACGGCGCGGGTCAGGGAATCGTGGACCTCCTCGACGGCGATCTCTTCGCCCTCCAGGTAGCGCTCCATCAGGTCGTCGTCGGAGATCTCCGTGATGATCGCCTCGAGCAGCGGGGCCCGCTCGGCGTCGATGAGGGCGAGTTCCTCGGCTGTGGCGTCCCGGGACACCCGGTCGCCGGAGGAGTAGTCGTGCGCGCGCTTGTTCAGCAGCGACAGGTTGCCGACGTTGCGGCCGTCGACGGTGAGCGGGATCAGCGCAGGGATCACTCCCTGGCCGAACGCCTCGGCGCAGGCGGCGACCATGTCGTCGAACGAGGCACGGCCCTGGTCGAGCTTGGTGATGGCGATGATGCGCGGCATCGCGACGTCGGCGCACTCCTCCCACAGGGCGATGGTGGTGGGGTCGATCGCGTCGCCGGCGGGGATCACGAAGATGGCGGCGTCCGCGGCCCGCAGACCGGCGCGCAGCTCTCCCACGAAGTCCGGGTGGCCCGGCGCGTCGAGGAGGTTGATCTGCACGTCGATCGCCGGGATCGAAGCCAGTGTCAGGGACGCCCCACGCTCGGGGGTGTCTTTCTCACCGCGGTAGCCGGGGACCCGGGCGCGCAGCAGATGTTCAAACAGTGTCGTTTTGCCCGAACCGCTCGCGCCGACAAGGATGACGTTACGTACATCGTCCGGCGACGCCACGGTGATCTGGGGACTCGTCTTTGAGGCCATGGGTCAACCGTAGCCCCCGCCCCACCGGCAGAGGCGCCCGCCCCCTGATTTGGCGCATGAGGACCTCCCGTCGTAAGCTAGGTTGCTGTTGCGCGCCGTGCGGACTCGCGATGTAGAAGTCGTCGCCGCAAGCGCACTGCGCACCTGTTCACTTGAATGGAAGTTGGTCTGCCTCCGTGTCTACGTACACCCCGAAGCCGGGCGAAATCGCCCGGAACTGGCACGTGATCGATGCCGAGGACGTCGTGCTCGGACGTCTTTCCGTGGCCGCTGCGACCCTGCTGCGGGGCAAGCACAAGGCCACCTACGCGCCTCACGTGGATGGTGGCGACTTCGTCGTCATCATCAACGCCTCCAAGATCGCCCTCACGGGCAACAAGCGCTCTGACTCGCTGCGGTACTCGCACTCCGGTCGTCCCGGTGGACTCAAGTCCATCTCGATCGGCGAGCTGCTCGAGAAGGATCCGCGTAAGGCGGTCGAGAAGGCCGTGTGGGGCATGCTCCCCAAGAACAAGCTGAGCCGTCAGCTGATCAGCAAGCTCAAGGTCTACGCCGGCCCCGAGCACCCGCACGCCGCTCAGCAGCCGCAGCCCTACGAGATCACCCAGATCGCCCAGTGAGTGAGAATCAGATGACCGACACCGTCACAGACGAAACCGTCGCCGAGGAGATCACTCCTTTCGTCGACGACCAGAACCGCGAGATCGCCTACCGTTCGGACGCGAACCCGGCCGCCGCTGCAGGCGCCGACGTGCGCCCGGCAGTTGTCGCCCCCGGTTCCGGGACCGGCCGCCGCAAGCAGGCCGTCGCCCGCGTCCGGATCGTTCCGGGCTCCGGCGCCTGGACCATCAACGGCCGCACCCTTGAGGAGTACTTCCCCAACAAGGTGCACCAGCAGCACGTTAGCGACCCGTTCACGGTCGCCGGTGTCGCCGGCTCGTACGACGTCATCGCCCGCATCGACGGTGGCGGCATCAGCGGCCAGGCCGGTGCGCTGCGTCTCGGCGTGGCCCGTGCCCTGAACGCCGTCGACGCCGAGGCCTCGCGCCCCGCGCTGAAGAAGGCTGGCATGCTCACCCGTGACGCCCGCGTCATCGAGCGCAAGAAGGCCGGTCTCAAGAAGGCCCGTAAGGCTCCGCAGTACAGCAAGCGCTGATCCTGCGCACGAAACGCCCACCTGGATCAGGTGGGCGTTTCGTCGTTTTTCCCCGAACTCCCCGCTCAATATCCCCCGCTCAATCGGACTGAGCGATACCGCTAAGGTGGCACCCGTGGCACGACTTTTTGGAACCGACGGCGTACGTGGCGTCGCAAACGAGGAACTGACCGCTGAGCTGGCGCTCGACCTGGCGGTCGCGGCGGCACACATCCTCGGGAGGCGGGAGCCTTCGGTGAGCGTCGGCCCTTCGCCCTCGTGGGGCGGGACCCGCGTGCCAGCGGGGAGTTCCTCGAGGCCGCGGTCGTCGCGGGCCTCGCCTCGGCCGGTGTGGACGTGATCCGGCTCGGCGTCGTGCCGACCCCGGCGGTCGCGTTCCTCGTCAACTCGATGTCAGCCGACCTGGGCGTGATGATCTCCGCCTCCCACAACCCCATGCCTGACAACGGCATCAAGTTCTTCCAGCGGGGCGGCGTCAAGCTCGACGACTACCTCGAGGACGCGATCGAGGCCCGCGTGGGTGAGGGCTGGAAGCGGCCCATCGGCGGCGCCGTCGGCCGGATCACGAGCGACAAGGGTGCCGTGGAGGCGTACGTCGCGCACCTGGTGTCGTCGCTGGGGGAGCCGATGTCGTTGCAGGGGCTGAAGGTCGTCATCGACTGCGCCAACGGTGCCGCCTCCGCCACCGCGCCCAAGGCGTTCGCCGCGCAGGGCGCGACGGTCATCGCCATCCATGCGGATCCGGACGGCCTCAACATCAACGACAACGCCGGCTCCACGCACATGGGCACCCTGGTCCAGCGCGTCCTCGATGAGGGCGCCGATCTCGGCATCGCGCTCGACGGTGACGCCGACCGGTGCCTGGCCGTCGACGCGCAGGGCAACATCGTCGACGGCGACCAGATCCTGGCCATCCTGGCCATCGCGCTCAAGGAGGATCATCGCCTGATCTCCGACACTGTGGTCGTGACGGTGATGAGCAACCTGGGCATGATCAACGCGATGCGCGAGCACGGCATCAAGGTCGACCAGACGAAGGTGGGCGACCGTTATGTGCTGGAGTCGATGAACGCCAACGGCTTCGCGCTCGGCGGCGAGCAGTCCGGACACGTCATCATCTCCGAGTTCGCCAACACGGGGGACGGCACACTGACCGGGTTGCACCTCGCGGCCCGCATCGTCGCGACGGGGGTCCCGCTGCAGGGGCTGGCGTCGGTGATGACGGTGCTGCCGCAGGTCGTGATCAACGTGCGCGGGGTCGACAAGCTTCGGGCCGGCATCGACACGGGTGTGCAGGCAGCTGTCAGCGCCGCGTCGCAGCGGCTGGGTGACACGGGTCGGGTGCTGCTGCGGCCGTCCGGCACCGAGCCCGTCGTGCGCGTCATGGTGGAGGCCCCCACCGACGAGTTGGCCGCCGAGATCGCGCAGTCGCTCGCCGACAAGGTCCTGGAACGTCTGGCGCTCTGACCCCTCAGGCCGCCGGTAAGGTGGTCGACAGCCCAACTTGATAAAGGAGTTCCGATGCTCGCCGAACCCGCCGCGCAGCGCACGCTATTGAGGCTCGCCGATCTGGACGCGGAGACCCGTCGCGTGCAGCACGCCGCGCAGACTCTGCCGCAGCACAAGAGCATCACCTCGCTGATGGAGGCCCGTAAGGGCGTCGGGGACGAGTTGGTCGCCTCCGAGATCGAGGTCGACGACCTCACCATCGCTGTCCGCAAGGCCGAGGACGATCTCACTCCTGTGAAGGAACGGCTGGAGCGCAACGAGCGCCGGGTCGCGGACGGTTCCGTCGGTGATTCCAAGGTGCTGCGGTCGCTGACCGAGGAGGTCGAGCACCTCAAGCGCAGGATCGGGGAGCTGGAGGACGCCCAGCTGGACCTGATGGGGGCGTTGGAGGACGCGACCGGGCACCGTGACCGGATCGCCGCGCAGAAGGCCGAGGTCGAGACGCGCCTGCGCGACGAGGTGGCGGCCCGTGATGAGGCGGTCTCCCGGCTTCGTGCCGAGTCCCAGGATCTGCACGCCGCCCGCGGGCCCGTCGCGGCATCGGTCCCCGCCGACCTGTTGAAGCTCTACGAGCGGCTGCTGGCGTCCACCGGCATCGGTGCCGCTCTCCTCCAGGCCGGTCGCTGCGGCGGCTGCCAGCTCCAGCTGACGCTGTCGGATCTCGACATGTTCCGCAAGGCGCCTGACAACGAGGTCGTCCGCTGCACGGAGTGCGAGCGCATCCTCGTCCGGACGGCTGAGTCAGGCCTCTGATGCCGAGCCCCAAGGTCGCGGCCCCCGACGTTCCGGTCGAGCTGCGCGAGGGGCTCGAGCGGCTCCGCGACCGGCTGGACCTGCCGCGCAGCTTCCCTCCGCCGGTCCTCGAGGACGCCGAGGCCGCCGCCGGGCTGGCTGCCGACGGTCACGTCGACCGCACCGACATCGAGTTCGTCACCATCGACCCCGCCAGCTCCATGGACCTGGACCAGGCCGTCCAGATCGAGCGCGACGGCGACGGGTACCTGGTCTGGTACGCCATCTCCGACGTGGCCCACTTCGTCCGCCCGGGGACGGCGCTGGAGGCGGAGACGCACGACCGTGGCCTCACCCGGTACGCCCCGGGAGCACGCATCCCGCTGCACCCGTCCGTCCTGAGCGAGGGCGCTGCGTCGCTACTCGCCGACGGTCGACCACGCCCCGCGATGATGTGGGAGATCCGGCTCGGTCCTGACGGGAAGACCCGCGACGTCGCGCTGACAAGGGCGCTCGTCCGCAGTTACGCCAAGCTCAGCTACGACGAGGTGCAGGCGGACGTGGAGGCCGGGACGCTGCATCCCAGCATCGCGTTGCTGCCTGAGGTCGGCGGGCTCAGGCAGCAGGTGGAGATCGACCGGGGTGGCGTCTCGCTGAACCTGCCGGATCAGGAGATCGTCGAGCGCGACGGGACCTGGGAGCTGGAGTTCCGTCGGCTGGTGCCGGTGGAGACCTGGAATGCCGAGATCTCGCTGCTCACCGGCTTCGCCGCCGCCGACACCATGCTCCGCGGGCGGATCGGCATCCTGAGGACGCTGCCCCCGGCGGAAGAGTGGGCGCTCGGCCGGCTGCGTCGCCAGGCGCGTGGGCTCGGGGTCGACTGGCCCAGGTCGATGACGTACCCGGAGTTCGTCCGGTCCCTGTCACCCGAGGACCCCGTCCAGCTCGCCGTCCTGACGAAGTGCACCATGCTGTTCCGCGGGGCCGGGTACGTGGCGTTCGACGGCGAACTGCCCGAGGGGAACCTGGAGCACAACGCGCTCGCGGCGCCCTATGCCCACACGACGGCGCCGCTGCGCCGACTGGTCGACCGCTATGTGCTGGAGATCTGCCACGCGCTGCTGAACGACCTGCCCGTCCCGGACTGGGCCCGCGAGGGTCTGGCCGCGCTGCCTGACGAGATGGCGGAGGCGGGCCGCAGCGCCAACGCGTACGAGCGTGGCGTCATCGACCTGACCGAGGCGCTGGTGCTGTCGTCGCGGGTGGGGGAGACCTTCACCGGGGTGCTGACTGACGTGCATCCCAAGTCCGGCGTCGGCACCGTCCAGTTCAGGGATCCCGCCGTCGAGCTGCGTCTGAAGGCGGATGCCGAAGATGTGGGCACCGAGATCAGGGTTCGGGTCGACGCGGTGGACGTGGTCGAGGGGAAGGTCACCGTCACGGAGATCGACTGAGGCCGATCCCTCGGGACCCGTCCGCTGGCTCTGAAAAAAGTGTCAGACCCCTTCCGTAGCGTGGACTCATGGACACGGTGACGGTGCGCGAGGTGGCGGAGTCGATCCGCTCCGCCGATGAATGGCGCCGTCGGGCGGAGGTCGAGGTCATCCTCGGCATCTGCCGGTTCGCCGAGGGATACTCGGTGGACCGCGACGAGCTGGTGGAGGCGCTGGTCGAGCGGCAGATCCGGCTCGGCGGAGACGGCACGCCGCTCGTGTCGGAGTTCGTCAGCCTTGAGCTCGCCGGGCTGTTGCGCTGCAGCCCCACAGTGGCGGGCAATCGGATCGTCGAGGCGCTGGACCTGAAGCACCGCCATCCCGGGCTGCTCGCGGCCGTGGAGGCCTTCGAGAGCGAGCCCTCATGGGCGTTGCGTGCGGCGCGACGCTGCCACCAGCTGTCGATCGAGCTGGCCGATCGGGTGACCGACCGGTGGCTCACGCGGATCCGTGGCCTCGGCTGGACGGCCGCCTTCAACCTGCTGGAGCGGCTCATCGTCTCCACCGACGCTGAGCTGGCCGCGGAGCGGGAGCGCAGGGCGCGGGAGTCGCGCGGGGTCTACGTGTGGGGGCTCGACGACGGTGTGATGAACCTCACCGGTCGGCTGGACGCCACCGACGCCCGCTGGTTCGACGATGCGCTCAGCCAGGTCGCTGCCGTCCTCGAGGCCGAGCATCCGGGCCTGACCGCCGAGCAGCGGCGGGCCAAGGCCGTCGGCGTGCTGGCCCATCCCGCGCTCGCCCTGGCGCTGCTGCAGCGGGCCGCACAGCCTCTCCTTCCACTGGACGGGAAGCCCGGGCGGCTCCCGTGGAGCCGTGCGCCGAGGGTCGCGTGCCCGGCCATCTCTGCGGCAGGGTCGGGGTGCCGCTGGCGAAGCTCAGGCCCCGCGCCCGGCTGGTCGTCCATCTGCACTGCGACTCGGTCGGCAGCCTCCCGGGTACCGCCAGGATCGAGAGGGCGGGCGAGATCACGACGGCGCTCCTGGCTGAGCTGCTCGGCGACGTGCACGTCACGGTGCGGCCGGTGATCGACCTGCCCGAGCTTCCGACCGAGGACCGCTACGTGCCGCGGGCCGGGATCCGGCGGGCGGTGCTGCTGGCCATGGAGCGGGAGATGTTCCCGTACTCGAACCGCAGAGCTGCCGGGCTCGACCTCGACCACACCGTGGCCTACCGGCCAGGTCGCCGGGGGCAGACGGGGTTGGGAAACCTGGCGCCGCTGGGGCGTAGGGGGCATCGGGCGAAGACGATGGGGCCTGGCGGGTGGAGCAGCCGAAGCCGGCCTGCCTCATCTGGATGAGCCCGCTGAAGTACCGCTACGAGGTCTCGCCGTCGGGGACGTTCATGCTGCGCTGATGGGCTGAATCGCCACTCTGTGATGACAAAGGTCAACCGCGCGCTGATTCACCTGCGCGTCTCGCTATGCTGTCCGAAAATACGCATGCTCATGCGGGTGTGGTGGGTTTGCCGCTGTGCGGGAGGAAAGGAAAACTGTGGCCATCGAGGATGCCATCAAGGAGATCGCGGTCAAGATCGTCGATCACTCAGCGGCGCTCACCACGGAAGAGGCGACGAAAACAGCGGTTGTCCTGCCCTTCATCGCCCGTGTATTGGGCTATGACGTGTTCGACCCGACGGAGGTGCTCCCAGAGTTCACGGCCGACGTTGGCACCAAGAAGGGCGAAAAGGTCGACTTTGCCATCTTGCGCGGTGGCGAGGTCCAGATGCTCATCGAGTGCAAGCAGATCGGCGCTCCGCTGAACATCAACCATGCCTCGCAGCTGTTCCGGTACTTCCATGTGACCAACGCGCGGATCGGGATCCTCACGAACGGCCAGCGCTGGCAGTTCTACACCGACCTCGACAAGCCGAACAAGATGGACGAGCGTCCGTTCCTGACCCTTGACCTTCGCGATATCGATCCCTATGCGCTCCCCGAGTTGCAGAAGCTGACCAAGTCCACGTTCGACTTGGACTCGGTTCTGTCGGCGGCCGAGGAACTCAAGTACGTCTCTGGCATCAAGAAGACGATCGACCAGCTGTTTGCTGAGCCGTCGGAGGACTTCGTTCGGATTCTGGCGGCCAGCGTGTACGACCGGCCTCTGACTGCCCGCATGCGAGAGTTCTTCACGTCCGTGTCGGCTAATGCCTGTCGTCAGTGGATCACCGATCAGGTCAATGTTCGGCTGAAGACTGCCCTGCAAGGGCAAGGAGTCGCTGTTGCATCCGTCTCTAGCGCCGACGACGAGGGCTCCACCGACACGCTAGGGGAGGCGGAGGACACCGCTCGAGGCACCGACATCGAGACCACTCTGGACGAGATGGAGGGCTTCAACATCGTGAGGGCAATCGCCGTGAGTGAGGTACCGGTTGAACGTATCGCAGCTCGCGACACGAAGTCGTACTTCGGAATTCTACTCGATGACAACAACCGGAAGCCGATCTGCCGCCTGCACTTCAACCGTCAGCAGAAGTACTTGGGTCTGATGGACGAGGCCAAGGTCGAGCAGCGGATCGCGATCGACAAGATCGCTGACATCTACCAGCATGCTGAGGTCATTCGCGAGGCGGTTCGCCGCTACGCCTGAGGTTTCCGCGCAAGCGAAGGTGGCCGCTGCGGTGATCTGCGTGGACTGGCCGGTCCATAGGATCGCGCCGAGGCCGATCGCCAAGATCGAGACGAAGACAACGACCAGGCCGACGACGTAGCAGCCCACGGGGGAACCGGAAAGACTACGACCTGGCTGCGAGGAACATTTCGGGCTATGGGAAGATCAAACAAGCCCGCGATGCAGCGAAGCATGCAGGCGAAGAAACGGAAGACGACGGAGAATGGGAACCAGCATGAAGATCGTGGCGCTAGTGCTGCTCGGGCTGGTGGCACTCACTGGATGTTCGGCCGGCGGCGACAAAGCGTCAGGTCCGGGCACCTCGAGCCCGTCGCAGACAGTTCCATCCCTGCCAACAGAGCGATCGGCGGTTGGCGAGATGTGTGGGATCGAAGCGAAGTCGGCATCCAACCAGAGGGCCGTCCTTCCGTTGACCCTCTTCTCTTGCCAAAGCACGACGGAGTGGCTGGCAGCCGTTGAGGCCGCATCCTTCCAGACATCTCCAGAGTTTCTGGCGGCGACCTGCAAAGGTCAGGACATAGCGCCAGTCTGTGCGGACGCGATCGAGACCGGCTTGCTGCAGTCCACCGGTAATGACAGCGTCGCGAGGCTCAAGGCGGCCGCCGCGTGGTGCGGGGTAGAGACGGGCGTAGCTGACGGCGGCTCCAGTCTGTCCTTCGTCGCCAAGGGGCAGGATGTCGGGGTAATCCCGGAGTGCGTGCTGGTTAAACTCAAGGCGCCCGATTTTGTCATGACCCACCTGGGGTCAACGCGGGCGATGGACGGACAACAGACCGACGAGTGGGGCGACCTTGAGGCTCGTTGGACCTACCACCCGGACGCCGGCGTGAACATGACGATCATCGATCGCGCTCGCATCTAGCCGTAGGCATAGCGCAACTTCTGTCTGATCCTCCTGCCACTCTGTGGGCATGGGGGATCAGGGACTCGTCGCGCGACGGGGCGTCGAAGAAACTGGGGACCATGACCAAGCCTGCGATGGTCGGTGTCGTCGTCGGCGCCGTGACGTGGGCCATGCTGCAGGACATGGTCTTCGCCTGGGTGTCGGCCGGGTACGCGCCGCGCACTGTCCACACCGCCTGCAGCTACGTGTCGTCGATCCTGCGTGAGGCCCGCTTCGACGGGCTCCCATGATGGACGCTGTGCCGGGGACGGCGGTCGTCGAGGCGCTGCTCGAGCGTCGCGAGGACTTCGGTGCGGGCGCTGACGGGTTGTGTTTCGGGGCCGGGGTGCGCGGATGTCCAGGGGCCCGGTCGGATGTGTGTGGGCTCGGTATCGGGGTGTGACCGGTGGCCAGCCGGGGAGGGGTGGCATCAGTTGCGCCATTACCATGCGTCGAAGTTGATCGCCGACGGCATGTCGGTGGTGGCGGTGGCGGCCCGGTTGGGGCACTCGGATCCGACGGAGACGTTGAAGACGTGGACGCGGCGTTCGAACCGACGCCAGCCGCGGACTCGGTAGATGCTGCGGACTATGTGCGGACCGGCGACGCGGCCAACTAGCATCCCCCGTTGTCGGAGGCGGGTTGGGGGACGAGACGGCCGGTAAGCCGGATTCTGTCGACGGATGATCATCTATCTGAGGCCCACCGTTGCCGGTGCGCTCATGCAACCTACCCGGGCGCCTCGCGCGAGCAGCGCTCAGGCGGCGTCCGCAGCCGGCCCTGGGGCCGGCCTTCTTGGTCTTGCTCCGAGTGGGGTTTACCTAGCCACCCCAGTCACCTGGGGTGCTGGTGGTCTCTTACACCACCGTTTCACCCTTACCTGTCGCCAGGCGGTTTGTTTTCTGTGGCACTGTCCCGCGGGTCGCCCCGGGTGGGCGTTACCCACCACCCTGCTCTGTGGAGTCCGGACTTTCCTCAGCTATTGCTAGCCGCGATCATCTGGCCGTCTCGTCCGGGAACGAGTGTAGCGGACCCGCTCAGGCGTCCCGCGCCACCCGGAACCCGAGGTGTGTCGTGGCCGAGTCCTCGGACTGTGGGGAGCGGGCCGCTGGACGGTAGCGCAGGCAGTACTCCGGGGCGCACAGGTGCGAGCCGCCCTTCACCACCCGCCGGGTCGCGGACGGTGTCGCCGTCGGCTCCTGGGCCGCAGCGCGCAGCGCGGCGACGTCCGCCCCACAGGCACAGCCGCCCGGGTCGGGCTGCCCGTCGTAGAGGTCGCCCGTCCACTCCCAGACGTTGCCGATGGTGTCGAACAGGCCGTAGCCGTTGGCGGGGAAGGCCCCGACGGGGCTCGTGCCCACCCAGCCGTTCGCCCCCTCGTTCAGGTACGGGAACCGCCCCCGCCACGTGTTCGCCATCAGGACGCCTCTGGGATCCCGCTCCTCGCCCCAGGCGTACGGCGCCGGCCGATTGCCACCGCAGGCCGCGAACTCCAGTTCATCCTCGGTGGGGAGCCGGCCGCCAGCCCACCGGGCATAGGCGACGGCGTCCGCGTAGGCGACCTGCACCACAGGATGGTCGGGTCGTGCCTCCTCACCGGTTCCCCGGGGGTGACGCCAGTTCGCGCCCGGCACCCAGCGCCACCACTGGCGCCAGTCGCCCAGGTCGACCGGGCCCGCGGTGGGGGTGAACACCAGCGAGCCGGGCGCCCGCTCAGCCGCTGGAAGATGCGGGAACTCCGCCTCCGAGAGCGGGCGTTCCGCCACCGTCAGATGCCCGGTGGCCTCGACGAACGTGGCGAACTGTCGATTCGTGACGGGGGTGGTGGCCAGCTGGAAGGCAGCCACCGTGCGTTCCCGCGCCGGCGCCTCGTCGGGATAGAAGTCGTCGGAGCCCGAGATGAAACTCCCACCCTCTAGCGTCACCCAGCGGGGGCCGCCCGCAGGGGCCAGGTCGTCGCCCATGGCCGTTCCTCCTACCTGTGCCGCTGCCGGCACGCGCACACCATAGCTACTGCCCGAGGATCTGGGTGATCCTGCCGTCCAGGTCGCCCATCACCGCAGGATCCTGCGTGAGGTCGCCGACGTGTTCGCCGGACAGCGCCACCAGCGCGACCCGGTCACCCGCGCGCACCCAGTACTCGACGGACGCCTCCGTCGACTCAACCCAGGTGACGCCACCGTCGAGGGAGAACTGCACGAACACCCCGGCCGCGAGACGCTCCTCGCCGGGCCCCTCCGGGGTCTCCAGGACCGGCACGACGCGGTGCAGCCGATCTCCGTCCGCCACGGGCTCCCGGTCGACGCCGGCCTGGCATCCTTCGAGCGCTGTGCGGAGTTCCTGCATGAAGGCTCCGGCCGCGTCGGCGTCCCGGAACAGCAGCACGGATTCGACCTCACCGGTGGTGGGGGCGCCGAGCTGCATCGTCCGTCCGGCCCGCAGCGCGCCGAGCGTCGTGAGCGAGAGGCCCTGCCGGTCACACTGCAGCGGGTAGGGGGCCTCTGTGACGGTGACGTCGGGAGTAGCGGTCGCGCCATCGAGCGGCAGGCGGAGGGCATCGACGGTGCCGTAGCGGCCCGGGAGCCGCGTCAGATCGGTCCAGGCGGCGGGCGTGGTGACGGCGACGGTCGGGGTCTGCGTCGGATCCGCCGGCACCGCGTCGCGGCCGGGGAGAAGCGCGGCGCCGATCCCGATGCCGCCCGCGATGAGGACGACGGCCAGGGCGCCGACGACCCGGCGGCGACGGCGGATCCCCGTACCGCGGCGGATCACGGTGTCGGCGAGGGCGGAGTCGTCGCGGGGGGCGACGTCGACGGCGGAGAGCTCGCGGCGGAGCTCGGCCTCATCCATGGGAGTCATCGGAGGTTCCTCCTCGTGAGTTGCGCGGCCTCTGCCCGCGTACGGAGCCGGGCCAGCGCCCGGGAACAGGTCGACTTGACGGTGCCGACGGAGCAGCCGACGGTCTCGGCGACGTCGTCCTCGGCGAGGTCGTGGTAGTAGCGCAGGACGATGATGGCGCGTTCCCGGGGGCTGAGCGCGGCGAGCTGCTCCACGATGAAGGTCTGGTCATCGACGGCCCCGAAGGCGCGCTCCGCAGTAGGATCCGCCCAGCGCTCGCCGCCGTCGAGGGTGACGGTCCGGTAGCGTCGACGACGCCAGCGGTCGGTCGCCAGGTTCACGAGCACGCGGCGCGTATACGCCGCGGCCGTCGCCGGCACCACCCGCTGCCAGCCGAGCCAGGTGCGCACGAGGGCGTCCTGCAGCAGGTCCTCGGCCGCGCCGGTCGACCCCGTCAGCAGGTAGGCGGTCCGCCGCAGCGACGGCGAGTGGGCCGCCACGAACGCGGTGAACGCCTCGTCGGTGTCGTTGCCTTCCATACCCACCATGACGTGCGCCGGGCCTCCCAGGTTGAGTGGGATTCTCCGCCCCTGCTCAGGGCAGGGTCAGGATCTCCGCGCCGTCGTCAGTGACGACCAGCGAGTGCTCGAACTGGGCGCAGCGGGAACCGTCGCGGGTGACGACGGTCCAGTCGTCGTCCCACTGCTCGGTGTCCGGGCTGCCCAGCGTCAGCATGGGCTCGATGGTGAAGGTCATGCCCGGCCGGAGCACCGTGTCGACGCGCGGCTCGTCGTAGTGGAGGATCACCAGCCCGGAGTGGAACGCGGTGTGGACGCCGTGGCCGGTGTAGTCGCGGACCACGCCATAGCCGAACCGCTTCGCGTACGCCTCGATGACGCGGCCGATCACGGAGACGGGCCGGCCGGGGCGGACCGCCTTGATGGCCCGGTTCAGCGCCTCCTGGGTGCGTTCGGTCAGCAGACGCGACTCCTCGTCGACGTCGCCGCAGTAGAAGGTGGCGCAGTTGTCGCCGTGGACGCCGTCGAAGAAGGCGGTGCAGTCGATCTTGACGAGGTCGCCGTCCTCCAGCGGCCGCAGGTCGGGGATGCCGTGGCAGATGACCTCGTTGACGGAGGTGCAGATCGACTTCGGGAACCCGCGGTAGCCGAGCGTCGACGGGTAGGCGCCGTGGTCGAGCATGTATTCGTGGGCGACGGCGTCGAGCGCGTCGGTCGTCACCCCGGGGGCGATGGCCTTCGCTGCCTCGTGCATCGCCTGCGAGGCGATCCTTCCCGCGACCCGCATGCGCTCGATCACGTCGGGCGTCTGGACATCGGAACCCTCGTAGCGGCGCGGCCCGGGCCGGCCGACGTACTCGGGGCGCGGGATGCTGCGGGGGACATCGCGCAGCGGGGTCACAGGATGCTGGAGTACGGGGTTCACGGCCGCCAGTCTAGGCCGCTCACCCGACGGTGAGCGTGCGCAGGGCGCCGTCGATCTCGGCGGCGTTGGCGTCGTCGCCGATGGTGGCGATGCTCACAGCCACCTGGTAGCCACCCTCGATCTCCCGGAGCACGACCGTGACCTCGTCGCCCGGCACCGAGACGCCGTCGTGCAGCTGTGGCTCGGGCAGCCACACCGCGCTGCGTACCAGTTCGACCGGCGCCGTGCCCAGCGTGGTGGGGGCGCCGTCGACGTACTCCCACGTCGACCCTGGGGCGAACTGGGTCTCGGCCACCGCCAGGCATGCGGCGACCTCCTGCCCGGCGACGACGGGATCGGCGGAGAAACCGTCGTCGATCGAGATCGTCCCAAGCATGAGCACGCTGGCCCATCCGGTGAGGACGGCCCGCGACGACGAGGCCGCATTGCTCAGCCAGAGGGGGACCGGGCCGTTGCCCCAGTCCGTGGAGGGCAGCGTGAGCGCCAGGCCACCGGCCGCGAGCTCGCCGCCGGGCCCTGCCGCCAGCTGGCCCCAGGTCGCGTTCGTGCAGGTCTCCAGCAGCGCCGGTGACAGCTTGATGGAGGAACCGGGCTGCGGGGCGGGCGAGGCCGTCGGCGTCGGATCCGGCGTCGCCGACGGCGACGGTGATGGGGAAAGGACCGGGGACGGTGAGGAGGCGGGGGGCGTCGACATCGTCGGCGTGCGTGTCGACACCACGGTCGGTTGTGCTGGCCCGTCGAGCAGTGGCGGGATGAAGAGGAAACCGGCGACCACCAGGGCGGCCGTGCCCAGGACGGCGATGAGGATCAGCGGGATGGACACGCCCCGCTTCGGCCGCGTGTCCGGAGCCCACTGGTGACCGTCCCAGTAGCGCTCGCCTTGGCCGTAGGGATCGTCGTACCAGCCGGGTCGCACCATGGCGGTAGCGTAGGCGACCCTGCGGCCAGGCTCAGCCGTCCCAGCGAAGCGACTCGAAGACGGGCTGGACCTCTCGCTGGTTCTGGGCGTGGTCGATCGTCACGCAGGAGACGTAGACGGCGAGGCGGTCCTCGTCCGGCGTCGTCACGACGACGATGTCGACCGTGTCGCCCTCGATGTCGTTGGCCTGCTGGTTGCCCACGTACACGTTGGACGTGAGCCGCCACCCGATGCGGCCGGTCACCATGACCTCCTCATTCCAGAGGATCTCGCGCTTGGTGAAGCCGAGGAACATGCCGGAGGAGGCCATGCAGGTGACGAACTGTTCCGCGGCCGCGGAGGGGGAGGCGGCGAAGCCGTCGGAGATCTTGATGTAGCCGACGCCGACGTTGCTGATCCAGCCGGGCGCGATGCTGCGGATCATCGAGTTGGAGTCGTGCAGCCAGTCGATGTAGGTCGGGCTCTCGATCCATTCCTTGCCCTGCGGACGCGCGATCGACAGGCCACCCCCGCTGAGCCGCCCGTTGACGACGTCGGAGCGCGGCGTGTCGAGGGAGACGGGGCAGTCGATGGGCTTTCCGAAGCCGGTCTCCACCGGGGTGGGCGTGGGCGTCTCGGAGGGATCCAGCTCGTTCCACTGCGGCCCGGTCGGGCGGGAGGTGCGGGTGTCCTCGGGCGCGGCGAGGATCGGCGCGATCGTGCGGGGGACCACGAGGATGCCGATGATGATGGCAGCCACCGCCGCCAGGGCCACCGCGAGCGTGATCCAGCCGTTGGGTCGTCTCCGGGGGGCGCCGGTGTCGGCCCAACGCTGACCGTCCCAGTAACGACGGCCCTGAGGAGCCGTCGGATCTGCGTACCAGCCCGGTTGTGCCATGCCGACCAGCTTACTGGGCCCCCGGTGCGCTCCCCGGAGACGAAGACGGCGTCAGCTGCGGCGGAGCGACTCGAGCGCCGCCATCGCCTTGTCGCGCCGCGCGACGTCGTCGATGGGAGCCTCTGTGTGGAAGATGGTCAGCCGGTCCGCCACCCCGAGGTCGAGGACGAGCACGACCACCTCGTCGCCGACCACCGGCGGACGGCGCCGGGCCGCTCCGGGTCCGGGTACCAGCCTGCTGTCGCCATGCGCCCCAGAGCAGGGCAGGCGTCGGCCTGACACGCGCCTGTAACATCCGCGCGGCAGACTGCCGACATGGATAGGCAGACTGAGTTCGTCCTGCGCTCCATGGAGGAGCGCGGCATCCGGTTCGTGAGGCTCTGGTTCACTGACGTACTGGGGTCGCTCAAGTCCGTGGCGATTGCGCCGGCCGAGGTGGAGGGCGCGATTAGCGAGGGCGTCGGATTCGACGGCTCCGCCATCGAGGGCTTCGCCCGACTCTACGAATCGGACATGGTGGCGCTCCCCGACCCGTCGACGTACCAGGTGCTCCCGTGGCGCCAGGGTGGTCGGTCGACCGCCCGCATGTTCTGCGACATCAAGCTCCCTGACGGCTCCCCGAGCTTCGCCGACCCGCGCAACGTCCTCAAGCGGGCGATGCAGCGCGCCGGTGACATGGGCTTCACGTTCTACATCCACCCGAGATCGAGTTCTTCCTGTTGCGGTCGCTGCAGCCGCCGGAGCCGCTCGACGACGGCGGATATTTCGACCACACCACGCTCGGCGACGGCACCGACTTCCGGCGCGACGCGATCACGATGCTCGAGCAGATGGGCATCTCGGTCGAGTTCAGCCATCACGAGGCGGCGCCCGGCCAGCACGAGATCGACCTGCGCTACGCCGACGCCCTGACGATGGCCGACAACGTCATGACGTTCCGCGTCGTCATCCGCGAGGTCGCCGTCTCCCAGGGCGTGCACGCGACGTTCATGCCCAAGCCGTTCACGCAGCACGCCGGTTCAGGCATGCACACGCACATGTCGCTGTTCGAGGGCGACACGAACGCCTTCTACGACGCGACCGACCCGTACAACCTGTCGAAGACGGCGAAGCACTTCATCGCCGGCCTCCTGCGGCACGCGCCGGAGATCACCGCCGTCACCAACCAGTGGGTCAACTCGTACAAGCGGCTCGTCAGTGGCTCCGAGGCCCCGTCGTACGCCTGCTGGGGTCGCGCCAACCGCTCCGCGCTGATCCGCGTCCCGCAGTTCTCACCCGGCAAGACGTCGTCCGCGCGGATCGAGTACCGCGCCGTCGATCCGGCGGTCAACCCGTACCTCGCCTATGCCGTCCTGCTCAACGCCGGCCTCAAGGGCATCGAGGAGGAGTACCCGCTGCCCGAGGAGGCCGAAGACGAGGTGCGTCGCCTCAGCGACCGTGAGCGTCAGGCCATCGGCATCGAGGAACTGCCCCGCAACCTCGAGGGCGCCATCCGGCTGATGGAGAACTCCGAGCTCGTCGCCGAGACCCTCGGCGAGCACGTCTACGAGTACTTCCTGCGCAACAAGCGCGAGGAGTTCGCCGCCTACCGCCAGCAGGTCACGCCCTGGGAACTGGAGCGCCACATCCGCGTCATGTGACGAGCGGGAACCCCGCCGCGGCCTCCCCGGCGTGGACCCCGCTCATGTCGACGGTGGCGTCGGCCCACGCGACCCGGCCGACGGCCAGGTCGATGAACGTCTCCGGCGACATCTCCACCACGTTCGGCGGCGTGCCCCGCGTGTGGCGGGGGCCGGTCCCGAATCCGAGCTGGACGGCGGCGAACGGCGGCACCCGCACCTCGATCGATGCGCCCGGGTGGCGTTCTCCCAGCAGCGCGCAGCCGGCCCGGCAGACGGCGGCCTGCAGGTCGCGGCCGAGCGGGGCATCCGTGGCAGCGGCCCGCAGCAGCAGCGCCGTCAGATCGGGACGGCGGCGGGACAGCTCGAGGTCGAGCTGATCGGCCGGGACGAGCTCGCGCAGGGCGGCGACGACCTTCGGTGTGGGCTTGAACATGGTCGACCCAGGATAGTCGGGCCCATCGGCGCGCCCCACCCCGATACTGTTGGCCCGTGACCAGAATCCAGTCACCCTCCGCCGAGTTCGTCCGCCGCGGCTTCGACGCGCCGTCGGCCACCGCACGGATCTGGGAAACATGGGTGGCGGCCGCGGGCGGGGCCCCGCTCGATCTGGCCGCCTTCGACGGCGTCGCCGACCGTGACCAGGCGCTCGACTCCGCCCAGCGGATCGCCGCCGCGGACCCCGAGCGGTTCGCCCTGCTCCGTGACCATCCCGCGTGGCTCAACCGGGTCCTGCTCGTGCTGGGTGGTTCCTCGGTCCTCGCGCAGACCCTCGTCCGGCATCCTGCGTTGCTCGACGGCCTGGCCGACGAGCCGCGGCCACGCGGCAGGAACGGCTGGCTGGCGTTCTTCTCCGACCGCGTCGGCATCGTCGACGGCGTCGCCACCGGCGGCGGGGATGCGCTGCGGCTGGCCAACCGCGAGGCGCTCATCGAGATCGCCGCGCGTGACCTGGCGGCGCCCGACCCGCTGGCCATCGTCGACGGCGTGGCCGCGGAACTGGCGCACGTCGCCGACGCCGTCCTCGAGGCGGCCCTCGCGGTCGCGAGGGCGGATGAGCCGCGGTGGCGTGACGTGCGGCTGGCGGTGCTGGCCATGGGCAAGACCGGGGCGGGGGAGCTCAACTACATCTCCGACGTCGACGTCATCTACGTCGCGGAACCCGCCGCCGGGACCGACCCGACAGAGGCGCTGGCCGTCGCCACCCGGCTGGCCGCCGCGCAGGCCAGGATCTGCTCGGCCCACACGTCCGAGGGGACCATCTGGCAGGTCGATGCCGCGCTGCGGCCGGAGGGCAAGGCCGGCCCACTCGTCCGCACCCTGGCCAGCCACCGCGCCTACTACGGGAAGTGGGCGAAGAACTGGGAGTTCCAGGCGATGCTCAAGGCCAGGCCGGCCGCGGGCGACCTCGACCTCGGGCAGGAGTTCGTCGAGCTCGTGTCGCCGCTGGTGTGGCGGGCGGGGGAGCGGCCCGACTTCGTCGCCGACGCCCGCGCCATGCGGGAGCGCGTCATCTCGCTGCTGCCGTCGAAGCAGGCTGCCCGCGAGATCAAGCTCGGGGAGGGCGGACTCCGCGACACCGAGTTCTCCGTCCAGCTGCTGCAGCTGGTCCACGGCCGCACCGACGAGCGGCTCCGGGTGCGCGGCACGTTCACCGCCCTCGACGAACTCACCGCGGCCGGGTACATCGGCCGCGGCGACGGCGCCAGGATGACGCAGGCCTACCGGTTCCAGCGGGTGCTCGAGCACCGCATCCAGCTGCGCCGCCTCCGGCGCACCCATCTGCTGCCCGACGAGGACGTCGCGCTGCGGCAGCTGGCGCGCTCCCTCGGCATGACGGTGGACGAGTTGCTCGACCGCTGGAAGCAGTCGGCCAGGGAGGTGCGGTCGTTGCAGCAGCGGATCTTCTTCTCGCCCCTGCTGGAGGCCGTCAGCCAGGTGCCGTCGGATCGGGTGCGGCTCACCCCGGACGCCGCCATCGCCTGGATGGGCGCGCTGGGCTTCCAGGACCCCCGCGCAGCGCTCGGCCACCTCGAGGCCCTGACCCGCGGCTCCGGCCGCGGCACCGAGATCCAGCGGCAGCTCCTTCCCGCCATGCTGGGCTGGTTCGCGGAGGGCCCCAACCCTGACTTCGGGCTCCTGGCCTTCCGGCAGCTGTCCGAGTCGCTCGGCGACGCCTCCTGGTACCTGCGGGCGCTGCGCGACGACGGATACACGGCCCACCGTCTCGCCAAGGTCGTCTCCACCAGCCGCTACGTCGTCGACCTGCTGCGCCGCTCACCGGACATGATCCGCATGATGTCGAGCAACGAGGAGCTCACCCCCCGGACGACCGCGGAACTGACACGCGCGATGGCCAGGGCGGCCGCGCGGCACGACAACGTCGAGAAGGCCATCGCGTCTGTGCGGGCCATCCGGCGCGCCGAGCTGTGCCGCATCGCCCTGACCGACGTGCTGGGCCACGCCGAGCCGGCCGCCGTCGGCACCGCGCTCAGCGACCTGGCCTCGGCCACCGTCGAGGCGGGACTGCTCCTGGCGCGCCGCGACGTCGAGGCCCCCTCCGTCGGCGTGATCGCCCTCGGGCGCTGGGGCGGCGGCGAACTGAGCTACTCCTCCGACGTCGACTGCATGTTCGTGATCGCCGACGGCGAGGACCCCGCGGCCGCGACCGAACTCGTGCGCCGCGCCATCCACATCGTGGGCGCACCCGGCCCCGACCCTGCGCTCGTCGTGGACACCGACCTGCGGCCGGAGGGCCGCGGCGGCCCGCAAGTGCGCACCGTCTCCTCCTACCTCAGCTACTACGAGAAGTGGGCATCGGTGTGGGAGCGACAGATGCTGCTGCGCGCCCGCCCCGGCGCCGGCGATCCCGGCCTGACCGGGGCCGTCATCGCAGGCGTGGAGGGATTCCGCTACCCCGACGGCGGGCTGACCGCCGCGCAGACCGCCGAGATCCGCAAGCTGAAGTCCAGGATGGAGAAGGAGCGGATCCCCAAGGGCATCCCGCGGGAACGCCACCTCAAACTGGGCCCGGGCGGACTGTCCGACGTGGAGTGGACCGTGCAGCTGCTGCAGCTGCGACACGGTCACGCCCACGAGGAGCTCCGGAACACGTCGACGGTGGGGGCGCTGGCCGCGCTGTCGACGCTCGGCCTCATCGACAGGCACGAAGCCTCGACGCTCGAGTCCGCTTGGCGCACCTGCAGCGCCCTGCGTGACGCCATCATGCTGGTGCGCGGCCGGGCCGGCGACGCGCTCCCGAGCGACACCCGTGAGCTGGCCGCGATCTCGGTGCTCCTCGGCTACCGCCCGCGGGAGGCCTCCCGGCTGCTGGAGGACGTGCTGCGGCGCATGCGACGGGCCTACCGGATCGTCGACGACCTGTTCTGGAGCTAGCCGGGGATCTGAACCGGGGTCCGCGTCGGGGCGGGCGTGTGGCGCCGGAGCAGCAGCAGGCCTGCGATCATCAGCACCGGGAACACGGTGCCCGTCAGCATCGCCGTCGACAGCGAACCGGTCGCGTCAGCGGCCACGCCCACGACTGCGGGGCCGAGCGCGCAGCCAGCGTCGCCGCCCAGCGCCAGCAGGGCGAAGAGGACGGTGCCGCCCCGCGGGAACGCCGCGGATCCCACCGTGAACGTGCCGGGCCAGAGCATCCCGACGGAGAAGCCGCCGAGCGCCACGCCCACGAGTCCCAGCCCCGGCCAGGGGCTCAGCGCCGCGAGGAGGTAGGCCGCGACGCACGCCGTCAGCGTGCCGATCATGATCCGCGACACGTTGTCACGCGTGGCCCGCGAGCCGAAGATCACCCGCGACAGGCCCATGCACACAGCGAACATCAGCGGCCCCAGCAGGTCGCCCATCGTCTTCTCGAGCCCGAGGCCGGCCTGCGCGTAGGCGGAGGCCCACTGGCTCATCGCCTGCTCCGAGGCGCCCGCGGCCAGCATCAGCAGGACGAGCAGCCAGAAGCGGCGCCGGCGCAGCAGGTCGATGTAGCGCATCGGCGTGCCCTCGGTGACCAACGGGAAGTACGGCACGAACCACAGCAGGACCGCGTTCAGCGCCGGCACGATCGCCCACGCGAAGCACAGCAGCGGCCACCGGTCCTCGCCCAGCAGCAGGAACCCGACGGTGCTGAGCGCCACGACGGCGACGTGACCCCAGCAGTAGAACGAGTGGAGCAGGCTCATGTGGAAGGCCTTGTTCTCCGTGGGGCAGGCCTCCACCACCGGGCTCACCAGCACCTCGAGCAGCCCGCCGCCGAACGCGCAGATACCCGTCGCCAGGATGAGGCCGAGCAGTGGCGACGGCGCGACAAAGGGCAGCACACCCATCGCGATCAGCCCCGCCGCCGCCGTGACGTGGGCCACCACCATGCTGACCCGGTAGCCGACGGCGTCGATCGCCTTCGGTGCGACGAGGTCGACCAGCAGCTGGAAACCGAAGTTGAACGCGACGATCGCGCCCAGCGCCGAGAACGAGATGCCGAAGCTGTCGTGCCAGATGATGAACATCAGCGGGCCGAGGTTGTTGATGATCGCCTGGGTCACGTAGCCGACGTAGCTGGCGGCGAGGGTGTGGCGATGGTCGAGGCGAGGCACCGCCCGAGCCTAGCCGAGCGGCACCCGGCACCGACGACCGCCCAGCGTGCGACGGAACCCGCGTGATAGACTGGGCGGCGATAAACGTGTTCCGGGGTCGGTGAAAGTCCGAACCGGCGGTGATAGTCCGCGACCCCCGCGGCCCGACAGGGCCACAGGGTTGACTCGGTGGAACTCCGAGACCGACAGTCAGAGTCTGGATGGGAGGAACACGCGCCACGGCGTGGCGCGTCCGCAGGCTACCTGCGCACGCTCCGACTCTCGCCGTTCCATGGCGCTACCCCGGAGCCTGAGCAGGACGGGGACCATGACCAGCCAGGAGCGCCGCAGCGCACTCACCCTCTCCCACCTGGGAGTGTGGTCCGCGTTCCCCGGCCGCACCCGCCCGGGACGGCTCCGGCTGGTCCCCGCACTCGTGGTCGCCGCGGTGCTGGTGCTCGTCTGGTGGGCCGTCACCGCGGCCGGACTCATCGCCCCCCTCTACCTGCCCGCCCCCGGGGAGGTCGTCGCCCGCATGGCCTTCCAGGTGCAGTCCGGGCTGGCCTGGCGCTACCTGGCGCCGACGCTGGCCGCGGCGCTGCTCGGCATGGGGATCGCCGTGGCCGTCGGGCTCCCGCTCGGCTACCTCGCCACCCACTCCAGGCTGCTCGGTGCCGTCGTCGAGCCGTTCATCGCCGTGTCGCAGACGGTGCCGCTGGTTGCGATCGCGCCGCTGCTGGTGCTCTGGATCGGCTACGGCACCGTGCCCATCGCGATCCTGTGCGCCATCGTCGCGTTCTTCCCCATGGTCACCACCACCGTCGTCGGCCTCCGCTCCCTCGACATGCGGACCATCGAGACCGCGCTGCTCGACGGCACGAACTGGTGGCAGCGGCTCGTGCACGTCGAGGGCCCCATGGCCGCCCCGGCCGTCCTCGCAGGCGTCCGCGGGGGAGTGGTGCTGTCGATGACCGGTGCGGTCGTCGGCGAGCTCGTCATGGGAGGTGCCGGCCTCGGCACGCTCCTGACGCTCGCCAGGGACTCCGCCGACACCGCCGCAGTGTTCGCCGTGGTCGCCTGGATCAGTCTCACGGCCTTGGCCTTCCACGCCCTCGTCCAACTCCTCGAACGCGCCGCCGTTCACCGTCTCCAGGGAGAATCGTCATGATCAACCGTCGCACCCTGCTCCTCGGCAGCCTCGCCTCCGTCGGCGCCATCGCCAGCCTCTCCGCCTGCACGCCCCGCACACCCGAACCGGGGTCCGGCAAGGTCACCGTCGGGCTCACCTACATCCCCAACGTCCAGTTCTCGGCGTTCTACCTCGGCGTCTCCGCCGGGATCTTCGAGCGCCACGGCCTCGACGTCACGCTGCGGCACCACGGTCAGCAGGAGGACGTGTTCGGCGCGGTGCTCGGCGGCCAGGAGGACATCGTCTTCGCCTCCGCCGACGAGGCGACGGTGGCGGCCGCGCGGGGGCAGGAGCTGCGCACGTTCGCCGTCAGCTACCAGACCTACCCGATCCAGGTGCTCGGCCGGGCCGACCTGACCATCGACCCCGCCGGCGGCCTCGAGGTCCTGAAGGGGCACACGCTCGGCATCCCCGGACACTTCGGCTCCAGCTACTACGCGGCGCTGGCCGCGATCCACAAGGCGGGCCTCAGCGAGGCCGACGTCGAGCTGGTCGACATCGGCTACACGGGCATCAGCGCCCTCACCGGGGAGAAGGTGGACTTCATCATGGGCTTCAGCAACAACGAGCTCGTGCAGCTGGAGAGCCAGGGCCTCGGCGGCACCGTCATCCCCGTCTTCGACGCCGACGCCCCGACCCTGGTCGGCCCCAGCCTGGTCACCGTCGGGACGCGGAACTCCGACGACGTGCTGCGGGCGCTCGCCGCGGGCATGAAGGAGGCGGAGGAGGCGATCCTCGCCGACCCGCAGGCGGCGCTCGACGCCACTGCGGAGCAGGTGCCTGCCATGGCCGATCCGGTGCAGCGGGAGTCGGCCGCGAAGGTGTTGGAGGCCACGTCGCAGCTGTGGCTGCGCAACGGGAAGGTCGATGTGAGCGTCGATCCGGCAGCGTTCGAGCGGATGGGGACGTTCCTCGCTGAGGCGGGGATCATCGAGGCGCTGCCGGAGAAGTTCTACCTCCAGCTGGGCTGATGCACATCAGGTGCGGGCTGTGAAGAGCCGGTCGCCGACCAGCGCGCCCACGATCGGCGGAATGAGCAGCACCGCGACGACCACGACCGCAGGCGGGGCGACCAGGGCCAGCAGGCCGACGATCGCGGCGGTCACCAGCGCGACCCCGAACCAGATCAGGCCAAGCCCGAGCCGCCAGCTGAGGAGCACGGCGGCGACGGCACCGACCACGAGGCCGATGACGCCGAAGACCAGGGAGGCGGGCGGACCGCCGACAGGGTCGACGGCGTCCGGGTAGTAGGCCTCGAACAGGAAGATGCCCAGCTGCGTGCCGGCCGGAACCAGTAACCAGAGCAGGACCGCTCCAGCCGCCTCGCGGATCTGTCGCTGGGCTCCGTCCGTCATGACCCCATCCTAACGAGCCCCGACCAGGGCCGGAGCCGTTGCGTCAGGACAGCTCGACGAGTGTGCGCCCGTGCCGCCTGCCCGCCAGCAGTTCCCCGCCGGCCGCGATGACGTCGGCGAGCCCGATCCGGGTGGTCATGGCCGCGAGGCGGTCGGTGTCGACGCCACGCGCCAGGAGCCGCCAGGCGTCGGCCCGGTCGTCGAGTGGCGCCCAGACCGAGTCGATGCCCGCGAGGGTCACGCCGCGCAGGATGAACGGCATCACCGTCGTCGGCAGGCTCGTGGAACCCGCCAGGCCACAGGCGGCGACCACCCCGCCGGGCGAGGTCCTGGCGATGGCATTGGCCAGCACCTCGCCGCCGACGGAGTCGACGACGGCGCACCAGCTGGCCTTCTGCAGGGGGCGGCCGGCCTCGGACAACGCCGAGCGGTCGATCAGTTCGGCGGCGCCGAGATCCCGCAGATAGTCGCCGTGCTCCTCGGCCCGCCCGGTGACGGCGGCGACGTGGAAGCCGGCGGTGGCGAGCAGCATCGTCGCGATGGAGCCGACGCCACCGGTGGCGCCGGTGACCAGCACGGGGCCGTCAGCGGGGGTGAGTCCCTCGCTGACGATCCGCATCACGGCAAGGGCGGCCGTGTAGCCGGCCGTTCCCAGCGCGGCGCACTGCTCGGCGGTCAGGCCGTCGGGGACGGCGACGGCACGCTCGCCGTCGACGCGGGCCCGGGTGGCGTAGCCGCCGTGCTTCGTCTCGGACAGGCCCGCCCCGTTGAGGATCAGCGTATCGCCGACGCCCCAGCGGGGGTTGGTCGATTCCACGACGGTGCCCACGAGGTCGATGCCGGCCACCAGCGGTGTGGTGCGCACGACGCCGGGCCGCCCTGTCACGGCCAGGCCGTCCTTGTAGTTGAGGTCGGACCAGTCGACGTCCACCAGGACGTCGCCGTCCGGGATGAAGGACTCGTCGAACTCCTCGATTGCCGCGCCGTTCTCGCGCACCACGATGCCTTGGATCATGACCCCGAGCTTACGGGGCGGGCGGCAGATCCCTACGGCGGTCTCCGCGGAGTGGCGGGGGGCGGGGCCGTCGGCGCGCGCTAGCCGCGACGGCCACCAGACGGGGGCGCCGATGTCGTGGACGAGGGCGGGCACGAGCAGCGTGCGCACAACGAAGGTGTCGAGCAGCACCCGAACGCGACGATGAAGGCCAGCTGAAGCAGGAACAGGATCGGGATGACAGCCAGCGCCGCGAATGTCGCGGCCAGCACGATTCCGGCCGACGTGATGACGCCGCCCGTCACCGCCAGGCCGCGCAGGACGCCCTCCCTGGTGCCGTGGCGCAGCGTCTCCTCCCGCACCCTGGTCATGAGGAAGATGTTGTAGTCGATGCCGAGCGCCACGAGGAACACGAACCCGTAGAGAGGCACCGACGGGTCGGCCCCTGGCAGCTTCAGGATGTGGTTGAACACGATCGCGGCGGTTCCCAGGGCGGTGCCGAAGCTGAGCGCCGTCGTCAGGATCAGCAGCACGGGCGCCAGGACCGAGCGCAGCAGGAAGATCAGGATGACGAGGATCACGATCAGCACGAGGGGGATGATCACGGCCCGGTCGCGCTGCGAGGTGGTGCGGGTGTCGAGGTCGGTGGCGGTGGTGCCGCCGATCTCCGCGCTGCCCGACAGGTCCTGCCGCAGGGTGACGACGGTGTCGATGGCCGCGTCGCTGTCGGCCGCGTCGCTCAGCGTGGCGAGCAGCATCACCTGGCCCTCGCTCACGGTCGGCGCCGGCGCGGGGGTCCCTGGCGGGCCGAGCGGCTGGACGCCGTCGACCGTGACCGGGGCGGAGCCGGACGGGGAGTCGGCCGCGATCACGCTGACGGAGGCCACGCCGTCGTGGGCGAGGAGGACGTCGGCGACACTCTGGAGCCGGTCCTCGTCGGTCAGCACGTAGGCGGGGGAGCCGGAGCCGCCCGGGAAGTGTTTCCCGAGCAGGGCCTGGCCGTCGCGGGCGTCGGAGGCGCCCAGCACGAAGTCGCTGGGCGGGACGCCATCGGCGCGCAGCGTCGGCACGAAGGCGGCACCGGCGGCGAGCAGCAGTGCGCACACGATCCAGACCAGGCGGGGGCGCCCCTTCACGAACGTGCCGATCCGCGCGTAGACGCCGGTGTGGGTCTGCTGTTCATCCGTTCGATCGGGATCGAACAATGGGCGTCGCGGCCAGTAGGCCGTCCGGCCCAAGAGATAGAGGAGGCTCGGGAGCAGTGTCAGCGCCGACGCCATGGCGAACACGATGCCGATCGACGCGACGGGGCCGAGTGACCTGTTGGAGCCGAGGTCGCTCAGCAGCAGGCACAGGAGGCCGGCGATGACGGTGCCGCCGGAGGCGAGGATGGGCTCGATGACGCCCTTGATGGCGGCCCGGGTTGCCACGCCGCGCGACGGATGACGGCGCAGCTCCTCTGCGTAGCGGGCGGTGTAGAGCAGCGAGTAGTCGGTGGCCGCCCCGATGACGAGGATGAACAGGATGCCCTGGGTCTGGCCGGTCAGCGTCAGGATTCCGGCTTTGGCCAGCCACCAGTTCGTGAGCAACGCGACGCAGAGCGCGAAGAGGCTGGTGGCGAGGACGGCGAACGGCAGGATCGCGGACCGGTACACGATGAGCAGGATCACGAGCACCAGGGACGTCGCCACGATCAGGAGCAGGCCGTCGATGCCGCCGAAGGCGTCGACGAGGTCACTCGTGAAGCCGGCGGGGCCGGTGACGTGGAACTCAACACCGGCGGGAAGCTCGGCTGTGATCGCGTCCCTCAACTCGGTGACGGTGTCGACCAGGTCAGCCTCGGAGTCGATGCCGAGGAAGGCCTGGGCGGCCAGGCCGTCTTCGGACGGGATGAGCGGGGAGGAGGAAGCGACGCCGTCGATCTCGCCTGCCTCCGTGACGGCGGAGCCCAGGCTGGTCAGTTGCTCTTCGGTCAGCGGGTCGGCCGCGGCGAAGATGGCGATGGCGGGGATCTGGTCGTCGCCGACGAAGTCGAGGTAGCGCTGCCCGACGACGGTGGCCTCGGCGGAGGCGGGAAGGAAGCTCGACTGGTCGTTCTGGGCGACCTCGCCCACGCGCCCGAAGTAGGGCCCCCCGATCCCTGCGCCGACGAGCCAGATCAGGATCAGGGCGACGGGGATGAGGACCCGCGCCTTCCGCGTGGTCATCATGGCGTGGAGTCTAGGTGGGCATCGGGCCCCGCTCAGGGGTGTCCGGGATCCGGGGCGGGCTCAGCCGACCAGGTGCGTGCCTCGCGTGGTGCCGCGACGATCAGCGCCACCGACTCCAGCGCGAGGGCCACGAGCGAGCCGTGTGGGTAGTACTGCAGCGTCACCGTGCCGGCCACGAGCACCGGGAGGCTCAGGCCGAGGAGGATCCTCGTCCACGTCCGCCAGGTGCATCCGGCTGTGAAGGTGGCGACGATGCTCGCGAGGCCGACGAGGATGAGCCAGTATCCCTCCGCACCCCACAGCGGGTGCAGCGGCGAGTCGACGGGCGTTCCGAGGTAGCTGATGACGGTGACCACGGCGCCCACCGGCCCATTCGGCCAGTGCCTGGTACAGCGGCGTCTGGCTGACCTGGTCCTGCCAGCGCCAGCCCCAGCCGCCTGCCACACGGTCTGGAGCGACCTGGACGACCCCGCGGTCCCGCTGTGGGCGCGCGTCGCCTTCGTCGCCATCGGTGGCCTCGGGGTGCTCACGATGCAGGTCTTCGCGGTATGCATCTGGCGCCTCCTGACGCTGGTGCGGCGTGGGTCGGTCTTCTCGGAGGCGTCCTTCCGGTACGTCGACGTCATCGTCGGTGCCTTCGCGGCGGCATCAGTGCTCGCGCTCGCGCTCGGGGTGCTGCTCGCCCCAGGCGGTGTCGCCCCCGGGATGGTCGGGCTCATTTGCGGGGCCTCCCTGGTGCTGGCGGGCATCGCGCTGCTGGTGCTCGTGATGCGCAGGCTGCTCCGGCAGGCCATCGAGCAGGCCGGCGAGGTGCGCACCCTGCGCTCCGAGCTGGATCAGGCCGTCTAGTGGCGGGGGAGCTGTGATGGCGATCATCGTCGACATCGACGTGATGCTGGCCCGCCCTCGACTGCCAGCCGGGAGACCTGCTGCGCTGGGAGCCCGACGACGAGACGGCCCCCGAACCTGCGTTTCCGTGGGTCGGGGGCCGGTCGGCGTCAGCGTCAGATCAGAGCGCGTAGTACAACTCGAACTCGTGCGGGTGCGGCCGCATCGCGATCGCCTGGATCTCGGCACGCTTCAGCTCGATCCACGTCTCGATCAGGTCGGGGGTGAACACGTCGCCCGCCAGCAGGAACTCGTGGTCCGCCTCGAGGGCGTCGAGGACGGCGCCCAGCGAACCGGGCACGGTCGGAACCTCGGCGTGCTCGTCCGGGGGAGCTCGTAGAGATCCTTGTCGATCGGGGCCAGCGGCTCGATCCGGTTCTGGATGCCGTCGATGCCGGCCAGCAGCATCGCGGCGAACGCCAGGTACGGGTTGCTCGACGGGTCGGGGCAGCGGAACTCGATGCGCTTGGCCTTCGGGTTCGAGCCCGTGATCGGGATGCGGATGCACGCCGAGCGGTTGCGCTGCGAGTACACCAGGTTGACCGGGGCCTCGAAGCCGGGGACGAGGCGGTGGAAGGAGTTCACCGACGGGTTCGTGAAGGCCAGCAGGGCGGGGGCGTGCTTCAGCAGGCCGCCGATGTAGTAGCGGGCCATGTCGGAGAGCCCGGCGTAACCGTTCTCGTCGTAGAACAGCGGCACGCCCTCGTTCCAGATCGACTGGTGGCAGTGCATGCCCGAGCCGTTGTCGCCGAAGATCGGCTTCGGCATGAAGGTGGCGGTCTTGCCGGCCTCCCAGGCGGTGTTCTTGACGAGGTACTTGAACTTCATGACGTCATCGGCGGCCTTGAGCAGCGTGTCGAAGCGCCAGTTGATCTCGGCCTGGCCGGCGGTGCCGACCTCGTGGTGGGCACGCTCGACGATGAGGCCAGCCTTCTCCATGTGGCGGACGATGTCGTCACGCAGGTCGCCGAAGTGGTCGACCGGGGCGACGGGGAAGTAGCCGCCCTTGTAGTTGACCTTGTAGCCGCGGTTGCCGCCGTCCTCGATCCGGCCGGTGTTCCAGGCGCCGGCCTCGGAGTCGATGTGGTAGTACGACGAGTTGGCGGAGGTCTCGAAACGGATGTCGTCGAAGACGTAGAACTCGGCCTCGGGGGCGAAGAAGGCGGTGTCGCCGATGCCGGTGGAGCCGAGGTAGGCCATCGCCTTCCTGGCGATGTTGCGCGGGTCGCGGGAGTACGGCTCCTTCGTCAGCGGGTCGTGGACGAAGAAGTTGACGTTCAGCGTCTTCGACTTCCGGAAGGGGTCGACGTAGGCGGTGGTCGGGTCGGGGAACAGCGACATGTCCGACTCGTGGATCTTCTGGAAGCCCGTGATCGACGAGCCGTCGAAGTTGAGCCCCTCCTCGAAGACCTCGCGGCCGAAGGAGCCGGCTGGGACGGTGAAGTGCTGCATCACGCCGGGCAGGTCGCAGAAGCGAACATCGATCGTCTCAATGCCCTCCTGCTTGATGTAGGCCAGGAGATCATCGGCGCCTGTGAACATGGAGTGTTTCCCTTCATAGGTCAAGAACGTGGCTCGAACCTATCCGGGGGCGTTGCCCGACAGTTGCGTCCACATTTCAGCGGTGTTACACGTTCGAGGGAAAGACGGACCGGCCCCGCGCAGAGACTGCGCGGGGCCGGTGGATCGTCGCCTGGATCAGGCGGCTGCACCCGTGAACGACGGCTTGGCGTTGTAGGTGTCCACGTCGAGGACCCCCTCGCGCTTGGAGACGATCGTCGGCACCAGAGCCTGGCCGGTGACATTGAGGGCCGTGCGGCCCATGTCGACGATGGCCTCCACGGCGATCAGCAGACCGACGCCCGCCAGCGGCAGGCCGAGCGTGGACAGCGTCAGTGTCAGCATGACGGTGGCGCCCGTGGTGCCGGCCGTGGCGGCCGAACCGATGACGGCCACGAACGCGATCAGCAGGTAGTGGGTGATGTTGAGGTCGATCCCGTAGAACTGGGCGACGAAGATCGCGGCGATGGCCGGGTAGATCGCGGCGCAGCCGTCCATCTTGGTCGTCGCGCCCAGCGGCACGGCGAACGACGCGTACTCGCGAGGGACGCCCAGGTTCTTCTCGGCGACCTGCTCGGTAACAGGCATGACGCCCATGGAACTGCGGGTGACGAAGCCCAGCGAGATGACGGGCCACACGTTGCGGTAGAACTGCGCGACGCTCAGGCCGTGCCCGCGCAGGATCACGGGGTAGACGAGGACCCAGACGATCAGCATCGCGAGGTACAGGGCCACGACGAACGCGCCGAGCGAGGCGAGCGAGGCCCAGCCGTAGGTGGCGACGGCCTTGCCGATGAGGGCGGCGGTGCCGATGGGCGCGAGCCGGATGACCCACCACAGGACGGTCTGGACGACGGCAAGCACCGACTCGGACAGCGACACCAGCGGGTCGGCCTTGCTGCCGACCTTGAGGGCGGCGATGCCCAGCGCGATCGAGATGAGCAGGATCTGCAGGATCGAGAAGTTCGGGCTGGCGGTGATCACGCCGTCGGCGCTCTGCGAGGCCCGCACGGACAGGCCGAAGATGTTCGACGGGACGAGGCCGGTGAGGAAGGCGGTCCACTCGCCGACGCGGCCCGGCTCGCTCGCGGCGTCGCCGGAGACGCCGGCGGTCAGCCAGGGCTTCGAGATGAGCCCGACGACGATGCCGACGACGACGGAGGCCAGCGCGGTGATGGCGAACCAGATCAGCGTCTGGACGGCGAGGCGCGCCGCATTGGTGACCTGCCGGAGGCGCGCCACCGACGAGATGACCGCGGTGACGATCAGGGGGATGACCAGGACCGTCAGCAGCTTCACGTACGCGCTGCCGACCTCGGTCAGCAGGGTGGTCAGCCAGTTCGGATCCTTCGCCTCGCCGACGGTGCCGATCGCGCGGGCGATCAGGCCGAGGACGAGGCCGACGATCAGGCCGGCGATGACCTGGAAGCCGAGGTGGGTGTAGAAGGGCTTGGCCTTGGGCTGCTCGACGGTGTTCTCGGGTGCGGCAGCAGGCTCAGTGGTGGTGTGAGACATCACGGACTTTCCGGTGTGGGGAGGGGGTGAGGGACGGCGGCGTCAGGCCCAACACATCGCGCTGGCCTGGCGGCGCAGATCGACCCACGGTCGTCCGTACAGCTGAGGCATGGCCCTACTCTGGCACACCGGTTCCCGGCACCGTCGACCCGTTCGGCCGATATCGCTACCGGCTGAACTCCGCGAGCCGATCCCGCGGCAACGCGCCTCGACGGGGCCCCATCGGCCCGCTGCTAGGCTGCCGCCTGTGACCGATCCCGAGCCGTATCCCGGCGCCTCCATCGGCCTGCCCGAGTCCGGCCCCCGCTCCCTGGCCAGCATCCTCGCTCGCGTCGCGGCCCTCATCGGTGACTGGGCCGCCAGCATGGTCGTGGCCATCGCCATCTTCGGCTGGGAGGTCATGACCGGATCCGGCTGGAGGTCCTTCATGATCCTGGCCGTCTACTTCGTCCAGGCCAGCCTGCTGACCGCGCTGACGGGCGGCTCCTTCGGGCAGTTGATCGCCCGCATCGGCCTGGTCCGGCTCGACGGCCAGCCTCTGGGCTGGTGGCGTCCCTTCGCGAAGACGGCGCTCAAGTGCCTGGTGATCCCGACGCTGGTCATCGGCGCGGAGCGCCGCACCCTGCCGGATCTGCTGCTGGGCACCGTCGTCGTGAACCGCCGCTGACCGCCCCATGAGCCACACCGGTATCCGCGGCTACGGCCGCGTCCTGGGGCATGGCCCCGCGGTCCGCCCCTTCCTCGCCGCGGTGATCGCCCGCCTTCCCGTCGGGATGGCCGGCCTCGGCATGATCGTGCTGATCGAGCAGGTGCGAGGCTCCTACTCGATCGCGGGCGTCGTCACGGCAGCGTTCGCGTTGGCCACCGCGCTGAGCGCCCCCGTGCTCGGGCGGCTCATGGACCGGGCGGGCCAGCCGCGGGTGCTGATCGCCACCGGCCTGGTGAGTTCGGCAGCCCTCGCCTCCCTGGCACTGGCCGCCGTCGCCGGAGCGGCCGACGTCGTCCTGATCGCGCTGGCCATCGCCACCGGGCTCACGTTCCCGCCGATCAGCCCCGCCATGCGCGCCGCCTGGCGCGTGATCTTCCCCGACCAGGACCGACGCCGCCTCGGCTACGCGCTGGACGCCTCCTCCGTCGAGCTTATTTTCGTGTGCGGCCCGCTGCTGCTGTCGCTGCTCGCCGCGTGCAGCCCGCCGCAGGTGCCGCTCCTGGTCACCGCCGGGCTGATGGCGTCCGGATCGCTGGCCTACTCCTCGACGAAGGCCGCCCGCTCGTGGCGCTCGGCAGACATCGTCGTCCTCGACGACGGCGCCTCGGTCGCCGCCGTCGGCCGCAACACCGCCCGCTCGGCACTGACGGCGCCCGGCCTGGCGCTGCTGCTCCTCGTCGCGCTGTGCATGGCGGTCGGCTTCGGGCAGATGGACACGGCGTTCGTCGCCACGGCGGACCTCGTCCTCGGCGGCCCCCAGAACCTCGGCTTCCTGTTCGCCGCCATCGCCGGCGGCAGCACGATCGGCGGCCTGGTGTACGGCTCGCGGCACTGGAAGGGCGACGAGTTCCGCCGCACGGCCATCATGCTCGGGCTCTTCGCCCTGTCGATCGTCCCACTGCCGCTGCTCATGCTGGCCGGGACCCCGCCGCTCTCCCTGCTGCTGCCGCTGATGTTCCTGACCGGCCTGACCATCGCGCCGACCCTCATCATGTTCCAGAACGGCATCGACGCATTGGCTCCCGGACACCGGATCACGGAGGCGCAGGCGTTCCTCAGCGCCGCGATGACGTCCGGTGGCGCGCTCGGCACGGCCGCCGGCGGCATCATGGTCGACCACCTCGGCCCCGGCGGGGCGCTGGTGGGCGCCGTCGTGGTCATCGCTCTCGGCTCGGCGCTGTGCTTCACACAGCTGCGGCGCTGGCGCGGCCTCGTCGGCTGATCAGCGGCTGCCCCACTCCCAGGTCGGGCGGCTGAGGAGACCCTGCCCCTCGACCACCGTCTCGCCGCTGTCCTTGTCGAGCTCCACCCGGGACAGGTCGTCGTCGGCGACATCGGCGGCCAGGGCCGTCACCAGAGCCTGCGAGTGGGTGACGAGGACGATCTGCGTGTCGCGTGCCGCGTGGGCGATGAGCCTGGCCAGAGGCTCGATGAGGCTGGGGTGGAGGCTGTTCTCGGGCTCGTTGATCGCCATCAGCGGCGGCTTCTCGGGCGCCAGCAGCGCGGCGAGGAACATCAGATACCGCAGGGTGCCATCGGAGAGCTCCGCCGCGCCGAGCCGACGCAGCAACCCGGGCTGGTGCAGGCCGACGTCGAACAGGCCGTCGGTCATCGCGATGCTGAGCCGGGATCCGGGGAAGGCGTCGTCGATCAGTTCCCCGAGGGGCTCCTTGCCGCGCTCGTGGATGGTCTGCAGCGCGGCCGCGACGTCGGATCCGTCGGAGGTCATCGCCCAGGTGCGGGTGCCGACCTGCGGCGCCCTTGCCGGGGCGTGCGCGTCGGTGCGCAGCGCGTCATAGAACCGCCAGGCGGCGAGCTGGTCGCGCAGCGTCCGCGCCTCCGGCACGTCCGCCAGCATCGACGTGTGTGTGGGCAGCTGATAGGGCAGCTCCTGCCAGGGCCCGTCGTCGCGGACCTCCACGAGCGCATGGCGACGCCGGGCCAGCAGGGTGCCGGGGCGCATGATCGGCCCGGCCCAGATGGCCTCGCGCTTGATCTCCGGATCGCGGGCGAAGGCCGAACTGCTGGGAATCGGCAGCCCCAGGTCGATGAGATACGAGTAGCCGTCCGCGCCCACGCCGAGCCGCAGCGAGACGGGGCCGCTGCGGGTGGCGCCCTGCACGATGCCGGTGCGGCGGGCCCCCTTGAGTGACTCCGGCCCCGCCCACAGCGCCGAGTTCAGGCCACCTTCGCGGGCGAGCGACCCGACGGCGTCTCCGAGGCCGCAGCCGGCCAGCAGCCGCAGCGACCGGTAGACGCTCGACTTGCCGGCGCCGTTGCGGCCCGTGACCACCGTCACACGGCTGAGCGGGATCGCCACATCGCGCAGGGAGCGGTAGCCGGCGACGGCGAGGGTGCGGTACATGACAGGCAACCTACCGAGCCGCCCCGACACTTCGAGAGGGCGACTGGCAGAATCGGGTCATGGCCAACGACCTGCCCCTCAACGACGCGACCACCCTGCCCGCCCTCGGCTTCGGCCTGTACAAGGTGGAGCCCGAACAGGCCGCTGACGTCGTCGTCGCCGGCGTCGAGGCCGGCTATCGGCTCGTCGACGGCGCCGAGTTCTACCACAACGAGGCGGAGGTCGGGGAGGGCCTTCGGCGGGTCGACCGGTCGTCGCTGCTCGTCACCTCGAAGTTCTGGGGTGAGGAGGAGATGTCCCGCGACGCGGCGCTGCGGGCCTTCGACGCGTCGGAACGCAACCTGGGCACCGCCATCGACATCTACATGATCCACTGGCCCCGTCCGGCCAGGGACCGCTACGTCGAGGTCTGGCGGGCGCTGATAGAACTGCGGGACGCGGGCCGCGTCCGCACCATCGGGGTCTCCAACTTCGCCGAGCACCACCTGACCCGGATCATCGACGAGACGGGCGTGGTGCCGGCGATCAATCAGGTCGAGTCTCACCCGTGGCTGCCGCAGCACGACCTGCGCGCCTTCCACGCCGCGCACGGGATCGTCACGCAGGCGTGGAGCCCGCTCGGACGCGGCCGGCTGCTGGCCGACCCGGCGATCGGGACCATCGCGGGCCGGCTGGGCGTGACGCCGGCGCAGGTGATCATCCGCTGGCACCTCGAGCTCGGCGGGGGACTGCTGCCGAAGTCGACGAACCCGGGCCGGCTGCGCAGCAATCTGGACGTCGACGGGTTCCGCCTGAGCGTGGACGACATGGCCGCGCTCGCGGCGCTGGAGACCGGGGAGCGCACGGGCACGCATCCCGACGAGCGCAACTGACCCGCGTTCCCTGAGCCTGTCATAGGGTCAGCGGGCCAGATCCGCCGCGGCCGCCAGCAGCGCCTCGACGACGTCCTCGCGCCCGCCCAGCCCCTCGTCCAGCAGGCCGAGCACCCGGACCGCAGCCTCACGCAGGTCGCCCGCGGCCAGCGCCGTCACCGAGTCCGCCGCCACGTCGTGGACCGGCGCACCGGCGCCCCGCAGGTGCAGCAGCCACGCCGCCACCGGGCGCAGGCTGCCCGGGCCGACACGGCCCGCGGCCACCTCCGCCAGCACCGTCGGGAGCGTGCGGATCGGCAGCTTCTGCGAGCCGTCGTAGGCGATCTGGGCCAGCAGATGTCGGATCCGCGGGTTGCGGTAACGCTCCAGCAGGGCGGCCCGGTAGGCGGCCAGCTCGGCAGCGGGCAGGGCGATGTGCGGCACGGCCGCGTCCCACCACTCCTCGACCCAGGCCAGGCAGCGCGGATCCGCGATCGCGTCGGCGACGGTCTCGTGGCCCAGGATCGGGGCGGCGTAGGCGAGCAGGCTGTGCGACCCGTTCAGCAGGGCCAGCTTCCGGTGCTCGAACGGCTCGACGTCGGCCACCAGCCGGGCCCCCGCCTGCTCCCAGGCGGGGCGACCCGCCGGGAAGTCGCCCTGGATGATCCATTCGCTGAACGGCTCGGTCGGCACCGGTGAGGCGTCGGCGCGGCCCAGCAGCGCGCCCACGGCGGCGCGGTGCTCGTCGGTGGTGGCCGGCGTGATCCGGTCGACCATCGTCGTCGCGAAGGAGACGTTCTCCCCGATCCAGTCGACGAGGGTGCCGTCGACCGCGGCCGCCAGCGACGTCACGACGTCCCGCAGCGCCCGGCCGTTCGACGGGAGGTTGTCGCACGGCACCAGCGTGACGGGCCCGAGGCCCGCGTCCCGGCGCGCAGCCAGACCGGCGATCAGCCGTCCCGGGGCCGTCGTCGGCGCGCCGCCTCCGGTCAGCGCAGCCACGTCGGCGGCGATCCGCGCGTCGGCCAGGTCGACGGCGCCGTCGACGGCCCGGAGGTACCCGGCCTCGGTGATCGTGAGCGTCACCAGGGCCAGTGCGGGGGAGCGCCAGTACCCGAGCCATGCGGAGTGGTCGGCCGCCGCATGCACGGCCGAGAGGCTGGCGATGACGGTGGCCTCGTCGCCGTCGGCGCCCCTGGTCAGGAGCGTGTAGAGCCCGTCCTGGGGGGCCAGGGCGTCGGCGATCGCGGCGGAGCGGCCGGTGAACGCCGCGATGCCCCAGTCGGCCGCGTCGGGTGCCTGGTCGGTATACCAGGCCTGGTGGGCGCGGAAGAAGTTGCCGACGCCGACGTGGAGGATCCGGACGGGGGCGGCGGGCCGGGCGTCGGCCGCGCGGGAGAGCACGGGGAGGCTCACAGGAACGCCTTTCTGGGGTTGTCGGCCACGAGGGTGTGCGCCGCGGCGTGGGCCTCGTCGACGGTGAGGCGGTGCTCGGCCACGAGCCGGGCCAGGTATCCGGCGTCGACGCGTCGGCTGACATCGTGGCGGGCCGGGATCGACAGGAACGCACGGGTGTCGTCGATGAAGCCGGAGGTGCGGGTGAAGCCCGCCGTCTCCGTCACCGCCTCGCGGAAGCGGCGCATCGTGTCGGGAGCGTCCAGGAACCACCAGGGGACCCCGACGAACACGGACGGGTAGAAGCCCGCGAGCGGGGCGAGTTCGCGAGAGTAGACCGTCTCGTCCATGGTGAACAGCACCAGGCGGAAGTTCGGGGACGTGCCGAACGCGCCGAGCGCCGGGGCAAGGGCCCGCGTGTACTCCACGGAGATCGGGATGTCGGCGCCCACGTCGGGGCCGAACCGCTCGAAGGTCGCCGGGTGGTGGTTGCGCAGCGAGGCGGGGTGCAGCGTCATCACGAGGCCGTCGTCGACGGCCATCCGAGCCTGCTCGAACAGCATGTGGCGGCGCAGCGTCGCCCCGTCGTCGGCGCTGATGCGGCCGGCGCGGGCGGCCGCATACAGGGCCTCCGCGACGTCGGCGGGCAGCGGCTCCATCCGGGCATCCAGGTGGGCGTGGTCGGTGGAGATGGCACCGTGCCGGCGGAAGTAGGCGCGGCGGTCCTCCATGGCGGCGACCCACCCTGCGTAGCTGTCGACGTCGACGCCGGAGACGCCCCCGAGGGTGTCGATCAGCGCGTTCCAGCCCGCGCGGGCCGGCTCCAGGTAGTGGTCGGGCCGGAAGGTCGGCACCACGCGGCCGTGCCACGTCGGGTCGGCGGCGAGGCGGGCGTGGTCGGCGAGCGGATCACACGGGTCATCGGTGGTGGCGAGCAGCTCGATGCCGAAGCGCTCGTACAGGGCCCGGGGACGGAACGCGTCCGTGGCCAGCTGCGCGGCGACGGTGTCGTAGATCGCGTCGGCCGTGTCCGGGCCGGGCAGCAGGTCGATGCCGAAGATCTCGACCAGTTGCGCCTCGAACCACAGCTTGACGGGGGTGCCGGCGAACTCGCCCCAGTGCGCGCACAGCGTGCGGAAGGCGGCCCGGGACTGCTCGGCGTCGAGCGGGGTGCCGCCGGCGCCCAGGTCCTCGAGGCGCTCACCGTTGGCGTGCAGGATGCGCATGATGTAGTGGTCCGGCGACAGCAGCAGCGACGTCGGATCGGTGAACGGGGCGTCGTCGGCGAGCCAGCTGACGGGCACGTGGCCGTGCGGGGAGATGATCGGGAGATCCCGGACGCTCTCGTAGATCGAGCGCGCGACGTCGCGCAGGGCCGGGTCGGCCGGCAGCAGCCGGTCAGGGTGCAGTTCGAGCCTGGTCATGCCTCAGGGTGGCCCGCGGGTCCGCGCCACGGCAACCTTGTTGCCATCGGTTGCCGCCTGTCAGCCGCGGGCGGGGCCGGTGGTGCCGCGGACGATCAGCCGGGTGGGCAGCAGCCGGGCCGGGGGCTCCGGAGGGCGGGTGCCGCTGATCCGGGCCAGCAGGTCGGCGACGGCCCCCGCCCCCAGCGCCCTGGCCGGCGGCGCGACCGTGGTGAGGGCCGGCGTCAGCAGCCGTCCCGCGGGGATGTCGTCGAAGCCCACGATGCTGACGTCGCGCGGCGCGGCGCGGCCCAGGCTCCGCAGCCCCTGCAGTAGGCCGATGGCCATCAGGTCGTTGTAGGCGATCACGGAGGAGGGCCCCCTTCTGCCGAGCTGTATCGCGGCCGCCCAGCCGCCCTCGAACGTCGGCAGGAACGGCCCGATGGTCGTGGCCTCCATGCCCAGCGCCGCGGCCGCGTCACGGACCGCCGCAGCCCGGATGCCGTCGCTCCAGGCGGCCTCCGGCCCGTGGACATAGACGACCTGCCCGTGGCCCTGGTCGCGCAGGTGATCCATCGCCTCGCGCACCCCGCCGGCGTTGTCGCTGGCGATGCTCGGCAGCCCGCGGAGCTCCCGGTTGACCAGGATGAGTGGCACCTTGCGTCCCACGACGCGCAGCGAGGCGTCGGGCATCCGGGAGCTGGCGACCACGACACCGTCGACGAGCGGCAGCACCCGCTCGAGCACGGACCGCTCCCGCCGACCCGACTCCCGCGTGTCGAGCAGCATCACCTCGTAGCCAGCGTCCGCGGCCGTCAGCTGCGCGCCGCGGAAGATGCCGGCGTAGAACGGATTGCCGATGTCGGAGACCAGCGCGGCCAGCATCCGCGCCGAGGCGGGGGCCTCCGCCCTGTCCTTCGACGGATAGCCGACCCGCGCCGCCACCTCCCTGACGTGGGCTGCGGTCGCGGCGCTGACACGACCCGGGCGCGTGAAGGTGCGGCTGACGGTGGACGGCGCCACGCCGGCGGCCGCGGCCACGTCGTAGATCGTGACCCGTCCATCGTGCCGGGGCTCCATGGCCGACAGGATATCGACCATGTCGCCGGGCCGGTCCGCGCCGTCGCCGCGGCCGCGGTAGCGTCTCCTGAGCGCCGCCATGAGTCACCGTCGACCCAGGGAGGACCCCCTTGTTCAGCATCACCAAGAACCGGCAGGACGCCGCCACGCTGCGCCGCATGATCGAGCGCGCGTACGGCCCCGAGCAGGTGCCCGTCGGCGACGACTTCGCCCACGAGTTCACCCACGGCTGGTTCAACGCCGCCTACCGGATCGACCTGCGTGACGGCACCGCCGTCGCCCTCAAGATCGCCCCGCCCGCGGGGGTCGCGGTCCTGACCCGCGAGCAGAACATGATGCGGGCCGAGCTGGAGGCCATGCGGCTCGCGCACGAGCACACCTCGGTGCCCGTGCCCCGGATCGACTACGCCGACCTCACCCACGACCACGAGCGCGCCATCTACGGCGACCCGCTCATGGAGGCGGGGTTGACCGGCCTCGACATGCCGGGCTGGTCGCCGGCCGAGCTGTTCGACGCCGGCTTCGGCGCCGGGGCACTCACCGAGAACCAGGCCATCCGTCGCCCGTCGCGCTGCTCTGCACGGGCCTCGGACTCGCCTTCCTCGATCCGCTGCTGATCCTGCTCGGCGCGGACGCCTCGACGCTCGGCCACGCCAGGGAGTACGGCGCGATCATCCTGGCCGGCTCGATCCTGTCGACGGGCTTCTCCGCGATAGTGCGGGCCGAGGGCCGCCTGGCGTACTCAGTGTTGCTGTGGGTGGTGCCCGTCATCGTGCAGATCGTGCTCGACCCGCTGTTCATCTTCGGGCTGGGGGCCTCGCTCGGCTATGGCGTCGCCGTCACCGCCGGGATCCTGATCTTCGCCGAGCCCCTGGTCGGGGCCTTCCTGGCCGACGGACCATCGCGGGCCGACGCCGTCGACGCCGTGCGGATCGTCGCGCTGGGCTTCGCCGTCGCCGGCGTCGCCCCGCTGGTGTCCGGCTACTTCCAGGCACTGGGCCGGGCGCTGGGATCGTATGTGATCTCGATCGGCTCGCTGGTGGCGGTCAAGGTGCCGCTCGTGCTCGCGCTCAGCGGAGCCGGCCCGACCGGCATCTGGGTCGCCCTGCCGGTCGGTGAACTGGTGGCCTGCCTCGGGGCGGCGGCGCTGCTGCTGGCGGCGCGCCACCGGGCCCGGACCCCCGCCTCCGCACCCGGCGCCGCACCCCGTTAGCCGAGCACCCGCCGCAGGTACGGGTTCAGGAACAGGCCGTCGGGATCCAGCTGGGCCCGGAGCCGTCCGAAGTCCTCGAACCGCGGATAGACGGGCGCCAGGTCGCCCGCCTCGCGCCAGTGCATCTTCCCCCAGTGCGGCCGGCCGCCGTAGGCCAGCATGATCGACTCCACCGTCCGGAAGTAGGGCTCGGGGTCCTCGCCACCGAACCTGTGCACCGCGATGTACGCGGTGGCGCGCCCGTGCGCCGTCGAGAGCCACAGGTCGTCGGCCGCGGCGAAGCGGACCTCGACGGGGAAGGAGATGCGCCAGCCGCTGCGGGAGATGGCCCGGCGGACGGCGGCGAAGGCGTCGAGCACTAGGTCGGCCGGGATGGCGTACTCCATCTCGGTGAAGCGGACCCGCCGCTGCGTCGTGAACACGTGCGTCGACAGGTCGCTGTAGGCGCGGTCGCCGCTGAGCCGCACGATGCTCCGGTTGATCCACGGCACCGTCGCGGGGATGGTCCGGCCGACGACACACGCGGCGCGGAGCATGTCGTTGGCGAGCAGGTCGTCGTCCAGCCAGCGGCGGGCCGGCGACAGCGGAGACCGTCCCTCGCCGAGGGGTACCCGGGCGTTGTCCTTGGTCAGAGCACGATCGGTGTGCGGGAACCAGAAGAACTCGAAGTGGTCGCTGGCCGCGACCCGCTCGGACAGCGACCCGAGGACGGCGTCCAGCGGCTCGGGGCGCTCGACGGCGCTCAGGTCGAACGCGTCGACGCAGCGGATCGTGACCTCGACGAGGATGCCCAGCGCCCCCAGCCCCAACGCGACCGCGGGCAGCAGCGCCGGATCGCCGTCGCGGCCGACGCGCAGGATCTCGCCGGTGCCCGTGACGAGCACGGCGCCGACGACCTGGGCCGCGATCCCACGGAACCCGGCACCGGTCCCGTGGGTGCCGGTGGAGATCGCGCCGGCCACGGACTGGGCGTCGATGTCGCCGAGGTTCTCCATGGCCAGCCCGTACGGTGCCAGCAGCGCGGGCACGTCACGCAGCCGGGTGCCGGCACCCAGAGTGACCTCCCGCGTCCCACGGTCGACGGCGAGCAGCCCGGAGAGGGCGTCCAGGCTCACCTGCACCCCGTCGGCCTCGGCGATGGCGCTGAAGCTGTGGCCCGCCCCGACGGCCTTCACCGCCATGCCCTCGGCGGCGGCCCGCCGCACGAGCGCCACGACCTCGTCGACCGTGCCGGGGCGCTCGACTCGTGCCGGGCGCACAGCCACGGTGCGCCCCCAGTTGCGCCAGATGTCAGTCCTCACAGGAATGCCTTTCCTTCGCCCCGGTAGGTGGGAAGCCGGTCGACGACGGAGGTCCCGTCGACAACCACGAACTCACGGACGTGCTCGCTCAGCTCGCCGGACTTGGCGTGCCGGAACCACACGCGATCCCCGACGCGGAGCGAGAGGGCGCCCTCACCCTGGAGGGGGGTCTGCACCTCGCCTGCGCCCTCGCGGTGCAGCATCCGCAGCGACGGAGGGTAGGCGACCAGCGGAAGCCGGTCGTCGCCCGGCGGGCCCGAGGCGATCCAGCCCCCGCCGAGCACGGTGACGCAGTCGCGGCGCGGCTTGCGCACCACCGACAGCGCGAATCCCGTCGCCGTCCGCGGCGTGAAGGCCGCGTAGGAGTCGAAGTAGTGCCCGGCGAACAGTCCGCTCCCCGCGGCCACCTCGGTGACGGCGCCTTCGAGGGTCGTCGTCTCCAGGGACCCGGTGCCGCCGCCGTTGACGAACTCCAGGTCCGCGACCGCGCCGAGGGCGGCCACCGTCGCCGCCCGCCGCTCGGCGAGTTCCGCGGCAGAACGCTCCTTCATCCAGGCGATGACCCGGTTGCTGGCGCGCTGGCCGCGGACCCGGTCCGCCACGCCCGCGATCTGCGCCTCGTAGGCCATCAGCCCCACCAGGCGGAACCCGGGCCGCGCGACGACCTGCTCCGCCAGGGCCGTGACCTCGGCAGGGGTGCGCAACGGCGAGCGCCAGGCGCCGACCCGGCCCAGCGGCCGGGGTCCGTGCCAGGCCGCGTCGAGCTCGAGGCAGACCCGGATCTCCGGGCGCGTGCCGGGCGGGGCGACGGCATCGATGAGGTCGAGCTGCGCGACAGCGTCGACCATGAGCGTCACCCTCGCGCAGGCCGTCCCGGACGCGGCGAGCGCCGCCAGCGCCCTCCGGTCCGCCGTCGGGTAGCCGACGACGACGTCGGGACACGTCTCAGCGAGCCACAGCGCCTCCGGGAGCGTGTAGGCGAGCACGCCGGCGAAGCCGGGACGGCCCAGCAGCTCCTCCAACACTCCCCGCACCCGCAGGGACTTGCTGGCGAGCCGGATCGGCGTGCCGCCGGCCCGGCGGATCAGGTCATCGGCGTTGGCCAGCAGCGCAGCCCGGTCGAGGACGGCGTACGGCGGATCCTCCGCCTGGGTCGCGGCGGTCCACCGCTTCCAGGGGCCATCGTTCCAGCCCTTCACCGGACCCCCTTCACGCGGAAGACGACGATCCCGCCGACGGCCATGATCGCGGCGGCCACCAGGTACAGCTCGGTGTAGCCGGCCACCGACAGCACCGCCCAGCCGACCAGCGGGGCGATCGGCAGGTGCTGCGCGGAGTTCACGATGCCCAGATCCCGGGCCCTGGTCTCCGGGTCGGGGAGCACGTCGGTGAGCAGCGCCTGATCCACGGACAGGAACGCCCCGTAGCCGACGCCGAGCAGGACACCCGCCACCAGGGTCGCCTCCCACGTCGGCAGCAGCGCCAGCAGCAGGGCGGCGACGACCTGGAGGCCGGCGCACACCGCTACCAGCGCCCGCCGTCGCCGCCACCGGTCGGTCAGCAGGCCGCCGGCCCAGGTGGCGACGGCGCAGCCGGCCAGGTAGACGAGGATCAGGATCATCAGCGCGCCGTCGGGATCGGGCATGCGCAGCTCGTCGGACAGGAAGAACAACAGGTAGGTGGTGCCGACGAGGTTGCCCACGTTGACCAGCACGCGTGACAGGCCGGCCCAGCCGAGGTCGCGGTAGCCACGCAGCGCCGTCGGGTGCCAGCGCCAGGGGCTCGGACGCGGCTCGTCCCCGCTCGGAGGCCGCTCCCGGTAGGTGATCAGGAACGGCACCGGGCAGAGCGCCGCGATGACGGCGATGACCAGCCAGCTCGGCCCCACCTCCGGCACCAGTTCCGTGACGATGACCATCCCGATGGCGAGCGAGAACACCTGCGGAAGCCCCATGGCGGCCGATGCCCGGCCCCGCTGATCCTCGGGGACCCGGTCGGCGATGACGGCGGACAGCGACACGAGGACGGCGGCCTCCCCGAGGCCGACCAGGGTCAGCAGCACCGCGGCGCCCTGCCAGGACTGCTGGTAGCCCACGAAGGCGAACGGCACCGTCGCCGTGATGAGCCCTCCGAGAGCCCACAGCCGGCGCCGCCCGAAGCGGGTCCGCGTCCGGTCGCACAACCAGCCGACGACCGGCACCGCGACGACCAGCACCATCGCCATCAGGATGATCAGCAGCGACCCGATGCCCACCTTGTCGTTCGGGTCCAGCACGCTGGCGAGCTTCACGATGAGGAACTGGCCCGGCAGCATGACCAGCATCCAGTAGCCGAACCAGGCCAACGCGAACAGCGTCAGCCAGAGCCCGGTGACGCGTGGCAGCGTCGCGGACGGCGCAGCCGCCCCGGCCGAGGTGGACAACCTCAGCCCCGTCCGCGTGCGTCGAGCAGGGAGCGCAGCCACCGGAACGACGACTTCGGCGTCCGCTCCCCGCTGTCGAAGTCGACGTGCACGAGCCCGAACCGTTGCGTGAAGCCGGCCGCCCATTCCCAGTTGTCCAGCAGCGACCACACGAAGTAGCCGCGCAGGTCCACCCCGTCGGCGACCCGCCGGGGGCGACGGCGGCCAGGGCCGCCCCGAGGTGGCCGGCCAGGTAGGCGACCCGCTCGGTGTCGTCGACGACCCCGGTGGCGTCGGGCTCGTCGGGGAAGCTGGCCCCGCTCTCTGTGATGTAGACCGGCGGCAGGGAGTCGCCGTAGCGGTCGCGCATCTGTCCGAGCAGGACGCCCAGGTAGTCGGGCGCGATGGGCCACCCGAAGCCCGTCAGGTTGTGGCCGGGCAGCGGTTCCAGGCGGAAGGGGAGCCCTGCCATCGCCTCGGAGGTGCCGTCGGGGCTCGAGCCCGTTCCGGAACCCGCCGCGATGACGCTGGGCTGGTAGTAGTTCAGCCCGTAGAAGTCGATGGGCTCCGACATGATCGCCAGGTCACCGTCCGGCATGGCCGCGAACGCGCCGAACATGGGCGCCAGCTCGTCGGGCACCTGCGGGTAGTGCCCCAGCAGCACCGGGTCGGCGAAGATCCGGTTGTGGATGATGTCGAACAGGAACGCCATCTCCGCGTCCGCGGCCTCCGGCCCGGCGGGCAGGACGGGGGAGTGGACGTTGGTGATCCCGACCTGGCCGCGCACGCCCGCCGCCCGCAGCGCCTGCACCGACAGGCCGTGACCGAGCAGCTGGTGGTGGACCGTCGGCAGTGCGTCGAACAGGAGGGCCTCGCCCGGCGCGTGCAGCCCGAGGGCGTAGCCGTTGAGGGTGACCGTCGCCGGCTCATTGACGGTGATCCACGCATCCACCCGGTCGCCGAAACGCTCACCCACCAAGCCGGCGAAGTCGCCCAACCGGAGGGCGGTGTTGCGGTCGAGCCAGCCGCCGAGTACTCGACGGGCAGGTCCCAGTGCGAGATCGTGACGAAGGGGGAGATCCCGGCCGCGGCCAGCTCGTCCAGCAGCCGGTCGTAGAAGGCGACACCCTCGGGATCCAGTGGCCCCTGCCGCCCGGCTGCAGCCGGGTCCAGCTCAGCGAGAACCGGTAGGCGTCCGCGCCGAGCTCGGACATCAGCGCGACATCCTCGGGGAAGCGGTGATAGTGGTCGGCGGTGACGGCCGGCGTCGTCGCGTCGAAGATCCGGCCGGGCAGATCCGCGTAGGCGTCCCACACGCTCGGGGTGCGTCGGCCGACGGTGGCGCCACCCTCGATCTGGGCTGCCGCGGTCGCCGTGCCGACGAGGAAACCGGGGGGAAGGGTGAGCTGAGGGGACGTCATCGGGTTCTCCAAGGACCGGACCGCGTCGTCCGGATGAGTCTGCGCGATGTGGGTCAGGTGTCCCACTGCCTGGGTAGTGTAAGAGTCGGCCCAACGGTGGGCAAGGGTTCTGTCCACGGATCAGGACGCCCAGCGGAGGGGGACGCCATGCCACGCATCGCGGTGGAGGAGCGGCGGCAGCTGCTCGTCGCGGCCGCGCTGCGCGTGGTGTCCGAGCGCGGCCTCGAGGCCGCCACCACCAGGGCCATCGTCGGCGAGGCCGGCATGTCGCTGGCCAGCTTCCACTACGCCTTCGGCTCACGCGACGAACTGATCGACCGGCTGATCGACGAGGTCCTCGTGGTGGAGGAGGCGGCGATCCTTCCCGCCGCCACCGCCGGAGGCTCGCTGGAGGACCTGATCGCGGCCGGGCTGAACGGCTACCTCGGGCACCTGCGGGCCGACCCCGCGCGGGAACAGGTGATGCTCGAGCTCGCCCTCCATGCGCTGCGGACGGGCAGCCCTCTCGCCGCCCGCCAGTACGCCCAGTACACGCGGATCGCCCTGCGGTCGCTGCAGTTGGCGGCCCGGGCGACCGGCCGACGCTGGGCGACCCCGCCCGAGACGGTGGCGGCCCTGCTCGTCGCCCTGACGGACGGGCTGACGCTGACCTGGCTCGTCTCCCGTGACGACGCGACCGCAGAGGCGGTGGTCGCGGCCGCCGCCCGCGCCGTCGCAGCCCTGGCCCACCCCGACCCCGATGAACCTGCGAAGGACGAGGACCATGACTGACGTTGCCGACGCCCTGCGCGCCCATTTCGACACCGGAGCCACGGCCACGCGGCGCTGGAGGGTCACACAACTGCGCGCGCTGCGCGACCTGCTGCGCCGTCACCAGCATCGGATCGAGGCGGCGCTCGCCGCCGACCTCGGCAAGCCCGCCGCGGAGGTGGTGATCACCGAGATCGGGCCGGTCATCGGCGAGATCGACCACGCGCTGCGCCGGCTGCGACGGTGGATGCGGCCCCGGCGCGTGCGCCTGCCCTACCAGTACCTGCCCGCCCGGGCCCGCGTTCTGCGGCAACCGCTGGGTGTCGTCGCCATCATCGGGCCGTGGAACTACCCCGTGCACCTGGTGCTGAACCCGCTCGTCGGGGCCCTGGCCGCCGGCAACGCGGTCGTCATCAAGCCCAGCGAGCTCGCCCCCGCGACTAGCGCGCTGCTCGCCGAGCTGCTCCCGCTGCACCTGGATCCCAGCGCCGTCGCCGTCGTGGAGGGCGGCCCCGAGGCCGTCACGGACCTGCTGCGGCAGCGGCTCGACCACATCTTCTTCACCGGCTCGGAGCGCGTCGGGCGCATCGTCGCGGAGGCAGCGGCCACGACGCTGACCCCGTCACGCTCGAGCTGGGCGGCAAGTCGCCGGTGTACGTCGACGGCAGTGTCGACCTCACCGCGGCCGCGCGACGGATCATGTGGGGCAAGCTGCTGAACTCGGGGCAGACGTGCGTCGCGCCCGACTACCTGCTCGCCACGCCGGAGGTCGCCGGACGCCTCGTGCCGCACCTGGCGCGTGCCGCCGAGGAGTTCTACGGGCCCGAGCCGGCGGCCAATCCGGACTACGGCCGGATCGTCTCGCAGGGCCACACGGAGCGCCTGTCGGGGCTCCTCGACGGGCACGTCGCGGCGTTCGGGGGAGCGGTCGACGTGCCCGCCCGCCACGTCGCGCCGACCGTCATCGACGGCGCGGACCCCGACTCGCCGCTGATGTGCGAGGAGATCTTCGGGCCCGTGCTGCCGATCGTCCACGTCGCGTCGGCACAGGCGGCCATCGACTTCATCACGGCCAGGCCCAAGCCGTTGGCGCTCTACGTCTTCTCCCGGCGCCGCCGGGTGCGGCGGGCCTTCATCCGTGGGACCACCTCCGGGGGACTCTGCTTCGACCTGCCTACGGCACACCTCGCGGCGCCGGAGCTCCCCTTCGGGGGCGTCGGCGCCAGCGGGATGGGGGCCTACCACGGTGAGACGTCCTTCGAGACGTTCAGCCACAGCCGCTCGGTGCTCGACAAGCCGCTGCGCCCCGACACCGTGCGGCTGCTCTACCCGCCCTACCGGGGCAGACGCGCGGCCCTCAGCGTGCGGCTCATGCACGGACGCTCCGTCGGTCCGGCCGCCCCGTGACGCGGGGGCGCGTCGGCGTCGTCGAGGTGCGTGGTGCCCGGGTGCACAACCTGCGCGGCATCGACGTCGACATACCGCTCGAGACACTGGTGGCGATCGCCGGCGTCTCCGGCTCCGGCAAGTCGTCGCTGGCGATGGGCGTGCTCTACGCCGAGGGTTCCCGCCGCTACGTCGAGGCCCTGTCGACCTACACGCGGCGCCGGATCGGCCAGACCGCGCACCCGGACGTCGACCTGGTGCGGCACGTGCCGGCCGCGCTGGCCCTGCGGCAGCGTCCCGGCGTGCCGGGGGTGCGGTCCACCTTCGGCACCTCCACCGAACTGCTGAACGTGGTCCGCCTCATGTTCTCCCGGCTCGCCTCACACGTGTGCCGCAACGGTCACCGGCAACCCCCAACGCTGGCGGTCGCGGCTGAGGAGCCGATCGTGTGCGCAGTGTGCGGGGTGGGCGTCGACGCGCCCGGCGCCGAGGCGCTGGCCTTCAACTCGGGGGGCGCCTGCCCGACCTGTCAGGGCATCGGGACCGTCCGCGAGGTCGACGACGCCACCCTCATCCGGGACGAGGGCCTCAGCCTCGACGAGGGCACCGTCCTGCCCTGGCAGGCCTTCGGGTTCAACGTGCAGCCGTTGATCGCCCGCGAGTTCGGGGTCCGCACCGACGTGCCCTGGCGGGACCTGACCGACGCCGAGCGCGAGATCGTGCTGAACGGCCCCGCAGAGAAGAAGCACATCGCCGTCACCTCGAAGAAGGGCCTGCACGAGCTCGACTTCACCTTCCGCAACGCCCGCCTCACCGTCACCGAGGAGCTGAAGCGGGCCGTCGACGAACGACGTCTCGCCCGGGTCAGCCGCTTCCTGCAAGAACGGACGTGCCCCGACTGCGCCGGCACCCGGCTGTCTCCCGCCGCGGCCGCGCCGCGCATCGGCCCGTTGGGCCTCGCCGAGGTGAGTGCCCTGACGCTGGAGGACCTGGTCGCCTGGGCCGCGGACGTCCCCGCCGGGCTGCCCGCCGACATGGAGCCGCTCGCGCGCTCCCTCGTCGACGTCCTGCTCGCCATGTCGCGGCGGCTCCTCGATCTGGGGCTCGGCTACCTGTCGCTGGACCGGGCAGCGTCGACGCTGTCGACCGGCGAACGTCAGCGGGTGCAGCTCGCCCGCGCCGTGCGCAACGAGACAACCGGGATCCTGTACGTCCTGGACGAGCCGTCCATCGGTCTGCACCCGGCCAACGTCGTCGGCCTGCAGGGCGTGATCGCCGACCTTCTCGCCGACGGCAACTCCGTGGTGCTGGTCGACCACGATCCACTCGTGCTGCGGGAGGCCGCCCACCTCATCGAGATCGGTCCGGGCGCGGGTCGCGACGGCGGCACCGTCATCGCCAGCGGCACCGTCGACGATCTGGACCGCAACCCCGCCTCCCGCATCGGCGGCTACCTGACGGGCCGACGCCGCGTCGTCGCCCGCACCCCCGTCGCCGAGGCGGACGTCTTCGCCCCTGGCACGATCCGGCTGACGACCGGGCCGCTGCACACCGTCTCCGCGCTGGAGGTGGCCATTCCGCGGGGCCGCCTGACTGCCGTCACCGGCGTCTCCGGCTCGGGCAAGACCACGCTCGTCCTCGACGGCCTCGTGCCCGCGGTGCGCGCCGACGGCGCGGCCAGGCCGGGCCACGTCCTGTCCGTGGAGGCCGAGGGGATCGGGCGGGTCGAGGTGGTCGACGCGACGCCCATCGGGATCAACTCCCGCTCCACCGTCGCCACCTACTCCGGGGTCCTCGACGAACTGCGGCGCGCCTATGCGCGCCTGGACTCGGCTGAGGCCGCCGGCCTCGGGGTCGGGGACTTCTCCTACAACACCGGCTCGCTGCGCTGCCAGCGCTGCGAGGGCACCGGGGAGATCAGCCTCGACGTGCAGTTCCTTCCCGACGTCGACATCGCCTGCACCGAGTGCGGCGGTCGTCGCTACGGGCCGGCGGCGGCGCTCCACCGACGACCCTCGGCCGACGGCGGCGGTTCGCTCACGTTGCCCGAACTGCTCGCGTTGACGGTGGACGACGCGCTCCCGCACGTGGCCGACCTCACGAAGGTGGGGGCCCGCCTGGCGGCGCTGCGGGACGTCGGGCTCGGCTACCTCACCCTCGGCGAGGCCACCCCCACGCTGTCCGGTGGCGAGGCGCAGCGGCTCAAGCTCGCCACGGAACTCGGCCGGGCACAGTCGACGACGCTGTTCGTCCTCGACGAGCCGACCGTCGGGCTGCACCCGGACGACGTCGCGGTCCTTCTGGGCGTCCTGCAACGGCTGCTCGACCGGGGCGGCACCGTCGTGGTGATCGAGCACGACCTCGATCTCATCGCCAACGCCGACCACGTCATCGACCTGGGGCCGGGCGGTGGAGCGGCCGGCGGGAGGATCGTCGCGACGGGCACCCCGGCGCAGGTGGCCGCGTCACCCGCCAGCGTGACGGGCCGCTACCTGGCCGGGCACCTGGCCATTCCGGTGGACGGCTACTCGGCCGCCTCCAGCCAGGCCTCCTCCAGTTCGGCCTGACGGGACTGGGCGTCGCGCAGCGCGGCGTCGAGGGTGCCGAGCCGCTCGAAATCGGACGCGGCATCGGCCATGGCGCCGTGCAGCCGGTCGATCTCGGTCGACAGCTTGTCGAGCTGGCCCTCGATGCGGGCCAGGTCCTTCTTCCGCTGCCGCTCCGCCGCGGCATCCGACCGGGCAGCCGCGGGGGCCGCCGCCGTGGCAGCGGCGTCCGCCGCCTCCGCGACCGACCTGGCCCGCGCCCGGCGCGCCAGGTACTCGTCGACTCCGCCGGGCAGCAGGGCCACGGAGCCGTCGCCCATCAGCGCGTGCGTGTAGTCCGTGATCCGCTCCAGGAAGTAGCGGTCGTGGCTGACGACGATCAGCGTGCCCGGCCAGCCGTCGAGGTAGTCCTCGATGACGGTGAGGGTGTCGATGTCGAGGTCGTTGGTCGGCTCGTCGAGGATCAGCACGTTGGGCTCGGTGAGCAGCAGCCGCAGGAACTGGAGCCGACGGCGTTCGCCGCCGGACAGGTCGCCGATGCGGGCGACCAGCTTGTCTCCCGTGAACCCGAACTCCTCGAGCAGCGACGAGGCGCTGGCCTCGCGGCCCGTGGCGAGCCTCGTCTCCTCCTTGAGCCGCTTCACGGAGGAGAGCACGCGGTCGGCGTCGTCGAGCTCGCCGACGGTCTGCGACAGATAGGCCAACCGGAGTGTCCTGCCCCGCTTGATCCGCCCGCCGGTGGGCTGGCGCAGGTCGGCCAGCAGGTCGAGCAGCGACGTCTTGCCGGCTCCGTTGACGCCGACCAGCCCGATCCGGTCGCCGGGGCCGATGGACCAGTTCACCCGGTCGAGCAGCGTGCGTCCGCCGATCGCGTAGGTCGTGTCGACCAGATCGTAGACGTCCTTGCCGAGGCGGGTGACGGAGAACTGCTGCAGCGCAAACTTGTCGCGCGGGTCGGGTTCCCCGGCGATCAGGGCGTTGGCGGCCTCGATCCGGAACTTCGGTTTCGCGGTGCGGGCCGGGGCGCCGCGCCGCAGCCACGCGAGCTCCTTGGTCGCGAGGTTCTTCCGCCTCGCCTCGTTCGCGGCCGCCTGCCGTTGCCGCTCGACCCGCGCCAGCACGTAGGCCGCGTAGCCGCCCTCGTACGGGTCGACGATGCCGTCGTGGACCTCCCAGATCCGGTTGCAGACGGCGTCGAGGAACCAGCGGTCGTGCGACACGACCAGCATCGCGAGACCGGCCCTGATGCGGGCCTGCAGGTGTTCCGCGAGGAAGGCGATGGCCTCGACGTCCAGGTGGTTGGTGGGCTCGTCGAGGACGATCAGGTCGTGGTGACCCAGCAGCACGGCGACGAGGCCGACCCGACGGCGTTCGCCTCCGGACAGTGAGCCGAGGGTGCGGTCGAGTTCGATGTCGGGAAGCAGCGCTTCGACGACGCCGCGACGTGCCGCGTCGGCAGCCCAGACGTGGTCGGGTTCGCCGTCGACGATCCAGTCGCGCACGCTCTGCGCATCGTCGCCGACACCCGCCTGCGTGAGCACGCCGATGGAGGCGTTGTTGGTGATCGTGACGCGCCCCGTGTCGGGGACAAGGTCGCCGGTCAGGATCCGCAGCAGGGTGGTCTTGCCGTCGCCGTTGCGGCCGACGACGCCGATGACGTCACCGGCGCCCAGCCCGAGGGAGACGTTGTCGAGCAGGATCCTGGTGCCGAACCCGTGGGTGACGGACTCGAGATTGACGAGGTTCGCCACAGATCAGCGGCCACGCATGGCGCTGCGGGCGCCCTTGGTGTTGATCGGCCCCTTGGGGATCGGCGCCTTGGGACGCATCGCGTCGAGCGCGCGCAGCCGCTGGTTGACCTCGTTGATCTTCGCCGGCGTCAGCGACTTCGGCAGCTTCTTGATGTGCCCCGCGAGCTTCGCCAGCGGCACCTGACCCTCGTGGTCGCCCATCTGGATGACGGTGACGTCGACGCCGTAGGCCACCTGCTCGTGCTTGCGCTTCTCCGACTCGAGCAGCGGACGGAGCCGCGCGGACTCGCCCTCACCGATCAGGATCAGGCCACCGGGGCCCAGCGTGCGGTGGATGACGTCGAGGCTGCGGGTCGCCGCGATGACGGGGCTGTTGATCCAGCCCTTCGGCAGCATCTGCAGCGCCACCTCGCCGGAGCCGGCCTGACCCTCGAAGCGCTTGTAGACGCCGGTCCGGGCCCGCCAGGCGAAGATCAGCATCGCGCCGAGCGCACCGGCGGACAGACCGAGCACCGCCCAGATCCACGGCGACTTCAGCACGATGCCGACGACGACAAAGATCACGAACGGCACGACGCCGCCGGCGATCGTGAGCGCGTGGAGATACTTGTCGTGCTTGGCGGTGACCTTGTAGGTCTCGACCAGCTGGCGCCAGCGACCCCAGTCAGCGGGGTTCGTGGAGTTCTTCCTACGCTCCTTCTCGGCGATCTTGTCGGCCTTCTGCTTGGCCTCCAGCGCCTTGGCGCGTTCGCTCTTTGCCATCTGCTCTTTCCGTCTAGCTCGAGGTTTTCCTGGCGTCCATCGCCGTGCGGTACAGGCGCCCGGCGCGGTACGACGAACGCACCAACGGTCCGGACAGCACGCCAGAATATCCGATCGCCTTCGCCTCCTCCGCGAGGGCGTCGAACTCCTCCGGCGGGACCCAACGGTCGATGGGATGCAGCGTCGCGTTGGGGCGCAGGTACTGCGTGATCGTGATGATCTCCGCGCCGGCGTCGTACAGGTCCTGCAGCGCCTCGGAGATCTCCTTGGCGGTCTCGCCCATACCGAGGATCAGGTTCGATTTCGTGACGAGGCCCGCCTCACGCGACATACGCAGCACCTCGAGCGAACGGTCGTAGCGGAAGCCGGGACGGATGCGCTTGAAGATCCGCGGCACCGTCTCCACGTTGTGCGCGAACACCTCGGGGGCCGCGTCGAACAGCTGGCCGAGGAGTTCGGGCCGACCCGAGAAGTCGGGCGCGAGCATCTCGACACCGACGCCGGGGTTAACGGCGTGGATCTGGCGGATCGTCTCGGCGTACAGCCAGGCGCCCTCGTCGGGGAGGTCGTCGCGGCAGACACCCGTGATCGTCGCGTAGCGCAGCCCCATCTTCTTCACCGACGCGGCGACCCGCAGAGGCTCCGCCGGGTCGTAGCCGTCAGGCTTGGCGGACTCGATCTGGCAGAAGTCGCAGCGGCGGGTGCACTTGTCGCCGCCGATGAGGAAGGTGGACTCGCGGTCCTCCCAGCACTCGTAGATGTTCGGGCAGCCCGCCTCCTGGCAGACGGTGTGGAGGTCGCCTGTCGTGACGATCTCCTGGAGGTCCCGGTAGTTCGGGCCCATCCGTGCCGTGGTCCTGATCCAGCCCGGCTTCTTCTCGATCGGGGTCTCCGCGTTACGCGCCTCAACTCTGAGGAGTCGGCGCCCGTCCGGCTGTACTGCTGTCACCCGGGTGAGTCTACCCACTCGGGGACGGCGCCCTACCGGTCGCCGCGGGCGCGGATGGGTGCCAGCGCCGCGATCAGGTGTGGCTCCAGGTCGTGGGCGACGGCCGCCACATCCCAGGCGCCGGGGAGTTCCTCCACGATCGAGGTGACGTCGGCGTCGTGGATCCCGCACGGCACGATGTTGCCGAAGCGTTCCGCTGAGCTCTGCACGTTGAGGGCGAAGCCGTGCATCGTGGTGCGTCGCGCCACCCGGACCCCGATCGCGCAGATCTTGCGTTCACGCCGGGAGCCGGAGGCCTCCAGCCAGACGCCGGTGCGTCCCGCGACGCGCCCCGAGACGATGCCGTAGCCGGCGAGCAGGGAGATGACGGCGCCCTCGAGGGCCCGGACGTAGTCGACGACGCCCACGCCGTCGGCCAGGGCCAGGATCGGGTAGCCGACCAGCTGCCCGGGGCCGTGGTAGGTGATCTCGCCGCCACGGTCGACGGGGATGACGGGGGTTCCGTCGGCCGGGTGGTCGGCCGGATCGGTGCGTCGGCCCGCCGTGTAGACGGGGGAGTGCTCGACGTAGATGGCGTGGTCGTCGCGCAGGCCGTCGGCGACGGCGGCGTGCACCTCGCGTTGGTAGTCCCAGGTCTCCTGGTAGTCGGAGAGCTGGTGGGCCTCGCCGAGGCCGCGGTACTCGAAGGTCAGCACGTCTGCCGATGCTACTCCGCCGGGGCGCCGGTTCAGAGGGCCGCCACGAGCGGAACGAACAGCGGCGCCAGCAGCAGCGCGGGCAGCAGGTCGCCGACCGGGATCGGCTTCAGGTCCAGCAGGCGCAGGGCCAGCGCCAGGAGGATCACGCCGCCGGTGGCGGTCAGCGCCTCGACCTGGGCGGCGCTGAGGACGTCACCCGCCAGATAGCCGAGCAGCGTGAGACCGCCCTGGATGACGGCGACGGCGCCGGCGGAGGCCAGCACGCCCCAACCGAGCGTCGAGGCGAACGCCATCGCGGCGAAGCCGTCGAGCACTGCCTTGACGTAGAGCTGCTCGGCGCCGCGGCCCAGGCCGTCGGAGATGGAACCGAGGATCGCCAGGGGGCCGACGCAGAAGACCAGCGTCGCCGTCACCATGCCGTCGACGAAGCGTGCGGCGTCGCCGGAGCGGGTGAACCTGCTCCGCAGCCACGTGGCGCCCTGCTCGAGCCGATCCTCGATGCGCAGCCAGGAGCCCAGCAGCGCGCCGATGAGCAGCGCGGCGAGGACGAGGATGGTGGCCGACGAGCCGACGGCGGCCGTGAGGTCGGGCGACGCGAGCGAGACGACCGAGAAGCCGCCGATGACGAGGGTGAAGAGGCCCAGCAACGCGGTGATCGTGGTCCTCGTCTTCTCAGGCATCCGGTTGCCGAGCAGGATCCCCAGCAGGGACCCGACGACGACGGTGGCCACGTTGACGATGGTTCCCATGCCGATGATCACCCCGGCATCCAACCAGATGGCCGCGCGGACGGGTGCCGGTGCGGCGCAGCCGAGACGGTCGAGGGCCCCGGGAGCCGAAGCTCCCGGGGCCCTCGAACGGAGTGCCGGTCAGACTCAGACGCCGAACTCGCCGCCGAAGTCGCCGTCCTCCAGCCGCTCCTTGACCGACGACAGGAAGCGGGCCGCGACCGCGCCGTCGATGAGGCGGTGGTCGTAGCTCATCGACAGGTACATCATGTGACGCACCGCGATGGACTCGTTGCCGAAGCGGTCCTCGACGACGACCGGACGCTTCACCAGCGCGCCGGTGCCGAGGATGGCCACCTGCGGCTGGTTGATGATCGGGGTGTCGAACAGCGTGCCGGCCGACCCGTAGTTGGTGATCGTGAAGGTGCCGCCGCCGAGTTCGTCGGGGGTGACCTTGTTGGTCCGCGTGCGGGCGGCCAGGTCGGCGATCTTCCTGGCCAGGCCGGTGACGTTGAGGTCTCCGGCCTCCTTGATCACGGGGACGAGCAGGCCCTTCTCCGTGTCGACCGCGATGCCGACGTGCTCGCCGTCGGCGTAGGTGACGGTGCCGGCCTCGGTGTCGATGGTGGCGTTGACGATCGGGAACTGCTTCAGCGCCTCGACGGCCGCCTTCGTGATGAACGGCAGGTACGACAGGGAGGCGCCCTCGCGCTTCTTGAAGTCGTCCTTCACCTGGGCACGCAGGTGGCTGATCGCGGTGACGTCCACCTCGACCGTGGCGGTGAGCTGCGCGGACACCTGCAGCGACTCGACCATGCGGGCCGCGATGGTCTTGCGCAGACGCGTCAGCTTCTCGGTCGTACCGCGCGGGCTGGCGACCGGAGCGGCGGGGGCCTTCGCTGCGGCCGGAGCGGCGGCAGCGGGAGCCGGGGCGGTCGGAGCGGCGGCAGCGGCCTTGGCGGCCTCCGCGGCGTCGCTGACGTCCTGCTTGCGGATGCGTCCACCGACGCCGGTGCCCTTGATGGAGGCCAGGTCGACGCCGGCCTCCTTCGCCAGCTTGCGCACCAGCGGGGTCACGTAGCTGCCGTCGGGCGACGACTCGGCCACGCGGCGGGCCGCAGCCGCCTCGACGGCCGGGCTGTGGGTCTTCTCCTCGGCGGGCCGGGCGGGCGCCGGGGCGGCCGGGGCAGGAGCCGGGGTGGGTGCCGGGGCAGCCGGGGCAGGGGTGGGTGCCGGGGCAGGGGTGGGAGCCGCGGCAGGAGCGGGCGCCGCGGCGGCGGCGTCACCGACGATCGCCAGCACGGCGCCGACCTCGGCCACGTCGTCCTCGTTGAAGCGGATCTCCAGAAGCGTGCCCGCGACGGGGCTCGGGATCTCGGTGTCGACCTTGTCCGTCGAGACCTCCAGCAGGGGCTCGTCGGCCTCGACGGTGTCTCCGACGGCCTTGAGCCAACGGGAGATGGTGCCCTCGCTGACGGACTCGCCGAGCGCGGGCAGCGTCACCTCCGTGCCGGAGGCGGGAGCGGACGGGGCGGGCGCGGCAGGAGCCGGTGCGGCCTCTTGCACGACAGGCGCGGCCGGGGCAGGGGCAGGGGCCTCGGCCACGGGGGCCGCGACGGGCTCAGGGGCCGCTGCGGGCTCTTCCTGCGCGGGGGCGTCGCCCGCCTCGCCGATGACCGCCAGCACGGCGCCGACCTCAGCCACGTCGTCCTCGTTGAAGCGGATCTCCAGAAGCGTGCCCGCGACGGGGCTCGGGATCTCGGTGTCGACCTTGTCCGTCGAGACCTCCAGAAGAGGCTCGTCGGCCTCTACCGTGTCTCCGACGGCCTTGAGCCAACGGGAGATGGTGCCCTCGCTGACGGACTCGCCCAGCGCCGGGAGGGTGACTTCGGTTGACATGTGAATGAGGCTCCTTCGTGCCGCGTGAATGCTCCCACCCTATAACCGAATCAAGCCGGGGTGTGCAGACCTCGTCCGGCCAGTGCCCAGTTCGCCTCCGCGATGGACTCCCCGAGGGTGGGATGGGCATGCACGATGCCGGCCACGTCGTCGGGCGTCGCCTGCCACCCGACAAGCAGCGCACCTTCAGCGACGAGCTCGGCCACGTTGTCGCCGATGAGGTGGACGCCGACGATGGGCCCGTCGGGGCGGCGGACCAGCCGCACCACGCCCGACTCCCGCTCGCCGGGGGAGCGCAGCAGCAGCGCCCTGCCGTTGCCGCCCAGCCGGTAGTCGACCACCTGGGCGTCCTGGCCGGCCTCCGCCGCCGTCAATCCCACCGAGGCCAGCTGCAGGCTTGAGTACGTGATCCGCGGCATGTCGCGGTCGGCGGGCAGGGTGGGGCGGACCGGAAGCCGACCGCGCAGGTGCGCGATCTGCTCCGCCAGGAAGATGCCGTGCGCGTACCCCCTGTGGGCGAGTTGCGGGCCGGCCACGACGTCGCCGGCCGCCCACACGCCGCGCGCCGACGTCCGGAGCCGCTCGTCGACCTGGACGTGGCCCGAGTCGCCGAGGGTGATCCCCGCATCCTCGAGGCCGAGGCCCTGCGTCGCCGGCCGGCGGCCGACGGCCACCAGCAGCACGTCGGCGGTCAGCGTCTCGTCGCCCAGCCGCGCGGTCACCGCGTCATCGGTTGCCGTCACGTCCTCCAGCGCCGCGCCCAGCCGCACGTCGACGCCGCGGGCGCGCAACTCCTTCGTCAGGATGCGTGAGTGGCCGGGCTCCTCGCCCAGCAGAAGCCGTTCTGCGGCCTCGACGAGCACGACCTCGACGCCCAGATCGCGCCACAGCGAGGCGAACTCGACGCCGATCACGCCGCCGCCCAGCACGATGGCCCTCCTCGGCAGCGTGTCGAGCCGGAGCGCGTCCTCGCTGGTCAGAAGGCGTTTCCCGTCGATCCCGAGGCCGAGGGTGATGGGCGAGGCGCCCGTCGCGATGACGACGGCCCCGCCGCGATACAGCTCACCGTCCGCCAGGATCGCCGGACCGGCTCCGTCGGTGACGAGCCGGCCCCGCGCGGCGACGGTGGTGACGCCGCGCCCCGCGAGCAGGCCGCGCAGGCCCCGGTGCAGCTGGTCCACCACGGAGTCCGCGTAGCCGCGCACGCCGGCGGCGTCCGCACCCTCGAGTGTCGCGGCGATCCCGAAGGCGGCGGCCGTCACCACGGTGCGGCGCACCTCCGCCGCGTGGAGCCACGCCTTCGTCGGGATGCAGCCGCGGTGCAGGCACGTGCCCCCGACGGGGGTGTCATCGACGAGCGCGACGCTCAGTCCCAACTGGGCCGCGCGCAGGGCACAGGAGTAGCCGGCCGAGCCGGCGCCGAGGATGACCACGTCGAAGTCAGGCATGGGGCCATCCTCCCACCACGACGACTCCGCCGGTCCGGTCGCGTCCACACCGCAGGTTGTCGGCATAATGGTGGCGTGGGTTGGTTCGGACGTCGCAGGAAACAGGCCCAGGTCGTCAAGGAGACGAGCCTGGTGCCCGACGCGACGCTGGCACATCTCAGCGACTTCGTCGCCACCCGCCGTGGCGTGGAGGCCTGGGTGGAGCAGCCGACCTCCTTCAACCGCGCCTCGATCCTGCTGGTCGCCGCGGACGGTGAATCCACGCGGCGCGGCCTGCCCAGCGCCGATGTGGGCTACCACTTCGCCGACGACCACGCCGTGCCGTGCTACGACGCCGGCGTCGTGCCCTATCCGAAGCGGATGCGTGAATACAGCCTCAACGCGAAACGGGCGGCCAACGACTGATCCAGTCGTCGACCGCCCGTCGCGGCGAGGGTCAGTTGCCGCTGGCCAGGTGCTGCGCCAGCGCGACCAGCGTGCGCACACCGGCGCCCGTGCCGCCCTTCGACACGTAGCCGTAGGCCTCGCCGTCGTTCTCCGCCGGCCCGGCGATGTCCAGGTGCGCCCACGCGACGCCCTCCGGCACGAACCGCTCCAGGAACGCTCCCGCCACGAGCGCGCCACCCCAGCGCTGGCCGGCGCCGGAACGCATGTCGGCGACGTCGGACTTGATGAGGCCGCGGGTGTACTCCGTCAGGGGAAGCTCCCAGAAGTCCTCGCCGGCCGCCTCGGCCGCGTCGAGCAGCAGGTCGGAGGTCTGCTCGCCGTTGGTTATCAGGCCCGAGGTACGGGTGCCGAGGGCGACCATGCAGGCGCCGGTGAGCGTCGCGATGTCGACCATCAGGTCGGGGGAGTCCTGGCCGGCCCGCGCGAGCGCGTCGGCCATGACGAGGCGCCCCTCTGCGTCGGTGTTGTAGTTCTCGACCGTCTGGCCGTCGAACATGGTCAGCACGTCGCTGGAGCGGTACGAGCTGCCCGACGGCATGTTCTCGGCCAACGCGGCGTAGGCGGTGACCTTCACCTTGAGGCCGAGGTCGGCGATGGCCCGGATGGCGGCGATGACGGCGCCCGCGCCGGACATGTCGAACTTCATGCCCGCCATCTGCCCCGCGGGCTTGATGTCGAGGCCGCCGGAGTCGAACGTGATCCCCTTGCCGATGAGGGCGAGGTGGCGCTGCGCGCCGCGCGGGGAGTAGCTGAGCCGGACGAGCCGCGGCTTGCGGGCCGAGCCTCCGCCGACGGCCAGGATGCCGCCGTAGCCGCCGCGCTCGAGGGCCTTGTCGTCGAGGATCTCGACGGCGATCTTGGCGTCGCGTACGTAGGCCTTCGCAGCCTCGGCGAACGTCTCCGGGTAGAGCAGGTTCGGGGGCGTGTTGCCCCAGTCACGGGCCTGGCACACGGCCGAGGCCGTCGCGGTCGCCGCGACGAGGGCGTCCTTCTGAGGGGCTCCCACCGCGGCGGTGACCAGCGTGACGGTGTCAACCGCCGGGGCGGACGGGTCCTTGGACAGCTTCGGGATCCGGTAGGCGCCCAGCAGGGACCCCTCACCGGCGGCCTGGACCAGCTCAGGATCGGAGGCCTCGAGCGAGACGGCGACCTTCAGGCCGGTGGCGCCAGGCTGCGCCGCCAACCAGCGCAGCGCGGCGCCGGTGGCGCGGCGCAGCAGGTCGGGGGTGACGTCGGCGTCCTCCAGGCCGACGAGCACGACGCGCAGGCCGTCGGCCTCGGGCAGGGCGGTGACGGCCTCCGCGGATGGCTTGGCGTCCAGCGCCGCCGCGAGCGCCGCGACGCCGCGGCCGTAGGCCTTCGTGTACGCCTTGTCCAGCTCGGGGAGCACGCCGACGACGGCGGTCTCGTCCTTGTTGATGGTGGCCAGGCCGACCACGACGGCGTCGGTGCCCTTCGGCAGCGTCTTCGACAGGGAAAGGGTGGCAATCGATTCAGTCACCGGGCCAGCCTACCGGTGGATGTTGTTGGGGGAGCCGGGTCGGGCCCGGTACCGTGGCCGGGTGAAGAAGCGCGTCGGGCTCTGGGCCTTCGTGGCGGTCGGTGTGGTGGTCGCTGCCGTCGCCGTGGCCACGTGGATCAACCCCACCACCGTGTGCCGCGGCGAGGCGATGGCCCCGGGCGACACCTGCACCTATTCGACCCTGACCGGCGAGGACGCGGAGCGGACCCAGACCTACGAGGAGCGCATCGCCACCGCGCGGCAGCAGGCCCCGTTCGGCGTCGCCGCCGGCCTGGGGATCGCCGGGTTCGGCGGTTACCTGATCGCGCAGGAGTCGCGGCTACGGCGCGAGTGACATCGGCCCGTAGACCAGCCGGTCCTCCTCGTAGAGGCTCACGTCGGTGACGCCCGCCTCGGCGAGCTCGTCGTAGAACGCGGTCAGCCACTGCTCGGCCGACGACTGATCCTCGAAGCGGGGGCCGAGGCCGGCGGCCTCGAGCCCGGCTGCGGTCGTGCCGCCGCCCACGGGCTCCCAGCGGTAGCTCATCAGAACGGGTCCCCGCGCTTGATGCGCGGGCCGGGCTGCCGGAAGCGGCGGATCATCAGCGCGCGGTTGAACATGTAGGCCAGCAGCCCCTTGGTGGAGGCGCCGGGGACGCGTTCGGCGAGCAGCTTCTTGAAGGAACGCCACATGAGCCAGATGTTGATGATGGTCATCGCCAGCAGCACCCACAGCAGTGAGGCCACGATCGTCGACAGGGTCAGGTTGTTGATGGTGAGCATCGTCGCCACCATCACCAGGATCATCGCCGGCATCATGAACTCCGCCACGGTCCAGCGGGTGTCGACGAAGTCGCGCACCAGTTGCCGCTCCGGGGACCTCTCGCTGCGTTCCATGGCCTCGAGGCGGGACTCGCGGCGGGCGGCGGAGTCCGCCTTGCGCTGCTGCTTCGGGGTCAGGGTCGGGTGCAGCCGCTCCATGCGCTCGGCCTCGGCCTGGCGCCGCGTCCGGGTGGCGCCCTCCTTCTTCCGCGTGACCTGGATCTTGGCGGTCGCCGTCGTCTCCTGCTCGGTCGGCGCGGGCGCCGGTGCCGGGGCGCCGACGGTGGCCTCAGCCTTCGCGGCGGCCTTCTGGCCCTTGGGGGTCAGTTCGGAGATACGGTCCTTGGCGGAGGTCTCCGGCGCGGCGGCCGGATCCTTGCGCTCATAGGTGCGGAAGAGGCCCACGATTTTCAGGTCCTTGCGAGGGGAGGTGGTCAGAAGTAGCCCAATCCTACCCGGATCGGGGAGGGGTCTCGGGGGAGCCTCAGGGTCGCTAACCCTGCCGGGCAGTCCCACACCGCGCTAACGTTGACCCTTGACACCGCATGTTCGTGGAAGGACCTCCCTGTGGCCAGCATCTTTGAACGCATCGCTCTGGTCTTCAAGTCGAAGGCCAACAAGGCCCTCGACAAGTACGAAGACCCCGAGAGACGCTCGACTACTCGTATCAGAAGCAGCTGGAGCTGCTGCAGAACGTGCGCCGCGGCGTCGCCGATGTGGCCACCAGCCGCAAGCGCGTCGAGCTGCAGGCGACGAAGATGAACTCGGAGGTCGAGCGGCTCCAGTCCGCGGCCCAGCGTGCCCTTGAGTCCGGTCGCGAGGATCTGGCCCGCGAGGCGCTGACCCGCAAGGCCGGCCTGCAGTCCCAGCTCGATGACCTGCAGGCCCAGCACGCGCAGCTGCAGGGCGAGGAGGAGAAGCTGGTGCGCGCCAGCTCCCGGCTCCAGGCCAAGGTCGACGCGTTCCGCACCCGCAAGGAGACCATCAAGGCCAGCTACTCGGCGGCCGAGGCCCAGACCCGCATCAACGAGGCGTTCACCGGCATCTCTGAGGAGATGAGCGACGTCGGCCTCGCGATCCAGCGCGCGGAGGACAAGACGCTCCAGCTCCAGGCCCGTGCGTCCGCCGTGGACGAACTCCTCGCCTCCGGAGCCCTCGAGGACCCGACCGGCACCGTGAAGGACGACATCACCCGCGAGCTCGACGCGCTGGCAGCCGACTCGTCGATTGAGAGCGAGCTGGCCGCCATGAAGGCGCAGCTGACGGGTGGCCCGGCGGCGCGTCCGGAGCTTCAGGCCGCCCCGCCCGCGGCGCAGGCGACCCCCGCGGCCGACGAGTGGCCGGCGGCCAGCACCGAGGGGAACCAGGCATGATCGTCCGGGTCCTCGGGCAGGGCCAGTGGCTCCTCGAACCCGAGCATCTCCTCGAGCTGAACGGACTGGACCAGGAGCTGGAGGCGCGTGTCTCCGCCGGTGACGAGGAGGGCATGCGCGCCGCGCTGCAGGGACTCGTCGACGGCGTCCGCCGCCTCGGCGTCGAGGTCCCCGACGACGTCATCGCCGAGTCCGATCTCGTGCTGCCCGACGTCGATCTCACGCTGGACGAGGTCAAGGAGCTCCTGGCGGAGACCAGCGAGTACTACGGGCTGATCCCGGACGGGGACGGTGACCTCCACGAGGACGGGGACGCGTCCTCCGCAGCCCTGTGAGGGTTGTCGTCGCAGCCGACGCGGTCGCGGGGCTCACGCCCCGGGCCGCGTCGGACCTTGTCGCGGCGGAGTTCGCCGCCCAGGGGGCGCAGGTGGCGGTCATTCCGCTCGGCGTGAGCGGCCCGGCCCTGCACGACGCGCTCCTGCAGGCGGCCCCCGGCGCCGTGGTGGTGACGCCGGGCAGCGCCGGCGACGTGGCCCGCGCACTGCGCGGTGACGCCACGGACCTCGTGCTCGACCTGACCGGTGACCTTCCGGAGACGCTGTGCGCCGACCTGTTCGCGGAACTCGGCGGAACCCCCGCCGCGATCGAACACCTGGCGGCCGCCCGGCGTGGCCGCAGCACCGTCGCCCTCGTGGCGGCGGACGGCGCGTCGTCCCGGCTGACCGGGCTGGAGGGGCTGGCCGCCACCAGGGGCCGCGACCGCGGCACCGACCTGGCCGACGTGCTCGCCGCTGACGGTGCCGCCGAGAGTTTCCTGCACGCCCACGGCCTGGCCGATGGGCCGGGGATGGGGGCGGCCGAAGGGGCGGGGGCGCTGTTCGCGGCGCTCGGGGTGGAGGTCTCCGAACCGCTCGGCTGGTTGGCCGCCAGGTACGGCCTCGAGGCGACGCTGGCCCGGTGCGATGTCGTCGTCACCGGCGTTGAATCCCTCGACTTCCATGCTGTCGGCGGGCCCGTGGTCCGCTTCGTCGTGGAGGCCGCAGGGAAGGCGATGCGCCCCGCCGTCGTCGTGGCGGGCCGCAACTGGGTCTCCTCGCGGGAACTGCGCCTCATCGGCGTCGAGGACGCCTACGCGACGCTGGCGGGGCCGGGCGACGAGCCCTGCACCCCGGACGAGCTGCGTCGCGTCGCGGCCGGTGTCGCCAGGACCTGGCGCTGGTGAGCGCTCTTCGGGATCTTGCCCGCGCGGCGTAGACTCGTCGCGAACACGACAACCCATCCAAGATCTTTGGAGTCAAGAGTGACCGATACCCAGACCGTCCCCAGCACCGGCGTCACCCTGACCGACGCCGCCGTCTCGAAGGTGCGAGCCCTCCTGAGCGGTGAGGGCCGCGACGACCTCGCGCTGCGCATCGCCGTCCAGCCGGGAGGCTGCTCGGGCCTGCGCTACCAGCTCTACTTCGACGACCGTGACCTCGACGGTGACGTCGCCACCGAGTACGAGGATGTCAAGGTCGTCACCGACAAGATGAGCGCCCCGTACCTCGGCGGCGCGAGCATCGACTTCCTCGACACGATCGAGAAGCAGGGCTTCACGATCGACAACCCCAACGCCGGCGGTTCCTGTGCTTGTGGAGACTCCTTCCACTGAGCAGCCGCTGCATGATACGCCACCCCGTCGGAGACTGACCCGGCGGGGTGGTTTTTTGCGTTAAGGTGTCCGCAGGATGTCTTGGCGGCGCCATGCGCGCTGGCAGGATGACGACTCGAAAACGACAACGGAAGGGCAAGTTGTGACTCGCACTCCTGCGCCAGCTGGTCGGCGATGGATCCGTGGCGCTCTGCTCGCCGCGGCCCCGCTGGCCGCGTTGACTCTGACGGCCTGCTCGGGGTCAGGGGCACGACTCGGCCTGCCCGTGGCGGCCACCGCCGAGGCGCCGAACGTCGGCAACCTGTGGCTCGGCGCGTGGATCGCGTCCTTCGTGATCGGCGGCCTCGTCTGGGGTCTCATCGGTTGGGCCGTCATCCGCTACCGCCGCAAGGACGGCGACGTCCCCGCGCCGCGACAGACCACGTACCACCTGCCGCTCGAACTGCTCTACACGCTGGTGCCGTTCCTGATTATCGGCGTGCTGTTCTTCTACACGGTCAAGGCGCAGGACGCCATGCTCGACCAGAGTGAGGAACCGGACGTCGTCATCGGTGTCATCGGCCAGAAGTGGTCCTGGACCTTCAACTACATGGAGGAGGACAACCCGGACATCGGCACCAACGCCCACACCGTCGGCATGCCGGAGGGCCCGCTCCCCGAGCTGTACCTCCCCGTCAACAAGCGCGTGCGGTTCGACCTGCAGTCCGCAGACGTCATCCACTCGTTCTGGGTCCCCTCCTTCTACTTCAAGATGGACGTCATCCCGGGACACCCGAACTCTTTCGACGCGACCCCCAACCGGATCGGTGTCTATGACGGCAAATGCGCCGAACTCTGCGGCGAACGTCACGCCATGATGCTCTTCAAGCTGCACGTTGTCAGCGAGGAGGAGTACGAGGCAAAGGTCAAGGAAATCGCCGCCGACGGCGGCGCAGGGGTGAAGCCGCTGGAGCCCGGCCTGGAGGCCGTTCTCCCCACCGCGGCACCTGAGGAGAACCAATGAGCAGCGATCTCACCAGGCCGGCCGTGGGCCCCGCCCCTGAGGCGGAGGTCCCCGAGCCGAAGCGGGTCACGCCCGTCATGAAGTACCTGACGACGACCGACCACAAGGTCATCGGCAACATGTACTTCGTCACGGCCTTCATCTTCTTCTGCCTGGGTGGCGTGCTCGCGCTCGCCATCCGCGCGGAACTGGCGAACCCTGGCATGGACTTCCTCAACTTCGAGACGTTCAACCAGTTCTTCACCATGCACGGCACGATCATGCTGCTGATGTTCGCGACGCCGATGTTCGCGGGCTTCGCCAACGCGATCCTCCCGCTGCAGCTGGGCGCCCCCGACGTGGCGTTCCCGCGTCTGAACGCCTTCTCGTACTGGATCTACCTGTTCGGCTCGATCATGGCCTGCTCGGGCTTCGTCAGCCCCAACGGCGCCGCAAGCTTCGGCTGGTTCGCCTACGCGCCGCTGTCCAACTCGATGCACTCCCCGGGAGTCGGCCACGACCTGTGGCTGATGGGTCTGTACATGCTGGGACTGTCGACGATCCTCGGCTCGGTCAACTTCGTCACCACCATCATCACGATGCGTGCGCCCGGCCTGACCATGTTCCGGATGCCGATCTTCTCCTGGAACATCCTCGTCACCTCGATGATGGTGCTCATCTGCTTCCCCGTCCTCGCAGCGGGGCTGCTGGTCCTCGAATCGGACCGTGTGCTCGGCAGCCATGTGTTCTCGCCCGCCTCCGGCGGCCCGATCCTGTGGCAGCACCTGTTCTGGTTCTTCGGACACCCAGAGGTCTACGTCATCGCGCTGCCGTTCTTCGGCATCATCACCGAGGTGCTCAGCGCTTTCAGCCGCAAGCCCGTCTTCGGCTACTACGGCCTCGTGTTCGCCACGCTGTCCATCGGTGCCCTGTCGGTGTCCGTGTGGGCGCACCACATGTTCGCCACCGGCGCCGTCAACCTCCCGTTCTTCTCGTTCATGACCTTCATGATCGCCGTCCCGACGGGTGTGAAGTTCTTCAACTGGATCGGCACGATCTGGCGGGGTTCGTTGACGCTCAACACGTCGATGACCTTCGCGATCGGCTTCCTGGTCACGTTCCTCTTCGGCGGCCTGACCGGCATCATCCTCGCCGCGCCCGCGCTGGACATCCACGTGTCCGACACCTACTTCGTCGTGGCGCACTTCCACTACGTGCTGTTCGGCACCGTCGTGTTCGCGATGTTCGCCGGCTTCTACTACTGGTGGCCGAAGTTCACCGGCCGCATGCTCAACGAGCGCTGGGGCAAGGTCCACTTCTGGACGATCTTCGTGGGCTTCCACACCACGTTCCTGGTGCAGCACTGGCTGGGCGTCGCGGGTATGCAGCGCCGGATCGCGGACTATGGCGCCTGGGAGGGCTTCACATTCCTGAATCAGGTCTCGACGTTCGGCGCATTCCTGCTCGGTGTCAGTATGCTGCCGTTCCTCTGGAACGTGTGGATCACCCGCAAGTCCCCGAAGGTCACCGTCAACGATCCGTGGGGCTGGGGCCGGTCGCTCGAGTGGGCGACCTCCTGCCCGCCCCGCGGCACAACTTCGACTCGCTGCCGCGTGTCCGGTCCATCAGCCCCGCGCTGGACGCGGTGTACCCGGAGCTGGCCGATCATGACCACCATGGCGACCCTGGGGAGCTCCTCGACGGTCGCATCGACGACAAGGAAGGTGCCAGCAAGTGAAGGCCGAGAAGTGGGTATTCGGATTCATCTTCGTCTTCTTCCTGGTGGTGACGCCGATCTACTGGTTCATGTCCGGTGAGATCGCCGGCACCTTCGTGCTGGGTTTCTCTGCCCTCCTGGGCGGCATGATCGCCACCTACCTGGGGCTGACGGCGCGCTCGTTCGACCCGCGGCCCGAGGACCGGGACGCCGAGGTCGTCGAGGCGGCGGGGCCCGTGGGCTTCTTCGCCCCCCAGAGCATGTGGCCTTTCTGGTGTGCGATCACCGTGGCGCTGATCTTCCTCGGCCCCGCGCTGCACCAGGCCTGGATCACGCTGGTCGGCGTCGGCTTCGGCATCTGGGCCCTGTCCGGCTGGGTGCTGCAGTTCTACCGCGGCGACTACAAGCACTGAGTCCGCCTGGCCCCATAACGAACGGCCCGTCCCCCGCGAGGGGGACGGGCCGTTCTCGTCGTGTGACCGGGCGGCTCACCAACTCTGGGAGACGGGGCGGCCCTCCTCGTAGCCGGAGCCGGACTGGATGCCCACGACAGCGCGCTGTGCGAACTCGGCCAGGCTCCTGGCGCCCGCGTAGGTGCAGGAGGAACGGACACCCGACGTGATCCAGTCGAGGAGGTCCTCGACACCGGGCCGCTGCGGATCCAGGTACATCCGCGACGAGGAGATGCCCTCCTCGAACATGGCCGCACGGGCCCGCTGGTAGGCGGACTGCTCGCGGGTGCGCTGGCGCACGGCCCGCGCGGACGCCATGCCGAAGGACTCCTTGTAGGCGCGGCCCTGGTGGTCCACCAGCTGGTCGCCGGTCGACTCGTGGGTGCCGGCGAACCACGAGCCGATCATCACGGAACCGGCTCCTGCGGCCAACGCCAGCGCCACGTCGCGGGGGTGCTTGACGCCACCGTCGGCCCACACGGACTTGCCGCGCTCGCTGGCGGCCTCCGCGCACTCCAGCACGGCCGAGAACTGGGGGCGGCCGACGCCCGTCTGCATGCGGGTGGTGCACATGGCGCCGGGGCCGACACCCACCTTCAGGATGTCGGCGCCGGCGTCGATGAGGTCGTGGACGCCGGCGGCGGTCACGACGTTGCCGGCCACGATCAGGACGCTGCGGCCCGTCTCGACGGCGAAGGCGTCGCGGACCTCGCGGGCCTGCGTCAACGCGGAGAGCATCTTCTCCTGATGCCCATGGGCGGTGTCCATGACGATCACGTCAGCCTCCGCGTCCAGCGCCGCGCGCACCTTGGACGGGACGTCGCCGTTGATGCCGACGGCGACACCGGCGCGGAGCCTGCCCTGCGCATCGAGCGCGGGGGAGTATATGCCGCTGCGCAGGGCGCCCTTCGGGGTCATGACGCCGACCAGACGCCCGTCGGGGTCGACGGCGAGCGCGATCTTCTGGTGCTGCTCGGCGAGCAGCGCGAACACGTCGGCGGGGTCGGTGTCCGCGGTGACGCGCGTGACGTCGTTGATCATGACGTCGCGGGCCTGCGCGAAGCGGTCGGCCGTCTCCGCGTCCTGCGGTGTGACGAGGCCGAGGACACGACGGTCCTCGTCGATGACGACGGCGACGCCGTGGGACCGCTTGGCGATGAGCGACAGCGTCTCGCCGACGGTGGTGGTGAGGGAGACGGTCACGGCGGTGTCGAACACCGGGCTCGCGGCCTTCACCTTGGCCAGCGACGCGGCGACCACATCGGAGGGGATGTCCTGGGGGAACACGGCGAGCCCGCCGCGACGGGCCATGGTCTCCGCCATGCGGCGGCCGGACACGGCCGTCATGTTGGCAGCCACCAGCGGCGTCGGCGTCGCGAGGCCGTCGGTGGAGGTGAGGTCGACATCCAAGCGGGACGTCACGTTCGACCTGCTCGGGGCCATGAAGACGTCGTTGTAGGTCAGGTCATAGGAAGGGCGCTGATCCAGAAATTGCACGGCCCAATGGTACGCCACAAGCACAGAGGCCCGGCCTTCCGGCCGGGCCCCTGTGGACACTGGTCAGTTGAGCTGACGGGGTCCTGCCCCGCTGTCCTGCAGCTCGTGATCGTCTCCCGCGTCGTCGCCGTGGTGGCTCGCAGCCGCCTCGATCTCCGCCGCGGTCGGTTTGGGGACCTCGGCGCCCAGGTACCAGCGGGACGCACGGGCGCGCAGGGCGCTGATGCGGCCCTTCTTCCCGGCCACGCCCGCGGCGTCGGTTCCGTCGGCGGCCTCCAGAGGGGTCCGCTGCAGGTGCTGCGTCGTGGTGTAGGCCTCCTCCTGCGAGATCGGCACGTGCGCCTCGCCGTAGGAGCCGACGGGCGAGCGCATGATGACGCCGTCCTCGGAACCGTGCAGGACCCGCTCCCGGTCGCGTGCCTGCAGCGACTGGCAGACCCGCTTGGTGATGATGAACGCGATCACCGGCGCGACGAAGACCGCCACGCGCATGAACACCGTGATGGCGTTCAGGCTCAGGTGGAAGCGGGTCGCGATGATGTCGTTGCCGCCTGCGAGCCAGAACATGGCGAAGCAGGTCATGGCTGCGACGCCGAACGCGGTCCGGACGGGGGCGTTGCGGGGCCGCTGCAGCACGTGGTGCTCGCGGTTGTCACCCGTCAGCCAGGCCTCGATGAAGGGCCACACGCCGAGCAGGGTGAACAGGAGCCCCATCAGGCCGACGCCGGGTAGGAAGATGGCCCAGGACCAGGTGGTGGCGCCGAGGTGCGACTCCCAGTTCGGCACGATGCGGATGGCGCCCTCGACCCAGCCCATGTACCAGTCGGGCTGCGAGCCCGCCGTTACCTTCGACGGATCGTAGGGGCCGTAGGTCCAGACCGGGTTGATCTGGAACAGGCCACCCATGAGGACGAGCAGGCCGAACACGATGAAGAAGAAGCCACCGGCCTTCGCCATGTAGACGGGGAACAGCGGGTAGCCCACCACGTTGTTGTTCGTGTGGCCGGGGCCGGGGTACTGCGTGTGCTTGTGGTAGACCACGAGCGCCAGGTGCGCGGAGACGAGCCCGAGGATCAGGCCCGGCACCAGGAGGATGTGCACCATGTAGAGGCGGGGGATCACCAGCGCGCCGGGGAACTCGCCGCCGAAGACGAAGAACTCCGCCCAGGTACCGATCAGCGGGATCGAGCGGATCAGTCCGTCCACGAACCGCAGACCCGTGCCGGAGAGCAGATCGTCCGGCAGCGAGTAGCCGGCGAAGCCGGCGATGGTGGACAGCGCCAGCAGGCCGACGCCGATCAGCCAGTTGACCTCACGCGGCTTGCGGTAGGCGCCGGTGAAGAACACGCGCAGCATGTGCACGAAGGCCGCGGCCACCATCAGGAGGGCGGCCCAGTGGTGGATCTGCCGGACGAGCAGGCCGCCGCGGACGTCGAACGAGATGTCGAGCGTCGAGGCGAAGGCCTCCGAGACCGGGATGCCCTTGAGGAGCTGGTAGGAGCCGTCGTACTCGATCTCGGCCATCGACGGCTTGAACCAGATGGTCAGGAACACACCCGTGATCAGCAGGACGATGAACGAATACAGGGCGATTTCGCCGAGCAGGAAGGACCAGTGGTCGGGGAACACCTTGCGCAGGCCGGTGCGGCCGAGCTTGGCGATGCCGTGGCGGTCGTCGACCCAGGTGTACAGGGCGGCGCCCACGCTCGGCTTCTTGCTAGGGGCCTCCGTCGGCTCGACCGAGGGGGACGAGTCAGCCACCGTTGTTGGCTTGGCCATCACTGGTCACCATCCTGGAAGTCGTTGCGGGAGTCGCGCTCGAAGTAGCTGGGGCCGACCGGCACCGAGAAGTCGCCCTGGGCCACGAGGTAGCCCTTGTCGTTGACGCGGATCGCGAGCTGCGGAAGCGCACGCGCCGCGGGCCCGAAGACGACCACGCCGCTGTTGCCGAGATCGAAGGTCGACTGGTGGCAAGGGCACAGCAGGTGGTGCGTCTGCCGTTCCCACAGGGAGATTGGGCAGCCCACATGGGTGCAGATCTTCGAGTAGGCGAGAATGCCAGACACGTGCCAGTCCTTGCGGGACTCGGGAATCCGGATGGAGTTCGGGTCCATGCGCACGACGATGATCGACGACTTGGCCTTCGCCTGGTGCGCCTCGGTGCCGTGGAGCTCCTCGAGGTTCTCCGGCTGGGCGTTGACCAGCTGGCCGATCTCGAGGTTCTCGGGGCGCAGGGGAATCCAGTTCTCGTCGTTGACGAGCCGGACGCCCTCGGCCCAGATGGTCGTCTCGATGGTCTCGCGCCGCTTCGCCGCCGTCGGGTGCGGCCCCATGTCGGCGAACAGGACGACGGCGGGGATGACGGCGAAGCCGACGGCGCCGCCGAACGCGCCCAGCAGCAGCGGGCGACGGCGGATGCCCGACTGCTCGACGCCCTGCTCGAACTGGTGGGCGACCAGCTCGTGGTCCTCGGGTGAGGAGCCGGCTGAGTGGCGCGGGTCGATGGTCTCGTGGTCGCCCATGAAGGCACGTGCCCATTGGACCATCCCGACGCCGATCAGTGTGACGGCAACGCCGGCCGTGAGGCCGAGGCCGACGTTCATCGCGCTGGCCTGCAGCCAGCCGAAGTCGATGTAGGCGTCACGGGGGACGGCGAAGTAGATCACCACGAAGAGGACAGCGAGCACCGGCACTGCTGCGAACATCGCCAGCACCGCGGCGTAGGCCCTGTTGCCCGCAGCCTCGTCGACTTCGTTGTAGCGCTCCACGTGCTCCGGCAGACCCGGGTCAGCGACGACGTGGCCCAGCTCCGGGTCGCGGACCGGACGGTTCTCGTATGTCATCGGGCGCGAGCCCCCTTCTTGCAGATCCAGGTGGCGACGATCGACAGGCCGCCGATGCCGATCACGAAGGCCCAGAAGCCCTCGGAGACGGGGCCGGCCGCGCCCATCGTGAGGCCGCCATGGTTCGGCTGGGCATTGGCCTCGTCGAGGTAGGCGATGATCTCGCGCACTGACTGGTCAGGCATGACGTCCTTCGAGAAGGTCGGCATCTGCTGCGGGCCGGAACGCATCGCGCCGTAGATGTGGGTGGGGCTCGTCTCCGTCAGGGACGGGGCGAACTTGCCGTTGGGCATGGCTCCGCCGCCGCCGACGATGCCGTGGCAGGCCGAGCAGTTGGCCCGGAAGAGGGCGCCGCCACGGGCGATCTCCTCCTCAGTGAGGCCGTCGGTGCTGACCTGGTCGGGCGTCGCGATCGCAGGGCCGGGGCCGAGGGTCGCGACGTAGGCGGCGACCGCCTCGATCTGCTCCTGCGAGTACTGCACCTGCTTCGACGGAAGCTGGGACTCCATGCGGGCGGCGGGCATGCGGCCCGTTCCCATCTGGAAGTCGACCGAGGCTGCGCCGACGCCGATGAGGGACGGGCCGAACTGGGTGCCCTCCGCGCCGAGGCCATGGCACGAGGAACAGGTCAGATCGAATAGGGCCTTGCCCTTCTCGATCTGCTGCGTCATGTCCGTCTCGGCCGACGAGCGCTCGGGACTCACGACGGAGTAGCCGATGCCGAGCACCACGAGTGCCATGAGCAGGAGAATTGGGCGCGCGTAGGACCGGCGCCTCAGAGTGGTCAGAAAGTTCATGATCTCTCTCCGGGGTCGGGATCAGCGCAGGAAGTACAGGACGCCGAACAGCAGGATCCAGATGACGTCGACGAAGTGCCAGTAGTAGGACACGACGTGGGCGCCGACGGTCTGCTCATGGGTGTGGGTGCGCGTCATGTAGGAACGCGCCAGCACGAACCAGAAGGCGACGACGCCGCCCAGCACGTGCAGGCCGTGGAAGCCGGTGGCCAGGAAGAACAGCGACCAGTACTGGTTCGTGGAGATCACGAAGCCCTCGTTGAAGAGGGTGAAGTACTCCCACACCTGTCCGGCGACGAATACGGAGCCGAGGAACGCGGTGATGATGAAGCCCTCGCGCATGCCCCACTTGAGCGGGTTCAGGCTGAAGTTGGTCACCCGGCCGGCCTCGGCGGCATTCGCCGCCAGCTGGCAGGTCACCGAGCTCAGCACCAGGATCGCAGTGTTGATGGCGGCGAACGTCACGTCGAGGTGGGCGCTGTTCGTGTCCCACATCGTCGGCTGCCCGGGGGCAGCCGCCTCGTTGGTGATGCTGCGCGTCCAGAAGTACGCGGCGAACAGGGCGCCGAAGAACATCAGCTCGCTGGCAAGCCAGACGATCACGCCCACGGCAACCGTGTCGGGGCGACCGGACGGCTTGTTCAGTCGGGCGGACGGCAGCCGATGGAGGGCGCCGGTGGGGAGCTGCTCCGGGGCAGTCAGAGTTTCGCGATTCGTGGCCACGGGGTCATTATTGCCGGAAAAGGGGGTTTGGTCACGCCAGCCACGAAACTTGAGCCGACCCCCTGCTGAGGCCCGGAAGGGGAGTGCGATAATGCGCGGCATGTTCACGGGGTTCATCGGCGTCCTGCCCCTGCACGCCAAGCCCGACGACGACATCATCCCACTGGTGGGGACGCGTTACCTGACCGCCTGGGAATTTCCGGTTCTCGCGGTGCTCGGGCTGCTGGTCGTCGGCGGGCTCTACCTGTGGGGCGTGCGTACCCTGACGAAGCGCGGCGACAAGTGGCCGATCGCGCGGACCATCTCCTTCGTCGGGCTCGGGCTCGGCTCCATCGCCGTGGCCACCTTCAGCTTCCTCGGCGTCTACGACACCGTCCTGTTCTGGGCCCACATGATCCAGCACATGCTGCTGAACATGATCGCGCCCGTGTTCCTGGTTGCGGGTGCGCCGGCCACGCTGGCGCTGCGCACGCTGCCCAAGCGTCCACGCGGCTGGCTGCTGACCGTGCTGCACTCCTGGTTCGCCAAGGTGCTGCTGTTTCCGCCGCTCACCACCGGGCTGATGGTGGCGAGCCCGTTCATCCTCTACAGCAGCGGCTGGTACGAGCTGACCCTGCGCAACGACTTCCACCACGACGCGCTGCACCTCTACCTGGTGACCCTCGGCTGCCTGTTCTTCTTCCCGCTGCTGGGCGTCGACCCCGTGCCCATCCGCATGCCCTATCCCATCCGCATCCTGCTGTTCCTGCTGACGATGCCCTTCCATGCCTTCCTCGGCGTGACGATCATGGGGTCCAGCCGTCTCATCGCGGAGGACTGGTACCTGGCCTTCGAACGGAGCTGGGGTCTCAGCCCGCTCGAGGACCAGTCCTGGGCCGGGGGGCTCATGTGGGCGACAGGCGACATCACCATGTTCTTCGCGATGAGCGCGATCTTCATCCAGTGGATCAAGGAGTCCAACCGGGAGGCGCGGCGGATGGACCGGGCGCTCGACCTCGCGGATGCCCGGGAGGCCGGGCGCCGCCGACTTGGCTACGATGACACAAGCAACGAACCCCGGCCGCAGGGCGACCGCGACGATCCGAAGGAATGATCCGAACATGAGCGAATCCGTCAAGGTGCTGGTTTTCTCCGACGACCGCACCGTGCGTGAGTCGGTCCGTCTCGCGCTGGGGCGCAAGGTGGCCTCCGACCTGCCCGACATCGAGGTCCTCGAGGTCGCCACGCAGGGGGCGCTGCTGCGCACCCTCGACGCAGGCACCGACTACGCCCTGATGATCTTCGACGGCAACGCCCAGCCCTCCGGCGGCTTCGGGCTGGCGCACCAGGTCAAGGAGGAGTACGCGGACTGCCCGCCCGTGCTGCTGCTCGTGACCCGCGAGGCCGACGCCTGGCTCGCGTCCTGGTCCAGGGCCGAGGCGGTCGCGCCGTTCCCCATCGACCCCGTCACCCTCCCGCAGCAGGCCGCCTTCCTCATCCGCGCCCGACTCGCGGCGGTCGCCGAGTGAGCGACTACACCTGGCCGGACATCCTGACCGGCCTCGTGCGCAGCGAGGGACTCGAAGAGGGGGCGGCCACCTGGGCGCTCAACGAAATCTTCGCCGGCCGCGCCTCCGACGTGCAGATCGCAGCCCTCCTGACGGCGCTGCGCGCCAAGGGGGAGACCGAGGACGAGATCCGTGGCATGGCTGAGGCCATGCTGAGCAACGCGCTGCCGATCACGCTCGACCCGGACGCCGTCGACATCGTCGGCACGGGCGGCGACCGGGCGAACACCGTCAACATCTCGACCATGGCGGCCATCGTCGCCGCCGCCGCCGGTGCCCGGGTCGTCAAGCACGGCTCCCGCGCCGCCTCGTCGAGCTCCGGCACCGCCGACACGCTCGAGGCGCTCGGCGTCCGGATCGACGTGGAGCCGGAGCGGCAGGCCGCCATCCTCGACTCCACCGGGATCGTGTTCCTGTTCGCGCAGCAGTACCACCCGGCGATGAAGAACGTCGGCGGGGTGCGCAAGGCGCTGGGGATCCAGACCACGTTCAACTTCCTCGGCCCGCTGGCGAACCCCGCCCGGCCCCGCGCCATGGCGCTGGGTGTCGCCAACGACGATATCGCCCCGGTGATCGCCCGCGTGCTCGCGGTCCGCGGGACGCGGGGCATGGTGTTCCGCGGCTTCGACGGGCTCGACGAGTTGACGACCACCTCGCCGTCCGACGTCTGGCTGATCGCAGAGGGGCGGGTCCACCGCACGGTCATCGACCCGCAGGACCTCGGCCTGAACCCCGGAGCGCCCATCGACCTCGTGGGTGGTGACGCGGCGCACAACGCCGGCGTCGTCCGCGACGTGATGGCCGGCCGGCCCGGCCCGGTGCGTGACATCGTCGTGCTCAACGCCGCGGCCGCGCTGCTCGCCTACCGTGGGGTGTCGACCGTGCAGCCGCTGCTGGACCAGCTGCGTGGGCCGCTCGCCGCCGCGCAGGCCGCGATCGACTCCGGGCACGCCGCCGCGACACTCGAAGCGTGGATCGCCGCTACCCGCTGAGAAGCGGGGCGACGGCGTACGCGGCGGGAACCCCGAGCCACAGCGTCGGCCCATACGCGAAGTAGGACGGCAGCTCGGGGTGCCGTACCCGCCGCAGCCGGTGCACGACGCCGACGACCACGCCCAACGCGCTCCCGAGCAGTAGCGCCAGCGCCAACTGCTGGGGACCCGACTGGCCGGCGACCAGCCCGACGGTGCCGGCCAGCAGGACGTCGCCGAACCCGAGCTGGCCGGACAGCCTCCACGCCGCCAGGAAGAAGCCGAACGCCACCGCAGCCCCCACCACGGCCCAGACAAGCGCGCCGGGATCCGTGACGCCGAGGAACACCGCGCCCGGCACCAGCGCCGTCGCCGCGACCTGCTGGAGCCTGCGGGGCAGCCAGGTGGTGGCCCAGTCGACCGCGACCAGCGGCGTCCCGAACGCGAGGTAGGGGACCAGCAGCACCCACGTCCATGCCGGCGCGATCCAGAGCACCTGTGCCGCCGCCAGCGCCGCGAGCGACACCAGAACGAACGATCGTGGCGTCACCAACGCGACGAGGTCGGGGGCCTCGGGATCGTCGATCCGGACCCTGGGCACCGCGAACCACCAGGTGAGGCCCGCCACCGCGGCCACGGTCAGGGAGATCGCCAGCGCCATGGCGCGAGACTAGCGGGCCCGGGGCTGCTGGCGCGGCACCCGTGGCGGGCCTGTGGACATCCCTATAGTTGCCCGCATGACCCGCCGACTCAGCGCTGCCCAGGCGCGCCGCATCGGGGTGGCGGCCCAGGGACTGGCGGGCCCGCGGCCGGCCAGCGTCGGGCGTGCGACCCTCCGCAGGACCATCGACCGGCTGGGCGTGCTGCAGCTCGACACGGTCAACGTGTTCGAACGCAGCCACTACCTTCCCCTGCTGGCCCGGCTCGGGCCCTACGACCGGGCGCTCCTCGACGCGATGCTGGGGCACGACCAGGCGGGGAGCCGGACGGGGGCCTACACCGAATGGGTCGCACACGAGGCGTGCATCGTGCCCGTCGCCGACTGGCCCCTGTGGGGGTGGCACCGCGACAGTTCCGTGCGGGACGGCTTCCGCGGCTGGGCGGCCGAGAAGGTGGCGCTCGTCGAGGAGGTGCGCCACGAGTTCGCGACCCGGGGACCCATGCGGATCTCGGACCTGACCCATCCGGCCAACGTGTCGTCCGGTGGGGGCTGGTGGAACAGGAACGAGGCCTACTGGGCCGCCACCTGGCTGTTCCGCCGCGGTGACCTGGCCGTCGTCGGCCGCCGCCGCTTCGAGCGGATCCTGGGGATCGCTACCGACGTGCTCCCCGCGGAGGTGCACGACCCGCTGCCCCGCGAGGAGGCGATCCTCGAGCTGGTCCGCCGGGCCTCCCGCGCCTACGGCGTGGCCACGGCGGACGACCTGACCGACTACTACCGGCTCCGGCGCCCCGACGGCGAAGGGGCCGTCGGGCGGCTGGTCGCCGCGGGCGAACTGGAGGAGGTCGAGGTGGCCGGCTGGGACCGGCCCGGCTACCTCGCCGCGGGCGCCCGGGTGCCGCGTCGCGTCACCGCTGCAGCGCTGCTGTCCCCTTTCGACCCGCTGGTCTGGTACCGGCCGCGCGCGCTGCGGATGTTCGGCTTCCACTACCGCATCTCGATCTACACGCCCGCCGCCAAGCGGGAGCACGGCTACTACGTGCTGCCCGTGCTGGTGGACGACGAACTGGTCGGCCGCGTCGACCTGAAGAGCGACCGCCGGTCGGGGCGCCTGCTGCTCCAGCACGCGCACGTGGAGCCGGGGCACGCCGGGCGTGCGGACGAACTGGCGGCGCGGGTGGCGCCCTTGCTGCACGAGGCCGCCGCGTGGCAGGGCCTGGGCGAGGTCACCCCGACCGGCGTCGGCACCTGGGGCCCTGCGCTGGCGGCCCGCCTGTAGGACGGGCAGAACGCGAAGGGGCGGCACCCCGCACCGCGGAGTGCCGCCCCTCAGGGACGCGTGCGCGCTGGGATCAGCGCTGGGCCTTGGTGAAGCCGGCGGCCTCGGCGGCGGCCTCCGACTCGAACCAGACCTCGGCGATCGTACGCTCGTAGCCCCCCGTGCCGGGCACGTGGAACTTCATGGAGCGCTCGTTGCCCTTGATCGTGAAGCCCTCCGGCGGCTCGGCGCCGACGTAGGCGCCCTCGCCGTAGTGCTTCGCGTGCGCTGCGACCTCGGCGGCGTGCTCCGACTCCGAGACGACCTCATGCACGGGTGGCGGCGCGCCCTCGGACGTCATCTCATCCTGCTCGGCCGCCTCTTCGTCGGACACGACGACCTCGTCGTCAATGTCCTCTGCGTCGGCGGCAGGGGTGGCCTCGGCGTCGGCGGCGAACTTCGCGGCGGCGGAGAACGTGTCGTTGTTGTTGACGTACGCCTTCGACGGCTCGTGCGCCGTCCAGCCGTCATCCTTCGGGGCGAGGAAGTGTCGCACGGCGGCGACCGCGCCCGCGATGACGGCGCCGATGGCCAGCGCCTTGGCGAAGGACCGCAGCTTGCTCTTCTTCTTGGATTTCGGCTCGAGGTCGCCTGCGAGGGCCTGGACGGCGGCAGTGCCCCGCTTGGTGGCCTCCTGGACGACCGGCAGGTCGGCGGCGGCGTGCAGGGCGTCCTGCAGCTTGGGTAGCAGGTCGTCGGTCACCTTGTCGCGGGCAGCGTCGACCGCCGGCGTCACCTTGTCGAGCGCGTCCTTGATGTGGGGTTCCAGGTCGTCCAGGGTGCGCGCGGCGACAGTGGCGGTGCGAACCTTTGCGTCCTTGAGGATGGGGCCTGCCTGCTTCTGCGCCTCGGCGATCAAGTCAGAAGCGAGTTCGAGGCCGTCCCTCAGTGCGGCGGATGAGTACTCGGCGGCGGCGGACGCGGTCTCCACGGCGGCCTTCTTCAACTCTTGTGACTTCTTCACAAGTTCCTCCAATGGTTGTGGCTCGTAGTCGAGCATGTACCACGCTACCGGTTTGTGGGGTTGCATCAAGGCTCGCGTGTGGAATCGTCTGCCACACTTGGGAGGGTCAAACAGAAAGGACCACGCGTGAGCACCGCAACTCTGCACACCAACCGTGGCGACATCCTGATCGAACTCTTCCAGGATCACGCCCCCCAGACGGTGGCCAACTTCGTCGGCCTCGCCGACGGCACCAAGGAATACGCCGACCCCACCACCGGGGAGAAGACGACCGGGAAGTTCTACGACGGTCTTACCTTCCACCGGGTGATCGACGGCTTCATGATCCAGGGCGGCTGCCCCCGCGGCGACGGCCGTGGCGGCCCCGGCTACACCTTCGCGGACGAGTTCCACCCGGAGCTGAGCTTCGACCGCCCGTACCTGCTGGCCATGGCCAACGCAGGGCCCGGCACCAACGGGTCGCAGTTCTTCATCACGGTCGGCCCCACGCCGCACCTGAACCGCCGCCACACGATCTTCGGCGAGGTGAAGGACCCGGCCAGCCAGGCTGTCGTCGACGCGATCGCCACCACCCGCACCGGCATGATGGACCGCCCCGTCGAGCCTGTGGTGATCAACAGCGTCACCATCGCCTGACGCGCATCGCCTGACCGCCGCCCGCCCCGGATCCGGGGCGGGCGGCGTCGTCTTACCCCTGCACCGGTCAACCGGCAGGCAGGGGTTCCTGCCCCAGCAACTCGGCCGCCAGTTCCCCTCCGCCAGCCCGATGCCGAGCGGCCAGGCCCAGTCGCCCTGCGTCTCGATGAACCGGACCCCTGGCTGTTCCAGCCAGGCCGCGATCCTCTCCGCCTCCTCCACGCTGCCGGCCGGCTGCCCGCCCACGGGCCGCGGCACCGTCTCCGCGGCCGCGACGGCCTCGTCGGCGGCGGAGCGGGCCCTCGCCGAGGGGGCGGCGGTCGCCGCGGCGAGCCGGCCGTAGCGGATCACATGGATGTCCCAGCCGCGCCCGGTGGGCACGGCCGCGACGAGCTGCGGGCACAGCGCCAGCGAGCGGATCCGATGGAACCGCAGCGAGGTGCGGTAGTAGGAGCGCATCCGCTCGGCGAGTTCGCCCGCCTCCTCGAAGCGTTCCTGGCCGACCAGCCGGTTCATCCTGCCCTGCACGCTGCGCAACACGGGCCGCACGTCGGTGAGCCAGCTCTCCTCGACCTCGGCCGTCACCGCGCCGTAGCGCTCCGCCGCTTCCCCGAGCTGGCAGGGCGCGAGGCAGCGGCCCATCTCGGCCAGCGCACAGGCCGGGCTCGCGCGGCGGGCCGACAGCCGGGTGGTGCAGCGACGCAGCCGGTACGCGTCGTAGAGGGTCAACGCGGCGTCATCGGCGGCCTCGCGGTTGGTGAACGGGCCGAAGTAGGTGGCCGCGTCGTCGCGGACCCGCGAGACGATCGAGAGCCGCGGAAACGCCTCATCGGTCAGCTTGAGCCACATCACCTTCCGCTGCCGCTTCGAGCGACGGTTGTAGCGCGGGGCGAGCGATTCGATCATCCGCAGCTCGCGCACCTCCGCCTCCAGGTCGGTGGCGCACTCGACGAACTCGACCGCTGTTGCGACGCGCACCATCTCGTGGATCCGGCCGCGCTTCTCCGCGGCGGAAAAGTAGGAACGGACGCGGCGGCGCAGATTCGTGGACTTGCCGACGTAGAGGGTTTCCCGGCGGGGCACGCCGTCGGCGTCGACCGAGTCGGTGACGAAGTAGTAGACGCCGGGCCGCTCGGGGCGGAGTGGGCCCAGACGCGCTTCGCGCGACGATCGGGGGAGACCTGCAGCGCGAACTCGGCCAGGTCGTCGAGCGTGTGGACGCCGAGGCTGCCCACCCGTTCGAGCAGGCCGTGGAGCACGTCGACGGTGGCGCGGGCGTCGCTGAGCGCCCGGTGGTTCGGCTCGGTGTCGGCGCCGAAGTGCCGGGCGAGCGTCGCGAGCTTGCAGTTGGGCACCTCGTCACGCAGCAGGGCCGTGCGGGCGATGGCGACGGTGTCGACGATCGTGGGGCGCGGCCACGCCAGGCCCAGCTCCTCGTAGCCGCGCCGCAGGAAGCCGGTGTCGAAGCGGGCGTTGTGGGCGACGAGCACGGCGCCGGCCGCGAACTCCGCGAAGGCGGGCAGCACCGTCGAGGCGGGCGGGGCGGACGCCACCATCTGGTTGGTGATCCCGGTGAGCACCTGGATCATGGCCGGAATGGGGGAGGAGGGGCGCACCAGGGACTGGAACTCGCCGAGCACGACCCCGCCGCGGACCTTCACCGCGCCCACCTCGGTGATCTCGCTGTCGGCCGCGCCGCCGGTCGTCTCGAGGTCGACCACCACGAAGGTCGCCTCGGACAGCGGCACGCCGAGATCGTCGAAGCTGGGTTGGAGAGGTCGAACTGCCATGCCCTGCACGCTACGACGCGCCTCAGACAGAACTGTCAGAGGCTTCCTGCAGAGTGTCGCCATGGCAACTCTCCATGTGGACTGCGCATCCTGCGAAGCTCGGGGCCCCGCATGCTCCGACTGCGTCATCTCCGTCCTGCTCGGCACGCCGGGCGTCGACTTCGAGGAAACCGAACGGGCCGCTCTGACGGTGTTGTCGCAGGGAGGGCTCCTGCCGCCCCTGCGGATGGCGCCACCGTCCGACGGCCGGAATGTGGAAGCTGTTTGAGTAAAGGCTGAGGAGAGCTTAGAGTTCTCTCAGACTTTGTTCAGCCTACGGAGGTCCCGTGAACCGAATCCGCGCCGCTATCGCCAGCGCTCTCGCTGTCGCCTGCCTGGTCGGCGGCACCGTGACCGCCGTGGCCGATCCGGACGCCGTCGCGAAGGCACAGGCCGAGCTGGAGCGCATCCAGCAGGAGTCCTCCGCGATCGATCAGGAGATCATCGAGGCGCACGAGCGCGTCGCCCAGGGGGAGACGAAGCTCACCAACCTGAAGGCCGACGTCGCCAGGCAGGAACAGCAGGTCTCGGATCTCGCCGCCCAGATGGGGGAGCAGGCCGCCGTCGCGCTCGAGGTGAACTCATTCTCGCTCACCGCGCAGCTGCTGACGTCCAGCGACTCGGACAGCTTCCTCCGTGGCCTCGGCGCCATGCAGGTGGAGACCGACCGCTCCAACGCCGCGGTGCAGCAGCTCCAGCTCGACCAGGCCAAGCTGACCACGCTCCGCGAGGACGCGACGGCGACACAGGCACAGCTCGAGAAGGACGCCGCCGCCAAGGAGGCCCTCGCCGTCGAGTTCGATGCCAAGGAGGCGGAGGCGCAGCGCGTCTACGACCGGCTCTCGGAGGAGGAGCGGCAGCGCCTCGCCGCCATTGAGGCGGAGCGGATCCGCCGCGCGGAGGAGCAGCAGCGACAGGCAGAGGCACGCGCGGCGGCCGGCGCCAGCCGGGACGAGGGCCGCGGCACCAGCGAGTCGCCCTCGGCCACCGCACCCTCGGAGGAACCCCCCGCGGCCTCGGGCGGCGGCTCCGATCGCGCCCAGGCCGCCGTGAGCGCGGCCCTCAGTAAGGTCGGCAGCCGCTACGTCTGGGGCACCTCGGGTCCCAACACCTTCGACTGCTCCGGCCTGACGAGCTGGGCCTACCGTCAGGTCGGCATCAGCCTCTCGCGCTCCTCGCGCGCGCAGTGGAGCTCGGCCGGTCGCAAGATCTCCAAGTCGGAGCTGCAGCCCGGCGATCTGGTGTTCTACTACAGCCCGGTGAGTCACGTCGGCCTCTACATCGGCAACGGCAAGATCGTCGACGCAGCCAACCCCCGCTCCGGCGTGCGGGTCACCAGCCTGAACTCGATGCCCTTCACAGGAGCCCGTCGCGTCGTCGGCTGACCACCGGACAACGAGGCCCCGCGGACAGGTACGCGGGGCCTTTTCTGTTGCGTGCGGGGCCTCGCTTGATCGATTAACTAGCGCTGACTAGGCGTCATGAAGGATCTCTGCCCCGCCTCCGCACGCCGCCTGAGGGTCTGATAGCCTCGGCGCAACGACCTGGCAACGGAGCACGGGTCCAGTCCTTTCAACGTCGAGGGATCACATGAGTATTAACGAAGTCATCGTCTGGATCTTGATGATCTGCATGGCCTTGGGCGGCATCGACCGCGCCATCGGCAACAAGTTCGGGCTCGGCGAGAAGTTCGAGGAGGGCTTCAACGCCATGGGGCCGCTGGCCCTGTCCATGGTCGGCGTCTACGCGCTGTCGCCCGTGCTGGCCAAGCTGCTCGGCCCGATCGTCAAGCCCATCTACGGCCTCATCGGCGCGGACCCCGCGATGTTCGCCGGCACGCTGCTCGCCAACGACATGGGCGGCTGGCCCCTGGCCCAGCAGCTGACCGACGACCCGAACGCGCAGATGCTCTCCGGCCTGATCCTGGGCGCCATGATGGGCGCCACGGTCGTGTTCACCATCCCCGTCGCGCTCGGCATCATCAAGGTCGACGACCGCACCTACCTCGCCAAGGGTGTCCTCGCCGGCATCGTGACCATCCCCTTCGGCGTCGTCACGTCCGGCCTCGTCGCGGGCATGCCGATCGGCTTCGTCCTGATCAACACCGTCCCGATCATCGTGGCAGCCGCGCTCATCGCGGTGGGCCTGTGGCTGATCCCCGACGGCATGACCAAGGGCTTCCTCTGGTTCGGCAAGGGGCTCGTGTTCATCATCTCGATCGGCCTGGTCATCGGCGTCTTCGAGACGCTGACTGAGGTCCAGATCATGCCTGCAGGCTGGGAACTGCTGCCCGTCACCGAGGGCCTCGCGATCGTCGGCTCCATCGGCATGATGCTGCTGGGCGCCTTCCCCGCGGTCCACCTGATCGTCACCTTCGGCGCGAAGCCGCTCGCCGCGGTCGGCCGCCTCATCGGCGTCAACAAGTCCGCCGCCGGTGGCTTCATCGCGACCCTGGCGAACAACATCGCCATGTTCGAGATCATGAAGGACATGGACAAGCGCGGCAAGATCCTCAACGCCGCCTTCGCCGTCAGCGCCGCCTTCGTCCTCGGCGACCACCTCGGCTTCACCGCCGGCGTGGCCCGCGAGATGATCGCGCCGATGATCGCAGGCAAGCTCGTCGCCGGCATCCTCGCCGTCGTCGTGGCGCTGCTCCTGTTCGCCCGCGCCTTCCCCGGCGTGAGCGCCGCCGACGAGGCCGCGGCCGAGGAGCCGGTCGAGGCCGCAGCGGCCGAGGAGGCCTGAGCAGATGCGGATCGCACGGGTCATCGGGTCGGCCGTCTCGACCATCAAGGCCGACTCCCTGCGCGGCAGCAAGCTGCTCGTGGTGCAGGACGCCTCCGTCAGCGATGAGCCGACGGGGGAGCCCTACGTCGCGGTCGACGCCGTCGGCGCAGGCGAGGGCGAACTCGTCCTCATCGCCTGTGGCAGCGCGGGCCGCTACACGCAGTGGACCGCCGATGCGCCCGTCGACGCCGTCATCCTCGCCATCCTCGACTCGCTCGAGGTCGGCGGCGAGACGACATTCCGCAAGAGCTGACCCAGACAACCGCTGAGTAAGGAGGTGTGATGAGCGGCAGGGACATGACGTCGGTGGGAATCGACGTGGGCACGACCACGACACAGGTGGTGCTGTCCGAGCTGACGGTGACCAACCAGGCCCGCATGGGCCTGGTGCCCCGCCTGGACGTGGACTCCCGTCGGGTCCTCTACCAGGGCGAGCCGCACTTCACCCCCCTCACCAGTCCCGACGAGGTCGACGTCGAACGCCTGGTGGCGCTCGTCCGCTCGGAATACGAGCGGGCGGGCATCGCCCCCGACCAGGTCGAGACCGGCGCCGTCATCATCACGGGGGAGACGGCCCGCACCCGCAACGCCGAGGAGATCCTGCACGGCCTCGGCGAGCTGGCGGGCGACTTCGTCGTCACCGTCGCCGGCCCCAACCTGGAGTCCCAGATCGCCGGCCGCGGTTCGGGCGCGGCACAGTGGTCGGCCGAGAACTTCGCCACCGTCGTGAACGTCGACATCGGCGGCGGCTCCTCGAACGCCGCGCTGTTCCGCTCCGGCGGGCACCTGGCGTCGGCCGCCTCGATGGTCGGCGGACGGCAGGCGACGCTCGACCCGGCCACGCAGCAGCTCACCCACCTCGCCCCGACCGGCAGGATCATCGTCGACCAGCTCGGCCTCGACCTTCGGGTCGGTGCAGTGCCGCGACTCAGCGAACTGCGGCGCCTCACCGACACCATGGCCGACATCGTCGTGGACCTCTGCCTGGGGCTCGAGCCGCCGCTGACGAAGCTCGCCGCGCTCAGCAAGCCGCTGGCGATCGAGGGACAGGTCTCGGCCTACTTCGTCTCCGGCGGCGTCGGGCAGCTCTACTACGACGAGGCGCCCGTCTCCACGCTGGCGGAGGTCGCGGCGTGGGGCGACGTGGGGCCGCTGCTCGCAGCCAGCCTCCGGGACAACCCGCGCTGGCAGCAGCTGCGCGTCGTCCGTCCGGCCCAGACGCTGCGGGCCACGGTGCTGGGGGCGGCGAGCCAGCAGGTGACGCTGTCCGGCTCGACCATCTGGGCCGAGGACAGCCATCTGCCGCTGCGCAACGCACCGGTCATCGAGCCGCGCGTCGAGATGACCGTGCCCCACTTCGACGACCCGGCCGCGATCGCGGTCGCGCTCGGCGAGGCAGTCGCGCGCTGGGACCGTGGCGCCGACCACGACGGCGACTTCGTCGTCTCCCTCAACCTTCCCACCGGCTCAGCTACCCGCAGCTGATCGCCGTGGCCACCGGCGTCACGGCCTTCGCCCGGCGCCAGCTGCCCGCGGGCAGGCCGCTGGTCCTGGTCATCGAGCAGGACTACGCGCAGGTCCTCGGCCAGACCATCAAGCAACAGTTTCCCGAGGTTCCCCTGATCGTCGTCGATCAGATCCACCTCGGTGAGGGCGACTTCATCGACATTGGTGAACCGCTCTTCGACGGGCGCGTGGTGCCCGTCTCCGTCAAGACGCTCATCTTCTACCAGGCCGCACCCGCGGCATGACAAATGGATCGAAGGATAAAACCGTGGAGATCACAACCCAGGGGGTGTACTGATGTTGTTGCGAACGAAGCTGTTCGGACACACCTATGAGTTCGCCGACCTCAAGGACCTGCTAGCCAAGGCCAATGAGGAGAAGTCCGGCGACCTACAGGCGGGAATCGCGGCGCGCAGCGCGGCTGAGCGGGTAGCCGCGCGGCACGTGCTGGCCGAGGTGCCGCTGAGCGCGCTGCGCGAGAACCCGGTCGTGCCGTACGACCAGGACGAGGTCACGCGTGCCATCGACGACGCCATCAACGAGACGATCTACAACGAGATCAAGGGCTGGAGCGTCGGCGATTTCCGCGAATGGATCCTCAGCAACAAGACCAGCGGCGCGGACATCGCCCGCGTCGGTCGGGCGCTGACCGGCGAGATGATCGCCGCGGTGACCAAGCTGATGGGCAACCTCGACCTCGTCGTCGCCGCCCGCAAGATCCGCGTCGTCACGCACTCGGGCAACACCATGGGCCTCGAGGGCACGCTGGCGTCCCGCCTGCAGCCCAACCACCCGACCGACTCGGTCGACGGCATCCGTGCCGCCGTCTACGAGGGCCTCTCGTTCGGCTCCGGCGACTCCGTCATCGGCATCAACCCGTCCGACGACTCCGTCGGCTCGGTCAGCCGCCTGCTGGAGATGACGTACGACATCATCCAGCGCTGGGAGATCCCCACGCAGAACTGCGTCCTGGCCCACGTCACCACGCAGATGGAGGCCCTCAAGCGGGGTGCGCCGTCGGGCCTGATCTTCCAGTCGATCGCCGGCTCGCAGAAGGCGATGGAGAGCTTCGGCATCTCGATCGACCTGATGGACGAGGCCTACGACCTGGCGAAGAAGTACTGCTTCACCGCCGGACCGAACTACATGTACTTCGAGACCGGCCAGGGCTCCGCACTGTCGGCCGACGCGCACAACGGCGCCGACCAGCTCGTGCTGGAGGCCCGCAACTACGCGATCGCCCGCCGCTGGAACCCGTACCAGGTCAACACCGTCGTCGGCTTCATCGGCCCCGAGTACCTCTACGACTCGGTGCAGATCATCCGCGCAGGCCTCGAGGACCACTTCATGGGCAAGCTCGCCGGCATCTCGATGGGCTGCGACGTGTGCTACACCAACCACGCCAAGGCGGACCAGAACAGCAACGACAACCTCGCTGTGCTGCTCGCCTCGGCAGGCGTCAACTTCATCATGGGCATCCCGATGGGTGACGACGCGATGCTCAGCTACCAGACGACCAGCTACCACGATGCGCCCGCGCTGAGGCAGGCCCTCGGGCTGCGCCCGCTGCCCGAGTTCGAGTCGTGGATGGAGGAGGTGGGCCTGTGGAAGGACGGCCAGCTCACCGACTGTGCAGGCGACGCGTCCTTCTTCCTGAAGAGGTGAACCGATGAGCATCGACATTGAACAGATCGTGGCTCGCATCCTGGCCGAACTGCGCCAGGAGGGAATGACGCCGACCGCCGCCGAGTCGTCGAGCGCCGCATCCGTCATCAAGCGGGACGGCGGTGAGCTCGTCATCGATCTCGCCGACCCGACCGAGGACGGCCCCCGTCACGCCATGGGCGTCGACAACCCGTACGACGCGGACGCGCTGCGGAACCTGATGGCCACCACCAGCGCCCGCCTCGGGGTCGGCCGCGCCGGGCCGCGCCCGAAGACCGGCACCGCGCTGCTCTTTCAGGCCGACCACGGCGTCACGCAGGACGCGATCTACGGCGTCGTCAGCGAGGAGGTGCGGGACCACTTCAACCTGTTCACCGTCACCTCCAAGGTGGCGGACAGGGCCGAGTTCCTGCTGCGACCCGACCTGGGCCGTCTGCTCAGCGACGAGTCGAAGAAGGTCATCGCCGAGCGGTGCACCAAGTCGCCCGACGTGCAGCTGTGCGTCGTCGACGGCCTCTCGGCCGCCGCCATCGACAACAACCTGCGCGACATCTACCCGGTGATCGAGCAGGGGCTGAAGTCGGCCGGACTGAGCGTCGGAACCCCGTTCTTCATCGAGAACGGCCGGGTCGGGATCATGAACGACATCAACTCGATCGTCAAGGCGAAGGTGATCGTCCTCCTCATCGGTGAGCGGCCCGGACTCGGGATCGCCGACGCGATGAGCGCCTACATGGGCTACGACCCGCAGCCCGGCAAGTCCGACGCCGACCGTGACCTGATCTGCATGATCACCACCCACGGCGGTACCAACCCGCTCGAGGCCGGCGCCTACATCGTCGAGTTCATCAAGCGGATGATCAACTACAGCGCCAGCGGAGTGAAGCTCCGCGAGGTTGCCGGAGACTAAGGAGTTCGACCATGGCAATCCTCGACCCTGTGAAGCCGTCCATCCTGGCGGTTCGCATCATCTCCAACGTCGACCGCGGCTTCGCTGAGAAGCTCGGCCTGACCTCCGACCAGCGGGCCCTCGGCCTCATCACCTGCGACATCGACGACTCGCTGTACGTGGCGCTCGACGAGGCGACGAAGTTCGCCGAGGTCGACGTCGTCTACGCGAAGAGCTTCTACGCGGGCTCCGGCCACGCGTCGGGCCCCCTCAGCGGCGAGATCATCGGCATGCTCGCGGGCCCGACGCCCGCAGAGGTCCGCGCCGGTGTCGACGCCTGCGTCGCCTACGCGGAGGAGGAGGCGTGGTTCTACTCGGCCAACGAGGCCGGCGACCTCGCCTTCTTCCCGCACCTGATCTCCTCCACGGGCACGTACCTGTCCAAGGAGGCGGGCATCCCGGTCGGCCAGCCCATGGCCTACCTGATCGCCCCGCCGCTGGAGGCGACCTTCGCCCTCGACCTGGCCGTCAAGGCCGCGGACGTGAGCGTGGCGACGTACTTCGAGCCGCCGAGCGAGACCAACTACTCGGGTGGGTGGCTCACCGGTTCCCAGAGTGCCTGCCGGGCGGCCTGCGCCGCCTTCCAGGACGCCGTCCTCGACGTGGCTGCGACGCCGAAGAAGTACTGAGGCCGATCCCATGACAACCCAGTCGATGGACAAGGACCTGCGATCCATTCAGCAGGCCCGCGACCTAGCCGTGGCGGCAAGGGAGGCGATGCGGTCGTTCCAGTTCGCCTCCCAGGCCCAGGTCGACCGGATCTGTGAAGCGATGGTCGAGGCCGCGATGCGTGAGGCGGGCCGGCTCGGCCAGCTCGCCCACGACGAGACCGGCTTCGGCTACGCGGAGCACAAGCGGCTCAAGAACGAGTTCGCCGCGCGCAACGTGTGGGACTCGATCCGCGACGTCCCGACCTGCGGCGTGCTGCGGCGCGACGACGCGTTGGGCATCGTCGAGATCGGGTGGCCGGTCGGTGTGGTGTGCGCACTGACGCCGTCCACCAACCCGACCTCGACGGCGATCTTCAAGATCCTGATCGGCGTCAAGGCCCGCAACGCGGTCATCGTCGCCCCGCACCCGTCCGCCGCCACCTGCACGGCCGAGGCCGTGCGCGTGATGGTGGAGGCGGGGGAGGCGGCCGGCATGCCGAGCGGCCTCGTCTCGTGCATGACCGAGCTGAGCATCCAGGGCACCAACGAGCTCATGAACCACTACGCGACGTCCATGATCCTGGCCACGGGTGGCCCGGGCATGGTCAAGGCGGCCCACAGCTGTGGGAAGCCCGCGCTCGGCGTCGGCCCCGGCAACGTGCCGGCCTACGTCGACCGCAGCGCCGACGTGGTGTCGGCGGCCGAGATGATCGTGGAGTCGAAGTCGTTCGACTGCTCGACCATCTGCGCCACCGAGCAGACGGTGATCGCCGACCGGCCGATCGCCGACCAGCTCAAGGCGGAGATGCAGCGTCGCGGCGCCCAGTGGCTCACCGCGGAGGAGGCCGACCGTCTGGCCGGGGCGATGTTCCGCCCCAACGGCATGATGATCGCCGACTACGTCGGCAGGACACCGCAGGAACTCGGCCGCAAGGCCGGCATCACGGTGCCGGACTCGACCCGCATCCTCGTCGCCGAACTCGGCGGCGTGGGCCCGGCGCACCCGCTGTCGCGGGAGAAGCTCACCACCGTGCTCGGCTGGATGGTCGAGGACGGCTGGAAGGCCGGCTGCGACCGTGCGGTGCAGCTGCTGAAGTTCGGCGGTGACGGCCATTCGCTCGTCATCCACTCCCGCGACGAGGAGTCGATCCTCGCGTTCGGCATCGAGAAGCCGGCGTTCCGGATCCTCGTGAACACGTGGGGTTCGCTCGGCGGCATCGGCGCCACGACAGGTGTCCGGCCGTCGCTGACGCTGGCCCCCGGCGGTATCGGCGGGGCGTCGGTCAGCGACAACATCACCGTCGAGCACGTGCTCAACGTGAAGCGGGTCGCCTACCACCTGCGTGACGCGCCCGCAGTGGCCCGCGCGCACGGCGGGGTCGGCGATGCGGCGACGACCCCGGCGACCACGCCCGGGTCTGCGTCGGATGCGGCCCGGATCGAGGAGATGGTCCGCCGGATCGTCACTGAACTGCAGGGCAAGTAGGAGGTAGCCGATGACCGATTCGCCACCACCCAAGGCGCCGACCAAGCGCCCACGTAAGGCTCCCGCGGCAGCAGCTGCGGGCACAACTGAAAAACCCACCACCCACGTGGCCGACGTCGTGTCGGCCCCCGACCCAGCACCAGTTACCCCAACTGTCACCACAACAAGGAGAACTCCCATGGCAGATGTCCAGATGATCGCGCTCGGCATGGTCGAGACCAAGGGCCTGATCGGCGCCATCGAGGCGGCCGACGCAATGGTCAAGGCGGCCAACGTCAAGCTCATCGGCAAGGAGCAGATCGGCGCCGGCCTGGTGACCGTCTTCGTCCGCGGCGACGTCGGCGCGGTCAAGGCCGCCACTGACGCCGGTGCGGCCGCGGCCGGCCGCGTCGGCGAGCTGATCTCGGTCCACGTGATCCCGCGTCCGCACGGCGACGTGGAGATCATCCTCCCGCACCGCGACTGACCCGTATTCCGATCCGACACCTGAGTGAGTAGCCATGCCCAAGACCCTCATCACCGCCGCTGACGTGGCGCAGGCAGTGGGCGGACGCCTGCTGGTGCCCGCCGACGCGATCATCACGCCGCTTGCGCGTGACGAGGCCGCCGACCGGGGCATCGCCCTCGTCGTCGACGAGGGTCCCCGGGCGCAGGCGGCGCGGCCGACACCGGCCGCCGGTGGGCTCGAGTCACAGGTGCGCGCGATCGTGACGGCGATGCTGGGTTCAGGTGGGGGCGGCCTGGCCGCCCCCACCGCGGGACCCCGCGTGAAGCTCGCCCGTATCGGCGAGAACCCGACGGCACCCTTCCCGTATCCCGGCCCCCCGCCGGGCATGCGCGTCGGCGCCGTCGATGTCGTCACCGGTGACGACGGATCCCCGATCGCCGCCGGCTACATGACCCTGACCGAGGGTTCCTTCCCGTGGACCCTCACCTATGACGAGGTGCAGATCGTGCTCGAGGGGGAGCTCCACCTCGGAGGCGACGCCGGCGACCAGATCGGCCGGCCCGGCGACGTGTTCTACGTGCCCAAGGGCTCGTCCATCACCTTCGGCACGCCGTCGTGGGCGAAGTTCGTCTACGTCACGTTCCCCGCCAACTGGGAGGAGCAGTTCTAGTGGTCGTCACAGAGGCGGACCTGCGCGAGCAGCTGCGACGCCCCACCGTCGGGGCGCAGGTCGTCGTGCCCGCCGGGTCGACGCTCACACCGTCGGCGAGGGACTTCATCAAGCAGTGGGCCCTGGTCGAGGTGACCGCGCCCGCGTCGGAAGCGACGCCGACCACGACGGAGCGGCCGGACGGCACCTGGGACCGCGCATCGCAGTTCCCCGTCGACCTGACGGGGGAGCAGCCGCGCTGCGTCTGCTGCGGAGCGCAGCCTGACAGCAAGGCCAGCTCGCTCACCCAGCTCAACGCCCACCACTACGCTCCCAAGACCCATCCGCGCATCAAGCTGCGCGGCAAGGTCGACTCCCTGCACTCGCTGACACTGATGGTCCAGGGGCTCGCGAGCCGCCGCGGCGAGGCCGGTCTGGCCGCCGCCCTCGGCTCGCTCGCCGCCTACTGCAGGGAACTGACCTCCGCCGAATACAACGAGCGACCGGCAGACCCGTTCGAGCTGCCCGGCTGGTCGAGCGACGAGCTGCACCGCGCCACCCATGACCCCAGCGGTGTCCTCGGCATCGAGCACCTCACCATCGACGGCGCCGACGACGAGCTGCAGCACTGGCTCAACATCGGCCGGTCGACCACCCGGGAACTGGAGATCTGCGCGCTCGAGACGTTCGACTCGCCGCACCATCCCTACGGCGCCAGCATCTGCCACGGCCTGAACCGGCTGTCCAGCGTCTGGTACTTCCTGCAGCTCGCGTGGAAGCGGGGTGGAGTCCTGTGACCTCCGCTGCCGTCAAGGCCACCATGAAGGCGGCCGCCAAGGCACTCAAGTCGCCGCAGCCGATCCCCGCCGACCTGCCCATCAAGCTCGGCGTCGACCTCGGCACCGCGTTCACCGTGCTCGTCGTCACCGACGAGGCCGGCACCCCGCTCGCCGCTGCCCACACCTTCGCCGATGTCGTCCGCGACGGCGTGGTGTGGGACTTCGCCGGCGCCCAGCAGGTGGTGCGGAACCTTCGGCTCCAGCTCGAGGAGGCCACGGGCCGCGAGCTGACCCGCGGCGCCGTCACCATCCCGCCAGGGGTCAACGCCGCTGACCACCGCGCCCACCGCTACGTCATCGAGGGCGCGGGCATCGACTGCACCGCCGTCATCGACGAGACCACGGCCGCGAACGCCGTCCTCGGAATCCGCAACGGCGCCGTCGTCGACATCGGCGGCGGGACGACCGGCGTCGCGATCCTGCGTGACGGCGAGGTCATCGCCAACATCGACGAACCCACCGGCGGCACCCACCTGTCGCTGGTGATCGCCGGCGCCTTCGGCATCCCCTTCGAGGAGGCCGAGAAGCGCAAGGTGAAGCCCCGGCTGCAGCGCGAGCTGCTGCCGGTGGTCCGCCCGACCCTGGAGAAGGTCGCCACCATCGTGCGCGATGCAGTCAGGGACCACGACGTCGACCACATCACGATGGTCGGCGGCACTGCGGCCTTCTTCGGCGCCGCCGACATCGTCGCGGACGTCACCGGCCGCCGCACCACCCTCGCCCCACACCCCATGCTGGTGACGCCCGTCGGCGTCGCGAGCTGGGCCGAGAATCTCACCCGATAGGAAGGCCCGCGCGCCATGGCACAGTCTGATTTCCAGCTCCGAGCGTTCTGCCACCTCGACCGGATCCAGCCGCAGTTCGCGGCCTTCGTCGGCTCGATCTCGGCCGGATCGCCGCCCATCGAAGGGATGAGCTGCCTCTACGTCGAGATGGCCCCCGGCAACTGGGTGTTCCGCGTCGTCGACAGCGTCCTCAAGGCCGTCGACGTCAAGCCCGGCGCCCAGGTCGTGGAGCGCCAGTTCGGCATGTTCGAGGTGCACTCCGAGAACCAGTCCGAGGTGCTGCGCGCAGGCGAGGTCGTCCTCGAGACGCTCGAGAGCCCCCTCGAGGAGCGCATCCGCCCGACGATCGCCTCCGAGCAGATCATCACCAACATCCATCCGCTGCAGGCCCAGATCCTGAACCGGATGAACCAGGGAACCATGATCGAGGGCGGCCAGACGCTGCTCGTCATGGAGGTCGAACCCGCCGCCTACATCACGCTCGCGGCCAACGAGGCCGAGAAGGCCGCGCCCGTGTTCCTGAACCACATGAGCTCCGTCGGCGTCTACGGGCGCCTGTGGATGTCGGGCACCGAGTCCGACATCGAGGCGGCCCGCGATGCAGCGGTCACCGCCATCAACTCCGTCACTGGACAGTGAGGAAAGTGCCATGGGACGAAAGGTCATCACCAAAGCGACCGTCAACGAGATGCTGGAGGCAGGGCAGCGCGAGTACCAGCTGACCGACAGCGATATCGTCACGGCGCTCGGCAAGGAATACGCGCAGGAGCGCGGGCTGCGGCTGATCCCGGCGGGCTCGGCCCCCGCGGCCGCCGCCGCGTCCACAGCTGCGGCCCAGGCCGGTGCCGAGGCGACCGCCGCCGAGATCCGCAGCCGCATCGTGGAGGCCCTGGGATATGAGCCGGAAGGCCTCGACGGAGCCATCCGTCGCGGGTTGCAGTGACCACTCCGCACGCCGTCTACCTGTGCCCCGTGCGGCACTGTCCGACGCTGTGGCAGCTGGCGCTCGGCCTGCTGCCGCATCTCGGGGGAGACGGTGGGAGGGTCGCGATCTTCCGCCCCATCGTGGCGGAGGAGGACGATCCGCTGCTGAACGCGCTGGCCGGTCTGCTGGGTGACCGCGCGGAGGTCGGCTGGGGCGTCACCGCCGACCAGGCGCTGCACGATCAGGGTGCGCTGGCACAGATCGTCGACCGCTACGCTCAGCTCGCCGACCGGCACAGCCGGGTGCTGGTGCTGGGCAGCGAATACGACTGTGCGCTCGCCCCCGTCGAGTTCGCCATGAACACCAGGGTGGCCGCCAACATCGGCGTGCCCATGCTGCTGGTCGTCGGCGCCGAGGCGGGCGAGGAGGACCTGCGCCGCCGTGCCGAGGTCGCCCTCGCCGAGGCCACCGGCAACCTGGCCCGCGTCCTCGGGATCGTGGTGCCGGGTGGCGGCGCGGTCGCCGTCGACCTGCCTGTACCGGTGGCGACGGTCGTCGACGTTCCGGCCGGCAGCAGCCTCGACGGTGAGCCGCTCGTCGCGCCCGACGGCGTCGCCGCACTGGGCGTCGGGGTGCCGTTGCTGGCGGACATGGCGCTGCGGAACCTGCTGCCCACCCTGCGCGACGACTCCGTCGTGATCTTCTCCGCCGACCGCACGGACGTGGCCGTCGGGCTGAGCGTCGCCGCCGCCAGCGGCCGCTTCCCGACCCCGCTCGGCGCCATCGCGGCCGGGCCCTGGCCCCTCGAGGCCGGTGTGGTCGACCTGTGGCGTGCCACCACGCCGAGGCTGCCGCTGCTGCGCTCCTCTCTGCCGCCCGCCGACGTCCGGCGCCGGGTCGCCGAGTCGGGGCGCGCGCCGCTGCGGATCACGGAGGCCATGGCCGCCGCCGCGCGCACCGCCTTCGGCGCCGACACGGCCCGCCTGCTGCTGGGCGCCGCGGCCGGTGTCGGCCGCGACGACGTCGTCACCCCGGCCATGTTCGAACACCGGCTGCTGCGGGCCGCCCGCGATGCCGACCGTCACATCGTGCTGCCGGAGGGGAGGAACCCCGGATCCTGCGCGCCGCCCACCGCCTCCTCGCGCTCGGTGTGTGCCGACTGACGCTGCTCGGCCGCCCCGCCACCATCGCGGCGACGGTCGCCGAACTCGGCGTCGACATCTCCGGGGCCTCCGTCGTCGACCCGACCACCAGCGAACTGCGGGAGCGGTTCGCCGTGCGCTACGCGGAGTTGCGGGCCAAGAAGGGCGTGACGCTGGAGCAGGCCCGGGAACGGGTCGCCGACGTCAGCTACTTCGGCACCATGATGGTGCTCGAGGGCCTTGCCGACGGCATGGTCTCCGGCTCGGTCAACACCACCGCGCACACCATCCGGCCGGCCCTCGAGGTCATCAAGACGCGCCCTGGCATCTCCGTGGTGTCGTCGGTGTTCCTTATGTGTCTGTCCGACCGGGTGCTCGTGTTCGGCGACTGCGCCGTCAACCCCAACCCGACCCCTGAGCAGGTCGCGGAGATCGCCATCAGCTCGGCCGAGACGGCCCGGCAGTTCGGCATCGAGCCGCGGGTCGCGATGCTGTCCTACTCGACGGGAGCGTCCGGCACCGGGCCCGATGTGGAGTCGACCATCGAGGCGACCCGGCTGCTCCGCGAGCGGGCCCCGCAGCTTCTGGTCGAGGGGCCGCTGCAGTACGACGCGGCCGTCGACCCGGACGTGGCACGCACGAAGCTGCCCGACTCGCCCGTCGCGGGGCAGGCGACCGTGCTGATCTTCCCCGACCTGCAGACAGGCAACAACACCTACAAGGCCGTCCAGCGCAGCGCAGGCGCGCTCGCGATCGGTCCCGTGCTCCAGGGGCTGAACAAGCCGGTCAACGACCTGTCCCGCGGTGCGCTCGTCTCCGACATCGTCAACACGGTCGCGATCACCGCGATCCAGGCAGGGATGCAGCCATGACCACCACGATGCGCGCGGCCCAGGTGCGGCGCTTCAACGCCCCGCTCGAGTTGGTGGACGTGCCGATCCCCACGCCCGGCCAGGACCAGGTGCTGGTGCGGGTGCGGGCCTGCGGCGTGTGCCACACGGACCTGCACACGGTGCACGGCGACTGGCCGGACAAGCCGCTCCTTCCCCGGATCCCCGGGCATGAGGTGGTCGGCGAGGTGGCCGCGGTGGGCGAGGACGTCGAACACCTCGCCCTCGGCGACAGGGTCGGCGTCGCGTGGCTCGGCCGCTCCTGCGGCCGCTGCGAGCAGTGTCTGTCGGGCTGGGAGACGCTGTGCAGCCACCAGATCCGCACCGGCTACGACATCGACGGCGGCTTCGCCGAGTACGCCCTGGCGGATGCCGGCTTCGCCGTGCGGCTGCCTGACCGCCTCGACTACGTCCAGACCGCGCCGCTGATGTGCGCCGGGCTGACGGTGTACAAGGGCCTGATGATGTCGGACGCCGAGCCGGGGGACTGGGTCGTCGTCTCCGGGGTCGGCGGCCTCGGCCACCTGGCCGTGCAGTACGGACGGGCGATGGGGTACCGCGTGGTCGCCGTCGACATCGACGACGCAAAGCTCGACCTCGCCGCCAGCCTCGGGGCGACCATGACGGTCAATGCCCGCGAGGTCGACGTGGCCGGATACCTGCAGCGGCGCATCGGCGGCGTGCACGCGGCGCTGGTGACGGCGGTGTCGCGCTCCGCGTTCGCCGCCGCGGTCGGGATGCTGCGCCCCGGCGGCACCGTGGTCCTCAACGGCCTCCCGCCGGGGGATTTCGGGCTGAACATCTACGAGATCGTCATGCGGGCCATCACGCTGCGCGGCTCCATCGTGGGCACCCGCTACGACCTCGGCAAGGCGCTGGAACTGGCGGCGCAGGCGGGGATCACCGCGACGGTGCACCCGGCGCGGCTGGAGGATGTCAACGACGTGCTCGAGGCGATGCAGACCTCGGGCCTCCCTGGCCGGACCGTCCTGGAGTTCTGAGGGGCGGGCGCCCGCTCACGCGTGGCGGGTGACGAACCTCCGCGACGTCTCCGCGATCAGGTCGGCGTCGTGGTCCAGGGTCGCGACGTGGAAGCTCCGCGTCAACGGCACCTGCTCCAGGCCACGGATCCGCTTCGTCAGCACCTTCGCCGTCGCACCGTCCACCACGTGGTCCTGCGTGGAGCGCAGCAGCAGCACAGGCGCGTGGACGTCGCCGAGTCCCCGCCGCGTCACCTTCCACAGATCGGTCATCGTCGCCAGCGACGTGACGGAGAACCGCGGGTAGCCCAGCTCCTCGACCCCCTCCTTCGCGATGTCGGAGGCGATCCCCGCCTGGGGAGGGAGCACCTTGTGCAGCAGCGACGCCACCGGGATCCGCCGGTCGGTGGTCGCGATAGCGGGGTTCACGAGGAGCACACCCGCCGGCGTGTGGCGCTGCGCCAGCAGGAGGGCCAGCGCCCCGCCCATCGAGAGACCGGCCACGAACACCCGTGCGCACTCCTGGGACAACTGCAGATAGGCGTCCTCGACGGCGCCGTACCAGTCCCACCAGCGGGTCCGGGCCAGGTCCTGCCAGGAGGTGCCGTGGCCCGGCAGCCGCGGCGCGAGGACGCGGGCTCCCGCGTAGCCGTCACCCGGTGCCGCGAGGGCCTCGGCCCAGGGGCGGATCGACTGGACGGAACCGGTGAAGCCGTGCGACACGACGATGCCGACCTTCCCGGTGCCCAGGCGCAGCGGACGGGCCTGGGGCCAGATATCGGGGCGCCCAGCGGCGCGGCTCGACTCGCTCATGGCCACGACAATAGGCCCGAAACGGCCCTCAGCAGGCGCGTCGCGGGCAACCCGAGGGCACTAGACTGCCCGGCATGTTCTGGTACCGCTTCTTCAAGTTCACGGTCGTCCGGCCCATGGTGAGGTTCGGATACGGGACGAGGGTCTTCGGCGCGGAGAACTTCCCCCGGGAGGGCGGCGCGATCCTCGCCAGCAACCACATCGGGGCGCTCGACTCGCTGGTGATCCCGGCCATGATGCCGCGGCCCATCACGTTCCCGGCCAAGGCGGAACTCTTCGCCCCCGGCGGCGGCCTCGGTCATCGGTTCATCGCCTGGTTCCTCAAGACGATCAAGATGGTCCCGATGGACCGCAGCGGAGGCCGGGCCAGCGCCTCGGCACTCGAGGCGATCTCCGACGTGCTCCGCGACGGTCAGGTGGTGGCGATCTACCCGGAGGGCACCCGCTCGCCCGACGGCCGCCTCTACAAGGGGAAGACGGGCATGGCGCGGATGGCGCTGGCCAACGACGTGCCCGTGATCCCCGTCGGCATCAGCGGCAGCAAGTCGGTCAAGGGGCCCTTGGGAATCCCGTGGGCGCGCCGTCCCGTCGTCGTGATCGGCAAGCCGATGCACTTCACGGCGCAGGCGGTCACGCCCGGCAACAGCAAGGTGCTGCGCTGGGTCACCGACGAGGTGCTCGCGGCCATCCAGCAGCTGACCGGCCAGGAGTACGTGGACGTCTACGCCGCCCGCGTCAAGACCGGAGACCTGAAGGACGGCGGTGCCGACGCCTTCGTCGTGCCGCGTCCCGGGGGAGGAGCGGCGCCGGTCATCGAGGGCGGGGGAGCCAGGGCGAGTGAGTGACCGGGCGGCGCTGCCGTCGTTGCTCCTCTGGCTGCGCCGGCACATGTCGTTCCAGGGGGACGACTTCCTCAGCCGCATCTACTTCGTCGGTTTCATGGCGCGGACCCTCTTCGCCGTGCACGCGGTCGGCGTCAACCTGATCCTGGTGCTGCCGCGGGCGACGAACCCGGTGGGCGTGCTGGCTGCCTGCGTGGGCCTGCTCTACTGGCACCTGTTCATCTCGCTGCGGCTGAGGAGACCCTACCGACGCACCCGGCGGGCGCTGCTCGCCGACCTGGGGGTCACCACCACCCTGATCATCGTCACGGTCCTCGTGGTTCCCGGCGGCCTGGCCCCGTTGTCGCTGGCCGGCTACTGGGCGTCGGGCTGCGCCGGCTACGCGGCGATGTTCCTCGGCCCGCTCTGGTCCATCGGCTTCTCCATCGTCACGGCGACCGCGCTGCTGGCCACGCCGAGCCACTTCGCCCTCGAGCGACTCGGCGCCTGCTTCGTGTCGCTGGTGCTGACCGCCTCGCTCGCCGTCCTCATCGACCAGTTCCGCACCACCATCGTCGAGCAGGAGCAGGAACGCATGCGGTCGGCCGCGCTGGCGGAGCGCGAGCGACTCGCCAGGATCGTCCACGACGGCGCGCTGCAGGTGCTCGCACTCGTCGAGCGTGAGGGCCCCTACCTCGGGACCCGCGGCATGCGGCTCGCTTCGCTGGCCCGCGAGTCCGAGGCGCAGCTACGCACGCTGCTGCAGGACCGGGAGGTCACCCAGGTCGGCCACGGCAAGGCCGTGGACCTGGCCGCGGCCCTCGACAAGTACGAGTCGGCCCGGGTCACGGTGTCGACCATGGCCAGCCTCGTGATGGTGCCCCGACGACTCGTCGACGAGGTGGAGGCCGCGCTCACCGAGATGCTGAAGAACGTGGAGAAGCACGCGGGCCGCGATGCCCAGGTGTGGATCCTCCTCGATCAGGAGATGGACGACGAGGTGATCCTCTGGGTCCGCGACAATGGGGTCGGCATGACAGCCGATCAGGTGCAGGCGGCAGCCGACAAGGGACGGATGGGGATCCGGGACTCGATCGTCGGAAGGCTCGCTGCCGTGGGCGGTTCAGCGATCCTGAAGTCGTCGCCAGGCAGCGGCACGGAGTGGGAGCTGCGGTTCCCGCTGGATGTCGAAGCAATCGAAGCATTGGAGAACAGCTGATGGGTCCGGAACGTAGGCGCGTGATGTTGGTCGATGACCATCCCATGTGGATCGACGCTCTGAGTGAGGATCTGACCGAGGTCGGGTTCGAGATCGTGGCCGTCGCCAAGAACGGGACCGAGTGCCTGGCCAGGGCGCGGGCCACCCGCCCCGATGTCGTCGTGATGGACCTCCAGATCCCCGACCCTGACGGCGCCACCTGCATCGAGATCCTGCTCGGGGAGTTCCCCGACATGCACGTGCTCGTCATGTCCGCCTCTGGCGAACGCGACGATGTGCTGCGGGCCATGAAGGCGGGGGCCAAGGGGTACCTGGTCAAGTCGGCCTCGAAGGAGGAGCTGATCGAGGGCGTGCAGCGGACGGCCGTCGGCGACGCCGTCTTCACCCCGGGCCTGGCCGGGCTGGTGCTGGGCGAGTTCCGCCGCATGGTCAACGTCGCCCGGTCCCACAACGAGGAGGGCCCTGTCCTGACGACCCGGGAGATCGAGGTGCTGCGCCGCGTCGCGAAGGGCATGGCGTACCGCGAGATCGCCGAGGAACTGTTCGTCTCCCACCGCACCGTCCAGAACCATGTGCAGAACGTGCTGCGGAAGCTGCAGCTGCACAACCGGGTCGAACTGACGCTCTACGCCATCGACCAGGGGCTCCACGACCCCAACGCCTGAGGCAGTCCACGGGCGTCCTGACGGCGTGGCTCGACACCGGTGCTGGGGTAGCCTTCCTGGCATGTCGACGATCATGTCCCGGGAAGAACTGCGCTCACTGCCCCTGATCCAGCAGCCGACCTATGCGGACGGCGCCGCGCTCGACAAGACGATCGACGACCTCGAACGCCTCCCTCCGCTCGTGTTCGCGGGCGAATGCGACGACCTGCGCGCCAAGCTGGCCGAGGTGGCGGAGGGCCGGGCCTTCCTGCTGCAGGGAGGCGACTGCGCCGAGACCTTCGACGCTGTGACGGCGGACAACATCAAGCGCAAGCTGCTGGTGCAGCTGTCGATGGCGGTCGTCATGACCCACGCCGCGCAGGTGCCCGTGGTCAAGGTGGGCCGGATCGCCGGCCAGTACGCCAAGCCCCGCTCGAAGGACACCGAGACGCGCGGCGACGTCACGCTGCCCGCCTACCGGGGCGACGCCATCAACGGCTTCGACTTCACGGAGGAGGCCCGCCGCCACGACCCCGCGCGCCTGCAGCAGGTCTACAACTCCTCAGCCGCCACCCTCAACCTCGTCCGGGCCTTCGTGAAGGGCGGATTCGCGGACCTGCGCGGCGTCCACACCTGGAACGCACAGTTCGTGCGCGACTCCGAGGTTGAGGCCGAGTACGAGGAGCTGGCCTCCGAGATCGACAGGGCGCTCGCCTTCATGGTCGCCTGCGGCGTGCACGACGACTCGCTCAGCACCGTCGACTTCTACGCCAGCCACGAGGCGCTGCTGCTCGAGTACGAGCGGGCGCTCACCCGCGTCGACTCGCGTTCGCAGGAGCTCTACGGCTGCTCCGGCCACATGCTGTGGATCGGCGAGCGCACCCGCCAGCTCGACGGTGCCCACGTCGAGCTGCTGCGCCGGGTCCGCAACCCGCTCGGCATCAAGCTCGGCCCGGCGACGACCGCGCAGCAGGCGATCGAACTCGCCGACCGGCTCGACCCCGACCGGATCCCCGGCCGCCTCACCTTCATCACCCGGATGGGCGCGGCCAACGTGCGCAAGGTGCTTCCGGCCGTCATCGAGGGCGTCGAGGCGACCGGCCGCAAGGTGGCCTGGGTCTGCGACCCGATGCACGGGAACACGTTCGAGGCGGCCAACGGTTTCAAGACCCGGTCCTTCGACGACGTCGCCGACGAGGTCGCGGGCTTCTTCGACGTGCACGAACAGCTCGGCACCTGGCCCGGCGGCCTGCACGTCGAGCTGACGGGCGACGACGTCACCGAGTGCGTCGGCGGCGTGACCAACGTCAGCGAGAACGACCTCGGCAGCCGCTACGAGACGGTGTGCGACCCGCGGTTGAACCGCAACCAGTCGCTGGAGCTGGCCTTCACCGTCGCCAGGCGGCTGCGGTCCAACCGGCTGAACCGGCCCCGGCCGGCCTTCCAGGCTCTGGAGCTCTGAGCCGTCAGCCCGGCTCCCCGCCGAGGCGGGGGATCGGGCGCGGCCAGGCGCCCAGCTGCTGCCACACGAAGTCGGGCACATGGCCGAAGAACCCGGCCAGTTCGCCCGCCTGCGCGACGATGTCGTGCGGTGCCCAACGATCGTTCTGCCGGACGGTGATGCTTCCGTCCGCGTTGATCGAGAATGACGGGGAACGCAGCGCCATCAGGTACTCCATCTGCCGCTGATGGATGACATCGGACGCGAAGCGTGCGTCCGGCGCGCGGACGGTGACGCGGTCGTTGAACGCCTCCCATTCGAACTTCCTCCGGTTCCCGAACCAGCCCTGGTTGATCGAGATGGGGTGGAACGGGAACGTCGTCGCATAGCCGCAGACGGTCTCCTCATGGTGGTCGGTCCGCGTCGTCGTGCGGCCCTCCGAGTCGGTGCTGGTGCTCGTCGTCTCCCAGGTGTGCCGGAGGCGCACGAACCGCAGTCCCTGCTCCAGCCCGGTGATGATGTCGTGCGCCTGGTGGTGTGAGCCGCCGCCGGTGTGTTCGACCATGCGCAGCATCGAGTCGTCGCGGTCGATGACCACCCATCCCGGACGCCCGTAGATGCTGAGGTGCCGGGGCGGCGTCGGCCCCTGCAGCCCGGCCACGGGGGAGGCCAGCAGCGCCCTGCGCATGCCGGCCAGCTGCTCGGCGGCGGCGGCGAGGGCATCCAGATCGTGCGGCACCGGGCCGAGCACGAGGTACTCATGGTCGACGGTGACGCCGAACGGCCCCTGGAGCTCCCCGGCTGCACGCGCCACCTCGGTGGCGTAGACCAGGTCGGCGGCGCGGGCCGTCGCGGGGCCGACCTGGACGCCGGCACCCAACCCGTCCAGCTCGCGGCGGCCGCGGCCGGTCTGCGTCCACGCCTCTGCCTCGGGGAAGCTGTGCGGCAGAGGCATCGTCAGCATCCAGCCCCGGGGGTTGGCCTCGGTGCTCCGGTACACGAATGCCGAGAAGGGGGTTCCATCGGAGGCGCTGCCAGAGACCTGCTTCGACACGCGGCGGTCGAACCCGAGCCCGAATGGCGGCACGTTGAGGCCATGGACGAGGCTGATCGGTGGCGATCCGATGGCGCGCCACCCACGCGCCTCGACGGCCCGGAGGTACCGGTGCCTCAGATAGGCCCAGATGCCGAGCGCGGCGGACCCTGCCACGGCCAGGACGATGATGACGACGAGCAGCGGCTCCATGGTTGTTCAGCCTAGCGAGGTGGCGGTGCCGTCGTGCCGCGGACAAGCAGTTGTGTCGGGACGACCACCCGCGGCGGGCTCTGCTGCACGGTGCCGGAGAGCTGCTCCAGAAGCAGCCGCATCAGCTCGTGTCCCAGCCTGTCGAAGTCCTGCCGGACGGTGGTCAGCGGCGGGTAGGAGAACTCGCTCAGCTGGATGCCGTCGAAGCCGACGACGGACACGTCCTCGGGGACGCGTCGGCCCGCCTCGTGGAGGGCCCGGATGAGTCCGAAGGCCATCTCGTCGTTGGCGCAGTAGACGGCGGTGACGTCCTCCCTGCGGGCGATCTCCCGGCCGATCAGGTAGCCGGACATGGGCGACCAGTCGCCCATCCACGGCTCGGGCACCTCGCGCCCGGCTGTGGCGAGGCAGCGTTGCCACGTCGACCGCCGCACCTCGCTCGGGTAGGAATCGGCCGCTCCGGCGATGTGGTGGACGGTCCTGTGTCCCAGTCCGAGGAGATGCGTGACGGCGTCCTGCGTCCCGCGCACCTGGTTCGGGACAGCGGACGGGTAGTGGCCCGCCAGGAGCGAGTCGGACGCCACCACCGGCATGCCGGGGGGCAACGAGAGCGCGTCCGGTGTGGCAAGTCCGGCCCGCACGATGATGAGACCGTCGATCGCGGAGTTGGACAGGCGGTGGCTGACGCTGCGCAGTTCGTCGGGTACCGGGCGCGGCACCTCGACCAGCGTGACGGAGTAGCCGATCTCCCTGGCGATGTCGGTGATGACGGCGGTCGTCATGGCCTCGCCCGTGCGGGCCAGCCGCTGCGTGATGACCCCGATGCTGCCGAACGTGCCGACGCGGAGGGCGCGGGCGGCGCGGTTGGGCGTGTACCCGAGCTCGGTCATGGCGTTGACGACCCGTTCGCGGGTCGCGGGACGCACGGACGGCGACCCGGTCGACACCCGGGACACGGTCTGGGCGGAGACACCCGCGAGCAGGGCCACATCGGCGATGGAGGGCACTTTGGGGCGGCCGCGACGTTGCGTACTAGCCATGCGGCGATGGTAGCAGCGGGGGAAGGGCGGAAGGAATGGCAACGTCACCATCTCTTGCCGTGTTTACGCCTTCCGTGTCCGAATCGTTACATATCAAGTGGGTCACATCAGTTGCGGGCCCGGCGGGATCGTGTAGTTTTGGCAACGTAAACAATTCGTGGTGGCGTTCACAGCAGAGCGTCACAGGGCCCGGGAGATCATCCGTTTGACCGGGCGGGGTTCCGCCGCAGTGGTGCGTCCAGGGCCCGCGTAGACACGAGTGTTACGGGCGCCGACGGGGTCGTCGGCACGTGGAACAACAGGAGGATCGTTCAATGAAGAAGACGAAGCTGACCACGCTCGCCATCGCGGGCATGCTCTCGCTCTCCGTCGCGCTCACCGCCTGCGGTGGCGGCGGGGGAGAGACCCCCGGCGGCGGCGAGACCACCGGCGGCGGCAGCGGCGGTGGCGGCGGCGACCAGACGCTCACCGTGTGGGCCTGGGATCCGGCGTTCAACATCTACTCCATGCAGGAGGCCGAGAAGATCTACCAGAAGGATCACCCGGACTTCAAGCTGGACATCCAGGAGACCCCCTGGAACGACATCCAGACCCGCCTGACCACCATCGCGCAGGCGCAGACCTGGGACGAGCTGCCTGACATCTTCCTGATGCAGAACAACGCGTACCAGAAGAACATCATCAACTACCCGGACATCGCGCAGCCGCTGACCGACACCGGCATCCCGTGGGACGAGTTCCCGGAGGGCGTGAAGGCCTACTCGACCATCGACGGCGACAACTACGGTGTCCCGTTCGATGCCGGCACGGCCGTCACCGCCATGCGGATCGACGTCCTCGAGGAGGCCGGGTACACGATCAAGGACCTGACCGACATCACCTGGACGCGCTTCATCGAGATCGGCAAGGACGTCCTCGCCAAGACCGGCAAGCCGCTCCTCTCGGGTGAGGCCGGCAGCCCCGACCTCATCATGATGATGCTCCAGAGCGCGGGCGCCAGCATGTTCGCCGAGGACGGCAGCGTGAACATGGTCGACAACCCGGCCCTCAGCAACGCGATCGACATCTACATCGAGCTCGTCAAGTCCGGCGTCCTCACGCAGATCAACTCGTGGGACGAGTACATCGGCACGCTGACCAACAGCACCGTCGCCGGCACGATCAACGGCATCTGGATCATCGCCAGCATCCAGACCGCGGAGGACCAGGCGGGCAAGTGGATGCTCACGAACCTGCCCAAGCTTGACGTCGACGGGGCGACCCACTACTCGGCCAACGGCGGATCCTCCTGGGCCGTCAGCAAGAACGGCGACCTCGATCTCGCCGTCGACTTCCTGAAGAGCACCTTCGCGGGCTCCACGGAGCTGTACGACACGATCCTGCCGAAGGCCGGCGCCGTCGCCAACTGGATTCCCGCCGGTGACTCGGCCGTGTACGCCGAGCCGCAGCCGTTCTTCAACAACCAGACGATCTTCAAGGACGTCGTCGCCTTCGGTGCGCAGGTCCCGGCCAACCAGACCGGTGCCTACTACTACGAGGCGCAGGAGGCCATCGGCCCCGCCACGACGCAGATCCTCGGCGGTATGTCGAAGGAGCAGGCTCTGGCCGAGGCACAGTCCACGGTCGAGTTCGAGATGCAGTGACCTGAGAAGTGCGGGTTGGGGGGCGCCGCCCCCCAACCCTCACTACCTTGATCCGAACGCGACAGAACGGAGTTTCTCGTGTCTTCCACCTATGTTGAACCGCTCGAGGAGGCCGCGGCAACGACGCCGGGCCGGAAGAAGCGGATGGCGCCGTCGAAGCGCCACAATCTGACCGGCTGGATCTTCCTGATCCCGGCCGCACTGCTCATCCTGATCACCAGCTTCTGGCCCATGATCCAGGCGTTCCTACTGTCGCTCCAGACCGGCAAGGGCACGCGCCTGAACTGGGCGGAGCCGCTCTGGTACAACTACGCCCGGCTGTTCCAGGACGCCACCTTCCGGCTGACGCTCGGCAACACCTTCCTGTACCTGATCATCCAGGTCCCGATCATGCTGGGACTCGCGCTGGTGCTCGCGAACCTGCTGAACAACCCGAACCTGCGCTGGAAGGGGTTCTGGCGGACCGCCATCTTCCTTCCCTGCGCGGTCTCGCTGGTGTCCTACTCGCTGGTGTTCCGCACCCTCTTCTCCACCGACGGCTTCGCCAACGACCTGCTCATGGGGATCGGCGTCATCGACAGCCCCGTCAACTGGCTCGGGCAGACCGGCACGGCCCGGTTCGTCATCATCCTCGGCCTCATCTGGCGCTGGACCGGCTACAACATGGTCTTCTACCTCGCGGCGCTGCAGAACATCGACCACTCGAGCATCGAGGCGGCCCGCGTCGACGGCGCGAACGCCTGGCAGACGTTCTGGTTCGTCACCGTCCCCCAGCTCAAGCCCATGATCCTGCTGACGGCGATCATGTCGACCAACGGCACGCTCCAGCTGTTCGACGAGTCGTACAACCTGACCGCAGGTGGCCCCGCCAACACCACCATGACGATGTCGCACTACCTGTACGAGATGTCGTTCCAGAAGAACCCGAACATCGGATACGGCTCGGCCGTGTCCTACGTGATCCTGATCCTCGTGGCCGTCCTGGCCCTCATCCAGATGAAGGTGGGTGACAAGCGTGACTAGGTACAAGTGGCGCCAGGTTCCCGGGTACGTCTTCCTGTCGATCTTCTCGATCTTCTCGTTGTTCCCGCTCTACTTCATGGTGGTCTCCGCCACCAACACCAGCACCGATGTGCTCGCCTCCAGGCTGCTGCCCGGCGGCAACCTCGCCAAGAACTTCTCGGATCTGCTCGCCGCTTCCGACCTGTGGTCGGCGCTGACGAACTCGGCGGTCATCGCCGTGGGCACCACCCTCGGTGCGCTGCTGGTCAGCTCGATCGCCGGCTACGGCTTCGAGATCTACCACTCGAAGGGCAAGGACCGCCTCATGGCCGTCCTGCTGCTGGCGATGATGATCCCGTTCGCGGCCACCATGATCCCGCTGTTCCGCCTCTTCGCGAGCGTCGGGATGCTGAACTCCTGGTGGGCCGTCATCATCCCGGCCATCTCGACGCCGTTCCTGATCCTGCTGTTTCGGCAGGCATCGCGGAACTTCCCGCACGAGATCCTCGAGGCGGCCCGCCTCGACGGGCTGAGCGAGGTGGCGATCTTCTTCCGCATCTACATCCCCACCATGCGCTCGACCTACTCGGCCGCCGCGGTCATCACCTTCATGGCCGCCTGGAACAACTTCCTGTGGCCGAAGGTCATCCTGCTCCGCAACGACTCGCTGACCATGCCGATGCTCGTGTCCAACCTGAGCGCGGGCTACGTCACCAACTACGGCGTGCTGATGCTCGCCGTGCTCATCACCTCCCTACCCACCATGATCATCTTCCTCGTGCTGCAGCGCAGCTTCGCGGCAGGTATGACAGGAGCCATCAAGTGAAGTTCGACCCCCGGCGGATCTCCGATCCCGGCTACTTTGCCGTCAACCGGATGCCGGCCCACTCCGACCATCGTTGGTTCACCTCGGCGGAGGAGGCGGCCACCGGTGCCTCCTCCTTCGAGCGGTGCCTCAACGGCCTGTGGAAGTTCCACTACGCCAGGAACCCATCGTCGACGCCGGCGGGGTTCGAGTCGTCCGCCTACGACACGAGCGGCTGGGATGACATCCCGGTGCCTGCGCACATCCAGCTGCAGGGCTACGACCGTCCGCAGTACGCCAACGTGCAGTACCCGTGGGACGGCCACGAGACCCTCGAGGTGGGGGAGGCGCCGTCGCTGTTCAACCCTGTCGGCAGCTACGTGACCACCGTCGTCGTCGACGAGGCGCCCGCGGAGGGGGAGCGGCTCAGCATCTCCTTCAAGGGGGCCGAGAGCGGCATCGCGGTGTGGCTCAACGGCACGTTCATCGGCTACGGCGAGGACACGTTCACGCCGTCCGAGTTCGACATCACCGACGCCGTCGTCGTCGGGGAGAACAAGCTGGCGGCCCAGGTGTTCAAGTGGACGTCCGCGTCGTGGATGGAGGACCAGGACTTCTACCGGTTCTCCGGCATCTTCCGCGACGTCATGCTCTACCGTCGCCCCAGGGCGCACCTCGAGCACCTCGAGGTCTCCGTCGACCTTCCCGATCCGCTCGACAGGGCGACCGTCAGCGTCGCCACCGAGCTGGTGGGCGACGGATCCGTGACGGCGACGCTCGTCGGCGTCGGCCCGCTCTCCGAGGTGGACGGCGTCCTGACCGTCGAGGTCGATCAGCCCCGCCTGTGGAGCGCGGAGGATCCGTACCTCTATGACCTCGTCCTCGAGGTGCGCGAGGCCGACGGCGCCGTCACGGAGGTCGTGCCGCAGCGCGTCGGCATCCGCCGCTTCGGCATCGAGGACGGGCTGCTGCGCATCAACGGGAAGCGGATCGTCTTCACGGGCGTCAACCGGCACGAGTTCGGCCTGCAGGGTCGCGTCATGTCGCGCGAGCAGACCGAGGCCGACATCCAGCTGATCAAGGCCAACGGCCTGAACTCGGTGCGCACCAGCCACTACCCGAACAACTCGTTCTTCTACGAGCTGTGTGACGAGTACGGCCTGTACGTCATCGATGAGATGAACCTCGAGACGCACGCGATGTGGGACAAGGTCGCCCACGGGGTCGTCGACGTGGAGGAGGCGCTGCCAGGCGACCGGCCCGAGTGGCTCGAGCCGCTGCTCGACCGCGCGGTGTCCATGGTCCGTCGCGACAGGAACCATCCGAGCATCGTCATCTGGTCGTGCGGCAACGAGTCGTTCGGCGGCACCAACATTCTCGAGGTGTCGAACTACTTCCGTTCCGTCGACAACCGGCCGGTGCACTACGAGGGCGTCCACTGGGACCCCCGGTACCCGGAGACCACGGACATGGTCTCGACCATGTACACGCCGGCCGACGACATCGAGGCGTTCCTGAAGACGAACCGTGACAAGCCGTACGTGCTGTGCGAGTTCGCCCACGCCATGGGCAACTCCTTCGGCGCCGTCGACAAGTACCTCGACCTGGCCTACCGGGAGCCGTTGTTCCAGGGCGGGTTCATCTGGGACTTCGCCGACCAGGCCATCGCGCTCAAGGACCGCTACGGCAGGGACTACTTCGGCTACGGCGGCGACTGCGGCGAGGCACCGCACGACTCCGAGTTCTGCGGCAACGGCATCCTGTTCGCCGATCACACCCCGACGCCGCGCATGCAGGAGGTGAAGTACCTCTACCAGGGCTTCGCCACCCGCATCAACGCGGATTCGGTCACGATCACCAACCGGATGCTGTTCACCGACACCTCCGCCTACGACGCCGTCGCGACACTCACCCGCGAGGGTGTCGCCGTCGCCTCGGCCGGTCTGGAGACGGCGGTCGCGCCGGGCGAGACGGAGACCTACCCGCTGCCGCTGTCTATCCCGCAGGAGCCGGGCGAGTACGCCATCGAGGTGTCCTACCGGCTGCGGGAGGCCACCAGGTGGGCCCCCGCCGGGCACGAGGTCGGCTGGGAGCAGGTGGCGGTCGCCGTCCCCGGCGTCGTGGCCCCCGCTGCTCTCCCTGCGCCGGAGGTCGTCGACGGGATCCACAACATCGGCGTGCGCGGGGCCCACTTCGAGGCGCTGTTCTCACGCCTCTACGGTGGCCTGGTGTCCTACCGCTACGGGTTCACGCCCGACGGCGGGCACGAACTGCTCAAGTCGATGCCGATGCCGAACTTCTGGCACGCCCCCACCTCGAACGAGAAGGGCTGGGGGGCGCCGTTCCTCGACGGCGACTGGCTGCTGGCCAGCCGCTACGCCCGACCGCTGCGTGACCCGAAGAACCCGGTGGTCACCCGGCTCGATGACAGCGTGGTGCTGACCTTCGCCTACGAGCTGCCCACCCGACCCGTCAGCGGCTGCGAGATCGCCTACCGCGTGTTCGGCGACGGCCGTGTCGAGGTGACCGTCAAGGTCCGACCTGGCGACGGGCTCGGCGACCTGCCGGAGTACGGCATGCTGTTCAGCATCGACGCTGACTACAAGGCGCTGCGCTGGTACGGCGAGGGGCCCGACGAGTGCTACGTGGACCGCCGCGGCGGAGCCCGTCTCGGCGTCTACTCGGCCGACGTCAACGACATGCTGACGCCCTACCTGCGTCCGCAGGAGTCGGGAAGCCGCACTGGCGTCCGCTGGGCCGAGGTGACCGATTCGGGCGGCGCAGGAATCCGGTTCGAATGCCCGGGCGGCATGGAGTTCTCGGCACTGCCGTGGAGCCCCTTCGAGATCGAGAACGCGCCGCACGCCATCGACCTGCCCCCGGTGCAGCGCACCTGGATCAGGCCGGCGCTCATGCGCCGCGGCGTCGCAGGCGACGACTCGTGGGGCGCGGAGACGCACCCCGAGTACCGGCTGCCCGCCACGGGCGAGCTGGTGTTCACCTTCTCGTTCGTCGGTATCCGCTGAGGCTCCGACGCGACGACGGCGGGCGTCCCACCTCCGGGCGGGGCGCCCGCCGCCGTTTGTGTGGCGATCGGAGCGGAGAGGATCAGGCGAAGTAGAGCGTCACCTTCGACCCCACAGGGACGCTGCGTCCCTCGCCAGGGTCGGTGCCCGTGGCGATGTTCAACGCGATGGGGAAGCTGGAGGCGTTGACGACGTCGACCACCAGGTCGAGGTCCTCGAGCTTCTTCTTGGCGTCGTCGACGCTGTCGCCCGCGACCGATGGGATGGTGACCAGCACGGGTCCCAGCGAGCCGACAAGGGTGACGGTGTCACCCCGCTTGCCGGTGCCGGAGGTGGGATCCTGCCGGAGGACCTTGCCCTTCTCCACCGCCGTCGAGTTCTCCTCCGAGAACTTCACCTCGAAGCCGAGCTTCTTCAGCTCCTCGCGGGCGGCGGTGGCGTCCCCGTTGACAAGGTTCGGGATCTGGATCGGCTCCGGCCCCTTGGACACGACAAGGTCGACCGGTGTGTCGGGCTTCAGCTGCGTCCCCGGCTCCTGCGTGGCGCTGAGGACGACGCCGGAGGCGACGGTCTCCGACCACTCTTCCGTGACCTCGCCGACGGCGAGCCTCCCGGAGGTCAGCAACCGCTCCGCGTCGGTCCGCTGTTCGCCCACGACGGTGGGCATCGGGTACCGCTCGGGCCCCAGCGACATGACGAGCGTGAACGAGCCGCCCCGCAGGAGCCGCTCCCCGGGGCCGGGATCGGTGCGGATGACCAGCCCCTTGGCGACGGTCTCCGAGTACTCGGTGGAGGTCGTGACCGAGAGGTCGTTGGCGTCGGCGGCCTCGGTCGCCTTGGTCTCGTTCAGGCCGGCGACCGTCGGTACCGTCGTGAACCGGCCCGACATCCACCACCAGGAGCCGACGCCGGCGCCCGCGGTCAGCAGCACCACCAGCAGGATGGCGAGCAGGCCGCGGCGGCGCCGGTGCACGGGATCGTGGGAGATGTGCAGCGGAGGGAAGACAGGGGTCCGATGGCTGCGGGGAGACGACCAGTGGTCCTCGTCCTCGGGGGTCGGTGGGACCGGCGAGTGCGTGCGGGTGACGGCGGCCGTCGGCGTGCGTGACGGTGCCGTCGGGGAGACGGCAGGCTCCGGCGTCGTGGCCGCCGCGGGGCGCCACTGCGGCTCGGCCGTGACGGTGGGGGGCGTCAGCCCCGTCGTCGACGGGCGGGGCCGGGCCGGCGGCGGCCCGATGCGCTGCGTGTCGGCCTCCGGTGGGGCATCCGGCAGCAGGGCCGCGGCGAGGGCCGGGTTGTCGCGACCGCCGGTGGCGGCAAACTCGGTGCGGGCGCGGCGCACGGCCTGCAGCAGCTCGCGACCGTCGGCGTACCTGCTGCGCGGATCGCGGCCGGTCGCCCCGAGCACGAGGCAGTCCACGTAGTCGGGCAGCGGCTCCACGGGCGTGTGGCCGCTCTCGGCCAGCCGCTCCGACGGCCGCTCGATGTCGACGTTCACGTGCCGGTAGGCGATCTGGTAGTTGTTCTCGCCCGTGTGGGGCTTCTGTCCCGTCAGCATCTCGAACAGGACGACGCCGGCCGAATACACGTCACTGCGCTCGTCGGGGCGCGAGTGGGTGACCAGCTCGGGCGGAAGGTAGCTGGCGGTGCCGAGCAGCACCCCCGTGGCGGTCACCTGCGGGGAATCGACCTTGCGGGCCAGCCCGAAGTCCGCCACCTTGGCGTGGCCGCGCGGCGTCAGCATGACGTTCTCCGGCTTGATGTCACGGTGGACGACGCCGGCCTCGTGGGCCGCTGCCACAGCGGCCGCGATCTGCTCGAACAGCTCCAGCGCCCTGCTCGTCGGCAGCGCCCCGCTCCTGGAGATTTTGTTGCGCAGCGTGCCGCCCTCGATGAACTCCATCACGATGTAGGGCAGCCCCTGCGACGAGCCCTGGTCGAAGATGCTGACGACGTTCGGATGGCTCAGCACCGCGGCGGAGCGGGCCTCCCTGTCGAACTTGGCGGCGAACTCGTCGTCCTCGCCCATGTCGCTGCGCATCACCTTGACGGCGACAGCGCGCGTCAGGCGCAGGTCGCGCGCCCGATAGACCGTGGCCATGCCGCCGCGCGCGACCTTCGCCACGATCTCGTAGCGGTCGTCGAGCACCTGGCCGACCAACGGGTCGAAAGTGCTGTTCAATGCCACTCCATGCACGGTCGGGGAAGAAGGCCGTGGGCCCCGTCTGGGTTCCGATCATAGGCGAGGCCGCCGGGACGCAGACCGCGCCGCTCCGGCGAGTCTTCCGCGCGGTGTCCCCACGGACCCGGGCACACCTAGAGTGTGGCCACCGAGAGGAGACACCGTGACTGCGCTCATCGCCCTGACGACCCGACTGCGCCTCGCCCGGCTTGCGCTGGTGGTGCCAGCGGAGCTTACGGGGACCGAGGCCGCCGACTTCGCCGCGGCCGGCGCCGACCTGATCATCCTGTCCACGGGCGACCGGAGCGTCGAGGAGGCGGCCGGGGAGCATGCCGCCGCCCGCGGCCGCCTGTTCGGTCTTCCCGCGCTGCTCGCCGTCGACCGGACCGATGTCGCCGCGGCCGCGCACGCCGACGTCGTCCACCTCGGCCGCGCCCCCGTCCGCCCGGGGGAGGCACGGCCCCACCCGTACGCGCTGGTCGGGGGCCGGCTTACGGGAACCCCTGACCTCGCGCGGCTCGGCGGAGACGGCCTCGACTACGGCTTCGTCGGCCCCGCCATCGTCGACGGCGCGGTCGGGGACGAGGTGGCCGCTGCGGCGTCGGCGCTGCCCCCGCTGGCGCTGCCCGCCCACCCGGTCTGGTTCGCGGCAGGCGGCATCACGCTGGACACCATCACCGACGTGCTCGCCGCGGGTGCCCGTCGGGTGACAGTCTCGACCGCCGTCTTCGGGGCCGCGGACCCGCTCGCGGTGACCCGCTCGCTGGCCGATGCCGTCGCCGCCGCGTGGGAGGCGGACGGTGGATCAGCCGCCTACCGGCTCGACGCGTTCGCGTGAGGGCAGTAGCCGGGGCTTGTCGCCCCGGATCGCGGTGCTGATCCACCAGGCCGCCTCGACGGCGACCATGCCGATTGCGCCGAGGACGATGCCGACCAGCACCGTCTCCCGGTTCGAGATGTCCAGGTAGAGCCAGCGGCGCGAGAAGTCGAACAGGAACAGCGAGAAGTAGAAGCTGTAGGCGAATATCACCATGCCTGCCCGCCACCAGACGTACGGCCGGGCGACCGTCGACAGCACCCACGTGGCCGACATCAGCAGCGCGATCAGCGCCGCGGTCGAGGCCTGCAGTTGCTGTGCGTCGGTGATGGCGTCGTCGAGGCCGCGTGTCGTCACATAGGCCACCAGCGTCACGGCGGCGACGATGGCCCCGCCGGGGACGGCGACCGCCAGCGTTCGACTCACGAAGCCCGGCCTGGCCCGGTCGCGGTTGGGAGCCAGGGACATCAGGAAGGCGGGGATGCCGATGGTGAACCAGCCGATGACGGTGATCTGGAGCGGGCGGAACGGGCCCGGCAGGTGCAGCAGCCCGGTGGTGAGGGCGATGAGCACGGCGTAGATGGTTTTGGTGAGGAATAGCTTCGCGACGCGCTCGATGTTGCCGATGACCCGGCGGCCCTCGGCCACGATGTGCGGCAGCGTGGCGAAGCTGTCGTCGAGGAGCACGATCTGGGCGACGGCGCGGGTGGCGGGTGAGCCGGAGCCCATCGCCACCCCCAGGTCGGCGTCCTTCAGGGCCAGCACGTCGTTGACGCCGTCGCCTGTCATCGCGACGGTGTGGCCCCGCTCCTGCAGCGCGCCCACCATCTGCCGCTTCTGCTCCGGGGTGACGCGGCCGAAGACGCCGTGCGTGTCGACCTGCTCCGTGAACGCGGGACCCGGGGCGGGGAGGGTGCGCGCATCGACGACGTCGCCCAGGTCGACGCCGAGTGAGCGGGTGACGGCGCCGACGGAGGCTGCGTTGTCGCCGGAGATCACCTTGAGCGCGACGCCCTGGTCCTCGAAGTAGGCCAGCGTCTCGGCGGCGTCGTGCCGCGTCTCCTGGTCGAGCACGACCAGCGCCACGGGCAGGGGGACCCCGGGGGCGTCGCCGGCCGTGACGTCCACGTCGCTGCGTGCCAGCAACAGCACCCGGCGTCCCGTCGCCCCGATCTCCTCGGCCCGGGCGGCGACGTCGCCGACGGCGAGCACATCGGGGGCGCCCAGGAGCCAGGATCCGTGACCGGAGAACGTCGTCCCTGCCCATTTCCTGGCCGACGTGAACGGCGCCCGGGACAGCGTCTCCCAGGGGTGAGCCGCCGCGGGGACCACTGCGGCAATGGCCTGCATGGACGCGTTGGGTGCGGGATCGGCCGCCACCAGCTGGCTGAGTGCCTCCCACGCGACGTCATCGGCGCCGTCGAGCGCGAGGACCCCGCCCAACGTCATGGTGCCCTGTGTGAGCGTGCCGGTCTTGTCCGCACACACGACGCTGACGCGGGCGAGGCCCTCGATCGCGGGCAGTTCCTGCACGAGACAGTTGCGGCGGCCGAGCCGGATGACCCCGAGCGCGAACGCTATGGAGGTCAGTAGGACCAGGCCCTCCGGCACCATCGGCACCAGGGCGGCCGTCATGCGGACGACGGCCTCCTGCCAGGTGGTGCCGGGCTGGCTGAACTGTACCCAGATGGTGAGCAGCCCGACGGGCACCAGCAGCCAGGTGACGATCCGCAGGATGGAGTTGATGCCCTGGCGGAGCTCCGAGGAGACGAGCGTGAACTTCGAGGCCTGCGCGGTGAGCTGCGCGGCATAGGCCTCCGCGCCCACCTTCTCGGCGCGGTAGGTGCCGGTGCCGGACACGACGAACGCCCCTGACATCACCGGGTTGCCGGGGGCCTTCGCCACGGGGTCGGATTCGCCGGTGAGCAGCGACTCGTCGATCTCCAGATAGTCGGACGAGACGACGGAGCCGTCGACGACCAGCTGGTCGCCGGGCGCGATGGCGATCAGGTCGTCGAGCACGACGGCGTCGCGCACGATCTCCTGGCGGAGCCCGTCGCGGATGACGACCGGGTGGGCCTCGCCCACCACGGCCAGGTTGTCGAGGGTGCGCTTCGCGCGGAGCTCCTGGATGATGCCGATGATCGAGTTGAAGACGATGAGGATGCCGAATGCACCCTCCATCCACTGCCCGGTCGACCAGACCAGCGCGAGCAGCACGGACAGGATGGCGTTGACGCGGGTGAAGACGTTCGCGCGGATGATGCCGAGCGTCGAGCGGCCCGAGCGGGACGGGAGGGTGTTGACGTCGCCGGCGGCGATGCGCTCCGCGACCTCCGCGGAGGTCAGCCCAACTGGCGGTGCGGCGGCATCATCGGGCACGCCGCACGCTCCGTTCGGCCAACTCCGTGAGCGCGACGCGACCCTCCTCGGTCATCTCTGTGGCGGTCAGGAGGTCGACGGCGCGCGTCATGGAGGCAGCGATCCTGGCCTCGACGTCGCCGAGGGCCCCTGACGCCTCGATCAGGTCGGCGGCGCGCCGGACGTCGCCGTCGGTGAGGCCCGGCGCGCCCAGCAGTTCGGACAGCTCCGTGGCGGGCGGTCCTCCTGCGGCGAGCGCCGCCAGCACGAGCACCGTGCGTTTGCCCTCGTGGATGTCGCCTCCGTAGGGCTTGCCGGTGACGGCCGGGTCGCCGTAGACGCCGAGCACGTCGTCGCGCAGCTGGAAGGCGCGGCCGATCACGGAGCCGAACTCGCCGAGCGTCTCGTTGAGGCGGTCGCCGGCACCGCCGAGGGCGGCGCCGATCAGCGCCGGGCGGCGCACGGAGTAGCTCGCGGACTTGTACTCGAGCACGCGCAGCGCCACGTCGAGCTCGTCGGCCGCGTCGCGCGCCCCGTTACGCCGTACTGGGCGCTCACGTCCAGGAACTGCCCGGCGGTCACCTCGGCGCGCATGGCGCTCAGCAGGGGGCGGGCCCGGTCGAGCCGGGCTGCCCCGGAGCCGTCGGCCAGCTCGATCGACCACATGAGGAGGAGGTCGCCGAGCAGGATCGCCGTCGAGGTGCCGAAGTCGGGCGCGGACCCGCGGCCGCCGCGACGGGCGTGCAGCTCCTCGAAGCGCTTGTGGGCGGCGGGCAGCCCGCGGCGGGTGTCGGCGTCGTCGATGAGGTCGTCGTGGACGAGGGCCGAGACGTGCAGCAGATCCAGGGACGACGAGACGGCCAGCAGGGCGGCGTCGTCGTCGGGGATCCCGGCGGCGGCGACGTAGCTCCAGTAGCAGTAGGCGGGCCGCAGCCGCTTGCCGCCGTCGGTGGCCTCGCGGGCCACGTCGAGCATGGGGAGGACGCCGATGGTCTCCAACAGGGGGGCCTGCGCGTCGAGGAATCCCGACAGGGTTTCGCCGACGGCGGACAGAAACTCTTCGCTGAGCGGGGACCGCGGATCAAGGGCGTGTGTCACGTGGGCAGCTTAGTCGGTGGGCACCGGCGTCGGCCTATCCTGTGGGCCATGCTCCACACCGATGCGCGTCTCGCCTCCGTCGGCCGGCTGCTGGCCGAGGCCGGGCGGCCGTCCTTCTCGTTCGAGTTCTTCCCGCCCCGTTCCGAGGACGAGGAGCCGATCCTGTGGCGGGCCGTCGAGTCGCTCGCCCCGCTGGAGCCCGACTTCGTCTCGGTCACCTACGGCGCCAACGGGTCGCGCCGCGACCGGACCATCGCCGCCACCCGGCGCATCGCCGAGGCGGCCGGTGGGCCGTTGACGGTGGGGCACCTCACCTGCGTGGCGCAGTCGCGCCACGAGTTGGCAGAGGCGCTCGCGGCCTACCGTGAGGCGGGCGTGACGAACATCCTCGCGATCCGCGGCGACATGCCAGGCGGAGGCGAGTGGGAGGCCCACCCGGACGGCCTGCGTAACGCCACCGAGCTGGTGCGCTTCGTCAAGGAGGAGGGCGACTTCTGCGTCGGGGTCGCCGCGTTCCCGCACCCGCACGAGACGAGCGACGACGCCTCCCTGGATGCGGAGATCCTTGCCGCGAAGGTCGAGGCGGGGGCCGAGTTCGCCATCACGCAGCTGTTCTTCGAGGCCGAGCCGTACGCCGCGCTCGTCGAGCGCATGGCGGGGCTCGGCTGCCGGGTCCCGATCGTCGCCGGCATCATGCCGCTGACGGTGATCTCCCAGATCGAGCGCTTCGCGCTGCTTTCGGGCCGTGACCTGCCCGCCGACCTCGTCGGGCGGCTCCGTGCGGCCGGGTCCAAGGAGGAGGTGCGCCGGATCGGGCTGGAGTCAGCCGTCACGCTGTGCCGCGACCTGCTCGCCCTCGGCGCTCCCGGCCTGCAGTTCTTCACGCAGAACCGGTCGAAGGCCACCCGGGAGGTGCTCGCCACCCTGCGCGGCGACGTCGCTGTGGGCTAGTACAGCCAGGCCGCCGGCTCAGGCGGGCGCGACGAGCTCGCGCCAGGCCGAGCCGTCCACGTCGAGGGTCACGAGCCGCTGCGTCGGTCTGGTCAGCGCCACGTACAACACCCGTGCGCCGCCCGGCGCCTCCGCGACGATGTCGTCGGGCGCGACGACCAGCACGCCGTCGTACTCGAGGCCCTTGGCCTGCAGCGCCGTGACGACGATCAGGCGGTCCTCGAAGGCAGCCAGCCGCTCGTCGGCCATCACGAAGAGCTGCACGTCGCGCAACCGCGACGGGGGCAGATGACGCCGATGGTGCCGCCCACCTTGGCGGCCAGGTCGAGCAGCTCGGCGCGCAGGGCGTCGTGGAGACCGGCAGCGGTCGTCGACTGCAGCTTTGGTTCGATGCCGGTCGAACGAACGGCGCGGGGCAGGTCGGCGTCGGGGTGGACGCGGGTGATCATCCTGGCCGCGAAGTCGAAGACCTCGGCGGGGGAGCGGTAGTTGGTGCTCAGCGTGAAGGAGCGGTTGGGGGCCCGGCCGATCAGCTCATCGAGGGCCTGCCGCGTCTCCTCCGGATACGGGTAGGAGCTCTGCGCCGGGTCGCCCACGATCGTCCACGACGACTGGGGGCCGCGGCGGCGGAGCATCCGCCACTGCATGGGGGTGACGTCCTGGCCCTCGTCGACGAGGATGTGCGCGAACGTGATCTGCGGGTCGTCGTCGGGATCGACGACCTTCTCGCGGCGGAGCAGGTCTGCCGTGGTGACGACCTCGGCGACGTCGCCGCCCTCGAGGAACACGTCGACGTCCGGATCCTTGTCCTCGACGGGCATGCCGATGACGGCGACCAGTTCGTCGAGCAGCGCGACGTCGGCGACGGTCCACTGGGTGGTGTGGTCGGGGTCCTCGCCCTGCAGCCAGGAGTAGGAGGAGGTGAGCGCGTCGCGCTGGGCCTGCGGAAGCGACCGGCCGACGCGGGCCACGACCGCCGGGTCGGCGAGGCGCGCCAGCACCTGCGTCGCCGTCAGGGAGGGCCACCAGTCGTTCATGAAGACGGCCAGGCTCGGGTGCTCGCGCACCCGGTCCTGCAGTTCCTGGGGCTCGATCGGGATGTCGTCGGGGAACCGGCGAACGAGCGCGGAGACGACCAGGTCGGTGGCCTGCCTGCGGCCGCGGTTGAGGCGGGTGTTCGCGAGCACCTGGTCGCGGATCCTGACGAGGTCCTGCTCCCCGAGGGTGAGCACCTCGCCCTTGACGGTGACGCGGACGCGGAGCCCGCCGTCGGGGGTCACCAGCGGCAGCCGGACCAGCCGCCGCAGCACGGGCAGCATGGCGAGGCTGCCCTTCACGGTGGCGGCGGTGGCGCCGTCGACCCTCTCGCTGGTGAACCCGAGGACGTCGCTGGCGACGGCCCCGATGGCCTTCAGGGTGACGGAGTCCTCACCGAGGCTGGGCAGCACCCGCTCGATGTAGTTCATGAACACGCCGGAGGGGCCGACAACCAGCACGCCGCCCTTTTCGAGGCGGGCCCGGTTCGTGTAGAGGAGGTAGGCGGCGCGGTGCAGCGCGACGACGGTCTTGCCGGTACCGGGGCCGCCGCCGATCATCGTGACGCCCTGGTAGGGGGCGCGGATGGCCTCGTCCTGTTCGCCCTGGATGGTCGCGACGATGTCGCGCATCGTGCGGCCGCGGGCGCGCGTCAGCGCCGCCATCAGGGCGCCCTCGCCGAAGATCGGCAGCGCCGTGTCGGTGCTGGAGTCGAGCAGGTCGTCCTCGATCCCGATCACCCGGTCCTCGCGGCAGCGGAGCACGCGGCGTCGGATCACGCTCATGGGCGCGGTGGGCGTGGCGCGGTAGAACGGCTCGGCGGCGGGGGCCCGCCAGTCGATGACGAGCGGCTCGTACTCGGCGTCGCGCACGCCGATGCGCCCGATGTGGCGGGGATCGTCGTCCGACAGATCGATGCGGCCGAAGACGAGGCCGTCGTGCTCCGCGTCGAGGATCGCCAGCCGCTTGGCGGCCTGGTAGGCGAAAGCATCGCGTTCGAAGAGCGCGGTGCTGTCCTCCTCGCGGAGGAAGTTGGTGCGGTCGCTCAGGAAGATCTCCCGCCCCTGGCTGGCCAGCATCTTGGCGCTCGCCGTCGCGGTCAGGAGGTTGGCATAGACCCGGTCTACGTGGGCCTGTTCGAGTGCGATCTCGCGGTCGAGGTCGGCGCGCGAAGTGGTCAAAGCTATCGATCCCTCGTTTCAGACAGACACTCAAGCTTACAGCGGGTGCCCGCTCCGGCTGAATTCGCGCACCCGGACACCGGCGGCGGCTGGAGCAGGAGCGTGTTCCCCGCGCTGGGACAGGCCCGGACGGCCACCCCGGGTGGTCCCGATTTGGCGGGTAGGGCAGAGTGGGACGGACAGCCGCCCACCGATCGGAGCCAGAAGACCATGACCGCGACCAGTTCCCGCATGAGCCCAGGCAAGTGGGTGCTGGTGGGGTTCTGTGGGGTCCTCGTCGTGCTGCTGGCGGTCTTCGCCCAGCCCGACCCCTTCGGCAGCGCCGCGCCTGCGCCGTCCCAGGCGGCACCGCAGGAATCGGCGGACGCTGATGCGGCGCTTGCCGAACAGCAGCGGCGGGTCCGGGAGTTCTTCGTCAACGATCTGCCCCGGCGCCAGGCCGACGATCCGCTGGCGATGGGTGCGGTCGATGCTCCCGTCGTGCTGACCGAGTGGGCCGACTACCGCTGTCCGTTCTGCTCCGTGTGGGCCGAGCAGACGCTGCCCGAGCTCCAGCCCTACATCGACGCGGGAACGCTCCGGGTCGAGTTCCGCGACCTGGCCATCTTCGGTGACGAGTCCATGAAGGCCGCGACGGCCGCGCGGGCCGCCGGCGAGCAGGGCGCCTACTTCGAGTTCGCGCACGCGCTGTTCGTGGCGCTGCCGGACCAGGGCCACCCCGACATCCCGGACGACCTCGTCTACGGCATCGTCGCCGAGCTTGGCCTCGATGCCGAGCAGTTCGCCACCGACTGGGCGGACCCGAAGCATCGGGACGCGGTGCTCCTCGACTCCCAGGAGGCGCAGCAGCTCGGCGTGACGTCGACGCCGTCGTTCATCATCGGTGGCCAGTTCCTCGCCGGGGCCCAGCCCTCGAGACCTTCGCCCAGGTCATCGAGCAGCAGGCCGCGCTGCTCGGTTGATGGTCGGCTACGCAGGCGCCTTTCTCGGTGGCGTCGCGGCGGTGCTCAGCCCGTGCGCGGCGCTGCTGCTGCCCGCCTTCCTCGCCTACGCGTTCTCCGGTGCCCGGCTGCTCGGCAGGACCGCACTCTTCTATCTCGGGACGCTGCTCACGCTCGTTCCCCTCGGCCTCGGCGCCGGGGCGCTGGGGTCGCTGGTGACGGTCCACCGCTCGACCCTTGCCCTGGTCGGCGGTGTGCTGCTGATCGTGTTCGGCGTCGTCACCGCCCTCGGTATCCGGCTTCCGATTCCCGGTGTCGCCCAGCGCGGCGATCCGCGTTCCGCGGCGGGCGCCGTCCTCCTTGGCGCGACCTACGGGCTCGCCGGCGCCTGCACGGGCCCGCTTCTCGGTGCGGTGTTGACGGTCGCGGCGGTCGGTGGGAGCCCCGTCTACGGCGGGCTGCTGCTCGCCGTGTTCGCCGCGGGCATGGTGCTGCCGCTGCTGCTGCTCGCGGCCCTGTGGGAGAGGTTCCGCCTGGGGGAGCGGCTGCGTCATCGGGAGGTGAAGCTCGGGCCGCTGACGACGTCGGTGACGGGCCTCGTCTCGGGCGGGCTGTTCATCGTCGTCGGGGTCCTGTTCCTCACCACAGACGCCACCGCGGCGCTGGGTGGCCTCCTGGGCGGAGCCCAGCAGTACCAGCTGGAGAGTTGGCTGCGCGCGGTGGGCGACAGGATTCCCGACATTGCGGTGGTCCTCGTCATCGCGGCGACCGTGGGCCTGGTGTTGTGGCGGCGGCTGTCGCGTCGCCCCGCGGAGGATGAGCAGGTCGGGTAGCTCAGGGCGGAGGAGTTGCCCGTTCTCTGGGCGCTCTCGAGCTTTCCGGGCATAAATCTGGTTCCGGCGAGCATTCTGCTGGCTCAGGCCGCGGCTGTGGCGATATGCACGTAGCGGCGGCTCAGTGGAGATTCGTGCACGGGGACGGTGTTGCGGGAGGCTCGCGGATCCGGAGGAGCCCGGCCGACGTACATCTGGCATCCCGAGCATGAATCTGGTTCAGCCGAGCATTCTGCTGGTTCAGGCCGCGGCTGTGGCGATATGCACGTAGCGGCGGCTCAGTGGAGATTCGTGCACGCCCTTCGACAAGCTCAGGGACCGGTCCTTCGACAAGCTCAGGGACCGGTCCTTCGACAAGCTCAGGGACCGCTCCGCGGAACGGGAGCCCGGGCAGCTCCGCGGAGACTTATGCACAGGGCGCCCGCCGTGCCGCGACCCGTCGGAGCCGGCCCGTAGGATGACGGGCATGCCCGCTCCGACCGACTACCTGCTGACCCATGGAGGGCACCGCGTCGAGGTCACGTACAAGAACGTCAAGAACCTGCGGCTGCGCGTGCTGCTGGGCGGACGCGTCGTCGTCTCTGTGCCACTCGGGGTGCCCGAGCACGAACTTCGCCGATTCCTCGACGAGAATCACGCCTGGATCCTGCGGGCGCAGCAGCGGATGCGCATGGCCGCCCCACCCCAGGAGCAACTGGTCGACGGCGGACGGGTCCAGTTGTGGGGCGCGTGGCGCGAGCTGGTCGTGGCCGACGGCGACAGGGCTTCTGCGCGGGAGGTCGACGGACGGATCATCGTTACGGGCGCCGACGAGGAGGCACGTGCCCGAGGCATCGACGCCCTCTACCGCCGGGAGCTGATGGCCCGGATCCCCGCTCTGCGGGAAGTGTGGGAGGAGCGCGTCGGGCGACGCGCGGCAGGGCTGCGGTTGAGACGGATGACGTCACGCTGGGGCAGCTGCAACACACGCACGGCCATGATCACGCTCAACACGGCCCTCGCCAAGCGAGACCCGGCCGCGCTCGAGTACGTCCTGGTGCACGAGCTGGTGCACCTGCACGAGCGTGGCCACGGGCCCCGCTTCGTCGCCTGGATGGATGCCCTGATACCTGATTGGCGGGCGCGCAGGCTGGCGATGCGAGGCACGCCGTGACCGTCCTGTCCGGAGCCGAGTGGAGAGCAGCCGCGACGGCGCACCGGGAGCGGGCAGCCGCAGAGCTTGCCGACGTCATTCATCGCCGCGACAGGGCCGTCAAGCATCCGATCGACGACTTCCTGTTCCACTACTACAACCTGCGCCCCAGCTACCTGATGGCCTGGTACCCGGGGGCGGGGGTCACGCTGGCCGACGCCGTCGACTTCCCGCTCGGGGCCTTCCATCGGCGTGACGGCGACGAAGTGCGCCTCGACGTCGAGACGTTCCTGGCCAAACGGGGCGCAACGGCCGAGACTGCGCTGACACTGCTGGAGGCCACCGCCGGCGCGACGCCCCGGTTCGGCTGCTTCGGCATGCACGAATGGGCCATGGTCTACCGGTTGGCCCCGGGGGAGACCAGGCACCCGTACCTGCAGCTGAGGTTCCCGCCGGAGCGGGTCGCGGAGATCGTCGAGGACGTGGGGTGCCGCTGCAGCCACTTCGACGCGTTCCGCTTCTTCACACCGGATGCGGTGCCGCTGAACACGATGGAGCCGACCAGACAGACCCAGGTGCTGCTCGACCAGCCAGGGTGTCTGCACGTGAACATGGACCTGTACCGCTGGGCCGGAAAACTCTCCCCGGCCGTTCCGTCCGATCTCCTGTTCGAGACGTTCCTCCTTGCCCGCGACATCCGCGTCACGGACATGGCGGCCTCGGCCTATGACCTGGCCGACTGGGGCGTCGAACCCGTCCGTGTGGAGACGGCGGAAGGTCGCTCCGAGTACGCGAGAAGGCAGCGGGAGTTCGCGGAGAGGGCGGCACCCCTCCGGGCCCGGCTGATCGGGGTGCTGGAACCGCTGCTGCGGGATCCGGCACGGACGGGGCACTCGCGGGAAGGTTCGGTGCAACCGGCCGGGTAGGTCCGGACGTATTCATGGATGTCGAGCCGAAAGGGCACAACCATGAATCTCCACCGCGTGTACGGGATGCCTGTTAGCCTCCCGCAGCGTAGGCTCCCCCGACAGGACCCCCTTCCCCATGTGAGGCCTACCGTGACGCTCCTTCTTCCCCTGCGCCGCGTCGCTGCAGTGGCGACCGCTGGCGCCCTGCTGGCGCTGAGTGCCTGCGCACCCGACCTGCGCGCCGTCGGCGATCCCGGTCCCGCCGGGTCACCCGCGCCGGGAGGAACCGCCTCCCCGGCACCCAGCCCTGTCGCGTCGCCGTCGCCGTCGCCGACACTGACGCCCACGCCGACGCCGACACCCAGCACGCCAACCGCGCCGCCCGTCGTCACCCCGACCGTCACGGCCCTCTACTCCGAGGGTGACGACGGCGACGGCGTCCGCGAACTGCAGCACCGGCTCGCGCAGCTCGAGTGGTTCGAGGGGAAGATCACGGGCGACTATGAGACGGCAACGCGGCTGGCCGTCGAGGGCTTCCAGGGCAAGCGCACCCTGCCGGCGACCGGCGAGGTCGACCAGGCGACCTGGGACGTGCTGGTCAAGATGACCCGCGAACCCACCCACGACGAGATGTACAACATCATGAGGCCGGGGCCGACGCTGCTCGCCGAGGGAGCCACGGGGGACAGCGTCAAGGATCTGCAGGCCAGGCTGAAGCAGATCGCCTGGTACGAGGCGAAGATCGACGGCATCTACGGCGCCAAGACGGTGGAGGCCGTGCGCGGCTTCCAGGCCAAGCGTGAGATCCCCGTCACCGGCGAGGTGGACCAGCGCACCCTCGACCGGCTCAAGGCGATGACCAGACGGCCGACGACCGACGAACTCAACAACGTCGCTCCCAAGCCAGGCACGATGTCGCTGGACGACCGCTGCCTCTCCGGACGGGTGGTCTGTATCTCGAAGGCCCAGCGCAAGCTGGCCTGGGTGGTCGACGGCGAGATCCAGATGACGATGGATGTCCGGTTCGGGTCGGAGCTGACCCCCACCCGCAACGGCGTCTTCTCCGTCTACTGGAAGTCCCGCAACCATGTGTCGAAGCTGTACGGCTCGGCCATGCCCTGGGCGATGTTCTTCAGTGGCGGACAGGCCGTCCACTACTCGGCGGACTTCGCGGCGCGCGGCTACAACGGCTCCTCCCACGGCTGCGTGAACGTGCGCAGCAAGGAGCGGATCGACGCTCTCTACAGCCAGGTCCGCGAGGGGGACACAGTGGTCGTCTACTCCGGCTAGGGCCACCTGCCCCTGCTCCCTGGGTGGGGGTTTCCCGGATCCGACGGGGACTCCGGTCTGACGGCTGTGCGCCCTCGGCTGCGTTACGCTCCCGAGGGCGAAAGCCTCAACTGAAGGAGAACGATTCGTGGGTATCTGGCTGGCCGTGGCGATGCAGGTACTGTCTTCGTTCGCTTTCGCGGGCGGGGCGATCCTGCAGCAGTTGGCTGTCAAGAGCACATTCGACCCGACCGCCAGGGCCTCCTCGAACCGGCTGACGGCGCGAGGAATGCTCAATCTGCTGCGCATCCCCCGGTGGCTGCTCGGCCTGTCGCTGGTGTTCCTCGGTGCGCTGATCCACCTCTCCGCACTGTCGTTCGCGCCGGTGACCATCGTGCAGCCGATCGGCATCCTCGCCGTCCCGTGGGCCGTCATCATCGCGGCGAAGATCCACAAGCACCCGCTGTCGGGGAAGCTGTGGGCGGCCGTCGGAGTCACCATCGCCGGCGTCGCGGGATTCACGCTCTTCTCCACCACCTACGCGACTGCCGAGAAGTTCGTCACGTTCCCGCCCATGCTCATCTCATTCGCCATCGTGTGCGTGCTCGCGGCGCTGCTGGCGTACTCGGCCACCAAGGCCGCCCCGTGGGCGAGGGCGATGCTGTGGGCCGCGACGGGCGCCACCTTCTACGGCCTCGCCTCCGGGTTCATGAAGACCGCGATCGACCTCATCGTCAAGCACGGGCACCAGTTCGACGGCTGGCGGTTCATCGTCACGGTCGTCTTGATCGTGGTCTGCTTCGTGCTGGGCGTCTGGCTGATCCAGCAGGGCTACGCCTCCGGCCCGGCCGAGATCACCGTCGGCACCATGACCACCGTCGACCCACTGATCGCGGTCCTGTTCGGCCTGATCGTGCTGGGGGAGGGCGGCAACATGGGCATCGGGCCCATGATCGGCATGGCCCTCACCGGCGCCGTCGCCGTCTACGGTGTCGTGATGCTCAGCAAGGAGCACCCGGACGCGATCGCCGAACGCGAGGCGCACGAGGCCGAGGAGCGCGGCCAGTCGAACGCTAGCCCTCACTGAGCAGGGCGAGGGCAGCCGCGACGTCAGGCAGCAGTACGACGCCCTCGGGCGGCGCTGGGCGCCGGAGCATGACGACGGCGGCGTTGGCCTCATCGGCTACCCGCAGTTTCGCTGCCGTTGCGTCCCCGCCGGAATCCTTCGTGATGAGAGAGTCGATCTGGTGCTCCGCGAACAGGCGGCGCTCACCGGCCAGTGAGAAGGGGCCGCGGGCCAGCTCCAGCCGCCAGGCAGGCGGAAGCGGTGCCGACGGCGGCTCGGCAGCCCTCGCCAGCACGTAGCGGTCGTCCAGCGCTGGTGAATAGTCGAGGGTGTGCTGGCGTCCCACCGTCAGCAGCACCCGGCGTGACCCGAGGGCTACGACCGTGGAGGCGGCCGCCGCATGGCTGTCGACCCAGGCCCACCTGTCGGCGTGAGGATGCTTCGCCCATCCGGGGCGATCCACCCGCAGCAGCCGGACGCCCGCTGCGGCGCAGGCCAGCGCTGCGTTGCGGGTGATGCCCGCCGCGAAGGGGTGCGTGGCGTCGACGACGGTAGTGACGCGCCGCTCGGTGAGGAACCGGAGCAGCCCCTCCGCCCCGCCGAAACCGCCCACCCGGACGGAGGCCGTGAGCAGCGGGTTGGATGTGCGGCCCGCGAGCGACTGCAGATTCGAGATCCCGCGCCGGTCGAGTGCGGCGCACAGCTCCCGGCCCTCCGTCGTGCCGCCCAGAACAAGGATCACGGTGCAAGGGTATCGCGCTGACTGTGCCGCGCCCTGCGCGTAGGCTCTGGTCGTGATCCTGCATCTTCTGCGCCACGGCCAGTCCGTGTGGAATGTTGAGCAACGGGTGCAGGGGCAGACGCCTCACGTGCCGCTGACCGCCGCCGGGCTTCGGCAGGCCGAGGAGGCCCGCGAACGCCTGCGCGACGCTCCGCTGACCGCCATCCTCAGCAGCGACCAGGTGAGGGCCCGCCAGACCGCCGACGTCATCGCCGCGGCCCACCGACTGCCCGTCCGGGAGACGGTCCTGCTGCGCGAGCAGGGGCTCGGCTACCTCGAGGGCCGCTACTACCACCAACTCGAGGAGGAGGTCACCCCCGCCGGGGTGCACGTCTCGGAGATACGGTGGGGCGGCGGCGAGTCGATGGCCGACGTGGCACGCCGGCTCCGGCCGCTGGTCGACGCGCTGCGCGCCGAGTTCGTCGGTGATGAACAGATCCTGCTCGTCTCACATGGCGACACGCTTCGTATCCTCCTCGCGATCCTCGACGGCGGCGGACACCGCGACGTCGACTGGGTCACGTACGCCGCCTGGCCGAACTGTCACGCCGAGACCCGCACACTGGACGCCGTGGGCGGGCCGAAGGCCCGCGGCGGCCTGTAGCCGCACTGATACCCTCGGGATCATGCACCACAACCTCAGCCGCGCCCTCGGCATCGCCGTCGGGGTGCTGGCCGATCGCCTTTTCGGTGATCCGCATCGGCATCATCCCGTCGCCTGGTTCGGCACCTGGGCGTCCCGCGTGGAGAAGCCGCTGTACGCCGACGATCGCGCGCACGGTGCCGGATTCGTGGTGGCCGCCGTCGCGCCCGTCGCCCTCGTCGCGATGGTAGTGGAGCGGAGCACCCGCACGCATCCCGTCGCGCACGCGGCGGCGACGGCGGTGACGACCTGGGCCGTCCTTGGCGCGAGGAGCCTCGCCCATGAGGGCGAGCAGATGGCCGACCGACTCGACGAGGCGGATCTGGAGGGGGCTCGGGCCCAGCTCGGGCACCTGTGCGGAAGGGACCCGGCTGGCCTCGACGAGTCCGAACTGGCCCGCGCGGTCGTCGAGTCGATGGCCGAGAACACCGCCGACGCCGTCGTCGCATCGCTGTTCTGGGGTGCTGTCTCCGGGATCCCCGGGCTCGTGGTGCACCGGTGCCTCAACACACTCGACGCGATGTTCGGACACCGGAACGACCGCTACGGACGCTTCGGTACGGCCGCCGCGAGGCTTGACGACGCCGCCGACTGGCTACCCGCCCGGATCACAGGGGCCGCGGCCTGCATGCTTGCCCCCGTCGTCGACGGAGACCCGGCCCAGGCCTGGAGGATCATGCGGCGCGACGCGCACGACCACCCCTCGCCCAACGGCGGCTGGTGCGAGGCCGCGTGGGCCGGAGCGCTCGGCGTCCAGCTCGGCGGACGCAACACCTACCAGGATCGGGTGGAGGAGCGCGGCCTCCTCGGAGACGGCCCCCGCCCGACGGCGCGGGAGCTCCGGAAGGCCGCCACGCTGGTGACGGCCGTAACCTGCGCGGTGACGGCGGCCGCCGTCACCGTCCTGACCGTTGTCCCGCGGAGGGGCCGATGACTGGACTGCTGATCGCGGGGACCTCCTCCGATGCGGGGAAGAGCCTCTTCGTCACCGGTCTGTGCCGCGTGGCGCGCCGGCGCGGCATTGACGTCGCGCCCTTCAAGTCGCAGAACATGAGCAACAACTCGATGGTCTGCCTCGACGGCTCCGAAATCGGGCGGGCACAGTACCTGCAGGCGACGGCGGCCGGTATCGTCCCGTCGTCGTTGCTGAACCCGGTGCTGCTGAAGCCGGGAACGGACCGCAGATCGTTCGTGGTTCTCCGCGGCCAGCCGCACGGCACTCTCGAAGCCGGGGAGTACGCCACGTCGCGTAGGCACCTCGCCGAGGCGGCCTACGCGGCCTTCGAGGAGCTCGCCGCCACCCACGAGCTCGTCATCTGCGAGGGCGCCGGCTCGCCAGCCGAGATCAACCTGCGCAGGGGTGACTACACCAACATGGGGTTGGCCAGGCAGTTCGGGCTGCCGACGGTGCTCGTGGGAGACATCGACCGCGGCGGGGTGCTCGCCTCCATCTACGGCACCTGGGCCTTGCTCGACGACGCCGACAGGGCACTGCTGGCCGGCTACGTGATCAACAAGTTCAGGGGCGACCAGTCGATCCTCGACCCCGGTCTGGACGACATTTCCGGCCGCACGGGGCTCACCAACTACGGCGTCCTCCGGTTCCTGCACGGCGTCTGGGTCGACGGCGAGGATGCGCTGGAGGTCGGCCGCTGGCGCAACGACGCCAGGGACGATTCCGCCGGCGACCTTACCGTCGCAGTCGTCCGCCTCCCGCGCATCTCGAATGCGACGGATGTCGACGCGCTCGCCCAGGAGCCAGGGGTCAGAGTCGTCGTCACCGTCGATCCGCGGGAGGTGGAATGCGCCGACCTGGTCGTGCTGCCCGGCTCCAGGTCGACGCTCAGCGACCTGGCCTGGCTGCGGGCGACCGGCATCGCTGACGCCATTGTCGCCCGCGCCGCCGCAGCCCGCCCCGTGCTCGGCATCTGCGGTGGCTTCCAGATGCTCGCCCGCACCATCGACGACGGTGTGGAGGGCGACGGCGTCGCGGATGGGCTGGGCCTCCTCCCCGCCGACATCGCGTTCCATACCGAGAAGGTGCTCGGCCGCCCGCAGGGCACTTGGCGGGGCCACGCCGTCGACGGCTACACCATCCACCATGGCCGCCCCGCCGTCGACGCAGGCGCCGAGCCGTTCCTGGGTGGCGCCCACGCCGGCTCTGTCTGGGGCACCATGTGGCACGGCTCGCTGGAGAGCGACGGGTTCCGCCGGGCCTGGCTGGCTGCTGTGGCCCGCGAGGCCGGCTCCGCCTGGGAGCCGCGCGACGACGGCGGCGGCTTCCAGGCGCTGCGGGAACTGATGATCGAGACGACCGCGGACGCCATCGAGGAACATATCCGGGTCGACGACCTCCTGGGGTTGGCCCGCTGACCCGGCCCGCCGCAGGTCCAGGAGGAACAGCCCGACGTCGTCGTGCTGGCCCTTGTCACTGGGGCGTCATCCTCACCATCCGCCGCGCGAAGCGGCGCTCGGTGGCGACCGCGGCAGAGGGGTAGGGGACCCCGCGCGTCGCCGGCAGGATACGATCTGCGAGACTGGTGGCGCACGAGGGTGCGAGGAAGCCGGTGGAAGTCCGGCACGGTCCCGCCACTGTTACCCGTCCCGGGGAAGTCAGGAACTCGTCTCGTGCCAGTCACTTCCATGGGCGAGGACACCCAGAAAGGCAGACCCTCGTGGCGCATCCCCAACTGGTCGGCGTAGGCGTAGGCCCCGGCGACCCCGAGCTCGTGACCGTGAAGGCGGTCCGGCTGCTCGCATCGGCAGACATCGTTTTGGTACCGGCGACGGAGGAGTCCGGCGACGGGCCAGGCCGGGCTGAGCAGATCGTCACCGCTAACTGCCCTGACGCCAGGATCCTGCGCATCCCCTTCTCGATGGCCTGCAGGAGCGGGATCAGCGAGAAGCGCAAGGCGTCCTGGCAGACGTCCGCCGACGCCGCCGTCGGGGCCTTCCGTGAGGGCGCTGACATCGTCGTGTTCGCGACGGTGGGCGACCCCAGCGTCTACTCCACGTTCTCCTACCTGGCAGCCCACGTGGTTGAACTCCTACCCGATGTCGAGATCCAGGTGGTGCCCGGGGTCACCGCGATGCAGGCGCTGGCTGCTGAGAGCCGCACCCCGCTGGTCGAGGGCACCGAGACTCTTGCGCTGGTTCCCGTGACCGCCGGGATGGAGAGGTTCGCGGAGCTGCTGGACGCGGTCGACACTGTCGTCGCGTACAAGGGGGGACGGCACCTCCATGAGGTGGCAGCCGCCATCCGCGGCAAGGGCCGCGACGCCGTGCTTGGCGTCAACATCGGCCTCGACCACCAGGAGTTGCACCGGCTCAGTGACCTCGACGACGACCGGGCCGCCCCGTACTTCAGCACCGTACTCGCCCCCGCCCGCCGTGGAGAGACGACGGGGGGACGGCTGTGAGGGGGAAGGTGGTGTTCGTCGGCGCAGGCCCCGGCGCGGACGACCTGATCACGGTCCGCGGCGCCCGCGTGATTGCCGAGGCCGACATCGTCATCTGGGCGTCGTCGCTGGTCCACCCCGGGATCGTAGCCACCACCAAGCCCGGTGCGCTGATCGTCGACTCGGCCACCGAGGCGCTGGAGGATACCGAGGCCCACTACCGGCGCGCCGCCGAGGAGGGGCTGCTGGTGGCCCGCGTGCACACAGGCGACCCGTCGATCTACGGCGCGACAGGCGAACAGTACGAGCAGTGCCGCCAGCTCGGCCTCGACTACGAGACGGTCCCAGGAGTCTCGGCCTACTCGGCCACCGCCGCCCGCATGAACGCCGAGATCACCATCCCCGAGGTGTGCCAGTCGTTCATCCTCACCCGGCTGGAGGGCGGACGCACACCCATGCCGCCCCGCGAAACCGTCCGCGGGTTCGCGGCCCACGGGGCGACGATGGCGCTCTACCTGTCCGCGGCCCGCAACAAGCAGCTGCAGGCGGAGCTGCTGGCCGGCGGCTACCCGCCGGAGACACCCTGCATCGTCGGCTACCGTGTGACCTGGCCCGACGAGATGATGCTGCGTTGCCGTCTCGACGATCTGTCGGCCACCATGCGCGAACACAAGCTGTGGAAGCACACCATCGTCATGGTCGGCCCCGCCCTGGCCGAGGGGCACAGCGGCACCCGCTCCCACCTCTATCATCCCGGCTTCCGGCACGAGTACCGCGCCGCCGACCCCGAAGCGAAATCCGACCTGCGCGCCAACGGTGCCGGCGCGGTCCACACCCAGGAGACGACGCCATGATCCACGTCCACGGCTATCTCGGAGAACTCTCCGACGACACCCGCACCCTCGCCCGCACGGCCGCCCTGGTTGTCGGCGGGCGCCGCCACCTCGCCGACCTGGACGTCGATCCAGACCGGCAAGTGGTGCTCGGCGCGCTGACCCCGGCCCTCGAACGCCTCGCCACGCTGCGGCCCGACCAGGACGCCCTCGTCGTCGCCAGCGGCGATCCCGGCTTCCACGGCATCGCGCGCCGCATCCGCCTGGCCGGTCACCAGGTGCGGGTCCGGCCGGCGGTCAGTTCCGTCGCCGCCGCCTTCGCCGCCGTCGCGCTGCCGTGGGACGACGCGCTGGTCGTCTCCGCGCACGGCAAGCCGATCGACGAGGCCGTCGCCGCAGCCAAGTGGCACCCCAAAGTGGCCGTCCTCACCTCGCAGGGGACCGGGGTCGCCGAGCTCGCCGCCGCCGTTGGCCACCTCGGCCGCACCTTCGTCCTCGCCGAGCGGCTGGGGGCCGACGACGAGCGGGTGCGGGTGCTGACGGCCGCCGCCGCCGTCGCCCTCGACGATGTCGCCGAACCCAACGTGGTGCTGATCCTCGACGGCACACCCGACACCCGCGCCCTCATTTCCGGCGCCCACCTCGAACGCGCCGGCGGCGAGGAGCCGCTCATCGGGCAGGTCGTCAACTCGCCCGCCGCCCGCAGGCATGCCGACAGGATCGACGCCGCCCTTGGGGTCACCTCCGTCCGCTACGACGGCCCCGCAGCCGAGTTGCTGCCGCGGGCCTGGGCTGAATGCGACCTGATCGTCAGCCATCTCGCGCTCGGCGCGACGACCCGGCTCGTCGCCCCGCTGCTGCGGGACAAGCGCAGCGACCCGGGCGTCGTCGTCATCGACGAGGCGGGACGGTTCGCGGTGCCGCTCGTCGGCGGCCACACCGGCGGAGCCAACGACCTGGCCCGACGCATCGCCGACGGCCTCGGCGCCACGCCCGTCCTCACAACCGCCACCGACGCGCTCAACCTGCCCGCCCTCGACACGCTCGGCTGGCCCTACGCCGGGGATGTCGCCGGCGTCACCCGTGCCCTCATCGACGGCGCCCCCGTCCGGGTGGAACGGGCGCAGCCGTGGGCCCTGCCACCGCTGCCGAGCAACGTGTCCGTCGACGCCGCGGACGCCGCGGCGCGGATCGTGGTCACCGACCGGGTGGAGGTGCCTCCGGCGGACCTGCCGACCGTGGTGCTGCGTCCGCGCAGCCTGATCGTCGGGATGGGCTGCAACCGCGGCACCCCCGTCGAGACGCTGCGCGACCTGCTCACCGAGACACTCGCCGCCAACGACCTGGCCCTCGAGTCGGTCGCCGCCATCGCCACTGTCGACCTGAAGGCCGGCGAGATCGGGCTGCTGCAGCTGGTCAAACAGCTCGGTGTGCCGCTCGTCGACTTCACACCGGAGGTGCTCGCCGAGCAGGACGTGCCGACCCCCAGCGCGCTCGTGCAGGGGCACGTCGGCACCCCGTCGGTAGCGGAGGCCTCCGTCCTCGCCAAGGGCGCCGAGTTACTCGTCCCCAAACAGCGCAACTCGGACGCCACCTGCGCCGTCGGCCGCATCCCCGTGCGGGGACGGCTCAGCGTCGTCGGGCTCGGGCCCGGCGTCCGGGACCTGCTCACCCCGCGTGCGATCGAGCGGATCCGGCAGGCCACCTTCGTCGTCGGCTACGGCCCCTACGTCAAGCAGATCCGCGACCTCATCCGCCCCGGCACCCGTGTGCTGGCGTCCAAGATGGGCACCGAGGAGATGCGCACCTCCGCCGCCATCGACGCCGCCCGCGGAGGCGAGAACGTCGCGCTGGTCTGCGGCGGCGACCCGGCGATCTACGCGATGGCCAGCCCCGTCCTCGAGCAGGGCACCGACGGCATCGACGTCGACATCGTGCCCGGCGTCACCGCCAGCCTCGCCGTCTCCGCGATCCTCGGTGCCCCGCTGGGCCACGACCACGTCACCTTGTCCCTCTCGGACCTGCACACCAGCTGGGAGAACATCGAGAAGCGGCTCTTCGCCGCGGCCGACGGCGACTTCGTCGTCGCCCTGTACAACCCGCGCAGCCGCACCCGGCTGCGACACCTGCCGCGGGCCCTCGAGATCCTCGGCACCAGACGCTCGCCCGACACACCGGTCGCCGTGGTGCAGCAGGCCTGCCGCAAGCGGCAGAAGGTGATCACCAGCACCCTGGCGGAGTTCAACCCCGAATGGGTGGACATGAACTCCCTCGTGGTCGTCGGATCGTCGACGACACGGTTCGTCACCACCGGCGGCGGGGAGACCCGGATCGTCACGCCCCGCGACTACGCCTGGATGCCCACCGAAGCGAAGGAGCCCACCGCATGACCACCCCACTCGTGATCGCCGCCCACGGCACCCGCGACCCGCAGGGGGAGGCCGTCAGCCGGGAACTCGCCGACAGGGTGCAGGCCCTGCTGCCGGATAGGCGGGTGGCGATCGGCTTCGTCGAGCTCAGCTCGCCGTCGATTCCCGACGTGCTCGTCGACGTGCTCCGCGGCCAGGACGATCCGCGCGCCGTCGTCGTCCCCCTGATGCTCGGCACCGGAGGCCACGTCCGCATCGACATCCCCGAGTTCATCGAGCAAACGCTGGAGGCCCTCCCCGGCGCCAGGATCGACTACGCGACCCACCTAGGGCCCGACCCACGCCTCATCGACGCCGTCCGCGCTAGGATCGCGGCGGTGATGGGGGACTGGGTACCCGCCGACACGACGGTCGTCCTCGTCGGGCGTGGCGCGCTGGTGCCCGACGCCAACGCCGACCATGTGCGGCTCGCTCGGCTGCACTTCGAGACGGGCGGCTGGCAGGGAGTCGAGCCCGGATTCATCCAGGTGACCCGGCCCAGCCTTCCCGAGGCCCTCGACCGCGCCTACGCCGCCGGCGGCAGGAAGATCGTCGTCATGGGGCACTGGCTGTTCCCGGGACGGCTGCGCACCTGGACACACCAACAGTCGGCCGCCTGGGCCGCCGCCCACCCCGACGCGCAGGTGCGGGTCGCCGAGGTGATCGGCGCCTGCGACGAACTGGCGCACGTGGTCGCCGACCGCTACCGGCAGACGCTGCTGGACGCCCCAGGGGCGGGGGCCCCCGCCTACCTCAGCGGCCTGCGGCTCGGCGGCCGCAGGGTCGTCGTCGTCGGCGGCGGCGCCGTGTCGACCCGCCGGGTGCCGCGGCTGCTCGACTCGGGCGCAGACGTGACCCTCATCTCCCCGGAGGCGACACCGGCGTTGGAGGCCCTCGTCGCGCAGGGGCGGCTTGCCTGGGAGCGGCGGCGCTACGCAGACGGCGATGTCGCCGGCGCCTGGTACGCGCTGGCACAGACCGACGACCCGCGCGTCAACGCCCTCGTCGCAGCCGAGGCGGAGGCGGGACGCACCTTCTGCGTCCGGGCCGACGACGCCACGGGCGGCAGCGCCTGGACCGCGACGACTATGAACGCCGACGGCGTCACCGTCGGCGTGCTCGGCAGCCGTGACCCCGTCCGTTCCCGCGGCGTCCGCGACGCGCTGCTCGCGTCCGTCCGCTCCGCACTAGCCAAGGAGGCATCGTGACCGGCTATCTCAGGACCGGCGAGGAGATCTACGAGGAGTCGTTTCGGATCATCCGCGCCGAGACGAACCTGGCCCGCTTCCCGGCCGACGTCAGCCGCGCGGTGGTGCGCATGGTGCACGCGGCGGGCGCCACCGATATCGCCGACGACGTGGCCTTCACCCCGAACGTGGTGGCGGCCGCCAACGCTGCACTGCGCGCCGGAGCCCCCATCCTGTGCGACTCGTCGATGGTCGCCACCGGCATCATCGTCTCGCGGCTGCCCGCCGACAACGAGGTGGTCTGCCACATCAAGGACCCGGCGCTCGCCGAGGTGGCGGCCGCGAAGGGCATCACGAAGACCATGGCCGCCGTCGATCTGTGGCTGCCGCGCCTCGAGGGGGCCGTCGTCGCCGTCGGCAACGCCCCGACGGCGCTGTTCCGGCTGCTGGAACTGGTGGGGGAGACGGGCGTCAAGCCCGCGGCCGTCATCGGCATCCCCGTCGGCTTCGTCGGCGCAGCCGAATCGAAGGAGGCCCTTGCGGCCAATCCCTACGGCCTCGACTATCTGGTGGTGCGGGGCAGGCGCGGCGGCAGCGCCGTGACGGTTGCCGCGGTGAACGCCATCGCGAGCACCGACGAGCTCACCAACACGTCCCGCCAAGGCTAGGAGCCGGCCGCCGTCAGCGGCGCGCCCAGCCGGTCCGGTGTTAACCGACCCCGGTGCGGGCACCGCAGACGGCGGTTGGGAGACTGGCCGGGCAACTATACAGATGCTTCGTGCAGGCACAGGAATCCGGGAATAGATCCGGGACGGTCGCGCCACTGTGAGCCCCTCATCCGGGGGGAAGTCAGAAACTCGGCCAGCACGAACCAACGTCCGGGGCGCTGAATCCCGGCGGAAGGAGTGAGATGCACATCGCAGAGGGTTTCCTCCCACCCATACAATGCGCGGCCTGGTTCGCCGTGGCCACACCGTTCGTGGTCCACGGGGCGCGGGCGGTCATCCGGGAGGCGCGAAGGTCCCCCGAGAGCAAGCTGCTGCTCGCCGCGGCCGGCGCGTTCACGTTCGTCCTGTCCGCGATCAAGCTGCCGTCGGTGACGGGCAGCTCGTCGCACCCGACCGGCACGGGGGCAGGGGCGGTGCTGTTCGGGCCGCCCGTGATGGCGTTCCTGGGGACGGTGGTGCTGCTGTTCCAGGCGCTGCTGCTGGCCCACGGCGGCCTCACCACACTCGGCGCGAACGTGTTCTCGATGGCCATCGCCGGCCCCTGGGCCGGCTACGGCATCTGGCGGCTGCTGCGGACGGTGAAGGCCCCCACCTGGCTCGGAGTCTTCTCCGCGATGGTGGTGGCGAACCTGACCACCTACTGCGTCACGTCCTTCCAGCTGGCGTTCGCCTACCCGGACGCCGCCACCGGATTCTGGGGGGCGGCCGCGAAGTTCCTCGGCATCTTCGCCGTCTCGCAGGTCCCGCTGGCGATCGCCGAGGGCATCCTCGGCATCCTCCTCTTCGGATTCTTCACCCGTGTCGCGCCGGCCGAACTGGCGCGCCTCGGCGTCGTCCCCGCGGACCGGGAGGTGGCAGGTGTTTAAGCCCAAGGACTGGTTCATCGGGCTCGCGCTCGTGACGGGCATCGTCGCGATCTTCGCGCTCAGCTTCGTCCTCGCGCCTCCCGCGGAGGAGGGGGAGGAGGCGTTCGCGGGTACCGACGCCGCCGTGACCGCGATCCTGGAGGACGAGTACGGGGCCGAGCCATGGTTCAGCCCGGTCTTCGAGCCGGGCAGCGGTGAGATCGAGTCGGGTCTCTTCGCGGTCCAGGCGTCCATCGGTGCAGGGATCCTGGGATTCGCTCTCGGGCAGCTGCGCGGGCGTGCCGCCATGAAGCGCGAGCTGGCCCCGCTCGAATGACCACCCTCTCCATCGACGACGCCGCCTGGGCAAGCCCCTGGCGGCGGCGTCGGGTGGGGGAAAAGGTGCTGCTCAGCCTTGCGCTGCTGCTCACCGCGCTCCTCCTGCCCCCCTGGCCCGGATGCGTGGCCGTGGCCCTTGTCTCCGTCTTTGCGATTGTCGGCCCGGCCCGCATCCGTCCTTCCCTCCTCGCAACGGTGCTGGTGGCGCCGTTGACGTTCCTGCTGCTCGGCACCCTGCCCGTGGCCGTCCACTTCGGCGGCGACGGGTGGGGCATCGGCCCCCTCCGGTTCACCGCGGAGGGACTTGCGACGGCGGCGGGCCTGTTCGCCCACGGCATCGCCGGCACGCTCGCCATGATGGTGCTGGCGACGACGACGCCGATGATCGACCTGCTGACCTGGCTGCGGGGGCTGCGGCTGCCCGACGTTCTCCTCGAGATCGCGTCGCTCACCTACCGGCTGCTGTTCCTGCTCCTGGCCACCACGCTGGCCGTGCGGTCGGCGCAGCGGGCCCGGCTCGGCGACGAGGCGTCACCGCGGCGCCGCTGGGCCGCACTCGCCGCGACCACCGGCACCATCATCCTGCGGACCTGGGACAGGGCCGCCCGGCTGCAGCACGGGCTGGAGGGCCGCGGCTACGAGGAGTCCCTGACGACGCTCGCCCCGGTGCGGCACCGCAGTTGGCCGTTCGTGGCGCTCTCCGCGGCCGGCGTCTCCGGCGTGTGGCTCCTCTCCCTGGCGGCAGCGTGACCGCCGGCGCCGCCACCGAGATCCTCGGCGCGGCGGACCTGACAGCCGGTTTCCGCGGTCAGCCGCCGGTGTTGGAGGGAGCCAACCTCACCATCCGCCGCGGCGTCCGCATGGCGCTGCTGGGCCCGAACGGGTCCGGCAAGACGACGCTGCTGCGCAGCCTGGCCGGCGCGCTCCCGCCGATCCGCGGCACCGTCCGGGCCGAGGGAGGGCACTCGGCCACGACCGCGCCTCCCTGCGCGCTCACCGTCGCCTCGTGCAGCTCGTGCTGCAGGATCCAGACGATCAGCTGTTCTCCGCCGACGTCACGCAGGACGTGTCCTTCGGCCCGCTCAACCTGGGGCTCGCCGAGGCCGACGCACGCTCTCGGGTGGAGGAAGCCCTCGCCCTGCTGGGTGTCACGCACCTGGCGGAGCGGCCCACCCATCAGCTCAGCTACGGTGAACGCAAACGGGTCGCCATCGCCGGCGCCGTCGCGATGCGTCCGGCGGTGCTGCTGCTCGACGAGCCGACGGCGGGGCTCGACCCTGCTGGCGTCGCCGAGCTGACGGCGACCCTTGCCGGCCTCGACACCACCGTCGTGCTGGCCACGCATGACGTGGACCTGGCCCTCGCATGGGCCGACGAGGTGGCCGTCGTCGGCGGTCGCCGCGTCCGACAGGGCGACCCCTCGCTCCTCGGCGACGAGGAATTGCTCTCCGTGGCCCGGCTCCGCCGCCCCTGGCAGCTGGAACTCCTGCACCGGCTGGGGCTCCCCGTCGATCCGCTGCCCCGCACCGTCGACGACGTGGCCCGGGTGATCGGGTGCTAGACCTTCTCGACCGCCCACTGGATCAGGGTGCGGTTCGGCCGCCAGCCCAGCAGCGACCCGAGGGGCTCGGCGTTCTCCACCTGGATCCGCGACAGGTGCCCGCCCCACCGCTCGTGGACGGCCACGCACAGCAGCTCGGCCTCCACGGTGATGCCGTGCACGACGAGTCGGCCGCCGTCGCGCAGAGCCGCCATGGCCAGCTCCAGCACCTCCAGGGTGCCGCCGCCTCCGACGAACACGGCGTCGGGGGCCGGCAGCCCGCCGAGCACCTCGGCCGCGTCGCCCTCGACGAGCCGGAAGGCCCCCTCCGGGGTGAGCCGCTCGGCGTTGCCGAGGGCCCGGGACGCCCGGTCGGACCGACGTTCCACGCCGATGGCACGGGCCCCATCGGCCGCCCGGCACCATTCGACGGCGATCGAACCTGCGCCGGTGCCGACGTCCCACAGCAGCTGCCCGGGCAGCGGCCGCAGATGCGCAATGGCGCTCGCGCGGAGCACCCGCTTCGTGATGAGGCCATCGCTGGCGAAAACCTCGTCCGGCAGGCCGGGCGTGCGCCCGAGCAGGGCCCCGTCTCGATCGACAATCATGCCCGCATCGTATTGGAGGAAGCGTGACCAGAGGACGCACCACCGTCGACCCCGACGACGGTCTCACGACGAAGGAGCGGCGCAACCGTCCGCTGCTGCTGGTCTACACCGGCGACGGCAAGGGCAAGACCAGCGCCGCCGTCGGCACCGCGCTGCGGTCGTGGGCGCAGGGCTGGTCCGTCGGCGTCTACCAGTTCGTGAAATCCGCGTCATGGACGACGGGGGAGTACCAGGCCCTGACCAGGCTCGGCGAACTCGACGGCAACGTCACGTTCGAACGGATGGGCACCGGCTGCACTTGGATGCGGTCGGCGCACGGCGGCGAGGTGAGCGCGGAGGATGCGGCCAAGGCCGCCTGGGCCCACGTCAGGCAGGGCATCGCGGAGGAGCGGCACCGCTTCTGGCTGCTTGACGAGTTCACCTACCCGATGGCGTGGGGCTGGGTCGACGTCGACGAGGTCGCCGCGACGCTGCGGGACCGCCCAGGCATCCAGCACGTGGTCATCACGGGACGCCGCTGCCCGCAGCCCATCCTCGACCTCGCCGACCTCGTCACGGAGATGACAAAGGTCAAACACCCCTTCGACAAGGGGCAGAAGGGGCAGGCGGGCATCGAATGGTGATCCCACGCCTCGTGATCGCCGCCCCGCCTCCGGGCACGGCAAGACGACGGTGGCGACCGGCGTCATGGCCGCCCTGCGCGGCCGCGGCATCGACGTTGCCCCGTTCAAGGTGGGGCCCGACTACATCGACCCCGGCTACCACACGCTCGCGGCGGGGAGACCCGGCCGCAATCTCGACCCGTTCCTGTGCGGCGAGGAGCTCATGGCGCCGCTGCTGCTGCACGGGGCCAGCGGCGCCGACGTCGCCGTCGTCGAAGGCGTCATGGGGCTGTTCGACGGACGGCTCGGCAGCGACGGGTTCGCGTCCACGGCGCACGTCGCCCGCCTGATCGGCGCGCCCGTCGTCCTCGTCGTCGACGCCAGACACACGTCCCGCAGCGTCGGCGCGCTGGTGCTCGGCATGGCGACCTTCGACCCCGACATCCGCATCGGTGGCGTGGTCCTCAACCAGATCGGCAGCTCCCGTCACGAGGCCGAGGCACGCGCGGCGGTCGAACGCGTCGGCGTCCCCGTGCTGGGATCGCTGCCGCGGAACCTCGAGATCGAGGCCCCCTCGCGGCACCTCGGCCTCGTCCCCGCGGCCGAGCGCGACGACGCAGGCATCGTCGCCATGGGCGATGTCGTCGCCGCGCACGTCGACCTCGATGCCCTGCTGGCGCTGGCAGGGACCGCGCCGCCGCTCGCGGCCGAGCCGTGGCGGCCGCCGCTTGCGCCTCCCCGCGGGGCAGGGGCCACCGGCCGGCCGAGGGTCGCGGTCGCGGGCGGACGGGCCTTCACGTTCCGGTACGCGGAGACCGACGAGCTCCTCATCGCCGGCGGCTGCGAGCCGGTCGTCTTCGATCCGCTCACCGACACAGCGCTGCCCGCGGGGACGGCGGGCCTGTGGCTCGGGGGCGGGTTCCCGGAGGTGCACGCCAGGGAACTCGCCGCCAACACGGAACTGCTCGCCGCGATCCGCGACGCCATCGCTGCGGGAGTCCCCACCGTCGCCGAGTGCGCCGGGCTGCTGTACCTGTGCCGCGAACTCGACGGCGAGGCGATGGTCGGGGCGCTGCCAGGCACCTCGGCGATGACGGCGCGCCTGACCATGGGCTACCGGGAGGCCACCGTCGAGACCGACACCCTCCTCGGACGGGTGGGCGAGACTGTCACGGGGCACGAGTTCCACCGTACGGCCGCCGCCCCCGGCGACCAGCCGGCCTGGCTGCTCGACGGGCGCCCGGACGGCGTGGCGACCCCCACCATCCACGCCTCCTACCTGCACACGCACTGGGCGGGGCATCCGCAGCTGGCGCAGCGGTTCACCGACGCCGTTCACCGGTGGCGGGACGAGGCGACGGCCGCACCGGACACCGCGCCGGAGCCCGACCTCGCGCACCACGGCGACAGTGACCTCGCGCCCGGCCTGGTCGACTTCGCCGTCAACGTGCGGCGGGGACGCACCCCGGGCTGGCTCGTCGACGCCATCACCCGCGACGCCGCCGACTGGGCCGCCTACCCCGACCCGGCGCCGGCCCGCTCCGCCATCGCCGCCCACCACGGCGTCGACGAGGACATGGTGCTGCCCGTCGCCGGGGCGGCGGAAGCGTTCACCCTGATCGCCAGGGCGCTCGACGGCGCCGCCGTCGTCATCCACCCCCAATTCACCGAACCGGAGGCGGCGCTCGTCGCCGCCGGCCGCTCACCCCTGCGCCATCTCCTCTCCGCCGCCGACGGCTTCCGGCTCGACCCCGACGCGGTGCCGGCGGCCGACCTCGTCGTCGTGGGCAACCCCACCAACCCGACGGGCGTGCTGCACCGCCGCGGAGACCTGCTCGCGCTGCGGGCCGGGACCCTCGTCGTCGACGAGGCGTTCCTCGATGCGGTCCCCGGTGAACCGGAGAGCCTCATCGGGGGCGACATGAGCCGCCGGATCGTGCTGCGCTCGCTCACCAAGACGTGGGCACTGGCGGGGATCAGGGCGGGCTACGTTGTCGGCGATCCGCGCACGATCGCCCTGCTCGCCGCCCAGCAGCCGCCCTGGTCGGTGTCCACGCCTGCCGTCGCCGCAACGGTGGCGTGCCTCTCCCAGGGGCGCCGCGACGAGGCCCGGCGGCTCGCCGCTGCAGCTGAGGCGGCCAGGGCCGACCTCGCCGGCCGGCTCCGCGGCATCGGCCTCGCCCCCGTCGACGGGGCCGCCCCCTTCGTCCTCGTCGACACCGCCAGCATCGCCCCCGGCTCCCTCCGCGAGGCGCTGGCGGCACGCGGATACGCCGTCAGACGAGGCGAATCCTTCCCGGGCCTCGGCCCCACGTGGCTGCGGCTCGCAGCCCGCACCCCCGACCACCACGCTGGCCTCGTCGCGGCCCTCGTCGACATTATGGAGACACTATGCAGCAGGAACTGACACCCCGTGAGGTCGTCCTCGTGGGCGGAGGCCCCGGGGACCCCGACCTCCTTACCGTCGCCGGCCTGCGGGCCATCAGGCAGGCCGACGTCGTCGTCCACGACCGGCTCGGGCCCGTCAGCGCCCTGCAGGAGGCCCGCCCCGACGCGGAGCTGATCAACGTCGGGAAGATCCCCCGCGGCGCATTCACGCCGCAGGAGGAGATCAACGCGATCCTCATCGACCGGGCGCGCAGCGGGCTGCGGGTCGTGCGCCTCAAGGGCGGCGACAACTTCGTCTTCGGCAGGGGAGGGGAGGAGTGGCAGGCGTGCGCCGAGGCGGGGGTCGCCGTGCGCGTCATCCCCGGCGTCACCTCGGCGGTGGCGGTGCCTGCGCTGGCGGGCATCCCCGTGACGCACCGGTCCCTCTCGCAGGGGTTCACCGTCGTCTCGGGCCACGTGCCGCCCGGCGATCCAAGCAGCCAGCTCGATTGGAAGGCGCTCGCGGCCACCAGCACCACGCTCGTGCTCCTGATGGCCGTGAAGTTCCTGCCGGAGATCACCGCGGCCCTGGTCGACGCAGGCCTGCCCGCCACGACGCCTGCGGCCATCGTCGCGGACGGCTCGACGACGCAGCAGCAGTCCTGGAGCGCCACGGTGGCCGACATCGCCGACGTGGCCGAGGCCAACGCCGTCCGCCCGCCCGCGATCGTCGTGATCGGACAGGTGGCCGCCCTCGACCTCCCCTGAACCCACATGTAGTGGTTGACACCCCAATGCGCCTCCACATATAGTTCCCGAAGCACGTGGTTCCGTCCGCCGGTCGGCGGGTGGCTAAGAGGGAATCCGGTGAGAATCCGGAGCTGCCCCGCAGCGGTATGCGAGAACGACCGCCGTCATCGGCACTGGGAGAAGACCTCCTGGGAAGCGACGGCCAGTAGGTGCCCGGATCAGGGCGCGCTCGCGAGTCCGAAGACCTGCCACGAAACAGTGCTTCGAGGGAAGACATCATGAATACCGTCTCCATTCGCGTGCAGAAGCGCGACGGATCCCTGGTCGACTACGACGGCGCCGAGGTCGCCGCCTCCATCGCTGACGCGGCCCGCGGCCTCGACGACGAGCTGCCCCGCGCGGTGCAGCTCCGGTCGGAGGTCGAGATCACGCTTTTCGACCGGATCAGCACCGATCAGCTCGATGACGCAGTCATCCACGTCGCGCTGGCCAACGTCAAGGACGACCCGGCCTACGACACCATCGCGGCGCGGCTCCTCACGAAGAAGCTCTACAAGCAGGTCTTCGACGATACCCACGACCTGTTCGGCGACGGCGCTCCCGAAACGATCCGGCAGCTGCACGTAGCCCGCTTCCCCGGCTACGTCGAGAGGGCCGTCTCGGCGGGGCTGCTGGCCTCGGAGTTGGCGACGGCGTTCGACCTGGAGGTCCTCGCCGCGGCGCTGGCCCCCGAGCGCGATGACCTGCTGCGGTTCATCGGCGTCCAGACCATCCGCAACCGCTACATGCTCACCGACTCGGCCCGGCGCCCGATCGAGGTGCCGCAGTTCTTCTGGATGCGTGTCGCCATGGGACTTGCCCTCAACGAGGCCGATCCCACCGCCGTCGCGCTCGAGCTGTATGACGCGATGAGCCGCCTGCTCTACTTGGCAGCCGGCTCCACCCTCGTGAACGCGGGAACGAGGTACGCGCAGCTGTCCAACTGCTTCGTGATGCAGATGAACGACGAGATCGAGCACATCGCCAAATCGGTGCGCGACGTCATGTGGCTGACGAAGGGCACCGGCGGCATCGGTCTGTCGGTGACGAAACTGCGCTCCGAGGGATCCCCGATCCGCTCGAACAACACCACCTCCACCGGCCCCATCCCCTTCATGCACACCATCGACTCGACGCTGCGCGCCGTCTCCCGCGGGGGCAAGAAGTTCGGGGCGCTGTGCTTCTACATGGAGAACTGGCACCTGGACTTCCCGCAGTTCCTCGACCTGAAGCAGAACTCCGGCGACCCGTACCGGCGGGTCCGCACGGCCAACACGGCCGTGTGGATCAGCGACGAGTTCATGGCGCGGGTGGCCGCCGACGACGACTGGTACCTCTTCGACCCGCTGGACGTCGGCGATCTCGTCGAGCTGTACGGCGCGGCCTTCTCCCGACGCTACGCCGAATACGTCGCGCTGGCCGAGGCAGGTGAGCTCAGCCGGTTCAGGAAGATCCGCGCCAGGGAGCAGTGGAAGGCCATCCTCGTCACGCTGCAGACCACGTCCCATCCGTGGTTGACGTGGAAGGACACCATCAACACGCGTGCCCTGAACAACAACACGGGCACCATCCACCTCTCCAACCTGTGCACCGAGGTGTGCCTCCCGCAGGACGCCGATAACGTCGCCGTCTGCAACCTGGCATCCATCAACCTGGCGCGGCACCTCGTCGGCTCGGGCCGCGGCGCCCGGTTCGACTGGGACCTGATGGCCCGCTCCGTCCGCACCGCAGTGCGCCAGCTCGACAACCTCGTCGACATCACGGCCTCCTCCGTGCCGGAGGCCGAGCACGCCAACCGGGAGAACAGAGCCGTCGGGCTCGGCGTGATGGGCTACTCCGATGTGATCGAGCGCCTCGGCCTCGCCTACGACGCTCCGGAGGCATGGGACGTCATCGACGAGGTGGTCGAGTTCATCAGCTGGCACGCCATCGACGCGTCCTGCGACCTGTCCCGCGAACGCGGACCCTACGCCAACTTCGTCGGCTCCCGCTGGTCGCGGGGGATGGTGCCGTTCGACACGCTCGACGAGCTGGAGGCCGACCGCGGTGTCCCCGTCGAGGTGGACCGCACTGCGCGGCTCGACTGGGACGCCCTGCGGGCCCGGGTCCGTGGCGGCATCCGCAACGCGACGCTCATGGCCATCGCGCCGACGGCGTCGATCGGGCTTGTCGCCGGCACAACGCCAGGCCTCGACCCGCAGTTCAGCCAGATCTTCAGCCGGACCACGTCGTCGGGCAAGTTCCTGGAGATCAACCGCAACCTGGTGGCAGACCTCAAGGGGCTTGGCCTGTGGGAGCGTGTGTGTGACGACCTGCTGCGGGTGCAGGGGGACCTGAGCCGGGTCGACGGCGTGCCCGAGTCGCTGCAGGCCACCTACCGCACCAGCTTCCAGGTGGATCCGCAGGCCTATCTGCAGGTGGCGGCGCGGGCCCAGAAGTGGATCGACCAGGCCATCAGCCGCAACATCTACCTGGCGGACCGGTCGGTTACCGCCATGGTCGACCTGTACCAGCTGGCGTGGCGGATGGGCCTCAAGACCACTTACTACCTGCACATGATGCCGCGCCACCAAGCCGAGCAGAGCACCGTGAAGGTCAACAAGGCCGCGGAGATCACGGGCGCGGGCGCCGGCCCCCGGCGCGGCTTCGGCGCTCGCCCCGCGGCTGCGGCCTCGGCCCCCGCGACCCCGCCCCGGGCGGCTTCGGCTCCCGCTCGGCGGCTCCCGTCGTCACCGGGGTCCAGGTCGTGCCAAAGGCATCGATCGGGCTGGAGATCGACGGCGTCGAATGCCCCGTGGATCCGCAGGAGCGGCTCCAGTGCGAGTCCTGCCAGTAATCGCCCCCTTCCCCTCTCCGACCTCCCCACGCCCCACGCGTCGTCGTGACGCGCCTTCACCAGGAGACACTCATGACTTCCATTCTCGGCACCGGCATCCAGGAGGGCCTGCTGCTGAAGCCCGTCACGTACCGCTGGGCCATGGACCTGTACGACCAGGCCGTGGCTAACACCTGGTTCCCTAACGAGATCCAGCTGGGCGAGGACCTCGCCGACTTCGCCCGCATGACCGACGACGAGCGTCACGCCCTCACCTACCTGATGAGCTACTTCAACCCGAACGAGCTGCTCGTCAATAAGGCCCTCGCGTTCGGCGTCTACCCCTACGTCAACGCCGCCGAGTGCCATCTGTACCTGGCGAAGCAGATGTGGGAGGAGGCGAACCACTGCATGGCGTTCGAGTACGTGCTCGAGACGTTCCCGATCGACAGGGAACAGGCCTACGGGTCGCACGTGAACGTGCCATCGATGGCGGCTAAGGAGGAGTTCGAAGTGCGCTACATCCGCCGCATGACCGAAGACACCCTCGACATCTCGACGGTGGAGGGCAAGCAGGACTTCGTCCGCAACCTCGTCGCCTACAACGTGATCCTGGAGGGCATCTGGTTCTATTCGGGATTCATGGTGGCGCTGTCGTTCCGGCAGCGGAACCTGCTGCGCAACTTCGGCTCCCTGATCGACTGGATCGTGCGGGACGAATCGCTGCACCTGAAGTTCGGCATCAACCTGATCCTGACGGTGCTGGAGGAGAATCCGGAGATCGCCACCGAGGAGTTCTCGGCGGAGATTCGCCAGATGATCCTCGGCGCCGTGACGCTCGAGGAGGAATACAACCGCGACCTGCTGCCCACCGGCATCCTCGGCCTGAACGGATCCGTGCTCAACGACTACGTGCGCTACCTGACGGACCGACGCCTGGAGGAGCTGGGCTTCGAGCCCGAATTCCACGTGCAGAACCCCGCCAAGTGGATGGCCGCGGCCAACGACACCTTCGAGCTGGTCAACTTCTTCGAGGCGACGAACACCTCCTACGAGGTCAACGCGCAGGCGTGACCGCCGGACGCTCCGCGTGCCCGCCGGTACTCGTGGCCCAGTTCCGTGTGGAATGCCTCATGACGCAGGTAGCCAGCTGCAGGTCGGGTCGCTGGCCAGCGGGTCGCCGAGCATGGCGTGCGCGCGGGCCCGTGACCCGCCGCAGATCCAGTTGAACTCGCACACGCCGCATTTGCCCGAGTAGCCCGACGGGTCGCGAAGGGCCTTCATCATCGGCGCCTCAGCGTAGATCTCGGAGAAGGGCCGCTCCTTGACGGAGCCGCACTTGTACGGCAGGAAGCCCGACGGATACACATCTCCGATGTGGTCCACGAACGCGAATCCGCGGCCGGAGTTCACACCGATCGGTGGGCGGGGCGGCCGGCGCTCCGTGACCTCGCCGAGCAGTCGGTCGGTCTCGGCCATCAGCCAGGCATGCAGCTCACCCGTGGCGGGCATGGGCCCGCCTGCGGCGCGGGCGTCGTCGCGCTGGATGGCGACGCGGCGGTAGTTCGGCGCCTCGGTCACCTTCACGGCGATCCGATCCGAGACGTCGTGCAACCAGTGCAGGACGTCCTCCATCTCGTCGGGCGTCAGCGGCTCCAGATTCGAGCCGCGGCCCATCGGCACGAGGAACAGGACGTACCACATCCATGCCCCCATCGACTTCACGGCCGCCAGGATCTCGGGAAGCTCGTGCAGATTGTTGCGGCAGATGGTGGTGTTCACCTGGAACCGGAAGCCGTGACGCACCACAAGTTTCGCAGCCTCCAGCGAGTCGGCGAAGGTGCCGTCGATCCCTCGGAACGAGTCGTGGGTCTCGGCGGTGGCGCCGTCGAGCGAGATGGAGAACGCCTTCACGCCCGCCTCGCGCACCGACGCGAGCCGCTCGTCGGTCAGCAGCGGGGTGACCGACGGCGACAGCGCCATCGGCAGCCCGACCGAGGTGCCGTAGGCGATCAACTCCTCCAGGTCGTCGCGTTCGAACGCGTCGCCTCCGGACAGGATGACGATGGGCCGCGGGGTGCCATAGGAGGCGAAGTCGTCGAGCAGGGCCTTGCCCTCCTCGGTGGTCAGCTGGCGCGGGTCGGCCCGGGTGAACGCGTCTGCCCTGCAGTGCCGACACGCGAGCTGGCAGGCGCGCGTCACCTCCCACACGAGCACGTGGGGGCGCTCGCCCGGGTCATGGTGCAGGGTGCGCACCACACCCTTGCGGGCCAGATGCGGATGTTCGCCGCCGCCGGGATGTCCGCCGGGATGTCCAGTGGGGACGGGGCTGGGGGCGCCTGGGGGAAGACTCATGCCCAAATACTACTGAAGGTAGTAGTTAGGTCAGGTGGTGGACCCGACGACGGCACCCGCGCGGTCGATGCACACGATGGCGACGGCGACCGGGGCCTCGCGGAGCACCCTGGCCGCCTCGTCACGCGCGGCCTCGGCGACGGCGTTGCCGAGGGGGATACCCGCCGCGTGGCAGGCCTGGAGGGCGCCCATGGCCGTGTTCGACCCGAGCACCTCCGCGACCAGCTCGGGGGAGGCACCCGCCGAAGCGGCGAGGGCCGCCAGGTGGGTCGGGTCGACGGCGGTGCGGTGCGAATGCAGGTCGAGGTGGCCGGCCGCCAGTTTGCTCAGCTTCGCGAATCCGCCCACCAGCGTGAGCCGTTCGACGGGGTGACGTGACACGTACTTCAGGACGGCGCCGGCGAAGTCGCCCATGTCCAGCAGGGCGAGCCCCGGCAGCCCGAACAGCTCGGTGGCGACCCGCTCCGATGTCGACCCCGTGCAGCCAGCCAGATGCGTCAGGCCGGCGGCACGGGCGACGTCGACGCCGCGGCGGATGGAGTCGATCCACGCCGAGCAGGAATATGGGACGACGACGCCGTGGTGCCGAGGACGGAGATGCCGCCCAGAATCCCGATGCGCGGATTCCACGTCCGTCGCGCCAACTCCTCGCCGTCGTCGACGGAGATCTCGACGACGGCGTCGGCGGCACCCCCGAGGCGGGCGCTGACACGGGCGAGGTTCGCGGAGATGTAGCCGCGCGGACCCGGGTTGATCGCCGGCTCACCCACCGCCAGCGGAAGCCCGGGCAGTGTGACCCGGCCGACCCCGGGGCCGCCCACGAATCGGATGCCGGCACCTGGGTCGGCGCGCCAGACACGGGCCCTGATCACGGCGCCGTGCGTGACGTCCGGGTCGTCGCCGGCATCCTTCTGCACAGCGGCCATCGCGACGCCGCCGGCGAGCGACTCCTGGGTCAGGGCGAACGACGGCTCGTGCCCGTTCGGCAGGGTGACCGCAACCGGGTCCGGGAAGGAGCCGGTGTGCAGCGCCTCCCAGGCGGCCGTCGCGGCCGCCGCGGCGCAGGCGCCCGTCGTCCAGCCGGGCCGCAGCCCCGAGGACTTCAGCTGCCCCCTGCGGCCGCCCGACGCGCCCCCGCCGTAGGCTCCGGAGGTGTGGGATCCGTAGGCATGCGGAAAGCCTAGCGGTCACCGGCGGGGGATCAGGCGCGGGGCTGGCGCTCGATCCATTCCGCCAGCTCGACGTGCTGGCCCGTGAAGAAGGGGGTCTCCTCGCGGACATGGAGCCTGGCCTCCACCGCACGCTGGTGGCGCATGGCGTCGACAAGGCTCGTCAGCTCATCGGCCTCGAAGGCCAGGAGCCATTCGTAGTCGCCCAGCGCGAACGCGGCGAGTGTCGAGGCGACCACCTCGGGGTATTCGCGGCCGGCGAGGCCGTGCTCGCGCAGCATCCGGGCGCGGTGCTCCTCGTCGAGGTAGTACCAGTCGTAGCTGCGCACGAACGGGTACACCGTCAGCCAGGGGCGGGGCGCGAAGCCGGCGAAGCAGCTGGGCACGTGTGCGCGGTTGAACTCCGACGGCCGGTGCACCCCGACGTTCGACCAGACCGGCTCGAGCGACTCGCCCAGCGTGCTCCTGCGGAGGGCGTGGTAGGCGGCCTGCAGGGCGGCCGGGTCGTCGGCCAGCAGCCAGACCAGCAGGTCTGCGTCGGCGCGGAAGCCGCCGATGTCGTAGTAGCCACGCACGCTCACACCCGTGGCGGCGACCGCCTCCTCGACGTCCGTGAGGGCCGCGGCCGCAGGCAGCGGCGCGGCTGTCGCGAACACGCAGTACATCGCGTACAGGGTCGAGGCGTTGATGGCCTCGAGGTCAACGTCGGTCTGGTCACGCTCGTCGCGGCCGGGGTGCTTCACGGGGGGCTCTTCTCAGTTGTCGGTCGGGCGGGGGAGACAGCAGGCGCCGCCTGCGCGGCCGCAGGCGGGGCCGGTGGGGTGGCCTCGCCGCGGGCGACGGAGGCCAGCTCCACGAGCCTGTCCACGAGGAGTTCGACGAACTCGGGGTCCGAGTCGACGGTCGCGGCCCGCTGGTAGGCGAGCCCCTCGTCCGCCGCCGTCTGCCTGGCCTGCGTGTCGAGGTCGTAGAGGACCTCCATGTGGTCCGAGATGAATCCGATGGGCGCGGTGACGACGCCGGCCACCGATCCGGCGAACTCGGCCATCCGGTCGTTGACGTCGGGCTCGAGCCACGGCACGTGCGGCGACCCGGAGCGCGAGCAGTAGGTGAGCTCCCAGGCGGGTGCCTCGCCCAGCTCCTGCGTCGCCAGGTCCGCGACTGCGGCGGCGACCCGCAGGTGCTGCGCGTCGTAGCGGGCATCCGGGGCGCCCGGGCCCGAGGCCGCGTTCATGGCGAGCGGGATGGAATGCGTGACGAACAGCAGCCGCAACGGCGCGTCGGCCCCGACCCGTGAGCGCAGCTCACGCCAGGCGGCGACGACGGCGCGGGCCTGCGCCCGCACGAACTTCGGGGATTCCGCGAAAGCACCCACCTTGTCGAACCGGACGCGGCCGTCGATGCCGGACTCCGCCAGGTCGAGGTCCTCGCGGTACTGCCGGCAGCTGGAGTACGAGGAGTAGGCCGAGGTGGCCAGGGCCGCGACCCGCTCGTGGCCGTCGTCGGCGAGGCGCGCAGCCGTCTCCGCGAAGAAGGGATGCCAGTTCCGGTTACCGATTACCACCGGGACGTCGATCCCGCGGCGCGTCAGCTCACCGGCCACCCGCTCCAGCAGGGCCGCGTTCAGTTCGTTGATGGGGGACCGGCCGCCGAACAGCTCGTAGTGCTGGGACACCTCGACGAGTCGCTCGTCGGGGATGCCCCGTCCGACGGTGGCGTTGCGCATGAACGGCAGCACGTCCTCGGACCGGTCTGGGCCCCCGTAGGAGGCCAGCATCACGGCCGTGTAGGGCGCGAGGCTCACACCGCCTCCGACACGCCGCGTGTCGTCTCCAGGTCGCGCACTGCGAGGTTCGTCAGCGGGCACGTCAGCTCCTCCATCTCGTTCGGGTTGATGTCGACGGGGGCGCCGATGCCGTAGAGCTCCTCCATTGCGTGCAGGTATTCGTCGGTGCGTCCCTGCTCTGCCGCCAGCCGCGCCCGGGAGGAGGGGACGTGCAGCAGGCGGGTGGCGAGCCGACGCAGCGCCAACGCGGCGTCGTCGTGCGTGAGAGGCCGCTGGGGGAGCCGGGCCACCTCGTCCGCGACGAGCGCCATGACCGACTCGCGGAGGCCGACGACGGCGGGATCGACGATGCGGGACCGCAGCTTGGTGAGGGCGTCGGCGATGCCCTCGTCGACGATGGCCTGCGCCCTGCGGGTGTCCTCGCCGATGGCTCCGCCGAGCGCGTCCTGGATGGTGGGTAGATCGATCAGCCGGACGCCCGTGAGGCCGCCGACCCGGGGGTCGACGTCGCGGCGCAGCGACAGGTCGAGGAACGTGGCGTGCCGGGTGACGTCGTCGACCCCCACCACGGTGGAGCCCTGGCCGCGGCACGTCACGACAAGGTCGGCGGACACCAGCCCCTCGGCGACCGTGCGGACAAGGCCCGTGCCATGGCTCGCGGCGAACTCGGCGCCCCGTCCGCTCGCAGAGTGGACGGCGATGGTGTCGACGCCGCGGGCACGGGCGGCGGCGACGACGGCGCCCGCGTACGAGCCGGTGCCGATCAGCAACAGCTTCGTGGCGGGCCAGTCGGCGTCGACGAGGTCGAGGCCCGCGCCGACGACGGACCGACCGGCCCCCTCCAGCGTCGTCTCCCGCGCCACCCGCCGGGAGGCCTTCAGCGCCTCCTCGACGGCGATCGTGAGCGTCAGCGTCGTGCGGCCCGCGTCCTGCGCCTCGCCCAGCGCCCTACGCAGCTGGCCGGCGATCTCGCGTTCCCCGACGACCATCGAGTCGAGCCCAGCCGCTACGCGGAACAGGTGGCCGAGCGCCGCCTCGCCTGCGAACACGTCCCAGGCGGGAGGGGTGGCGAAACGTTCGTTGATGACGGCCCTGAGCATGCTGGTGGTCACGCCGGGTGCGGCGTCCAGCAGCACCTCCACCCGGTTGCATGTGCTGAGCAGGACGGTGCCGGTGACGCCGTCGACGGCGTGGAGACGCTCGGCGAGACCCGCCGCGTCGTCACTGATGCGCTCGACCTCGGCCAGACCGTGGCGGTCGTGCTGGATGGAGAAGATGGTCATCGTCACAGTGACCCCATTCAACCATCCCCGTCCTTGTGGGGCAGAATCGGACGCACCATGAGTGACCTCCTCGATGCCCTCAGCGGCCAGCGCCCCGATCGTCTCCCCGTCTGGTTCATGCGCCAGGCCGGCCGCTCACTTCCCGAATACCGGGATGTCCGCGGCGACACCACCATCCTCGAGGCCTGCCTCATCCCCGAGCTGGCGGCGGAGATCACGCTGCAGCCGGTGCGCCGCCATCACGTGGACGCTGCCATCTTCTTCTCCGACATCATGACGCCGCTGGTCCTGACCGGCGTCGGCGTCGACATCGTGTCCGGCGTCGGCCCCGTCATCGACGAGCCGGTCCGCACCGCCGCCGACGTCGACCGGGTCGTCGGCCTCGTCGACATGGACCCGTCCGCGATTCAGGACGCCGTCCGGATCGCGGTCGCCGAGCTGGGAACCGACACCCCGCTGATCGGCTTCGCCGGGGCGCCGTTTACGCTCGCCGCCTATCTCGTGGAGGGACGCGGCTCCCGCGACCATCTCGCCGCGCGCGCCATGATGCATGCCGACCCCCGCGCCTGGGCCCGGCTGCTGGCCTGGTGCGCCGACCTGTCCGGGCGTTTCCTCTCCGCGCAGGTCGACGCGGGCGCCCGCGCCGTCCAGTTGTTCGACTCGTGGGCCGGGTCGCTCACCCGCGCCGACTACGTCGCCCACGTGGCGCCCCACTCAGCGGCGGCGCTGGCCGCGGTCGCGGGGCGGGTGCCGCGCATCCACTTCGGCACCGGCACCCGGCATCTGCTGCCCGACATGGCGGCCTGCGGCGTCGAGGCGATGGGCATCGACTACCGAACACCCCTCGACGATGCCGCAGCCCTCCTCCCGGGCTGCCGTTGCAGGGGAACATTGATCCGGCCCTCCTGGCCGCCGGCTGGGAGCCGCTGGAGGCGCACGTGCGTGACGTCGTCGCCCGCGGCGCCGCCGCCCCCGCCCATGTGGTGAACCTGGGCCACGGCGTGCCCCGACGACGGATCCGGGCGTCATCACCGCGCTCGTCGACCTCATCCACTCGCTGTGAGCCGCGTCGTCGTCGTGGGCGGCGGGCTGGCGGGCACCCTCGCGGCGCTGCGCTTGCTCCAGGCCGGGCACCGGGTCCAGCTGCGGGAGTCCGCGGCAGGACTCGGGGGGATGATCGCACCCCTCGGCCTCGCCGACACGCTCGTCGACGCGGGGGCGGAGGCCTACGCCGTGCGCGGGGGCGTCGGCCGCGCGCTATGCGACGAGCTGGGTCTCGAGGTGGCCGGCCCTGCCGGCGCCGCTCACATCTGGCGACCCTCCGGCGCCTATCGCATGGCCGACGGCGTCGTCGGGATCCCCGCCACGCTGGCCGACCCCGCCCTCGACGCCCTGTCGCGGGCAGGCCGGGCCACCGTAGCCCAGGAGCCCGGCCTCGGGGCCGATGTCGGCGTCGATGCCTCCACGGTGGGAGCCCTCGTGCGGGCCCGCCTCGGCGAGGAGGCGCTCGCCACGCTCGTCGAGCCCGTCACGCGCGGGTGTACGCCACCCCAGCGGACCAGCTTCCGCTGGCGGGTGTCGCGCCCGGCCTGCTATCGGCGCTGCGGGAGCGTGGGTCGCTGCTGGCGGCGGTGGCGGCCACCCGCGCCGCCGGCCCCACCGTCGAACAGCCCGTCGGCGGCATGTTCCGGCTGGTCGCGGAGCTGGAGCGGCGCGTGCGCGGGGCGGGCGGCGACGTGCGGTGTGGCGCGAGTGTCGAGACGCTCACCCGCGACGCCTCCGGAGCGGTGCTGACCACCGCCGACGGTGAGTCGCTGCGGGCGGACCGCGTCGTCGTCGCCACCCCTGCCGCCGCGGCAACGCGGCTGCTAGCGCAGGTGGGCGCCGACGTGGAGGCGCCTGCCGTGCGGCGGGCCCGCTTCGCCGTCCTGGCCGTCGACGGTTCCGAGCTGGCCGCTGAGCCCGTCGGGTCGGGCGTGCTCGTCGCTGAGCGGACGCCGGAGCTGCGGGCGCAGGCGATGACGCACTATTCGGCCAAGTGGCCCTGGGCTCGGGTCGGCGGCCGGGAGGTGCTGCGGCTGTCCTACCCCGCGGATCTGGAGCCCACCGCAGAGCAGGCGATCGCCGACGCCTCACTCCTCAGCGGCGTCACGATCAGCCCGCGGCAGGTGGCCGCGTTCGCGTCGGTAGAGTGGACGGCGATGCCAGCCCGAATCGACCCCGCCGCCCGCGACCGTCTCCTCGCCGCGGCCCGCCAGGCGGGCGTCGATCTCGTCGGTGCCTGGGTCGACGGCAACGGCATCGCGCCGGTGATCCTCGGCGTCGACCGGGTGCTGCGATGAGGCTCAGGCTCGGCACCCGCGGCTCCGCCCTCGCCGTCGGCCAGTCCGGGCTGGTCGCCGACCGGCTGCGGGCCCTCGGCCACGAGGTGGAGCTCGTCCGCATCCGCACCGGCGGCGACGTCGAACGCGGCTCCCTCACCCGGCTCGGCACCCTCGGCGTCTTCGCCGCCGAGCTGCGCACCGCCATCCTCGACGGCCGCTGCGACCTGGCGGTCCATTCGCTGAAGGACCTCCCGACGGCGCCGGTCGACGGGCTGACCATCGCGGCGGTGCCCGCCCGCGCCGACGCCCGCGACGCCCTCTGCGCCCGCGACGGGCTGACCCTGGCCGGGCTGCCTTCCGGCGCGACGGTCGGCACCGGCTCCCCCCGGCGGGTCGCGCAGCTGCGCGCGCTGCGGCCGGACCTCACCTTCGTCGACATCCGGGGCAACGTCGGCACCCGCCTCGCACGCGTCGCCGAGGGCGACCTCGACGCCGTCGTGCTGGCCGCCGCGGGCCTCGGACGACTCGGCCTCGGCCACCACATCACGGACCTTCTCGACATCTACCCGGCGCCAGGGCAGGGGGCGCTGGCCCTCGAGTGCAGGGCCGACCGTCCCGACCTCGTCGCCGCTCTCGCCCGCATCGATGACGCCGGGTCGCGGGCCGAGGTCGACGCCGAACGGGCCGTCCTCGCGGGCCTCGGTGGCGGCTGCGCCGCCCCCATCGCCGCCGTGGCCCACGGCGGCGTGCTGCGGGCGGGCGTGTTCTCCCTCGACGGCGGTGCCACGGTCCTGGCGGAGCGGCCCCTGTCCGACACGGCCGCAGCGCTGCTGGTCGCGGACCTCCTCGCAGGAGGCGCCGCCGACATCGCCGTCCTCGACGCCTCCCGCCCCTCCCGGCTCTCCGATCTCCACGACGACACCTCCCTGTGGGGCGGGACACGGAGCCTGGCGGCCATCCGGGTGCTGCTGCCACGCGCGGAGGGACAGCTCGCCGAAGGCATCCGAGCCGCGGGAGCCGAGGTGGTCGCCCACGCCGTGCAGCGCACGGTCCCGCGGCATCCCGGCCGTGGGCTCGACGGCGCCGACTGGGTGACGCTCACCTCCGCCGCCACCGTCGAGGCGCTGGAACAGCTCGGCCTCGTCATCCCGGCGACGGCACAGGTGGCGGCCGTCGGCGCCGCCACCGCGGCGGCCGCCGCCCGCCACGGCATCCGCGTCGATCTCGTCCCGGAGGGGGGCGAGGCGAGCGCCGCCGCCCTCGTCGCCGCCTTCCCGTCCGGGTCCGGGCGCGTCGTCGCGCCGGGCTCTGCGCATGCAGGCCCGACCCTCGCGGACGGCGTCTCGGCGAAGGGTTGGGCCGTCGAGGTCGTCGACGTCTACACCGTCGAACCCCTGCCCCGGCTGCCCCGGGGACTCGTCGCGGAGTGGTCCGAGGGACACTTCGATGTCGTGGTCATCACCTCCGGGTCCGTCGGGCGCGCCGTCGGTGACCTGCTGGGATACCGCGCAGGGATCCGCGTCGTAGCCTTTGGGGCCCCGACCGCCGCGGCGCTGCGCGAGCTGGGCGTCGACCCCGACGCCGTCGCCGCCACCCAGGACGCCGCCGGCGTCGTGGAAGCCATCGCCTCGTTGGGAGAAGCATGATCCAGGTCCGCCCGAGACGGCTGCGCACCACCCCCGCCATGCGGCGGCTCGTTCGAGAGGTCGAGGTGCGGCCATCGCAGCTGGTGCTGCCCATGTTCGTCGCCGAGCGCCGCGGAGACATCTCCTCGATGCCCGGCGTGGTCCGCCACGACCTCGACTCCCTCCGCGCCGCTGCGGAGGACGCCGTCGCCGCCGGCGTCGGTGCCCTGATGCTCTTCGGAGTGCCCGACGACGACGCGAAGGACGACCGGGGCAGCCAGGGGTGGGCCGAGGACGGAATCCTGCAGCGGGGCCTGGCCGCCGTCCGTGACGCCGTCGGCGACGAGACCGTCGTCATGGCCGACACCTGCCTCGACGAGTTCACCAGTCACGGCCACTGCGGTTTCCTCACGCCAGACGGTCGCGTCGACAACGACGCCACCCTCGCGGCTTACGCGTCCATGGCCGTCGCGCAGGCCCGTGCTGGCGCCCACATCGTCGCCCCGTCGGGAATGATGGACGGCCAGGTCGCCGCCATCCGCGCCGGCCTCGACGGCGAGGGCTTCTCCGACGTCGGGATCCTCGCCTACGGGGCGAAGTACGCCTCCGCGTTCTACGGCCCGTTCCGGGAGGCTGTCTCCAGTTCTCTCGACGGCGACCGCCGCACCTATCAGCAGGACCCGGCCAACCGCCGCGAGGGACTGCGGGAGGTCCGCCTCGACCTCGCAGAGGGCGCGGACCTGGTGATGGTGAAGCCGGCCGGTTCCTACCTGGACGTGCTCGCCGACGTCGCCGCAGTCTCGGATGTGCCGGTGGCCGCGTACCAGGTGTCGGGGGAATACGCCATGATCTGCGCCGCCGCGGAGCGGGGCTGGCTGGACCTGCGGGCGACCGCGCAGGAGTCGGTGACCGCCATCGTGCGGGCAGGCGCCGACATCGTGTTGACCTACTGGGCGAAGGAGATGGCGCAATGGTGCAGGTGAATCAGGATCGGGTGCTGTTCGACAGGGCCCGCGCCGTCATCCCCGGCGGGGTGTCCTCGCCGGTGCGGGCGTTCGGCTCCGTCGGCGGCACGCCGCTGTTCATCGCCGAGGCCACCGGACCCTATGTCGTCGACGCCAACGGCGACACCTTCGTCGACCTCGTGTGCTCGTGGGGGCCGGCCCTGCTCGGCCACGCGCACCCCGAGGTGGTGGCGGCCGTCCGCGACGCCGCCGGCCGCGGGCTGTCGTTCGGGGCCCCGACGGCGGCAGAGGTCGAGCTCGCTGAGGCCATCCGTGCGCGGGTGCCCGTCGCGGAGCAGGTGCGTTTCGTGTCCACCGGCACCGAGGCAACCATGACGGCGGTCAGGCTCGCGCGCGGCGCGACGGGCCGCGACGTCATCGTCAAATTCGCCGGCTGCTACCACGGACATTCCGATGCTCTGCTGGCCGCAGCCGGCTCCGGTGTCGCGACGCAGGGGCTGCCCGGGTCGGCGGGCGTCACGGCTGCCGCGGCGGCGGACACCGTTGTCGTCGCCTACAACGATCTGGCGGCGGTCGAGCGGGTCTTCGCGCAGCAGGGCGACAGGATCGCCGCCGTCATCACCGAGGCGGCCCCCGCCAACATGGGCGTCGTGCCCCCGGCACCCGGTTTCAACGCTGCTCTGCGCGACATCGCGTCGCGCCACGGCGCCCTGCTGATTCTCGACGAGGTGCTGACGGGGTTCCGCGTCGGGCCCGGCGGCTGGCTCGGCCTCGAAGGCGGGTATGCGCCCGACATCGTCACCTTCGGCAAGGTGGTCGGCGGTGGCATGCCGCTGGCGGCGCTGGGCGGCCGCGCGGAGCTGATGCAGTTGCTGGCACCCGTTGGTCCCGTCTACCAGGCGGGCACACTGTCGGGAAACCCCCTCGCGACGGCCGCTGGGCTCGCGACGCTGCATCTCGCCGACGACGCGGTGTACGGGCTGGTGGACCGGCGCTCCCTCGAGTTGCAGGCCGCCGTCGGGGAGGCGCTGCGGCGGGAGTCGGTGCCGCACGTCATCCAGAGCGCGGGAAGCCTGTTCTCTGTGTTCTTCCGTGACGGCGACGTCGGCGACTATGAGGCGGCGAAGGCGCAGGACCAGACCGCGTTCGGCCGCTTCTTCCACGCCATGCTGCAGGAAGGGGTGGCGCTGCCGCCGTCGGCATTCGAGGCCTGGTTCCTCTCCGCGGCGCACGACGATCGGGCCATGGAGCGCGTCTACGCGGCCCTGCCCCTGGCAGCGCGCGCCGTTGCCAGCGGGTGACGGGGCCCCGGAGGCCTACGCTCAGGCGCCGATGGGCAGCGCGTTCAGCGTGATCCGGCCGGACGGCGTCGTCAGCATCACCGTCGACTCGGACTTCGGCATGAGGAACACGAAGTCGCCCTCGAACGGCTTGTCCTTACTCGCGACGAACGCGGCGGGATCGACCGCCTCGTAGCCGACGCGCGTCTCGTTGGCGAAAACGAAGACGGAGAAGCCGAACTCGCCTGCCTCCTCGACCTCCACGCGTAGCCGGACGTGCAGTTCGTCGTCGCCGCGCCACTCATAGCTGACGACCTCGAAGATGCCGTTGCCGTTCCCCTCGAAGGGGATGAAGTTGCCGGTGCGGGTGGGCGTCGGCTCCGAGGCAGGGCTGGAGGCACCCGCAGAGGGCGACAGCTCCGGCTGCGCGACCGGGTCGGAACCGGAGAACAGAGTGGCGATCGCGATGGCGGCGATCACGGCGACGGCGGCCAGCGCGATCCAGAGTGTCGGCTTCTTCCGCTCGGGCGGGGTCAGGTCCTCCCAGTTGGGCGGCGGCGTGGGCTGCTGCCCGAAGGGCGTGCGCGGGTCACGGCCCTGCGCCTCGTGGAACTGCGTCGGACGCCAGTTCGGATCCTGCGAGGCCCAGGGGTTGTTCGCCCCGTTCTGGGGCGGCTGCCAACTCTGGTTGCTCATGGTGCGCTCAAGCCTACCCAGCGGATCCGTCCACAGGCAGCGCTCCCCATGGGCCGAACAGGACGGCGTGGCCCATGACGGGGCATGAACCATGTGTTGAAGGGCTCCTCCCGTACCGACCTGCTCTGCATCCCCGCCATCATGCTGGGGTTCCACCCCAGGACTCGTGCGTCGTCATCGCCCTGAAGGGAGCGGCGGTGGCGATGTGCGCCCGCGTCGACCTTCGCTGGTTCGCCGGCGACCCTGAGCGGACACTGCGACAACTGAACAACGCGCTGGGCAATGTCCCGGAAGCCAGGATCGTGCTCGTCGGGTTCGGCGATCCCGACGACGCGAGCATCTCCGTTGCGGAACTGGCCGACGCGCTGGGCTGGGACCGCATCGCCGATGCACTGATCAGCCAGGGCGACCGCTACTGGGTCGTGCCGGCCACAGGCGCCCCCATCGCGTTCTCGTTCGACAGATCTGCGCTGGCGGCGCAGGCCGTGTTCCAAGGAATCCGGATCGACGCCACCCGGGCCGAGGCGGTGCTGCCGGTGATGGTGACGGAGGAGGTGGACCCTGACCTCGTGGCCCGTTGCCGCGCCGCGGTTGCCTACATCCAACCAGCCGTCGGATTCGCCGTCCTCCGCGAACTGGCCGAGTCGAGCGAACCGCTGGGCGTCGAGGAGGGGCTCACACTGGCGCTGCTCCTCGGCGATGAGGACCGCCTCGGAGCGCTGGCCACACGGTTGTCGACGGACACCGCGCCGGTGATCTGGCCCAACCTGGTGGCCGCGCGACGGTTTGGCCCGCCCGAGACGGCGCCACCCGTGCTGGCACTGCTGGCGCTGGCGTCGTGGCTCAGCGGCCGGGGAGCCGCGCACGTGGCCGCACTGGAGGAACTGACGCGGATCGACGCCCGCCATCCCCTGGCGGGGGTTCTGTCCGCCCTGCATGAGCAGGGGCTCCCGCCCGATCGGTGGCCGTTGTGAGTGGGGCAGGTGCGTCGCGGGCGCCGCCGTGCCCTAGGGTTTGGGGCATGCGTTTTGTGGTGTGTGGCGAGGCACTGATCGACCTGATGCCCGAGGGGGGTGGAACCCCGGCCGAGAGCCCGTGGGTCGCCCGTTCCGGCGGCGGTCCACTGAACTCCGCGGCGGCGCTCGCGCGGCTCGGTAAGGACACCCATTTCCTTGGCCGATTGAGCAGCGACGCGTTCGGCGTTCAGCTGCGCTCGCATCTCGAGGCGGCCGGCGTCTCCCTCGACCTCGCCGTCGCGACCGACGACGCGACCTCCGTCGCGGTCGTGTCGCTCGACGACCAGGGCAAGGCGAGCTACGCCTTCCACTTCCACGGCACCTCGAACTTCAACTGGCACGCGGACGAGTTCCCCACGCTGGGCGGTGACGACTGGCTGCACTTCGGATCGATCGGAGCCGTCATCGGCGCAGGCGCGAAGAACGTGCTCGACTTCGTGTCCCGCACCGACGCTGCCGTCAGCTTCGACATCAACGTGCGGCCGTCGACGCTTCCCGACCGGGCCGAGTACTTCTCGCGCGTCAGCGACCTGATGGCCGCCGTCGGCCGTGGCGGAGGTATCGTCAAGGCCAGCGATGAGGACATCGCCTGGCTCGTCGATGACGACTCCGACCCCCTGGGGTACGCGGAGGGCTGGGCCGCGGAGTACGGTCTGGCGCTGTTCCTCGTCACGCTCGGCCCCGACGGCGCCGCCGCCGTCTGGCCCGATGGTCGCCGCGCCCAGGTGCCCGGTCACCGGGTCGAGGTGGTCGACACCGTCGGCGCCGGCGACACGTTCATGGCGGGCTTCCTGTCGGCGTACACCGTGAACCCCCGCGACGTGGAAGCAGCGCTGCGCAGGGGTGCCGGTGCCGCCGCGCTCGTCTGCACCCGCGAGGGGGCGCAGCCGCCCACGGCGGAGGAACTCGACGCCTTCCTCGGCTGACGCCCCCAGCGCCCCATGACCCACACCATCGCCGCCCCCCTCGACGTGACCGTCGGCGGTCCGACCGGGACGACGATCCCCACCGACCTCTGGGGCCTGTTCCTCGAGGACCTGAACGACGCCCTCGACGGCGGACTCAATGCCGAACTCGTGCGCAACGGTGATTTCGAGTTCAACCCCGCCGACCGGGACGGCTGGCACGCGCTGACGGCGTGGACGTCGTCCGACCCGGCCCGGGTGGCCGTGCGGCGGGAGGATCCGGTCCACCGCAACAACGGCACCTACCTCCGCCTCACGGGGCCGGTCACCCTCGTCAACGACGGCTTCGATCCCGTCGCCGTCGTCCCCGGCGCCCGGTACGCGTTCAGCGCGTTCACCTGGGCGGTGGAGGGCAGCGGCTGCATCGTGCTGGCCCTCGAAGGCGACGATGGGGTCCTGGCCACGGTCGACGTCCCGGTCGAGCCCGGCGGCTGGAACCCGGTGGCGGCCGAGCTGACCGGACAGGTCGCCGGGGCAGGCCGCCTCAGCCTGACGGTGCCCGCCGGGCTCACCGTCGAGATCGACGTCGTCTCGCTGCGCCCGGTCGGACCCGACGGTGCGCCCCTCACCTTCCGCCCCGACCTGCTGGAGACGCTGCGCGCCCTGCACCCGGCCTTCATCCGCTTCCCCGGCGGCTGCCTCGCCCACGGGCTCGGCCTCGACAACATGTACCACTGGAAGGGCACCGTCGGCCCACGGCACGAACGGGAGCAGACCTTCAACACCTGGGGGTATCACCAGTCGCGGCAGATCGGCTACCTCGAGTACTTCCAGCTCTGCCGCGAACTCGACGCCACCCCGATGCCGATCGTCGCGGCCGGTGTGTGCTGCCAGAACCTGCGGGGCCGGGCACGCGCGATCCCGCAGGACGAGATGCCGGCCTACGTGCAGGACGTGCTCGACCTGATCGAGTTCGCCAACGGCGGCACCGACACCTTCTGGGGCGCACGGCGGGCCGAACTCGGCTCGCCCGATCCCTTCGAGATGCGGTACCTGGGCGTCGGCAACGAGGACGAGATCACCGACGACTTCCGCGAGCGCTACGCCCAGATCGCCGACGCCGTCGCCGCGGCGTACCCCGACGTCACGGTCATCGGCACCGCCGGCCCCGCACCGTTCGGGGCGGACTTCGAGGCGGGGTGGGAGTTCGCCCGGGCCCAGAAGGTCGCGATCGTCGACGAACACGCCTACCGGACCCCACGGTGGTTCCACCAGAACATCGACCGGTACGCCGACTACCCGCGCGACGGCGCGCTCGTGTACCTGGGGGAGTGGGCGGCCCGGACGAACACCGTCCGCTCGGCACTGGCCGAGGCCGCGTTCATGACGGCCATCGAGCGCGACAGCGACGTGGTCGCCCTCGCCTCCTACGCGCCGCTGCTGGCCCGGGTCGGCCACACCCAGTGGGTGCCCGACCTCATCTACTTCGATGCGGAACGGGTGCTGCCCAGCGCCTCCTACTTCGTGCAGCAGGCCTTCGCAGCCGAGCCTGGCGGCGAGGTGTGCGCGGTGTCCCTCACCGGTGCGGAGCCCGTCCCGGTGCCGGGCTGGGCGGGAGGCGCAGTCCGGGTCTCCGCGGGTGGCTCGGAGGTGGAACTGACGCGGATCGGCCTCGACGGCGCCGCCGTGCAGCCCGCCCGGGTGGTGCCCGACTCTGAGGCCCACCTCGGGCGACTCGGCGGGCGAGGGGTCCTGGAGTTCACCGCCACGCGCAGTTCCGGCGACGACGGGCTCGTCGTGTGCCTCGGCGACGCCGGCGGCGACACCGTCGAGCTCAGCCTCGGCGGCTGGCAGAACAAGTCGACGACGCTGGCGCTCACCGCGGACGGCATCGGCAACGAGATCGACGGCCCCCACCAGGGCCACCGGCTGCTCACCGGCGTCCCGATCGTGCTGCGGCTGGAGGTGGGGGACCACCGCTTCCGCGTGTGGCTGGACGGGGAACTCGTCCACGACGTCACCCTCGACCTGCGCCCCGAGCACAGGGTCGTGGCCGGGGCCTCACGCAGGCCCGAGGCCGACGGCGACGAGTACGTCGTCCGTCTCGTCAACGCGACAGACACCGCCCGCGCCGCCAGCGTCACCCTCCCCGTCGACGGCGCCGTCACCGGCTCCGCGACCCTCCTCGCGGGGGCCGGTCCGGAGCAGGGCAGCCCGGAGGCCGACAGCCCGGTGCGTCCCGAACAGGTCGCGGTGTCCGGCTCGGGAGGCTTCTCCCTCTGCCTGCCTGCGTGGTCGTTCGCGTCCGTCGTGGCCCGCGTCGACGCCTGAGGCGACGTGCCCCGGCCGGTCCTCCGGCCGGGGCCGCCGCCCGCGGAGCCGAGGGGCGCTCACGGTATATTGGGCCCCCGTGCGATCCACGCACCACCATCGACAACAGGAGAATCGTCGTGAGCCAAGAGCCGGGTCAATACGACAAGGTCAGGGCACAGGAGAAGTGGCAGGCGTTCTGGGAGGAGGATGAGACCTTCCGGCCCCTCGACGACGGCAGCCGTGAGCGTCGCTACGTCCTCGACATGTTCCCCTACCCGTCCGGCGACCTCCACATGGGCCACGCCGAGGCGTACGCCATGGGCGACGTCGTCTCCCGCTACTGGCGGCTCAAGGGCTACGACGTCATGCACCCGATCGGCTGGGACTCGTTCGGCCTCCCCGCGGAGAACGCGGCCATCAAGGCCGATTCGCATCCGGCGTCGTGGACCTACAACAACATCGAGACCCAGGTGCGCTCCTTCAAGCGCTACGGCCTGAGCCTCGACTGGTCGCGCCGGCTGCACACCTCCGACGAGGACTACTACCGCTGGACCCAGTGGCTGTTCCTGCGCTTCTTCGAGCGCGGCCTGGCCTACCGCAAGGACTCTTACGTCAACTGGTGCCCGAAGGACCAGACGGTGCTCGCCAACGAGCAGGTCGTCCAGGGCCGTTGCGAGCGCTGCAAGTCCGAGGTCACCAAGCGCAAGCTGAACCAGTGGTACTTCAAGACCACCGACTACGCCCAGGAACTGCTGGACGACATGGCCCAGCTCGAGGACGGCTGGCCCGACCACGTGCTGGCGATGCAGCGCAACTGGATCGGCCGCTCCGAGGGAGCGCACGTCGACTTCGCCGTCGAGGGCCGCGAACCCATCACCGTCTTCACCACGCGCCCCGACACGCTGTTCGGCGCCACCTTCATGGTCGTCGCGCCCGACGGTGAACTGGCCGCCGAGCTGGTCGCCGACGAGCAGCGCCCGGCCTTCGAGGCCTACCTGGATTCGGTCAAGAAGACCACCGAGATCGAGCGTCAGTCGACGGAGCGGGAGAAGACCGGCGTGTGGCTCGGCCGCTACGCCGTCAACCCGGTCAACGGGGAGCAGGTGCCGATTTGGGCCGCCGACTACGTGCTGGCCGACTACGGCACCGGCGCCATCATGGCCGTCCCTGCGCATGACACCCGCGACCTGGAGTTCGCCACCACGTTCGGCCTGCCGGTGCGCACCGTCATCGACGTCGACGGCACAGACCCCGCCGTCACCGGCATCGCCACCTCGGGCGACGGCACCTACATCAACTCCGGCGTGCTCGACGGCCTGACCGACAAGGCCACGGGCGTGAGCCGCATCATCGAGCAGCTGGAGGCCGACGGCGCCGGCACCGGCACCGTCCAGTACCGGCTGCGGGACTGGCTGCTGTCACGGCAGCGGTTCTGGGGCTGCCCGATCCCGATCGTGCACTGCGAGCGGTGCGGCGAGGTGCCCGTGCCCGACGAGCAGCTCCCGGTGCGGCTGCCCGACCTGCGTGGTGCGGCACTGGCGCCCAAGGGCACGTCGCCGCTGGCCTCGGCAACCGACTGGGTGGAGACGAGCTGCCCGCAGTGCGGTGGCCGCGCGCAGCGCGACACCGACACCATGGACACGTTCGTCGACTCGTCGTGGTACTTCTTCCGTTACTGCTCGCCGGGCTACCAGGACGGGCCGTTCAACCCCGAGGACGTGCGCAACTGGATGCCGGTGGCGCAGTACGTCGGCGGCGTCGAGCACGCGATCCTCCACCTGCTGTACATGCGCTTCTTCACGAAGGTCTTGCGTGACATGGGCATGGTCGACTTCGACGAGCCGATGCTGCGCCTGCTGAACCAGGGCCAGGTCATCAACCAGGGCAAGGCGATGAGCAAGTCGCTGGGCAACGGCGTCGACCTCGGCAAGCAGATCGACGAGTTCGGCGTCGACGCGGTGCGGCTGACGATGATCTTCGCCGGCCCGCCCGAGGACGACATCGACTGGGCGGATCTGTCGCCGACGTCGAGCCTGAAGTTCCTGCAGCGGGCCTACCGGCTGGCCGCAGACGTCGAGTCGCGCCCCGGCGTCGACTTCGCAGCCGGCGACCCGGCTCTGCGGAAGGCGACGCACAAGGCGATCACCGAGATCTCGACGCTGGTCGAGGGGGCCGCTTCAACGTGGCGGTCGCCCGCACGATGGAGCTCGTCAACGCGGCCCGTCGCACGGTCGACAGCGGCGCCGGCGCGGCGGACCCTGCCGTGCGGGAGGCGGCGCTGTTCGTGGCGCAGTCGCTCAGCCTGGTGGCGCCGTATGTCGCCGAGGAGATGTGGGAGCTGCTGGGCATGGACCCGTCCGTCGCCAACAGCGCCTGGCCGACGGCCGACCTTTCTCTGACGGTGGATGACACCGTCACGATGGTGGTGCAGATCCAGGGCAAGGTGCGCGGCAAGCTCGAGGTCCCGGCCGACATCACCGAGGAGGCGGCGCTGGAGGCGGCGCTGGCCGACGAGGCCGTGCAGCGGTCGCTGGCCGGCCGCGAGGTGGTCAAGGTGATCGCTCGTCTGCCGAAGATGCTGAGCCTGGTCCCGGGGAAGTAGTTCTCCACAGCCGCGCGCGGTTGCGGTGATCCCGGCCCCGCTGGGGCGATAACGGGGCATGCAGCACACCGACGAAATGGCCCGCGCGCGGCTCGCCTTCGTCGCCGGAGGGCGGCCGCCGCTCGGCGCGCCGCGGCGTGCCCTGCCGGAGGTCGACCGCAGTCCTGACCCCGCTCCGGCGTCGGACCGGCCGATCCTCGAGCTGGATGCCCCACCCGGGCGCGAGCAGGAGCGGGACGGGCGTGACATTGCCGGCGACGCCGTGCGGCGCGTCGCCTCGCTGCGGCGGCTGATCACGGGCCGACACCTCGCCGTGGTGGCGGCGCTCCTAGTGGGGCCGTCGTTGTCACGTTCCTCGCCCTGTCGAGGAGTCAGGCCACGGAGGTGCCGCTGAGCGTGACCACCGCGGTGACGACTGCCCACGCCGAACCCACGCCGTCCCCCTCGCCGCAGACGGCCCGCGTCCACGTCGCAGGCGCCGTCACCCGGCCCGGTGTCGTGTGGGTGCCGGTCGGCGCGATCGTCCAGGACGCCATCGTCGCCGCGGGCGGCCTCAGCGCAGACGCGGATCCCGCGCAGCTCAACCTCGCCGCGCCGGTCAGCGACGGCATGCAGATCATCGTCGGCACCGCAGAGGAGCCCCTCGGCGTGATCTCCGAGCCCGGCGGTGGGGGCGGGGGAGACGGTTCGGCCGGCCCGCTGGACCTCAACACCGCCACCGCGGACCAGCTCGAGGAACTGCCCGGCATCGGGCCCGTCTCCGCGGCGGCGATCCTCGCCTGGCGGGCCGAGCATGGGCGGTTCACCGCCGTCGAAGAACTGCAGGAGGTCAGCGGCATCGGCCCGAAGACCTTCGAACGGCTGGCTCCGTTGGTGCGGGTATGAGCCGCACCGACGGCCACGACCTGCGGCTGGTCCCGGTGGCGCTCGCCGCCTGGGGCGGGTCGTGGATCGGCACGGCGGGATGGTGGCCGGGCCCCGCGGTGCTGATCCCCGTGGTGGCGGCCCCTCTGCTGGTCGCCGTCGTCGCGGCCCGGGTCCGGCATCCGTGGGTGGCCATGTGCCTGGTCGTCGCGGTCGTGACGGGGGTGACGGCGGGGGTGCAGTCCTGGCAGAGGCACGAGTCGCCGCTCACGCGGGTCGCTGCTGACAGCGCGGCCGCGCTCGTGGAGGTGCGTCTCAGCACCGAACCCCAGCTGCGTGAGGACGTGGTCGTCGCCCGCGGCACGGTGACGGCTGCGGAGGTGCGGGGGCGGCGTATCGAGGGATCCTTCCCGGTGGTGCTGCTCGGCAGCGGCAAGGCAGGCGAGGCGCTGACGACGCTGGACAACGGGGCGGGCTACCGGCTGCGGGTACGACTGGCGGCCACCGAGGTCGCGGAACGCGAGGCGGCGCTGCTGAGCGTCCGCTCGGTGGTGGCGGTCACGCATCCGCCCGGGCCCGCGCAGCGGGTCGCCAACGATCTGCGGTCCGGGCTCCGGGACGCCGTCAGCCATTCGCCGCCCGACCAGGCCGCGCTGGTGCCGTCGCTCGTGGTGGGCGATACGTCGAGGATCGACGAGGCCATGCGCGAGGAGTTCCAGGCGACCGGACTCACGCACCTGTCCGCCGTCTCCGGGGCCAACCTGATGCTGCTGCTCGCGGTCCTGCTGCCGCTGGTGCGGACCCTCGGTCTGCGGGGCTGGTGGGTGCGAGGAGCGGCCGTCGCGGGCGTGGCCGGCTTCGTCCTGGTCTGCGGGCAGGAGCCCTCCGTGCTCCGGGCGGCCGCCATGGGCACGATCGCCCTGGCGGCCACCGGCGCCGGGCGGGGACGGAGAAGTCTGCGGAGCCTGTCGGTGGCCGTGCTGGTGCTGTGCTGGCTGGACCCGTGGCTGTCGCGCTCCGCCGGCTTCTCCCTGTCCGTCGCGGCGTGCGTGGGCATCCTGCTGGTCGCGCCCACGTTCCGGGCGGCGGTCGCGCTGTGGGCACCGGGGTGGCTCGCGGACGCGCTGGCGGTGTCTCTGGCCGCCCAGCTCGCCACCCAGCCGATCGTCACCGGGCTGAGCGGCCAGGTCTCGCTCGTCGGGGTCGCGGCCAACGTGCTGGCCGCCCCGTTCGTGGGGCCGACCACGGTCCTGGGCCTCGCGGCGGCGCTGACGTCGGCGGTGGCAGCGCCCCTGGCTGCGGTGCTGGGATGGCTGGCAGGCTGGACCGCCCAGCCCATCGTCTGGATCGCCAGACTCGGCGCCCGGCTCCCCGGGGCGACGTGGCGGTGGGAGGCGACGGCGCCCGGCCTCCTCGCGGTGACGCTCCTCGTCGTCGGCGTCGGCGTGCTGCTGGCCCGCTGGCTGCGGCACCCGGTCGGCGGGCTGCTGCTGGCCGGAGTGGTGCTGCTGGCCGGGGTGGTGCGGCCGGTGGTGCCGGGGTGGCCGGGGCCCTGGCAGGCGGTGTTCTGCGACGTCGGACAGGGGGACGCGACCCTGTTGAGGGCAGGGCCCGGCGCCGCGGTCCTCGTCGACACGGGCCCGGATCCCGCCGGCGTGTCGGCCTGCCTCGGCGACCTGGGGATCCGCCGGGTGCCGCTGCTGGTCCTGACCCACTACCACGCCGATCACACGGGAGGGACGGCGGCGGTCCTCGGCCGGGTCCGGCCCGAGCTCGTCCTCGTCCGGGACGGGCCGGCACCCGACTGGCTCCTGGTCGCTGCCCGGGAGGTGGGGGCGGAGGTGCGCTCGGCGGTGCCGGGAGAGGAGGTCAGGGTGGGGGAGGTCACCTGGACCACGGTCGCGGTGGGGGCGGCGCCCAGGCAGCCGGGCAGCCCGGAGGACGGCGAGGGCTCGGCGGAGAACGACGCCTCGGTCGTCGGGGTGGCAGAGGTGGCGGGGCTGCGCGTGCTGCTGCCGGGGGACCTGGAGCCGCCGGGCCAGGCGGCCGCGCTGCGCTCCGCCGCCCGGCTCGGAATCGGGCTCGAGGTGCATGTGCTGAAGTTGCCGCACCACGGTTCGGCCCGGCAGGAGCCGCGGCTGTTCGCCGCCACCGGAGCCGCCCTGGCCGTCGCGAGCGCAGGGGAGGACAACGACTACGGCCATCCGGCGGAGGCGGCGCTGCGTCTGGCGCGGGACTCCGGCATGGCGATGGCGCGCACCGACCAGCAGGGGAGCGTCGCCGTCACCCTAGCCGACGACGCGCTGAGCGTGCGCCCCCAGCGGTGACGACGCGGCCCGCAGCCGGCGTCCTCGGTCCGGGCGCGGGGCTACCGTCGCCGGTACATGCGCAGCTGCATCCGCTTCGGCGGCTCCGGCGCGGCCTGGATGACGGCGCGGGTGGCGGAGAGCTTGTCGGCGTAGCGGTCCGGCGGGCTGCCGAAGGCCTTCTGCCCCCACGGGGCCAGGACGTGTTCCAGGAGCATCAGGGCCCGTTCCGCCCAGAACCGCAGCGCAGGGTGGATCCACCCCGAGGTCTTGAACTGCCCGCAGGCGGCCGCGATGTAGGCGTTGACCTCGGCGTGGAGGAACCCGACGTGGTCGTCGTCCGCGTCGAGCCAGGCGACGATCTCGGCCTGCGAGCTGTCCCAGATCTCCTCCGGCACGAGCCTCCAGTCCTCGATCAGGCTCGCGACGCAGCCCGGGACGTGTGCGTCGCTGCCTCCCTCGCGGAAGTGCTCGTGCAGGGCGCTGAGGGTGTCGTGTCCGGCGTCGCTGCCGAACGGGGCCCGGGGATCGTCCTCCGACCAGAACCAGTCCGGGGCCGCGGCGACGTAGGCCGGATGGCTGGTCGCAGGCGACAGGCCTTCCTCGTCGGTATCGAGGAAGGGGACGTGTCGGAAGCTGCCCATCGGGAGGCTCCTCTCTTCTGTGGGTGGGGGATCAGGATGGCGTCGCCGAGCAGGTGAGGTCGATGCCGCGCAGGATCGCCTCGGCCTGTCGGTGGCGGTCGGGCCGGCTGCGTCCGGCGATGCGGGGGAAGTCGGCGAGCGCCTCGACCTCGCAGATGGCGTCGGTGCCCGAGGTCCAGCCCTCGCCCTCCAGCACCGCGCTGCCGTAGAACCACCCGACGATGAGGTCGTGGGCGTCCCTGGGGTCGAGGGAGCCGCGCTCGGTGAGCGTCATGATCGTCTCGCTGAGCTCGAACGACGAGCGGCCCAGGACGGGGCCCCGGCGCAGCAGCGAGACCGTTCCTGGCGTGGACAGGACCGTCTCCCCGCGGGCGGCGAGTTCCAGGAGGGCACAGTGCGGGCACTCATACTCGAGCAGCTCCTGCGGGTGCAGGCGCCCCAGACGCTCGTCGGCGAGGTCGTGCCAGATCGCGTCCAGCGAGGGGAAATAGGTGTACAGGGCGTTGGCGGCCACTCCGACCTCCGCGGCGACGGCCCGCAGCGAGATCCCTTCGACGCGGCCGTTCGCACCTAGCAGCCGGTCGGCGGCCCGCAGGATGAGCGCTGCGGTGATGTCTCCGCGGGGACCGCGCGCCGCCATGGGTTTCCTCCTCCGGGATCGTCGCCAGACCGATCTGCACAGTGTACAAAGCTCAGGAGGGCACGGCACGGGTATTCCGGGCAGGTTCCTGATCGGGAGGGGGCGCGGGGCGACACCGGGGCTCCGCGCCCCCTGCCGTCAGTCGCGCGGCTGCAGCCCGGCGGCCACGTACATCGCGTCGATGGCGCGCATGTTCGCCACCGAGTCCTCCGGCCCCGTCAGGAGCGCGGCGCCGCTCCGCACGGCGTCGACGAACACCTGCAGCTGCGCCGCGTAGCTCGTCGGATCGTGGGGTACCTCGATCGTGGAGGTCTCGTCGCCGACGATGACGGTGAGCGAGTTGCCGAGCTGGGGGAGCACGAAGCCCTCGACCTCGATGCGTCCCAGGGTACCGGTGACGACCGCCGTCTGCCGCTCCTCATCCTCCAGCAGGGAACTGGAGATGGTGCCGGTCACGCCGCTGGGGAAACGCACCTCGGCAGTCAGTGCCTCGTCGAGGCGCGGGTCGGTGGAGGGCCGGGCGACGGCGGAGACGACCTCCGGCTCCTCACCGGCGACGCTGCGAACGAAGTGCAGGCTGTAGCAGCCCAGGTCCATCGTGGAGCCGCCCGCCAGGTCCTGCTGGTAGCGGATGTTGCCGCGGTCCTCGAGTCGGATGTCGAACCAGGCGGACACGTCGACCAGATCGCCGATCGTGTGGTCCGCCACCAGGCGCAGCACCTCCGCCATGAGGGCGTGGTAGCGGTAGTGGAAGGCCTCCATCACGACGAGCCCGGACTCCGCGACATGGGCTGCCACGGCCTCTGCCTCCGCCAGATTCGAGGCGAACGGCATCTCGACGAGGACGTGCTTGCCCGCGTCAACGGCGGCGACCGTCCAGCGCCCGTGCTCGGAGTTCGGCAGGGGAATGTAGACGGCGTCGATGTCCGGATCGGCAAGGACATCCTCGTAGGAGTCGAGCACCCGCGCGATGCCGTGCGCCGCGGCGAACTCCTCGGCCCGGGCCCGGTTCCTGGCGGCGACCGCAGTCAGCCCGACGGACGGGTTGCCCGCCGCCGGGGCGATGAGGGAGTTCGGGGTGATGCCGGCAGCACCCAGGATGCCGATGCGCAGTGGGGTGGTTATTGCTCTCCTTTGAGTACGTCTCCCCGGAGTCTCTAGCTAGCAACGTTCATGCCAAGGTAGACCTATGAAGATCGTCAGAAACGGCTCTTGGTGTTACTCGGGCTCCGTGGACAAACCTGTCGATATTGTTGGTCTGGCTTATGACTTTTGGTTTGAGCTCGCCAAGGCCGATGAAATACTGGAATTGGGCGAGACCCCGCAACCCCTCGGTCAAGACGGACTGCTATATTACGTGCGTTTCAAACACGCTGGTGAGCTGACAACACCAACCTGGCCCGACTCCGCTGGGTATTCCACGATCAAGTCCGCGATGAAGGCCGCCGAAGAGCGGACACCGGGAGCCATCACTTGGAATCCTTCAAGCAGTCTTAACCAGAATTAGGGATGCCCTAGGCCGTGTTGATCAAGAGGCGGGGCCGGGCGCGGCCAGTGATTCCATCCGACGGGAAGGTCGCGGAGGACGGGCTTGGCGTCTTTGAGGCGCTGGGCAGGAAGATCTTGGGAGCGGGATTTCCCGGAGCTCGCGCCGTCGGGATAGGTGAAGGCGTAATCGACCCAGGGGCGAAGTCCGCGTTCGATCGTCTCTCGGTAGTTGCCGCTGACGGTCGCGAACACTTGCTGCTCGAGTTCATCGGCTTCGGCCTCCCAGTTCGAGTCGCAAGCGTCGCAACCGCAGACTGGGTAGTGGAAGTCGTGCAATAGTCCCGCGTGCATGTAGATCCCCGGATAAGCGGTGAAGACCAACGTCAAGGACGCGCACTTCGGATCATTAGGACGTATCCGCACCGCGCGCACCACATCATGAAACGCGGGACGCAGCAGATCCGCTGCCACCTCAACACCCTCATCGACCTCGACGTCATACGTCTCTCGGAGGTGGGCGATAAGGGCGTCAGCGACAACGTGCAGCGGTGCGAACCGCTCGGGATGCGTGTCGACCGAGTAGGTGTCTTCCGGAGGTGACCCGTGCCACCGACTCCCGTAGTTGATCACCGCGCCGTCAGCATCGCGGAACACCGGCGCTTCGATCAAAGGGCGAACGTAGGAACTCATCCCGTCATCCTGCCGCATCGGCGCGGCGCCGGCCGGCCTATGGCCAGGCCGGACGGGACAGGTCCGTCTTGATCCAGATCAGCGTCGCAGCGAGGCTGATCGCGGCACGATAGTTGCGAGCGAGCTTGTCCGAACGCATCGCGATGCCGCGCCACTGCTTGAGCTTGTTGAAGCAGCGTTCGACGACGTTGCGGCCCTTGTAGCGTTCCTGCTGCTGATCGCCGAAGTCGATCGGTCGGCCTGGCTTCTTGCGGCGGTGCGCGATCTGATCGTCCCTCTCGGGGATCGTGGCCGCGATCCCTCTCGTGCGCAGCCATGCACGGTTCGCCTTCGACGGGTAGCCCTTGTCGGCGAGCACCCGGTCGGGGCGGGTGCGCGGCCGGCCCTTCCCGTCGCGGGGCACGCGGATGTCCTCAAGCACGGCGGGCATCATCGTGGTGTCGTTGACATTCCCACCGGTGATGACCATGCCCAGCGGCCTTCCGCGGCCGTCGCAGACCAGGTGCAGCTTGGTCGTCAGGCCGCCACGGGAGCGTCCGATCCCGTGATCAGGCGGCTCGAACCACGGATTCTTGTGATTCGGCAGGGCCCCCTGTGTCACGCTTCAGTGTCGCGCCGTGCTGATGCACACGTGCAATCGTGGAGTCGATCGAGACGACCCAGTCGATCTTCCCGGCGGCGTCGGCCTGCTTCTGCACCTCGGCCAGCAGCTTCTCCCAGGTGCCGTCCTCGGCCCACCGGTTGAACCGCTTGTAGATCGAGTTCCACTTACCGAACCGCTCCGGCACGTCCCGCCACGGCGCCCCGGTGCGGTACTTCCACGCCATACCCTCGACCGCGAGGCGATGATCCGTCCACGGCCTCGACCTCCCGGTCACCGTCGGCATCAACGGCTCCAGCACGGCCCACACCTCGTCCGAGATCTCCTGCCGCGTCACCGTTCAAGACTCGCCCAGCGGAGAGTGAACCCTCTTGATCAACACGGCCTAATAGTGGCGGCGGGGAGACGTGCTCGCAGGAGGAGCGGGAGGTCCGCCTACCCCCCGAACCGCGGGGCTGCGACCTTCACGGCCGAGCCGTCGACGACGGTGTCCACGTCGTAGACGTCCACCCCTGCGTTGGAGGCGACGTACAGGTGCCCGCCGATGGTGAGCCCGCGCACCGTCTCCGTGAGGCTCTGGCCCGCGCTCGTGGGCCAGACGTCGGCCACGGGAAGGTCCTCCACCAGGGAGAACGCGGTGCCGTCCCAGCGGTAGAGCAGGTAGTGCAGGTCCTGGCTGCCCGAGTGGGACGCGGCGGCGAACCCGATCAGGCTGCGTTCCTTGTCGATGAAGACCGCCTTGTGGTTGCTCAGCACCGCCGCCTCGTCGAAGGGCACCGCCAGGGTCGCGGCCTCGGTGACGGCGAAGGGGTCGGACGTATCGAACATGCTCAGCTTCATCCCGTTGATCCACCCCCCGGCATCGCCGTCCCTGCCGAGGCCGAGCAGGAGTCCGTCCGACCATGGGTGCAGATAGGTGCTGAAGCCCGGGATCTTGAGTTCGCTCATCACGGAGGGGCGGGTCGGATCGCTGAGATCGATGGCGAACAGCGGATCGACCTGCACGAAGCTCACGACGTAGGCCACGTCGCCGGCGAACCGGACGGACTCGATCGTCTCGCCCGGGGCCAGCTCGGGCAGGACACTCACCGTCTTCAGACCCTGGTCGAGCACGTAGAGGGCCGGGCCGGACGTCCAACCGGACGACGTGGTGCCGGTCAGGGTCACGGCGATCCGTAGGAACCCCTCGTGCTCGTCGAGCGCGAACTGGTTGACGATCTCGCCGGGCACGCTGCCGGAGGCCTGCGCCGTCAGGACGCCGTCCTTGAGGGCGATACGGGTGAGGTCGGTGCGGGTGTCGAAGCCGGTGAACTCGGGGACGCGGTCGTCTCCGTCGACGCTGATGGCCTGGCCGGAGTAAGTCGTCGAGGCCAGGTACAGGTTGTCCTGGGTCAGGTAGACGCTGTCGGCGGCGCCGAGGACCGACTGGCTGTCGATGCGCGCATGCCGGCGCAGGTCGATGCTGCTGGCCACCGTGTAGCTGGCGCCCTGGGCTCCGGCAGCAGCTCGATGTCGGCGGCGGGCAGGGTGGCCCGGCCGGACGAGTCCTCGACCTGCGGCACGAATGTCCATGGATCTTCCGCCTTGACGGTGTCCCGATCGGTGATGTCGTAGCGTGTGACGAGGTACAGGACGTCGCCACTCAGCCGGGAGGTGACGGCCTGCCCGCTCTGCCCGAAGGAGGTCAGGAAGCGGGGGGCGGCCGGATCGGACACGTCGTACAGCAGGGCCTTTGTCTCCTTGGCCACGTAGGGCAGGTAGGCGTCGGGCCTGGGGCCGAAGAGTCCGCGCGTCATCTGGGGCGTGAAGTCGGTCACGAGCGCCACCAGGGTCGTCCCGTGGAGCATCAGGTCGGTGACCGGCCCCTGCAGGGTTCCGTCGGTGCTCGCGACAGCCTGGTCGCGGGTGTCGATCTGCGACAGCTGGCGGGAGCCGGCGCCGTCGGCGGTCACGAGTCGGATCGTGGATTCGGCGGCGACGAAGATCGTGCGCCCGTCGCTCTTGACGACGTCTCCCTCGTCGATGCCGTCGACCTGCACGTTCGTGTCCCAGGTTCCGCCCTGCTCGGCGGACGGTGCGGCCGGCTGCGCAACGTCATGGTCTTCACGGCCCGACGCGAATCCGCCGTACGGCCAGCCCCAGCTGTCGAACCAGCCACCGGAGTCCTTCGGCTTCAGGCCGGCGAGCACGGCCGCATAGATCTCCGTGTAGTCGGAGGCGTCGGGCTCCGCGGGCGGCGCCTTCGTCAGCTCCGGCAGGGGTGCCTTGGTCGGCTGCGGCAGGGGCGCCTGGGTGCCGGCATCCGCGGGCGACAGGTCGATCATGCCCGCCTGTCGGCCGAGCAGCCCCGGCGCCGAGACGACGAGGGCCACGGCGGCCACCGCGGCGACGGCGGCACCCCACGCCGGGAAGCGACGGCGCCGCCGCACGGGGGCGAGTGCCACGGGCTGAGCCCAGGCCGCAGGAGGTGCTTCAGGCGCCGCGGGTGTCGGGTCCGCCGGGCCGTTGCCGGAGGCCTCGGAGCCTGCGGGTTCGGCGTCGATCCGTGCCAGCAGGTCGGCCCTCACCTCGGGTGAGGGGCGCAGCTGGTCGGCGATCTCACGGAAGATGTCGTCGTTATTCATCAAACAGCCCTCCCAGGAGCTGGTCGCGCATCTGGGCGCGGCCTCGGGACAGTCGCACCTTCACGGTGCCGGGACTCACGTCGAGGACCTCGGCGATCTGTGCGACCGGGAGATCCTCGAAGTAGAAGAGGTAGAGCACGCTGCGGTAGATCTCGCTGAGCGAGCGCAGGGCGCGGAACAACACGTTCTGCTCGTCGGAGGCGAGCGTGAACTCCTCCGGGGCGGCGGCGGTGTCGGTCCTGTCGAGGGGGATGACCCGGGTCCGCCAGGAGCTGAGGCGGACCCGCCGGGCGCAATTCAGCGCCGTCGTGATCAACCAGGCCCTGCGGTGCTGCTCGTCGTTTATCTCCGGCTGCCGCCGGTGGTACGTGAGGAACACCTCCTGGTAGACGTCATCGGCGTCGTCACGGCAATCGGTGTGGCTCACCGCAATGCCGTAGACCATCCGCTCGTACCGCTCCACCACCGAGTGGGTGTCCCCCGGCAGGAGTGGCTCCGCCGGGGGACCTTCGTCCCCGGTGGGGTTCGCTGCTGCTTGCACGGTCGCCGCCCTTCGTCTGTCGGTGCTTCCTCTCCCATAACTCCTTCCGGGTGAGCGAAAGGTTACAGACGACTTTCGTCACCCGGACATGGAGCGACCCCGGGGGACAGGCCCCCGGGGTCGCGCGTCGTCCGTGCCCGCTCAGGCGAGGCTGTGGGAACGCAGGTGTTCCTGATCTCCGGTGAGGGCGGCCAGCACCCTACGCAGGCCGGCCGCCTCGGCGCCACGGCTCTGCCGCTCCAGCGACCGGATCAGCAGCAACGTCATGTACTCGTTCGTCGGGTCCTCGGCGAGCACGGCACGCGCGTGCTCCTCGGCGGGCTTCAGCGCCGCACGGTGGTAGTGGGCCCGCGCCAGGTACTCGCGCACGTTGTGGTTCCCGGGCTCGGCCTCGAGCAGCTCGCTGAAGCGTTCGACGGCGGTGCGGTAGTCGCGCTCGTCAAAGGCCTGCACGGCCAGGTTGTAGGTCAGAAGCGTCGTCACGGGAGGCTCCTTCCGCCGGTCGGTGACTCACCCTCGGTTGATACAACGTTCAACTAGATTGGGCGTGGGTTATTCCCGGCATCGTCGCGGGGTGGCCGTTCGTCGGTGGCGACTGGCAAGCTAGGCGCATGTCCCCCTTCGGTACCGCCCTGCTCGTCTCCGGCCCCGAGGCGCTGCTGGCGCAGCGGATCGTGGCGGACGTGAAGGCCCGCGCCCTGGCCGCGCATCCCGAGGCCGACGTCAATCAGATCAATGCCGCCGAGCTCGAGGACTCGATGCTCGCCGAGGTGGTCGGCGGGTCGTTGTTCTCGTCACACATCATCGCCGTCATCGACGACGTCGGCGCCTGCCCGCCGCAGGTCGTCGATCAGCTCGTGGCCGTCGCGGCGAACCCGCCGGAGGAGCTCTGCCTGCTGCTCGTGCACCCCGGCGGGGTCAAGGGCAAAGGGCTGATCGACAAGCTGAAGAAGGCCAAGGTCCCTGTCAGTACAGTGGCTGCGCCGAAGCCGTGGGAGCTCACGAAGTTCGTGACTGAGGAGGCCAAGCTCCGCAAGGTGCGGATGTCGGGCGACGCGGCCGCGGAACTCGTCAGTGCGGTCGGCAACGACCTGCGGGCCCTCGCGGCGGCGGTCGGGCAGCTCGCCGACGACGCCGAGGGCAAGGAGATCGACGTCAACCACGTGCGGCGCTACTTCGCGGGCCGCGCCGAGGTGACGAGCTTCGCCGTCGCTGACGCCGTCCTTGCGGGCAACGCCTCCGTGGCCATGGAACGGCTGCGGTGGGCGTTGGACACCGGCACCGCCACCGTCCTCATCACCTCCGCACTCGCAGGGTCGTTCAGGGGGATGGGTCGCTACCTGGAGGCCTCCGGGTCGAGGATGAGCGACGCCGACCTGGCCCGCCAGATCGGCGTGCCGCCCTTCAAGATCAAGGATCTGGCCAAGACGAGCCGCAACTGGTCGGTGGGCGGGGTCGCCGACGCGATCCGGCTCATCGCGACCGGCGACGCCGAGGTGAAGGGTGCCGCTACGGATGCGGCCTTCGCACTGGAGCGGATGGTGCTGGGGATCCTGCAGCTCCGTCGCCGCTGAGGCCCGCACCCCTGCGTCAGGGACGGGCGCCTTGCCCCGTCAGCGATCGGCGTCAGGGTACGCGAAACAGCGCCCCGACGACCGAGGGTCAGGGCGCTGGAGCGCTGCGGCATCAGCCGCGGGGAAAGCTCAGAGAGCGGCGACGGCGGCCGAGATGACCGACTTGCGGTTCGCAGCCTGGTTCTTGTGGATGACGCCCTTGCTCACGGCCTTGTCGAGGGCGCGGTTGGCGGCGGAAGCCATTTCGGCAGCCTTCGCGGGATCGCCCTCGGCGATGGCCAGGCGGGCGGCGCGGACGTGAGTGCGGAGGCCGGACTTCACGGCCTTGTTACGCTGGCGCGCGATCTCGTTGGTCTTGTTGCGCTTCTGCTGGGACTTGATGTTCGCCACTGGGCAAGCCTCTTTACGAAATGAGATGGAACTACTCGGTCATGCGTTTGCACGCGACGATCCACCCTACCCGATTCCGGCCGGAGCGCCCAAATCGCGGATGACGGTGGTCGCCGGGCCCCGCCCGATGCGCGGGAGCGTGCCGCACGTGGGTGCGCGCGTGGAGCATTAGCCCCGCTGGGTCTTCCGTGAGAGAATCGTTCGTCCCTGTAAACCGACGAGGAAATGCATGCCTGCACCGCGCCCTGGAAAGACCGATCCCGCGATCATCCGCAACTTCTGCATCATCGCGCACATCGATCACGGAAAGTCGACGCTCGCCGATCGCATGTTGCAGCTGACCGAGGTCGTTGACGCCCGGCAGATGCGCGCACAGTACCTCGACCGGATGGACATCGAGCGTGAGCGCGGCATCACCATCAAGTCGCAGGCCGTGCGGATGCCGTGGGTCAAGGACGGCGAGCACTACGTCCTCAACATGATCGACACCCCGGTCACGTCGACTTCACCTACGAGGTGTCCCGCTCGTTGCAGGCCTGCGAGGGGGCGATCCTTCTGGTCGACGCCGCGCAGGGCATCGAGGCGCAGACCCTGGCAAACCTGTACCTGGCGCTGGCGGCGGACCTGCATATCATCCCCGTGCTGAACAAGATCGACCTCCCAGGGGCCAACCCCGAGAAGTACGCCGCCGAGCTGGCGGGCATCATCGGCTGCGATCCCGACGATGTGCTGAGGGTCTCCGGTAAGACCGGTGTCGGCGTCACGGAGCTGTTGGACACCGTCGTCGACCAGATCCCCGCCCCGGTCGGCGACCCGGACGCGCCGGCCCGCGCACTCATCTTCGACTCTGTCTACGACACCTACCGCGGCGTGGTCACCTATGTGCGCGTCGTGGACGGCGAACTCAACCACCGCGAACGCATCCGCATGATGTCGACCAAGGCGACCCACGAGCTGCTCGAGGTCGGCGTCATCTCGCCGGACCCCGTCAAGGCCCCGGCCATCGGTGTCGGCGAGGTGGGCTACCTCATCACCGGCGTGAAGGACGTGCGCCAGTCCCGCGTGGGCGACACGGTCACGCTCGAGAGCCGTCCCGCCGAGAGCGACCTCGGCGGCTACCAGCACCCCAACCCCATGGTCTACGCCGGTCTCTACCCGATCGACGGCGACGACTTCAGTGAGCTGCGCGAGGCCCTCGAGAAGCTTCAGCTCAACGACGCGGCCCTCAGCTATGAGCCGGAGTCGTCGGCGGCGCTGGGCTTCGGCTTCCGCATCGGCTTCCTGGGTCTGCTGCACATGGAGATCGTCCGCGAGCGGCTCGAGCGCGAGTTCAACCTCGATCTCATCTCCACGGCCCCCAACGTCGTCTACCGCGTCACGATGGAGGACGGCTCCGAGCACGTCGTGACCAACCCGTCCGAGTATCCGGAGGGCAAGATCGCGGATGTGCACGAGCCTGTCGTGCGGGCGACGATCCTCGCGCCGGCCGAGTACATCGGCACCATCCTCGAGCTGTGCCAGACGCGCCGTGGCATCCAGCTCGGCCTCGACTACCTGAGCGAGGACCGGGTCGAGATCCGCTACACGCTGCCGCTGGCCGAGATCGTCTTCGACTTCTTCGACGCCCTGAAGTCCCGCACCAAGGGCTACGCCTCGCTCGACTACGAGCCCGCTGGCGAAGAGTCGGCCGACCTCGTCAAGGTCGACATCCTGCTGCACGGCGACGCCGTCGACGCGTTCTCGGCGATCGTGCACCGCGACAAGGCGTACTCCTACGGGCTGATGATGGCCGCGAAGCTCAAGGAGCTCATCCCGCGGCAGCAGTTCGAGGTGCCGATCCAGGCCGCCATCGGTTCGCGCGTCATCGCGCGCGAGACTGTCCGCGCCATCCGCAAGGACGTGCTCGCCAAGTGCTACGGCGGCGACATCTCCCGTAAGCGGAAGCTGCTGGAGAAGCAGAAGGAAGGCAAGAAGCGGATGAAGATGGTCGGCCGCGTCGAGGTGCCGCAGGAGGCCTTCGTCGCAGCGCTGTCGACCACGGAAGCGCCGAAGAAGTCCTGACCGACCGGCGGCGTCAGCGGCGCCGCTTCGTCCGCGCCGTCGCCGGCGCCGTCCATGGGTCCTCCGGCCACGGGTGCTTCGGGTAACGGCCACGCATCTCTGAGCGCACCTGCGCATAGGGGCCCGACCAGAACGACGCCAGGTCGCCGGTGATCGCCAGCGGCCTCCCGGCCGGCGACAGCAGGTGGAACACCACCTCGACCCGGCCGTCCACGAGCCGGGGCGAGGTGGCCAGCCCGAAGCACTCCTGCAGCTTGACGGCGACGACGACGGGCCCGCCCGCGTCGTGAGGCGGGTAGGTGAGCCGGATCCGGGAACCGCTGGGCACCTCGAGGCGCTCCGGCGTCAGTTCGTCGAGTCGGCCCGCCGCCGGCCAGGGGAGCAGCCGCCGCAGCGGCGTGACGAGGTCGATCCCGGCCAGTCGCCCGGTCTCCGCGGCCGTCGCGAGCTCGGGGCCGAGCCAGTCGTCCAGCCGTCCGAGCAGGGAGGCGTCGTCGACCGCCGGCCACGGCTCGCCGAGTGTGCGGTGCAGCATCGCCATCCGCCGACGGAGCCCGTCCGCGGCCTCGGACCAGCCGATGATCCCCAGCCCACGCTCCTCGACCACCCGCCGGACGGCGACCGGACCGAGCTCGCGGGCCGGCACCGGCGTCGACGACAACTCGATGGCGCCCAGCGCCGTCACGCGACGGGCCCGGAGCCTGCCGTCGAACAGCTCGCCGCGGACCTCCTCGATCAGCAGGTGCTCGGCGAGCCGGGCCGTGGCCTCGTCGATGGCGGCACCGGAGCGGATCACGGCACCGGTGCCTCCTGCGGAGGCGCCGTCGGCCCGGGTGACCTCAGCGACCGCCAGCCACGCATGCCCCGCCAGTTCCGGAGGAGCGGCCGCGCGCGTGCCCGAGGCCAGCAGGTAGCTGTCGCCGACCTTGCGCGCCACCCGCTCGGGGAACGCCGACACGACGACGGTGCCGGCCCCGGCCCCCTCGCCGGGAGAGGGCGGCACGAGTCGCTCCAGCCGGTCCGCCTCGGCGCGCCAGCGGGCCGCGTCGGGGCAGTGGCCCCGGCCCAACCGGCGGACCTCGGCGGCCAGGTCGCCCGACACGTCGCGCTCGACGGCCGCGACTACCTCGGCCGCGAGCCGTGACCCGGCGAGCGGGCCGGCATCGAGCAGCGCCCGGGCCCACCGCGGCGAGGCGGGTATCTCTGTCAGCCGTCGGCCCGTCGGTGTCACGCGCCCCGCGTCGTCGACGGCGCCGAGGCCACGCAGCACCGCCTCGTCGTCGTGGACCGGGCCGGCGGGCAGCGGCGTCGGGAGCCGCAGCCCGACGCCCCGGGGAGCGCCCCAGGCGGCCAGGGTGAGCAGCGCGCCGGTCAGGTCCGCAGCCTGCGCCTCGGGCGTCACCTGCGACCGCAGCCCCGCGTAGGTCTCGCGGTCGTAGCAGCGCCACACCACGCCCGGACCCTGCCGGGCGGCGCGGCCGGCCCGCTGGTCGGCCGAGGAACGCGCGCAGCGGACCGTGACGAGCCCCGACATCCCGCGCCCGGCGTCGCGACGCGGCTCCCGCGACAGCCCGGCGTCGACGACGACCCGCACCCCCTGCACCGTAACGGACGACTCGGCCAGGTTGGTGGACACGACCACGCGCGGCCCCTCGCCGGAGCGGCGGCCTGCGATGGCGCGGTCCTGTTCGCGGGCGGGCACCTGCCCGTGCAGCTCCAGCACCTCGGCGGGCAGCCGGCGGCGCAGCTCCTCGGCGACGGTCCGCACCTCGCGGACGCCGGGAAGGAACACCAGCACGTCGCCGTCGTCCGGCCTCCCGGCGAACGCCTCGACCGTGACGTCTGCGACGTGGGTCAGGAACTCCCTCGTCACACCGCGTGGACCCAGGGGGAGGGGGCCGGGCTCGAACCGCTCCTCGAGCGGGTGCGAGACGGCGGGAACCCCGACCACCGGCGCGTCGCCCAGCAGGGCGGACAGGCCGGCGGAGTCGGCGGTCGCGGACATCGCGACGACGGCAAGGTCGTCGCGGAGTTCCCGCACCTCGCCGAGCAGGCCGACGAGCAGGTCCGTGTCGAGCCCGCGCTCGTGCACCTCGTCGAGGATGACGGCGCCGACGCCGTCGAGCCCGGGGTCGCGCAGGAGCCTCCGCAGCAACACGCCGGGTGTGACCATCTCGACCCGCGTCGCCGCGGAGACCGCCCGCTCGCCCCGGACGGTGAATCCGGCCACGTCGCCGACCCGCGTTCCGGTCAGCTGCGCGAGCCGCCTCGCCGCGGCCCTGGCGGCGACCCGGCGCGGCTGGGTGACGACGATGCGCCCCTCGACCACGCCAGCGACCACGGCCGGGGCCAGCGTCGTCTTGCCGGTGCCGGGTGGGGCCTCGACGACGGCGACCCGGGGGCCGGCGACGGCCGCCGCGAGGGAGGCGGTGGCCGCAGCGAACGGCAGCCCGCAGCCGTCGGCGACCAGCTCTGCGAGTGTCTGCACCGGCTCAGCGGAGGCCGGAGGTGGTGAGCCCCTGGACGAGGAACCGCTGCAGGAACAGGAACACCAGCAGCATCGGCAGCACGGCGACGAGCGTGCCCATGAACAGCTCGGGGTAGCGGACCCCCTGGCTGGTCATGAACTGGCTCAGCGCCACCTGGACGGTGCGGGTGGCGTCGCGGCCGACGAGCGTCGGCCACAGGAAGGCGTTCCACGACCCGATGAGCACGATCGTGCCCACCGCGGCGATGATGCCCGTCGAGTTCGGGACCACGATCCGCCAGAAGCTCGTCCACATGTTGCAGCCGTCGATGAGCGAGGCGTCCTCCAGTTCGGAGGGGAAGTCGAGGAAGAACTGCCGGAACAGGTAGGTGGCGAAGGCGGAGAACATGCCGGGGACCACGAGGCCGCGGAACGTGTCGATCCATCCCAGCTGGGCCGTGATGATGAACATCGGCACGAACGTCGTCGCCGCCGGCACCATCAGCGTGAAGATCGTCAGCCCCAGCAGGATGCGTGACGCGCGGTGCGTGAAGCGCGCCAGCGCGTAGCCGGCCAGCAGGGACACGACGACGGTGCCGGATGTCTGCAGCACGGCCATCACCGCGGAGTTGGTGAGCGCCCGGACGATGCCGATGGAGTCGTTGGCCAGCAGCGACTGCAGGTTCGTGAGGTTCACCTGGTCCGGCAGCCAGTTCCACCGGGCCGCGGTGATGTTTGCGTTGGTCGAGAAGGCGTTGCGGACGATGACGTAGAGCGGCAGCAGGAACAGCAGCGCCAGCGCCGAGGCGACCCCGTAGCGCAGCGCCGTCAGCACGCGTGAGCCCGTCATGCCTGCCCCTTCCCGCCGCGGTTCAGCACCCAGTTCTGCCCGAGTCCGAACACGACGATGATGGCGGTCAGGATGACCGTTCCCGCGCCGCCGACGCCGAGGTCCTGCTGCCCGCCGCCGAGCGCGACCAGGTACAGGTGGACCAGCGGCGGCCGCCCGTACGGGGATAGGAACCGATGGAGCCCAGCATGTTGTAGAACTCGTCGAACGCCTGGAACGCGTTGATGAGCAGCAGCATGATGATGGCGGCGCTGGTGGCCCGGAGCTGCGGCAACGTGATGTAACGCAGCAGGCGCCAGCCGGACGCGCCGTCCAGGGCCGCGGCCTCGTAGGTCTCCGGCGGGATCTTGTTCAGCCCGGCGATGATCAGGATCATGTAGAACCCGACCTGCAGCCACAGCCGGACGGACACCAGCGCGACCCAGTAGAGGTTGTTGCCGCCGCCCAGCCAGTTGACCGGCTCGAGGCCGAACGAGCGCAGCAGCGAGTTCAGGAGGCCGAACCGGGCCCCGGAGAAGAACCCGAAGCGCCAGATGATGGCGGCGATCACGTACGACACCGCCGTCGGGATGAAGAACACCGACCGGAAGAACGCCTGACCCCAGCGCAGGTTGTGCAGCAGCAGGGCCAGCCCCAGCGCACACACATACGTCAGCGGCACGATCAGCACCGCGAAGGCGATGAACACCAGCAGCGAGTTCAGGAACAGCGGGTTGGTGAGGAGGTAGGTGTAGTTCTCCAGCCCGACGAAGCGGGTCGGCGTGACGGTGTTGCGGGCCTCGAAGAACGACAGGTAGGCGCTCCAGCCGATCGGCACGTAGACGAACACCAGCAGGCCGAAGAAGAACGGGGCCACGAAGGCCGTGAACCAGAGGTTGCGCCCCTGATTGCCGCGGAGACGACGCCACAGCCCCCGCGACTGCGAGGGCTGTGTGGGGGCTGTGGCGTCAGTCATCAGCCCTGGAGTTTAGCCAGTTCGGCCGTGGCGGTGGCCTCGAACGCGGCGAATTCGGACGCCGGATCGGCGCCACCCTTGATGACATTGCTCAGCGCAGTGCCGAACGCGATACCCAGGGCACCCGACCACATGATGTCGTTGGCGAAGCCGCTGTCAGCCACGAACTGTGCCGCATCCTTACCGGGGCCCTCCGACAGCTTGTCGGCCTTGGCCACCAGCGCGGGCTTGGCGGGGATGTGGGTGCCGTACGAGTTGGAGAAGTCGACCTGCTTGTCCTCCTGGTCGATCCACAGCCACTTCACGAACTCCTTGGCGGCGTCCACGTTCTTGCCGTCGGCCGCGACGCAGGCGCCGAACGCGCCGAACGGCACCGCCGGGCGGCCCTTGGCGCCGATCGCCGGGAAGGGGAGGACGGCGACGTCGTCACCCCAGGCGGCCTTGATGTCCGGCAGCGACCACAGGCCGCCCCACTGCATCGCCGTCTCGCCGTTGACGAACGGCGCACCGTCGTACCACTCGGCCGAGGCCGCGGGAAGGACCGCGCCGGAGTTCAGGAAGTCGCGGTACGAGGTCAGCGCGGCGTAGAAGTCGTCGGTCAGGAACGCGACGGCGGAACGGTCCTCGGTGAGCTGATCGTGGCCGGAGGCCCAGATCAGGATGGTGCCGAGCACCCCGATACCGCCGTCGTTGCCCGCGAAGAAGCCTCCGACGTCGGCCGTCTTGACTGCGGCGGCCGCCGCGGCCAGCTCGTCGAACGTCGTCGGCGGCTTGACCCCGGCCGCCTCGAGCAGCGAGGGACGGTAGTACAGGAGCTGCATGTCGATGGTCTGCGGGATGCCGTGGATCTTCCCCTCGAAGGTGAAGCGGTCCATCACGGCCGGGTTGAACTCGGAGACCCGGTCCCCGATGAGGTCGGTGAGGTCGGCCAGCTGGCCGGAGCGGATCATGTCGAGCGAGCCGCCCTGCTCCACCTCGAACACGTCAGGCGGGCTGGTGAGGAGCTCGGCGGCGAGGATCGTGCCGTAGTCGCCGGGCGTCCACTTCACGTCGACCGTGGCGGCCGTGTACTCGGACGCGTAACGCTCGACGGCCTCCTTCACACCCGCCTCGCCGTACTCGTGGTACCACTGCTGCAGGGTGATCGTCGAGGCGGAGCCGCCGCTGGTGGCCGTGCCCGCGCTGCTGCTGGGGCCGGGGAGCCGCTGGACAGGGGGTTGTTGGTGCCGCAGGCGGCGAGGGTGGCGGCGGCAGCGATGCCTCCGCCGGCGAACAGGAGAGAGCGACGATTGAGCTTCATGGGGACACCATGGCACAAAGGGGCGGCCCGACAGAGAGGCCCGCGCGTATTCCGCCCTAAGCTGACGGCATGGCACAGCTTCCCGATGGTGATATGGCGCCCGCCGACGGGGCCCTGCCCGCCTCGGCGCTGGCGGTCGGCGCCCCGTTCTCGGTCTACCTGCACGTCCCGTTCTGTCGGGTGCGGTGCGGCTACTGCGACTTCAACACCTACACGCCGACCGAGGTCGGCGAACTCGCGCCAGGAACCTTCCTGCATGCCGCCCGCGCCGAACTCGATCTGGCGCGCAGCATCCTCGGACCCCGCCGCGTCGAGACGGTGTTCTTTGGCGGCGGCACGCCCACGATGCTTCCCGCCGAGGACCTGGCCGGTCTCCTCGGGGCGATCGGGGACAGGTTCGAGCTCGCGCCCGATGCGGAGGTCACCACCGAGGCGAACCCCGAGACCCTGACACCCCGGTACCTGGCGACGCTGCGGGAGGCCGGATTCACACGCCTGTCACTGGGGCTCCAGTCGGTGGTGCCGCATGTGCTGAAGGTGCTGGAGCGCACCCACACGCCGAGCCGTGGCCTGGACGCTGCGCGCTGGGCCGCGGCCGAGGGGTTCGACCACGTTTCCCTCGACCTGATCTACGGGACCCCCGGCGAGTCGCTCGACGACTGGCGCTCCAGCCTCGACGCCGTCCTCGAGACGCCGGTCGACCACGTCAGCGCCTATGCGCTCATCGTGGAGGAGGGTACGAGGCTCGGCATGCAGGTCCGGCGCGGCGAGGTCGCGATGCCAGACGACGACGACCTCGCCGACAAGTACCTCGTCGCCGACGACCTGCTGTCGGGTCTCGGCTATGCGAACTACGAGGTCAGCAACTGGGCCCGCCCCGGTGGGCAGTGCCGGCACAACCTGGCCTACTGGCGTGGCAACGACTGGTGGGGGATCGGCCCCGGCGCCCATTCGCACATCGGCGGGGTCCGGTTCTGGAACCGCAAGCACCCCCGCTCCTACGCAGCCTCGCTGGCGGAGGGGTCGTCGCCCGCGCTCGCCCGCGAACTGCTGAGTGGGGAGGACCGGCGCGTCGAGAGGGTCCTGCTCGAGCTGCGGCTCGCCGAGGGGCTCGACCTGGGGGTGCTGACCCGGACGGAGGCGGCGCGGGTCCCTGCCGTCGTGGACCGGGGCCTCGGCGTCGTCGGGGACGGACGGCTCGTCCTCACGCAGGCGGGACGCCTCCTCGCCGACGGCGTCATCAGGGACCTGCTGGACTGACGGGAAGGTTGCCCTCCGCTCACAGGTGTATTACTGTATTAATCACCTAGTACAGCGAGCAGAGGCGGTGACCATGGACTTCGACCCGAGCGTGCCGATCTGGCTGCAGCTGGTCGACGAGTTCCGGCGACGCATCGTCACGGGCGAATGGCCCCGCGGCGAACGCATCGCAGGGGTCCGTGAACTGGCCGGCGACCTGCGCGTCAACCCGAACACCGTGCAGCGTGCGCTGGCCGAGCTGGACCGACTCGGGCTGACCCGATCGGAGCGCACGGCCGGCCGCTTCGCGACCGACGACGGGGCCGTCATCGACGCCGCCCGCGTCGAACTGGCCGCTGAGGCGGCATCCGACTACGCCAGGCGGGCCGCCGGCCTCGGGCTGAGCCTGGCCTCGGCCAGCGAGGTGCTCGGCCGGCACTGGCCTGACACGACTCAAGGAGGACAGGCATGACCACCGCGATCACGATCCGCGGCCTCAACAAGGACTACGGCAGGTTCCGTGCCCTCGACGGGCTCGACCTCGACCTCGACGGCGGCCGCATCGTCGGTCTCCTGGGGGAGAACGGCTGCGGCAAGACCACGCTGCTGAAGGTGCTGGCCGGCGCGCTGACCCGCTACGACGGCGACGTCCGGATCCACGGACACCGGCCCGGCCCGGAGTCCAAGGCGATGGTGTCGTTCCTGCCGGACGCCAGCTTCCTACCCGACACCTCGACCCTCGACGGCTGCATCCGACGCTACCGTGACTTCTTCGCCGACTTCGATGAGGACCATGCGCGGGAACTCATCGGCTTCTTCTCCCTCGACACCGGGGCGCGGCTGTCGACCCTGTCGAAGGGCATGCGGGAGAAGGCCCAGATCGCGCTCGCCATGTCGAGGCGCGCGAAGGTCTACCTCCTCGACGAACCCATCTCCGGCGTCGACCCGGCCGCCCGCGACGTCCTGCTCCAGGCGATCGTCCGCGACCTGGACCCCGAGGCCCTCGTGGTCATCTCCACCCATCTCATCCACGACCTGGAGCCGATCCTCGACGGCGTCGCCTTCATGCGGTACGGCCGGGTCCTGCTCAGCGGCGAGGTCGACGACCTGCGCGCCGAGCACGGCAAGTCCATCGACGCGCTCTTCCGGGAGGTCTACCGATGATCCGCACACTGTTCCGCAACGAACTACGCGACACCTGGCGGTGGCTGCTGGCGCTCACCGGCGGCGCCGTCCTCATCGTGGGAATGCTGACGGTGGTGGCAGCCTGGCTGCCGCAGCCGCTGTCGAGCGTGTCCGCGGGCACGGCCGTGGTGGGGGCGTTCGCGTTTCCCTACGCCGTCTGCCTCCTGATCTCGCTGCACTACTACCGTTCCGCCTTCTCGAAGACCGGGTACTTCACGGCCGCGATCCCGGCCCGGGGGTCGACCATCTTCCTGGTGAAGGGCGCCTACGCCTACGTGGTCGCGGCGATCGGTGGGGTCATCACGATCGGCCTGGCCCTCCTCAGCGGGCTGGCTTTCCACCTCGCCGGCGGCGGCACCGTCGACGAGGCGACCGTCTTCCTGCGCCAGGGTTGGGGCATGCTCGCCGAGCTGCCCGGCTGGCTCGTGGCCCTGGTGATCGTGTTGCTGCTCCTGCTGCCGCTGTCGGGCATCGCCGGCTTCTTCTTCGCCGCGACGGTCGGCAGCGAGTCCTGGATCAACCGCAGCGGCTTCGGAGGGGTCGTGGCCGTGTGGTTCGCGTACTACCTGGTCAACCAGCTCGGCGCGCTGGCCGCCATCTTCCTGCTCCCGAGCCTCGACCTGCGGACGTATCCCGACGTCACCGTCGCCTTCGCGCCCGGGCTGCTGGCCGAGGCGGGGGAGAACGCGGCGATCTTCCCGCTGGGGGCGATCCTGTGGCTGCTCGTCGCCGGCGTCGGGGCAATGTGGTGGGCGAAGGTGTCGTACGACCGGAAGCTTGAGTTGCGCTGATAGCGTCGCCCAGCGTGGACCGCTACTCACGAGACGTACTCACCCCCGGCTGGCAGAAGGCGCACCTCAAGAAGACCCGTGACGTGGCCGTCGAACTCGACCTCGTCGTCGAGTTCGACGACTTCTGCGGCGCGATCGTCGGTTGGGAGAACGGCATCGTGCTCCTCGAGGACCGCAAGGGCAAGCGCCGCGGCGCCCCGTTCGGCCCCGGCTTCCTGCTCGAGGGCCAGCCCGTCGCGCTGCGGGCGCCGCTGCGGGGCGGCGCTGTCACGCCGAAGTACACGGCCTCCGGCTCCCGCGTGGGCGACGCGCCGGCCACCGCAAAGGTGGCGCTGCCCAGCCGCATCTACGTCGAGGGCAGGCACGACGCCGAGCTGATCGAAAAGGTGTGGGGCGAGGACCTGCGGCACGTCGGCGTCGTCGTCGAATACCTCGGCGGCATCGACGACCTGCCCGCCATCGTCGCGGAGTTCGGGCCAGAGCCGGGGCGCCGCCTCGGCGTGCTGGTGGACCACCTCGTGCCCGGCAGCAAGGAGTCGCGCATCGCGAAGCAGGTCTACCAGGCCGGATACCGCGAGACCGTCCTGATCGAGGGGCACGAGTTCATCGACATCTGGCAGGCGGTCCGCCCCGAGCGGGTGGGGAAGAAGACCTGGCCCGCCATCCCCAGGGACGTGGACTTCAAGCTCGGCACGCTCGCCGCGCTCGGCCTGCCGCACCAGGACCAGGCGGACATCGCGCGCGGCTGGCAGGCGATCCTGGCCCGCGTGAACGGCTGGCGCGACCTCGAGCCGCAGCTGAACACCAAGGTCGAGACGCTGATCGACTTCGTGACGCAGGACCACCTCGAGCCCTGATCCCGCGGCACCGGTTGCTACCGGTTGGCCTCGATCATCCCGCGCAGTTCCTTCTTGAGGTCGGCGATCTCGTCGCGGTGGCGGGCCGCGACCTCGAACTGCAGCTCGGCCGCGGCGGCGTGCATCTGGTCGGTCAGCTCGGCGATGAGCTTCTTCAGCTCGTCGGTGGCCATTGACGACGGATCGAGGCCGCGGCGGCCGCCCTTGCCTGACGGCGTCGAGTTCAGCAGCTCCGTGGTGTCGGCGTCCTCGCGGGCGAGCATGTCGGACACGTCGGCGATCCGCTTGCGCAGCGGCTGCGGGTCGATACCGTGGGCCGTGTTGTAGGCCACCTGGATCGCACGACGCCGGTTCGTCTCCTCGATGGCCGCCTCCATCGACGGCGTGATCTTGTCGGCGTACATGTGCACCTCGCCGGCGACGTTACGGGCGGCGCGGCCGATGGTCTGGATCAGCGACCGCTCCGAGCGGAGGAAACCCTCCTTGTCGGCGTCGAGGATCGCCACCAGCGACACCTCCGGCAGGTCGAGGCCCTCCCGCAGCAGGTTGATGCCGACGAGGACGTCGTACTCGCCGAGCCGCAGCTCGCGCAGCAGCTCGATCCGGCGCAGGGTGTCGATGTCCGAGTGGAGGTAGCGGGTGCGGATGCCGTGGTCCCTCAGGTAGTCGGTCAGGTCCTCGGCCATCTTCTTCGTCAGGGTCGTGACGAGGACCCGCTCGTTGCGCTCGACCCGCAGCTTCACCTCGGCCATCAGGTCGTCGATCTGCCCCTTCGTGGGCTTGAGGATCACCTCCGGGTCGACCAGGCCCGTGGGGCGGATGATCTGCTCCACGAACCCGTCGCTGCGCTCCATCTCGTAGGGGCCCGGCGTGGCCGACAGGTAGACGGTCTGCCCGATGCGGGTGACGAACTCGTCGAACTTCAGCGGGCGGTTGTCGATGGCACTCGGCAGCCGGAAGCCGTGCTCGACCAGCGTCCGCTTCCGGGAGGCGTCGCCCTCGTACATGCCGCCGATCTGCGGGATGGTCACGTGCGACTCGTCGACGACGAGCAGGAAGTCCTCCGGGAAGTAGTCGATCAGGCAGGACGGCGCCGACCCGGGGGTGCGGCCGTCGATGTGACGGGAGTAGTTCTCGATGCCGGAGCAGGACCCGATCTGGCGCATCATCTCGATGTCGTAGCTGGTGCGCATCCGCAGTCGCTGCGCCTCGAGCAGCTTTCCCTGCGCCTCGTACTCGGCGAGCCGCTCCTGCAGCTCGGCCTCGATGCCGCCGATGGCCCGCTCCATCCGGTCGTGGCCGGCCGAGTAGTGCGTCGCGGGGAAGACGTAGGCCTCGGTGTCCTCGTGCAGCACGTTGCCGGAGACGGGATGCAGGGTGGCGATCCGTTCGACCTCGTCACCGAAGAACTCGACGCGCAGCGCGTTCTCCTCGTACATGGGGAAGATCTCGAGCGTGTCGCCCTTCACCCGGAACGTGCCGCGGCCGCCGCCGATGTCGTTGCGGGCGTACTGGATGTCGACGAGGTGACGCAGGAGGGCGTCGCGGTCGAACTCGTCGCCGACCCGCAGGGTGAGCCGCTGCTCGAGATACTCCTCGGGGGTGCCGAGGCCGTAGATCGCCGACACCGTCGCCACCACGATCACGTCGCGGCGCGTCAGCAACGAGCTGGTGGCGGCGTGCCGCATCCGTTCGACCTCCTCGTTGAGCGACGAGTCCTTCTCGATGTAGGTGTCCGTCTGGGGGAGGTAGGCCTCGGGCTGGTAGTAGTCGTAGTAGGAGACGAAGTACTCGATGGCGTTCTTCGGCAGCAGGTCGCGCAGCTCGTTGGCGAACTGCGCGGCGAGGGTCTTGTTGGGCTGCATGACGAGCACGGGCCGCTGCAGGCGCTCCGCCAGCCACGCGACGGTCGCCGTCTTGCCCGTGCCGGTGGCGCCGAGGAGCACGACGTCCTTCTCACCCGCCCGGATCCGCTTCTCGAGTTCGGCGATGGCGCGCGGCTGGTCGCCGGACGGCTTGTACTCCGAGATCACCTGCAGGGGCGCCACCTGGCGCTGCAATTCTTCGAGCGGACGCATGACCGCCAGCCTAGTGCGGCCCCCTGACAAACCGGAGCGACGCAAAGGGAGGGCCGCACCGTGGTGCGGCCCTCCCGTGCCGAGGCGTGTGCGGCTGGCTCAGCCGAGGATCTCGATGCAGTAGGTGCGGGCCGGGATGCTGAATGACCAGGGCTCGGCGGGTGCCTCGCAGCTCGCGGCCGCGTCGTCAGCGACCTTCGTGATCCTGTAGTCGGCGCCGGTGCAGTCGGCCACCACGTAGTCGGCGATGCTCTCGTCGACGCCCGTGTAGCACTTGCCCTCGGTGAACTGGGGGATCAGGCAGGAGATCGACTTGGTTCTGGTGGAGCCGCGCTTCGTGACCGTGCTCTCGTACTCGACTCCCTCGCAGGTGCCCGCCGAGGAGTCGCCCTTGCTGACGGAGGCCACGTAGTAGGAATATGTGTCGGCATCGTCGCAGTCGACCAGCTTGTGGTCCACGTCGTCGTTGCTCTCACCGCTGATGACCAGGCAGTTGCCGGGCTCGAGGGCAGCGTCGCTGGCGAAGTTCTGGAAGGCGGTGTAGGCGCCGAAGGCGACGAGCAGAGCAACGACGATGCTGCCCACCTTGCCGAGGATGCCCTTCTTCTTCGGTGCCTGGTCGAAGACCCCCTGCGGCGGCTGCTGGGCGGCGTTCGCCTCCCAGTAGTCCTGGTTGCCCTGCGCCGGCTGCTGGGCGCCCGGCGCCGCATAGCCGGGCTGGCCGGTGGGGTCGAAGCTGGGCTGGGCCGGGTCGGCGGGCGGTCCGAAGTCCGGCACCTGTGGTTCCTGGCCGCCGGGCACCTGGCCGTTCGGGAAGTCGTTGCTGGGGGCTGGGTCATCGCATCGTCCTAGCGGTCACGGGGGATTCGTCGCCGGAAGGTTATCAGCCGACGGGTCACTCGGCCCGGTAGAGGCGTGGTGTCTCGATGCCCCTCGTCAGCCACACCAGCAGATCCGCCGAGGGACCGTGCATGCCCGTGGTGGCCCCGGGCCTGCCCACCGAGCCGATGTATCCCTCGTCGGCGACCAACCGCAGCGGGGGATAGTCGTCGCGGTGGCCGATGCGCTCGACGTGGAAGGCCAGCAGCGCCTCTGCGATCCCGGGGACCAGGTCGGACTCCTCGAGGATGCAGCCCATGTCGACGTGGTGCAGCACGACCTCGCTGAGCCTGGCCAGGGGAATGTCGTGGGCCGGGACCTGGTAGCCCGCGCGGAGCGACACCAGGCGATCGTCGTCCTCCAGCGCGGCCAGTTCGGCCTGCAGTTCGCTCGCCGACGTGTCGAGCCGGATCTGGAGGTCGAGCCCGTCCGCCAGCGCACCCAGCTCGATGGCGCGTTGGTTGGCGGCCTCCGAGTCGTACATGCGCCGCGGGATCCCGCTGTGCAGGGAGCGGATGACGCGTACCATTCCGCGGGCCCCCTCCGCGAGGTGCGCGGCGACGTGGCTGCGGCTCCAGCCCGTCAGCGAGGTGGCGGCAGCCCAGTCCTCATCGGAGTAGCTGATGGTGAGGCCGAGCAGCAGGGCCGTCTGCTCACGGACCGCGTCGACCACATCGGAAAATGGGGGGCGGACCGGTGGCATGGGGTCAAACCTAGCAAAGACGTACGATGACGGGCGTGAATGATCGGCTCGTCGTGCGGGGTGCCCGCGTCCACAATCTCAAGAACGTCTCCCTCGACCTCCCCAGGGACGCGCTGATCGTGTTCACGGGGCTGAGCGGCTCCGGGAAGAGCTCGCTGGCGTTCGACACGATCTTCGCCGAGGGACAGCGGCGCTACGTCGAGTCGCTGTCGGCCTACGCCCGCATGTTCCTGGGGCAGATGGACAAGCCGGACGTCGACTTCATCGAGGGGCTCTCCCCGGCGGTGTCGATCGATCAGAAGTCGACGAGCCGCAACCCCCGCTCGACGGTGGGCACCATCACCGAGGTCTACGACTACCTGCGACTGCTCTTCGCGCGTGTCGGGGTGCCGCACTGCGAGGTCTGCGGCGCCGTCATCGGCAGGCAGACGCCGCAGCAGATCGTCGACCGGCTCATGGGCCTCGAGGAGGGAACCCGCTTCCAGATCCTCGGCCCGCTGGTCCGGGGCGGAAGGGCGAGCATGCCGAGCTGTTCCGCCAGTTGATCGGCGACGGCTACAGCAGGGTGCGCATCGACGGCGAGACCCACCAGTTGACGGACCTCCCGACCCTGGACAAGAACCGCAAGCACGACGTGGACGTCGTCGTCGACCGCGCCGTCGTGCGCCCCAACGCGAAGCAGCGCATCACCGAGTCGATCGAGACGGCACTGAACCTGGCGGGCGGCGTCGTCACGATCGACTTCGTCGACCGCACCGCGGACGACCCCGAGCGGGAGCGTCGCTTCTCCGAGAAGATGGGCTGCCCCAACGAGCACGATGTCAACATCGACGAACTCGAGCCACGGCAGTTCTCCTTCAACGGCCCCTGGGGTGCCTGCCCCGACTGTTCCGGGCTCGGCACGCTGCTCGACCCCGACCCCGAGCTCATCGTCCCCAACGAGGACCTCTCGCTGGCCGACGGCGCCATCGCGCCGTGGAACACCCCGACGATCAAGTCCCACTACGAGCATGTGCTCGTCGCCCTCGGCGAGGAACACGGGTTCTCCCTGGACGCCGCCTGGCACGACCTGACCGCGCCGGTCAGGAAGTTGCTGCTGCACGGCGCCCGCGGCAACGTCGTCGTGCGGTACAAGAACCGCTTCGGCCGCGTCCGCTCGTTCTCCCAGAAGTACGAGGGCGTCATCCCGTTCATCCGCCGCCGCTACGACGAGGCGGAGACCGACGCCGCGCGCGACCGGTGGGGCGGCTACATGCGCGAGATCAACTGCGCGACCTGCGGGGGCAGGCGGCTCAAGCCGTCGTCGCTCGCCGTCACGGTCAGCGGGCGCAACATCGCCGAGTTGGCGGACCTCAGCATCGGGGAGGCCGCGCACTTCCTCGGCAGCCTCAAGCTGACGGCCCGGGAGGCGACCATCGCAGAGCGGCTCGTCAAGGAGATCAACACCCGCCTGAAGTTCCTGCTCGACGTCGGCCTCGACTACCTGACGCTGTCGCGCGCATCCGGCTCCCTGTCCGGCGGAGAGGCGCAGCGCATCCGGCTCGCCACCCAGATCGGCTCCGGCCTGGTCGGCGTCCTGTACGTGTTGGACGAGCCGAGCATCGGCCTCCACCAGCGGGACAACCTGCGGCTGATCGAGACCCTCCACCATCTGCGCGATCTCGGCAACACCCTGATCGTCGTCGAACACGACGAGGACACCATCCGCGCCTCCGACTGGGTCGTCGACATCGGCCCCGGCGCCGGCGAGGGGGGCGGCGAGGTCGTCGTCTCCGGCCCGCTCCAGGAGCTGCTCGACCACCCCGTGTCGAAGACGGGCGCCTACCTGGCCGGGCGCGTGGAGATCCCGGTGCCGACGGTGCGGCGCCCCGCCAACGGGCACGCACTGGTCGTTCGCGGAGCCCGCGAGCACAACCTGAAGGGCGTCGACGTCACCTTCAACCTCGGCCAGTTCATCGCCGTCACCGGCGTGTCCGGGTCAGGCAAGTCGTCGCTGGTCAACGCCATCCTCTACCGGGCGGCCGCCAAGGCCATCTACGGCGCGAAGGCCGTCCCGGGCCGGCACAAGACCCTGGAGGGGCTCGAGCACATCGACAAGGTGATCCAGGTGGATCAGTCGCCGATCGGTCGCACGCCGCGGTCGAACCCCGCCACCTACACGGGGGTGTTCGACAAGATCCGCACGCTGTTCGCGCAGACGCCAGAGGCGAAGGTCCGGGGCTACCAGCCCGGCCGCTTCTCCTTCAACGTCAAGGGCGGGCGCTGCGAGAACTGCATGGGTGACGGCACCATCAAGATCGAGATGAACTTCCTCCCGGACGTGTACGTGCCGTGCGAGGTGTGCCACGGCGCCCGCTACAACCGCGAGACCCTCGAGGTGCACTACAAGGGCAAGACGATCGCCGAGGTGCTCGACATGCCGATCAGCGAGGCCGTCGAGTTCTTCGAGTCGATCAACTCGATCGCCCGGTACCTGCGGACCCTGACGGAGGTGGGGCTGGGATACGTCCGCCTCGGTCAGCCTGCGACCACGCTGTCCGGCGGAGAGGCGCAGCGCGTCAAGCTGGCCGCAGAACTGCAGAAGCGGTCAACCGGCCGCACCCTCTACGTCCTGGACGAGCCGACCACGGGCCTCCACTTCGAGGACATCCGGCGACTGCTGGGGGTGCTGCAGCGCCTGGTCGACTCGGGCAACACGGTGGTGACGATCGAGCACAACCTCGACGTCATCAAGAGCGCCGACTGGCTCATCGACATGGGGCCGGACGGCGGGTCGCGTGGCGGCACGGTCGTCGCCACGGGCACGCCCGAGGAGGTGGCGGCGAACCCCGACTCCGCCACGGGCCGCTTCCTGCAGCCGCTCCTCCACCGCTGACGCCCCCGATGGGGGCGGACAGCTACCCGGTGCGGGGGATGCCGCCGGCGGCGGAGAGGATGAGGCTGGGCAGGTCGACCGCGTCCTGAGGAGTCCCATGTCCCACGCAGCCCCGTACCCCACCTTCGCCCTGCCGCACCGCGAGCTACGCGTCACGGTAGGGGAGCTGACCACCGACACCGGTGCCGTCGGCCACGTCGTCTTCGACGGTGAGGCGCCGCCCGAGATCACCGGCCTCAGCGCGGCCCGGGCCGCCGAGCTCGGATTCACCCCCAAGGTGGGCTCGACACTCGTGCTCGTGGCAGGCGACGACCCCGTCACCGTCCTGCTCGGCGGCGGCGACAGGGCGGCCGCGGACGCGACCGCGCTGCGCAACATCGCGGCCCACCTCGCCCGCGCCGTCCCGCACCAGGAACACCTCGCGCTCCGGGTGCCGGAAACGGCCATTCCCGTCGCGGACGCGATGGCGGCCCTCGTCGAGGGCGCGGCGCTGGCCCGCTACGTCTACCGCATCGGTGAGGACGGCCCGGAGGCCAAGCTGAGCTCGCTGGCGCTGCTGGCAGAGCCGGGGGACGACGCCGCCGCCGGCATCGCACGTGGCCAGCTCACCGTCCGCGCCACCAAGCTCGCCCGCGATCTTGGCGGCACCCCCGGCGGAATGTTGACGGCCACCCGGTTCGGCGAGGTCGCCCTCGACCTCGGCGTCAAGGCCGGCCTCGAGGTGACGGTGGTCGGCGAGGACGAACTGGTCGAGCTGGGATGCGGCGGCCTGCTCGGCATCAACCTCGGCAGCGTCGAGCCGCCCGTGATGATCAAGCTGGTCTACCGGCCGGACGGTGAGCCCGCCGGGAAGCTCGCGCTGGTCGGCAAGGGCATCATGTACGACGCGGGCGGCCTGGCGCTGAAGCCGGGCGACGAGGTGCACGCCGTCATGAAGAACGACATGTCGGGCGCAGGCGCCATCTTCGCCGCCATGACGGTGCTGGGTGAGCTCGGGTGCCGCGCCCAGGTGACCGGCTACCTGATGTGCACCGACAACATGCCGTCCGGCTCGGCGCTGCGGCTGGGTGACATCGTCGTCATGCGCGGCGGCAAGACCGTCGAGGTGGTCAACACCGACGCCGAGGGGCGCATGGTCATGGGGGACGCCCTCGTCCTGGCCACCGAGGAGCCCGTCGACGCGATCATCGACGTCGCGACCCTCACCGGCGCCGCCCTGCGCACGCTGGGTACCGAGATCGCGGCCGTCCTGGGCAACGACGAGGCGCTCCTCGACCGGGTCAAGGCCTCCGCTGAGCGCACGGACGAGCCGGTCTGGGAGTTACCTCTGGCCCACCGCTACCGGAGCGAGCTCGACTCGCCGCTGGCAGACCTGCGCAACATGGGAGGCGCGAACGCCGGAACCATCACCGCGGCGCTGTTCCTCGAGGAGTTCGTCGCGGGCAAGCCGTGGGCCCACATCGACATCGCGGGGACCGCCCAGTCGTGGAGCGCCTCGGGCTGGCGGAACAACGGGGTCACGGGATTCGGTGCCCGGCTCCTGATCGACCTGGCGCTGAACTTCAGCGTCGGACACACGGTGGAGAGGACGGCGAGATGAGCGCGGAAGCAGAGGAGACGCCCGCGGCGGAGGAGAAGGCCAGCGGGCTGCTGGGCGCCGTCGAACGCATCGGCAACAAGGTGCCGCACCCGGTGCTGATGTTCGCCTACCTGATCGTCTTCGTGATCGTCCTGTCCTGGGGGCTGAGCCTCGCCGGCGTGAGCATCACCGAACAGATCGCCGTTCCCGTCGACCAGGCGGCCCCGACTACGACTACTACGAGGACACGACGCAGCCGGGGCTCACTCCGGGCACCCCGCCGTACGACGAGGACTGGACCATCATCGAGGAGACCATCCCGATCAAGAGCCTGCTCTCCGGGGAGGGGATCCGGTTCATCTTCTCGTCCTTCGTGAGCAACTTCGCCGGGTTCGGCGTGGTCGCCGTCACGTTCATCGCGATGATGGGCGCGGGCGTCGCGGAGGAGTCCGGCCTGCTCGGCTCCCTCATCCGCAAGCTCGTCGGCTCCGCCCCGAAGTGGGCCCTCACCTTCATCCTCATCCTCGTCGGCGTGATCTCCTCCGTCGCCTCCGACGCCGGCTATCTCATCCTGATCCCGCTCGCCGCCGCGGCGTTCGCCAGCGTGGGCAGACATCCGCTGGCAGGCCTCGCCTCCGGGTTCGCCGGCGTCGCGGCGATCTTCATGGTCAACATCTCGCTGACGCCGACCGACGCGATGATCACCGAGATCGCCAACGAGTCGCTCGCGCTGGCCGACGGCGAGCCCATCACCATCGTCGCCAACTACTACTTCATGGTCGTCTCATCGATCGTGATGGCGCTCGTGGCGGCCGTCGTCACGGAGAAGATCGTCGAGCCGCGGCTCGGCCCCTGGGTGCCGGACGGCGCCGTCGCGCACGCGGAGGAGGCGACCACCGACGAGGCCGCCGACCGTCGCGGCAGCCGGTTCGCGCTCATCGGCTTCCTGATCGTGCTGGTGATCGTGGCGCTCGCCACCTTCCTCCCTGGCGCCCCGCTGCGGGACCCCGAGACCGGCGACATCATCGGCAACACGCCGTTCATGGACTCGCTGTTGTTCATCATCATGCTGGCGTTCCTGGTGTCGGGCGTCTGCTACGGCGTCGGCGCGCGGACCATGAAGGGCAGTGGCGACGTGATCGCGGCCATCACGAAGACCTTCGCGGGCCTCGGCGGCATGGTGCTGATGCTGCTGATGATCGCCCAGTTCATCGCCTACTTCAACTGGACGAACCTGCCCCGCGTCATCGCCGGATCCCTCGCGGAACTGCTCGAGCAGGCCGACATCGGCGCCATCCCGCTGCTGATCGGGTTCATCGTCGTCATCGTCGTGCTCGACTTCATCATGCCGGGGGCCCTGCCCAAGTGGGCCATCTTCGCGCCCATCTTCGTGCCCCTGTTCATGCGGCTGGGCGTCGCCCCGCAGACGCTGCTGGCGGCCTACCGGGTCGCCGACTCGCCGGTCAACGCGCTCACCCCGCTCATGGTGTACCTGCCGTTCATCGTCACGGTCGCTCAGCGTTACGTGAAGAAGGCGGGCATCGGCACGGTGGTCGCGCTGATGCTGCCGTACTCGGGTATCCTGCTGGTCGTCTGGGTCGTCATGTTCATCGCGTGGTTCGCGCTCGGCATCCCCCTCGGACCGGGCTACCCACCCAGCGTGCCGTGACGGAGCCCTCCGACGTCCCGGCCCATGTGTCGACGGGGACGCTGCCCCGCGCCGACGACGTGCGCCGCGTCGTCGCCGAGGCACACCGCAGCTACCGCGACGTTCCGGACGGCGAGCCGTCGGGCGTGTACCCGGCCCTCGCGGCTGTCGACCCCGACCTGTTCGGCATCTGCGTCGTCGGCGTCGACGGGCAGACGTTCGCGGTGGGGGACGCCGACCACCCCTTCGCCCTGATGAGCGTCGCCAAGCCGTTCGTGTTCGCGCTGGCCTGCCAGAGCCTTGGGCCCGCCGAGGCGCGGCGTCGCATCGGCGTCAATGCGACCGGTCTGCCGTTCAACTCGGTCGCCGCGGTGGAACGGGCCCGGGGAGGACGCACCAACCCCATGGTCAACCCGGGGGCCATCGCCGCGGCCAGCTACGCGCCCGGCCGGGGAGAGGAGAAGTGGACGGCGATCCTGGCGACCCTCTCGGCCTTTGCGGGAAGACCCCTCGAGCTCGACGCCCAGATGCTCGCCTCTGCCGCGGCCACCAACCACGTCAACCGGGCGGCGGTGCACCTGCTGCACAGCCGCGGCGCACTCGGCTGCGACCCCGACCTGGCCCTCGACCTCTACACGCGGCAGAGCTGCCTGCAGGTGACGGCGCGCGACCTCGCAGCCATGGGCGCCACCCTGGCCGACGGTGGCGTCCACCCGGTCACCGGGGTGCGGGTGCTGGAGGAGGAGCTCTGCCATCCGGTGTTGGCGGTCATGCTGACCGCGGGCCTGTACGAGGCCTCCGGCGACTGGCTCTTCGACGTCGGCCTGCCCGGCAAGAGCGGCATCGGCGGCGGCATCGTCACGATCTCGCCCGGCAAGGGCGGTCTCGCCACGTTCGCCCCGGGGCTCGACGCGGCGGGCAACAGCGTCCGCGGGCAGTTGGCGGCCCGGCATCTGGCTCGCGGGCTCGGCCTCGACCTGCTCCGGTCGCGCGACGCGCGGGCAGGACGCTGACTCAGGAGTCCAACCAGGGCAGTTGTTCGGTCGGCACCCGGCTCTTCCGCGCCCAGAGGCGACCCGACACCCCGATCGCGACCCCGAGCAGTCCGAACGGGAGCCCGACCAGCACCATGGTCCAGTTGCCGTAGGCGATCATGTCCATCTGCTCGATCGGGAAGACGATCACGTCCGAGTTGCCGCCCGCACAGGACACCGAGTAGCCGCCCTCGTCGGCGGTGAACACGCGCACGGCCTGTCCCTTGATCACGTCCGCGTAGGGGGCCACCGGGACCCCGGCGTCGGTCGCGACGGCGCAGTCGGGCGCCACGTCGCTGCCGGTGCGCAGCAGCACGTGGTCGCCGGCCGTCTTGATCGTGATGTGGCGGTCCCCGCCGGGAACGTACCGGTTGACGAGGTACTCCGGCGGCATGAACGACAGCGACCCCGCGATGAGCGCGGCGGCGAACACGACCAGGGAGACCGACAACACGCTTGTCACGACGCGGATCAGGAAGGTGCGCCGACGCCGTCTCGTGATCTGCTCCTGGGTCAGGATCGGGGGCGCCGGGCGCCCGGGAGATGCGGCCGCCCCGCCCGGGGTGGGCTCGTCGACCTCGCTGAAAAAGTCGATCTGGCTCATCATGTGGCAATTCTAGGTGTCTAGTAGCCAAACCCCCATAGCCCACCACCCCGACCCGGGCAAGGGACGGGGTAGTGGGCTATTCAAGCCCCGAGGACTCGCAGGGCCCGCGGCCGCACTGTTTCCTCAGTAAATGACGGGTCCGGGCCTTCCGGCCGGGAGTTCGACGTTGACCTGCTCGTCCCCGACGGTCAACGTCGCCCTGGCCGCCACCCTGGGATCTGCCTCCTCAAGGTCAACAAAGAGGCGTCGGGTACCCTCCTTGTCAACTCCACGCACCCAGACGCCAGCACCCGCGGTGACATCCTCCGTGCTCACCGGGCGAGACCCGTAGAGGGCATCCTTCGCTCCGGTCCGCATCCAAGCTCCCAGGTCCACAAGGGCCTGCCGCTGCAGCTCCGGAAGCGTCCCGTCCGCCTTGGGGCCGACATTGAGCAGGAAATGCCCTCCCCTCGACACGATGTCGGTCAACATCCGAGCGATCTGATAGCCGGTCAGATAGTGGCTCTCATCCTCCAGTTGGTTGTAGGCGAACGAGTAGCCAATGCCGCGGCAGTTCTCCCACGCCTTGTCACCCTCGTTGGCGAGCAGATGCGAGTACTCGCTGGTCAGGTAGTCCGAGTGCGTGTCTCCGTAGCGGTCATTGACCACTCCGGTGGGGACGTGTGCGTAGTAGTAGTTGAACAGCGTGCCCAACCCGTCCGGACCGAAGTTCTTGGCATCGTCGGGCCATTGGATGTCGTTCCAGAGGATCTCGGGCTGATACCGGTCGATCAGGTCCCGGCACTGCTGGGCGCAGTAGGCGCCGTACTCCGCGTCCTTAGGTCGACCGGTGTCGTTCACCGACTCGTCGGTGGTGTGCGGCGCCATGGGCCGGAAGTGCCAATCGAGGCCACCGGAGTAGTACACGCCGAAGTGCATGCCGGCCTCGCGGACCGCGTCGGCAATGGGCGCAATCAAGTCCCGCTGGGGGCCCCGCGCCACGGTGTTGCGACCTTCGGTGCGTGGCGCCTCCCACAGCGTGATGCCGTCGTGATGCTTGGTCGTGGGGATCACGTACCCGGCACCCGCGTCACGGAAGAGGGTGGCCCAGTCCGTGGGATCGAACTTCTCCGCCTTCCACATATCGAGGAGGCCGTCGTATGGCATGTCGCCATACACCTCACGATGGTGCTCCTGTGCCGGTGAACCCTCGATCCGAATGGTGTTGTAGTACCACTCGGAATAGGGGTTGTGCTTGAACCAGGTCTCCCACTCGATGGTTCCGAGGGCACCGATGGGCTCCCCCCAGGCCGAGACGGAGTAGGCCCCCCAGTGGACGAAGATTCCGAAGGGAGTGTCCGCGTACCACTGAGGCAGCTCGCGCTCCGAGAGTTCCTCGAAAGAATTCGCTTCATTCATCATTGCCTCCTATTGAGCGACAGCGCCTCGCGTTGGTATTGGATAGGCGCCCGGCCAGGCGGGCCGAGATTCGCTCTGCAGACTCATCGCCCACCGAAGCCTCCGATGTTGATGCCCTTGGCGATCTGTCGCTGGAGGAAGACGACGATCGACAGGCTTGCAAGGACTGCGATCGACGTGGCCGCCATCAGCGGCCCCCAGTCGGTTCCGCGTTCGCCCGAGAACATGCTGAGGCCCAGTTGGAGAGGCGCCTTGGCGGGATCAGTGATGATGATGAGCGGCCACAGGAAGGCATTCCAGTAGTCGATGAAGGTGAAAGCGGCGACGATGGAGATCGGGCCACGGAGCAGCGGCACGATTACGTGGCGTAGCAACTGCCACTGGTTGGCCCCGTCAATGCGTGCTGCCTCCTCGTAATCCGGAGGAAGAGACAGCAGGAACTGCCGGAGGAGGAACGTCCCGAAGGCTCCAAATGCGAACGGCAGGATGATGGCGGGATAGCTGTTGACCAGGCCGGCGCTGTTGGCTCCGATGAAGAGCGGAATGACCAGAACCTCGATCGGCAGCATCAGCGTGGCGATGAACACGGCGAACAACGCCCCACGGCCTGGGAACTCAAGTCGCGAGAACGCGTAGGCGCTGAGCACCGACACCGTCACGGCAATCAGTGCACCCATGCCGGCGATGAAGAAGGTGTTGGCCAGAATCCGCGCGAAGGGGATCGTCGAGAACACCTCGGCATAGTTACTCCACCGCACCTCGGACCCGAACAGATTACTGCCGCCAAGCAGCACCTCTGTGCTGGGCTTCAGTGAGGAGAAGAACATCCAGATGAATGGGATGACAAAGATGAAGCCGACCACAGCGAGGCAGATCTTGCTGATCAGTTGCCCGTAATTGAACGGCTTGCGACGGTCACGCATCGTAGCTCACCCACTTCTTCTGGCCCACGAACTGCAGGGCAGTCACAAGCATCACAATTACGAACAGCACCCAGGCCATGGAGGAAGCGAGGCCGAGTCGGTCATAGGAGAATCCCGTCCGGTAGAGGCTCAGCACCAGAGTGTTGGTCGCGTTGCCCGGGCCACCCAGAGTGAGCACGTACGGCTGAGCGAACACCTTGAACCCGCCGATGACCGTCATCACGCTGCAGAAGAACAGGGAGGGCGACAGCATCGGAAAGGTGACTCTCCAAAACCTGTTCCACGCGTTCGTTCCGTCAATCCGAGCGGCCTCCATGACAGAGGGGTTGATGTTCGTCAGACCCGCGATCAGGATCACGATGTTGTATCCGATCCCCTGCCACAAGGACATGAGAATGAGTGACGTCATCGCCCAGGCACCGTCGCCCAACCATGAGGGACCTTCGATACCAAACCAGCTGAGGAATGTGTTCAGCAGCCCTCGGTCCTGCAGCATGAGGCGCCAGATGAGAGCATTCGCCACCATCGGCGTGACCACGGGAACGAAGAACAGGATCTGGAAGAACGGCGCCCACGTCGGCAGTGAACGCAGCCACACGGCAATCGCTGTGCAGATGACGAGGTTGGCGATCGTGTAGCCGATGGCAAATATGGCGGTGTTGCCCAAGACAGTGAAGAACACTGGATCCGCGCCCGAGAGGATCTGCGCGTAGTTCTCGAGTCCCACAAACTCACGGGAGCCATAGAGAGGCCACTGATAGAGGCTGATGACAAGGGATGCGATCAGGGGAACCACAATGAACGAGATGAACCCGGCCATCCCAGGAGCCAAGTGGAAGAAGGCCAGCAGTCGCTGGCTCATGCCGGACTTGCTGGCCTTCTTCGCATCTCGCTCCGGCGCAGTCTTACCCGATACCTGAAGCGTGCCTGACATGCGATCAGCCGATGCCCTGATCGATCGAGGTCAGGATCTCCTCGGCGGTCTTCACACCACGCACACCCTCAGGCGAGTACTGGGCGAACTGCGTCACGAACTGGTTCCACGAGGAGCTGGTCTCCAGCGGCAGAGCGTTCTCCAGCAGCGCCTCGACGACGGCGACGTCCGCGGCCGGCTTGCCCTCGGACCAGGCGTCCATGGCCTCCGGCACCGACGGGACGGTGCCCCGGTTCTTGCCGACGTAACCCACCACGTCCGGCGTGGTCATCTTCATGATGTTCGCGAACGCGGCTTCCTTGTCAGGGCAGGACTCCGCGATCCCGAAGCCCGACCCCTGGATCATGCCGATGGACTCGCCCGAGGTCGACGGCGGGACGGCGATCCCCACCTCGAACTCGGCCCCATCAACGATGGTGGAGTAGAACCAGGGGCCGTCGATGATCATCGCGACATTGCCGGCGAAGAACTCCGCTCGGCCCCGCTCGTCGTTGTCGCCGGCGCTCGGGGCCGCGGCAACACCCTCTTCAGCTACCAGGTCCATGACCCACTGGAAGTCGTCGACGAAAGCGGATTCGGTGACCGCCAGCTCGCCTTCCTTGACGGGCGCGTTGCCGTCGGCAAACGCGATCGGAAGGTAGGGGTACATGGAGTCCGGTGCCACGTAGGTTCCGTACTTCCCATCTCCAGTCATCGCCTTGGCGTCGGACAGGAACTGGTCGCGCGTGTAGGTGGCGCCTGGGAGGTCAAGGCCCTTCTCCTCGAAGAGAGCCTTGTTGTAGTACAGAAGCATCGGCTCGGCGTCGTACGGCAGAGCCCGCACGGTTCCGTCCACGGTCATGCCTTGCATCATGGCCTCGTTGTACATGGAGAGGTCCAAGCCAGCGTCGGCGGCGAGTTCGTCGAGGGGCGCGAGGAGCTGGCCCAGCTCCTGTGCCCGGGCAGCCTGGGTGGTCATGATGCAGGGGGCGTCAGACGCGGACATCCGAGTCCGGACAAGAGTCCAATACTCCTGGAAGCTGGGACCCTCCAGCGCGAGCTCGAACTCGGGATCGCCAGACTCCTTGACGCCCGCAATGAAGGTCTCCCACTGCTCCCGATCCGACTCGTTGGAGACCCAGGTGTACATCTGGTTTGCGCGCTCGCTGCCTTCTGCGGACCCGTCCCCACCCTGGCCGCAGGCCGCAAGGCCGAGCACTAGAACGCCAGCCAGCAGGCCAGCCGAAACCTTTCTTGACATCAGAACACTCCTTCGTTTTCTGAGGGCCAGACCCATGGAATCGGCCTCCGTCGTTGGAGTCCTGAGGGGGTAGGCGTGTATGTCACACGCTAACATTGATTGTTAGCGCTGCCAAACGACAGGACATTTCGTTACCAAACCGTGACATTCGCAGTGTGCGCTGACCCGTTCTCAACCGTCGAGCAGCCGCGACGCCTCTAGCTAGGATCTAAGGCATGGCCGATCCCTCGAGCTACCGCCCGGCGCCCGGGAGCATCCCCACCGACCCCGGCGTGTACCGCTTCTTCGACGCCTTCGGCCATGTGATCTACGTCGGCAAGGCCAAGAACCTGCGGCAGCGCCTCAACTCCTACTTCGCGGATCCCGCGGCGCTGCACTTCCGCACCCAGACGATGGTGCGCACCGCCGCGAAGGTCGAGTGGACCGTCGTCGCCACCGAACTGGAGGCGCTGCAGCTCGAATACACGTGGATCCAGCAGTTCGATCCGCGGTTCAACGTCAAGTACCGCGACGACAAGTCGTATCCGTGGCTCGCCGTGACGATGGGCGAGGAGTTCCCGCGCGTGTTCGTCGGACGCGGGGCCAAAAAGCGCGGGACGCGGTACTTCGGGCCGTTCGGCCAGGCGTGGGCGATCCGGGAGACGGTCGATCTGCTGCTGCGCGTGTTCCCCATGCGCTCCTGCACGCAGGGGGTGTTCAACCGGGCCCGCTCCTCTGGCAGGGCCTGCCTGCTGGGAGACATCGGGAAGTGCTCCGCGCCATGCGTCGGGCGGATCTCGCCCGAGGAGCACCGGGCCGTCGCCGAGGACTTCTGCTCCTTCATGGGCGGCAACACCGGCGGCATCATCGGACGCATCGAGCGCGAGATGTACAACGCCTCCGCGGCGCTGAACTTCGAGCGGGCCGCCGTGCTGCGCGACTCCCTGGTCGCGCTGAACCGCGTGAGGGAGAAGAACTCGGTCGTGCTCCGCGACGGCCTGCGGGCCGACATCGTGGGGCTCGCCGACGACGGCACCCAGGTGTCCGTGCAGGTGTTCCACGTCGTCGACGGCAGGATCCTCGGCGAGCGCGGCTGGATCGCCGACCGCTCCGACGACCGGCCGCTGACGGAACTGCTCGAGGCGTTCCTGGAGCAGCTGTACTCCGAGGACCAGGAGGTGCCGCCGCACGTGCTCGCCTCCGTGGAGGCCGAGGACACGCTCGTGGAGCACCTGACGCAGCGCCGGGGCGGCACGGTCACCGTCAAGGTGCCGTTGCGTGGGGAGAAGCGGGCCCTGCTCGACACGGCCGTCCGCAACGCAGAGCTGGCCCTGCAGCAGGCCAAGCTGAAGCGGGCCACGGACCTCAGCACCCGCAGCACGGCTCTCGCCGAGATCGCCGAGGCGCTGTCGCTGGACGAGCCGCCCCTGCGGATCGAGTGCTACGACATCTCCCACACCATGGGCACCGAGGTTGTCGGCTCCATGGTCGTCTTCGAGGACGGACTCCCGCGCAAGAGCGAGTACCGCCGGTTCATCATCAAGAGCTTCGAGGGCAGCAACGACGTCGCGGCCATCTCCGAGGTGCTGGGCAGGCGGCTGCGCCGCCTCGTCGATGAGCGGTCGAGCGACGTCCGGGTCGACGCCACCACCGGCGAGGCCGCCCGCTTCTCCTACGCGCCTGCGCTGATCGTCGTCGACGGCGGCCAGCCGCAGGTCAACGCAGCCGCGGCGGTGCTCGCCGACGCCGGGCTCACCGACGAGATCGCGCTGTGCGGGCTCGCCAAGCGCATGGAGGAGGTGTGGCTGCCGGGGGAGGACTATCCGCTCATTTTGCCCCGCGCCTCCGAAGGCCTCTACCTGCTGCAGCGCCTCCGTGACGAGGCCCATCGGTTCGCCATCACCCACCACCGTTCCCGCCGCGCCAAGACGGTGGTGGAATCCGTGCTCGACGGTGTGCCCGGCCTCGGCGAGATGCGCCGCAAGGCACTGCTGAAGTACTTCGGCAGCATGCGCAAATTGCGTCAGGCCACCGTCGAGGAGATCGCCGAGGTGCCTGGCTTCGGGCCCACGCTGGCAGCCGCCGTCAAGGCCGCTGTCGAGGACACAGGGGGAGAGGCCATCAACCTCACCACCGGCGAAGTGACCGAGATCTGAACCGACTTGTCCCGTTACGAGCGCAGGTGCTGAGATGGGGGAACCCGAACCCCGGAGGCACCCCATGACCGCTCCCGCCGTCACCGACCGTCCGTCGGTCGCACCCGCCGACCTGGCCAATGTCGCCGTCTTCGCCGCGCTGATCGCCGCCATGTCACTGCTGCCCGCCATCCACGTCGGGGGACTCACCCCGATCACGCTCCAGACGCTGGGTGTCATGCTGGCCGGCCTCTGCCTCGGCCCGTGGCGTGGCGCGGCCGCGGTCGGCCTCTACCTCGCGGTCGGCATCGCCGGGCTGCCCGTCTTCGCCGGCGGCAAGGGTGGCGTCGCGGCGCTGCTCGGCCCCACGGGCGGCTACCTCGTCTCCTTCCTGATCGTCGCCTTCCTGGTCGGTCTCGCGGCCCGGTTCGTAGTGCGCCGTGGGCTGACGAAGCTCACGTTCGTCTGGTTCCTGCTGGCGTGCATGGTCACGCGTGTCGCGGTCACGTGGCCTCTCGGCGTGGCCGGCATCGCCAGGGCGACCGGAAAGTCCTTCGGCGACCTGTGGGCCACCGACTTCATCTTCTGGCCCGGCGACCTGCTCAAGGCCGTCGTCGCCTCCCTCATCGCGGTCGCGGTGCACAAGGCCTTCCCCCGCCTGCTCGGTCGATGATTTCGGTCCAGGAGGCCTCCGTCGTCGTGCCCGCCCACCGGCGGGGCGAGGCGGACCGCGTCCTGCTCGACCGCATCTCCCTCGAGCTGACGGAACACCGCATCGCCGTCATCGGCGCCAACGGCTCCGGCAAGTCGACCCTGCTGCGCCTCTTCAACGGGCTGCGGGCCCCGACCTCGGGGCGGGTGTCCGTGGCGGGAAAGGACACGGTCAAGGACGCCGCGGCAGTGCGGGCGAGGGTGGGGTTCGTCTTCACCGACCCGTTGGCCCAGCTGCTCATGTCCACCCCCGTCGAGGACGTCGCGCTCAGCCTGCGGGCGAAGGTGAAGGACCGCGCCGAACGCGCCCGTCGGGCGCAGGAACTCCTGGACCTCCGCGGCGTCGGGCACACGGCACACCAGAGCATCTACGACCTCTCGGGCGGCGAGCGGCAGCTGGTCGCCCTCACCAGCGTGCTGGCGGTCGAGCCGAGGATCGTCGTGGCCGACGAGCCGACGACGCTGCTCGACCTCCGTAACCGCGGGCAGCTCCGGGAGGTTCTCGCCGGGCTGCCGCAGCAGGTGATCGTCTCGACCCACGACCTCGACTTCGCAGCCGACGCGGAGCGCGTCATCGTCGTCGACGCCGGCCGGGTCATCGCCGACGGTGAGCCGCGTGAGGCCATCGCCGCCTACGTGGCCGCGATGGCGCGATGAGCAGCCACACGAGTCTGCTCGGCCTCTACGAACCCGGCGCCGGCTGGCTGTTCCGGCTCCCCGTCGGATGGAAGTACCTGCTGCTGCTCGCGCTGGCCGTCCCGCCGCTGTTCCTGTGGGCCTGGTGGGCGACACTCGCCGGCCTGATGATCGCCGTCGCCTGCCTGCTGACCTCCGGCATCCCTCTGCGGCGCATCTTCTCGATCGGCTGGTACCTGTGGCTGCTGCTGGGGATCATGGCCGGCTACCAGCTGGTATCCCTCCTTCCGGAGGCTGCGTTCGTCTCGCCGGGAAACCTGCTGCTCGCGGTGCTGGCGGCGCGTCTGCTGACGCTGACGACGCCGACCCCCGACCTGATGGACGCGCTGGCCACCGGCCTGCGGCCGGTGCGCTGGGTGGGCCTCGACCCCGCCGCCGCGAGCCTCGCGGTGGCGCTGATGATCAGGTCGATCCCTTTCCTGGCCGGCGCGCTCAGCGACGCCCGTGATGCGGCTCGCGCCCGCGGGGTCGATCGCAACCCGGTCGTGCTGCTGACCCCTGCCGTGCTCGGCGCCGTCGCGTACGCGCAGCGCACCGGCGAGGCGCTGCATGCGCGGGGGCTTCCCGGCGACGGGGCCCACTAGGCTGTGGCCATGAGCACCCCTCCAGAGATCGCCGTCATCACCGGCCTGTCAGGGGCCGGCCGTCGTACCGCCGCGCATGCGATGGAGGACCTCGGCTGGTACGTCGTGGACAACCTGCCGCCCGTCATGCTGCCCGCGCTGCTGGACACCCTGCAGGGATTCCAGGTGTCCCGTGTCGCCGCCGTCGCCGACGTCCGCTCCCGTGAGCAGTTCGAGCAGTTGCCCGCCGCCCTCGTGGAGCTGCGCCGCCGGGGGGCGCGGATAACGCTGCTCTACCTCGAGGCCGACGACGACGTGATCGTCACCCGGCAGGAGTCGAACCGCCGCCCGCTGCCGCTGCAGGGCGGCGACCGGCTGCTCGAGGGAATCAACCGGGAGCGCCGGCTCATGGCCGACATCCGAGCCACCGCGGACATCGTCGTCAACACCACGCGGCTGTCGGCCCGCCAGCTCGTGCAGCGGGTCGTCAACCACTTCGGCGACGACGCCTCCGACCGGATGAAGATCGCGATCATCTCCTTCGGGTTCAAGCACGGCGTGCCGATCGACGCGGACATGGTCTTCGACGTGCGGTTCCTGCCGAACCCGTTCTGGATCCCGGAGCTGCGGCCCAAGTCCGGGCTGAGCCGCGACGTGGCGCAGTACGTGCTCAAGCACGCGGCAGCCCAGCAATTCCAGGACCACATGATCGCGCTCCTCGAGACGGTCTCGCCCGGCTATCAGGCGGAGGGGAAGCGGCAGGTCACGGTCGCCATCGGCTGCACCGGCGGCAAGCACCGCTCCACCTCCATGAGTGAGGAACTGGCACTCCGGCTCCGTGATCGGGACTTCGCCACCACCGTCCTCCACCGCGACCTGGGCAAGGAATGAGCCCGCAGCAGTTGCCCGCCGTCGCGGCCCTGGGCGGCGGTCACGGTCTGGCCGCTTCGCTGACGGCGCTGCGGCGGGTCACCGACCGGCTCACCGCCATCGTCACCGTCGCCGACGACGGCGGATCGTCCGGCCGGCTCAGGGACGAGTTCGACTGTCTGCCCCCCGGCGACCTGCGCATGGCGCTCGCCGCGCTCTGCTCTGACGACCAGGTGGGGCGCACCTGGGCCGACCTCCTCCAGGCCCGGTTCACGGGGGAGGGCCCGCTCAGCGGCCACGCCATCGGCAACCTGCTCATCGCAGGCCTCTGGCAGCAACTGGGGGACCCCGTCGCGGCCCTCGACATGGTCGGCGACCTGCTCCGCACGCGGGGCAGGGTGCTGCCGATGAGCTCCGTCCCGCTGGAGATCGAGGCCGACGTCATCGGGCTGGATCCGCTCGACCCGGACGAGCTCTGCACGCTGACGGGGCAGGCGACGGTGGCGAAGTCGCGCGCCACGGTCCAGAGCATCAGGATCGTCCCGGAGCGCCCGCCGGCGCGCCCAGAGGTGATCGCGGCGATCCGGGGCGCCGACAGCGTGGTGCTGGGCCCAGGGTCGTGGTTCACCAGCGTCATCCCGCACCTCCTGGTGCCGGAGCTGGCCGACGCCATCGTCACCACGAAGGCGCAGCGGATCCTGGTGCTGAACATCTCGTCCGCTGCCGAGACCGACGGATTCAGCGCTTCCCGCCACATCGAGCTCCTCGCGGAGCATGCGCCGGCCCTCCGCCTCGACGCCGTCATTGCCGACGAGCGGTTCGCCTCGACCGACCCGCACCTGGAGAGCTTCGTGGCGTCCCTGGGCGGACGGCTCGTGCGGGCCGACCTCGCAGCCCGGGACGGCACCGCGACCCACGACGTCAACAGGCTGGCGGCCGCCTTCAGCGAGATCATCGGGCACTGACCCCCTTCTCCGCATGTGGCAGACTTCCGCCCATGGCCCTGACGCAGAAGGTGAAATCCGAGCTGGCGACCGTGGTCGTGCCGCATCCCAGTGTGCGCCGCGCCGAGGCTGTCACCATGCTCAGGTTCGCCGGCGGACTCCACCTGGTGGGCGGCCGTATCGTCATCGAGGCCGAGCTGGACACGGGCACCGCCGCCCGGCGGCTCCGCGGCTTCATCCTGGACCTGTACAACATCGACTCCGAGCTGCTCGTCATCAACGGATCCGGCGTCAGGAAGGGCCCCCGCTACACGCTGCGCGTCGTGCGGGAGGGGGAGCAGCTGGCGCGCCTCAGCGGGCTGGTCGATCAGCACCGTCGTCCGGTGCGGGGGCTGCCGCCCGCGATCGTCGGCGGCTCGCAGGCCGACGCCGTCGCCGTGTGGCGGGGCGCGTTCCTCGCCCGGGGCTCGCTGACCGAACCCGGCCGTTCGATGGCACTGGAGATCACCTGCCCCGGCTCCGAGGCGGCCCTCGCGCTGGTCGGCGCGGCCCGCAGGCTCGGCACCGCCGTCAAGTCCCGCGAGGTGCGGGGCATCGACCGTGTCGTCATCCGCGACGGCGAGGCGATCGCCGACCTGCTGACGCGGCTCGGTGCCCCCGAGACCCGCATCGCCTGGGAGGAGCGCAGGAAGCGCCGCGAGGTGCGCGGCAACGTCAACCGGCTCGCCAACTTCGACGACGCGAACCTGCGGCGCTCCGCCAGGGCCGCGGTGACGGCCAGCGCGCGTGTCGAGAGGGCCCTGGAGATCCTGGGTGACGAGGTGCCGGAGCACCTGCAGGCCGCAGGACAGCTGCGCCTCGAGCACCGGCAGGCCAGCCTCGAGGAGCTGGGCCGGCTCCACGAACCGCCACTGTCGAAGGACGCCATCGCGGGTCGGATCCGGCGTCTGCTGGCGACCGCGGACAAGCTCGCGGAGGAGCGCGGCATCCCCGACACGGAGGCTGGGCTGCCCGCCGAGCTCCGCGACGCAGACTGAACCCGTCCTTAACCGACCCCGCGCAGTTGCCACTGACCGATTCGCTACTAGGATGACTCTTGTCCGTAAGCGCCTCTTCCACGAGCGCTAGGTAGCTCGAAAGGGATCGATTTCCTCATGACCGTTAAGGTTGCAATCAACGGGTTCGGCCGCATCGGCCGCAACTACTTCCGCGCGCTCACCGCGGCTGGAGCTGATCTTGATGTCGTCGCAGTCAACGACCTGACCGACAACAAGACGCTGGCCCACCTCCTCAAGTACGACTCGATCCTCGGTCGCTTCCCCGGCGAGATCAGCTACGACGATGACGCGATCATCATCGACGGCAAGGAAATCAAGGCCTTCGCCGAGAAGGATCCCGCGCAGCTGCCGTGGGCCGAGCTCGGCGTCGACATCGTCATCGAGTCGACAGGCTTCTTCACCGACGCCACCAAGGCACAGGCCCACATTGAGGCCGGCGCCAAGAAGGTCCTGATCTCCGCTCCCGCGAAGAACGAAGACATCACCATCGTCATGGGCGTCAACGACGACCTGTACGATCCGGCCGCGCACAACATCATCTCGAACGCGTCCTGCACCACCAACTGCCTCGCCCCGATGGCCAAGGCCCTCAACGACGGCCTCGGCATCGTCAAGGGCCTCATGACCACGATCCACGCCTACACGCAGGACCAGAACCTGCAGGACGGCCCGCACAAGGACCTGCGTCGCTCGCGCGCCGCGGCCCTCAACATGGTCCCCACCACCACCGGTGCGGCCAAGGCTGTCTCCCTGGTGCTCCCCGAGCTCAAGGGCAAGCTCGACGGCTACGCCATGCGCGTTCCCACCCCGACCGGCTCCGCCACCGACCTCACCTTCGAGGCCGCCCGTGAGACCACCGTCGAAGAGGTCAACGCCATCGTCAAGGCTGCCGCCGACGGCAAGGTTCTCGTTTACACCGAGGACGAGATCGTGTCCAAGGACATCGAGACCGACCCTGCCTCCTGCGTCTTCGACGCGAAGCTGACCAAGGTCATCGGCAACCAGGTCAAGGTCCTCGGCTGGTACGACAACGAGTGGGGCTACTCCAACCGTCTCGTCGACCTGACCGTCCTCGTCGGTTCGAAGCTCTGATCCGACTGCTGGCCACACCAGTGTGTTGAGCCACCGGCCCTGTGACCCCGGCAACGGGGGCACAGGGCCGTTGTCTCGCCCCCCCACTCCACCAACGAAAGGCTCATCGATTCATGAAGTCTGTTGCAGACCTGGGAGATCTCTCCGGCAAGCGGGTTCTGATCCGCTGCGACTTCAACGTCCCGCTGGACGCTGACAAGAACATCACCGACGACGGCCGCATCCGCGCCGCGCTGCCGACCCTGACGGCGCTGCGCGAGGCCGGTGCCCGCATCGTCATCATGGCCCACCTCGGCCGTCCCAAGGGTGAGGCCAACCCCAAGTACTCGCTCGCCCCGGTCGCAGCCCGCCTCGGTGAACTCCTCGGGGTCGAGGTCACGCTGGCCGCCGACGTCGTCGGCGAGTCCGCGCAGGCCGCCGTCGCCGGTCTGGCCGACGGCGACGTTGCGCTGCTGGAGAACGTCCGCTACGAGCCCGCCGAGGAGTCGAAGGACGAGGCCGCCCGCGCGGAGCTCGCCGCCCGGTATGCCGCCTTCGGCGACCTGTTCGTCTCCGACGGCTTCGGCGTCGTGCACCGCAAGCAGGCCTCCGTCTACGACGTGGCCAAGCTGCTCCCGAACGCGGCGGGTTTCCTCGTCGCCAAGGAGGTCGGCGTCCTCAAGCAGCTGACCGAGTCGCCCGAGCGTCCCTACGTCGTCGTCCTCGGTGGCGCGAAGGTGGCGGACAAGTTGTCCGTCATCGACAACCTGCTGAAGGTGGCCGACACGCTGGTCATCGGCGGCGGCATGCTCTTCACCTTCCTGAAGGCGCAGGGGCACAGCATCGGCGCCTCGCTGCTCGACGAGGCCAACATCGAGACCTGCAAGCGGTACCTGGAAGAGGCCGCGGCTGCCGGCAAGACGATCCTGCTCCCGGTCGACGTCCGCGTCGCCGACGGCATGGACTTCGACGCCCGCGAGGCCGTCGGTGAGGTGGCGACGGTAGCCGTCGACGCCATTCCCGACGGCAAGCAGGGCCTCGACATCGGCCCCGAGTCGGAGAAGCTGTTCGCCGACGCCATCAAGGGCGCGAAGACGGTGTTCTGGAACGGCCCCATGGGCGTGTTCGAGATCCCGGCCTTCGCCGCCGGCACTGCTGCCGTCGCCACGGCACTCACCGAGGTCGACGGTCTGTCGGTCGTCGGTGGCGGCGATTCCGCCGCAGCCGTCCGCGTCCTCGGCCACGCCGACGACGAGTTCGGCCACATCTCGACCGGCGGTGGTGCGTCGCTCGAGTTCCTGGAGGGCAAGGAACTGCCCGGTATTTCCGTTCTGGAGGAGGACAACTGATGCGCAAGCCCATCATGGCCGGCAACTGGAAGATGAACGTCGACCACATCGAAGCCACCGGTCTCGTGGAGAAGCTCCACTTCACCCTCGTCGACAAGGACTGGGACCCCGCCAAGTCGGAGGCCGTCCTGTGCGTGCCGTTCACCGACATCCGCACGGTCCGCACCCTGATCGACGGTGACCGCCTGAACTTCGGGCTCGGCGCGCAGAACGTGTCGCAGCACGACAACGGCGCCTACACCGGCGAGATCTCGACCGCGATGCTCTCGAAGCTGGGCGTCGGCTACGTGATCGTCGGCCACTCCGAGCGCCGCGAGTACTACGGCGAGACCGACGCGATCATCAACGCCAAGGCGCTGAAGGTCCTGGCGGCCGGCATGACCCCCATCGTCTGCGTCGGTGAGGGGCTCGACATCCGCAAGGCGGGTCAGCACGTCGAGTACACGCTGAACCAGGTCCGCGGCACGCTGGCCGACCTGACCGCCGAGCAGGTCGCCGGCCTCGTCATCGCCTACGAGCCCGTCTGGGCCATCGGCACCGGCGAGGTCGCCACCCCTGACGACGCTCAGGAGGTGTGTGGCGCCATCCGCAAGGAGGTCGCGGCGCTGTACGACGAGGCGACCGCCGAGTCGGTCCGCATCCAGTACGGCGGCTCCGTCAAGTCGGGCAACGTCGCGCAGATCATGGGGCAGCCGGACATCGACGGCGCCCTCGTCGGCGGCGCGAGCCTGCAGCCGGACGAGTTCGCGGCGATCGTGCGTTTCTACCAGCTCTGAGCTGACACGGGAGGCGGCGCCGGGGGAGACCCCTGCGCCGCTTCTCCATTTCTTCCCCATCCTTCCCCGCCGCCCTTTTGGCCGGGCCCGACGGCGGCTGGAGAATGCAGGCAGGGAGACTCGCGTGGGGGCGCGAGCGGGGGGCCGGCGCCGAGGGGAGACCGGTTCCCCACCTCCTCACTCCGTGACAGTCAGCGTCGCAGACCGGGGCCCGACAAGGACGTCCGGATGTGGAGGAATCGATCGCGTCGGATAACATGGGCCGCGTGATTGTCCCTTTGGTGTCCTGGCCCATAACGCTCCTCTCGGTCATCGCCGTGATCCTCAGCGTTCTCCTCGCGGCCACCGTCCTCCTCCACAAAGGCCGTGGTGGAGGCATGTCAGATCTGTTCGGCGGCGGCATGTCGACCTCGATGGGTGGAGCATCCACCGCTGAGCGTCTGCTCGACCGCATCACCGTCGTCCTCGGCCTCGTCTGGCTGCTGACGATCGCCGGGCTGCTGCTGCTCTACAAGCTCAGCGCCTGACCGTCGACACCTCACACACTCACGTACAACAACATTCGAGGAGATAGCTCAACATGGCAGGTGGCAACGCCATTCGTGGTACTCGCGTCGGTGCAGGACCCATGGGTGAGGCGGAGCGCGGCGACACCGCGCCCCGTCTGCACGTCTCGTACTACTGCTCCAGCGGCCATGTGACGCGGCCCGCGTTCGCTGCCGATGCGCAGATCCCCGAGTCGTGGGACTGCCCCCGCTGCGGCCTTCCGGCCAACACAGATGCCGAGAACCCGCCGCCACCGCCGAAGATCACGCCCTACAAGACGCACCTCGCGTACGTGAAGGAGCGGCGTACCGACGCTGAGGCCGAGCAGATCCTGGAGGAGGCCGTCACGGCGCTCCGGGCCCGCCGCGCGGCCGGGGAGATCATCTACTGATCCCCCCTCCTTCCTCAGAAGGGGCAGGAGTACTGCGCCGGGAGTTGACCGGCCGCCGCCTCGTCGAGGAACCAATACGTGACGACCCTGCCGTGCACATGTGCTGCCGGCAGGGTTTCGTCATATTCGAGGGTGGCGGCGACGGCCTCCGCCTTCGCCTCGCCGGTCGCCAGGAACCACACCTCGTCGGAGCGGTTCAAGGTCGGCAGCGTCAGCGTGATCCGTTCCGACGGCGCCTTCGGCGAGTCGGTCACCCCGATGACGCTGCGGGTGGTCGGCTCAAAGCTCGGATGACCAGGGAAGATGGACCCGACGTGGCCGTCCGCGCCGATGCCCAGCAGCATGATGTCGAACGTGGTGCCGCCGAGCTCCGCCTCGTACTCGGCGGCCGACTCGTGGCTGTCCTTGCGGCCGTCCTGCGCGGCCATCATGTGAGTGTAGGCGGCCTGGAACGAGATGGTGCGGGCCAGCCGGCTCACCGCCTGCAGCGAGTTGCGCATGGGGTCGGTCGCCGGAACGAACCGTTCGTCGCCCCACCACAGCTGCAGCCGGGTCGCGTCGAGCTCGGAGCTCTCAGCGAGTTCGGCGAACGCTTCATACATGGCGTTGGCGGCGTCTCCGCCGGTGAGGCAGAGGTGCACCGTCGGCTGCGCGGCCTGCAGCGCGACCACCCGGTCGAGAAGCCGCCGGGCGACGACCCGCGACACGTCCTCCGCGTCCGGCAGCCGCACCACCCGTGTATACATCAGTGCTTCTCCGCCTCTGCGACGATCCGTTTCGCGGCGGCCTCGAAGATGTCGTCGGCGTCCATCCGCTCGAGTTCCTCCGTCAATAGATCGGTCAGGGGGCGACGGCGCAGCGCCACGGTCCGCTCCGGCTGCCCGGGGGTCTGGTATGTAGCGCTGCCGCCGGAGACCCGGCGCACCGCGATGTCCCCCTTCGGCGTCGTCAGCACGACGGCGTTGACGCCGGGCTGGTCGCCGAGGCCCTGCTCCACCGTCAGCCCGAGGCGTTCCTCGAGCCAGGCGGTGAGCAGCGTGGCCGGGGCGTTGTCCGCCGCGGCGAGCACGCGGGCGCCAGTGACGGGTGCCTCGGTCTGGTCGAGGGCGGCGGCGAGGAGGGCACGCCAGCTCGTGAGGCGGGTCCAGGTCAGATCCGTATCGCCCTTCGCAAGGTTGCGGGCCCGCAGCAGCAGCGCGGCCTGAGGATCCGGGCAGGCTGCGGCATCGGTGATGCGCCGGTTGGCGAGCGAGCCGATCGGGTCGGCGCGCAGGTCAGCCGGCGCCTCCCGGGGCCACCAGGCGATGGTCGGGCTGTCCGGGAGCAGCAGGGGCAGGCAGATCGCGTCGCCGTGGTCGACCAGTGGCCCGTGCAGGCGCAGCACGAGAAGGTCGCCGGGAAGGCCCTCGCCGATCTGGATGGTGGCGTCCAGGCGGGGCGTGTCACCAGCGACCGTGGTGACCACGATGACACGGGACGGGTGGGCGGTCGCGGAGGCGCGGGCCGCCTCCAGCGCGTCGTTGAAGTGCTCGTCGTCGGTGGAGATCAGCAGGGTCAGCACGAGGCCGCCGCTGCCTCCGGAGCGCTGCCGCGCGTCGAGCAGGGCAGAGGCGACCTCGCGGGACGAGGTGTCGGTGAGTTCGATGATCACGTGCGGGTCTCCTTACGGCCTGCGCCAGACGAAGCCGTCGCGGGCGAGCATGTCGAGGCCGCTCCTCGGGCCCCAGGTGCCGGCGCGGTACTCCTCGGGGGCCTCATCGAGCGACGACCAGTAGTCGAGGACAGGGTCGAGGATCTGCCAGCTGAGCTCGACCTCCTCCTGCTGCGGGAACAGCGGCGGGTCGCCGAGCAGCACGTCGAGGATGAGGCGCTCGTAGGCCTCCGGAGACGACTCGGTGAACGAGCCGCCGTAGCCGAAGTCCATCGACACCTCACGGATCTCCATCTGCGTGCCGGGGACCTTCGCGCCGAACCGCAGCGTCACGCCCTCGTCGGGCTGGATGCGCATGACGAGCGCGTTGGTGCCGAGCTCCTCGGTGTCGGTGGCCGTGAACGGCAGGTGCGGTGCGCGCTTGAAGTTCAGCGCCACCTCGGTCACGCGGCGCGGCATGCGCTTGGCGGTGCGCAGGTAGAACGGCACCCCGGCCCAGCGGCGGTTCTCGATGTCGACGCGGATCGCGGCGTACGTCTCAGTCGAGGAGTCGGCGGCGACGCCGTCCTCCTCGCGGTAGCCGATGACCTGCTGCCCGCCCTGCCAGCCGGCCGCATACTGGCCGCGGGCGGTGTGGAGGTCGTAGCGCCCGGGGACGCGGGCCGCGGCGAGGACCTTCTTCTTCTCGGTGCGCAGCTGCGACGCCTCGAAGCTCGTCGGCTCCTCCATGGCGGCGAGGGCCAGGAGCTGCAGCAGGTGGTTCTGCATCACGTCGCGGGCGATGCCGATGCCGTCGAAATAGCCGGCGCGGCCGCCGATGCCGATGTCCTCGGCCATCGTGATCTGGACGTGGCTGACGTAGTGGTTGTTCCAGATCGGCTCGAACATCTGGTTGGCGAAGCGCAGCGCCAGCATGTTCTGCACCGTCTCCTTGCCGAGGTAGTGGTCGATGCGGAACACCTCCTGCGGCTGGAAGAGGGTCTCGACGACACGGTTGAGTTCCTTGGCGGAGGCGAGGTCGTGGCCGAAGGGCTTCTCGATGACCACCCGGTTCCAGTTGCCCACCTTGCGTTCCGCGAGGCCGTGGCGCGACAGCTGCGCCATGACCTGCTCGAAGCCCGACGGCGGGATCGACAGGTAGAAGGCGTGGTTGCCGCCGGTGCCGCGGGCACTGTCCAGGTCGGTGATGGTCTCGCGCAGCTTCTCGAAGGACTCGTCGGAGTCGAAGGTGCCCGAGACGAAACGGATGCCCTCGAGCAGCTGCTGCCACACCTCCTCCCGGAACGGGGTGCGGGCATGCTCCTTGACGGCGTCGTGCACGACCTGGGCGAAGTCCTGATCCTCCCAGTCGCGGCGGGCGAAGCCGACGAGCCCGAAGCCGGGCGGCAGGAGGCCACGGTTGGCCAGATCGTAGACGGCGGGCATCAGCTTCTTGCGCGACAGATCGCCGGTCACACCGAAGATCACGAGGACGCAGGGGCCCGCGACGCGGGGGAGCCGGCGGTCCTGGGGGGCGCGCAGCGGGTTCACGTAGTCGTTCATCGGGGTCAACACTAGCCGGATCGCGAATCCTCTTCTCCGTCTGCCCGCGGCCGATTCCTTGGGCACCGGGCCCGGCGCGGCTAGACTGCCCGGGGTATTCCCGTGTGAATGAGGTGCGAGTGACCGTCAGTACTGCGGCCGAGTCGTCGCGAGCGGGTGTCGCGGATGTGATCAAGGCGTATGTCGCCCTCACGAAGCCGCGCATCATCGAGTTGCTGCTGGTGACCACCGTGCCGGCCATGTTCCTGGCAGCCGGTGGGTTGCCCCCCTGGCAGCTGATCATCTGGACGATGCTCGGCGGCCTTTTCGCCGCCGCCTCCGCGAACACCTTCAACTGCGTACTGGACGCCGACATCGACGAGGTGATGCGCCGCACGCGCCGCCGCCCCGTCCCGCGGCACCAGGTCTCCACGCGCAACGCCACCGTGTTCGGGGTCCTGCTGGGCATTCTCGCCACGCTCGTCCTCGGCTTCGGCGCCAACTGGCTGTCGGCGATTCTCGCGCTGGTCGCCAACGCGTTCTATGTCTTCGTCTACACGATGTGGCTGAAGCGCCGCACCTGGCAGAACATCGTGTGGGGCGGCATCGCCGGCTGCTTCCCCCTCTGATCGGCTGGACGGCGGTGACGGGTTCCGTCGCGTGGCCGCCGCTGATCATGTTCGCCATCGTGTTCCTGTGGACCCCGCCGCACACCTGGGCGCTCGCGTTCCGGTACAAGGAGGACTACGCGGCCGCGGGGGTCCCCATGCTCCCGGTGGTGCGCCCCGCGCCGAAGGTCGCGGCCCAGATCTTCTGGTACTCGCTGGCGACGGTCGTCGTCTCCCTGCTGCTGTGGCCTGTCACCCCGACGGGATGGCTCTACCCGGGGGCCGCGCTCGTGTTCGGCTCCATCCTCCTGCTGGAGGCCGTGGCACTGTGGCGGCGGGCCCGCGCGGGCCTCGAAGGGGCCCAGTTGAAGGCCATGCGGCTGTTCCACTGGTCGAACACCTATCTGGCGCTGCTGTTCCTGGCGATCGCGCTGGACCCGCTGCTCTTCTGACGGGGGCGACGCCCGGGCCGTCGTCGCGCGACCTAGGGTGGAGCCCGTGAGTGCCGACGCGTACCTGACCGAGCTGCCCGACGGAACCGTCAAGCAGCGCAATCCCTTCACCGGCACCGAGGTCTGGACCGTGCCGGGCCGTGGCAACCGGCCCCTCGGCCTGCCGCATCCCCACGCGCGGTCCCTGACGCCGTCCGACCTCACGCACGCGTGCGCCTTCTGTGTCGGGCGCTATCTCGAGACGCCGCCCGAGAAGTCCCGTGTGCTGCGCGACGCGGCAGGTTGGCGGGTCGTCGAGGCCGTCCAGGCCCACGCCGCGCTGGACACGGTCGCCGAGTTCCGCCGCGTGCCGAACCTGTTCGAGATCCTCGGCTACGAGTACTGGAACCAGAACCACGGCTTCACTCTGCCCGCCGCGGTGCGTCGCCGCCGCGACGTCTACCTGGCCTCGGCCGAGGGCCGTGCCCACGTGGCCGCGGTCATGGCGGCGAAGCTGCGGGCGTCGGGCCTCGACCCCACCCTGCTGCCGGAGGACCACCTGCTGGAGCGGGCCACCGGATTCTTCGGCGGAGGGCACGACGTCATCATCGCCCGCCGCCACTTCGTCGACGACGCCGCCACGGACGCGGAACTGGCATCGTCGGGGACCCTCACGCCGGACGAGCACGCCCGGTTCATCGCCTACGCGGCTGACGCGGCCCGCGACGGCTACGCCCAGAACCCCCACGCGCGCTACGTCGTCGTGTTCCAGAACTGGCTCCGCCCGGCCGGCGCCTCGTTCGATCACCTGCACAAGCAGGTGGTGGCGGTCGATGAGGTGGGCGGGCAGCAGGAGGCGGTTCTGCGCAGGGTCGCGGACAATCCGAATGTCTTCAACGACGACGCCCTGAACGTCGCGGTCGCGCAGGGGCTCGTGATCGCCGCCAATGCCCACTGCATCGCGTTCGCCGGCTTCGGCCACCGGTACCCGACGATCGAGGTGTACTCCACCTCCGCCACCTGCGAGCCGTGGAGTCACACGGAGGCCGAGCTGCGCGGAGTCTCCGATGTGCTGCACGCGGTGCACGCGGCGCTGGGGCCGACGTGCCGTGCAATGAGGAGTGGCACTACCGGCCCGCCGGGGTCACGGCGGCGATGCCGTGGCGCATCATGGTGAAGCTCCGGGTCTCGACGCTGGCCGGTTTCGAGGGGGCGACCAAGCTCTACCTGAACACGGTCGCACCGGCTACGCTACGTGAGCGCCTCGTGCCGCGGCTCCTCGAGCTGCGTGCGACCGGGACCGTCTCCGGCGATCTCGCGATCGGCGGCGAGGCGGACATCCGCCCCGACCCGCTGCCCCAGCCCGGGTAGCGGCCGGCACTCCGAGAGGGACCACATGACCACGGCACGACCACGGGGCGTCATCGGGATCCTCATCGCCGCGGCCTTCGTGGTCATCCTCAACGAGACGACCATGAACGTGGCGCTGAGCGCCATCATGGAGGACTTCTCCGTCACCGAACGCACCGCGCAGTGGCTGACCACAGCGTTCATGCTGACGATGGCCGTCGTGATCCCCGTGACAGGGTGGCTGCTGGACCGGCTGTCCACCAGGACGGTGTTCGTCATCGCGATGGCGACGTTCAGCCTCGGGACGCTGCTGTGTGCCCTGGCTCCCACGTTCGGGCTGCTCCTCGGCGGCCGGGTGGTGCAGGCGACGGGCACGGCCGTGATGATGCCGCTGCTCATGACGACCGTGATGCGGCTCGTCCCGGCCAGGGAACGCGGCGCCATGATGGGCAACATCTCGATGGTGATCGCCGTGGCGCCCGCCGTCGGGCCGACCCTGTCGGGCGCCATCCTGTCGGTCGGCTCGTGGCAGGCCATCTTCGCGACGGTGCTGCCTATCGCGCTCCTGATGCTGGGACTCGGCTGGTGGCGGCTCGAGTCGGTGGGGGAGCCGGTCCGGACCCCGCTCGACCTGGCCTCCGTCGCGCTGACCGCCGCGGGTTTCGGGCCGCTGATCTACGGCCTGAGCCTCATCGGGGCAGCCGACGTGGAGTTCTGGGTGCCGATGCTGAGCATCGGCGTCGGCATCGGGGCGCTGGTGGCGTTCACCGCCCGCCAGCTGGTGCTGCAGGGACGCGGCACGGCGTTCCTGGACCTGCGGACCTTCACGCACCCGTCCTTCACCGTCGCGCTGACGATGCTCGCCATCGCGATGATGGCGCTGTTCGGGTCGATCATCATGCTGCCGCTGCTGCTGAAGCGGGCCTACGGTCTCGACGAACTCCAGATCGGACTCATGCTGCTGCCTGGCGGCGTCGCGATGGGGCTCCTGTCGCCGTTCGTCGGCCGCGTGTTCGATCGGCTCGGCCCCCGCGTCCTCGTGGTGCCCGCTAGCTTCGTCGTGCTGGGCGTGTTCTGGTTCTTCTCGACGCTCAGCCTCGCGACGCCGTGGTGGGCGGTCATGTGCGGGCACATCCTCATGAGCGTGGCCTTCGCCTCGATCTTCACTCCGCTGTTCACCGTCGCGATGGGGTCGCTGCCCGGTGTCCTCTACTCGCACGGGTCTGCCGTGATCGGCGCCATTCAGCAGGTGGCAGGGGCGGCCGGCACGGCGCTGTTCGTGACGGTGTTCGCGATGCAGACGGCGGCGGCCGAGCCGATCGTCGGCTCGCACGCCGAGGCGATGCTGGCCGGGTCCCACTGGGCCTTCCTCGGCGCCGGAGCTGTGTGGACGGCGGCGCTGATCTGCGGCTTCTTCCTGCGCAGGCCGGCAGGCGAGGCCGAGCCGGCGCCGGTGCACTGAGCGGGACGCGAAACGGCGCGGCCCTGTGGGCCGCGCCGTCCGGGTGGAGCAGGGGTCAGGCGGAGCAGAGCTTCGTCAGGTTCTCGCCGGAGGTGGACAGCTTGGTGCTCGCCGTCTCCAGGTCGCCGGAGAGTTCCGCGAGCGCGTTGATGTCGCCGTCGGTGAGACCGTCGAACAGGGCTCCGAACTCGCTGATGCCGGTCTTGAACTCGCCGAGTGCCGACTTGACCTCAGCGTTGGTGACCTTCGTCTCGGCATCCCCGATGGAGGAGGCGAGGGTCGTGAAGGCGTCCTTCATCGCGGCGTAGTCGCCGGTTCCGGCGGAGGCGAGGGTCGTCGGGATGTCGGCGGAGGCCTTTTCGACGGTCTCCTGGGCTATCTTGCAGGCGTCGGCGGTCGACTGGGCCGAGCCGCAGGCGCCGAGAGTGAGGACGAGGACGCCAGAGAGGCCGGCGAGGATGATTCGGTTCATTCGGTTCAGCACGCGGGCATCCTACCGTGACCGGGGGCCAGGGGCCGAGGACGCAGTGTGGGCCGCCGTCCATCCGACGGCGGCCCACGGCCTTGTGCTGGGAATGTGGCTCAGCGGAACTCGGGCAGGGGGCAGTGGCCACCCATGAACGGAACCTTGATCAGGACCCCGCAGGCGATCCCGCGGATCTCGCGGTAGAGGTTGATCATGGCGTCGCCAGTGACGCGGGTGTTGATGACGCGGACGGAGGCGACCCGGTTCGCGATCCAGACAGGCACATCGGCTGAGTAGAGAGCCTTGCGCTCGTTCATGCTCCAGGCCCACAGCTTGGCGTCGACGCCCCACTGGGCCGGCTTGGTCACGCCGATGGTGCCGCCGCACTTGTCGTACAGGACCATGAGGGTGCCGCCGGTGTAGCCCATGCCCCAGTAACTGTTGTACAGGTGGACCTGGGCGGTCACCAGGCCTGTGTTGCGGTTGACGCTCCCGGAGGTGTCCATGTGCAGGCCGCCGGTCAACGGCCAGTTGCGCTCGCGGAACTGGAGGGCGGGGATGTAGCCGGGGGTGCCGACCGGGTCCAGGCAGGCCGTGGACGACGTCGAGGTGCTGTCGGGCAGGGGATCCGAAGGCCGCGGCAGAGCGTTGGCGGCGGGGGCAGTCATGGCCAGAGCGCTGGCGCTGAGGACGACGGCGAGGGCGAAGCGGGTGAGGCGGGTCTTGAGGAATCGCATGTCGGGTCTCCTGTGTTCCTGGTGCCCGGTCCGTCCGGGCAGCACCAGCTTCCGCCGCCGGGTGTCCCGCCAGGAAGGGACATTGGCCCCTCGCGTCCGGGACCACGTCACGCTTCAGCGGGGCAGCTGGAGCCGGACCGCGGTGCCCGCGGGGCCGCTGTCGACGACGAGCCGTCCGCCCAGCTCCTCGGCGCGCTCCCGCATCGACTGCAGGCCCACGCCACCGTCGCGCACCCTGGCCCCGCCCGTGCCGTCGTCGACGACCTCGGCCAGCAGCTGCCCGGCCGGGCAGTCGAGGCGGATCCGCACCTGCGCCGCCCCCGAGTGGCGGGCCGCGTTGGCCAAGGCCTCCGTGATGATCCGGAAGGCGGCCACCTCGACGGCGGCGTCGAGGGGAGGCAGCGGCGCTGCCGCTTCGACGGTGACGGACGGCACCGGCCCGATAGCACCTGCCCGCTGCTCGAGCGCCGCGAGGAGTCCCCGGTCGAGGGCACCGGGGCGCAGCCCGTCGACGATCCGGCGGATCTCCCGATTGCACTCGGCCAGCGTCTCCTGCATCGCCTCGAGCAGGTCGTCGGCCGCATTCGAGCGAGCGGCCGCGGCCACCTGCATGCGCGCACCGACGATGGCGGGGCCCAGCCCGTCGTGGAGATCGCGGCGGATCCGCAGCCGCTCCTCCTCCCGGCTGCGGACGAGCCGGTGACGCGCCTCGCGCAGCTCGAGGGTGACCCGGTAGGAGCGGGCGGCGAGGGCCGCCTCCGGAGCAGCGGACTGCGGAAACCCGGAGCCGGGGGGAGGTGCGGCCAATGGAGGCAGCGGAACCCGACGGGGCGGCGGGCGACACCGTCCTCATCGTCGATGACCACCCCGTGGTCCGCAGCGGCCTCACGGCGCTCCTGCGCGGCGAGGACTGGGTGGGACGCGTGGTGGAGGCCGACTGCGTCGCCGAGGCGGAACGGATCGCCTCCCTGCACCCGATCCGCGTGGCGGTCGTCGACGTCGGCCTGCCCGACGGCGACGGCGTGGAGCTGACCCGTCGGCTGCGCCTCGCGCATCCGGGGCTGGCCGTCCTGGTGCTGACGATGACGGCGGAGCCGGACCTGGCGCGCGCGGTGCTGGCGGCCGGAGGCTCCGGCTTCCTCGTCAAGGAGACCGGCCCGGATCTGCTCCTGGCGGCCCTGCGCACCGTGCGTGACGGCGGCCTCGTCGTCGGCCCGCACCTGCCCGATGCCCACCGGGTGCTCGCTGCGCCGACGCCGGGGGAGGGCACGCCAGGCACGGGTCCGTTTGCTGCGCTGACGCCGCGTGAGCTGCAGTTGGTACGGCTGGTGGCCTCCGGCGCCAGCAACCCGCGCATCGCACGGCAGCTGGCGGTGGCGGACAAGACCGTCCGCAATCAGCTGTCGGCGCTCCTGGTCAAGGTCGGAGCGGCGGACAGGGTCCAGTTGGCGCTGCTGGCCCGCGACGCCGGGATCGCCTGACGCGCGCGGGGGAGGTGTCAGGCGGGGCCGGCTTCCTCGGCCTCGGCGCGGAGCCGGGCCGTGTATGCCGTCCAGCCGCCCTCCGGCTCCCACAGGTTCGTGTTGCCCTGGCTGAGTCCTGCGGCGCCGTCGATGGACTCGCGGAGGATGTCGGCCTGGCCGGCGTGACGCGCCACCTCTGCGATGAGATGCACCAGCACCCGGCCGAGGGTCACGTCACCCCTGTCCCCCCACCAGGGCACGTGCCCCTGCGTGTCGAGGTCCATCTCGGCCGCCGCCGCTTCGACGGCCTCGCCGACGGCCCGGTACTGCGCGATCAGGAACTCGGCCGACTCGCCCGGGGCGGCCCGGAAGTCGCCGTTCGGGTCCGCCTCGAAGTCGACGGCGGCCGGCTGGGCCGGCGAGGTCCGCCCGAAGCTCTCGACGACGTAGCCGTGCTCGACCCCCGCGCAGTGCTTGATGAGGCCGAGCAGCGACGTGCCGGTGGGGGTGCGGGGAGCCGCAGCTCGCGCTCGCCCAGCCCCTCCACCTTCCAGAGCAACGCCTCCCGCTCGCTGCGCAGATAGCGCAGCAGCGTGTCCTTGTCGAGCCCTTCCGACATCACGAACCTCAGATCGTGAGGCCGAGGCGGTCCAGCAGCGGCTGCAGCTGGGGGTCGCGCCCGCGGAAGCGGCGGTAGGTCTCCATCGGGTCGACGGAACCGCCTGGCGCGAGCAGCGTGCGGCGGAAGTGGTCACCGGCCTCCCGCAGCGGCCCGGTCTGGTCGTTGAACCAGGCGACGGCGTCGGCGTCCATCACCTTCGCCCAGGCGTAGCCGTAGTAGCTGGCCGCGTAGCCTCCGCCCCAGATGTGCGCGAAGTACTGCGACCGGTACCGCGGCGGCACCAGCGGCTCGACGAGCCCGAACCTCTCGAGCGCGGCCCGCTCGAAGGCCTCGACGCCCTCGCCGTCGGCGGGCAGCTCGTCGAGCGGGGTGGTGTGCCACACCAGGTCCAGCAGCGACGACAGCTCGGTCTCAGCGGTGGCGTAGCCCTGGCCGAACCGGTCGGCCTGCTCGAGGCGCTCGATCCACTCGGCCGGCAGGACGCGGCCAGGGGTCCACGCCCAGTGCTCGTTGACCTGGCTCGGGAACTCCACGAAGTCGCGCGGCGTGTTGGTGCCGGAGCGGGAGCCGTAGCGGCTGTCGGCGAGCAGCCCGTGCAGCGCGTGTCCGAACTCGTGGAACATGGTGATGACGCCGTCCCACGTGATGGTCGTGGTGGTGCGGGTGTAGTTGCAGTTGTTGGTGACGACCGGCAGGGCGTCGTCGCGGGTCGACTGGTCGACCAGGTTGCTCATCCAGGCGCCGCCGTCCTTGGTGGGGCGTGCCCAGAAGTCCATGACGAACAGGCCGAGGACGGTGCCGTCGGCGTCGTGGACCTCGTACGTCTCGGTCTCCGGCGCGTGGCCGACGAGGTCCTCACGCGGGTGGAAGGTGATGCCGTAGAGGTCCTCTGCGGCCGCGTAGACGGCGGCGAGCACCTTGTCGACCTGCAGGTATTCACCCAGCTGCGCCTCGTCGAACGCGTAGCGCTCGCGGCGGACGATCGCCTCGACGTAGCTCCAGTCGGCCGCCGTGAACTCGGCGCCGGGGTTGAGCTCCGCGTAGCGGGCGGCCAGTTCCTCGGCCTCGCCGCGGGCCTTTGCCAGCCCCGCCTGCGCGAGGGGAACCAGCATCTCGAGGATCGCGTCGGTTGTCTTGGCGCAGCCCGCCTCGGCGACCAGCGCCGCGTGGTGGGGATACCCGAGCAGCGTGGCCCGCTCCGCCCGCGCCCGAGCCGTCTGCACCACGATGTCACGGGTGTCGAACTCTCCGGACAGGGCCCGGTTGAGCGACGCGTCCAGCAGGCGACGGCGCACGCCCGCGTCGGCGAGCTTGGCGGCAAGCTGCTGCTGCGTGGTGTTGAGGAGCTCGATCCTGTACCCGTCGCCGCTGCGGAGTGCCTCCCGCTCGGCCTCGTCGAGTCCGGCCAGCTCGGCCTCGGTCACGTCGATCCCGCCGGCGTTGCGGGCCTGCCTGTTGAGGGTCTCGAACTTCGACGACAGCCCGGCGAGTTCCCGGTTCAGCGCGCGCAGCCGCTCCTGCTTCTCCTCGGGGATGTCGACGCCGGCGCGGCGGAAGGCCCGCAGCAGTTCGTCGAGCGCGTAGCGGTCCTGTTCGTCGGCCTCGACCTCGCCGGCGGCGATGCGGGCCTCCAACTGCTGCAGCCGTGCGTACAGGCCGCGATCGAGGTAGATGGAGTCCTCGTGACCCGCCAGTGCGGGGGCGAGGTCCTCCTCGATGGCGTCGAGTTCGTCAGTGGTGTCGGAGGAGCGCACGGCCCAGAACGCGTAGATGGCGCGGAGCAGGTCGGCCTGGGCATCCTCCCAGGCGCCGAGCACGTTGGCGACGGTGGCGGGGGAGTCGTCGTCACGCAGGGCGGCCAGCGCCGCCGTCTGCGCCTCCATGGACCCGAAGGCGGCTGCCCGGTAGTCGGCGGCCGTCGCGGCCGCGAAGTCAGGCAGCGCGAAGGGCAGGGTCTTCGTCAGCAGCGGGTTGGTCGGCATGCGTGCTCCTCGTGGTCACCAGCAGCCAGGACACGGCCGCGGTCAGTATCGCCAAGCCAACCATATGCAGCGCGACGATGCCCGCCGGGATCCCCAGGAAATACTGCGCGTAGCCGATCGCTCCCTGCGTCGCGCCCGCCGCGACCACAGCGATCGCGCCCCGCTTCGGGAGCGTCAGTCGGGCCCTGGTGAACAGCACCAGGCAGGCGAGGGCGCCCGCGCCGAACACCCACGCCAAAGCCGCGTGCAGCCGGGCTGTTGCCTCGATATCGAACCCGGTCCGGACGGCGTCCGCGTCGCCGGCGTGCGGGCCGGAGCCCGTCACCACGGTGCCCAGCCAGATCGAGGCCATGGCCGCGGCGAACGTGAGGACCACGAGCCAGCGGGGCCCCTTTCCGACGGCGACCGGCTCCACGCGGTAGCCGACCCGCAGCGCCCAGACGCAGATCACCACGAGCGCGACCGACAGCAGCAGGTGGAACGCGACGACGAAGGGGTTGAGCTGGGTCAGCACGGTGATGCCGCCGATGACGCCCTGGAACGGGATGCCGAGCCCGACTCCGAGCGTGATCCAGAACAGCTGGGAGCGGGCGCCGTGCCGCCGCACGGCGCTGATGAAGGCGCCGAGGGCCGCGGCGATCAGCACGAACGTCAGCAGGCGGTTGCCGAACTCGATGGCGCCGTGGATGCCGAGCGCGCCGTGGGGACGTACGAGTCGTCCGTGCACTGCGGCCAGGTCGGGCAGCCGAGCCCGGAGCCGGTGATCCTGACCACCGCGCCGGTCACGATGATGCCCATGTTGCAGATGAGCGACGCCCACAGCCACGTGTGCAGCGCCCTGTCGCTGTCGACGAGCTTCCTCAGGAGGTCCATGTGAACACCTTTCTGGCGAGGGCGAGGGCCGCCACGCACCACAGCGCCGTCACGGCCACCGGCCAGCCTAGGGCCGTGCCCGCTGCGGCGGCGCGCAGCGTCTCGCCGAGCGCTCCGGTCGGCAGCGCGGAGACGACAGGCTGTGCCCAGGCCGGGAACCGGTCGACGGGCAGCAGGATGCCGAGCGGCATCCCGACGAGATAGGCGAGGTTGGCCACTGCGAGGGTGGCCTCCGGCCGCAGTGAGCCGGCGATGCTGAGCGCGATCCCGGCGAACGCGCCCAGCGCCAGGACGGCGACGACGGCCGCGACCAGCGCCGCGGGGAGCGACCAGACCGGTCTCCAGCCGAGAGCCAAGGCCGCCAGGGACAGGACCAGCACCTGCCCCGCCGTGATCATGGCGATGCTGAGGGCCTTGCCAGCGAGGATGCCGGGGCGGCCGAGCGGGGTCGCGGCCAGCCGCTCGAGCACGTTGTAGCGACGCTCGAAGCCCGTGGCGATCGCCAGTGTCGTCAGCCCCGAACTCCACATCGCCAGGGCCAGCACGGACGGCGCGGCCTGGGACAGGGGCAGCCCGAAGCGGTCGCCGAAGAACCGTGCGCCGACGAGCACCGCCAGCGGGATCACGACCGCCAGGATTGCCTGCTCGCCGTTGCGGAGGATGAGGCGCGCCTCCATCGACGCGTGCGAGACGACCCGTCTCGCCGTCGATGCCGCGGCCGGGGAGGGGGAGAAGTCGAGGCTCACCGGTCGGCTCCCGTCGTGTAGTGCAGGTACGCGTCCTCCAGCGTGCCCCCGTCGGTCAGGTCCGCGACGGTGCCGGTGATCTGGACGCGGCCGCCGTCGACGATGTGCACCAGGTCGGCCAGCGTCTCGGCCTCGGCCATGTCGTGTGTCGTCAGCACGACGGCGACGCCGGCGTCGCGCGCGGCACGGACCACGTCCCACGTGAGGCGACGGGCCCGCGGGTCGAGCCCCGCCGTCGGCTCGTCGAGGATGACCAGCGACGGGCGGCCCACCAGGGCGCCCGCGAGGTTGACGGCCTGCTGCTGGCCGCCGGACAGCCGCCGGTACGGGGTCCGCTCGAACGCGCGGATGCCGAGCAGGTCGATCAGGGGGTCGACCGGCTGCGGCGACGCATAGAGGCCCGCCAGGTAGCGCAGCAGTTCCCCTGCCTGCACACCTGACCAGGCGCCGGTCGCCTGGGGCATCAGGCCGATCCGTGGCAGCAGGGCTGGATCGCCGGGCCGGGAGCCGAAGATCGTCAACTCGCCGGCGGCGGGGCGCACCAACGCGGTGCAGCAGCGGATGAACGTGGTCTTGCCGGCACCGTTGGGGCCGAGCAGCGCGGTCACCTGTCCTTCGTCCGCCGTCAGACTGAGCCCGGCGAGGGCCTTCACGGCACCGAAGGACACATGGAGGTCGGAGGCGATCAGGGCGGACACGCCGTCAGCCTAGTGGAGCGAGGAGCCTCGAACCCTGTCCACCCCATCGGGTTAGGGCAGCCTTGCTTGAAATCTGAACGGTAAATAGGAAAACTGGGACTCACGCAATTAGGGCAGCGGGCCCATGCGGGACGCGCGGGAGGTGGAGATGAGTGTTTCGACCGAGGTCGAGGCCGATGTGCCCACGAGGCGCAGGGTCGTACATCTGATTCTGAACGACGGTCCCCAGACGGCCAAGCAGCTGGCGGAGCGGCTCGAACTGACTCCGGCGGCGGTCCGCCGCCACCTGTCGGCCCTCCTGGACGAAGGCACCCTCACATCACGTGAGGAGCGCGTCTACGGGCCACGGGGCAGGGGTCGCCCGTCCAAGGTGTTCGTCCTGACCGATGAGGGCCGCGCCGACTTCCGGCAGGCCTACGACGACCTCGCGATCGCGGCCCTGCGCCGTCTCTCGGCCGCTGCGGGCCCCGCCGCGGTGCGGGAACTGGCCACCGAGCGGCTCGTGGAGGTCGAGGCACGGTTCCGGGGGCTCCGCGACGCGGACCCGAGCGCCCCGCCATCGAGGCCCTCGTCGAGGCACTCGCCGTCGACGGCTACGCGCCGTCCGTCCGGCCCGTCTCCTCGGGCGACCAACTGCTCCAGCACCACTGCCCGGTGGCGAACGTCGCCGCCGAGTTCCCCATCATGTGTGAAGTGGAGACGCTGCTGTTCTCCCGGCTGCTCGACAGCCATGTGCAGCGGCTCGCCACCATCGCCCACGGCGACGGGGTGTGCACCACGCACGTCCCGCGGCCGCTGCCCACCCCCCGTATTCCCAGAAGAAAGTGACGAAGCAGATATGACGCAGACTGCTCCTCAGGCCCCAGGACTGGGCGCCACGCAGGACGAGCACATCGAGGCACTCTCCACCTACCAGTGGGGCTGGCACGACGACGACGCGGCGGGCAAGGTCGCGCGCCGCGGCCTGAACGACGATGTCGTGAAGAACATCTCGGGGCTCAAGAGCGAGCCGCAGTGGATGCTCGACCTCCGTCTCAAGGGTCTCAAGCTGTTCGATCGCAAGCCCATGCCCGCATGGGGTGCCGACCTCGGCCAGATCGACTTCGACAACATCAAGTACTTCGTGCGGTCCACCGAGCGTCAGGCCCAGACCTGGGACGACCTCCCGGAGGACATCAAGAACACCTACGACCGGCTCGGCATCCCCGAGGCTGAGAAGGCGCGCCTCGTCGCAGGTGTCGCGGCCCAGTACGAGTCCGAGGTCGTCTACCACAAGATCAACGAGGAGCTCGAGCGTCAGGGCGTCATCTTCCTCGACACCGACACCGCGCTCAAGGAACACCCGGAGATCTTCCAGGAGTACTTCGGCACCGTCATCCCGGTCGGCGACAACAAGTTCGCGTCGCTGAACACGGCCGTGTGGTCGGGTGGCTCGTTCATCTACGTCCCCAAGGGCGTCCACGTGACGATCCCGCTGCAGGCGTACTTCCGGATCAACACCGAGAACATGGGCCAGTTTGAGCGGACGCTGATCATCGCCGACGAGGGCTCCTACGTGCACTACGTCGAGGGCTGCACCGCCCCGATCTACAGCTCCGACTCGCTGCACTCGGCCGTCGTCGAGATCATCGTGAAGAAGAACGCCCGCGTCCGCTACACGACGATCCAGAACTGGTCGACCAACGTGTACAACCTGGTCACCAAGCGCGCCATCTGCGAGGAGGGCGCCACCATGGAGTGGATCGACGGCAACATCGGATCCAAGGTGACCATGAAGTACCCCGCCGTGTACCTCATGGGCGACCACGCCCGTGGCGAGACGCTGTCGATCGCCTTCGCCGGCGAGAACCAGCACCAGGACACCGGCTCGAAGATGGTCCACTGCGCGCCGAACACGTCCAGCTCGATCATCTCGAAGTCCGTCGCCCGCTCCGGCGGACGCGCGTCGTACCGCGGCCTCGTCAAGGTGGAGCCCGGGGCCTTCCACTCCGCCTCGTCGGTCAAGTGTGACGCCCTGCTCGTCGACAACGTGTCGCGCTCCGACACGTACCCGTACGTCGACGTCCGCGAGGAGGACGTGTCGATGGCCCACGAGGCCACCGTGTCCAAGGTGTCGGACGATCAGCTCTTCTACCTCATGTCGCGCGGCATGGAGGAGGACGAGGCCATGGCGATGATCGTGCGCGGCTTCATCGAGCCGATCGCACGGGAACTGCCGATGGAGTACGCCCTCGAGCTGAACCGCCTGATCGAGCTGCAGATGGAAGGCGCCGTCGGCTGACGCCGGCCGCGACCTGACAGAGACTTCCGAGAAAGTGACGAGAGATTTGACTACTGCAACCGTGCCCAACGTCGCCGGTGCCATCGAGACCATCGAGTCGCACCTGCACCCGGAGCCGAGCTACGACGTCGAGCAGCACCCCACGCCCACGGGCCGCGAGGAGATCTGGCGCTTCTCGCCGATCCGCACCCTGAAGCCGCTGCTGGCCACCGGCGCCGCCCTGGGCAGCCTCGACTGGAGCGGTGACACCCCCGAGGGCGTCGAGTTCACCACGATCACTCCCGAGCAGGCCCGCGCGCTGGCCGTCGAGCCGCCGGTCGACCGCATCTCCGCGATCGCCGCGGAGCGCACCGGCCGGGCCGTGCACCTGAAGGTGCCCGCCGAGCTCGAGCTCGACGAGCCCATCGTCTACCTGGCCACCGGCCGGGGCGAGCAGGCCGCGGAGACCTTCGTGGCCGAGTTCGGCCCGTACAGCAAGGCCACGGTCGTGCTGCGGTTCCAGGGATCGGCCCAGTACTCCTGCAAGTACGACTTCCGCATCGGTGACGGCGCCCAGGTCAACCTGGTCTACGTCAACGACTGGGCAGGGGACACCATCCACGGCGGGCAGATCTCCGTCGAGGTCGGCCGCGACGCCCGGGTCCGCACCGTGCACGCCTCCATGGGTGGCAAGGCGATCCGGATCGCCGAGCGCGCCCGCTACGCCGGCCCCGGCGGCCAGCTCGAGCAGTTCGGCCTGTACTTCGTGAACGAAGGCCAGGACGTCGAGCACCGCATGTTCGTCGACCACAACGCCCCGCAGACGACCAGCAACGTCGACTACCGCGGCGCGCTGCAGGGCAAGGGCGCGCACTCCGTCTGGATCGGTGACGTGCTGATCCGCAAGGTCGCGCTCGACATCGACACGTACGAGTCGAACAAGAACCTGCTGCTGTCGGAGGGCTGCCAGGCCGACTCGGTGCCGAACCTCGAGATCGAGACGGGCGACATCCGCGGCGCGGGCCACGCGTCCAGCACCGGTCGCTTCGACGACAACCAGCTCTTCTACCTCATGAGCCGCGGTGTCCCGGAGGACGAGGCGCGACGCCTGATCGTGCATGGATTCTTCAACGACATCATCCGCCGCATCGGCGTCCCCGAGATCGAGACGCGGCTGCTTGCCCAGGTCGAGCGCGAGCTCGAGCTCGTCCACGGCACCACCCGCACCGCGGGGCACCTGTGACCTTCCGGGCCATCGCCACCGTCGATGAACTCGTCGACGACGTCCCACTCTCGTGCGACGTCGACGACGAGCTGACGGTGGCCATCGTCCGCCACAAGGGCGAACTCTTCGCCATCGAGGACGAGTGCAGCCACGGGAAGGTCCCCCTCAGCGAGGGTGACGTCGTCGACTGCACGATCGAGTGCTACCTGCACGGGTCGACCTTCGACCTGCGCACCGGGGCCGCACTGAACCTGCCCGCCACGCAGCCGGTCCGGGTCTTCGCTGTCCGCATCGAGGGAGACGACGTCCTCGTCGATCCCGACAACCCACTTACTTTCACCGAGAACACCTAGGAGCCACCCAGCCATGTCCACGCTCGTCATCTCCGACCTGCACGTCGACGTCCTCACCGAGGAGGGCAACAAGCCGATCCTCAAGGGCGTCAATCTGACCATCAACCCCGGCGAGATCCACGCCATCATGGGCCCCAACGGCTCGGGCAAGTCGACGCTGGCCTACGCGATCGCCGGCCACCCGAAGTACGTCATCACCTCGGGCTCCGTCACCCTTGACGGCGTCGAGCTCACCGACCTGAAGGTCGACGAGCGTGCCCGCGCCGGTCTGTTCCTGGCCATGCAGTACCCCGTTGAGGTCCCCGGCGTCTCGGTCGCCAACTTCCTCCGCACCGCGAAGACCGCCATCGACGGCCAGGCGCCCAAGGTCCGCACCTGGGTCAAGGACGTCGAGAGCGCGCTCAACCGCATGCAGCTCGACAGCTCCTTCTCCGCCCGCTCCGTCAACGAGGGCTTCTCCGGTGGTGAGAAGAAGCGCCACGAGATCACCCAGCTCGAGCTACTCAACCCGAAGGCCGCGATCCTCGACGAGACCGACTCCGGCCTCGACATCGACGCGCTGAAGGTCGTCTCGGAGGGCGTCAATCGCTACTCCGCGCAGGGCGACCGCGCCGTGGTGCTCATCACGCACTACACCCGCATCCTGCGCTACATCGAGCCCACCTTCGTGCACGTGTTCGTCGACGGCCGCATCGTCGACGAGGGCGGCAAGGAACTGGCTGAGAAGCTCGAGGCCACCGGCTACGAGGAGTACGTCAAGGCGGCCGCGAACGCCTGAGCGTCCTGAACACCCGCGGCGGCGCCTGCGCCGCCGCGGGCCCGGAACCCACCAGCGAGAAGGAATCATGAGCTACGACGTCGACAGGGTCCGCCAGGACTTCCCCGTCCTGCAGCGCACCGTCGGGCAGTACCCGCTGGTCTACCTCGACTCGGCCAACACCTCGCAGAAGCCGCGCCAGGTCGTCGACGCCATGGCGGCCCACTACCTCGAACACAACGCCAACGTCGCCCGCGCCATGCACATGCTCGGTGCGGAGGCGACCGAGGCCTTCGAGGGGGCACGGACCAGGATCGGCACCTTCGTCGGCGCCACCCGCGCGGAGGAGATCGTCTTCACGAAGAACGCCTCCGAGGCTCTCAACCTGGCGGCGAACACGCTCGGAGCGGGCCTCGGCCCCGGCGACGAGGTCGTCATCTCCGTCATGGAGCACCACTCCAACATCGTGCCGTGGCAGCTGCTGTGCCAGCGCACGGGCGCCACGCTGCGCTGGTTCGACATCACCGACGACGGCCGCCTCGACCTCGAGCAGGCTGCCGCGACCTCCCTCATCAACGAGCGCACCCGCATCGTCTCGCTCACCTGGGTGAGCAACGTCCTCGGCACCCGCAACCCCATCGCCGCGATCGCCGCGCAGGCCCACGCCGTCGGTGCGCGCATGGTCGTCGACGCGTCGCAGGCGGTGCCGCACCAGGCCACCGATGTCGTCGCGCTGGGTGCCGACATGGTGGTCTTCACCGGCCACAAGATGGTCGGCCCCACCGGCATCGGCGTGCTGTGGGGACGCTACGACCTGCTCGCCGAGCTGCCGCCCTTCCTCGGCGGCGGCGAGATGATCGAGGTCGTCGAGATGGAACGCTCCACCTATGCGCCTCCGCCCGCCCGGTTCGAGGCGGGAACGCCGCCGATCGCGCAGGCGGTCGGGCTGGGTGCCGCGGTCGACTACCTGACCGGCCTCGGCATGGACGCCATCGCGGCGCACGAGCAGGAGATCACGGCGTACGCGCTGGCCAAGCTGACCGACATCGACGGCCTGGTCATCCTGGGCCCCACCGAGGCGGTGGAGCGGGGGAGCGCCATCTCGTTCAACCTGCGCGGCGTGCACCCGCACGACGTGATGCAGGTGCTGGACTCGCGGGGCGTCGCGATCCGCGGTGGCCACCACTGCGCCCGCCCCCTGCACAAGCGACTCGGGCACCAGAGTTCGACGCGCGCCTCCAGCTATCTCTACACGACCACGGACGAGATCGACGCGCTGGCCGACGCGCTGGTCTTCACCCGTGACTACTTCGCCCCGCGCTTCTGAGGAGCGGCATGAACATCGACGAGCTCTACCAGACCATCATCCTCGACCACTACCGGGAGAAGCACCACAGCGGGCTCCGCGACGGGTATGCGACCGAGGTCCATCACGTGAACCCCTCGTGCGGCGACGAGCTGACGCTGCGCGTCCACCTCGACGGCGACACGATCACCGACATCTCGTACGCGGCGGAGGGCTGCTCGATCTCGCAGGCCTCCACCTCGGTGATGGGCGACCTGCTCATCGGCGGCACGACCGCCCACGCGCTCGAGCTGCACGACAAGTTTCTGGAGATGATGCAGTCGCAGGGCCGCATCGAACCGGACGAGGACACCTTCGAGGACGCCATCGCGTTCGCGGGCGTGTCGAAGTTCCCGGCGCGCGTGAAGTGCGCGCTCCTCGGGTGGTCCGCCCTGCGCGACGCCACTCTCCAAGCCACAGCCAAGGAGGACTGATGTACACCCCGAACAGAGGCCGAGTGACCTCGTCAGGGACGACCTGCCCGAGGTCGATCTCGGCACCGCCGCCCCCACGTCGAACCTGCCGAGCGAGGACGACATCGTCGAGGCGATGAAGGACGTCGTCGACCCGGAACTGATGGTCAACGTCGTCGACCTGGGTCTGCTCTACGGCGTGCAGATCGACGACGAGGGCAACGTCACGCTCGACATGACGCTCACGTCGCCCACCTGCCCGCTCACGGACAAGATCGAGTACGACACCAAGTACGTGCTCGACAACCTGGCCAACTCGGTGACCGTCAACTGGGTCTGGCTGCCGCCGTGGGGCCTGGAGATGATCACCGACGACGGCCGCGAACAGCTGCGCTCCGTCGGCTACAACATCTGACGAACGCGGAACCGCCGCGGGGCACTGCCCCGCGGCGGTTCCGCGTCTCCGCCGTCAGTCCTCCCAGACGACCGCGACCTTGCCGAGCCGGCCGCTGTCGGCTGCCCGGTAGGCCTCGGCGACCTGCTCCAGCGGGAACCGGTCGGAGACGACGACCTCCGGGTGCAGGCCCCAGCGGTCGAGATCGGCGAGCAGTTCGGCCATGTGCAGGGTCGACGTGACCCACGAGCCGTGGATCGTCAGCTGCTTGTGGATGATGTGTTCGCTGACGTCGATGGACAGCTGTCCGCCCTCGCCGACGAGGGCGACGCGACCCCAGCGGCGGGTGCGTGCGATCGCCTGGGCCTGCGCGACGCCGGCGCCCGACGCATCGAACGCGATGCTCGCGCCACGGGGGAGTGCGGCGTCGAGGCCCGCGTCGTCGTCGGAGGCGACGGTGGCCGTGACTGCCCCGAGCCGGACGGCGAGCGCCCGCCGCTCGGGGGAGATATCGGTGCCGACGATGGTGGTGACCCCCATCTTCGCCGCCAGCAGGCCCGCGGCCAGGCCGACGGGACCGAGGCCGGTGATCAGCAGCTCGTCGCGTCCGCTCGGCGCCAGTCGGCGCAACGCCTCGTAGGCGGTCCCGAAGCCGCAGGCGACGCATGCGCCGTCGAGGTAGCTCAGCGAGTCGGGAAGGACGACGCAGTCGCGCGCCTCTGCCAGGAGCAGGTCCGCATGCCCGCCGTCGCGCTGCCAGCCGTAGGCCGCGCGGGACTCCGACTGGCAGGAGATCTGGAAGCCCTCCCGGCAGTCGTCGCAGATGCCGCAGCCGCTGATGTGGTAGACGACGACCCGGTCGCCGACCGTGAGGTGCCCGACGCCGGGGCCCACCGCGATCACCTGTCCGGCCGGCTCGTGGCCGCCGACCACGCCCTGATACGCCTCGGGGCCCTCGCCCAGATGCTCGCGGTAGATGGCGCGCAGGTCGGAGCCGCAGATCGTCGACGCCTTCATGGCGAGGACGACCTGACCGTGGCCGGGGGTGGGGTCGACGACGTCGTCGCGCAGGTCGACGCGGCTGCCGCCGGGAAGATACGCAGCTCGCATGGGAGCCTCCTTGATCCATGAAACAAAACGATTCGCCTAAAGCCTAGGCTCGGATGTGCTTCCTGGTCAACGCGGGGTAGATTAACGCTTGACGGGTGTCGATCGCATCGGCATGCTTAGGGTGAAAAGTTTCGTTTCAGGAGGTTGGCATGGCGGCGACGGTAGAGGTCGGTGGAGATATGTTCCCGGCCATCGGCATGGGAACGTTCGGCTCGGACAGGTACGGCGCCGCAGAGGTGGCCGCGGCCGTACGCACCGCGATCGGCGTCGGCTACCGGCTGATCGACTGCGCGTCGGTCTACGGGAACGAGGCGGCCGTGGGAGAGGCCATCGCGGGTGCCCTCGACGAGTTCGGCCTGCGCCGCGACGAGCTGACGGTGATGAGCAAGGTCTGGAACGACGCGCATGCGCCGGCCGACGCCGTCGCCTCGGTGCGGCGGAGCCTCGCCGACCTCCGGCTCGGGTATCTGGACGCCGTCTTCGTGCACTGGCCCTTCCCGAACCACCACGCGCCCGGTGTCGACGTGGGAGCGCGCGACCCGCATGCCACCCCGTACAGCCATGACGGCTTCATGGCCGTGTGGCGGGCGCTGGAGGACCTCGTCGACGAGGGGGTGATCCGCCATCTCGGCGTCTCCAACGTCACCATCCCCAAGCTGCGTCGCATCCTCGCCGACGCGCGGATCCGGCCGAGCCTCAACGAGATGGAGCTCCACCCCGGCTTCCAGCAGCCGGAGCTCTTCGAGTTCTGTCTCGCCGAGGGCATCAGGCCCGTCGGCTACTCGCCGCTGGGGTCGCCGTCGCGCCCGGAGCGGGACCGCACCCCGACGACGTCGTCGACCTCGAACTGCCGCCCGTGCTCGCCATCGCCCAGCGACGCGGGCTGCACCCGGCCCAGGTCGCGCTCACGTGGGCCGTCAGCCGGGGCCAGATCCCCATCCCCTTCTCCGTGAAGGAGGAGCAGCTGCGTGCCAACCTCGAGGCGGCATCCGGGGATCCGCTCACCGCGGCCGAACTGCTCGAACTCGCCACGGCCGACCGGGACAACCGCCTCATCAAGGGCCAGGTCTTCCTGTGGGAGGGGGCGGGCGACTGGCGCGACCTGTGGGACGTCGACGGCATCATCCCCGGCTGGGGCGGCTACGGGACCCCGGCGATCGACTGAAGCATGGCCACCTACAAGGACATCGCGCAGCTGACCGGGCTCTCGCTCGCCACGATCTCCAAGTACTTCAACGGGCTTCCCGTGCGTGACAGGAACCGCGCCGCGATCGACGCGGCCGTGGCGGAGCTCGGCTACCGGGTGAACCCGGCCGCCAGGTCGCTGCGCCGGGGCCGCAGCCAGTCCCTCGGGGTGGTCCTGCCCGCGCTCGACAACGCGTTCCACATGTCGGTGGTGGCGGAGCTGGAGCGCATCCTCCGCCCGGAGGGGATCGGGCTGCTGGTCAGCGCCAGCCGACCGGAGGAGCCCGGCGCCGCGGTCGAGTTCCTCCGCGACAAGGGCGTCGACGCCGTCATCGCGGTCCCCTCCGCGGGCGAGGCGGAAGCGCTGTCGGAGCTCGCGGCCGACGGCGTGGTGCTCGTGCTGCTCGACCGGGAGCAGGACGGTGTCGAGGCACCGGTCGTCGAGCTCGACAACCGGGCCGCGGGCCGCATGGCCGCCAGGCTGCTGCTGGACCACGGGCACCGTGACGTCGCCGTCCTCGGGGCCCGGACGACGTGTCCTCGCTGCGTGGCCGCACGGCCGGCTTCGTCGCCGAGTGCGCGGGCACCGGTGCCGAGGTCCGGGTCCGGCACACGCCGCTGACCGTCGACGACGGAGCCGTCGCCGCCACGTCTCTCCTGTTCGGCGCGACCCGGCCGACGGCCATCTTCGCCGCGAACTACGAGCTCACCGTCGGCGCCCTGCGGGCGGTCGCCGAGGCCGGGCTGGCCGTGCCGGGCGATGTCTCGCTGGTCGGCCTCGACGGCGGGGAACTGGCGGGGCTGCTGCGGCCGCGGCTCACGACGATTGTGCAACCCGCCGACGAACTGGCGGCCTCGGTCGCGCAGCAGGTGATGGCCCGGCTCACGGACCAGGCGCCCCCTCCCGTCGGCCTGGCCGGGCCCCGACTCCTCGCCGGTGGCACGGTCGGCGCGCCGGCGGGGTAGTTTCGGCCGGTCCGCCCCGGCCGACCGGACGCCCACTAGCGTGGGTCTCCACCTTTCCGAGGAGGAGGCGCCATGCCCGACCTGGTTACCGATGACGGCACCCGACTTCACTACACGGACACCGGCGGCAGCGGCCGCCCGCTGGTCCTTGTCCACGGCTGGCCGCTGTCCGGCGAGGCCTTCGCCGGTAACGTGCCGGCCTTCCGGGACGCCGGCTACCGCGTCGTCACCTATGACCGGCGTGGCTTCGGCGACTCGGACAAGCCTGCGGCCGGCTACGACTACGACACCCTGTCTGCCGACCTGGCCGCCGTGCTGGAGACGCTGGACCTGACGGGGGCCGCCGTGCTCGGCTTCTCCATGGGTGGCGGCGAACTGGCCCGCAGCTTCGGCGCGGGGCGGGCCGGCCGGATCGCGGCCGCCGTCTTCTCCGGCTCCATCACGCCCGCGCTGTGCGTCACCGACGACAACCCCGACGGCGCCATGCCGAGGGACGGCTTCGACCAGATGGCGGCCCAGTGCCGTGCCGACCATGCCGGCTTCCTTGACCAGTTCACGGGCTGGTTCTTCAGCACGGAGGCGGGCGGCCTGCAGGTCGACGAGGCGACCCGGCAGGAGGCGCTCCGCATCGGGCTGCGCTCCGACCCGGAGGCGGCCGCGCGCTGCATCGAGATCTGGGCCACCGACCTGCGGGCCGACTGCCGCGCGATCGACGTCCCGACGCTCGTCATCCACGGCACCGGCGACATCAACGTGCCCGCCGCCGCCTCCAGCGCCCGCATGGCCGGGTATGTGCAGGACAGCCGCCTGGAACTCATCGACGGCGCACCGCATGGCGCCAACGTCTCCCACGCCTCGCAGTGGGAGCGCCTCGTGCTGGACTTCCTGGCGGCACTGCCCTGAGATCTGGCGGACGATGGTCGTGGATCCGTTGACGAAAGTCGACGACGGCGTGACATCGGCGCACCGCTGTGGCTGAGTAGAACCACGGGAAGCGATGGGCGTACCCCCAGCGTCCATCGCTTCTCGGAGGTTTCGCCACAGTGGAGAAGGGGGTCGCACGTGGTTCCGCCAGTCCTCCTCGCCGCCGGAGTCGGGGGGATCGTCGCCGGGCTGGCAGTCCACTACCTGCTGAGCCGGTGGGCGGCATGGGCCGGCCTCATCGTCCCCGTCGTGTTCTGCGCCTTCATGGGATGGGTGATGACCACGCACCCGGTCGGACAGCTCCTCGACTTCGCGATCCTCGCCCTCGGTTTGCTGCTGCTCCTGACCTACTGGGGCCGTGGCCGCGCCTCGGCGAAGGCGCGCCGCGCTGCGGTGGAGTCAACCTTGGTACCAACTTCGTCCGCGAACAACGTGGAGTAGACCCATGGACTGGTGTCGTGGCGTGAGAGCAATCCACGCGAGACAGGACCCATCATGGCGAGACGAACAGCTAAGGCATTCGGCTATGAACAGCCGAGCCTGGAGGAGCTGTGGTCGGTTCCGCCAGCTACGAAGGAGCACTCAGATGAACCAGTACGGACGACGTCTCATGGAGGCCTGGCGCGCCCTCGCACCGAGCGAGTGCGCGCAGATCCCCGACCCCAGCTATCACTTTTCGACGTTGGGGGAGGAAGCGCAGGAGCTGATCGAGGAGGAGTTGGCCACGCTGATCCTGCCTCCAGCCACGAGCTACTTGGAGGGCGTGGGGCAGACCAACGCAGCCAAGAAGGCGATCGAGGAACGGGTGCTGGCCGACCTGATGCCGGCGACGGGCGGGCTTCCGGCGGTGGATCCCGAGCAGGTGTTGAGCGGGATCGGGGAACCGGTCGACCTGGACGAGTACCAGGCGCAGCAGAACGATCCGCTGGCGTCGTTCGCGCAGACGATTCAGCAGCTGCAGGATCACCAGAACTCCTAACCTTCCGCGCGACGTCGCAAGAGGACCTGAGCCCCTCTGGCAGGGGAACTCGGGTCAAGGCCAACCTCGATGCGCTGCGCCTGGTGAAGCACCTGGAGACGGAAGGACGTCGGGCGACAGGAGCCGAGCAGGCGGTCCTGGCGCGCTGGGGTTCCTGGGGGCGGTCCCAAGGGTCTTTGAGGAAGGCGGGCCGTGGCCGTCTGAGCGGGCTGAGCTGCGGGAGCTGCTCAGCGAGGAGGAGTACTTGGCCGCCCGCCGCACGGTACTCAATGCTCACTACACCGATCCGGCCTATGTGCGGGAGATCTGGTCAGCGGTCCAGGGCCTGGGCTTCGAGGGTGGCCGGGTGCTGGAGCCCGGCTGCGGAGCAGGAACATTCCTGGGGATGGCTCCCGTCGCCGTCGACGCGGTCGGGGTCGAGCTCGATCCCGTGACCGCGGCGATCGCGCAGCAACTGAACCAGGCGGCCACGATCCGCGCGGAGTCGTTTGCGGCGTCCCGGCTTCCCGTCGACTCCTTCGACCTGGTCATCGGGAACGTCCCGTTCGAGGACGCGAAACTCCATGACCCACGCTTCAACCTCGGTCAGCGTCACTCGATCCACAACCACTTCATCATCAAGTCGCTGCACCACACCCGGCCCGGCGGGCTGGTCGCGGTCCTGACCAGCCGATGGACGATGGACGATGGACGCGAAGAGCCCCACGGCCCGGCGAGAGATGAACTCCCTGGGTGAGCTGGTCGGCGCGGTGCGGCTGCCGAGCAGCGCGCACAAAGCAGCTGCGGGGACCGAGGCGGTCACCGATCTGCTGATCTTCCGCCGGCGTGACCCCTCTGCCCCAATTCCGAATGAGGATCCCGACTGGATCTGGGCGGAACCGACGATCGTGCCGGGCACCTACGGTGAGGACGGACCTCCCCTGATCAACCGGCACTTCAAGGCACGCCGCGAGCTGATGCTGGGTGAGCCCCGCGTTGAGGTCTCGCTGTATGGGGCGGCTGCGCTGGTGATCAACGGCGAAAAGTCGGCTCCGGCAGTGGCCGGGCAGCTCGGGAATCGGCTATCGAAGGTGGTGACCCTCGCGCATCAGAACGGGCTCGGGGTGCTGCCTCCGACAGAGGCGACCCTGGCGGCCCGGGCTGTGGCGATCGCACCAGCCGCCGCTGACCTGATCGACGGACACATCACCTGGCAGGGCACGTCATTCACGGCAGTCTCTGACGGGCAGCACGTCGCCTTGAAGGTGCCTACCTCCGCGACGGCCGAGCTGGTCGCCCTTCTGAGCATCCGCGACCAGGTCAAGGCCGTGGTCCAGCGGGAGGCCGCCTCCATCGACGACGACGACGCCCTCGACATGGCCCGCGCAGCCCTGCGGACCAGCTGGGAGACCTACGTCGCCAAGTACGGGCCGGTCAACAGGTTCACGGAGTCGAGCCGGGTCGACTCCGATGGCGAAGAGATCATCCGCCGGCGGCGGCCAGCAGCGGTTGCGAAACTCCTGACCGATCCGTTCGGGGCCTGGGTGAGCGGCATCGAGATCTTCGATGACCGCGACCGCACCGCTCGGCCAGCAGGGCTCCTGGTGACGCGGCAGGTCCTGCCCAGGCCACCTGTGCGCAGTGCAGAGACTCCCGCAGACGCGTTGGCCGTGTCGCTGGACCAGCGCGGCCACGTCGACGTCGACTACATCGGCCAGCTGCTGGGCGAACCGTCACTGGAAGTGACCGTCGCGCAGCTCGGGGACCTGCTCTTCGAGGTACCTCGAATCGACGTCGACGAAGAGCCGAGGTGGGTCACTGCGGCGGAGTTCTGCTCCGGGAATGTGCGCCGGAAGCTGTACGCGGCGCAGGAAGCTGACGCGGCGACGCCGGGGCGCTGGGCCCGCCAGATCGCAGCACTGGAAGCGGTCGTCCCTGCTGACCTCGGCGTGGAGGACATCAGCGCGAACCTCGGCGCGGTGTGGATCCCCGATGTGTACGTGCAGGACTGGGCTCGGGAGCTGTTGGAATCGCCCAAGATGGTGGTGCGCAATGTGCTGCATAGCGACTGGGAGGTTCGCGGAGCTGTCACCGGCGTCCTGACCTACTCCCGCTACGGGACGGTGGATGCTGGAGCCAGCGCGATCCTCAAGGCGATGCTGGAGCAGCGTCCCGTCTTGGTCTACGACGTCATCGACGACGACGGCTCGGAGCGGCGGGTACTCAACCCTGCCAAGACCGAGCTGGCCAAGGAGAAGGCTCAAGAGCTGCAGGATGACTTCGAGGACTGGCTGTGGCGTGACCCCGACCGGTCCACGACGCTCCTGAAGACGTACAACGACACCTTCAACGCCCTGGTCGCCCGGAACTATTCTGCAGAATCGGCCCACCTCACCTTCCCGGGGTTGTCGCGGTCCTTCGTCCCGCGACCTCATCAGCGGGCTGCTGTGGCGCGGATGCTCGCGGAAGAGTCCGTGGGTCTGTTCCATGAGGTGGGCGCTGGCAAGACAGCGGAGATGGTGATCGGTGCGGCCGAGCTGCGCCGGCTGGGCCTGGTCCGCAAGCCGATGGTGGTGGTGCCGAACCACATGCTGGAGCAGTTCACCCGCGAATGGGTCCAGCTGTATCCCTCAGCGATGCTGCTGTCCGCGGCGACCGATGACATCGGCCTGCAGGACGGAGCGCGCCGGCGGTTCGTCGCGAAGGCGGCCGCCAGCGACTGGGACGCGATCATCATCACCCGCGACGCTTTCGGGAAGCTGGGACTGAGCCCTGCCGCCCAGGAGGAGTACGTCACCCGAGAGATCTCCTCGATCCGTGCATCGCTGGCGACAGCCACGGAGGGCGGCAGCGAGCAGACGGTCAAAAAGTTGGAGCGGATGCTGCTGGTGAAGGAGGAGCAGCTGAAGAAGCGGGTCAACGTCGAACGCGATCCGGGCATCACCTTCGAGGCCACCGGTGTGGACTACCTCCTGGTCGACGAGCTGCACGAGTACAAGAACCTGTGGACCCCCTCGGCAATCCCAGGAGCCGGCATCTCCCAGGGCTCGATCCGAGCCACCGACCTCCACATGAAGGTCTCGTACCTGCGTGACCATTTCGGGGGCCGCGTGATGACCGGAGCCACCGCAACCCCGATCGCCAACTCGGTCTCGGAAATGTATGTGATGCAGCGCTACCTGGCACCGCAGCTCCTCGAGGACGCCGGCATCCACGCCTTCGACCAGTGGGCGGCAACCTTTGGCCAGGTCATCACCGGTTTCGAGATGAACCCGACCGGCACCAAGTACCAGGTGCGATCGCGGTTCGCGCAGTTCACGAACGTGCCGGAGCTGGTGTCAATGTTCAACCAATTTGGTGACATCAAGACCAGCGAGGAACTGAACCTGCCGAAACCGCTCGTAGCGCGCCGCACCGATACGCAGCGGCTGCCTGAGGCACTCGTGGTGCCGCAGTCGCCCGAGCTGGTCGCGTTCCAGGCAGAGATGGACCACCGGGTCGACCTGATCGCCTCGGGAGCCGTCGACCCCGCCGACGACAACATGCTGAAGATCACCAACGATGGCCGGCTGGCGGCTCTGGATCTGCGGTTGGTGGGCTGTGAGCCCAGCGAAGTGACCAAGACTGACGTCGCTGCTGATCGGCTGGCGCAGCTCTACCACCAGCACAAAGACCAAGTGTTCCTCGACCCCGCCACCCAGGAGCCGCACCCGGTCCCTGGAGCCCTTCAGATCGTGTTCTGCGACCTGGCGACCCCCAAGGGGTCCTCAGCGTCTCAGGACGGCCCCTGGGACGCTTACAACGCCCTTCGGGAGGCCCTCGACGAGCGTGGCGTGCCTCGCTCGCAGGTGCGGTTCATCCACGAGGCGCGAACGACCGCTGAGCGGGGTCAGCTCTTCAGGGAGTGCCGCGAGGGCGGAGTAGCGGTCCTGATCGGCTCCACCTCGAAGATGGGCACCGGCACCAACATCCAGAACCGGGTGGTCCACCTCCTCCACATGGACGCGCCCTGGCGGCCAGCAGATGTCACACAGCGCGAGGGAAGAGCCATCCGGCAGGGCAACCAGAATCCCGAGGTTGCCCTCACTCAGATGATCACCGAGAAGAGCTTCGACACGTTCCTGTGGCAGACGCTGGAACGCAAGGCCGGGTTCATCAGCCAGGTGATGACCAGCAAGATCGACGTCCGGCAGGTCGAGGACGTCGGCGGCGACGACACCTTGAGCTTCGCGCAGTTCAAGGCGCTGTCGTCGGGAGATCCCCTGATGATGGAGGAACTCCAAGCCAAGGAGGACCTGACCAAGCTCCGCCGCCTGGAGGTGGGCTACAAACGCAACCGGGCCCAGCTCGAAGGCGTGATCGCGGCCGAGCCGCGGATCGCCCGCTACAACAGCGAGATCTCGATGTACCGCGACGCAGCGCGGCGCAGCACCTCCACGGAGGCAGACCGGTTCCAGATGCTCTTCCGGGGCACCTGGTACGACAAGCGCAAGGATGCACTCGCGGCGGTCCAGGAGTTCCTGTTTGCGGGCGGCGCTGGCCCTGCCTTCCAGCTGGGCCTCAACCAGTCCGGCTACCGGGACTACACCGTCGGCAAGATTGGTGGCCACGACCTGGTCCTGCAGTCGACGCCAGCCCAGATCGTGCTGCTCCTCCAGGACGCCCCCCGGGCCAAGGTCACCATTGCCAAGATGGGTGCGACCTCCACCCAGCACATGGGCCTGATCACGCGGCTGGAGAACCTCATCCCGCAGATCGACTCGTCGATCGTGTCGCTCCAGGAGGAACGCGACTCCCTCACACGACGGATCGAGCAGGCGCGAGAAGACCTCGACAAGCCCTTCAAGCACATCACCGCGCTGGAGGCGGCCGAGGAACGCTACGCCGGGGTCACCGCACGCATCCAACAGCAGGCTCACCAAGACGCGCTCAGCCCTGCAGCGCTCGAGCTGGCCTCCGTTCTCGACGACCCCGAACCCCTGGCTGCCATCGACCCCGCCTACCCAGCTGGCCCGCCAGTTGACCAATCACCCGACCTCGCAGGAATCGACCTGTGACCCACCTAAACTAGCCGGTACACCTTTAAGGAGAACGCACTATGAGTGAGAAGGAAGACGAGCAGCCCGGCCTCGCGGAGACCGACCCGACGGACCTGACCTGGGCAGACATCGACCTAGGCCCTGATGCCATGCGACGGCCCACCCGCCTGGAGACCGCACTGGCATCCCTCGTGCCCCCAGGCCCGGTGGTGCCACTTCACGGCGTGGATCTGGTGTTGCACACTGAACCGAAGCACCACGATGACTAGCCTCACCCAGCACGACGCGCCGACGATGGTCGGCCAGGTTGTCGGCGACGCACTTGGGGGTAGGCACGACTTCCGGGCCGTGCCGATGGACGGGCCGCCCGTGACGGGTTCCAGCGCGTCCTCGCCGCAATGCGCTCCCCACCGTTCGATCCGATGACGTTCCCGCCGCCCTGTGAACCGCATCCCGAGGACTTCTACGAACTCCCGGCCGGCGGCCGGCCGGTTATCGACGGTGCGCTCTACCCCAACCTCGACGCCGAGGTGGCTATGGCCTGGGGCACCGAGTGCTACAGCGTGGAGCGCAGCCTCATCGTCCGTGACGGGCACCTTGAGGCAGCCAGCGACGGGTTCCCTCAAAGCGTCTACCGGGTGCTGTTCGAGACCAGCCCTGACCAGTTCGATGCGCTCGACCCCAAGGGCCAGGAGCAGCTGCTCGGCGCCATCAACAGTGTGAGCGACCTCGCCACACCCGAGGCCGACGAGTTCCTGTTCCGAGCCGAAAGCGTGGAACTCGCCGCAGTCCTCGACCCAGGCCCCTCGGTCAACGCAACGCCGCTGCCATCCCCTGACCAGTACACCCAGACGCCTGGCGTCGAGATCGAGATGTGAGGACGCCATGAGCGGCGACAGACACATCATCAATGGAGTGGAGGAGCTCGCTGCGCATCTCCCCGAGATGATGGGCTACCAGCTGGCAGCAGACGACACCACCTTCGCACTCTTCAGCCAAGGCGTTTCCATCGCCACCGGAAACATCGGTGGCGACGCGCCGCTGCAGCTGCTTCCAGACCACTTCCGCCAGATGCGTCCAACGCTGCCGCCCGACTGCAGCGTCGCGGTGTTCGGGTGGGACACAGCATTCAGGGAACGAACCGAGGCCATCGCTCGGGGGTTCTACCAAGCCGGCTTCGACGTCCAACTGCTGGGCACCATCGAGCACGGCTCCGTGACTTGCCAACCGTTGTTTGACCCGGCATCTCGCATCACCAAGATGATTCCGACTGTCGGCAAGCTCGGTGTGCGGGATCAGACCTTTGAGACGCGGGAAGCGGCGATGGCCGACGGGACTCGTAGTGGAACCCTGCGGGGAGTCCTCACGCCGGATGGTGCCGAGCTTCCAGCTCTAGATCAAGCCGAGTGGACCCGGGTGAACCTGGAGCTGATGCACAAGGGAGTCGAGGTCAGCGTCGAGGAGAAGTCAGAGATGATCGCCTTCCTGGCCGATCCCGTGGTGAGGGACGCTGTGGCTGTGTGGATCATCCAGGACGACCAGTGCGATGCGTTCCTGAGTCTGTGGCATGAGGCCCACCCTGATGACCAACGTCCCCTCGCACCCGTCGCTGCCCTGATGCAGCTAGTGGGGACAGGAGCCAGCGGGAAGGCGCACGCGATCCTCGGATGCAGCGACCCCGACGATGCATTGCTGCCCTGGCTCGACCAGGTGCTCACGCTCGCGCGAACTCCACAGGACGTGCAGGACGCAGTCCGGCGGATCGACCCGGACACCGATCTGTGCTGGGCGGAATGGGATCAGATCCTCGGCAAGGAACGAGACCTTCCTCCGACCGAGACCGCCCTGGCCACCTATGCCAGGACCGAGGTGGCATTCCAGGAGATGAGCCAGACATTGGATCGCGGCATCGACATGTGATCTCGCCAAGACGATAGCGTTGTAGCTGTAGCCACCCGCCGACATCGCTGACACACGAGAGGCCCGCACCGATCTTGGTGCGGGTCTCACTCAACGCCTGGGGCTATTCTGCGGAATCGGTCGGTGCGGGCCGTGTCTGATCTCCGCCACCCGTCTCGGCTGTCGCCTTACCTCACGGTCCTGCAGGATCCATTCGATCACTGCGCGGATGAGCCCAAGCCAGGCGTAGACCGTAACTAGACCGACGAGCGGGTCGCCCAGGTCGTTGAGTCTCTTCGAGGCAGCCGGGAAGGCGCACATCAGAGCCCCAACAGCAGCGAGTAGCCCGAGCGGTGCAAGGGTGTCGAGACAGATCCGTTTTGCGGCATCGGAGGGCGGCAGCAGGCTGAGCATCACGACACCGATCACCGGGGGCAGCAAGACAGCACCGATCACCACCAGTTGATCCAGCGGGACACGAGCGATCGAAACCATCCACACCAGCAGAGCAACGGCCACGGGGACCAGGGCGAGCTTCATCCAGAACGCCAGGCGCAAACCCGTGATCGAGGCCCGCTCCACTGGTGCCGGGACTCGCCCGTTCGGCCCGCGTCGCAGAACGATCTCCCCTATCTACCGGTACTTGAGTGGCTCGACCGACTTCAGAGTGACCAAACCAATTTCTGCAGAATCGGGTCAAGTCCAGTGGAGTGGTGTAGCGGGGGTTCCTTCGTTTAGGCGGTGAGGGCGAGGGGTTCGGTCACCTCCTCGGTGTTGGTGCCGGGGAGGGTTGTGAGGCGGCAGCGGGTGAGGATGTCGAGGCCGAGGTAGCGGCGACCTTCGGCCCATTCGTCGGTCTGTTCGGCCAGGACGGCCCCGACGAGCCGGATGATGGCTTCCCGATTGGGGAAGATGCCGACGGCGTCGGTGCGGCGCCTAATCTCCCTGTTGAGGCGTTCGGCGGGATTGTTCGACCAGATCTGGGTCCACACGTCCTTCGGGAAGGCGGTGAAGGCGAGCACGTCGGCTCGGGCCTGGTCGAGGTGCTCGGCGACGGCGGGTAGCTTCTCGGCGGTGTAGTCCAGCAGCCGGTCGAACTGGGCCTCGACGGAGGCGGCGTCGGGTTGGTCGTAGACGCAGTGCAGCATCGCCTTGACCGCCGGCCACATCGTCTTGGGGGTGACGGACATCAGGTTGGCGGCGTAGTGGGTTCTGCAGCGCTGCCAGATCGCGCCGGGCAGGTTCGCGCTCACGGCTTCGACCAGCCCGGCGTGGGCATCACTGGTGACCAGACGGACGCCGGCCAGGCCGCGGGCGACCAGATCGGCGAGGAACGTGTTCCAGGCGCTGCGGGTTTCGGAGGTGGCGACCTGCAGGCCCAGCACTTCGCGGTGTCCATCGCCGTTGACGCCAGTCGCGACCAGCGCGACGGCGTTGATCACCCGGCCGCCCTCGCGGACCTTCATCGTCAATGCGTCGGCGGCGACGAACGTGAACGGCCCCGCCTCGGACAGGGGGCGGTGGCGGAACTGGTTGACGTGCTCGTCGAGGTCGGCGGCCATCCGGGAGACCTGGGACTTCGACAGGCCGTCGATTCCCAACGTCTTGACGAGCTTGTCCATCCGGCGGGTCGACACCCCGGCGAGGTAGCAGTCCGCGATCACCGTGATCAAAGCGGCTTCGGCGCGTTTGCGGCGCTCCAGCAGCCACTCCGGGAAGTAGGTCCCCGAACGCAGCTTGGGGACGGCGACATCGACGGTGCCGACGCGGGTGTCCAAGGGCCGGTGGCGGTAGCCGTTGCGCTGAACCAGCCGGCCCGGCGAGGCCTGTCCCCATTCGGCGCCGCAGACCTGGTCGGCATCAGCAGACAGGAGCTGGTTAATCATGTTCTGCAGCAGGCTGCGCATCATGTCCGGCGACGCTTCGGCCAGCAGGTTGCCCAGCACGTGGGCGGGGTCGACAATGTGAGGAGCGGTCATCGTGGCGATGTCCTTTCGAGAGAGCTTTGCAAGGGTGAACTCGAAGGATCCCACGGTGACCGCGCTGACGTCCCTGACGGTCACGGCCACCGAGGGCTACACCACTATGAGGGACTTAACTCAGAATCGGCCCGCGCGGGCCATGTCTGTTCCTCCGCCAGCGTCTGGGCTGGCACCTTACCTCACGGTCCTGCAAGATCCATTCGATCACTGCACGGATGAGCCCAAGCCAGGCGTGAGCCTGTCAAGTTGTCTGTGTAAGGAGTTCGGTCTCCGGGGTGTCTAGAGGTAGGGGTTGATCCGGTCGGGGTAGGCGATCGCGAGTTGGGCGAGGGCCTGTTTCCAGTTCGTGGTGACCTGCCCCTCGACGAGGCGGCCTTCGGCGTTGCGTTTCTCTCCCTTCTTGCGTCCTTTCTCCTTGGCGCGGTCGCGGGCCCGTTTGTCTTCGATGTTGCAGATCGCCAACCAGAGGAGCTTCACCGCGGCCTCGTCGGAGGGGAAGTGGCCGCGGTTCTTCGTGACTTTACGCAGCTGGTAGTTCAGCGACTCGATCGCGTTGGTGGTGTAGATCACCCTGCGCAGCATCGGCGGGAACGCCAGGAACGGCACGAACCGGGTCCAGGCGTCGGTGAACACGCGCACCGTGTTCGGGTTCGCCCGGCCGAGCTCCGAGGCGGCGAACTCGTCCAGTTCGGCCCTCGCGGCAGGCTCGTCGGGAGCTTGGTAGATCGGCTTCAACGCCGCCGCCATGGCCTTGCGGTCCTTGTAGTTGACGAATCGCATCGCGGAGCGGATCAAATGGACCACGCAGGTCTGAACGGTCGACTGGGGCCAGGTCGCCTCGACGGCCTCGGGGAAACCGGTCAGGCCGTCGCAGCTCACGATCAGCACGTCACGCACGCCGCGGTTGGCGAGCTGCGCGCAGACCCCGGCCCAGAACTTCGCCCCTTCGGCGGCCTGGATCCAGATCCCGAGGACGTGTTTGATGCCGTCGATGTCGACCCCGACAGCGATGTGAGCGGCCTTGTTCCGCACATGCGCGCCGTCGCGGACCTTCACGATCAACGCGTCGAGATAGATCACCGGGTAGAACGAGTCCAGCGGCCGCTGCTGCCAGATCATCACCTCATCGGCGACCTCGTCGGTGATCTTCGAGATCGTCTCCCTCGAGATCTCGGTCCCGATCGTGGAGACCAGATGGTGCTCGATGTCACGGACCGTCATCCCGCCCGCATACAAGCTGATGATCATGTCATCGAGGCCTGACAGGCGCCTGGAGCCCTTCGGGACCAGCATCGGGGTAAACGACCCGTCCCGGTCGCGGGGGATCGCCAGATCCACGTCTCCGACGCTGGTGGCCACTGTCTTCGGATACGACCCGTTGCGCGAGTTCGGGAACATCGCGGCATCCGGGTCGCCCTTGTCGTAGCCGAGATGGTCGGCCAGCTCGGCCTGCAGGCCCCGCTCGAGGCCGGCCTTGATCAGCTGCTGGATCAGCCCGTCACGGCCTTCCAGCTGGACGTCGCCGGCATCGATGCGGGCATACAGGTCATCCAAGGCCCCGGAGGCCTCCAACGCGGCCACGCCGTCGCGCTGCGCACGGCGCCGCTCCTCACGGTCGAGTTTGTCTATCACGGTCATCATGAGTATTCGAGGCTGACGGGACCACCGGATCTTGCCTTTGGGGGCCGGTGATATTGGGCTTTGGGGCCACCGCCGGCGCTGGTGGGGGCCACTGTTCCTCCACCAGCGCCTGTCTGGTCACTTCATGGCGGTGTGTTCTCGCATGTTGTGGTTGCCGGTGTCGATCCAGATGGTGTTGTGGACGATGCGGTCCATGATGGCGTCGGCGTGGACTCCGCCACCGAGGCGGCTGTGCCAGTCCTTCTTCGCGTACTGAGTGCAGAAGACGGTGGAGGTGGTGTCGTAGCGGCGCTCGAGGAGTTCCAGGAGCATGCTGCGCATGCTCTCGTCGGGTGGGTCGAGGAGCCACTCGTCGATCACGAGCAGGGTGAAGGCGGCGTATTTGCGGAGGAACTTCATCTGCCCTTGGGGCTTGTCCCGGGCGAGGTGCCAGGCTTCGGCGAGGTCTGGCATCCGGATGTAGTGGGCCCGGATCCGGTGCAGGCAGGCCTGTTTCGCCAGTGCGCAGCCGAGGTAGGACTTCCCGGAGCCGGTGAAGCCTTGGAACACGACGTTGTGAGAGCGTTCGATGAACGAACACGTCGCGAGCTGCGCGATCATGCCCCGGTCCAGACCGCGTTCATCGACGAGATCGAGACGTCGCAGGTCCGCGGTGGGGTAACGCAGTCCGGCTCTGCGGATCAGGCCATCGACTTTGGAGTGGGTGAAGGCTGAGTGGGCCTCGTCCACGATGATCTGGATCCGTTCCTCGAACCCGAGACCGAGCACGAGTTGCTCGTCCTGGGCTTGGAAGGCCTCCAGCAGCGGGGTGGCTCCCATCTCGCGGAGTTTGCGTTTGGTCTCGACGTCCAGGCTGCTCATCGGCTGCTCCGCTCTGCGTAGTAGTCGGCGCCGCGGACGTAGCCGCCGGCATCGACGGGCTCGGGCATGGGTCGCTTGTCCTGCCCGGTGTCCAAGATGGGTTTGAGATGGACGTAGCGCGGCGACCTGACCCCGCTGGCGAGGGCGAGCTGGCAGGCGTCCTCCACGCGGTCGGCGGAGAATCGCCGAGACAGCCGCAGCACCGCCAACGCCGGGTCCAGACCCTGCTCATCGATGGACACGGATTCGAAGACCTGGTCGATGACCGTCTGCGTCGCGGGGCCGATCCTGGCTGCCCATTCCCGGATGCGGGCGGCGGCAGTGTCATACCGTGGAAGCAACACTGCAGGTTGATGAGAGGTTCTCCGGCGTGACGCAACGACGACCACTGACCGCCCACGACAGGGCCGAGATCTCCACAGGTCTGAAGGCCGGCTGGGGTATCCGACGGATCGCGGTCCACCTTGACCGGGCCCCGTCCGTCATCAGCCGTGAAGTCCGTCGTAACGCCACCAAGACCTGCGGCTACCGCGTGGTCCGAGCCGACGTCGAGGCCCAGCGCCGCCGCCGACGCCCCCAGACCCGCAAAATCGATGCCGACCCGGTACTGCGGGCCCGCGTGCTGGGCGACCTGAAACGATCCCGAACACCACGCCAGATCGCTGGACGGTTGCGTCTGGAGGCCACTGACCCCACTGTGGAGACCATGGTCCACTCCACACCCGCTGATGGTGCTCAGGTCTCCCATGAGGCGATCTACCGGTTCATCTACGCCCTCCCCAAGGGCGAGCTGGCCCGTAACTCGGTGATGCTCAGGTCCAAGCGCACCAGCCGTAAACCACGCTCAAAGGAAGGGCGCGGAGCGCCGATCGTCGCGATGGTCTCGATCGATGACCGGCCCGCTGACGTCCCGAACGCAGGATCCCCGGCGCGTGGGAGGGAGACCTGATCATCGGTGCCCACGGCAAATCAGCGGCAGCCACGCTGGTTGAACGCGTCACCCGTTTCACAGTCATCTGCGGCCTTCCCGAAGGGAAGAAAGCCGTCGCGGTAGCCGACACGGTGGCCGAGCGGATGTGGCCCTTCCCTGAGGTACTACGAACCTCGCTGACCTGGGACCAGGGCACAGAGATGGCCGAGCATGCCCGGTTGACCGCTGCTGTGAACCTGCCTGTCTACTTCGCCCATCCCCGCTCGCCATGGGAACGGGGCACCAACGAAAACACCAACGGCCTGATCCGGGAGTACCTACCCAAGGGGACCTACATCACCAGCAACCAGGCCTACCTCGACGCGATCGCTGATGAACTCAACGACCGCCCCCGAGCATCCCTTGGCTTCTACACCCCAAGAGAAAAATTCGAAGCCCTCCTCGCAGCCGATGTTGCTTCGACGAATTGACACCGCCGGCATCCCAGGGCTGATACCGCTCGCCGGTGGGTAGGTCGGCCTCGGCTGTGCGCCAACCACCGGCCGAGCCCTCCGGCAGCAGCAGATGGCTGCTCAGCCGCTGAGAGCCGGCGAAGACTTCCAGAACACGGTCAGTGATCCGAAGGTCGACCTTCGCACCGATGTGGAGATATGGCACCGAGTAGTGGTTCTTCTCCCAGACCACGTGCCCGCTGCGGTCGACGCGGCGGCCGTAGATCCAGCGGCTGATCTCATAGGAGACCTGCGGCAACGGCCTCAGCAGCGGCTGTTCCTCCGAGATGAACACACTCGCCCGTGAGCCGGGACGCTTCTGGAAGGGCTCAGCATTGTAGGCCGCGACCCGGCCCTCAATCGCCGCGGCCAACTCCGGCAACGACGTGAACACCTTGTCCCTGAGAGCGGCGATCACCCACGTCGCGACATGGGCCACGGTGTTCTCCACTGAGGCCTTGTCCTTCTTATCCCGAGTTCGGGATAAAAAGGACTATCCCGAGGATTGTGTTATCCCGAGCGCTGGTCGTCGCGCCTTGTCAGCGGTGGTAGGGACGGGTGGGTTCTCGGGATAATCATGTGAGTCCGGCGAGTTGGAGGATCAGGTCGTCGTTTCCTTTCCAGAGGGGTGCGGGGTCGGGTGTGGTGACGGCGGCTTTCTGGATCGCGTCGCGGACCATTTGGCTGTCGGCTGTGGCGTAGATGCTGGTGGTGGTGATGCTGGCGTGGCCGAGGAACTCCTTGATGTGGGGCAGCGGCACTCCGGCGCGCAGCATTTGCATGGCGCGGGCGTGCCGTAGCTGGTGGGCGTGGATCCGTTCAGGGAGTTCTGGGCAGTCGGTGCGCGCGTTCCTGGCGTGCTTGTTGAGCAGGAAGGTGACGTTGTCCTGGCTCATCGGCTGGGGTCGGCCCGAGCGGGTGGTGTAGAACAGCAGCGCCTCGGGCGCCGCCTTGCCTGGGTGGAAGACGCTGGCGTAGTGGTCGAGGTGGCGGCCGGTTTTGTCCATGATGGGAATGGTTCTGGTCTTGTGGCCTTTGCCGGTGACGGTCACCCTCCCGCGGCCGGGGGCGGTGTCGATGTCGGCGATCCGCAGGTCCAGGACTTCTTGGATGCGGGCGGCGGTGTCGAAGAGGAGCAGGATGAGCGTGGTGTCGCGGAGGCCTCGGCGGGTGTGTTGTCCGGGTGCGCGGATCAGGGCGTCGACGGCGGGGATGGTCAGCGGGTCGGGGGCGCGGGCAGGGGTGCGGGCGGGGCGTGTCTGCTTCACGTCCAGCCAAAGGGCCACGAGCGCTGGGTCTTCCCCAGCGCAGTAGGAGAGGAACGATTTGATCGCGGCCAGGCGTTGGTTCGCCGACGAGGCGGCCAGGTGTTGGGTGTCGGTCAGCCAGAGGGTGAACCCGGCGATGGTGGCGCGGTCGATGACGTCGAAGGTGACCTGGCTCAGCTCGAGGTGGCGGGTTTCACGCAGGTAGGTCAGCAGCATGGTCAGCGCGGTCTTGTAGGAGCGGATGGTGTGGGGGCTGAGTCTGCGTGCTCGGGGCAGGTGGATAGTCAGCCAGGAGCGGACGAGCCGGAAGAAGTCGTCAGAGGACTGCATGGGACGCCTCCGGGAGGGTGGTTTCGAGGTCGGTGTTGGCGAGTCGGCGCAGGTCGGGATGGAAATCTGGGGCGAGGTGGAAGTAGTACCAGGTGTCGTCGGGATTGGTGTGGCCCAGATGCAGGCTCAGGTAGATGACCAGCGCCTCTGGGTCGCGGCCCGCGCGGGCCCATCGGTTGATGACCTCGACGACGTGGGCGTGGCGAAGGTCGTAGACACGCGGCGGTGAGCCGGGGCTGGCCGTGATCGGCGGGTCGGCGCCGTCGAGTAGTTCGCTGAACCAGTGGTCGATGGTGCTTCGGCTGTAGAAGCCGCCCGTGCGGTTCGGGAAGAACGCGACCCGGTCCCGGTGGTGTGGGCTGATCGCGGTGTCGTATCGGCGGCAGTAGTCGTGCAGGTCGGGAGAGAGGAACACCAGCCGGTCCTTGTGTCCTTTCGATTCGCGGATGTGGATGGTGCCGTGGGCGAGGTCGACGTCGTTGCGGTGGAGCTGGCGGGCCTCGCCGGGTCGCAGACCCAGGCAGTAGATCATCCGGAACATCACCGGGATGATCAGATGCCGCAGCGCGCCGTAAGGGGACTCGGTGATTCGGTCGGCCGCGTCGAAGATCGCCCGTAGCTGCGAACGGGTGTAGAGGTGCGGGCGGTAGCGGATCTGCTTGCCCGGAATGCCTTGCGGGATCACGTAGGCGTCGACCCCGAGCCCGGTCATGTGTTTGGCCAGCTGCCTGACGGGGGTGATCCTTCGCATCTGCCCGTTGACGTGCTCGCCTGGCCGGCCGGCGGCCCATTTCATGGCCATCTCGCGGGTCAGGGTGGTCTGCCCGGGATCCGCCGCGGCGCACATCGCGTCGAAATCGTGCAGATGCCGCTGCGATGTCGTGTAGGGCAGCCCGAGCGCGTGCTTGACCTGCAGGAGGGACTGGATGTGCGTGGCCAAGCCACTGACCAGCCCGGTCACGGCCGGGCCTGGTCCGGTTCGATGCCTACGAGGTCCAGACAGCACTGCCGCATTCGGTCTTCGTCGGCGGCGAGGTAGTGCTTCGCGGAGTCGATTCCCCGATGCCCCAAGGCGCCGGCGATCACCGGCAACGGCGTGTCCCGCTCGAGCATCCTGGTCGCCAACGATGCCCGCAGCACCCGCATCCCGCGGCCCGCCTCGCCGGTCGAGGCGGCATGGGTGCGGGCGAACGCCCCTGCCGCCACGTGATACAGATCACTCGACGGCGACAAGGCGACATGCGGGGCCTGCGATCTCAGGAACACGTGATCGTCGCCGACGCCAGCAGGTCTATCGTGGAGGAGATACTCGGCGATCGCGGTACCCACATCCGCCAACAGCGGCAGCGTCAACACCGTCGCCGTCTTGCGCTGGATCAGCGTGATCTGGCCCTGCCGCCAATCGATGTCTTGCAGCCGCAGGCCAGCGATATCGCCCGGACGCAATCCCGTCCGGGCCGCCAACAGCAGCATCGCCCGGTCCCGGCGGCCGGTCAGAGTGCCAGGATCAGTCGAATCGACCAACTGCTCAACGGCGCGCGCCGACAGTACCCTCACCGCGTGGATGCGTCGGGAGAACACCGCCGGAACCGCGCCGTCCAGCCCCGCGCGCAGACCGGCGTCCTCCAGGAAGCGGCACCACACCCGCAGCGCGGTCACCACGGTGCGCATACTGCCCGGCCGGTAGCGTCCACCCAGGAACACCACCGCCGCGGACACGTCCTCACGCGACAGCTGCCGCACGTCGGTGATCCCCCGTTCGGGCAGCCAGGCCAGCACTGTTCGGGCCACGGTCGCATACAGATGCTGAGTGTCGAGCGCCAACCCGCGGCCCGTCAGCCACTCCTCGAACTGATCCTGGACCCGACGCAACACCGCCTCCAGGCCGTCGTTGGGATGCCTCCGCCGGGACACCGACCACCTGTAGGTCCCGGTCCTGGCCACCTCCGACAACACCAGCACGGCCTTGCGCAGCAGCTTGCGCTTCCAGTCCTTGATCCGGCCCAGTCCATGCTCTCCCGCCACGAAGCACAAGAACTCGGCCGTGATCTCGTCTGTGAGCTCATCGTCGCCTCGCTGGGAACAGAACAACTCCACCTGCGACCACGCCCACCGGTACTGCCACAACGTCGACGGCGCAAGCCCCAGCGCGGTCACAGCCGAGTCAGTCCGCGCGATCAACTCCCCAACAGGAACACTCATGACCCCTCACCTCCACTTGAAGAACTACAGAGATGAGGAACATAGACATGCTCGGTTATCCCGAGAAAGCACCCGTCCCTACCACCGCTGACAAGGCGCGACGACCAGCGCTCGGGATAACACAATCCTCGGGATAGTCCTTGGGTTTCCTCACCCGGCCTGGCAGCACCGCCGCAGAGTAGTGCGCCGCCATCTCCCGATACGAATCGTTCAACACGACCTCACCCTCCCGGGGATGCTTCACCACCCCGGTCTTCAAATTGTCCGGAACAATCCGCGGGACCGACCCACCGAACGCGGCGAACATCGCCACGTGTGCCCGCAGCCACGTGTCCTGCTTCATCTCCAGCGCGGGATAGACGAACGCGAACCTGCTGAACGGCAAACACGCCACGAACAAGTAGACCTTCGACACCTCCCCGGTCGCCGGGTTCGTCAGTTCCATCGTCGGCCCCGACCAGTCGACCTCCACGCTCTGCCCGGCCTTGTGGCCCACCCTCGACGAAGCCCCCGTCACCAGCACGTGGCGCTGGTAGGTCTTGCAGAACCGGTCATAGCCCATCGCCGGCACCCGCTCCGCGGCGCACGAGTCGGTGTATTCGCCGTGGAGTAGTTTCAGCGTGACCCCGACCCGGGCCATCTCCTTGTGGACCTGGTCCCAGTCCGGCTGAGCGAACACCGTCTCATGCTCACCGCGTCCCGGGAACAACAAGCCATAGACCTCGCCGTCGGGCAGGTCGGACACGTCATCCCACGACACCCCAGCCGCGTCCGCGGCCTCCAACACCGCCGTCACCGACTTGCGTGACATCTACTGCGACGCGGCGATCGCCCGCCCCGACAGCCCCTCGGCACGAAGCTGCAACACCAGCTTCGCCTTGATCTTTCGTACCATCGAAGAATCTCCTTCCGCCGCGTGCCCTATACACACGGCGGGAGGAGCCTAGAATCCAGCGGCCCCCAACCACGCCACCGCTGGCCCCCAACGAGACGATCCACGCCACCAGCCAGTGGCCCCCAAACACACGATCACCGGACCCCAGCAGCGCTGATATTCACATCATTCTGCTTTCGTGTCAGGAGCCACCCCTTACACAAACCATCTGACATGCATGCTGGTATGACGGTGCGGGGGTCGTGACCCGAAATCTGACTGGCGTCCTGCTGGGCTGCCGATGGTTTGATCAGTCCGGCTCCCGCGCCTTCTGACGGCACCGGCCGGTCGGGCATGACCTAATACGAGCCTGACCCCGTCGCAGGAGGCCTGGTGCATGTCCTGTCTGACCGATCCGGCCGGTGTCGACCCCACTGGATCGGAAGGGCACTCCCAGCATGACAGAGCACCACCACCGGGTCGGCGGAATCGACTCCCACAAAGACAGCATCCACGCTGCGGTCATCGACGAGGTCGGGCATCACGTTGCCGATCGTGAGTTCCCGACCACGCAAGCCGGCTACCGTCGGGCGGTCGCATGGCTCATCGAGCACGGCCCCTTGACTGCGGTCGGGGTCGAAGGAACCTCGAGCTACGGCGTCGGCATCACCGCAGCCATCGCCGCGGCTGGCATCCGCGTAGTGGAAGTCAACCGCACCAGACCGGCCGAGCGGCGACGGCAGGGGAAGACAGACCGGCTCGACGCCTACCGTGCCGCCCGATCGGTGCAGTCGGGTGAAGCCACCACCGATCCGAAGAGCGCCACGATCGAACCGCTGCGTGCACTGAACGTGGCCCGTCGCTCCGCGGTCAAAGCTCAGCAAGTCGCTCTGCGGCAGATCGGCGCGGTGCTGATCAACGCCCCCGCGCATCTCCGGGATCGTTACCGAGATCTGAGCGACGCGAAGCTCGTCACCGCTCTTGCTGCCGTCCGGCCAGAGCAACACACTGATCCCGGTCTGGCCGACACCCTCCACTCCCTGCGTTCACTGGCACGCCGTCATCGCACCCTCGGCGAAGAGATCGCCGACATCGAGGCTCGCATGAGAGCACGTGCGACCGCCGCCAACCCCGCCCTCATGGCTGTCAAGGGAGTGGGTCCCGTTGTTGGCGCTCAGCTACTGATCACCGCCGGTGACAACCCTGACCGGCTCCGATCCTCCGCGTCCTTCGCTGCACTCTGCGGCACCGCTCCGATCCCTGTCAGCTCCGGCCGCACCGACCGGCACCGGCTCTCCCGCGGCGGAGACCGGCAAGCCAACGCCGCGCTGCACCACATCGTGAAAGTCCGACTCTCCTGCGATCCGGCCACCCGCGCCTATCGCGACGCTCACCTCGCGAAGGGATGGACGATCAAAGCCGTGTTCCGCGCGCTCAAACGCGCCGTCGCACGCGAGATCTTCCAGGCACTCACCGGGCACTGCGCCGTGCCCGACTACAGCGACCTCCGACCAGCCCGCCGAGCCAAGAACCTCACCCTCACCGCGGCCGCGGAACACCTCGGGGTCTGGCCATCCCGGATTGGACTGCGGGATGAAATCCGGACCGCTTGATATTCATGTTTCAGGCTGCCTTGTTGGTTTCGTACCAGTCCTGCTCTGCTTCGTTCGGGGTACGATATTGAAGCGCGGAATGCAACCGTTTCTGATTGTAACGCAACTCGATGTAGCGTGCAATATCCCGGATAGCATGCCGCCGAGTCGGATACACGGTCCGATGAACCCGCTCCACTTTCAAGGTCGCGTTGAACGACTCCGCCCACGCATTGTCATAGCAGATACCAGTCCGTCCGACCGACCGAACAATCCCAGCCGCGCGCGTGAACTCGGCAAACTCGGCCGACATGTATTGAGTCCCGCGATCCGAATGGAAAATCGTCTCCCCGCTGCGGATATGGCCATTACTGATCGCCATGGCCAGGGCGTCGGTGACCAGCTCGGTTCGCATGTGCTCGGCCATCGCGTACCCGACGACCTTCTTCGTGCAGCAGTCCAGCACGGTGGCCAGATACACCCACCCCTGCCAGGTCGGGATGTAGGTGATGTCCCCGACCAGCTTCAGCCCGGGCTCGTCGGCGGTGAAGTCCCTGTTGACCAGATCCGGCAGATCCTTCGCGTCAGCCGGGATCGTGGTCCTGGGCCCGCTGCGGCGCGGCTGACAAGCCACCAAGCCACGCTCGGCCATGATCGCACGCACCGTCTGCGGGTCACACGGCCTCCCGGCCCGCACCAAGGCGGCATGGATCCGTCGGTAGCCGTAGGTGGCGTCGGAGTCGGCGAACAGGACCTCGATGATGTCGCCGAGCTCGTCGCGCCACCGCTGGGTCACCGAGACCGGCCGGTTGAGCCACTCGTAGTAGCCGGCCCTCGACACCCTCGCCCACCGACACATGCTCCGGATCGAGTAGTTGCCTTCTTCGCTGTTGATGAACGCGTACTTCGCGGTCACCGGAACTCTTTGGCGAAGAAGGCCGCCGCTTTTCCCAGGAACTCCCGCTCGGCCTTCAACTCACGGACCTCCTTACGCAACCGTGCCAGTTCAGCACGCTCCGGTTCGCTGATCTCCGGTAACTCATCCGGGTGGTCCCGCCGATACGCATTCACCCAATTCCTGAGTGTTTCCGAGCCGATACCATGATCACGCGCGACCTCGGCAACAGTCCGCGACGACTCAATCACCGCACGAACCGCCTCCGCCTTGAATTCCGGGCTGAACTTCTTCCGGGTCATTCGATCCCTTCCATTTCTCCCACGGATTCTACCGGTGGGGGCTCTTGGTCCGGAAACAATCCCTCACCTCAGATCGGCGAACTCGAACTCGGCAGACGACCCAACGACGACCTCGCCCACCGCTACCGCGAATGGCTCACCGCCGCTTGACACGCAATAGGAGCATCACCCTCCCAGGCGTGGACCGTAACTAGACCGACGAGTGGGTCACCCATGCGGCTGAGGAGGAAAAACAGACACCGGTGTGCGGCCCACATAGCGTGCCGAAGCCCCCTCACTCCACCCCGGACCGTCCGTGGAGACCAACTCGTCACAGTCCTCGGCATAGAGAAACTCCAGGTTCCGTGCCGAAGAAAACACACCCAGGTCAGACATCCCCCTGAGACCCGTCAGGTGCAGCTCCCGCAGCGACGTCAACCCCTCAATACGTTCCACGCGGGCGTCCCACTTCGTCACCAGCGCGATGTCCAGCACCTCGACAGACTCCGGAAGACGCTGCGGCAACGTCCGCGGTCGATCCAGCCTGACCCGCTTCAACCGCGGCAACGACTCCAACCACAACGCCCACGGCCTGGTACAGGCGTCGAGGAACACCGACTCCAACAGCTCACCGCCAGCAGGGACAATCTTCCTGCCAGGCCCCACCTCGACGCCCAAATCCCGCAATTTCGGCAGAGACTCCAGCCGAAAGGTCCCCGAGCAGTAGGGCCCGATAGACAACTCCTCCAGATTCGGCATGCGGTCGATCGCCGAAAGATCACTCACTCCACTGCTAACAGTTAGGCCACGCCAACGCTCCCCCGGAAGCAAGTCATCGAGACTACCCTCGGGCCACTCCACACAGTTGATGAACCGGCTCACCACCGGCAACAGCGGCCGCCTATACAACCGGGTATACCTCATAATCCCCTCCAGTTTCGTTTAGTGGATCTGAGGAGATGTTGCCGTTTCGGCCCGATCGGGTTCACCTTGTTCAGGAGGTTCCTTTTACCGCCCAGCTTGTTAATCATGCGTTGCTCAGCAACCTCTCTGCGCGTCTTCGTCCCTTTAACAACATAGGTCTTGGCTTTTTTGACCTCGGCCTGAGTAAATTTCCCCTTCGCCACATGTTGCTGCAGGCGTTTACCAATCTTCGCCGACTGGCCTACATATTTGGCTCCCTTAGCGTTTTTGATGACATAGATGCCGCCCTTCAGTAGCTTGGCTGCCTTGTAAGCTCTATAACCCCATGCAATGCCTGCCGTGGCAGGTATGAAGCTTGCCGCCGTGAGCAGGATATCGACCTTGTGTTTCCAGAGGAAGGCCCCTACCTTCTTCAGCCAGCCTGCTTGCCCACTGATGTCCTCATCATTCACGGGGTCGTTGGGGTAGGTGTAGGGGGTGTCGTTGCCTCCGTAGATGGGGTCGTTGCTGGTGAACAGGCCCGTGGTGGGGTTGTAGAGGCGGGCTCCCATGAGGAGGATGCCTGTTGTTGTGGTGGTGCGTTGTTTGGCGCCGAGCCAGCCGTAGCCGTTACCTGCGGCTCCGCCGGTGCCGGTGGGTTGGGTGGTGATGGGTTGGCCGTATTCGGTGTACCGGGTCCAGGAGTCGAGCCCATCCGCGGCCGCGTCGCTGGTGTTGAGGGTGATGGTGGAGGCGACATCACCGCGGGGAGTGGTGAGAGCCAACTCGCCTCGGGTGGTGTCGTTCTCGGTGATGATCGACAGTGACAGGTCCCCGCTGACAAGGTCGGCGTAGACGGTGGTGGCCGTGCCGGTCATGGAGGCGTTGGTGATCCAGCCCGGATTGTCTGAGTTGTCGACGTAGTGGTTGGTGACGGTGCGGGCCTCCACGGTGGACGTTTCGGTGGATCGGCGCCCCGCCACGTCGAGGCCGTAGGTGAGGGTGGTGGTCCCTTGGGTGATGCTGCGGGCTGAGTCGTCGTCGTAGTAGCCCAACGCGATGTCAGCCTTGGCCGGGTCCGGTGCGTCGACAGCCGGGATCACCAATTGGCGGCCGAGCTGGTCGTAGGAGTAGCTGCCCGTGCCGTCCCCACCGGTCACCGGTCGGTCCGCGGCGTCGTAGCTGCGGGTCGTGGTCGGGGTGGTGGCGGTGCAGCTGGTGGCGGTGTTGGTGTTGGTTCCGGTGCGGTTCCCGCGGGCGTCGAATAGGTAGCTCCGCACGGTGCAACCGCCGTTTGCGGTGTCGCGGGCCTCGATGAGTCGCCCCGCCGAGTCGTAACGGTAGGCCACCTCTGCACTCTCCGGGGTAGTGGTGCCGGGCAGCACCTCGGAGGCTTCTGGGCCGTGTTCGGTGACGATCTGGCCCTTCGCGTTCGCGGTGATGGTCCAGCCCAACCATGCGGCCGGTTCCGTCCTGCCGGCTTGAGGGCCCCAGTAGCTTTGCGAGATCAGCTCTCCGGTCAGGTCATAGTCCGAGCGGCGTTCGATGTTGCCGGGGAGCTTCTCCAGGGTGAGGTTCCCTTGAGCGTCGTAGCCAGCGGTGGCGGTCGACGTGAAACCTCCGACCGTGGTGACCACCTTTGTCAGCAGCCCGCGATATTCGGCGTTGCCACCTGCATCGGTGCCGTCGTAGGTGTTGACGGTGACCGACTTCGGCGTGGTGACCTTCGCCACATCGCCTAGCTGGTTGTACTCGGTGGTGGTGGTCTCCGCGACCCCACCCGTGGTGATGGTGTAGGTCAGTTCACGGCCCCACGTGTCGTAGGTCATCGCGGTAGATCCCGCCGCGGACGAGGTGCCCGTGACGCGGCTATAGGTGTCGTAGCTGGTCGTCACCGCCGGGAGCGGGGTCGATCCGGTCAACCCGGTAACGCTCGTGGTGACAGTGACAGGGCGGGCCTGCGAGTCGAACGTCACGGTCTGGGTGCGGGTCACGGTCCCGGAGATGTCCTGACTGGTCGCGGCGGCTCCGTGCCACTGGTAGTCGCTGTGGATCGTCACCGGAATGGTGGTGCCAGCGGGTTGCCCGGCCGGGCCTTCCTTGCACACGTAGCCGGCCCATTTCGGCTGGTTGCCGCAGGCCGCGTCACGGGCGTTGCCGCCGGCCGACCAGTAGATGGTGGCCCGGGTGCCGGGGTCGCTGTTGGCAGCGCCTGGCTGGCGCTGTTCGGAGATGCGGCCCTGGTTGTCGTAGCGGGTCTCCTTGCGGATATCACTAGCGTCAGCGGTCCCGTTGGCGTTCATGTCGAGGGTGACGGAGGTGGCCTGCTTCAAGTCCCAGCCCGTCTTGTCTCCCGACACGAGCGCTTCATAGCCGGTGAAGGTCGTTGACAGGGTCTCCGCAACGGTCCCGTCGAGGCGTTCGGCTGTGATGGTCTCGGTCGTGGCTAGCGACAGGCCAGGGCTAGGGGCGCCCTGGTCGTAGGTGGTGGCCACGTGACGACGCAGCATCTCGGGCATGTCGGCGCCGGCCGCGAGGATCATCGCCGCTGGCGTGAACACGTCGGTCACCCGGGTACGGGCCGCCACCAGCACCGCCGTGCCGTCAGCGGACTTGATCTCATCCTGGTTGTATCGAGTGGACGTGGCCGCCGACAACGGATCCGGATACGCCGAGTTGTCGCCCTTCCGGAGCTCGGCAGTTGCCTGCGCGTCCCACGACTCGATGACGTTGTCCGAAGCGTCGTAGATCGCCGCGGTCAGCTGCCACTGCCCGCCGCCGTAGCGGCCCTGGTGGATGGTGTAGCCCTCCGCATCCGTGAGCCACACATCGGCGCGGCGCCAACTCTCATCCCCGGCAGCCGGGGTCGACGTAATAAGCGCGTCGGGGCCGAACACCGCGAACCCGGTGGTAGCGGTCCGGGGAAGGTTATAGCGGTCGAACTGGGCCAGGTCGACCCCAGCAATGCCCGCAGGGGCAACGCCGTAAACGATCCCTGCGAGCTGCGCAGTCCCACCGCCGGCCGTGGCCGGAACCGGGCGGGTAACCTTCGACAGCTTCCCATCAGTGCCATAGTCGTAGCTGTAGGCGGCCTGCCCAGCAGGGGTCAAGGATGCCAACTTGGGTTGCGGGTCGGCCCCGGTCCAGGTGTAGCTGGTCGTGAGTCCCGTGACCGCATCAGTCTGCGAGGTGAGCCTGCCAGCGGTGTAGGTGTAGGTCGACAGGACCCGGTCTGGATCCGTGTTGACCTGCGCGGAGACCTTCGACAGGCGGGTCGCTGCCCCGGTGCCGGTGTATTCCAGCTTCAGCACCCGGCACCCATCGGTCGGCGTCCCCGGCACGCAGCTGGTCACCCCATCCGGCAACGGCGCAATGATCGCGGTGACCTGCCCGGCGGTGTTGTACCGGTAGGCCGTCTTCTCGCCCGTGACCTTGTCCGTCACGCTATCAGTGACGAACTTCGCCTCCGCAGCGGCAGACGACAGCGCCGGGGCCGTGAACAACGTCTCGATGCCATCCTTGTCCTTCGCGGTCACCTTGATCTGACCGCCCTCGGTGGCGAGCTTCAAGGTCAGCTCGGTTGCCTCGGCGTCCGGGCCGATCGGGAGATAGTCACCTGCCTGCAAAGTGGTCGTGGTGCGCACCGCATCATTGGCGGGCCCGAACGGGAACACGTCCCCCTCAGCCGAAACCAACACCAGGGTGCCATCCACGAGGGTGTTGTCCGCCAACTCCATCTCCGAGACCCCCATAGGCCCGCCATCAAGCGAAGCAGTCCAGCCCGGGCCGAACACCGACTGCGCAACTGTCGTGTCACCAGCCCACGTCGAATGGGTCCTGGAGATCGACAACCCGCCACCCGGAGTAGCCAGATCCGCATCAGACTCGGACACCTGGAACTCGCCCGTCCACAACGCCACCTGACCGGTCGCGACCTCAGTAGTCGGGAACCCCGCACCAAACGCGTGCGGAACCCGCACCACCTCACGCGGCTCCGTGAACAGCGGCGTAGCGGTGCCGTACTGGAACTTCGCCCGGATCTCAAACACCGCCGAAACCCGCTTCGGGATGGTCGGGTTCGCAGCCAAGATCGACGCCGAATCAAACGACCCCGTGAACACGCCGGCCGCCGTCACCGCGGCCGGGATATCTGTCCAGGTCGCCCCGGACCCCTTCAACCGCCACTGCACCGCACCCGTCACAGCCGGCCCACTACCCTGCGGCGCACCAACAGCGGTGACCTTCACCGACCCATGCGTCGTCGACACACCCGCCGGAGCCGTCAACGACGGAGCCCCATACCCAAACGCGTACTTGGCGATCGGAGACTGCCGACCACCAATCGACGTCACGTACGCCTCCAGGCTGTGCCCGCCCGTGGTTCCACCAACTGAGGCAGAAGCGACCACCCGCGACGCGGTCAACGGTGTGAACGACTCGGTGCGCCAAGCGCCCCCATCGACCCGATACATCACAGATGTCGGAGCAGAATACGATGCAGTCGCAGAGTACAACCCGGTGATGGTGCAGGTCTCAGCGGCCCTCACCAACTCGTCCCAGGAACCGTTGCCGGATGGGCACGATATCGGAGGAGCGGTCGGAACCACGTACCCCGTCCTCACCTCAAAAGCAGGGCCCCACCCCGACCACGTGTGACCATCCGAGAGCGTCACCCGAAGCCACATCGTGGTGTTACCCGGCAGATCCACAGTCGGAACACACGACGCGCTCGACCCGCTAGCCACCCACACCCGACACAACTCCTCGGTCGCAGTCAACGACGACGCCGACGTGAACCGAGAAAACACCGCAGTCACACCATTGAGATCAGGGTCGCTCACCGTCGCCGACAGGGTCGGCCGCGAGTTCCCCACATACTTGAAGCCACCAGAGGTGATGTTCCCCGCAACCCACGGAGCAGGAGGAACATTCGGAGGCCGGTTGTACGACACCGCGATGACCGGCTTGTACGACCCCTCCGACGAGTGGAAACGCTTCCACCCCAGACTGTCCGTCTCATCATCAGCACGCAACATCATCCCGACCTGCGCCTGCGTCGTCGCCGACCACGCCTTAGCCTGCTCAGTCATGTTGATGTCAACGCGGCTGGCAGGACACGACGACGAGTACCCGAGAGCAGCCGACACCGATGCACGCTTCACACCGATCGACGGCTGAGCCGCCCACCTGGTAGCCGACGAAGCCAGCCCCGCATCATACGAACTGAACGACCGCGCAGTACACGACCACGAATGAGACTCAAACAGAGACAAGCTCGCGCCGAGGATCTGCCGGTTCTTGAACAACGCCGCATCAAAGTTGAGGTAACTCCTAGCCACCTGCCCAGACCCGTTGTTACCCAGCTTCAACTCAGCCGACGCTGACTGATCCGACGAGTAGCCCTGCTGCACGAACGTGTCAAACACCGGAGTCCCCGACGCATAGCCGTATGTCGGATCGATCACCACGGGGAACACCCGGGACTCATCCAACAACCACTCCTGATCAGCAACCACATCCACATCCCGAGTCACAGGACCAGACGTGCTGCCGGAACGAGCAGCCGGAGCCGGCGCAACCTCAAACTCGATCTGCTGCTCATCACCCCGCTCACCAGGAACCTCAGCCGACGAATCCCACATCGACGGAGCCACAAACACGCCCACCTGATCACCCAACTGGGACAGCTCCACCCCACCAGCATCCGTCTCCGACACCGGCACCTTCGACCGCAGCTTCAACGGCAACGACACCGACCCATCCGCACCGAACCGCTCCACCAAACCCGCAGCCGCCTCCGCAGACTTCACCACCCACAACACCTCGAAACCGCTAGAGCGGACCTCCACCGACAGATCCACCCCGACAAACACCTCCGGGTACACCGCCACAGACCCATCCAGCACCGGCACCGGCAACGTCACACCATCAAGACCAAGACCCATCTCGTCCGCAGAACCCGCCGCGAACACCACCAACTCCTCGGAACCAGTGCCGAGCTCCACCTCCACCGGCATCGCTATCGGCGCGACAGACCCGTCACTGGCCGCCACCAACGTGGTGTCAATATCGCGCCACCCATCCGCAGCAGCCGCGTCCTCGAACCGCACCGGCGCGAACGCCGTCTCCTCCTCCACAGAACCATCCGGATGCGCCCACACCCGCATCGTCTCCGTACGCTCAGACAACACCTCAACCCGCACACCCTGCACACGCGCCGTCACCGACGCCGACGTCCAATCCGGCCGCGACACCTCACCAACAGGTTCCGGCTCTGGATCACCCGGGTCCGCCCACGCGGGCGACACCCCCGCCACCAAAGCAACCGACACAAACAGCCACAACACACAACGCCACACACGCATCAACGGGCCAACCTTTGGCAACGACGGAGGCCCCAATGCCTCAACAAGTGAGCACACTATGCACCACTCGACTAAGTAGGAGCAACTGCCTCTACCCCTCGATCACGTTGACAAGCCTGGCCTCCCGCCCTAACCCTGGAAGTCACCTATCGTTTAGCGATCACGGAAGCGATGGGAGAGTCCCCTCCTAGCGAGCAATTCTGCAGAATTACTCCTTACGAACCAACGCCCGATGAAGTGTCGACCGGTCAACCCCCAGCTGCGCAGCGATACGGGTCTTGGGAACGCCGGCGGCAATCAACTCGCGGGCCTCCTTGACCTGGTCCTGGGTGAGTACTCGCGCTCGCCCCTTGTACCGGCCCGCGGCGCGCGCAAGCCTGATCCCCTCTGCCTGCCGCTCACGGATCAGCGATCGCTCGAACTCCGCGAACGCGCCGAGCAGCTGCAGCATGAGCCTCGACGTCGACGCGCCCTCTCCCCCGGCATAGGTCACGGCCTCCTTCACGAACTCGACCGCCACACCCTTCGCCACGAACTCGTCAACGAGCTGCTGCAAGTCCACCAGGGACCGCGCCAGCCGATCCATCGACGCGACCCGCACCAGGTCCCCTTCGCGCACGTAAACCAGACAGGCACCGAGGCCCTCACGGTCCCTACGAGAGCCACCAGAGACCCGGTCCTCGAAGATCTTGTCCACGTTGCCGATCGCCTCCACCTGGCGAGCAGGGTTCTGATCCTGGCTCGACACCCGCACATACCCGACAACCTGGCCCTGTGGCGCCATCTCTAGACCTCGCTCACTTCTGTGGCAATAACCTCGCTGGGGACCCTACTGCACCGCTCGGACAGAACCGGCCAGGGCGACGCGTTGGGGTGTACTCCAACGCAACGAGTTGGGTTACGACCGTCGACGCAGGCTCATGCCCGCCGCCAGACCATCACCCGAGCGGTTGACGTCTTGAGCGGCGCGCCAGACGGGCCCTTGATGTACGGAGCGACCCACTGCAGCCGCCGCAGCAACCGGCCAGGACCGTGCGCCTGCTGAGTCCAATGCCCCCGCACCAGGTGCCGCACCGTGAGCCGACGACCGGATGCCTCTTCCTGCTCGACCTCGACATGACGTAGCGGCCGCAGGTCGATCACCGTCACCGTGGACGTCTGCGGCGTCTGCCGCTGCGCCGGCTGCCCGGTGCACGAGTCCAGGACGCGGCGCTGCGCCACGGTCGGGGTCATCATCATCGTCCAGCACGCCGCGACGAAACACATCAGCGACTCCACCCCCGGCGGCGAGTCCTCACCCGTCAGGAAGGGCAGGTCGCCGCCGATCTCCGCCCCGGGGATCGGTGCCACATACCGGAAGTCCGACACCAGTTGCTGCCACCGTGACGGGATCGACGACGGACGCGCCAGCAGCGTCACCTCGAGGTGACCGTCAGGCATCGTGCGCCAGTGCAGCGCATCGACCGGCACCGCTGGCACCCGCTCCGACAGCACGAGCGGCGGCAGCGGCACCTCGCACCCCAAGATCCCGTCCAGCGACGGCCTGTCCTGCGCGGTCACCCCAGGAATGTCGCGCGAGGCGTCCAGAGCGAGCTCCAGCATCGGCCCTGTCACCCAGTACAGGTCCGAGCGCCGCAGCCGCTCACGCCGCATGTCCTCGGCCCGCTCCGCCGCCCCGGCCAGGGATGCCAGCCGCTCCACCGCCACCGCCTCCCGCTCGCACGCGGCGAAAAGATCCTGCCTGATCGCCGGCATCAGCCGAGGCGACCAGCGAGCCTTCCGACTCACTGCCGTCAGGCCTTGCGGGCCAGCTCTGCGGCCACGACCTGCCGGACCCACTCGGCCCGCGACACGCCAGCCTCCGCAGCGGCACGGTCCATCTCGCTAAGCATCTCCGCTGGGACCAGGAGCTTGGTCGACACCGCGTCCTCAAGACCGGCCGCTCGTCGAAGTGCGGGCGTCGAAACCGTGCGGCAGCCGCACCTCGAGCCGCCAGGCCCCGTTCTTCAGCGTGGATTCGACGGTGCCACGGAACAGGGCGGCGCGCTCGCGTACCCCGATGAGGCCGAGTCCCGTGGGCCGGCGTCCCGGTCGCAGAACCGTGTCGTTGGTGAAGACGGCGACCACCGACTCCGGCGTCGAGCGGAGCTCGATGAGGCAGGTGGAGCCCTCGCGGGCGTACTTCAGCATGTTGTTGACGGCCTCCACCGCGATCTTCCCGAGCACCGCGGCACGCGCGGCCGAGATCGTCTCGATGTCGAAGACGAGGCGCCCGTCGAGGTGACCTGCCGTCAACCTGCCGAGCTGGCGATCGAGGAAGGCGGCGAGGGACTCGGCGTCCACGACATGGGTCTCCGGCAGCGGGCCTGCGTCCCTGGAGCGCAGCGTCGAGAGGATCTGGCGCAGATCCTGTGCCGCGGAACCGCATTCGTCGGCGATCTCCTGCAGCTGGTCGCGCATGCCGTCGGTGGCGTCGGGCTCCCAGGCGGCCATGTGGGCACGCATGGACGCGTGGGACAGGGTCTGGGCGACGGTGTCGTGCAGTTCGCGTGCGAGCTCGAGCCGCAGGTCGAGCAGCTGCCGCTCCGCGCGCTCCCGCTCCAGCTGGATGAGCGCCTCCGCCTTGTGCCAGAGGATGCCGGCGCCGACAGCGAGGGCGGCGAGCACCACCAGCACCGTGCTGCTGGCGATCAGTTCCTCGGTGGAGCGGCTGCTGTGCAGACCCTGGGTCACGAAGGCGGCGGAGCCGACGACGCCCAGAATCCACGGCCAGTACGTCAGCTGCAGCCTGACCGCCGCGAACACGTTGATCGCGAAGGAGAGGGCCGCCGGGCCGAGGTACTGCCCGGGAACCGAAAGAAGCGCAAGGAGCGCGCCGGCACTGATCGCGGCGGCGACACGCGGGAAGCGCCCGGACAGGGCGGCTCCCACGCAGACCGAGAGATTCAGGACCCAGGCGTGGGGAGGGGTCGGCAGACCGAGCATCGTGCCGATGACCAGCCCGAGGACCAGCAGGGCGAGGGCCGGTTCCAGCCAGACGGACGCCGGCCTCCGTGTCTGGTCGGGTTGGCCATCCATGGCGCGCAGTCTATAGAGCCGGCGCCCCTCCGGGCCGAATCGGGTCAGAAGCAGACGCGGAACAGGCGGCAGAGCCAGGTCGAAGTCGGCTTGAGGGTGTTGCGGACGGTCTGCGGTGCCACCGTCAGGGTGAGAAGGGCGCTGTAGGGGCGGCGTCAGCGAGAAGCTCGACCATTTCGGGGTTCCTTTCACTCGTACACCCAGAGGGTATGTACGGTGAGGGCGTCTGTGCACCCATGAACCGCCTGCGGGTCAACTTTCGGCGATAGTCGTGGCCGAAAGTTGACTTGTGTGTCGACTTCAGTCTTCGACGAGGCGCCACTGATAGGCCAGCGCTGCTAGCGCGGCACGGTTCGGGCGTTCGTAACGCAGCAGCAGCCGGCTGACGTAGGTCTTGATGGTGCCCACCGCCAAGTGCATCTCTTCCGCGATCTCGGCGTTGCTGAGGCCGCGTCCGATGAGGCCGAGGAGCTTCCGGTCGCCCGGGGAGAGGTCGGCCGGCGCGGCGGCCCTGTCGAGCGTGTCGCGCAACAGGCTGGCGACCAGCTTGGGTGAGACCAGCGCATCCCCGGAGTAGGCGCTGCGGATGCCGTGGATGATGAGGGCGGGAGAGTCGGTCTTGAGAAGGAAGCCCGAGGCTCCCACCTGGATCGCACGGGTCAGGGTCCTGTCGTCCCCCAGCGCGGTGAAGCACACGGCCTTCGCGTTGATGGGCGGCGACGTGACGCGGCGGGTCACTTCGATGCCGTCGAGACGGGGCATGTGGATGTCGACCAGCACGACGTCCGGGCGCAGTTCGGCCGCCATGGTGACGGCCTCCGCGCCGTCCGTGGCCATCCCGATGAGCGTGATGTCGGGTGTGCGGGACAGATAGTTGTCGACGGCGCGTCGCGCGAGCGGGTCGTCCTCGGCCAGCAGAACCCGGATCGGAGCATCGGCGTCAGTCATGCACGTCACCCTAGTGGGCGAGGTGTCACCGCGGCGCCCCGTCGCCGGTATCGCCCGGGCCGTCTAGGCTTCGGTGCGTGCGGGATGAACGGGCAGGGATCGGTTACGGCGTCGCTGCCTACGTCCTCTGGGGTGCGTTCCCCCTCTATTTCGTCCTGTTCGCCCGCTCGGGCCCGGTCGAGATCGTCGCCCACCGCGCGCTGTGGTCGCTGGGCTTCTGCGTGCTGCTGCTGGCGGGCACCAGGGGCTGGGCCTCGCTGCGGGAGGCGCTCGCCAACCGCAAGGTGGTCGGCGCGCTCGCGGTCGCGGGCGTGCTCATCGCAGTCAACTGGACGACCTATGTCTACGGCATCAGCGTCGGCAGGACACTGGACGCCGCGCTCGGCTACTTCATCAACCCTCTGGCCGTGGCCCTCCTCGGCATCCTCGTCCTCGGCGAGCGGCTCAGCCGGCTCCAATGGGTGGCGATGGGGTTGGGGGCGGCGGCCGTCGCCGTCCTCGTCGTCGGCTATGGCGACGTTCCCATCATCGCGCTCACGCTGGCTGTGTCGTTCGGCCTCTACTCGCTCGTGAAGAAAATGGCGGGGGCCTCGGTGGCACCCGTGCCGGGCCTGGCGATCGAAACCGCGGCGATCGCGCCCGTGGCGCTCGGCTACCTCGGGTGGTTGTCGGTCACCGGCCAGGCCACGATGGGCCCGCCGACTGCGTACTGGCTGCTGCTGGCGAGCACTGGCGTGGTGACGGCGGTGCCGTTGCTGCTGTTCGCGGCTGCGGCGCGGCGGGTGTCGATGGTGACCATCGCAATCCTCCAGTACCTCGCGCCGATCGGGCAGTTCCTGCTGGGGTGGCTGGTCTTCGACGAGCCCATGCCGCCTGCGCGGTGGGCCGGATTCGCGCTCGTCTGGGGCGCCGTGGCGGCCTTCGTCGTGGACGCCGTCATCCGCCAGCCGAGGCCGAGCGGCACCGGCGGGTTTGCCCGCAGGGCGTGACACGGGGAGACTGGGTCAGTGCTGCAGGTGAAGGACATCGAGGTGCGGGCCGCCGCCCGGCTACTGCTCGCCCCCATCAGTTTCCAGGTAATTCCGGGTGATCGCATCGGGCTGGTCGGGCGGAACGGGGCCGGTAAGACGACCCTCACTCGCATCCTGGCAGGTGAGGGGCTGCCCGCCGGAGGCACCGTCAACCGGTCCGGCCAGCTCGGCTATCTGCCCCAGGATCCCCGGTCCGGCGACCCCGAGCAGATCGCCCGCGACCGGGTGCTCGGGGCCCGCGGACTCGATCAGGCCATGCGCCGGATGCGTCGGGCCGAGGAGACCATGGCCACCGCGGGCGGATCCACCCGGCAGGAGGCGATGGACGCGTACTCCCGAGCCGAGGCGGCCTTCGTCGCGGCCGGCGGCTACGCCGCGGAGTCGGAGGCGGCCCGCATCGCCGCGAACCTCGGCCTTGCCGATCGGGTGCTCGGTCAGCCGCTCAAGACGCTCTCCGGTGGGCAGCGGCGCCGCATTGAGCTCGCCCGCATCCTGTTCTCCGATGCCGACACGCTGCTGCTCGACGAGCCCACCAACCACCTCGACGCCGACTCGGTCGTGTGGCTGCGGAGCTACCTGCAGACGTACCCCGGGGGCCTCATCGTCATCTCCCACGACACCGAGCTGCTCGACGCCGTCGTGAACAAGGTGTTCCACCTCGACGCCAACCGGGCAGAGCTCGACATCTACTCGATGAACTGGAAGCGCTACCTGGCCCAGCGGGAGACCGACGAGAAGCGTCGCAGACGTGAACTTGCCAACGCCGAACGCAAGGCCGGCCAGCTCATGGCGCAGGCCGACAAGATGCGGGCGAAGGCGACCAAAGCCGTCGCCGCCCAGAACATGGCCAAACGGGCCGAGAAGCTCCTGGCGGGCGTCGAGGGCGAGCGGGTGCAGGACCAGGTGGCCCGGATCCGGTTCCCCGAACCCGCCCCGTGCGGAAAGACCCCGCTGCGGGGCTTCGACCTCAGCAAATCGTACGGGTCGCTGGAGGTGTTCACCGCCGTCGACCTTGCCATCGACAAGGGCTCGAAGGTCGTCATCCTCGGGCTCAACGGCGCGGGAAAGACGACGATGCTGAGGATCCTCGCCGGCATCGAGGATCCCTCCTCAGGGCGGGTGGAACTCGGCCACGGCGCCCGCGTCGGCTACTACGCGCAGGAACACGAGACCCTCGAGGTCGCGCGCAGCGTGCTGGACAACATGAAGTCGTCGTCGCCGAACCTGAACGACACGGACGTGCGGAAGGTGCTCGGCTCGTTCCTGTTCAGCGGCGACGACGTCGAGAAGCCCGCCAAGGTCCTCTCCGGCGGCGAGAAGACGCGGCTGGCGCTGGCGATGCTCGTGGTGTCGGCGGCCAATGTGCTGCTGCTGGACGAGCCGACCAACAACCTGGACCCTGCCTCCCGGGCGGAGGTGCTCAACGCCATCCGCACCTACGCCGGCGCCGTCGTGCTGGTCACGCACGATCCCGGCGCCGTCGCCGCTCTGGAGCCCGACCGGGTGCTCGTGCTGCCGGACGGCGTCGAGGACCTGTGGTCGGACGACTACGCGGAGCTGGTCGATCTCGCCTGATCCGGCCGGACGATATGAGCAGATGATCAGTTTTTCTGCTCGATCGCTCGGCGAGGGGGGCGGCCCCGGGCGGCGGCGCCTAGGCTCAGGGTGTGGCACGAATCAGTTTTGGTACCGGTGGCTGGCGCGCGATCATCGGCGATGAGTTCATCCGCGCGAACGTGAGGCTGCTGGCTGCGGCCCTCGCCGAACGCATGCGTGACGAGGGCACGGCGGGCGAGGGGATCGTGATCGGGTACGACCGCCGCTTCCTCTCCGACGTCGCGGCCGAGTGGGCCGCGGAGGTGTTCGCCGGCTACGACATCCCCACCCGGGTGATCCGCGTCGCGCAGGCGCCGACCCCGCTGATCATGTGGACCGTCAAGGACCTCGACCTGCCGTACGGCATGGCCATCACCGCCTCCCACAACCCCGCCCTCTACAACGGCATCAAGGTCTTCACCCGCGGCGGCAAGGACGCGGACGAGGACGTGACGGGCGACGTCGAGCGCCGGATGGGCCTCCTGGAGGGGCCGACGGAGGACGAGATCCCCAGCGTCCCCTACGCGCGGGCGCTGTCGACCGGGGCCATCGAGGAGATCAACACCTTCAACGGCTACATCGACTCGATCATCGCGCAGGTGGACATGGAGGCGATCCGCAGCGCGGGTCTCAAGGTGGCGCTCGACCCGATGTTCGGTGTCTCGAAGACGTCGCTGCAGACCATCCTCATGACGGCGCGCGTCGACGTCGAGGTCATCAACGACCGCCACGACACCCTCTTCGGGGGCAGGCTGCCGTCGCCGACCACCCACACGCTGCAGGCGCTGAAGCGCTACGTGGTGGAGAACGGCTGCGACCTCGGCATCGCGACCGACGGCGACGCCGACCGCATCGGCATCATCGACGACCTCGGCAACTTCCTGCACCCGAACCAGCTCCTGGTGATCCTCTACTGGTACCTGCTGCAGTACAAGGGCTGGACGGGCCCCGTGGTCCGCAACGTGGCCACCACCTCGCTCCTCGACGACCTGGCCGCCCGTTTCGGCGAGCAGGCCTACGAGGTGCCCGTCGGCTTCAAGTGGATCTCGGGCAAGATGCTGGAGACCGACGCGATCATCGGCGGCGAGTCCTCGGGCGGCCTGACGGTGCGCGGCCACATCGCAGGCAAGGACGGCATCTACGCCGCGGCGCTGCTGGTGGAGATGATCGCCGTCGTCGGCAAACCCATGAGCCAGATCTACGCCGAGATCACGGGCCAGTTCGACCCGCACTACATGGCCGAGACGGACTTCGCGTTCGATCCAGAGCGCAAGCCCGAGATCCTTGACACGCTCATGGTGCGGCGCGAACTGCCCGCCTTCAGTGAGCCGGTGGTCAGGACCTCCTACGAGGACGGCTGCAAGGTCTACTTCGCCGACGGCTGGATCATCGCGCGCTTCTCGGGCACCGAGCCCCTGCTGCGGATCTTCTGCGAACTGCCGACGCAGGAGCGGGCCGAGCGCTGCTGCGACGAGTTCCGGGCGTTCCTGGGGCTCTGAGGCTCAGCGCCCTGGCCGCACCCGGCCGACCGTCGCCGCCCACGGCGCCATCGTCTCCGTCCTCGGTCCCCCGAGCAGCGGCTCCACGTGGCCGTCGAAGCGGGGACGGTGCAGCGGCCGGGGCGTGATGTTGCACTCGATGAGGAACCGGTCGTCGCCGAGGAACCGCTCGTAGGCGAGGTAGCCGCGCCGCTCCGGCCGCACCCAGCGGATCCCGCCGGCCGTCAGAGCCCGGTTGGCCCTGCGCAGCCGGATCAGGTCGCGGTGCCAGGAGTAGACGGAGTCGGGGTCGGCCGCCTGCTCCTGGGCGCTGAACCCCGTCGCGCGATCGGTCCCCGCCAGCCACGGCTCCCCGGTGGTGAACCCGCCGTCGGGGGTCCACCGCATGGGCACCCGGGCGTGGTCGCGGGTGCCGGCCAGGATCTCCGCCCACGCCTCCGCCGCACCCCGCCCCTCCGCGAGCAGCGAGGCGTACCGGTTGAGGGTCTCCACGTCACGCATCTGCGCCGGGCCGCTGAAGGCCTGGTCCACCGCGGCCAGTTCCTGTCCCTGGAACAGGAACGGCGTGCCGCGCATCGTCAGCTGGATCGTCGCGAGCAGCTTGCCGACCGCGGTGCGCACGTCCGGGTCCGACTCGGCGCCTCCGGCGAACTTGCTCAGCATCCGCGGGTTGTCATGGTTGTCGAAGAAGACGGCGAGCCAGTCGGCGTCCGTGAGCCGCGACGAGTAGCCGAGGAAGTAGCGCTTGAGGTATTCGGGGTCGTAGCGGTACGCGTCCCAGCGCGTGTGCCCCGGCGTGTCCAGCACGTCGAAGTTGAACACCAGGTCGAGCCGGTCCTGCCCGGCCGCGCTCAGCATCCGGCCCAGCTCGACGCCGATGCCTGGCGTCTCGCCGACCATGACGCCCACCTCGTCGGGGGGCAGCGGATCGCCGAGGGTGCCGTCGGGCAGCCGTCGCCGCGGGGTCGAGGCGGGCGCCGTCCGGCGGGTGAAGCCGTCGCGGCGCAGCCCCTCCAGGAACTCGCCGAGCCGCGGGCCGTAGAAGTACGTCTCGACGCCGGTGAACTCCATCAACTGCCCCACGAAGGCGTTGCCGTCCGGGAGGCCCTCGGGCTTGGAGATGTAGTTGATGACGTCGAGGCGGAACCCGTCGATGCCGCGATCGAGCCACCAGGCGACGATGTCGGCCACCTCGCGACGGACGGCGGGGGTGTCCCACCGCAGGTCCATCTGGCCGGGCGCGAACAGGTGCAACGCCCACCGCTCGATCTCGGGAAGCCAGCGCCACGCGGAGCCGGAGAAGAACGAGAGCCAGTTGTTCGGCGGCGCGTCGGGGGTGCCCTCGACGAGGAAGTAGTACCGGCCGTACGGTCCGTCGGGGTCGGCGACGGCGCGGCGGAACCACTCGTGCTCCGCCGAGGTGTGGTTGACGACCAGGTCGAGGATGATCCGCATGCCCCGCTCGTGGCAGCCGGCGATGAGTTCGTCGACGTCGGCGAGGGTGCCCATCTCCGCCATGACGGCGCGGTAGTCGCGCACGTCGTAGCCCATGTCCTCGTTGGGGGAGTCGAAGATGGGCGACAGCCACAGGCAGTCGACGCCGAGGTCGGCCAGGTGGTCGAGATGGTCGATGATGCCGCGCAGGTCGCCGACGCCGTCGCCGTCCGAGTCGGCGAAGGAACGGGGGTAGACCTGGTAGAAGACAGCCTCCCGCCACCAGGGCGACTCCGCGGGCGCGTCGACCGGGGGAGCGCCCGGCTCGGTGTTGGCCAGGGAGATGACCGCGTCGACCAGCCCCGGCCCGGCGAAGCGGCTGGCGAGCCGGTCGACGACGCCGAGCGGCAGCCCGCCGACGGCACGGACCAGGCCCTTCGGCAGGCCGGTCTGCAGCAGCAGCTTGTCGAGCGCGTCACGGCCCGTCGGGGTGGCGTAGACGTCGCGGATCCTGCTCGACCGCGTCAACGGTTCAGGCATCGGCCCTCCTCCTGGTGAGTTCCGCGAGGATGGCGGCGTAGCGCTCCTCGTCGAGCACGTACTTTGCCCGCATCACCAGGTAGCTGACGACCACGAGCAGCATGGGGACCACCATCATCGACATCCGGAACAGCCAGGCGTGGCCGGGCGTGACGTCCGCCGCCGACGTCGCCGTGTCCAGTCCGGTCCACAGGACAGTGGCGCCCACGACGGCGACCGCGAAGGCGTTGCTCAGCTTGTAGATGAACGGCTGGATCGAGAAAGTGACCGACTCGTTGCGGCGGCCGAGCTTCAGCTCGCCGTACTCGACGCTGTCGGCGATGAACATCACCATGAGCAGCTGGATCATGCCCTGCCCGGAGAACAGGAGGACCCCGGCCACCCCCGTCACCGGCAGCGAGGTGCCGGCGAACAGGAAGACGACGTAGCCCGCCGCCATGAGGGCGCTGGCGAGCAGGTGGATCTGGCCGCGCCGCAGCCGCTTCGAGATGAGCGGGAAGCAGACGAGCGCCGTGATCTGCGCGACGGCGAGGATGGCGGCGAAGATCGAGTAGGCGCCCTCGTCGCCGACGATGTACTTGAAGTAGTAGACGCCCAGCGACGTGGTGATGCCGTAGCCCGTCATGAACAGCACCATCGACAGCGTCACCCAGAGCAGCTGGTCGTTGCGGCCGATGACGCCGAACAGTTCGAGGACGCGGGTGCGCTCCGGCTCCTTGGCCGTGACCTGCTCCTTGGCGAAGATCAGCGTGATGGCCTGGAAGGCCAGCATGACGACCGCCAGCACGCACACGACGGCGAACCAGGCGGCCTCGTCGGAGCCCAGGACGGGTGCCAGCGCGCTGGTCACCGGCAGGATGCCCACGACGACGGCGAAGAGCCCGATGTTGGCGCAGATGCGGGCGACGGCGCCGACGCGCTCCCGCTCCGCCTGGTCCTCCGTCAGCGCGGGCAGCATCGACCAGAAGGAGATGTCGTTGATCGTGTACGACACCTCGTAGACGAGGTACACCACGGTGAACAGCACGACGTAGCCCCAGCCGCGGACGCCGAGGTCGGCGAACATCAGCAGGCTCGCCCCCGCCCAGGCCACCGCGCCGAGCAGGATCCAGGGCTTGAACTTGCCCCACCGGCTGCGGGTGTTGTCGACGACGACGCCCATGAACGGGTCGTTGACGGCGTCGAAGATCCGCATCGCGACCATGACGCCGCTGATGGCCGCGAACTGGGCGCCCGAGATGTCGAGGACGTCGCTCAGGTAGAACATGAGGAACATCGACACCAGCGCGGCGAGGCCGTCGCGCCCGAGCGTGCCCAGCCCGAAGGCCCAGCGGTTCATGCGTCGTCGCCGTACGGGGTGGGGTCCTGGAAGCCGGTGATGAGCTTGGCCGACAGCTTCTCCTGCTCGTCGAGGAGGGAGGCCAGCGCCGCGTGCAGGTGCGGGTCGGCCGGCGCGACCTCCGCCTCTGCGGCGATCAGCACCGCGCGGCGCATCAGTTCCTTGAAGAACGACGCCGTCCGCGCGTCGCTGCGATGGGCCACCTCGTCCAGGGCGGCATCCGTGAAGGGCACCGCGCCCCGGTACAACTCCAGCAGCCGGCGGCGCTCCCGCTCACCGGGCAGCGGGATCTCGACGGCGAGGTCGACGCGCCCCGGCCGCTGCGCGAGCGCCTCCTCCAGCACGTCGACCCGGTTCGTGGTCAGCAGGAACGCGACGTCAGCGTCGGAGTCGAGCCCGTCGAGGGCGTCGAGCACCTCGAACAGCAGCGGGCGGGCGCCCGCCCCGAAGCCGCGGTCCATCGCCACCAGGTCGCAGTCCTCGAGGACGACGATGGAGGGCTGCAGGTTGCGGGCCATGGCGGCGGCCAGTCCCACCAGCGACAGGGTCTCCCCGTGCAGCACGAACACCGTGTGGCCGGTGGTGGCGCCCAGCAGGTGCCGGACCGTGTGGGTCTTGCCCGTGCCGGGCGGCCCGTAGAGGAGGACGCCGCGTTTCAGGTGCTGCCCCCAGCGGCGCAGCGCCTCGGCGTGCGCGGCGATGCCGGTGACGTGCCCGGTGATCCGCTCCAGCAGCCCCTCCGGCAGCACCACGTCGGAGGCGGGAAGGTCGGGGCGCGGCAGGAAACGGTAGCCGTCGCCCTCACCCTCGAAGCCGATCAGGTCGAGCGTGATCACGTTGCCCCGGAGCACGGAGTGCTCGGTGGCGAGCCGCCCGACCTCCTCGATGAGTTCGCCGGCCAGTTCGGTGTCGGGGGAGAGCACCTCCAGCACCGCCACCCCGGTGCCGGTCAGCTGGTTGCGGCGTCGCTGCAGCACGGCCACCGGCACGTCGCGGTACCGGAACAGCCGCAGCCCCAGAGCGATGGCGCGGCGCGTGGAGTCGGGGCCGGTCGGCACGTTGGCCCAGTCGACCGGCCCGGTCGGCAGCCTCGCCCAGGGGGAGGACACCATGTCGGCCAGCGACATGTGCTGGCGCTGATCGCCGCCGCCGATGCCGAGCAGCTGCGCGTCGGGGCCGGCGAGGAGCTCGAGGGCGACGTCGTAGTCGGCGTAGCGGTGGTGGGGCACCTCGCGGGCCACCGTCGACATGGAGCCGGCGCTGGCGCCGAGGAAGCCGCTGAGCGCGTCGGAGAGCTGGGGCAGGGCACCCGTGGGCGCGGCGGAGGCCGCCAGCTCGTTGAGGCGTTGGAAGGCGGCGAGGAACCCGCGCAGATCATCGGCGTCGACACTCATGGCCACACCCTAGGGGGTGGCGGGGCGTCAGCGGCGGAGCGTCACGACGTCGACGGCGACGGTGACGCTGGCGGCCTCTGGGGCGGCCGGGACGGTGTGGAACGCGTTGGGGCCCATGGCGATCAGGTCGGCGACCTGATCTCCGGTGAGGTCCAGCCGGTAGCGGACCTCCTCGACGTCGGCGCTCCACGCCGGCCACGCCGCGGCGATCGCGGCCGCCTTGTCGCCAGGAACGTCGAGCAACCCATGGCGGGAGCGGAGCTCGCCGAGATGCTCGGCGGCCGGGACGGCGACGACGAGGCGCCCCGTCGGGGCGAGGAGCCGGTCGAACTCCGCCGGGTTGCGCGGGGCGAACACGCACAGCAGGGCGTCGACGGCCCCGTCGGGTAACGGCAGCCCCGCCCAGGTGTCGGCCACGACGGCGGCGGCGCGCGGATGACAGCGGGCGGCCCTTCTGGCGGCGGCGGGGGAGACGTCGGTGGCCAGCCCCTCCGCGTCCGGGGCGGCGTCGAGCGCGGCGGCCAGGTAGTGGCCGGTGCCGGCCCCGACCTCGAGGATCCGCCGTGCCCCCGCGGCGCCGCGGGCGACCGCGGCGGCGATGGGCGCGTAGTGTCCGCCGCCCAGGAACCGGTCGCGGGCGGCGACCATGGCCGGGGTGTCGGCGTTGGCGGGGGCTGCGTGCCCCAGGAGGTTCACGTACCCCTGCCGGGCGATGTCGAAGCTGTGGCGGGCCGGGCAGACGAGCGCGCCGTCACGCCGGCTCAGCGGGGCGCCGCACCGCGGGCAGACGAGCCAGCCCAGCGCGCTCACGCGGCGGCCTTCGCGCTCGCCTTCCGCCGGTCGCGGATGTCGGCGCGCACCAGCACGCCGACGCCGATGACGCCGACGACGGTGAAGGCGAACCACTGCAGCGCGTAGCTGAGGTGTGGGCCCTCGCTGAGATCGGGCGGGGGTACCGGCGTGAGTCCGCCGACATCCGCCGGGGTCGATTCGCTGAGCGCGATGAACCCGTCGAGGAGGTCGAGCCCGAGGCTCTGTCCCAGCGCCTCGGAGCTGATGAGACGGATCTGCCCCTCGTGCGGCTCCATGGCGATGGAGTCGCCGCGCTCGTTGCGGCGCACGTAGCCCGTGACGGTGACCTCGCCGGGCGTGACGGCGGGCACGTCGCCGTCGGGGCGCGAACCCTCCCGTTGCAGGAAGCCACGGTCGACCAGCAGGTGGTCGCCAGCGTCGGTCTGCAGCACGGCCACCACCTCACTGCCGTAGGCGCCGTCGAGGGAGCGGTAGCGGACCTGGAACTGCTCGGGCAGGTAGGTGCCGGTCGCCGTGACCTGGAACCACTGGTCGTCGTCGCCGATGGGGCCACCCATCACCTGTCCATAGGGCTGGACCGGCATGTCGCGGTGGGCGACGACGATCGCGTTGGCGGCCCTGCGCTCGTCGAGGCGGGACAACTGCCAGCGGCCGAGCATCACGAACGTGACGGCGAGGACGGTCGCCAGCACCCCGAGTGCGATCCAGCGTCTTGCTTGACGGCTCAACGCTCGTCCTCCTCGATGGTTCCCGGCAGTACCTCGCCGGCGGGTAGGGCAGGCCTGTCCGCGCCGTCCTCCGGTGGGAGGGTGGCGGGCGGCCGGTGGTCCACATTGTTGGCCAGGAGCACGGCGATGGCCGGCAGCACCGCCGCGGCGATGAGCGTGGCGACCTTCCACCAGCCGGGCACGATGAGGAAGGCGATGAAGCACGCGGTGCGGACCGCCATCGTCAGGATGTAGCGACGCTGTCGCTCCTCCAGGTCGAGGCTGTGGCTGCGACCGGCGGTGGTGATCAGAGCGGCATCCCTGCTCTTCGGCATGCGTCCAGCTTAGTCCGGTGCGCCACAGCCTCGCGCCTCGTCGTTTCGCAGGAACGGGCGATGCGACGGGAAGGTCCCAGGCCTGCGGTAGGTTGTCGCCGTGTCGAATGCATCTCGTGTTGTCCTGGTCACCGGTGGCTCGAAGGGGATCGGTCGCACCATGGCCGAGGCCTTCCGCGACGCGGGGTACCGTGTCGCCGCGACCTACCGTTCCGGTGGCGTCCCTGACGGTGTCCTGGGCGTCGCCTGCGACATCACCGACCAGGGGCAGGTGGACCACGCGTTCGACACAGTCGAGGCCGAACTGGGCCCCGTCGAGATCCTCGTCGCCAACGCGGGCGTCACGAAGGACACGCTCCTCATGCGGATGTCGGACGACGATTGGCAGCAGGTCATCGACACCAACCTCACCGGCACCTTCCGGGTGGTGCGCCGCGCCAGCCGCCCGATGATGCGGGGCCGCTTCGGCCGCGTCATCCTCATCTCCTCGGTCGTCGGCCTGCTCGGCTCGGCGGGGCAGCTCAACTACGCGGCGTCGAAGTCGGCGCTGATCGGCATGGCCCGCAGCCTCACCCGCGAGCTGGGCAGCCGCAACGTCACAGCCAACGTCATCGCTCCCGGCTTCATCGCCACCGACATGACGGCCGTGCTCGACGAGGCGACGATCGCCGACTACACCCGGCGGATCCCCGCCGGCAGGCTCGGCGCCGTCGACGACGTTGCCGCGGCCGCGCTCTACCTGGCCAGCGACGCCGCAGGCTACGTCTCCGGCGCCGTGCTGCCGGTCGACGGCGGCCTCGGCATGGGCCACTGACACCCCACGATCCCGGAACAGAAGGAAGCACCATGGGTCTGCTCGACGGCAAGAACATCCTGATCACCGGCGTCACCATGCGCACGTCCATCGCGTACGCCGCGGTGGAGATCGCGCAGCGCGAAGGGGCCAACGTCGTGGTCTCCGCTGCGGGCCGGGCCGTGGCGCCCGCCCAGCGGGCCATCGCGCGCCTGGAGCAGGTGCCGCCGCTCATCGAGGTCGACGTGACCGACCCGGACCACCTGGCCGCGTTGCCGGAGCTGCTCGGGCAGCACATCAACGGAGGCCTCGACGGCATCGTCCACTCCATCGCGTACGCCGATCCGGAGAAGGCGCTGGGCGGCGCGTTCCTCAGCACCGACTGGGACACGGTCGCCAACGCGCTCCACATCTCCGCCTACTCGCTGCAGTCGCTCACCATGGCCGCCAGGCCCGTCCTCAACCGGGGCGCCTCCGTCGTCGGCCTGACCTTCGACGCCACCGTCTCGTGGCCGGCGTACGACTGGATGGGGGTGGCGAAGGCCGCGCTCGAGTCGACCTCCCGCTACCTCGCCCGCTACCTCGGCCCGGACGGCATCCGCGTCAACCTGGTGGCCGCCGGCCCCGTCGACACCGTCGCGAAGAAGGCCATCCCCGGCGCGTCCTCCTTCAACGACATCTGGGCCGAGCGCGCCCCGCTGTCGTGGGACTCCTCCGATGCGGTGCCGTCCGCGAAGGCGATCGTCGCCCTGCTCAGCGACTGGTTCCCCGCCACCACGGGTGAGATGGTCCACGTCGACGGAGGCCTGCACTCCACCGGAGCCTGAACGGTCCCGGCCGTCGTGGCGCGGCCCCCCGCGCCGCCCGGGGCCGGTCGGGTAGGTTTGTGCCCATGGCAAGCGTGGCAGAGCTGGCGGGCGTGACGGTGCGGCGCGGAAGCGCCGTGCTGCTGGACTCGTTGTCGTTGATCATCGACGAGGGTGAGCGCTGGGTCGTGATCGGCCCCAACGGCGCGGGCAAGACCACCCTCCTGCAACTGCTGGGCGCGCACATGTACCCGAGCGAGGGGGTCGTCGGCCTCCTTGACGAGGTGGTCGGCGCCGTCGACGTGTTCGAACTCAGGCCCCGCATCGGTTTCACCTCCTCGGCCATCGCCGCCCGCATCCCGGACGGGGAGCGGGTCCGCGACGTCGTCCTGTCGGCCGCCTACGCCATCGTCGGCCGCTGGCGGGAGGAGTACGACGGCTACGACACGGCCCGCGCCGACCAGCTCCTGTACGACCTGCGCGTCGACCACCTGGCGGAGCGCACCTTCGGCACCCTCAGCGAGGGTGAGCGCAAGCGGGTGCAGATCGCCAGGGCACTCATGACCGATCCCGAGCTGCTGCTCCTCGACGAGCCGGCAGGCGGCCTCGACCTGGCCGGCCGCGAGGCCCTCGTCGACACGCTGTCCGGGCTGTGCCTCGACCCCGACTCGCCGGCGACCGTGCTCGTGACCCACCACGTCGAGGAGATCCCGAGGGGATCACGCATGCGCTCCTGCTGGACGGGGGGCGGGTCGTCGCGGCCGGCCCCATCGGCGAGACCCTCACGGATGAGAACCTCAGCCGTGCGTTCTCCATGGCCCTGACCGTCGGGCACCAGGACGGCCGCTGGTTCGCCAGGAGCCGACGGTGAGCGACTTCGTCGACTGGCTGGGCGCCAACCTGTGGTCCCTGTGGGGGATCACGGCCCTCGGCCTGGCCGCCGCGGAACTCTTCACACTCGATCTCACCCTCCTGATGCTGGCCTCCGGCGCGCTCGCCGGAGGCGTCGTCGCGCTCGTCTTCCCCGGCCTGTTCTGGCTCCAGATCGTGGTGGCTGTGGTCGTCGCGGTCGCGAGCCTGTTCCTGCTCCGCCCGACGCTGCTCGAGAAGGTCCGCAACGCGCCGGGCTACCGGTCGTCGCTGGACAACCTGGTCGGCGCCCGCGGCACCGTCACCGCCCTGGTGGGTGCCGAGACGGGCGAGGTCAAGGTCTCCGGGCAGGTCTGGGAGGCGCGTCCCTACGATCCCACCATCACGATCGAACCCGGCGAACCGATCGAGGTCTTCGGGCTCGACGGCATCACCCTCATCGTCTACCCGGTGCACCGCAGCATCGAAGGATAGGAGTCCGACATGCCTGAGTTCTTCCCGCTGATCGCCGCGGTGGTCGCCGCCGTGCTCGTGGTGCTGGTGCTCTCCGCCAGCCTCAAGATCATCCGCCAGCAGCAGGTCGCTCTCGTGGAGAGGCTCGGCAAGTTCCGCAAGGAGCTGCGGCCAGGGCCGCATCTCGTCGTCCCCTTCTTCGACCAGGTGCGCTACACCCTCGACATGCGCGAGCAGGTCGTCCCGTTCCCTCCGCAGGGGGTGATCACCGAGGACAACCTGATGGTTTCCATCGACTCGGTCATCTACTTCCAGGTCGTCGACCCGGGGCGGGCGGCGTACGAGGCGCAGAACTACCGGGCGGCGATCGAGCAGCTGACCATGACGACGCTGCGTAACATCATCGGCGGCATGGACCTCGAGGCCGCGCTGACCTCCCGCGAGGAGATCAACCAGCGCCTCCGGATGGTCCTGGACGAGGCCACCGGCAAGTGGGGCATCAAGGTCAACCGGGTGGAGCTGCGCGCCATCGAGCCGCCGCCGACCATCCGTGACGCCATGGAGAAGGGGGCCCGTGCCGAGCGCGACAAGCGGGCCCAGATCCTCCTCGCGGAGGGCCAGCGACAGTCGCAGATCCTGGCCGCTGGCGGCGACCGGGAGGCCTCCATCCTCCGTGCCCAGGGCGACAGGGAGGCGGCTGTCCTGCGGGCCCAGGCCGACCGGCAGGCGCAGATGCTGCGGGCCGAGGGCGAGGCGCAGGCGATCGGCACCGTCTTCGAGGCGATCCATGCGGCCGAGCCCGACCAGGCGCTGCTGGCCTACCAGTACATGCAGATGCTGCCCAAGCTGGCCCAGGGCGACGCCAACAAGGTGTGGATCGTCCCGAGCGAGCTGAACGACGCCCTCAAGGGGCTCGGCCAGGTGGTCGAGTCCGAGGAAGTGCGCGACTACGTCTCGAATACCGTGCGCCGCTTCACCGCCCCGGGGAAGGTCGACGTGCATGCCGAGATCGAAGCGCAGGCAGTGAGAGACAGGGCCCGCTCCGACAAGACGGTAGAGCGCGCGATCGCGGATGCGCAGGCCATCGACAGCGCCGCCAGGGCCCGTCGCAAGCCGGTCGCGCCCGAGCTGTCGTCCCGGCCGTCGTTCACCGAGTCGCCGCAGCCCCCCGCCACGCCGAGCTGAGGTCAGGCCGCCGGTTCGCCCGCCCGGCGGAGCCTGCCCGCCAGCACGCTGCTGACCACCAGCTGAGCCTGGTGGTAGAACATCAGCGGGATCACCAGCACGCTGACCACCGCGCCGCTGAACAGGACGCTCGCCATCGGCACGCCGGTGGCGAGCGACTTCTTCGTGCCACAGAACATGACGGCGATGCGGTCCTCGCGGCTGAAGCCGAGCCAGCCGCCCGCGGCCCACGTGAGCCAGAACATGCCTGCCAGCAGGACCGCGATCAGGGCCGTGACGAGGAGCAGATCCTCCGGGCGCAGCTCACGCCACACGCCCGAGACGCGCAGCTGGGAGAAGGCGCCGTACACGATGAGGGCGATCACGCCCTGGTCCAGGTAGCGGATGCGGGCCTTGTTGCGGGCCATGAAGTCGGCCGTCGCGAAGCGGGAGGCCTGGCCGAGGACGAACGGCAGCAGCAGCTGCACCACGACGGCCCAGATCTGGCCCAGCCCGATCGAGCCACCGCTGGTGGCGGGGAGGAACAGCATCGCCAGCAGCGGGGTGAGGATCACGCCGAGCACGTTCGACGCCGTCGCCGCGACCATTGCGGAGGCGACGTTGCCTCCCGCGAGGGACGTGAAGGTGATCGAGGACTGCACCGTCGAAGGAACCAGGCACAGGAACACCAGCCCCACCCGCATCGGCTCCGACAAGACGGTGTCCGGGATCGCCAGCACCGGGATCGCCAGCAGGGGGAACACCACGAAGGTGGCGGCGAGGATCACGAGGTGGACCCGCCAGTTCCGCAGTCCCGCCAGCGCCTCGGCGCCGGAGAGCTTGGCGCCGTAGCCGAAGAAGAGCACGAAGATGCCGATCTTCGTGACGACTTCGAGCGCCTCGGCGGCCCCACCGGACACCGGCAGCAGCAGCGCGACCGCCAGGGTGGCGAGGATCAGCACCAGCATCGGGTCGATCTTCAGTCTCTTCACTCGTCCTCCATCCGGGCCTCCAGCAGCCCGCGCAGCGCGTTGGTCACGACGATCCGGCCGGATCGGCGCAGCTGGGCCACGGTCAGCTCGGCCTCCTCCACCCGGCCCGCCCCGAGCGGGGACGGGTCGGCCAGCAGGGCGGCCCGCTGCACCCCGGGCAGCACCCCGAGTGAGGTCGGCGGGGTGAGCCACCGTCCGTCGACGAGGGCGAACACCGAGCACCGGCCGCCCTCCAGGACCCTGCCGGAGGCGTCGTGGCCGATGGCGTCGAAGGCGCCCCGCGACGTCGCCCAGGCTGTGGCCGCGTCCAGGTGGGCACGCGCGTCGGTCTTGTGCCCGGCGAGGGGATGGGCGGGCCAGGGCTCAGGTGCGAGCAGCACGCGGACAGGGACCGCGGTGGGTTCCAGCGGGCTGCGGGTCACGGAGGTCGCCCCATCTCCGGCGAAGCCCACCCGCACGGCCCAGGCCCCGGAGGACGCGGTGCCCGCGACCGCCGCGGCGACGGCATCGCCGGGCGGCGGGAAGCCCAGGGCGGCGGCGGAGGCCGCGAGACGTGCCGCGTGCCCCGCGGCCAGGGGGGCGATACCGTCGACGACGCGGATGGTCTCGAACAGCGCCACGGGCGGCGCGGGCTCGGCGACGAAGGCCGCCTTGGCCTCGCACTCCAGCCACTCCGCGGCCGGGTCGCTGTCGGCGACGATGCCCGACCCGATGCCGAGGGTCGCGGCGCCGTCGGCGGTGATTTCGACGGTGCGGATGGCGACGCTCAACCGCAGCCGCCAGCCCAACGCCCCGGGGTCAGGGTCGATGGTGCCGAGGCTGCCGGTGTACAGGCCGCGGGGGCGCCCTCCGCGGCCCGGATCAGCCGCATGGCCGCCAGCTTCGGCGCGCCCGTGATCGAGCCGCAGGGGAACGTGGCCGCCAGCAGTGTTCCCGGAGTGCAGCCGGGGGCAGGGTCGCAGGTGATGCTGCTGGTCAGTTGCCACAGGCCGCCGACCCGCTCGGTCTCGTAGAGGCGTTCGACGGCGACGCTGCCGGGAACCGCGACGCGGCTGAGATCGTTGCGGAGCAGGTCCACGATCATCAGGTTCTCGGCCCGGTTCTTCGGGTCGTCGCGCAGCCAGCCCGGGTCCTCCGTCGCGGGGGCCGTGCCCTTCATCGGCTTGGCGAGCACCCGCCCGTCGGCGACCTCCAGGAACAGCTCGGGCGACAGGCTGAGGGTCCACGGGGCGGCCGGGCCCGGCAGGTGCGCGAGCACCCCGTACGCGACCGGCTGCCTGGCCCGGAGCCGGTGCCACAGCCCGATCGGGTCGCCGTGGAGCCGTGCGGTGCGCGCATGCGTGTAGTTGACCTGGTAGCTGGTTCCTGCCGCGATGTCCTCCTGGAGCCGGGCGACGGTGTCGGCGTAGTGCTCCGGGTCGACGTCCGGGACCGCGGGGGTGAGCCAGCCGGGGGAGACGGCCGGGGGAGCCGGGGCCTCGTCGGCGGACTCGGCGAACCAGTATAGTGCGCCGTCCGCTGCCGGGAGCAGGCCGAGGTGCGCCTCCCCGAGTGTGTAGGGGAGCCAGGCGAAGCAGTGCAGGCCCTCGGCCCACCCGGCCTCCAGCGCCGCGTCGATGCCGCCCAGATCCACCGGGTCGACGCGGACCAGGCCCGTGAGCCGCCGGCTGCGGCCGACGAGCGCGTCGTCGAGCAGCACGAACGGTCCCATGGGCGAAAGGGTAGCGGGCGGCGTCGGGGCATCGCCCCCGGTAGTCTCGGCGCCGTGCTGATCGACGTGACGGACCTGGCTGACCCGCGGCTCAGCGACTTCGTGGGGCTACGCGATGCGCAGTTGCGGCGGCGCGAGGAGCGCTTCATCGCCGAGGGGCTGACCATCATCGAGCGGGCGTTCGCCGCCGGCTGCCGGCCCCGGGCGCTGCTGGTGCAGCCCCGCTGGCTGCCAGGGTTGGCCCCGTTGTTGGAGGCCTGGCCGCGGGTGCCCGTCTACGTCGCCTCGGAGGGGTTCATCGAACAGGTCTCCGGGTTCCACGTCCATCGTGGGGCGCTCGGCTCGTTCGATCGCCCGGCCGAGGCGGGCTGGGACGACGTCCTGGCCGGTCGGCGGCTGATCGTCTGCGAGGACACCGTCGACCACGCCAACCTGGGGGCCATCGTCCGGGTGGCCGCGGGGCTCGGCTGGGACGCCGTGCTGCTGTCGCCCGGTGCGGCCGACCCGTTGTACCGGCGGGCGATCAAGGCCTCGATGGGCGCCAGCCTGGAGCTGCCGTGGCGGCGGCTCGAAGGGGACCACGAACTGGAACGGCTGCGGGCCGCCGGCTTCCGGCTGGTGGCCACGACACTGTCCGACCGGTCGGTCGATCTCGCCGACTACCGGGCCGGCGACAGGGTCGCGCTGCTGCTGGGCACCGAGGGGTCGGGGCTCAGTGAGGGCTGGACCGCCCGCGCCGACGACCACGTCCGGATCGAGATGACCGACAAGGTCGACTCGCTGAACGTGGCCGCCGCCGCGGCGATCTTCGCCTACGCGCTGCGCTGAGGGATCAGCGTCCCGTGGACGGCAGCCCCGGCCGCACGACCGGCGGGGTGGGCTTCGTCGGCGACGGGGTGGGCTTCGTCGGCGGAACCTCTTCTTCCGGCTCGGTGAGCAACAGACCCACCAGGACCGGATCGTGGTCCGACGACCGGTACGGATCGTTGCCCCACAGCGCCTGCTGACCCTCCGACTTGAAGTTCAACTGGTAGTCGAACAGGTCGGACTCGTCCGCGTTGATGTTCCAGGCGGCGGCACCTGTCACGTACGGGGTCAGCGGCGAGCTGGACAGCGCGTGGTCCAGGTAGCCCGTCATGCCGTCGAACACGTACGAGTAGACGGCCGTCCCCTTGAACTGGTGCAGCAGGTTCGCGAATCCGGCCTCGACGAGGGCGTCGATCGGATCCTCGAACGTGTAGCTGTTCAGGTCGCCGAGGATCAGCGTGCGGTCCTCGCCCTGGCCGGTCGGGTCCCCGGCCAGCCAGGTCGCCATCGCCTTCGCGGCCGCCAGGCGCACCGCGTTGCAGTTGCCCGCGCCGTCGCCCTGGTCGGGCTCCTCGCAGGCGGAGCCCTTCGACTTCAGGTGGCTCACGGCGACGTTGAACGTCTCCCCGGTCGCGATCTCGCGGAAGGTCTGGAGCAGCGTCGGACGGTTGAGACCGTCCTGGTAGTCCAGGGCGGCCCAGTCGCCGACGGGGGCGACGACGGCCTTCTTGTAGATCAGCGCCTGGATGATGGCGTCATCGCCGAGCCGTCCCGTGTTGATCGCCGCGTAGACGTCTCCGCCGACCCGCGAGTTCAGGGCCCTGACCAGGTTCTCGACGGCCGTGCCGTTGTTCTCGATCTCCACGAGCCCGACCACGTCGGCATCCATCGCGGCGAGTGCCGCGACGATCTTGCTCTGCTGCCGCTCGAACTCCGCGGCGTTGTCGGCGCCGCGTGCGGAGTCGTCCTCCGAGGTGAGCGTGGTGAAGTAGTTCAGAACGTTCATTGAGGCCACGGTGACGTCGCCGCCGACCGCCGGCACTTCGGGCCGCGGGTTGGTGTGGGCGTGGTGGGCGCCCTGCGTCGGCTGGATGCGCCAGGTGTTGAAGGCGTGGCTCAGGATGCCGGTGAGGTCCGTGACGGTGTCACCCGCGCGGAAGTAGTTGTCGCGCGTGAACTCGCGCCCGTTCGGGTGGATCGCCGGGTCGGGGTTCTGGTTGGTGCGTCCGTCGTCGACGAGGATGCGGTTCGCCAGGTTCGTGGCGAGCAGGTCCGCCGCGGCAGATCCGGGTTCGACCACGGAGGTGGGGTTGTGCTGCCTGGAGCGGCCGTAGACGAGCTCGCCGTAGCGGTCGAAGTTGAACGTCTCCAGGATCGTCAGCGGCTCCGAGAAGGCAACGAGCATCGACTCCCGCGCCTCCGGGGAAGTCAGTGGCAGCCCGATCGCGGTGGGCGTGATCACCGAGGCGGTGCCGGTCGCCGGGACGACGGCGTTCGCGCGGAGCTGCGTCTGGCCACCGAACTCGCTCACGGGGCCCGTGATCCGCAGGAAGTCGCCGACCGCGACGTCGGCGCCGCCGGGCGCGTAGACGAAGATGGCGTCGCTGGTGGCGGCATCGCCGTCGCCGCCGTCCTGCACGAAGTAGCCGTTCAGCCCGCCGGTCTGGAAGTCGCCGGTGACGACTCCCTCGATCGTGACGGTCTTTCCGTTCATGGCGGCGATGTCCGCGGTGCCCTGCACGGCGCCGATCGCGACGACGTCGGACGGCGGGTCGACCGGCGGATCCGTGGGCGGATCGGTCGGCGGCGTCGTGGAGCCGTCACAGGTGAAGGTGCCCAGCACCGAGAAGGTGTTGTTGGGGTGACCGGTCCACTGCGCGGACGGGTCGAACTCGTTCAGCGGGTCGGTGTCGACCACGCAGCCAGAGCGCACCAGGGAGCGGTCCTGCGTCGCCACGCCACCGCCCGACCAGCCGCCGGCGGGGCGGGCCCCGGTCTGGCCGAACGAGTCGACGACGACGCCGGCGCGGTGCAGCTGGATGGCGTCATCGCCGTTCCAGATCCCGGCGGAGGTGAGGGCGTCGGCGGCGTCCACCAGTTCGGTGGCCGCCAGGCTGTGCGCCAGGGTCCAGCGGCCGCCGGCTGCCAGGGTGCCTGTCATGTCGATGGTGATGGAGGGGCTGGTGGCGCCGTTGCTGTACACGGCGACCGCGTAGTCGGACAGGTCGACGGAGGCGCCTGTCGGGTTGTAGACCTCGAGGGCCTTGTTGTTGCTGCTGCCCTCGATGTACACGCTGAACATCAGCGAGGTCGGGGCGGCTGAGGCCTGGCTGGGCGCTGCCAGCGCGAACCCTCCGGGGAGGGCCGCTGCTGTCAGCACCGCCAGTGCGCGTCGGGACATCATGGTGGGTGGACTCCTTGCGAAAGCCGGACGGATGCCGTCCGAGCCTAGGGTGCCCAGGAGTCCGGGGGGTGAACACAGGGAAAACGGGGGCCGAAGGTCGACCCGGGAGGTCAGGCCTCCGCGGTGACGGGCAGCGGGGCCACCTTCAGCTTCGGGGACACGGGCCAGTCGTCGGGGTAGCGGTAGGCCAGGTCGGCGACCTTCTGGTCCAGCTGACGGCGCGACCGGCTCGAAAGCCGGTCGCCGAAGACGGTGCCGTTGAGGTGGTCGGTCTCGTGCTGCAGGCACCGGGCCAGCAGGCCCGTGCCGCGGACGGTGATGTCCTCGCCGAACGCGTCCTGCCCGGTGCACACGGACTGGTCGGGGCGGGCGAGGCTCTGGTAGCCGCCCGGGTGGGAGAGGCAGCCCTCCTCGGCGGCTTCGAGGTTGCGGTCCTTGCCCTCGGGCAGTGTGACCTCAGGGTTGCACACGACGCCGAGCTGGATGTTGTCGTCGGCGTCGGGGCACTCGTAGATGAAGACGGCGAGATCGACACCGACCTGGGTCGCGGCCAGGCCGACGCCGTCGGCCGCCCGCATCGTCGCGAACATGTCGCGGATCAGCGTGTGGAGTTCCTCGCCGAACTCCGTCACCGGACGCGTCTGTGCGTGCATGACCGGGGTTCCCCACCTGGTGATCGGCAGAACCTTGCCGCCGGTGGTGAGATCGACTCCGGGCATGAACGCCTCCTGTGTGCCTTCGGGTTGGTGACCAGTCAAGTATGCCGCACCGGGTGTCGGTGCCCGGTGCGCCGCCCCGCTGGGGGAGGATGGAGCGGTGGAACTACCGCCGGGCTGGGCCGCCCTGATCGACGAGTACGCCGACCATGTGGGCGCCGAGCGAGGCCTGTCGGCCAACACCGTCCGTGCCTACCGCTCCGACCTGACGGCGCTCGCCGCCCAGGTGGACGTCGCCCCCGACATGGTGACCCTGTCCCGGCTACGCGGCTGGCTCGCCGCGCTCGGCGAGGCCGGAGCGGCACCCTCCAGCGTGCAACGGCGAGTCGCGTGCGTGCGCGGATTCTTCGCGTGGGCCGAGGCGGAGGGCCATCTGCGGGACAACCCCGCCGCCCGGCTCAAGTCGCCGCGGCGGAACAGGAGGCTGCCCCGGGTCCTGCCCGCCGGCGTCGTCGACGAGCTGCTTGCCGCGGGCGCCGATCGCGCCGCAGCCGGGGCCGATCCGCTGGCCGTGCGCGACCTCGCCCTGGTCGAGCTGCTCTACTCGAGTGGGCTGCGGGTGTCGGAGGCCGTCGGACTGCGCCTCGGAGACATCGACCGTGAGCGCCGCAGCGTGGTCGTCGTCGGCAAGGGGGACAGGCAGCGCACCGTCCCGCTCGGGGTTCCCGCGCTGCGGGCCCTCGACGACTGGCTGGGGGTGCGCCCTGCGGTCTCGCGCCCGGGGAGCCCCGACGCGGTGTTCCTCGGCGCACGCGGAGGAGCGCTGGACCCCAGGGTGGCGCGACGTGTCGTCCACGAGGCGACGGCGGCCGCCGGGCCGGGAGCGGAGATCGGCCCCCACGGCCTGCGTCACGCCTTCGCCACGCACCTGATCGAGGGCGGAGCGGATCTCCGCAGTGTCCAGGAGATGCTCGGCCACTCCTCGGTGGCCACCACGCAGATCTACACGCACGTCACCGCGGACCGGCTCCGCGACACCTTCCGGCAGGCGCACCCCGCGCCTGAGCTCACGGCGCCGGCAGCGTCAGCGGATCGACGAGCGCGCCGTCCCGCCACGCCATCCAGTGCAGGTGGCAGCCGGTCGACAGCCCCGTCGAGCCGACCCTCCCCATACGCTGCCCCTTCCCGAGCCGCTGGCCGACCGTGACGTCGAGGCCGGGCAGATGGTTGTAGGCGGTGACCAGGCCGTCGCCGTGGTCGAGGAAGACGCGCCAGCCGTAGGCGCGGCTCCACGCGGTCCGCGTCACCACCCCGGCCGGGGAGCGGTCACCGGTGAACCGCAGGCCGCAGCCAGGTCGACGCCGTCGTGCAGCCTGCGCTCCCCTGTGATGGGGTGGTCCCGCAGGCCGAACCCCGAGGTGAGGCGGCCGTCCACCGGTAGTCGACCGCCCCCGGCCGCCGCGACGGGCCGCGGCCGGATGACCGGCACCGTCCCACGCGGAAGCAGCCGGACCTCGGCCACCCGGCTCCCGGCGAGGGGATCCGCGTACCTGACGCCGTCGGTCAGGCCCCAGTGCAGGCAGGCAGCGGGCCGGCAGTGGCCTGCTGCGAGGGTGCCGAGGGGCTGCCCCTGCCGCACGGTCTCTCCCGTGGTCACGCTCGCGTGCACGTTCTGATAGGTGGTGCGCCAGCCGTCCCCGTGGTCGACGCTCACGGTCGGGGCCCCCGCGACGGACCCGGCGAACGACACGGTTCCCCCGCCGCGGCCACCACCGGGTCGCCCACCCGCCCGGGCAGATCGACGCCGCGGTGACCCGCCTCGTAGCGGCCCACGTCGTCAAACCCGCGGACCGGAACGCCGGGCAGGGGCGCGGCCAGGGACGGGGGAGGGGAGGCGGCGGCCGGGACCGGTGCCCACACGGTGGCGGGCAGCATGAGGAGGGCGACGCAGAGCAGACAGATCCGGTGCATACTCCGTTGTGGGTCACGCTCACGGGAGTGGCCCGGGCGAACCGGTGCCTGTGGACAGCAGACGGTTTGGCCGCCCCGGCGCGGGGCGATACGATGGACGACGCAGTCCTCATGGGCTGACATCGCATGCGCTTTCTCGGGTGACCGTCGACTTCCGCGTGGTCCCGCCTCCGGGCGGGTGCTGAAGGCCGGGCGCATCAGGAAGACCCCTCGGGTCGCAAACCACTGTGGGCCCCGGCCCACCCAAGTCAGGTGGGGCCGTCGCGCCCTGCCGCGAAAGGAACGGCCATGGCCGTCGTGACCACCCGTCAGCTGCTCGAGAGCGGCGTCCACTTCGGGCACCAGACCCGCCGCTGGAACCCCAAGATGAAGCGGTTCATCTTCGCCGAGCGCAACGGCATCTACATCATCGATCTTCAGCTGTCGCTGGGCTACATCGACAAGGCGTACCACTTCGTGAAGTCGACCGTCGCCCGCGGCGGTCAGATCCTGTTCGTCGGCACCAAGAAGCAGGCCCAGGAGGCCATCGCCGAGCAGGCCACCCGCGTCGGTATGCCCTACGTGAACCAGCGCTGGCTGGGCGGCATGCTCACCAACTTCCACACCGTCGCCAAGCGGATCCAGCGCCTCAAGGAGCTTGAGGGCATGGATCTGACCGACGTGGCCAACTCCGGCCTCACCAAGAAGGAGCTCCTGCAGCTCGATCGCGAGAAGATCAAGCTCGACAAGACCCTCGGTGGCATCCGTGACATGGTCCGCACGCCGCAGGCCGTGTGGATCGTCGACACCAAGAAGGAGCACCTCGCCGTCGACGAGGCCCGCAAGCTGCACATCCCCGTGGTCGGCATCCTCGACACGAACTGCGACCCCGACGAGGTCGACTACGCCGTTCCGGGCAACGACGACGCCATCCGCTCCGTCGCGCTGCTGACCCGCATCATCGCCGACGCCGTGGCCGAGGGCCTGATCGAGCGCTCCTCCGGTCGTACCGGTGAAGAGGCCGTCGCCGAGCCCATGCCCGACTGGGAGCGTGAGCTGCTCGGTGCCGAGGCTCCTGCCGCTGAGGCTGTCGAGGCCCCGGCTGTCGAGGCTGTCGAGGCTCCTGCCGCTGAGGCCGTCGAGGCTCCCGCCGCCGAGGCCGTAGAAGCTCCCGCCGCCGAGGCCGTCGAGGCCCCGGCCGTCGAGTCGACCGAAGCCAACTGATTCACCCACCACGGAAAGATCTGAGGACACATGGCAATCACCGCCGCTGATGTGAAGAAGCTCCGCGACGCGACCGGCGCGGGCATGATGGACGCCAAGAGGGCCCTCACCGAGGCCGAGGGCGACTTCGACAAGGCCGTGGAGCTGCTGCGCATCTCCGGGCTGGCCAAGGCGGCCAAGCGGGCCGACCGTGAGGCCACCAACGGCATCGTCGCAGGCCGCGACGGCGCCCTGGTGCAGTTCGCCGCCGAGACCGACTTCGTCGCGAAGAACGCCGAGTTCGTCGGCCTCGCCGACGAGATCCTCGGCGCGGTTCTCACCTCGGGAGCCACCGACGTCGCCTCCGCGAACGAGGCCGCCCTGGCCTCGGGCGCGAAGGTCGTCGACGCCGTTGCCGAGCTCGGCGCCAAGATCGGCGAGAACCTGTCGGTCGCCGCGGTCGCCAACTTCGAGGGCGCCTCGCACCTGTACCTCCACCGTCGTGCCGCCGACCTCCCGCCGCAGGTGGGTGTGCTCGTCGAGTACGAGGGCTCCGAGACGCTGGCCCACCAGGTTGCGCTGCAGGTCGCGGCGATGTCGCCCCAATGGGTCAACCGCGAGGATGTCCCGGCCGACCTCGTCGAGAACGAGCGTCGCATCGCCGAGGCCACCGCGCGCGAGGAGGGCAAGCCCGAGGGCGCCCTGCCGCGCATCGTCGAGGGTCGCGTGGGCGGCTACTACAAGGACGTCGTCCTCGTCGAGCAGGCTGCGGTCTGGGAGGACAAGAAGTCCGTCGGTGACGCCCTCAAGGAAGGCGACACCAGGATCGTGCGCTTTGTGCGGTTCGCCGTCGGCGCCTGAGCACACGACGACGCAGTGAAGTAGAGTGACGTGCGCCGCGACTTCGGTCGCGGCGCACGTGGCATGTCCGCCCCACGAGAGACGATCCTCAGGAGGAACCAGTGGCGTATCAGCGGGTGTTGTTGAAACTCTCCGGGGAAGTGTTCGGGGAGGAAAGCTCGGGGTGGACCCGGCGGTCCTGTCCTCCATCGCCGCCGAGGTGGCCGACGTGGTGCGTGGCGGCACGCAGGTCGCAGTGGTCGTGGGCGGAGGCAACTACTTCCGCGGTGCGGAGCTCTCCAGGAGCGGCATCGACCGTGACCGCGCCGACTACATGGGCATGCTCGGCACCGTGATGAACAGCATCGCGCTGCAGGATTTCTGCGAGAAGGCCGGCATCAAGACGCGGGTGCAGTCCGCGATCAACATGGCCCAGATCGCCGAGCCCTACATCCCGCGTCGCGCTGAGCGCCACCTGGAGAAGGGGCGGCTGGTCATCTTCGGCGCAGGCTCGGGCATGCCGTACTTCTCCACCGACACGGTCGCGGCGCAGCGCGCCCTCGAGATCGGGGCCCAGGTGCTGCTCATGGGCAAGCAGGGCGTCGACGGCGTCTACGACAAGGACCCGAACGTCCACGCGGACGCCACGAAGTTCGTCCGACTCACACACGACGAGTTCCTGCAGAAGGACCTGAAGGTCGCCGACGCCACGGCCATCTCGCTGGCGCGCGACAACAAGCTGAACATCGTCTTCTTCAATCTCTCGGAACCTGGGAACATCGCGCGCGCCGTCGCCGGCGAGGCGATCGGCACCCAGGTCTCCGCCAACTGACCGAGCCTGACAACCCAAGGAGCACTCCATGATCGCCGACATCCAGAAGGACGCCTCTACCCGGATGCAGTCCGCGGTCGACCACGCCCGCGAGGACCTGGCCACCATCCGCACCGGGCGCGCGCACCCCGCGATGTTCAACCGGATCAATGCCGACTACTACGGCGCGCCGACCCCGCTGCAGCAGCTCGCGCAGTTCACGTCGCCGGATCCCCGCTCGATGCTGATCACGCCCTTCGACCGGAGCGCCATCGGCGCCATCGAGAAGGCCATCCGCGAGTCGGACCTGGGCGTGAACCCCAGCAACGACGGGAACGCCGTCCGGATCGTCATGCCGCAGCTCACCGAGGAGCGCCGCAAGGAGTACAAGAAGATGGCCAAGGGCAAGGCGGAGGACGCGCGCGTCGCCGTCCGCAACGTCCGGCGCAGCGCCATGGATCAGCTCAAGAAGCTCGAGAAGGACGGCGAGATCAGCGAAGATGACCTCGCCCGCGCCGAAAAGAGCCTCGACGCCACCACCAAGAAGTTCGTCGACAGCGTCGACGAGCTGCTGAAGAACAAGGACGCGGAGCTCTCCGAGATCTGATGAACACCCCAGCCGACACCCAGCGCACCTCGAAGGCGGGCCGGAACCTCCCGGCCGCCATCGGGGTGGGTGTCGCCCTGTTCGTCGTCACGGCCGTCGGGCTGATCTGGTTGCCGTGGCTCTTCGCGGCCATGATGGCGCTGGGCCTCGTGCTCAGCACCGTCGAGGTCCACCGCGCCCTGCTGCGGAAGGGGATGCGGGCCGAGATCGTCCCCATCGCCGTCGGCACAGGCGTCAGCGTGCTGGGCGGCTTCGCCGTCAGCCGGTTCGACGTCTACGTCACGCCCATCGTGTTCGTGGTGTCCTGCCTCGGTGCCACGATGCTGGCCGTGCTCACCTCGCGCCTCCGCCGCGGTGTGGAGGGCTTCCTCCTCGACGCCGCCGCCAGCGCCCTGATCATCGCCTACATCCCGCTGCTCGGCGTGTTCGTGCCGCTCATGATGGCGGCGCCGCTGGGCACCATGCGCGTGCTGGTCGTGATCATCTGCGTGATCCTCGCCGACACGGGCGCCTACGCCACCGGCGTGCTCTTCGGCCGACACAAGATGGCGCCCTCGATCAGCCCCGCCAAGACGTGGGAGGGGTTCGCCGGTGCCGTCGTCTTCTCCATGGTCGGCGGCGCGATCGCCGTGCCTCTCCTGCTGGGCGCCGACTGGTGGGTCGGCCTGATCCTCGGCGCGCTGCTCTGCCCGGCCGCCACCCTCGGCGATCTCGTCGAGTCGCTCATCAAGCGGGACGCCGGCATCAAGGACATGTCCAACTTCCTCCCCGGCCACGGCGGCGTCATGGACCGGCTGGACTCGATGCTCGTCGCCGTCCCCGTCGGCTGGCTCGTCCTGCACCTCGCCCTCGGCGGCTGACAACCCAACCCGGAAAGCTCTCTTCTCATGACCGGCACCCTGCTCCCACTCGTCTTCGAGGCACCCCGCCGCGGCAAGCCGCCGCAGCACTGGTTCGACCTCGACAAGGAGGCCAGGGCCGAGGCGATCGCGAAGCTCGGCCTGCCGCGCTTCCGCGCCGACCAGATCAACCGGCACGTCTTCGACAGGCTCGAGGACGACGCCGCCGGCTTCACCGACCTTCCCGCCGGGCTCCGCGAGGAACTGGGCGAGCAGCTGTTCCCGAGGCTGCTGGAGCAGGTCACCCAGCGGCACACGGACGACGGCGGCACCGTCAAGACACTGTGGAAGCTGCACGACGGCTCGCTGCTCGAGTCGGTGCTGATGCGTTACCCGAACCGGACGACCCTGTGCATCTCCTCGCAGGCCGGCTGCGGCATGGCCTGCCCGTTCTGCGCAACCGGCCAGGGCGGCCTGAAGCGGAACCTGTCGCAGGCCGAGATCACGGCGCAGGTGCTCGCCGCAGACCAGCAGATCGCCTCGGGCGTCGTGCCCGGCGCCACGGGGCGCCTCAACAACATCGTCTTCATGGGCATGGGCGAGCCGATGGCCAACTACAAGGCCGTCATGGGCTCGATCCGCACGTTCGTCGAGCCTGGCCCGGCCGGTTTCGGGATGAGCGCCCGCAACATCACCGTCTCCACGGTTGGCCTGGTCCCGCAGATCGCGAAGCTGACGGAGGAGGGCCTCCCTCTCACGCTGGCCGTGTCGCTGCACGCCCCTGATGACGAACTGCGCGACGAGATCGTCCCGATCAACAACCGCTGGAAGGTCGACGAGGTCGTCGACGCCGCGTGGGAGTATGCGCGGCGCACCAAGCGGCGGGTCTCCATCGAGTACGCCATGATGCGCGACATCAACGACCAGGTCGAGCGGGCCGAGCTGCTGGCCCGGGTGCTGAAGCGCCGCGGCGACTGGGGCTGGGTGCACGTGAACCTCATCCCGCTGAACCCGACGCCTGGCTCCAAGTGGACGGCGTCGCGCAAGGCCGACGAGCGGGCGTTCATCGAGACGCTGGAGCGGCGTGGCGTGCCCGTGACTCTCCGCGACACGCGTGGCCAGGAGATCGACGGCGCCTGCGGCCAGCTCGCGGCATCCGTTTCGCAGGAGGCGTGAGCGGGTCCAGCGACTGGTCGCGGCGGGAGCCGGGTGGGCGGCACGGCTAGAATCCCCAAGGCCGTATTGACCTGAGGAGAACTATGGACCAGCAGTTGGAGCGCGTCTTCGAAGCCGTCGTGGCGCGGAACCCGGGTGAGGCCGAGTTCCACCAGGCGGTGCGTGAGGTCCTCGAGAGCCTCGGCCCCGTCATCAAGCGTCACCCCGAGTACCTCGAGATGAAGATGCTCGAGCGCATCTGCGAGCCGGAGCGCCAGATCATCTTCCGCGTCCCGTGGACCGACGACAAGGGCGAGGTCCACATCAACCGCGGCTTCCGCGTCGAGTTCAACTCCGCGCTCGGCCCCTACAAGGGCGGCCTGCGGTTCCACCCCAGCGTCTACCTGGGCGTCATCAAGTTCCTCGGCTTTGAGCAGATCTTCAAGAACTCGCTGACGGGCCTGCCCATCGGCGGCGGCAAGGGCGGCTCCGACTTCGACCCCCGCGGCAAGTCCGACAGCGAGGTCATGCGGTTCTGCCAGTCGTTCATGACGGAGCTGTACCGCCACCTCGGCGAGTACACCGACGTCCCCGCGGGTGACATCGGCGTCGGCGGACGCGAGATCGGCTACATGTTCGGCCAGTACAAGCGCATCACCAACCGCTACGAGTCGGGTGTGCTGACTGGCAAGGGCATCGGCTGGGGCGGCTCGCTCGTGCGCACCGAGGCCACCGGCTACGGCACCGTCGTCTTCGCCAACGAGATGCTGAAGACCCGCGGCGAGTCGATGGACGGCAAGCGCGTCACCGTCTCCGGCTCCGGCAACGTGGCGATCTACGCCGCCGAGAAGGCGGCCGAGCTCGGCGCCACCGTCCTCGGGTTCTCCGACTCCACCGGCTACGTGGTCGACGAGGGCGGCATCGACCTCGACCTGCTCAAGCAGATCAAGGAGGTCGAGCGCGGGCGCGTGTCCGACTACGTCGAGCGCCGTCCGGCCGCAAGGTTGGGCACCTCGGGCTCGATCTGGGACGTGCCCGTCGACGTCGCGCTTCCGTGCGCCACGCAGAACGAGCTGAACGGTCAGCAGGCCAGGACCCTGGTCGCCAACGGGGTCAAGGTCGTCGCGGAGGGCGCCAACATGCCCACCACCCCCGACGCCATGCGGCTCCTGCAGGATGCGGGCGTCCTGTTCGCCCCCGGCAAGGCGGCCAACGCCGGCGGCGTGGCCACCTCCGCGCTCGAGATGCAGCAGAACGCCTCGCGTGATCTGTGGAGCTTCGAGTACACCGAGGAGCGGCTCACGGAGATCATGAAGAAGATCCACGAGCAGTGCGCGACGACCGCGGACAGCTACGGGGTGCCCGGTGACTACGTGACGGGCGCGAACATCGCAGGCTTCGAGAAGGTGGCCAAGGCGATCCAGGCGTTCGGCCTGGTCTGATCCTCACCGGAATGACGACGGCGGGCTCCGGCCCGCCGTCGTCGTCGTTTCCGAGCGGCTGACCGCGGGTCAGCTGGTCGGGGCGTCGCCCCACAGCGCGCGGTACTGGGCGATCCGCTCCGGGTCCGGCGCGATGCCGTAGGCGTCCCAGAAGGCCTGCTCGTGTCCCGGGCCGAAGTTCCATTCCAGCGACCACGATGCGATGGCCAGGTCGGCCCACCGGTCGGCGACACCCAGCGACCCGAGGTCCACGTGGCCGACGAAGGAGCCGTCGTCGCCGACGATGGTGTTGGGCGCGCAGGCGTCCCCGTGGGCGATGACCAGCAGGTCGATGTCGTCCACGTCGCCGACCCAGTCGACGGCGCCGAACATGGAGATCGAGGGGTCGAGGGAGTGGAGACGGGCCAGCCCCTCGCCGATGGCAGCGGCCGCCCGGTCGGGCTCGGCCTTCCACCGGTCGGAGACGGCGGACGTGCCGGTCAGGGCGCCTGTCACCAGCAGCCACTCGCCGTCGCCCTCCTCGAAGTCGAACACGCGGGGCGACGGGTGCCTGCCGGACAGCCAGCTCATCCGCTCGGCCTCCGGCTCGAGGTCCACGGGGCTCCACTTGGCGAACAGGTCGCCGGTGCCGTCGGCAACCAGCCGCGCGGTCACCCCTCCGAGCTCGTTGCGCCACACCAGTTCGGCCACGTCGCGGCCGCGGCGGGCGGCCCAGTCGGTGATCAGCGGGGGACGGGGGTGCCGGGTGGGGAGAGGAAGCCAGAGCCATGCCCCCGATCGTGGCACACGCGCCCAACCGGTGCCTGCGCCTACGGCCTAGACTTGCCCGGTGCGCACCATTGTCCTGCTCGGCTCCACCGGATCCATCGGCACTCAGACCCTCGACGTCGTCTCGACCCGCAGGGACCGGTTCCGCGTCCTGGGGCTCGCGGCCTCCGGCTCCAACCTGGAGACCCTGGCGGCCCAGATCGTCGAGTTCGCGCCAGAAGTCGTCGCCCTGGCCCGCCCGAGCGCGGCGAACGAGCTGCAGCGGCTGCTGTATGCGGCCGGCGACGAGCGCGGCTGGAACGACGGCGAGTTCCCGATGCCGAAGCTGCTGCTCGGCCCCGACGCGGCCACCCGGCTCGCCGGGATGGCCTGCGACGTCGTCGTCAATGCGGTGACCGGCGCGGCCGGCCTGCTGCCGACGCTGGCGGCGCTCGAGGCCGGCACCACGCTGGCCCTGGCCAACAAGGAGTCGCTGGTCATCGGCGGCAGGCTCGTCGCCGACGCGGCGGCGCCCGGCCAGATCGTCGCCGTCGACTCCGAGCACTCCGCCTTCGCCCAGGCCCTGCGGGCGGGCCGTGCCGACGAGGTGCGTCGCCTCATCCTGACGGCGAGCGGCGGCCCGTTCCGCGGCCGCAGCCGCGCCGAGCTGGTCGACGTCACACCCGACCAGGCGATGGCGCACCCCACCTGGGACATGGGCCGCGTGATCACCATCAACTCCTCGACGCTGGTCAACAAGGGGCTCGAACTGCTCGAGGCGGGCCTGCTGTACGGCGTCGACCTCGACGACATCGTCGTCACCGTGCACCCGCAGTCGATCGTGCATTCGATGGTCGAGTTCCACGACGGCTCCACCATGGCCCAGGCCTCGCCGCCGGACATGCGCCTCCCGATCGGCATCGCCCTCACCTGGCCGGAGCGGCTCGCCGACGCGGCCCGCCCGTGTGACTGGACGACGCCGGCCGCCTGGACCTTCGCCCCGCTCGACGACGACGCCTTCCCCGCGGTGCGCCTCGCCCGCCGGGCCGGCCACGCGGGAGGCTCCGCGCCCGCCGTCTACAACGCCGCGAACGAGGCCTGCGTCGACGCGTTCTGCGCCGGTGAGATCGGCTTCCTCGACATCTGCGACATCATCGCGGCCTGCCTCGACGAACACCTCGCGGACGGCCACCTCCCCGACGACGACCTCACCGTCGACGGCGTCCTCGCGGCCGACGCCTGGGCCAGGGGCCGCGCCGCCGAGCTGGCGGGGGCCCGCGCATGACCGTCGTCGTGACCGTGCTGCTGGCGGTCCTCTTCTTCGCGCTGATCATGGTGTCGATCGCGCTGCACGAGGTCGGCCACCTGGTGCCGGGCAAGCTGTTCGGCATCAAGGTCACGCAGTACTTCGTCGGCTTCGGGAAGACGCTGTGGTCGACGACGAAGCGCGGCACCGAGTACGGCGTCAAGGCCTTCCCGCTCGGCGGCTACGTCCGGCTCGTCGGCATGTACCCGCCGGTGAAGCCCGGCAGGAAGGACACCCGGCTCAACCGGATGGCCGACCAGGCCAGGGCGTTCGAGTGGGAGGACATCACGCCGGCCGACGACGGCCACCTGTTCTACCAGAAGAAGACGTGGCAGAAGATCGTCGTGATGCTCGGCGGCCCCACCATGAACCTGCTGCTGGCCTTCCTGATCTTCCTCGGCATCAACCTGTTCCACGGCACGTACCAGTCGACCCTGATCGTGGCAGGCGTCTCCGAGTGCGTCGTGCGGGCCGACCGGGAGGACCTGACCTGCACCGACGCCGACCCGCTGACCCCGGCCGGCGAGGCCGGCGTCGAGGTGGGGGACCGGCTCGTCTCCTTCAACGGCGTCGCGCTCACCGACTGGGTGCAGATGGGCGACCTGATCCGGGCCAACCGCGACGGCGCCGCCACGATCGTCGTCGAGCGCGACGGGCAGGAGCTGACCCTGCCGACCGTCAACACGGCGCTGAACTTCGTCCCCGACCGGCTCGACCCGAGCCGCTACGTCGAGGCCGGCTTCCTCGGCGTCTCGCCGACCACCGAGCTGGTGCGCGGCGGTGTCGGCGCCACCGTCGACCAGATGTGGACGATGACGCAGCAGTCCGCCGTCGCGCTGGCCAGCTTCCCGGTGCGGGTCTGGAACGTCGCCGCGGACCTCGTTACCGGCCAGCCTCGCGACATCAACTCGCCCCTGTCGATCGTCGGCGCCTCCCGGGTCGCCGGCGAGATCGGGGCCTCCGACGACATCCCCGCAGGCGACAAGGTCGCCACCTGGCTGTCGCTGCTGGGCTCGGTCAATCTGTTCGTGGGGCTGCTCAACCTGGTGCCGCTGCTGCCGTTGGACGGCGGCCACATCGCCGGGGCACTGTTCGAGTGGCTGCGCAGGCAGGTGGCCCGCCTGCGGGGACGCGCCGACCCCGGCCCCGTCGACACGGCCCGCGGGCTGCCCCTGACCTATCTGGTCGGCGGCTTCCTTCTGATCGGCGGTGTGGTGCTGATCCTGGCCGACATCATCAGCCCCATCCAGCTCCTCTGAGCCCGTCGGTTGGGGCCGATTCCCGGCGCGGTACTAATCTTGGGGGCATGTCCGTGAACCTCGGTATGCCTGCGCCCGCCCCCGTGACCCTCGCCCCCCGTCGCGAGACGCGCCAGATCAAGGTCGGGAAGGTGCTCGTGGGCGGCGGCGCCCCCATCAGCGTCCAGTCCATGACGACGACGAAGACGACCGACATCAACGGCACGCTGCAGCAGATCGCCGAGCTGACAGCCACCGGCTGCGACATCGTCCGTGTCGCCGTCCCCAGCCAGGACGACGCCGACGCGCTGCCGATCATCGCGAAGAAATCGCAGATCCCGGTCATCGCCGACATCCACTTCCAGCCCAAGTACGTCTTCGCGGCCATCGACGCCGGCTGTGCGGCCGTGCGCGTGAACCCGGGCAACATCAAGCAGTTCGACGACAAGGTCGCCGAGATCGCGAAGGCCGCCGCCGACGCCGGCGTCAGCCTCCGCATCGGCGTCAACGCCGGCTCACTCGACAAGCGACTGCTGGCCAAGTACGGCGCGCCCACCGCAGAGGCCCTCGTGGAATCGGCGCTGTGGGAGGCCTCCCTGTTCGAGGAGGTCGGCTTCCGGGACTTCAAGATCTCGGTCAAGCACAACGACCCGATCGTCATGGTCCGCGCCTACGAGCTGCTGAGCGAGGCGTGCGACTATCCGCTGCACCTCGGCGTCACGGAGGCGGGGCCCGCCTTCCAGGGCACCATCAAGTCGTCCGTCGCGTTCGGGGCGCTGCTGAGCCGCGGCATCGGCGACACCATCCGCGTGTCGCTGTCCGCGCCGCCCGCCGAGGAGGTCAAAGTCGGCCTCAAGATCCTCGAGTCGCTGAACCTGCGCCCCCGCAAGCTCGACATCGTCTCCTGCCCCTCCTGTGGCCGCGCCCAGGTCGACGTCTACACCCTGGCCGAGCAGGTCACCAAGGGCCTCGAGGGAATGCAGGCACCGCTCCGCGTCGCCGTCATGGGCTGCGTCGTCAACGGCCCGGGCGAGGCCCGCGAGGCCGACCTCGGCGTCGCCTCCGGCAACGGCAAGGGCCAGATCTTCGTCAAGGGCGAGGTCATCAAGACCGTGCCGGAGGCTGACATCGTCGAGACACTCCTCGTCGAGGCCCGTCGGCTCGCCGCTGAGATGGGCGAAGTCGGCGAACCGCAGGTCAGCGTCTCGTAGGCTGCTCCGCATGACATCGAGGCTGCGGACCCTGGGTGCCGCAGACCGGGACGCGGCGCTGTCCTTCCTGGCCAAGCGGCCGGTCGAGAACCTTTTTCTCACGTCCAAGGTCGGCGCCTACGGCATCGACAGACGCCGGCTCGGCGTCGTCCACGCGTTCGAGCGGGACGGCGAGATCACGTCGCTCCTCCTCGACGGCGGCACCGTCTTCGTCGCCGGCTTCGACCCTGACGCGCTCCCGGCGTTCGTCGCGGAGCTCGGCCCGCTGCGTCGCTGCACCTCGATCCTCGGCCCGGCCATCTCGGTGCTCGGCCTGTTCGTCGGGCTGTCGGAGCGCTGGCCGGGGGCCTGGGGGAGCATCTCCAACGTGCGGCGCCGCCAGCCGCTGATGGTGCTGGACGCGCCGCCCGCCGTCGAGCCGGACCCGCGGGTGCGACTGTTGACGCACTCGGACTTCCCCAGCTACCTCGAAGCCTCCGTGAGCATGTACACCGACGAGATCGGCAGTTCCCCGTTCAAGTACGGCCCCGGCTACGACAGGTTCGTGACCGAGCGGCTGCGGCAGCGCGACGCTTACGGCATCGTCGACGATGACGGCCGGGTGATCTTCAAGGCCGACCTCGGCCCGAAGCACGGCAACCAGGCCCAGCTGCAGGGCGTCTGGGTCGCCCCCGATCTGCGGGGACGGGGGTTGAGCGTCCCGGCGCTGGCCGGCATGCTGCGGTTGGCGATGGAGCGCTACCCGGTGATCAGCCTGTACGTCAACGACTTCAACGCCCCGGCCATCGCGTCCTACGAGCGGCTCGGTTTTGTCGAGGTCGGGGCCCTGGCCACCGTCCACTACTGAGGTTCCGGGGCGTCGGCGCTAGAGTTGCCCCGTGATTTCGAACCTTTCCTCGCTCTTCGTCCGCACCCTCCGCGACGACCCCGCCGCCGCCGAGGTACCGAGCCACCGCTGGCTGGTGCGCGCCGGCTACATCCGTCGCGCCGCCCCCGGCATCTACAGCTGGCTGCCGCTCGGCCTGAAGGTGCTGCAGAAGGTCGAGTCCATCGTCCGTGAGGAGATGGAGGCCATCGGTGCGCAGGAGGTGCACTTCCCGGCGCTGCTGCCGCGGGAGCCCTACGAGCAGACGAACCGGTGGACCGAGTACGGCGACAACCTGTTCCGCGTCGTCGACCGCAAGGGCGCCGACATGCTGCTCGGCCCCACGCACGAGGAGATGTTCACGCTGCTGGTCAAGGACCTGTACTCCTCGTACAAGGACCTGCCGCTCAGCCTGTTCCAGATCCAGACCAAGTACCGCGACGAGGCCCGCCCGCGCGCCGGCCTGCTCCGCGGCCGCGAGTTCGTGATGAAGGACTCGTACTCCTTCGACATCGACCAGGACGGGCTCGAGGCGTCGTACCAGGCCCACCGTGAGGCCTACATCAAGATCTTCACCCGGCTCGGCCTCGACTTCGTCATCGTCGCGGCCATGGCCGGCGCCATGGGCGGCTCCCGCTCCGAGGAGTTCCTCGCGGTGGCCGCCAACGGTGAGGACACCTTCGTCCGCTCGCCCGGCGGGTATGCCGCCAACGTCGAGGCCGTCCGCGTCGCGCCCCCGGCCGCGCAGCCGATCGAGGCCGCCCCGGCCATGGCCATCGTCGCCACCCCCGACACCGGCACGATCGCGGGCGTCGTCGACCTGCTCAACGCGGAACACGCCCGCGCCGACCGGCCCTGGACCGGCGCCGACACCCTGAAGAACGTGGTGTTTCTCGTCACCGCACCTGATGGGACCACCTCGCCGCTGGCGCTCGGCCTGCCCGGGGATCGTGAGGTCGACGCCAAGCGGCTCGAGGCGGCCCTGGAGCCGTCGGTCGCCACCCCGTTCACAGCCGAGGACTTCGAGCGCTACCCGGACCTGTTGGTCGGTTTCATCTCGCCCGTCAGCCTCGACGGCACCCGCGTGCTCGGCGAGGAATCGGTCACGAAGATCCGCTACGTCGTCGATCCGCGGGTCGTCGACGGCACGGTCTGGGTGACGGGAGCCAACGTCGTCGACGAGCATCTCTCGGGCGTCACCGCCGGCCGCGACTTCGTGGCCGACGGCGTCCTCGACGTGGCCGAGGTCCGCGAGGGCGATCCCGCGCCCGACGGCTCCGGACCCCTGACCCTCGCCCGCGGCATCGAGATGGGCCACATCTTCCAACTCGGAAAGAAGTACGCCGAGTCGCTCGACCTGAAGGTCCTCGACCAGAACGGCAAGCTGCAGGTCGTCACGATGGGGTCCTATGGCGTCGGGGTGTCCCGCGCCGTCGCCGCCGTCGCCGAGGCGACCTGCGACGACAAGGGCCTCTGCTGGCCCGTCGGGCTCGCCCCGTACCCCGTCCACATCGTCGCGACCGGCAAGGACCAGGCAGTCTTCGACGAGGCCGCCCGCATCGCGGCCGAGCTCGACGCAGAGGGCGTCGACGTGCTCGTCGACGACCGCAAGGCGAGCCCGGGCGTCAAGTTCGCCGACGCCGAGATCCTCGGCATGCCGGTGATCCTCGTCATCGGCCGCGGGCTGGCCGAGGGCAAGGTCGAGCTGCGCGACCGGCGCACCGGCGAGCGCAACGAGGTGGCCGTCGGCGACGCCGTGGCCGCGATCAGCGAGCTGCTGGCCCGCTGACGAGGTCGGGGAGAGCGCGGTGGGCGGCCATGAGGCAGCCCGCCGCCCCCGCCGCGAGCAGGAGCAGAGGCACGACCTGCAGGGCGTCGATGTGGCCGAGGACCGCCGCCCACGACACGAACACGAGGGCGCCGGCGAGCGCCCACCAGGCGGGGAACCGGTTGACGCGGCGGGAGAACACGCCGATCCAGGCTCCGATCGCGGCGACGACTCCGCAGAGCACCGTCACGGGGGCGTGGAAGCCGCCGTATCCCCAGACGAGCGGGTCCAGCCAGCTGTGGAGCGACACCGGGTTCGGGTCGGTCAGCGCCGCCCACGTCATCCGGTACGTGGGCGCGAGCATCCAGGCGACGGCGCCCGTCAGCGACACCGCGGCCCCGAGCTGCCAGAAGGTCCTGCTGCGCGCCATCGTCATGCATGGAGTCTAGCCAGGCTCCGAGCGGGAATCAGGCGAACCGGCCGGGGAAGGCGGCCAGGAGCCGGTCACGCTCCGCAGCGGTGATGGGCAGGACGGTGCCGTGCCGGGGACTGCGGGGGAGCTGCGCATCCACCGAGGTGAAGCTGCCGGAGGCGAGGTCGTCGGTGTGGAAGGGCAGGTAGCCCTCCCCTCCGTGGTAGGCGGGCTGGTCGATGAACAGGAACCACCCGTCCCCGTCGTTGGCGCGGAACGCCGTCGGTCCCTCGCCCTCGGTGAACGTGCCGCCCCATGGGTTCGGCTGCCCCTCGCCGACCCGCTCGGCCAGGCGTTCCCACGACAGGGAATGAAGGTCGTCGCTGCGGTCGAGGCGCGGCAGCATGCAGGCCTCGTCCTTCGTGAACCTGTAGTGGATCCCGTCCTGCTCGACGATCGTCGAGTCGATGAGGCCGAGCCCGGGCCCGCGCCGTTCGTCCTGCCACAGGACGGGCGGGGTGAACGTGATGAAGTCCTGCGTCGTGGAGTAGAACATCCGCTGGTAGGAGTCGCGGATGCTGCGTGAGGCGCGGTCGGCGGTGGGGTAGAGGGCCGAGGCCCAGAACACGAAGAACTCACCCCTGGCGGCGTCCCAGACCGCCTCGGGTGCCCAGACGTTGCCGGCCTCCGGACCCATCATCGGCGTCAGCCGCGGCTCCGACCAGGTGACGAGGTCGGGAGACTCCCAGACGACCATGGCCGTCGAGCCCTGCTCCTGGGCCCGGCGGAAGTCGTTGCCGCCGTAGATGCGCAGGTCGGTGGCGATGATGATGTAGCGGTCGCCGTCGGGGTGGCGCAGGATGTGCGGGTCACGGACTCCACGCTCACCCACCGTCGAGGCGAGGATCGGGGCGCCGTCGCCCAGCTCCACCCAGTCGCGCAGCGGGTCGTTGCCCCGGGTGACCGCCAGCCTGATGGCCTCGCCACCGGCGCCCTCCCCGGTGAAGTAGACGAAGAGGTAGGCCCCATAGGGCTCGGTGTTGCGCGTCATGGGGCTCCTCGAACGGGGATGGTGGCTAGATCCTGCCTCCGGTGGCAGGGGGCAGGGCGGGGCGGGCCGCGTAGAGGGTCAGGCCTGCTCCGACGAGCAGCATGACCAGCACCACGACCCTACCGACCCCGAAGTCCCCGGCGAGTGCCGCCCCCACCAGCAGCAGGGCCGCCGCCCCCAGCGCCCACCAGGCAGGTGTCCTGCGTGTCCTCCGGACGGCGAAGCCGTACCACGCGCCGCCTGCGGCGACGAGGGCGGCCGCGACGACGAGGGCCGAGGGCAGCTGCCCGGGCCCGGGGGTGACGGCGTCTCCCAGCGCCACGAACCCCGGCGGCGTCAGCACCGCCGCCGCCGCGAACTGCCAGCCAAGTCTGCTCCGCGCTGCGCTCATGGGTTGAGACTGTCGGGCGTGCTCCCCGCTGTCAAGCAACCCAGCCGGGCCAGTGGCCCAGCTGACCGCCGACCGCCTGCACCGGCGCGACCTGGGCCGCCATGAGCTGCCGCCAGCGGGGGGCGGGGTCGGCGGCGACGCAGTGCGCGTAACCCTCCAGCAGGCGGGTCTCCAGCGCCGCCCAGCCCTGCCGGATGGCCTCGGGGGTGTCCATGGCCGTCGGCAGCTCGAAGGCTGCCGGCTGCGACGGCGCCGAGGCGCCGAGGGCCTCGCGCAGTTCGTTGCGCAGGTGCTTGACGGCGGCGAGGCGGGGCATCGCGAGCGCGACCAGCGGATCGTCGCCCGCCAGGCGGCCGACCCCGACGCCCAACCCGTAGATGAGGGCCCACGCGTGGCCGAGTGCGACGCCCTGGGCGGCCGCCAGCGTCGACTCCTGCAGTCGGCGGGGGGCCGCGTCGAGCGCGAGCGGAGGCAGCGTCGTGTCGGCGAGAGCCGTGACGCCGGTGGCGGCCGACGCGTACAGGAGTCGCAGGGCGCCGTCCCCGGCGGCCTGCGCCCCCGCCTCGAGGGCGGTGACGGCGCCGGTCCGGGCCGCCTCCAGCGCCGCCGTGGCGGCAGCGGCGTCGGCGGGCACTGCCACCTCCGGCGTGGCCGACCCGAAAAGGGGCTGTTCGTCGGAGGAGAGCGGGTCTGGAGCCCCGACCCTGGCCAGGTGCGCCTCACACTGGGCCCTGGCGGCTCCGAGCCAGGGCTGCGCCGTCCAGAACGCGGCACCCTCCAGTCCGGCGAGGGTGGCGTCGAGCAGCGTCAGTGCGAGCTGGGCGGCAGCGGCCTCGGGGCCTGGGTGGGCGCGGGAGGGGAGACGGGGAGTGCCGGCGCGCCGGAGATGACCGGGCTGGGGGCGCACCCGGCCAGCGCCAGGCCGGCGCCGATGAGCAGGGTGCGACGGGTGAGGGGCATGGGCCTCAGCCTAGTGCGCTGGTCCGGCAGCGCATCGCGGCTATGCTTGGCTCCCACAACTAGGTCACACAACCGGATACGGAGCAACTCCCATGCAGGAAACACGCCTCGCTGAGCTCATTGAGCCGATTCTCGCCGGGCACGGGCTCGAACTCGACCACCTCGAGATCACCCCGATCGGGAAGCGCCGCATTCTCAAGGTCACCGTCGATGGGGACGGTCCGTCGGGTCGCGGCCCCCTGGTCGACGACATCGCCGCGGCCGCCCGCAGCCTCTCCGACGCGCTGGACGAGTCCGCTGCCACCGGCGACGCCCCGTACACCCTCGAGGTCAGCTCCCGCGGCGTCAGCCGCCCCCTGACGGCGCCCAAGCACTACCGCCGCAACACGGGCCGCCTGATCAAGGTCACCGCTGCGGAGGGCGGGTCCGTCACCGGGCGGATCGTCACCGTCACCGACGATGCCGTGACCCTCGACGTCGACGGCGAGACCCGCGAGGTGGAGCTGGCGACGGTCACCAAGGCCGTCGTACAGGTCGAGATGAACCGGGCCGACGACGAGGAAGAGGGCAACTGACATGGATGTGGACCTGGCAGCACTGAAGGCCATCGAGAGGGATCGCGAGATCCCCATGGACTACCTCCTCAAGACGCTCGAGGACGCCCTGCTCAACGCCTACAACAAGACCGCCCACGCCCTGCGCGGCGTGAAGGTGGAGGTGAACCCGAAGACCGGCAAGGTCTCCGTGCTCGCGCCCGAGTTCGACGACGACGATCAGATCATCGGCTACTTCGACGACACCCCCAGCGACTTCGGCCGCATCGCCGCCGCGACGGCCCGGCAGGTCATCTTCCAGCGGATCCGGGAGGCGGAGGACGATCAGAAGTTCGGCCACTTCTCGGGCGTCGAGGGCGACATCCTCGTCGGCGTCATCCAGCAGGACCGCGACACCCGCGCCGTGCGGGTGGATCTCGGCAGCCTCGAGGCGATCATCCCGCAGGCCGAGCAGGTCCCCGGCGAGGACTACTCGCACGGCCGCCGGCTGCGCGTCTACGTCGTGAGCGTGCGCCGCGAGCTGCGCGGGCCGCAGGTCATCCTGTCGCGCACGCACCCCAACCTGGTGCGCAAGCTCTTCGCGCTCGAGGTGCCGGAGATCGACAAGGGCATCGTGGAGATCATGGAGGTCGCCCGCGAGGCCGGCCACCGCACGAAGATCGCCGTCGTGTCGCACGACCCGAACGTGTCCGCCAAGGGTGCGTTCATCGGTCCCATGGGCCAGCGGGTGCGCGCCGTGACCAGCGAGCTGGGGGAGGAGAAGATCGACATCGTCGACTACTCGGACGACCCGGCGAAGTTCGTCGCTGCGGCCCTGTCCCCGGCGAAGGTGCTCTCGGTGACGATCGTCGACGAGCAGGCCCGCGCCTGCCGCGTCATCGTGCCCGACTACCAGCTGTCGCTCGCCATCGGTCGCGAGGGGCAGAACGCGCGGCTGGCGGCACGCCTCACCGGCTGGCGCATCGACATCCAGCCGGACGTCCCGACCACCCGCTGAGCCGCGGGCGACCGCCGTCGGCAGGGCGGCGGTCGACGGGTCGCGTAGGATATCCCAACGATGTCGACGCAGAAAAGACGAACGCTCCGTGAACGGCTGGCCGCCCCGACCCACCTGTGGGGGCGGCTGGCCACCACTCTGATCCCCGTCGCGGTCATCGGGGTCTGGCTCAAACTGATCCGGATCGACCGGTTCTACCCGGGATCGGATCTGCTGGGGACGCTGACGAAGGTGTCCTCCGACGTGGCCTTCGGCGCCGCCTGGATCCTGCTGTGGTTCGTGCTGTGCGTGTTCTCCCGCGGCTGGCTGCGCGCGGTGCTCTTCTACCTCGCCCACATCGCCAGCTGTGTGGTCGGCGTCTACATCGTCGTCAACCACGAGTTCGGTCTCCGTACGGGCAACCCGCTCACGTGGGACACGATGGTCTACGCCTTCACGCAGGGTGACCAGCTCGCCGGGCTCGTCGGCTCCGAGATGACCGACAGCGCTATCGCGCTGCTCTGGACGATCATCGCCTCCACCCTGGCGCTGCCCCTCCTCGTGGGGCGCCTCATCGACCCGCTGTTGCGCTGGCGGCCCCGCAAGGGGGTCAAGCGCGCCGCCGTGCTGGCGCTCGTCGCGCTGCTGTTCGGATCCTCGTGGACGGCGCCGACCGCCTCTGCCGCGTTCGCCCTGGCGGCGCCGGTCCGGCTGGCCGTCTCGCCTGTGCGTGACGCCTTCGCGTACCCGTCCGTCTCGGACGCGTGGCCGACCGACCCCGGAGAGACGACGCTGACTCCCCGGGACGGGGCCCAGCACCGCAATCTGGTGCTCATCACATTGGAATCCCAGCGGGCGACCTCGACGCTTCCCGAGACCAGGCAGCCCGTGACGCCCGTCCTCGACGCCCTCGCCGCGGACAGCATCACGCCACGCCGGGGCTACTCGGTGTTCCCCCACACCTCGAAGGCACTCACCGCCGTGACGTGCGGCATCGTGCCGCCGGCTGACGCGGCCAACTCGGAGGCCGAGCCGACCGACGGCATCCCAGCCGCATGCCTGCCCGCGCTGCTGGGGGAGCAGGGCTACGCATCGAAGTTCTTCCAGACGGCGACCGAACACTTCGAGCGGCGCCGCGGCACCGCCGCCAACTTCGGCTACGACGAGTTCATGCCCGTCGACGAGATGTCGACCGTCGGCTTCCACCGGGCCAACTACTTCGGCTACGAAGAGGACATCATGCTCGAGCCGCAGCGGGAGTGGCTGGAGCAGCAGGAGGGCCCGTTCATGCTCGGCATGCTGACGGTGACGGGGCACCACGACTACAAGCTGGAGGGCTACGAGGAGATCGACTTCGTCGACGACCCGCTGCTGAACAAGTACCTCAACAGCATCCACTATCAGGACGCCTTCGTCGGCCGGCTCATCGACATGTTCAAGGAACTGGGGCTCTACGAGGACACCGTCTTCATCATCACCGGCGACCACGGCGAGGGCTTCGGGGAGCATCGGGTCTACCAGCACGACAACACGATCTACGAGGAGGGGATCCGCATCCCCTACCTGATCCACGACCCGCTGCGTGAGGGGCAGGTCCTCGACGACCCGACCGACCAGCTGGCCATTCTGCCGACCGCCGTCGACCTGCTCGGCTTCGACCTGGTGGGCGCCGAGGGCTACCGCCCGTCGCTGCTGAGCGGCGAGGAGCAGCCCCCGGTCGTGGCCACGTGCTACGCCAGGGCCCGCTGCATGGCGACCATCGACGGCGACATGAAGGTGATCCACCACTTCGGCGACCGGCGCGACGAGGTGTTCGACCTCTCGACGGACAACTACGAGCGGGTCGACCTCGCAGACCAGTACGACGAGGCGTGGCGCAACCGGCACAGCGAGTTCGCCACGAAGTGGTACGTCGCCGCCGAGAACTTCTACGAGGCCGCCCGCGAGCAGTAGGCGTCGTCAGCGGGAGTGGTCTCCACCCCGGACCCGCACGATCCCCTCCTCGACAGCCTTCGCGACCGCGTCGGCCTCCGCCTGCGTGAGCGTGCCGTCGGTCACCGCCTTCTCGAGCACCTCCTTGTCGGAGGCGGTCCGTGCGGCCTCGCGCTCCGAGCGGAGCTCGTCGATGGCGGCCGTGACCTTCGACTCGTCGAGGCCGAGGGCCTCGGCCAAGGCCTGTGCGAACGCGGCCTCCCTGGCCGAGCGGTCGGCCTCACGGTCCTCTGATGCAGCGCCGCGGACCTTGTCGATCGCGTCTCGCAGCGTGGTCTCCTCGACGCCCAGCTTCTCCGCGAGTCCGGAGACGTCCCGGAACCCGCCGCGGCCGTGCCTGCCGCCGTGCCCCTGGTCCTGCGACGGCGCGGTCGCCCCAGCCGAGGTGGTGGGCGTCGGCGACGGTGACGCAGTCTCCGCCTGTGCGAGCTGCGCGGCGCCCAGGCCGACGCCTGCGGCGAGCACCGCCGTCGATACTCCGAGAATGATGCGCTTGGTCATGGTCGATCCTTTCGTCACGCCGGGGAGGTCCCGGCCGTGAACCCACCGTGCGTGGGGAAGCTGTCAGCCGCCTGTGGGACGGCTGGCAGTCGGCTGGGGACTAGGCTGCAGGGCGTGAATCCGCAGCGGACCTGTATTGCATGCCGCGCCCGGTGCGACCAGGCCGACCTCGTCCGCCTCGTGCGTGTGGGCGACCTGATCGTCGACGGCACGTCGCCCCGGCTCCCCGGCCGCGGGGCCTATCTCCATGCCGGCTGTTTCGACCTGGCGCAACGCCGTGGGGCCTTCCGGCGGGCGTTCGGTCCGGCCGCCCGACTCGGCGCGACACGCCCGGTTGGTGACCCGTAGCGGGTGGGGATATGATTGCTGACGGCCTACGTCCGCGTGGCCGCATCGTTCCACGCCCGTTCCGGGCGCCAACCAGAAGGTGGGCTAACGCTCATGACCACTCGATGAGTACCCAACGATGATCAAGCACAACTAGGGAATCCGGCCTTGGGGTCGGGCCCGCGAAGGAGAGTAGTGGCTAAGCCTCGCGTTCACGAGATCGCCAAGGAAATCGGGATTTCTAGCAAAGACCTTCTCACCAAGCTCGGTGAGTTGGGCGAATACGTCCGCGGACCGTCCTCCACGTTGGAGGCGCCTGTCGTCCGCAAGATCCGGGAGGCGTACAACGCCGGCGGATCCGACAACCAGTCCAAGCCCCAGGCCGCGCCGAAGCCGGCGCCGGCAAAGCCCGCCGCACCCCAGGCCACGCCGGCAGCGCCGGCAGTGACCCCTGGTGCGGTCGACCCCACGGCTGCGCAGCCGGCCCGCCCGGCCGCCCCGCGCCCCGCCGCACCGACCCCCGCCCCGCGTCCCGCGGCACCGGCCCCCGGCCCGGCGGCCAAGCCTGCGGCGACCCCGCCGGCAGCGGCCCCCGCGCCGCGTCCCGCTGCGCGCCCCGGTGGTGCGGCTCCGGCCCCCGGCCCGCGTCCCGCTGCGCCGACCCCGGCTCCCCGCCCCGGCGGGGCACCGACTCCCGGTCCCCGCAAGCCCGGCGCACCGCGCCCGGGTAACAACCCGTTCGCCCCGTCGCAGGGCATGGGCACTCAGCAGCGACGCGCCCCGCGTCCTGACGGTGCCCCGCGCCGCGACGGCCCCGGTGGCGCCCGTCCCGGTGCACCCGCGGGCGGCGACAACCGGATGCCCCGTCCCGGCGGCACCGGCGGCCTGCCCGGCATGCCGCGCCCCAACCCCGCGATGATGCCGAAGACGGCCAACGCCGCGATCGGCGCCCGTCCCTCGCGTCCCGGCCAGGGTGGCCCCGGCCGTGGTCGTCCCGGCGGTGGCGGCGGTGCCCGCCCCGGCGCGGGCGGCCCGCCCATGGGCGGCGGCCCGATGGGTGGCCCCGGCGGTCGCGGAGGCGGCCGTGGCCGCGGCGGCACGCAGGGTGCCTTCGGTCGTGGCGGCGCCGCAGGTAAGCGTGGTCGCAAGTCGAAGAAGCAGCGCAGGCAAGAGTTCGACCAGATGGAGGCCCCCGCGATCGGCGGCGTGCGCGTCCGGAAGGGCGAGGGACAGACCGTCCGGCTCCGCCGCGGTGCCTCGCTGACGGATCTCGCCGAGAAGATCGGCGTCGACGCGGCGTCGCTCGTGCAGGTGCTGTTCCACCTGGGCGAGATGGTCACCGCGACGCAGTCGGTCGCCGACGACACCCTCGAGGTGCTGGGCGCCGAACTCGACTACAACATCGAGGTCGTCTCCCCGGAGGACGAGGACCGCGAGCTGCTCGAGAGCTTCGACCTGGAGTTCGGCGAGGACATCGGCGACGAGGACGATCTGGCGGCACGTCCGCCCGTCGTCACCGTCATGGGCCACGTCGACCACGGCAAGACGAAGCTCCTCGACGCCCTGCGGCACGCCAATGTGCAGGCCCGCGAGGCCGGCGGCATCACCCAGGCGATCGGCGCCTACCAGGTGGAGACTGTCGTCGACGAGGCCGAGCGCGCGATCACCTTCATCGACACCCCGGGCCACGAGGCGTTCACCGCCATGCGTGCCCGTGGTGCCAAGTCGACCGACATCGCGGTGCTGGTCGTCGCGGCCGATGACGGTGTCATGCCGCAGACCATCGAGGCGCTCAACCACGCCAAGGCGGCAGACGTCCCGATCGTGGTGGCGGTCAACAAGATCGACAAGGAGACGGCCGACCCGGTCCGTGTCCGCGGTCAGCTGTCCGAGTTCGGACTGGTTCCCGAGGAGTACGGCGGCGACACCCAGTTCGTCGACGTGTCCGCGGTCACCCGCGAGGGCCTGGACCACCTGCTGGAGTCGATCGTCTTGACGGCCGACGCCGCGCTCGATCTGCGTGCGAACCCCGACATGCCTGCGCAGGGTGTGGCCATCGAGGCCCACCTCGACAAGGGCCGCGGCCCGGTTGCCACCGTCCTGGTGCACCGCGGCACGCTGCGGATCGGTGACTCCATCGTCGCCGGTTCGGCCCACGGCCGCGTCCGCGCGCTGATCAACGATCAGGGCGACACCATCACCGAGGCCCCGCCGTCGATGCCCGTCCAGGTGCTCGGCCTGACGTCCGTGCCGGGAGCCGGCGACAACTTCCTCGTTGTCGACGACGACCGCATGGCCCGCCAGATCGCCGACAAGCGTGAGGCCCGCATGCGGGCCGCCATGCAGGCGAAGACGAGCCGTCGCAAGACCCTCGACCAGCTGTTCGAGCAGATGGAGAAGGGCGAGACGCAGGAGCTGCTCCTCATCCTCAAGGGTGACGGCGCCGGTTCTGTGGAGGCCCTCGAAGACGCCCTCAGCAAGATCGAGGTCGGCGAAGAGGTGTCGCTGCGCGTCATCGACCGCGGTGTCGGTGCGATCACCGAGACCAACGTCTCGCTCGCCGCGGCCTCCAAGGCCGTCATCCTCGGCTTCAACGTGCGGCCCACGCCGCACGCGACCCAGATGGCGGACCGGGAGAACGTGGACATCCGCTTCTACTCGGTCATCTACGCCGCGATCGACGAGATCGAGGCCGCGCTCAAGGGCATGCTCAAGCCGATCTACGCCGAGGAGATCCGCGGTCACGCGGAGATCCGTGAGGTCTTCCGTTCCTCCAAGTTCGGCAACATCGCCGGCTGTATGGTCACCAACGGCACCATGCGGCGCAACGCCAAGGCGCGTCTGCTCCGCGACGGCGTCGTCATCGCCGACACCTCGGTCGCCTCGCTGCGACGCGAGAAGGACGATGCGACCGAGGTCCGCGAGGGCTTCGAGTGTGGTCTGACTCTGTCGAACTACAACGACATCCGGATCGGTGACATCGTCGAGACGTACGAGATGGTGGAGAAGGAGCGCGACTGACATGGTGGGCCCACGCAACGCGAAGCTCGCTGACCAGATCAAGGTGCTGCTGGCGTCGACGATCGACCGTAGGGTGAAGGACCCCCGTCTGGGGTTCGTCACCATCACGGAGGTCCGCCTCTCCGGTGACAACCGGGAGGCGACGGCGTTCTACACGGTGCTGGGCGACGACGAGGCGCGCGCCGGTTCCGCGGCCGCCCTCGCGTCGGCCACCGGGATGCTCCGTTCGACGGTCGGCGCCCAGCTCGGGATGAAGTTCACCCCGACGCTGGCGTTCGTCCTGGACGCGACGCCCGAGTCGGCCCGCCACATCGAGGACCTGCTCGCGCAGGTCCAGGCGAGCGACGCCGAGGCCGCGGCGGCCGCGCGCGGCAAGGAGTTCGCCGGCGAGGCTGACCCCTACAGGCAGCCCCGCCAGGCCGAGGAAGCCGACCAGCAGTGAACCACGCCTCGGGGGTGGTGATCGTCGACAAGGAGTCGGGGGTCACCTCCCACCAGGTGGTGGGGCGGCTGCGGCGGCTGCTCGGCACCCGCAAGATCGGCCACGCCGGCACCCTCGACCCGATGGCGACCGGCGTCCTGATCCTCGGCGTCAACCGGGCGACCCGCCTGCTCGGACACCTGGCACTCCACGACAAGCGGTACCTGGCCACGGTCCGGCTGGGGGAACGCTCCGACACCGATGACGCCGACGGCACCGTCGAGCCGGTCGCTCCCGCGGCCGGCCTCAGCATCGCCGCGGTGGACGCGGCGCTCGCGCCGCAACGCGGCGACATTCTGCAGCGTCCCAGCAGCTTCTCCGCCATCAAGGTGGAGGGTAAGCGCGCTTACGCGCTGGCCAGGGCCGGTGAGGCGGTTGAGCTGAAGAAACGTCCCGTGACGATCACCCGGCTCGACGTGCTCGGGGCGCGGGTGGAGGGCGACTGCCTCGACGTCGACCTCGACGTTGAATGCTCGTCTGGCACCTACGTCCGGGCCATCGCCCGGGACCTGGGTGAGGCTCTCGGGGTGGGGGGCCACCTGACCAGCCTGCGCCGCACCCGCATCGGCGGCTACGACATCGCCGACGCCGTCCGGCTCGGCGACGAGCCCCCGCGCTGCTCAGCATGGCCGAGGCGGCCCGGCGCAGTTTCCCCGTGGTCGAGCTGACCGCCGAGGAGGCCGTCGACGTCGGCTTCGGGCGGCGCCTCAGCCGGACCGTCCCGGGCACCCCGACCGGCGTCCTCGATCCGGCCGGCAACCTGCTGGCCCTCTACGAGCCCAGCGACGCGGGCGCCAAGCCGCTCGCCGTCCTCGTGTGATCGCCGTCGAACATAGATTCCTCGAAGGAGCAACCAGGTGAACGAATCTGTCGTGGTGATCGGCAACTTCGACGGCGTGCACGCCGGCCACAGGCGGGTCCTGCAGGCAGCCCTCGCCGGTGACGGCCTGCCCGTCATCGTCGTGACGTTCTGGCCCCATCCGGTGACCGTGCTCCGGCCCGGCCAGGCGCCCAAACTCCTGAGTGACCTGCGCACCCGCATCGAGCTGCTCCGCGAGGCGGGGGCCCACGAGGTGCGGGTCATCTCGTTCACGCCGGACGTAGCCGCCCTCAACCCCGCGACTTTCGTCGAGCGGTTCCTGCTGCCGCTCAACCCACGCAGGATCGTGGTGGGAGAGAACTTCCGCTTCGGGGCGAAGGCGGCCGGCGACGTCGCCACGCTCGCCACCCTCGGGCAGGGCCGCTTCGCGGTCGAGCCGGTGGCCCTCGAACACGACGCCGACGGCGTCACCTGCTCCACCTCCATCCGGCAGCAACTGGTCGACGGCGACGTCGAGGGGGCCGCACGTCAGCTGGAGCGTCCGTTCCGGTTCCGCGGTGTCGTCGTGGTCGGAGACCAGCGCGGACGGCAGCTCGGCTTCCCGACGGCGAACCTGACGGTGCCCTCCGACATGGCGGTGCCCGCTGACGGCGTCTACGCCGGTTGGCTGACGCGCCTCGACGAACCCGGGGCTGCGCCGATGGCCGCCGCGATCTCCGTCGGGACGAACCCCACGTTCGACGGAGCTGATCGCCGCGTCGAAAGCTATGTCATCGACCGCACCGACCTGGAGCTCTACGGCGTCGAGGTGGCGGTGGACTTCGTCGCGCGGCTACGCGGCCAGGTGCGATTCACGGGCGTCGACGACCTCATCGTGCAGATGCGTGCCGACGTCGACCGCGCCCGGGAGGCGCTGGCCTGACGCCCCGCGGGGGACCGCTCAGCGGACGGTGAGCGACTTCTTGTAGACGGCGTAGTGCTTCGAGGCCTCCACACCGTCGTCGACCTGCTCCACCTCGGGATCCTCGACGAACAGATGCTCGCCGGTCGGGTGGTATTCGAGGGAGACGTAGAGCGGAACGGCCTTCTCATTCATCGGGTCGACGGCGAGGTAGACGGCGCTGTAGCCAGCCTCCCGGGCCGTCCTCTCCAGGAAGCTGCTGAGCGCCCGGCCTGCGCCCATGCGGCGGGCCGACGGGTAGACGTACATGTTGCGCAACTCTGGTGTGAGGTCTCCGGACTCGAAGTCGAGGAGGGCAGTGCCGAGGGCCGCGGCCCCGTCCAGGGCGACCGCGAAGATCAATCTGCCCTGGTTCATGGCAGAGAAATGCTTGTCCACGAGGCCAAGCTCCGGGCGTGACTGGTGCAGGCGCAACTGATCGAGATCATCGGCTTCGACACGGCGCACGGTGATGGCCATTTTGCTCCTCGGGGGTCCTCTCGGGGTCTCCACCCTAGCGCGTCGGGGTGGCCCGCAATCGGGGTGGAACGGATTCGGGCAGGCCGGGAGAGCGGGTGATTAGGGGCCCTCGGAGGGACGGTGTTAAGGTATGCAGGTTGCCGTCATACCGGCCACGGCCTCGTAAGAGCCCCGCCCGCACCAGCGAAGGGGGCGCCGTGCAGCGAACCGAGAGGAGCACCGACTATGGATGCTGAAATGAAGAAGCAGATCATTGAAGAGTACGCGACCAAGCCTGGTGACACCGGTTCGCCCGACGTGCAGATCGCTCTGCTGACGAAGCGGATCGCGCACCTCACCGAGCACCTGAAGTCCCACAAGGGCGATCACCACAGCCGTCGTGGGCTGATGCTCATGGTCGGCCAGCGTCGCCGCCTGCTCAACTACGTCGCCAAGAACGACGTCGAGCACTACCGTGCGCTGATCGCCCGCCTGGGCCTGCGTCGCTGATCTCCTGCGAAGATCTCTTCGGGCGGGGCACTCCTTCGGGGGTGCCCCGCTCGCTTTGTCTCAGAGGGCGATCAGGCGGTCGGTGTCGCCGAACACCTCCAGCCCGGCGGCGACTCCGGTTCCGGCGAACAGCGTCTCCCCGGTGCCGCCGGTGTGCCGGACGGTGACGCGGGCGTCGAGCGTCTCCTCGACCCTGCGGTGCATCGCGGTGCGCAGCGGCGCGTGCAGCAGCCCGCCCCGGGGGCGGGTCGCGCTCATGGCCAGGACGCCGTCCGGCCCACGCAGCTCCCAGTCGACGCGGTCGTCCGTGATGGACAGCCGCGTGTCGGTCGAGCCGTTCCAGGTGGCCCAGGTGCTGATCCGCCCGTGACGTCGCAGCGCGACGATCGACCCGCGGAAGGTGCGACCGAGGCCCGGGATGATGGCGCACGACGCCGTCAGGGAGCCCTCGTCGGGCTTCCCCGCGTCGTCGGAGAGATGGTTGCTGGCGAGCCACACGTATCCGGCGGGGAAGGACCGGCCCCAGTCCTTCTCGATGTAGCCGCGGCCGCCGGTGAACGACGTCGGGGTGTCCTCGACGGCGAGGGCGCCGGCGAGCCCGTGCCCGAACGAGACGATGCCGTGGAGACACTCCATGACCGGCACGTACCCGTACCAGCCCATGATTCCCGGCCGCAGCGGCGTGACCGGGTAGGGGACGGGCGGGGTCGCGTACGTCACCGTGCCCCGCAGTTGGGGCAGGTCGAGCCGGACGCCGGCGTGGTCGAACCGGTTGGCCCCCACCTCCACGACGAACGAGCGGTCGTCGGCGCGGAACTGGTCGACCGGGTAGCGGTGGTACCAGGAGCGCCCCGTCAGGCCGTCGAGGACCTGGACGAACGCCTCGCCGGTCCGTTCACCCTCGGCGCGGAAGATCCCGGGGATAACGGCCCAGCGGGCGGCGAGGTCGGAGGAGATCAGCTTGATGTACCAGCCCTCGAAGTAGCCGCCGCGGACGCCGTGTCCGTGGAATGCCTCGGGGTGGAACACCCCGCGAAGGTGACGGATCGGGGACCTCATGGCAGCCCACCCAACCGCAGTTGTGACACGAGCGGGCTCGGATGCCCGAACCGGTGTGCGGTGATGGAGACCGACTGCTCCAGCACATAGGCCAGGCCGGCGAGGCGCAGGGGGACGAGGCTCGGTCCCGCGAAGACTGTCACGTCGATCCGGCGGCCCAGCGCGACGGATACGTCGCGGCTCCCGAGGTACCGGATCCTGCCGACGGCGCCCGCATCGAAGGCAGCGTCGTGCTCGACGGAGACCGGCAGGCCGACCGACTCGAGGACTCTCCGCAGGTGACCGGCGGGCTCGCCCCGGAAGGAGAAGGAGGCCGCCGCCCCAGAGCGACGGCGGCGCCCGCCTCGCGGAGGACGGCGTCCGCGGTGGCATCCTCCACCCGGACGGTCACCGTCGCGGGTCGGTACCGCAGGACGTTGACCTCGGCGACCAGGCCCGACGGGTCGTGGAGGGCGCCGAACCTGGCCCGCGCCTCGCGCTCGTCGCCGCTGAGGACGGTGCCGAGCCGGGCCAGCGCGTCGCCGTCAAGGACGGCCGCGGCCTCCCGCTGGAGGCGGGCGAGGCGGGCGTCGGTCGGGTGGGCGTCGGGGTCCACCGCCACGGGTGTCGGCACCCAGGTGCCGAGCGCCGCCAGGTGGTTGGGTCCGCCCGCCTTGGCCGACGGCCCGACGACCGACCGCTTCCACCCACCGAAGGGCTGCCGGCGGACGATGGCGCCCGTGATGGGCCGGTTGACGTAGAGGTTGCCTGCCCGGACGCCGTCGAGCCACTCCTGCACCTCCGTCGGATCCAACGAGTGGATCCCCGAGGTGAGCCCGAACGCGGTGTCGTTGGCCCAGGCGATGGCGGTTGCCAGGTCCGGTGCCGCCATCAGCCCCAGCACGGGACCGAAGTACTCCGCGCGGTGGAACTCGCTGCCCGGTCGCACCCCGGCGCGGATCCCCGGCCGCCAGAGGCGCTCCCCCAGCAGGTGTGGTTCGAGGAGCCAACGCTGCCCCGGCTCCAGCTGCGTCAATCCCCGCAGCAGCTTCTCCCCGGGCTCCTCGGTGAGCGGGCCCACCTGGGCGCCCGGATCGCGTGCGGTGCCGACGCGCAGCGAGGCGGCCGCGTCGACCAGCTGGTCGAGGAAGCGGGCCGACCGCGCGACCGATCCGACCAGGATGCCCAGCGAGGCGGCGGAGCACTTCTGACCGGAGTGACCGAACGCGGAGGAGACCAGATCGGCGGCGGCCAGGTCGAGATCCGCGGCGGGGGTCACGATGATGGCGTTCTTCCCGGACGTCTCCGCCAGCAGCGGGAGGCCGGGCCGCCAGGTGCGGAACAGTTCCGCCGTCTCGGCGGATCCGGTCAGGAGCACCTGCTCGACCCGGGTGTCGGTGATCAGGTCGCGCCCGAGCGGCCCGTCGTCGAGGACGGCGAGCTGCAGGAGCCCGCGGGGGACGCCCGCGTCCCACAGCGACTCGGCCAGGACGGCCGCCACCCGTCGCGCGGACGGAGCGGGCTTCAGCACGACAGCCGACCCGACGGCCAACGCCGCGGCCACCCCGCCCAACGGGATCGCGATCGGGAAGTTCCAGGGCGACGCGACCACGGTCACCCGCGGCGGCAGCTGACGGGCGCCGGGGACGACCTCGGTGGCCAGCGACGCGTAGTAGGTGGCGAAGTCGACGGCCTCCGAGACCTCAGCGTCGGCCTGCTCCGGCAGCTTGCCCGCGTCGTCGCAGGCGACGGTGACGAGTCGCCGGCGGACGGCCTCCAGCGACCGGGCGACTGCCCGCAGCACGTCCGCCCGCTGGCCGGCCGGGACCGCGGACCAGGCGCCACCCTCCCGTGCGGCCCGGTCCAGGATCGTCGACACCTGCGCCGTCGTCGTGATCGTCGAGTCGAGGGTGGTGCGGGCGCCGAGCCGCCGGGCTGGCAGCGCACCCCGGACGGCGTCGGCCCAGGCGGCGCCTGAGGGCGTCGTCGTGTCGGTGTCGGCCGCGTTGCGGAACCCCGGGCCGGCCTGCTGCCGCTCCTGGACGACCCAGGCTGCCGCCAGGGCGGGGGAGTGGGCGGCGGCCGCCAGGAACCTGGCCTCCTCCCGCTCCAGGAACGCCGGATCGGAGCCGAGCCGGGAGGCCCCGGACATGAAGTTCTCCGGAGCCGCGTTCTCCTCGAGCCTGCGCGCCAGGTACGACACGGCCGCGCCGTACTCCGCAGCCGGCACCAGCGGCACATACAGTCGCGGGGCGCCGACCTCGGCCCCGACGACCCGTTGCAGCCGCGGCGCCATGCCCGCCAGCATCTCGAGTTCCGTGCCGGCTTCCACGCCCCGGGCGCGGGCGAGTGTGTGCGCGGCGGCGAGCGAGAAGACGTTGTGGCTGGCGACGCCGATCCGCAGCCGATCGACCGCCCCGGGTCGCAGGCAGCGGCCGAGGGCGGAGAGGAACGAGGCGTCCGTGTCCAGCTTCGACCCCAGCACGGGCGACGGCCACCCGCGCAGCTCCGCCGTGACGAGTTCCATGGCGAGGTTGGCGCCCTTGACCAGGCGGACCCTGATGGGTCGGCCTCCCGCCGCCGCCCTGCGCCTGGCGAAGGCGTCGAGCTCCGCGAGCACCAGGTCGGACTCGCGCAGGTAGGTCTGCACGGCGATGCCCGCGTCGAGCCGCTCGAGGCCGGGAAGGGAGAGAAGCCGCCGGAACACGTCGAGGGTCAGGTGGAGGTCGCGGTACTCCTCCATGTCGAGGTTGACGAAGCACCCTGCGCGGGCCGCCGCCGCGTACAGGGGGCGGAGCCGGCGCACGGCCTGGTCGACGGCGTCGGCATGCCCCCAGGCGGAGCGCTGGCCCAACACGGCCGAGACCTTGATGGAGACGTGGTCGACGCCGTCCAGCTCGAGCAGCCGTCGGGTGCGGGCCAGCCGCTGCTGTGCGTGGTCGTCGCCGAGGACGGCCTCGCCGAGGAGATTCAGGTTGAGGCGGACCCCGCCGCGCCGCAGCCGTCGCAGGGTCCGCGGCAGCGGGCCGCCGACGTCGACGACCAGGTCTCCCACCAGGGCCCTGAACGCCCGCCGGGCCACGGGGAGGGCGGCGCGGGGAGCGGCGGCGGCGCCGCGGAGAGCCAGGGCCAGCGGCGCGGGCAGGAAGTCGGGGGGAGAGGCCGCGAGCCTGGCCAGCGCGGCTGCGGCCACGCGCGGGTCCTCGGGCCTCATGACCTCGTCGACGAAGGCGAGGGTGAAGTCCAGCCCGCCGGGCTGTGCCAGCGCGTCGCCGAGCAGTCGGGCGGACGGAGGTTCAGGGAGATCGCGGCAGGCGTGGGCCCACCGCCGCGCGGTCGCCGCAGCGGAGGAAACGTCCAGTGGTGCGGGCGTCACAGCCATGTGCCCATCGTCGTCCCGGCTCGTCGATGCCGCTGGACATCACCCGAACGGGTAGACTGCCGCATACAACCGAATACCGAACAGTTACCCAGCAGCCCAGACTCGGTCTCGTCTGGTCCTCGGTAGTGGCCTTCGGGTGCGCAAGCGCCCCCGCGGGTCTCGATCGAAGACCGGCAGGCACGGCGGATGATCTTCCCGCCAGGGGTTGGGCGCGCTCACACCCGAAAGGAGCCTGTCCGTGGAAGGACCAGGCATCGAATTCACCGAGACCGTTATTGACAACGGTCGCCACGGTAAGCACACCGTCCGCTTCGAGGCGGGCGTCCTCGCTCAGCAGGCCGACGGCTCCGCCGCCGTCTACCTCGACGGCGACACCATGCTGCTGTCGGCGACGACCGCGCAGAAGACCCCGCGCGACGCCATCGACTTCTTCCCCCTGACCGTCGACGTAGAGGAGCGCATGTACGCCGCGGGTCGCATCCCCGGCTCGTTCTTCCGCCGCGAGGGTCGCCCCGGCGAGGGCGCCATCCTCGCCTGTCGCCTCATCGACCGCCCGCTGCGTCCCGCCTTCGTGAAGGGCCTGCGCAACGAGGTCCAGGTCGTCGTGACTGTCCTGTCGCTGAACCCCGCCGTCATGTACGACGTCGTCGCCATCAACGCCGCGTCGATGTCGACCCAGCTCGCCGGGCTGCCGTTCTCCGGCCCGATCGGCGGCGTCCGCGTCGCCCTGATCGGCGGCGACTGGGTCGCGTTCCCGACCATCGAGCAGATCGCCGCCTCGGCGTTCCAGATGGTCGTCGCGGGCCGCGTCCTGCCCGACGGTGACGTCGCCATCATGATGGTCGAAGCCGGCGGCACGGAGGCCACCTGGGAGCTCGTCCGTGGCGGCGCCGTCGCCCCGACCGAGGAGATCGTCGGCCAGGGCCTCGAGGCCGCCAAGCCGTTCATCAAGCAGCTGTGCGACGCCCAGTCGGAGCTCGCGGCCAAGCTGCCTCGCGAGACCTACGACTTCCCCGTCTTCCGTGACTACCAGGACGACGTGTTCGAGGCTGTCTCGGAGCTCGCCTCCGATCGCATCGCCGAGGCCATGAAGATCGCGGGCAAGCAGGACCGTGACGACGCCACGCACGCCATCCGGCAGGATGTCACCGAGCAGCTGGCCGAGCGCTTCGCCGGCCGCGGCAACGAGATCTCGGCCGCCCTCAAGGGCCTGACCAAGAAGATCGTGCGTCACCGCACCCTCGCCGAGCAGGTCCGCATCGACGGCCGCGGCGTCACCGACATCCGCGCCCTGTCCGCCGAGGTCGCGGTCATCCCGCGCGTGCACGGCTCCGCCCTGTTCCAGCGCGGCGAGACCCAGATCATGGGCGTCTCCACGCTGAACATGCTCGACATGGAGCAGAAGATCGACACGTTGGCGCCGGAGAAGACCAAGCGCTACATGCACAACTACAACTTCCCGCCGTTCTCGACGGGCGAGACCGGCCGCGTCGGCTCCCCGAAGCGGCGTGAGATCGGCCACGGTGCGCTCGCCGAGCGTGCGCTGATCCCCGTGCTGCCCACGCGCAACGAGTTCCCCTACGCGATCCGCCAGGTGTCCGAGGCTCTCGGCTCCAACGGCTCGACCTCCATGGGCTCGGTGTGTGCCTCGACCCTGTCGCTGCTCAACGCCGGCGTGCCGCTGAAGGCCCCCGTGGCCGGCATCGCCATGGGCCTCATGAGCGAGGAACTGGACGGTGAGACGAAGTACGTCGCGCTGACCGACATCCTCGGCGCCGAGGATGCCCTCGGTGACATGGACTTCAAGGTCGCCGGCACGCGTGACTTCGTCACCGCCCTCCAGCTCGACACGAAGCTCAACGGCATCCCCGCCTCCGAGCTCCAGAAGGCCCTGTTGCAGGCCCGCGACGCCCGGCACACGCTGCTCGACGTCATGGACGAGGCCATCGAGGGCCCGGACGAGATGAGCCCCTACGCGCCGCGGATCATCTCGCTGCGCATCCCGGTTGACAAGATCGGCGAGGTGATCGGCCCGAAGGGCAAGATCATCAACCAGATCCAGGACGAGACCGGCGCGAACATCGCGATCGAGGACGACGGCACCGTCTACGTCGGCGCTGAAACCGGCGAGGCGGCCGACGCGGCCGTCGCGCAGATCAACGCGATCGCCAACCCGCACATGCCCGAGAAGGGCGAGCGGTACCTCGGCACCGTCGTGAAGCTGACCAGCTTCGGCGCCTTCGTGTCGCTGCTCCCGGGCAAGGACGGCCTGCTGCACATCTCGAAGCTCCGCGCGCTGGCCGGTGGCAAGCGCGTCGAGGACGTCGAGGACGTGCTCAGCGTCGGCCAGAAGCTCCAGGTGGAGATCTCGGACATCGACGACCGCGGCAAGCTGTCGCTGGCGCCGGTGGTCGAGGAGGCCAAGGAGGAGGCCGCCGCGGAGTGACGCGGTAGCACCCACGACGGCGGGCGCCGGGATCCACAGGGATCCCGGCGCCCGCCGTTTCCATGGTGTCCAGCGCCGGGCCCGGGTGCTTGCCCGGGCCTGGTCAGGCTGGTTGACTGGGGACGACGACGGTTGAGAGGGAGCAGATAGGACATGCACGAGATCCAGGTCGGTGTCTTCGGCGTCAGCGGGAAGATGGGCAGCGAGGTCGTCCGGGCGGTGGACCGCGCAGAGGGCATGACCATCGTCGGCGGGGTGGACCTCGGGGAACCCCGCGAACAACTCGGCCGGGCGAAGGTCGCGGTGGACTTCACGCATCCTGACGCCGTGATGGGCAACATCGAGTGGTGCCTGGAGCGGGGCATCAACATGGTCATCGGCACCACGGGCTTCACGCAGGAGCGACTCGAGACGGTCCGCGGTCTCCTGGACGCGCACCCCGGTGTCGGCGTTCTCATCGCCTCGAACTTCTCCATCGGCGCCATCCTGATGATGCAGTTCGCCGCCAAGGCGGCCCCGTTCTACCCGTCCGTCGAGATCATCGAACTGCACCACCCGAACAAGGCTGACGCCCCGTCCGGCACGGCCGCGACGACCGCGCGTCGGGTGGGCGCGGCCCGCGACGCGGCGGGCCTGGGGCCGGTCCCCGATGCCACCGTGCACGACGCAGGAGCCCGCGGCGCCGTGGTCGACGGCGTCCACATCCACGGCGTGCGCCTGCAGGGCCTCGTGGCCCACCAGGAGGTGCTGCTCGGCACCCACGGCGAGACGCTGACGATCCGGCACGACTCGTTCGACAGGGTCTCCTTCATGCCCGGCGTCGTCGCCGCCATCCGCCACGTCGTCGACCACCCCGGGCTCACCCTCGAGATGGAGCAGGTGCTCGGCATCTGACCGGGCGCCCGAGGAATGGTCATGGACACCGAATCGCTCCTGGCCCGCGTGCCGGTCGGACAGTTCATCGGCGGCCGGTTCCGGCCGTCCCGGGACACGTTCGCCGTCCGTAACCCGGCCAGCGGCGCCGTCATCGCCCGCGTCGGGGACGGCGACCAGGAGGACGCCAGGGCCGCCCTCGACGCCGCCTGCGCCGCGGGACCCGCCTGGGCTTCCACTGAGCCCCGCCACCGCGCAGAGATCCTGCGCCGTGCCTTCGAGCTGATCCTCGAACGCGGCGACGACTTCGCCGCGCTCATGACCCTGGAGATGGGCAAGCCGCTGGCCGAGTCGCGCGGCGAGGTCGCCTACGGGGCCGAGTTCTTCCGCTGGTTCGCGGAGGAGACGTGCCGCGTGGAGGGGCGCTGGACCACCGCGCCGTCGGGTAGCAACCGCCTGCTGACCATGAAGCAGCCCGTCGGCCCCGTGTACGCCATCACCCCGTGGAACTTTCCGCTGGCCATGGGCACCCGCAAGCTCGGTCCGGCGCTCGCCGCGGGCTGCACCGCCGTCATCAAACCGGCCCAGCTCACCCCGCTCACGATGCTGTACCTGATGGCGACCCTGCGCGACGCGGGCGTCCCCGATGGCGTCGTGAACTGCATCACCTCGACCGACTCCGGGGCCGTCTCCGCACCCATCCTGACCGATCCCCGGCTCCGGAAGCTCACATTCACGGGTTCCACGGAGGTGGGTCGCGCGCTCCTGCGGCAGGCCGCAGACGGTGTGCTGCGCACGTCGATGGAGCTCGGCGGCAACGCGCCCTTCCTGGTGCTGGGCGACGCAGACGTGGACGCCGCCGTCGCCGGGGCCATGCCCGCCAAGTTCCGCAACAACGGGGAGGCCTGCACGGCCGCGAACCGGTTCTACGTGCACCGCGACCGCGTCGACGAGTTCACCTCCAAGCTGGTCGCCGCGGTCGAGGGCCTCGTCGTCGGCGACGGCATGGTCGAAACGACGACGCTCGGCCCGCTGATCGACGACGCCGCCGTCGCCAAGGTGACGCGGCTGGTGGACGACGCCGTGGCGAAGGGTGCGCGCGTGCTGACCGGCGGGGGAGCTCCTGAGCGTCCCGGACACTTCTACCGCCCCACGGTGCTCACGGACGTCCCCCGCGACGCCGACGTGCTGCGGGAGGAGATCTTCGGCCCCGTGGCGCCGATCGTCACGGTCGACGGCGACGAGGAGGCCATCGCCCTGGCCAACGACTCCGAGTTCGGCCTGATGGCCTACGTGTACTCCCGCGACATCGGCCGCGTCGTCCGCGCGGCCGAAAGGCTCGAGAGCGGGATGGTGGCGGTCAACACAGGCGTCGTGTCGAACCCGGCCGCCCCGTTCGGGGGAGTGAAGGCCTCGGGCCTGGGCCGCGAGGGCTCCCACGAGGGGCTGGACGAGTACCTGGAGACCAAGTACCTCGGCATCAGCCTGGAGTGATCAGTCGGCCGCGATGCGGGTGTGCAGCCGCACCAGCTTGACGTGCTCGCCGTCCTCGTCGACGCCCACCTCCTGGTGCGCGCCGTCGGCGGCCCAGCCGCAGCCCACGAGAAAGGACCGCAGGGCGTCGTCGGCCGCGCGCGCCCAGAACACCGCGACCTCGAAGCCGTCGGTGCGCAGCGTGTCGACCGCGGCGTTCATGAGCCGTGAGCCGTGCCCCTTCCTGCGGTGCTTCGGGTCGACGATGAACTCGGCGATCGTGCCGTCGGCGTTCTCACGGTCCGGCTCCCCGCTGGGGCCCGTGACGGCGAAGCCGACCACCCCCGCGTCGCCGACGGCGACCAGCACCCTGCAGTGGGCCAGCGGCGGCTTCACGATGGCCTCGTGCCAGGCACGGGTGGCCACGTCGGCGGGCACCGCGGAGAGCGCCTCCGGGGGCATGCCGGCCTCGGCCCAGGCCCGACGCTGGATGCGTGCGATGTCGACCGCCTCAGCGGGCAGGGCGAGACGGACGGAGTCGATGGGGGCATGGGCCCCACTCTATCCACTAGCCTGGCACCCATGACAGACGCGCAGACCCCACCCAAGCTGGCTCCGGGAACCCTGCGGGTGATCCCGCTGGGCGGGCTCGGCGACGTTGGTCGCAACATGACCGCCTTCGAGATCGACGGTCAGATCGCCCTGGTCGACTGCGGCGTGTTGTTCCCCGAGGACCACCACCCCGGCGTCGACCTGATCCTCCCCGCCCTCGACTACCTGGACGACCGGCTCGACGACATCGTCGCGCTGGTGCTCACCCACGGCCACGAGGACCACATCGGCGCCGTCCCGTACCTCCTGAAGCGCCGAAACGACATCCCCGTCTACGGCTCCAAGCTGACGCTGGCGTTCGTCGCCGGGAAGCTGCGGGAGCACCGGATCCGCGAGTTCACCCTCGACGCGGTCGAGGAGGGCGAGATCCTGGAGATCGGCAACTTCGACTTCGAGTTCCTGGCCGTCAACCACTCCATCCCCGACGCGCTGGCCGTCGCGATCCGCACCAAGGCCGGCCTCGTGCTTCACACCGGCGACTTCAAGATGGACCAGCTGCCGCTCGACGGCCGCATCACCGACCTGCGCGGCTTCGCCCGCCTCGGCGACGAGGGCGTCGACCTGTTCATGGCCGACTCCACCAACGCGGAGGTGCCCGGCTTCACCACCCCGAGAAGGACGTGGTGCCCGCCATCGAACGCGTCTTCGACGCGGCCAAGGGCAAGCTGATCGTGGCCTGCTTCGCCTCGCACGTGCACCGCGTCCAGCAGGTGCTCGACATGGCCGTCAAGCATGACCGCAAGGTCGTCTACGTGGGCCGCTCCATGGTCCGCAACATGGCGACGGCCCGCGACCTCGGCTACCTGCACGTGCCCGCCGGCACCCTGATCGAACTCAAGGAGATCGACCGGTACCCGGTGGACAAGGTCGTGATCGTCTCCACCGGTTCGCAGGGCGAGCCGATGGCGGCGCTGAGCCGCATCGCGAACCGCGAGCACCCCGTCATCGAGGTCGGCAAGGGCGACACGGTGCTGCTGGCCAGCTCGCTGATCCCCGGCAACGAGAACTCCGTCTACCGGGTCATCAACGGCCTGACGAGGCTCGGCGCCAACGTCGTGCACAAGGGCAACGCGCTCGTGCACGTCTCCGGCCACGCCTCCGCAGGCGAACTGCTCTACTGCTACAACATCCTGCGGCCCCGCAACGCCATGCCGATCCACGGCGAGGTGCGTCACCTGGTGGCCAACGGCAAGCTCGCAGAGCAGACGGGCGTCCCGAGCGAGCGCGTCATCGTGGCCGGCGACGGCGACGTCATCGATCTGAAGGCGGGGATCGCGAAGAAGGTCGGCTCCATCGACGCGAGCTACATCTTCGTCGACGGCTCCACGGTCGGTGACATCTCCGAGTCGATCATGGACCGCCGGATCCTCGGCGAGGAGGGCTTCATCTCGGTCATCACCGTCGTCGATCTCCACAACCGCAGGATCGTCTCCGGACCCGAGATCCAGGCCCGCGGCATCGCTGAGGGTGACTCGGTCTTCGAGGATGTGCGCACCAGAACGGCCGACGCGCTCACGACCGCGATGCGCGACGGCGTCGACGACGCCTACCGTCTGCAGCAGGTCACCCGGCGCACGGTGGGGCAGTGGGCCTCGAAGTCGCTGCGTCGTCGTCCGATGATCGTTCCCGTCGTGGTGACCACATAGCCGGCGTCCGGTTTGACCGCGTACCCGCGGCCACGTAAAGTAGTCCATCGGTGCTTTGCCCCCTTGTTTCATGACGGGATGGGCAGCCAATTGACTTTTGTAATGAAACGAAGGTAGGTCAGTCGTGTACGCGATCGTGCGCAACGGTGGCCGTCAGCACAAGGTAGCTGTCGGCGACGTCCTGGACATCGATCTGGTGTCCGAAGAGGTCGGCGGTACCGTCACCCTGCAGCCGCTGCTGCTGGTCGACGGCGACAAGATCACCTCTGACGCCAAGGGCCTCGGCAAGGTGAGTGTCACCGCCGAGGTTCTGGGTGAGATCAAGGGTCCGAAGATCCGGATCCTGAAGTACAAGAACAAGACCGGCTATAAGAAGCGCCAGGGGCACCGTCAGCGGTACACCCAGGTCAAGTTCACCGGAATCAAGGCCTGAGGAGAGTAAGACATGGCAACCAAGAAGGGCGCGTCCTCGACGCGCAACGGTCGTGATTCCAACGCTCAGCGCCTCGGCGTGAAGCGCTTCGGTGGCCAGGCTGTCGGCGCGGGCGAGATCCTCGTGCGTCAGCGTGGCACCCACTTCCACCCGGGTGACGGCGTCGGCCGCGGCAAGGACGACACCCTGTTCGCGCTGGTCGAGGGCCAGGTGGAGTTCGGCGTGAAGCGCGGTCGCCGCGTGGTCAACGTCGTCTCCGCCGCCTGAGGCACACCAAGAGACACCATCGGCTGAGGCCCGTCCCGTACTGGGGCGGGCCTCAGCCGGTTCTCCGTGGCACGCTCACGAACGGGGGAACCACGGCGCTGGCCGGTAGACTGGCCGCGCTATGGCTATTCCTTCCTTCGTAGACCGCGTCAAGCTGACCGTCCAGGCCGGCAACGGCGGGCACGGCTGCGCCTCCGTCCACCGCGAAAAATTCAAGCCGCTCGGCGGCCCCGACGGCGGCAACGGCGGCGAGGGCGGTTCCGTCGTCCTGCGTGTCGACGACTCGCTGTCCACCCTGGTCGACTACCACCGTCAATCGGTGCGGAAGGCGACCAACGGCCAACCGGGCAAGGGTGACATGCAGCACGGCCCGCGTGGCGAGAGCATCGTGCTGGCCGTGCCGACCGGCACCGTCGTCACCGATGCGACCACCGGCGAGGTCCTCGCCGACCTGACCGTCGACGGCTCGGAACTGGTCGTCGCCCGCGGAGGCCGCGGCGGACTCGGCAACGCGGCGCTCGCGACCGCGGCCAGGAAGGCGCCCGGCTTCGCCCTGCTCGGCGAGGAGGGCGAATCCCGCGTCATCCAGCTTGAGCTGAAGGTCGTCGCAGACGTCGGCCTCGTCGGGTTCCCGTCCGCCGGCAAGTCGTCGCTGATCGCCGCGATCTCCAGGGCGAGGCCGAAGATCGCCGACTACCCGTTCACCACGCTGGTGCCCAACCTGGGGGTGGTCCTCGCGGGTGAGGTCACCTACACCGTCGCCGACGTGCCCGGCCTCATCGAGGGGGCCTCGGAGGGACGCGGCCTCGGCTTCGACTTCCTGCGCCACATCGAGCGCTGCCAGGCCATCGTGCACGTCATCGACCTGGGCACCTACGAGCCCGGCAGGGACCCGGTCAGCGACCTCGAGATCATCGAGGCCGAGCTGGCCGCCCACGGTGGGCTCGAGGACCGGCACCGGCTGATCGCGCTGAACAAGGTGGACCTGCCGGACGCGCACGAGATGGCGGCCATCGCGCGCGAGGAACTCCAGCGCTTCGGTCACCCGATCTTCGAGATCTCGACCAAGACCGGCGAGGGCCTGAACGCGCTGAAGTTCGCGATGGCCGACGTCGTCGCCAAGCGTCGCGCCGAGCTTCCGCCGGCCGCACCCGCGCAGGTGCTGCGTCCGCGGCCGGTCGGTTCCCGCCGCGGCTCCCAGGCCGAGCCCGATTTCACCATCGTGAAGAAGGGGGACGGCGAGGGCGGCTTCATCTGGCGCGTGCGCGGCGAGAAGCCCGAGCGCTGGATCCGGCAGACCGACTTCAACAACGCGGAGGCCGTCGGCTACCTGGCCGACCGGTTCACCCGGCTCGGCATCGAGACGAAGCTGCTGGAGATCGGTGCCCGTCCCGGCGATGCCGTCGCGATCGGCGGCGAGGACGCCGTCGTCTTCGACTTCGCGCCGCAGATCGAGTCCGGCGCCGAGATCCTGGCCCGCCGCGGCGAGGACACACGTCTGGAGACCGAGCGTCCTGCCGCGACGCGACGCAAGCGCATGGACGCGGAGTACCACGCGGCGAAGGCAGCAGGCATCGACTTCGCGACCTCGGGATATGAGGCCGAGGACGAGGAAGGGTGAGGCCGCAGATCGCCGAGGCCCGTCGCGTCGTCGTCAAGGTCGGGTCCTCGTCGCTGACGGGCGCTGACGGCAGGCTCGACACGGCCCGGGTGGACGAGCTGGCCCGGCTGCTGTCCGGCCTGCAGGCACGGGGCTCCCGCGTGGTGCTGGTCACCTCGGGCGCCATCGCCGCGGCCATCGGCCCGCTGGGCCTGCGCCGCCGCCCGCGCGACCTCGAGACCCAGCAGGCCGCGGCCGCGGTGGGGCAGGGGCTGCTCATCCGCGCCTACAGCGACGCGTTCGCCGAGCACGGCGTGCAGGTCGCCCAGCTGCTGCTGACTGTCGAGGACGTGCTGCGCCCCAGCACCTACCGCAACGCGCTGAACACCATCTCGCGGCTGTTCCGGCTCGGGGTCGTGCCGATCGTCAACGAGAACGACACGGTGGCGACGCACGAGATCCGCTTCGGCGACAACGACCGCCTCGCCGCGCTGATCGCGCACCTGGTGCGTGCCGATGCGCTGTTCCTGATGAGCGACGTCGACGGCCTGTACACGGCTCACCCGGACACCCCCGGCGCAGAGCGGATCTCCCGCGTCGACGACATCTCGAAGCTCGCGGTCGACACGTCACGCGTGGGCTCCAAGGTGGGCACCGGTGGCATGCGCACCAAGGTCATCGCCGCGGACATCGCCACGCAGGCGGGGGTCTCCGTCGTCCTCGGGCACGCCGACCAGCTCGAGGCCGCACTGGCCGGTGAGGATGTCGGCACGCTGTTCCCGCCGCGGAAGAAGCGCCGGCCCCGGCGACTGCTGTGGCTGGCGTTCGCGGCCGAGCCGCGCGGCTGGCTGCATGTGGACGAGGGCGCGGCGCGGGCCCTCATCCGCCGTCACGCCTCGCTGCTGGCGGCGGGGATCCGCGAGGTGAAGGGCACCTTCGCCGAGGGGGAGCCCGTGGAGATCATCGGCCCCGACGGCGCCGTCATCGGCCGGGGTTTCGTGGGCTGCTCCAGCGCCGAGCTGACCACCGAGCTGGGGCATTCGAGTGACGAGGCCGGCCACGGGCATCAGCGTCCGGTGATCCACCGCGACCACATGATGCTGGCCGACTGACGCGCAACCGACCCGATGCTGTTCAAACCGGTTTCACCACCTAGGCTGAGCGCGTGATCGAGGTGTTCGGGTGGGCCGCGGCGGCCCTGGGGGTCGGCTCCAGCGTTCCCCAGTTCGTGCGCATCGTCCGGGAGCGCACCAGCGCGGGGGTCTCGCTGCGCACCTGGCAGATCTCGGCCGCGTCGACGGCGGCGTGGGCGTTCCATGGCTTCCTCGTCGAGGCGCCGCAGATGCAGGTGCCCAACATCCTCCTGTGCGCCATCTCGCTGGGTATCGTCGGCTACATCCTGCGGGAGCGCAGGAAGTCCATGCTGCTCCCGCTGCTCGCCATCGTGGCGTTGGCGGTCGCGCTGGGCGGCGTGGAACTGCTGTTCGGGGCCTTCGTCTTCGGCACCGTCATCGTGGCCCCCCAGTTGCTGGCCCAGCTGACCCAGATGCGCGAGATGCTGCGCTCGGACGATCTGCGTGGCGTCTCCCTCGGGTGGCTCGCCCTCTTCCTCGTCGTCCAGGCGATGTGGTTCGTCTTCGGGTTCGTCACGGTCGACTGGGCGTTGATCGTGTGCGCCGGCGCGATGTGCGTGACCGCGTCGATCAACCTCGCCATCTACCTGGTCCGCAGCCGCAGGCAGGCCGTCGCTCTCGCTGTGTGACGGCCTAGACTCGGGGCCATGGATTTCCAGCAGCAGGCCGTGGCCGCCCGCGAGGCCGCCCGCACCCTCGGTACCCTCACCCGCGCCCGCAAGGATGCCGCGCTGCACGCCATGGCCGATGCGCTCGCCGACGCCGAGGTCGAGCTGCTGGCCGCCAACGCCGGGGATGTCGCCAGGGCACGGGAGGCGGGCACGGAGGAGGCCATCGTCGACCGACTGGCGCTCACCTCCGCCCGGATCGCGGGCATGGTGCAGGGACTGCGTGACCTGGCCGCCCTCCCGGATCCCGTCGGCGATGTGGTGCGCGGCTGGAAGCTCCCCAACGGCGTGTCCGTGACCCAGGTACGGGTGCCGTTCGGCGTCGTCGGCATCATCTACGAGGCCCGGCCGAACGTCACGGCCGACGCGGCCGGCATCTGCCTGAAGTCCGGTAACGCGGCGCTGCTGCGCGGGTCGTCGTCGGCGCTCGGATCGAACCAGGTGACGGTGGCCGCGCTGCGGCGGGGCCTCGAGTCCGTCGGCATCGCCCCCGACGCCGTCCAGCTCGTCATCGGCGGCCGCGAGGTCACCGGCGACATGATGCGGGCCCGGGGGCTGGTCGACGTGCTCATCCCGCGGGGCGGGGCGGGCCTCATCCGGGCCGTGGTCGACGGCTCCACGGTGCCGGTCATCGAGACGGGCACCGGGAACTGCCACATCTACGTCGATGAGGCGGCCGACCTCGACCAGGCCATCGGGATCCTTCTCAACGCCAAGACGCAGCGCCCCAGCGTGTGCAACGCGGCCGAGACGTTGCTGGTGCACCGGGCCGTCGCCGACGCGTTCCTGCCGCGGGCCCTCGACGTCCTCGCGGGCGCGGGCGTCACCGTCCACGGCGACGCGGCCGTCGTCGCCTACTCCGACGCCGTCGTCCCTGCGGGGCCGGACGAGTTCGAGGGGAGTACCTCGACCTCGACCTGGCGGCCCGCGTCGTCGACGACCTCGGCGAGGCGCTGGACCACATCCGCCGTCACGGCACGGGGCATTCGGAGACGATCATCACGACGTCGAAGGCGGCCGCCAAGCGGTTCACAGACGACGTCGACGCGGCCGCCGTCCTCGTCAACGCGTCCAGCCGGTTCGTCGACGGCGGCGAGTTCGGCTTCGGCGCCGAGATCGGCATCTCCACGCAGAAGCTGCACGCCCGCGGGCCCATGGGGCTGGCCGAGATGACCAGCAGCAAGTACCTCGTGGAGGGCGACGGACAGGTCCGCGCCTGAGCAATGTCCGCCGGACGGCCTGCGCTTGCTAGGATCGCGTCCCATGAGCCTTCTTCTGGAGACCGCCGCTGAGGCGCCGCTCGTGCCCAGCTGGGTCATGGGTGTGTTTGTGCTTGTCCTGCTGCTCGGGGCCCTCGGCTGGGTCGTGGGGATGGGTTCGGGACGCCCGAACTCGAAGTGACGTCGACCGAACTGGCGCTGGCCCGGACTGAGCGCGTCGGGCGCTACCGGCTCGGCGTGATGGGCGGCACATTCGACCCGATCCACCACGGACACCTCGTGGCCGCCTCGGAGGTGGCCGCGAAGTTCGGCCTGCACGAGGTCGTCTTCGTCCCGACCGGTGTGCCCTGGCAGAAGCGGGACCGGGACGTCTCGCTGGCCGAGGACCGCTACCTCATGACGGTGATCGCCACGGCGTCGAATCCCCGGTTCTCCGTGTCCCGCGTGGACATCGACCGGGCGGGCGACACCTACACCGTCGACACCCTCCGCGACCTCCATGCCGAGCGGGGCGAGAACACCGACCTGTTCTTCATCACGGGCGCCGACGCGCTCCGGCAGATCCTGACGTGGCGCGGCGCGGACGAGTTGTTCGACCTGGCCCACTTCGTCGGGGTCACGCGTCCCGGCGTGCCCCTGACGGAGCGTGACCTCTCGCACCTGCCCGAGGACGCCGTCACCCTCATCGAGGTGCCCGCCCTGGCCATCTCGTCCACTGACTGCCGTGACCGCGTCCGCGGCCACGAGCCGATCTGGTACCTGGTGCCCGATGGCATCGTCCAGTACATCGCAAAGCGGGGCCTCTACCCGGCCCCAGAAGCCGGAGTTCCCCATGACCGCACCTGATCCGGTGCTCGCCGCCGTCACCATCGCCGCACAGGCGGCCTCGGACAAGATGGGTGACCAGATCGTCGCCTTCGACGTGTCCGGGCAGCTCTCCATCACCGACATCTTCCTGATCGCCTCCGCCAGCAACGAGCGCCAGGTCGGCGCGATCGTCGACGGCGTCGAGGAGGCTCTGATCAAGAAGGTCCGGCTGAAGCCGACCCGCCGCGAGGGCGACCGGGAGAACCGGTGGGTCCTGCTGGACTACGTCGACTTCGTGGTGCACGTGCAGCACACCGAGGAGCGCTCCCTGTACAACCTGGAGCGGCTCTGGAAGGACTGCCCGCAGGTGCCGCTGGACATCGAGCGGCCCGAGCCGACGGCCGCCGACGACGTGGCCGCCGACGACGTGGACGTCGACTGAGTCCATGCTCCGCGACGTCGGAACCCGCGTCCTGCTGCTGCGCCACGGACAGACCGACTGGAACCACTCCCGCCGGTTCCAGGGACGCGCCGACGTACCGCTGAACGAGGCAGGCGTCGAGCAGGCGAAGGCGGCCAGGACACGGCTGGAGGGCTTCGTCTTCGATGCCGTCTACAGCTCGCCGCTGAGCCGCGCCCTGCACACCGCGCGCCTCGTGAGGCCGGGGGAGCCGGTCCTGATCGACCCCCGGCTGGCGGAGATCGACGTCGGCACGTGGGCAGGACTGACGTGGGACGAGGTGGCCGCGCAGGCGCCCGAGATGCTGGAGCGTGACCGGCCGGACGACTTCCGGCATTCGGCGACGGGGGAGACCGTGGCGGAGGTGACGGCCCGCGTCGTGCCCGCCGTCGAGGAGATCGCACAGCGCCACGAGGGCGGCACGGTGCTGGTCGCCTCGCACGGCCTCGCGCTGACGTGTGCGTTGCACGGCCTGCTGGGCTTGCCCAACGGGACGCTGGGCACGCTGGGCAACGCCCACTTCGCAGAACTCGGCCTTACCGGGGAACGCTGGCGCCTGCTGGCGCACAACGTCGACTCCTGACTTTCGGCCACACCTGCGCGACGACCGGGTTTTTTGGACATGCACGGGTAGTCAGAGCGGGTTCATGGGGCACAATCAGCGCCATGAAGAGCGCGATCGTGGTGGGGGCCGGCATCGCCGGCCTCGTCAGCGCATACCGGCTCTCGAAGGCCGGATATGCAGTGACGATCTTTGAAGGGGCACGCGAGCCAGGGGGCATGGTCGCCCATGTCGACCTCGCCGGGGTGAGCGTGGACTCCGGGGCCGAGGCCTTCGCCGTGCGCGGCGGACACGCCAGGGCCCTGTGTGACGAACTCGGCGTGGCGGTCGCGGCGCCGCTCGGCGAGCCGCGCCTCTGGTGGTCAGAGGGCCAGTTCCCGGTCGGCAGGGGAGTGCTCGGCATTCCGATAGCCCTCGACGACCCCGCCCTCGCCTCCGCTGGCGAGGAAGGCAGGCGTGCCGTCGAGGCCGAGCCCGGCCTCGATCCCGCGATCGGCGCCCACGCCAAGACCGTGGGCGAACTCGTTCGCGCCCGGCTGGGCGACCATGTCCTGATCCGGTGCGTGGAGCCGGTGCTGCGGGGCATCTTCGGTGTCCATGCCGACCGGATCGGGATCGAGGCGGTCGCACCGGGCCTGACGGCAGAGTTCGCCGCCTCGGGGTCGCTCCTGGCCGCGGCGGCCACCCTGCGAGGTCGGGCGGGGGCGGTCGTCGAGCAGCCCGTCGGAGGCATGTACAGGCTCGTCGAGGCGCTCGTCACTGCCGTCGAGGCGGGCGGCGGGCGGATCGTCACGGGCACAGCGGTCACTGGTCTGCACCGCTCCAAGGAGGGGATCTCCGTGGAGGGGAGGGCAGGCCAGCTCGCTCTGACGGAACGACTCGTGTTGGCGGTCCCCGCGAGCGTCGCCGTCGCGCTGCTGTCGCACCTCGGGGCCGAACTGGAGGCGCCTCCTGTGCGGCACACCCGGCAGGTGCTGCTGGCTGCGCGCTCGGACGCACTGGCGGCCGAGCCGGTCGGATCCGGGGTGCTGGTCGCCGGAGCGCACGGTGAGCTCCGCGCCAAGGCGCTGTCCCACTATTCAGCGCGCTGGCCCTGGGCCCGGTCCACGGGGCTCGAGATCCTGCGCCTGTCCTACCCGGACTACGTGTTTCCCACCAGGGCGGAGGTGCTGCACGACGTGGCGCTGCTCACGGGGGTCCAGCTGCCCGACTCCGCGGTGCCCGCGCTCGTGTCCGTGAGCTGGGATCAGCTGCCCACCCCTGTCGAGCCCGCACACCGCAACCTTCTGGTCTCGGCCGCGGCCGAGACTGGCGTCGATATCGTCGGTGCGTGGCTCGACGGCAACGGCGTCGACGCCGTCACGGCGGGGACCAGGCGGGTGCTGGCGGAGCGCCACGAGGCATAGAACGGCCAGGCATGAGAAGCTAGACCCCGACACGACTGGGAAGGATCAATGGTGAAGCTTCGGTTGGGGACCCGCGGGTCTGCGTTGGCGCTGGCTCGTTCCGAGATGGTGGCCGAGCAACTTCGAGCCGCGGGGCACGAGGTCGAGGTCGTCCGGGTGGCGACCGCGCGCATCGACTCGAGCCACATGCCGGACGGCTACTCCCTTGGTGTGTTCGCCAAGGAACTCCGCGCCGCGCTGCGTGACGGCGAGTGTGACCTCGTGATGCACTCGTGCAAGGACGTGCCGCTGACTGACGAGCCGGACGACCTGCGGGTCGCCGCCGTCCTCAAGCGCGGCGACCACAGGGACGCGCTCGTGACGCTCAGCGGAGTGCCGTTGGCCGCGCTGCCGCGGGCCTCGCGGCTGGGCGTGACCTCGCTGCGGCGCATGGCGCAGTTGCGGGCGCTACGCCCGGACCTGACGTTCGTGGACGTGGGCGGGACGCTCGAGGAGCGGCTGCGTCGGCTGGAGCCGGGCGACCTCGACGCCGTTGTCCTGTCGGCCTCGGGGCTCAAGGCCCTCGGGCAGGAGGACCGGATCACCGAGTACCTGCCGATCCTGCCTGCGCCCGGCCAGGGCGCGCTGGTGCTGGAGTGCCGGACCGCCGATGAGGACGTCTTCGCGGCGGCCCTCGAGCTGGACCACGAGGAGACCCGGATCTGCGTGGAGGCGGAGCGGGCCGTGCTGTCCGGCCTCAGCACCACCTACATGGCGCCCGTCGGCGCGATCGCGTCGCGCCGCGGCATTCTCTCCCTGAAGGCCGGCGTCTACTCGCTGGACGGCAGCAAGCGTGTGGTGCTGGAGATCGGGCTGCCGACCTCCCACCTGCACGCGCGCCGTACCGGCCACAACGTCGCCGAGGCGCTGCTGCAGCGCAAGGCGGACAGATTCTTCGCGCCCGAGGTGATCGCCGCCCTCGACCTGTCGGAGGAGCATGACGACGAGTCGCTGTTCATCGAGGGGCCCGAGGACGACGACCGCATCCGGGTGCTGCTCCCACGGCAGGAGGGGAAGCTCTCCCAATCGTTGCGTGCCAACGGGCTGCGTGTCGACTGCGTCAAGCTGCAGGAGGCCCGCCTGATCTCGGCCGACAACATCATGCCGTGGGCCGACTGGGTGGTCGTCCCCTCCGCGCAGACCGTCTGGGCGCTGCGTGAGCGGGGCTGGGACATTCCGGCGTCGAAGAAGGTGGCCGCCATGGGCACCACCACGCGCCAGGTGCTGGAGGAGGGCGGCCGCGCCGTCGACCTCAGCCCCGAGGGCACCGCGAGCTCGAACACGCTGGTGGACGTCTTCCCGCAGGCGGAGGGCGAGGTGCGCGTCGCGATCGTGTGCGCCGATCAGCTCTCCACGAAGCTGGAGGACGGGCTCCGGGCCAAGGGCTACACCGTCGAACGCTGCGAGATCTACACGATGGCCGACGTGTCGGAGATCTACCCGGAGCTCCGGCAGAAGTGGGACGAGGGGGCCTGGGACGCGATCCTGCTGAGCCAGCCGTCGCTCGCCGGGGCCTACGTCCACCTGCTCGGGCACCGGGACGACGTCCAGGTCCTGGCGTGGGACGATCCCACCGCGGAGGCGCTGGAGGAGCTCGGCGTGCCGGTGCTTGACCGGGCCATGACCAAGGACACCTACGGGGTCGCGGCGCTGGCGAGGACGCTCCACAAGCACTACGGCAGGCGCTGACCTGCTCCCGTCAATCGGGCCCTGGCTAGGACCGGGGCCCGATTTGCACACCCGGGCGATGATGGACTAATGTTCTCTGAGTCGCCGCAGGGCGGCCTGGGGCTATGGCGCAGTTGGTAGCGCGCTTCCATGGCATGGAAGAGGCCAGGGGTTCGAATCCCCTTAGCTCCACCAGATTGGATGTATTAGAACACCTGACATCGGTTGATGTGGGTGCGAGGGCGGCGAACGGCTCGTTGAGCTGGATCGCCGCTTTTTCGTCTTCGGTGATGAGGATGCGCTGGTAGAAGGCCTGATTGGCGAGCCGTTTGCCCAAGTCGTCGGTGCGCTCATACATGGTGGCGCAGTCGGCGAGGAGTCGTAGGGCGGTGGCGAGGTGTTGGCGGGGTCCTTCGTGGTCGTGCCGCTCGGCTTCCAGCCGTTTGGTGACGTCAGCCAGTGCGATGCGGATTCGGTCTTGGTGGCGTTTCAGGGTGGGGAGGTCGATGGCGTCGGCGAAGTGGGCTTTGAGGAGCTTGTCTGCTTCGGCTTCCAGCCGCTGCTTGGTGGTGGCGAGGTCGTCGATGGCCTGGGACCGCTCAGCCAGACGCTCATCGAACGCCGCTTCGACCCGCTGTGCGAGCTGCGCGTAGGTGTGCTCGGTGATGGCGATCTGTTGGTAGCAGTCGGCGACGAGTTGCTCAGCAACGCCAACGGGCACGGCCTTCCTGGTACAGGAGGTGCGTTTCGTGGCTCGTCCGGTGCAGATGTAGTAGGCGTAGCGGATGCCTTGTTTGTTGCAGGCGTAGTCGAGCTGCAACCGCGACATGCAGGTGCCGCAGTACAGGGTGCCCTTGAGGTAGTGATCGTGCTTGCGGCGGCGTTCCCCAGCGGTGGCGCGGGTGTCCAGGAGGATCTGGACCCGCTGCCAGGTCTGCGGGTCGACGATGGGTTCGTGGGCGCCGGGGTGGAGGGCGCCTTGGTAGCGGACCTGCCCGATGTAGTACGGGTTGCGCAAGAGTTTGAAGAACGTGGAACGCCCCACCGGCCCGGACGGGCGTTTCGGGGTGGGGGCCGTGGTGAGGCCGCGGGCGGTGGCTTCGGTGAGGAGGTCGGGGACGGTGTGCTCGCCTTTGGCGTAGGTGTCGAAGACCCAGCGGATGAGGGGCGCACGGTCGGGGTCGATCTCAACGGTGCGGTACTCCCTGCCCTGGTCATCGGTGCGCCGGATGTTGAGGTAGCCGATGGGTGCCCGGGATGGGGTGCCGCCTGCGGCGACTTTCTGGGTCATGCCTTTGGTGACTTCGGCGGCGAGGTTGCGGGAGTAGAACTCCGCGATGGAGGACATGATGCCGTGGAGCAGCATCCCGGAGGGGGTGTCGTCGATGTTCTCGGTGGCGGAGACGAGTTGGACGCCGGCGTCGATGAGGTGGCGGTGGATGTCGACGTCATCGAGCCGGTTCCGTGCCAGCCGGTCGACCTTGTGCACGATGCAGTAGGTGACCTGATGGGTCGCGATGTAATCCAGTAGCTGCTGCAACCCCGGCCGTTTCGCCGACCTGGCTGACTCGCCGGCGTCGACGAACTCCGCGACCACCTGGGCGCCGAGGGTTTCGGCTTTGCGGCGGTTCGCCTCACGCTGGGCCGGGATGGAGAATCCTTCGTCGCGGCCGCCGGTGGTGGCTTGTTCCTTGGTGGAGACCCGTTGATAGGTCACCGCCGTCACCCGCCCCTCACCCGGGACGGTGGTCAGGGTCTTCGTGTCGGCGGTCGTCGTCATGGTTGGTGGTCCTCGTCGTCGAGTCGGCTACAGGTGCGGTCTGGTCGTGGAGGCGGTCGGCGAGGTGCAGCACTAGCGCGACCAGCCGGTCCATGTCCGGCTCGCCCCGGGGCACGGGTTCGGCGATCAACCGCCGCCCGTTCGGTGTGGTGCGTGCATGCCTCATGCCCCACAGGTGGACACCCCACCCCCGAGAGAAAGCCGGTGGTGGTGACGGTTCCGGAAAATGTCCGGCACCGTCCCGTCCTCCGGAGCCGGGCACGAGGGTGCTGGGTGGGGTGGTTCACGGCGGGGGAAAATTTCCCCAGCCGTGCAACCCAACCGGATGGTGCACGATCCGCACTGCCTCGCCGCGGCCCCCGATACCGGGGTCCCACTGACGGCTCACTCTGCAGGTGCGCACCGGCCCCAGATGGAGCACCCTGGCAGTGGCCTCCACGACTACTCCAGGTAAGGGGCTTGTGTCGAGCAGATCAGTCATGAATGCGCAGATCACCGTCTAATCTGCGCGTATCCCGGACATCGTCCGGGCGGGCAGCGGCTGCCCGCACCACAAGCAACCCGTCAGATCGTCTGCCGGGTCCGCTGGTGATACTGGTTGCGGTATGCGGTTGGGGTGACGCCCATGATCTTGGCGAACTGCTCCGCCGCATGACCACGATTCCGCCACCCCACCCGGACCCCGATCTCGCCGACCGTCATGTCCGACTCCCGCAACAGCCGAGCCATCTCCCGCACCCGCAACCGAGCCAGCAACATGATCGGCGGGACGCCGAACTGCTCCACGAACAGGCCCCCGAGCCGCGACGGCGACAGATGGGCATCCTGTGCGAGTTCGGCCAAGGTCCACCGGTGAGCGAGATCAGCTCGCATCCGAATGACCGTGTCACGGATCTCTGTCCTGGTAGGGCCGAGGCCAGAGTGCTCTGTGGCCGTCATCGGGGCAACTCGCTTCGCTGTCCACAGCACGGGCATTCCAGGCTTGCTCGTTGGGTCGCGGTACGTCGATACGCGGATGGGCTGACCCCGACGATGGTGGTGAACTGTCGTGCGGCGTGGCCGCGGCTGCGCCACCCGACCTGTGTCATGGCGACACCGACCGGAAGATCAGTCTCTATCAGGAGCTCGGCCAGTCTGTGGGCGCGAAGGTGAGCCAGGTACTGGATGGGAGGCATCCCGAAACGTTGGCTGAAGGCCCTGCCCAATTGTGACGTGGACAGGTGCACGAGGTCGGCAAGGTCACGAAGTCGCCAATCCCGTCCGGGGTCTTGAGCGAGGAGCCGTGCTGCATGGTGTACGGCTGTCTCGGTCCAGCACGTATGGCTGGGTGTGGTCTCGTCCGGGCAGACTCGCCACGAGGGGTCGATGCTCATCGCCGCCGCCTTCCTGAGGACGACTGCGTGCGGTGGGGCGGTGGCGAGGAGCCTGTGGTCTTGAACAAGTCCACCCATGCCTCGACGGGCAGGTCCTTCGGCAGTCCGGCAGCGTTCACGCCCTGGCGTGTCAGCCACGCCTGTGCCGCCTGTGGCGAGCCGAGCGAGGTGTTGCGTGCGAGGATCTGGGCCAGCCCACGTCCGGGACCGGTGTAGACGCGGTGGACCAGGGCGTGGAACTGGCGTCGCCGCGCCGGGGGCAGCAGCGGGTGTTCGCGGCGGTGGATGGTGAGGATTCCGCCGTCGACGCCCGGACGTGGGGTGAACGCGCGAGCGGGAACACGACTGTGCAACGTGAAGGTGAACCAGGGCGCCCATTGCGCGGTCATCATCGTGGCACCGCCGACGCCCGCTCTGCGCCGCGCAACTTCCCATTGCACGAGCACGATTGCATCGGTCCATGCCGGGGCATGCAGGATGCGTCGCAGCATGGCCGTGGTCTGGTGAAACGGCAGGTTCCCGACGAGCACATGCGCCGATGTTGGAAGCCGGTAGTCCAGGAAGTCGTCGGCGACGACCTCCACGTGCGACGGCAACCGCTCGGCCAGGCGTTGGGCGAGCCGGGTGTCGATCTCGACGGCTGTCACCGGTGGCCCGAGCTGGGCCAGCGGGGTGGTGAGTGCTCCGTCACCGGGGCCGATCTCGATGATCGGGCCATCGGTGGCGGCCACGAGCCGGGTCATCGTGGCAATGATGGATGGGTCAGTCAGGAAGTTCTGGCCGTGCTCATGACGGCCACCTCGATAGATAGGCACTGTTTGCTCCGTGGTTGTTGCGGAGCCGGGCACGCTGAAAGAGCCGCCCGGCCGTGATCACCGGGGCGGGAGCAACAACCTGTGGAGGGTGCTCGCCGCTGTTAGCGGCTGCGCAGACGCAGCGAAGCAGTGCCGTAAACCAACATGCCAACCAGCGTAGGTCACCCCACCGCCACTCGGCGACCCAATAACCCGTCCATGCGTCAAAGACGCGCAGATCCGTATCACCACAGGCCAGAACCGACTTGCAGGCCGTCCGTGCCCGACGAACCTCCACCTCCGCGAGTGATCCCATAGAGCTGCCACGCGTCTTGCAGATCGAGGACAAAGGTCCCGAATCAACTCAGAGTTGACCTGCGCGACAGTGCAGGGGTGTGAGTGCTCTTCCAGTCGGCGCCCATGCCTGGGCGGTGACGTGGAGCCACCCCAGTGTGGTAACTTCAGATTGTCATTGTCTAATCAGAGTTTACCGATCGGGGTGGAGTGTCGAGCGAGGTTCCCGGGTCCGCGCGTCTGGTTCTGGCGTCGGGGGTGGTCCATCTCGATGAGCAGGCGGCGGTGTTCGGGGCGATGTTGTCGGGATGGGAACGGCAGCAACGGTCTCGGTTGCTGGCGGACGCGACGATCGAGCCTCGGGTGGCGTTACTGCGCCGGTTCACCGAGTTCGCCGGATCGTTCCCGTGGCAGTGGAGTGCCGGGGACGTGGAGGATTTCACGTTGTCGCTGATGAGTGGCGCGGCGAGGCTGGCACCGTCAACGATCCGCGGCTATCACCTGACGTTGCGGATGTTCTGCGACTACCTGCTCGACGGCCGCTATGGGTGGGTGAGCGAGTGTGAGCAGCGGTTCGGGGTGATCCCTTCGCAGGTCTGCCACGACTTCAACACCGTTGCGCATCTCAACGACTACGAGGGGCGGCCGGGGCGACGACCGTTCACCTACGACGAGTTGCAGCACCTGTTCGACTTCCTCGACACCCGGGTTGAGCGGGTGCAACGGTCGGGCCGCAAGGGTGCGTGGGCTGCGTTGCGGGACGCTCAGATGGTCAAGACCTGCTACGCCTACGGGTTGCGGCGTCGGGAGTTGTGCTTACTCGACATCGCGGACCTGCGTCCGAACCCGCACATGCGTCAGTGGGGAACCTTCGGGGCGGTGCATGTCCGCTACGGCAAGGCGGTCCGCGGCAGTACGCCTCGGCGTCGAACGGTGCTCACGGTCCCGGAGTTCGACTGGGTGGTCGATGGTCTGCGGCAATGGGTCGAGCAGGCCCGGCCGCTGCTGCGGCCTGATGACCGGGATGCTCTGTGGTTGACGGAGCGGCGGCAGCGGGTCTCGGTGAAGTCGATGGATAACCGCTTCGCCTGGCTGCGTGAACAGGCCGACCTGGACGCTGACCTGACCCTGCATTGCCTGCGGCACTCGTATGTGACGCACCTGATCGAGTTCGGTTACCCGGAGCGGTTCGTCACCGAGCAGGTTGGTCACTCCTACGCCTCGACCACGGCGATCTACACGAACGTGTCCAACGACTTCAAGACCAAGACCTTGAAAGCGGCTCTGGCCCGCGTCTACGACAACACCCAGGAGGAACGATGACGAAGAAGCTGTCGATGCTGTGGCATCTGCGTCAACTGATGGCGGCGAAGGGCATGTTCCAGACCACTGATCTGGTCGAGCCGCTGCACGAGCGCGGGATCGAGTTGTCGCGGCAGATGGTGCACCGGATCGTCACGAAGCCACCGCAGCGGATCAACACCGACCTACTGGCTGCGCTCTGCGACATCCTGGACTGCACCCCATCCGATCTCCTGGAACTGCACGTCGAGGAGCACCGCCAGCCACAAGCGGTCAATGACGGCGGGCCAGGGATCGGCGATCTGCGCCCGATCCGCGCGAAGATCAGGCGCCCCGACGGCGTTTCGGAGTGACCCGGGCATCCGCGAGCCGCGAGTGCGTGCGCTGCGGCATCTGGGCGACGACGGTGATGCTGCCGACGGGGCCGATCTGCTACCTCTGCCGTCGTGACATCGCCTACCACCCAGCTGTCTGCCCGGAGTGCTTCGAGCTGCGTCCGGTCGCCTACCCATCGGTGAGCAGCGACAACGTGCTGGTCTGCGCCGGATGCGCGGGCGCGGAATCGATCTTCGCCTGCACCGGATGCGGGCGTGAGGACCATCCCTACGCTCGTGATCGTTGCGCCCGCTGCGTCCTGGCCGAGCGCCTCACCAGCCTGCTCACCGACCCGACCACCGGCGCCGTCCATGAGCGGCTGCAGCCCCTCTTCGACGAGTTGGTCGCCGCCCGCCGTCCGCAAAGCGTGATCACCTGGCTACAGAAACCGCCCGCGACCGGCGTCAGACTGCTCGACCTCTTGGCCCGCGGTGAGTTGCCCATCAGCCACGACACATTCCGCGGCCTGCCCGCTGACCGCTCCCACAACTACCTGCGCGACCTCCTCGCCTCGACTGGGGTGCTGCCGCCGTATCACCCGCCGATCGAGCAGATCGAACGCTGGCTCGACACCACACTCGAACCCCTGCACGGCGAGGACAAAGGGCTCGTCGGCCGCTACGCCCGCTGGCACCTCCTGCGACGCCTACGCGGCGCCGCCGACCGCGGGGAGCTGACCAAATCAGCGATCTACAGCGCCCGCGGGAACATCAACGGCGCGGTCCGGCTCGGCCAGTGGGTCGCCCGACACGACACCACAATCGCCAGCCTGTCCCAGTCGCAGCTGGAGTCCTACCTCGCCGACTATCCCGGCGCACGCAACAGCCAGCAGAGCTTCGTCGCCTGGCTCGGTCGCGCGCGAGTGAACACCGCCATCACGATCCCGTGGCGGGGAACCACCATGCCCGAAGTCACGGTCTCCGACGCCGACCGTTGGGACCAGATCAAGACCCTGCTCCACGACGACACGATCGCCCTCCACGCCCGCATCGGTGGCCTGTTCACGCTCCTATTCGCTCAACCCCTCGAAACAGTCGTCGCGATGCGCACCGACCAGATCACCCTCACCGACGACGACACAGTGCTCGTCACCTTCGATACCGTCGCCATCGAAATGCCGCCCGGACTGGACGACCTCCTCCGCCGCCACCTCGACCGCCCCGGCAGCCCGTCCATCGCCAGCACCGACCACGGATGGCTGTTCCCCGGCAGACACCCCGGACGCCACCTCGTCAGAGAAACCTTCCGCGGACACCTCGCCCGCCTCGGCATCCAACCCGGACGCGCCCGCCACGCCGCCATGTTCGCCCTCGCCGGACAGGTTCCCGCGCCCGTCCTCGCCGAACTCATCGGCATCGCCGACAAGACCGCCACCAAATGGGCCGCCCTCGCCACCCGCGACTGGTCCGAGTACGTCACCCAACGAGACACCTACAAGAACGGCTGAACCATGTCCATCGAAGACCGACTCACAGACGCAGACCTCCTCTGGAAGCACGGACGACGCGAAGGAGCGCTCCTCAGCGTCCTCGTCGCCGTCGCCGCCACCGCTCGCAAGGCGTTCCCTGAGATCACCGGTGACCGGGCAAGCTTCGAAGCCTTCATGAAGACCACGCACGGCTGGACGATCGGCGTCGAATACCGAGGCAAGCCAGTCGATCTCGACCACCTGTTCTACAAGTGGCTGCGCTGCGAACTCATCCACACCGGCACACTCCCGGTCGACCTCCGCATCGAAGACCAACTCGGCGACCCGAACGCCAACTCCGTCCGGGCCGGCGGAGCACCCGACTACACCGTGCTACTCGGCCCAGGCTGGTACCACTTCCTCGTCAACGCCGTCCGCAACGCGCCCGCCAACGCCGACATCACCTGGAGCACCGCAGCGCCGAGCTCTCCCCAGTAGCCCGGAACTCGCCCAACTCGAATACGAGCCCTGCACCGGTATGGCGCCCCCTGGGTGCCCCGATGATGCTGCACCGGGTGGTCGCTGAAGATGGCTGCATCGACCGGAACCGACCTGGTCGGCACCTCGATCTGCAAGAGGCGTGACGTTGCTGAGCTGAGAACGAGACGAAGAGCTGTATTGAGCTTCCTGCACACCAAGTCTGAGGGGATACTCCTCTTGGAGCCCGCACAATGCCTGCAACGAAGTCGCCGGAGTGCCTGCTGGTGATGAAGCTGCACGTCTCCCGGGATGAACGTGACATCGAAGACGCCGCGGGGCTGTTCGTCCGGCTCGACTACACCACCGCACAAGACTGTATCGACGTCCTAACGGCCACCAACCCGGTGGGTCAATTGCTGTTCAGGCCCGCTACGTCGCCGAAGACATCGCAGGCTGCGTCAAAGTTCCGCGCGTCGGCGAAGGCGATGCGCCACCGTTGACCGCGGGGCCAACCGTGCTCCGGGAGCCGGTCTGGCTCGTGGACGAAGTCCGGCAACGGCGGACGACGGTCCGGGCTTCTGTCGGGCTGCGTCGCGATCGGAGGATTGGTCACTCTGGCCCGGTCCCTAGCCGGGGTCAGCCTCGTTTCAGCCATGAGGCGTAGAAGCGCCAAAGCTCATCGACGCAAACCGTTCGGGAAGCTCCCGAACGCGTCTTGGCGTGCACATCCGCGAGCGTACATCGAAGCTGCTGCAGCGTTGAGCAGGGCAGCTGCTTCCTGCCTTCACAACTTCGGAGGGCACGATGGCTCCTCCGTAGTTCACCAGAACGCGGTACTTCTTCTCCCATGGTTCTGTTGATCAGTGCACTGTTGAAACAATCAAGACGCTCCGAGTGGTCCGTCTCCTGACCACCACCACAGCGATACCCCTGTTGCCAACTCCAACTCTGATGCTAGGCGGGCGTGAGATGTCACTGCTGGAAACCTAGCGTGTGCGCCAGGCAGAGTCGGTGACGCCTCGGCATGTCATGCCCTAGGTCAGAAGTTCGGATGTGCCGGATCGTGCGATAGAGAACTTCAAACACGCTGAGGCGGATCAATCTGTTAGACTCGGAACGTGATGACGACGAGAGGAGAGTTTTGATGGGGTTCGAGGTGTTCGACAAGCGCATGGCGCCGCTGGCGAAGGCTCCAAGCGTGACGATCCAGAAGAGAGGTATCTTCTCGATCAATCGCGTAGCTCACAAGCTGATTGAAGAGCCGGAGACGGTGGAACTGTTGTTCGACAAGGAGAACAAGGTTATCGCTCTGCGCCCTTCAAAGGAGCCTCACGCGTACTCGATTCGTCCGCAGTCGTCGCGGGACACTGGCCAGGTCATCTTGTCAGCAACCGCTTTCACTCAGTATTACGACATCGACACAAGCGTCAGCCGACGGTACAAGCCGTATGAGCAGGACGGCATGCTCTGCATCGATCTGACGGGGCCGAGTGCGGAGGTGCGTGGCAACCGTGCCAAGCGTGTAGAGCCAGCGGACTCAGAGGAGCCCGATGCGCGCTAGCTATAGAAGACTCTGGCCCGACCCCGGTGGTGCGGGATCAGGCCAGTACCGGCCCGAGGGCGCGGTGATGACTTGCTCAGTCACCTCTAGCGTACCGAAGTTTCCTGAGACGCGCTGTCTCTGCTTCTTCCTCGGGCTCCAAACCCAAGGAAGGAGGGCGTCATGCCCACCATCACCACCCACTACGGGATCACGGGTCCCGTTCCGTTCGTCGATGTGGAGGTCACGGCTGACAACCGTCTCTACGTCGACCCTCATGCGATCCGGCTGCGGAGGACACCCCAGCCGTTCGCCAATCAGGCGCTGGAGTGCGTCGACACGTTCACCCGCCAGGTGACTGACAGCATCATCAAGGGGGCCGGGGCTACCGGCCGTCGGGGCGAAAGGCTGTTGCAGCGTTTCGTCGAGCCATGGGAGACCCGGCTCGGAATGTCTGCAAAGGGCTTCCACGGCCACGGGGGCGCTGACGTCGTCGGCACCTGGATCTGGGACGTGCTCAACAACGACGTGGAAGCGTTGGTTCGCGTTGGGATCCTCAAACAGATCGAGGACCTTCCGCTGTTCGTCGAGGGCGTGGATCGCGACATTACCTCCGACATCACCACGCGCATCATCTTCGGGCCGCTCGCGCAGTTCACCCAGCTGATGATCGACACGTATCCACAGTTCAACTCTGCTGGACACAAGACCCAGGCGTACCGCAAGCAGATCTGGAATCCGATCATCGGTGACTGGGACGAAGCGGACATGACACTCCCGGTGGTGGACGGAAAGCCGCTCGTGCTCGTCCCCCGGGAGTGGGCCCGCCCGACTCTCCTCATGTCCGCTACGCGCTACTACGAGACAAGTGTGTTGTCGTTTGCGCAGTTGGAGCAGGCGGTGAGGGCGTCGGATGGCAGGTTGATCAAGACCCCCAAAGATCGGCTCAAGAAGCAGTCGGGTCTCGGCCGCGGACGTGGCACCAACATGCGTATCACCATGCGGGCCTTCGACAACGCCGAGGATCTGCTCGCCACATTCAAGGCGTTCGTGGCCGAGCGTCTGGATAAGAACGACTCCGACGGACGGTCGGCCGCGTAGAGCACAGTGAAGGCGGTGAGGGTGCAGTAGCCGCCGGCATCCTCACCGCCGATACCTTGTCGCCGCAGCCTGTTCGGTGCGACGCACCGCCCGCCCAGGCTTACGAGTTCTTCGTCTGCTCCCATACCGTCACCCGGTGCACGCCGAACCGCTTCGCGATCGACAGGACGCTCTCTCCGTTGGTGCGGGCGGTTCGGATTGCGTCCACTTCTTCCGGCGTCAGTGGCGTTCGGGACCGTCGCGTTGGGTTCGAGACCGCCCCCGGCTCGGGCTCAGTCACCAACGGCCGTGCGCTCACGATGCCCGGTTTCGCCTGCTCCCACGCGGCACTCAGTCGCTCCAGCCGCTCCCACGTGTTCGGGCTGAGTCCACCGGCGTCCACCAACAGGTGTTCAACCCTCGAAGTCGTGAGACTTCGGGGGTTGTTTCGTATTGCGACACCTCTTCGGCGATCCTCTGCCGCGAATGCGACCGGGCCGCGAGCGATGTGATCGCTCGCGGCCCGGTGTCGTGTTTCTACGGGTTACTCGGGGGCGCTGCTGCGGCGCAGCACCTCGCTCAGCCGCTCGGCCGCGGCCAGCACGGCCGGGGCGTGCAGGCGGCCGGGGGAGCGGGTCAGGCGCTCGATCGGACCCGACACCGACACCGCCGCGATCAGCTTGCCCGACGGCGCCAGCACCGGGGCCGACACCGAGGCCACACCGGCCTCGCGCTCGCCGACAGACTGGGCCCACCCGCGACGGCGGACCGCCTGCAGTGTCGTCAGGGTGAACGACGTGTGGTCGAGCATCTTCTCCAGCTTGTCGGGCTCCTCCCAGGCCAGCAGCACCTGGGCGGCCGAGCCGGCCTTCATCGACAGCTGGGCGCCGACGGGAACCGTGTCGCGGAGGCCGTGCGGGCGCTCGATGGCGGCCACGCAGATGCGCACGTCGCCCTGACGGCGGAACAGCTGCACCGACTCGCCCGTGATGTCGCGCAGACGGCCGAGGATCGGGCCGGCGGTCGCCAGCAACGGGTCCTCACCGGCCGACTCGGCCAGCTCGATGAGTCGCGGGCCCAGCACGAAGCGGCCCTGCAGATCGCGGCCCACGAAGCGGTGGTGCTCCAGGGCGACCGCCAGCCGGTGGGCGGTCGGACGGGCCAGGCCCGTCGCCGTCACGAGGCCCGCGAGGGTCAGTGGATTGCGTTCGAGGGCGGCCAGAACCGCGGCCGCCTTGTCGAGTACGCCAACGCCAGAAGTCTCGTCCATATGGTGAGATTATCAATCCACATTGTGGACACGCAACCCCTGGGGAGGGGGCGTCTGGGGATACTTGCCTGGTTGTTCGATCGACCCGGCAGGAGTACAGGAGCCATGGGCAAGACACTGAGTGAGAAGGTGTGGGACGCACACGTCGTGCGCTCGGCCGAGGGAGAGCCTGACCTGCTCTACATCGACCTGCACCTCGTGCATGAGGTCACCAGCCCGCAGGCGTTCGAAGGGCTGCGCCTGGCCGGTCGCCCGGTCCGTCGTCCCGACCTGACGCTGGCTACCGAGGACCACAACACCCCGACGCTGAACATCCTGGCCCCGATCGCCGACCCGGTCTCCCGCAAGCAGGTCGACACGCTGCGCCAGAACGCCAAGGACTTCGGCGTGCGCATCCATTCGCTGGGTGACAAGGACCAGGGCGTCGTCCACATCATCGGCCCCCAGCTGGGCGTGACGCAGCCGGGCATGACGATCGTCTGCGGCGACTCGCACACCTCCACCCACGGCGCCTTCGGGGCCCTGGCCTACGGCATCGGCACCTCCGAGGTCGAGCACGTGCTGGCCACGCAGACGCTGCCGCAGGCCAAGCCGAAGACGATGGCCGTCAACATCAACGGCGAGCTGCCCGACGGCGTCACCGCCAAGGACATCGTGCTGACGCTGATCGCGAAGGTCGGCACCGGCGGCGGCCAGGGCTACATCGTCGAGTACCGCGGCAGCACCATCGAGGCGCTCTCGATGGAGGGCCGCATGACGATCTGCAACATGAGCATCGAGTGGGGCGCCAAGGCCGGCATGATGGCCCCCGACGAGACGACGTTCGCCTACCTGAAGGGCCGCCCGCATGCGCCCGAGGGCGAGGACTGGGACGCCGCCGTCGAGTACTGGAAGACGCTGCGCACCGATGACGACGCCACCTTCGACGTCGAGGTCGACATCGACGCCGCGCAGCTGACCCCCTTCGTCACCTGGGGCACCAACCCGGGCCACGGCGTGCCGCTGGGCGCGGCCGTCCCCGCGCCGGAGGACTTCGCCGACGAGGTCGAGCAGGCCACGGCCAAGCGCGCGCTGGAGTACATGGACCTCATCCCGGGGACCCCGATGCGCGACATCGAGGTCGACACCGTCTTCCTGGGCTCCTGCACCAACGGCCGCATCGAGGACCTGCGCCTGGCCGCCTCCGTGCTGAAGGGCAGGAAGAAGGCCGACACCGTCCGCATGCTTGTCGTCCCCGGCTCCGCCCGCGTCCGCCTGGAGGCCGAGGCCGAGGGTCTCGACCAGGTGTTCCTGGACTTCGGCGCCGAATGGCGCGCCGCCGGCTGCTCGATGTGCCTCGGCATGAACCCCGACCAGCTGGCCCCCGGCGAGCGCTCCGCGTCGACGTCGAACCGCAACTTCGAGGGGCGCCAGGGCAAGGGCGGCCGCACCCACCTGGTGTCGCCGGCCGTCGCCGCGGCGACCGCCATCACCGGCCACCTGTCCGCCCCCGCCGACCTGATCGGAGCCTGAGCCATGGAACCCTTCGTCAACCACACCGGCATCGCGGTCCCGCTGCAGCGCAGCAACGTCGACACCGACCAGATCATCCCCGCCGTGTACCTGAAGCGCATCACGCGCACCGGCTTCGAGGACGGCCTGTTCGCCGCCTGGCGCAACGACCCCGAGTTCGTGCTCAACAAGGAGCCGTTCAGCACCGGCACGATCCTGATCCCCGGCCCGGACTTCGGCACCGGCTCGTCGCGTGAGCACGCCGTCTGGGCGCTGCAGAACTACGGCTTCAAGGTCGTCATCGGCACCCGCTTCGGCGACATCTTCCGCTCCAATTCCGGCAAGGCCGGCCTGCTGGTGGCTCTGGTGTCGGAAGCCGACCGGGACGCGCTGTGGGAGGCCGTCGAGGCCGATCCCACGGTGGAGACCACCGTCGACCTGCCGAGCCAGACGATCACCCGCGGCGCCCTGACGGTGAGCTTCGAGATCGACGACTACACGAAGCACCGACTGCTGAACGGGCTCGACGACATCTCGCTGACCCTGCAGCACGCCGATACGATCTCGGCCTTCGAGGCGACCCGTCCCTCGTTCAAGCCGAAGACGCTCCCGGCCCGCACCGCAGGCTGACGCGCAATACCGCAATACCCAGGAACGCCCCCGCCGACGGCGGGGGCGTTCCTCGTTTCCGCGCCCGGCGGAGTCGGCCGGTACGGTCGGGACATGATGACCGCTGAGAGGCTCCTGGCCGGGCCGCGGGGCCGCCGCCTGCTCCTGCATGTCGCGCTGACCTGCGACCTCGACCAGGAGCAGAGCCTCGCCCGCGCCGTCTCCGACACCTCGTATGCCATCGCGGTGACCCGCGGCCACGCCGTCTCCCGGTTCGGCTGGGGGGATCCTGGGCCCGAGCGGACCATGGCCGACGTCGTCGCGGCGCTCGGGAGTCTGGACCTCGGCCCCATCGGGGACGCCGTCGTGTGGGAGGCGTTGTCCGCCTCCGTCGACTCGGCCATGTACTGGCAGGAGCCCGACGGCGACGACCTGCTCGCCGCGCGCCCGGCCGTCGTCGAGGGCTGGGGCCGGTCGCGGAACGGGTCGCGGCGCTGCCGACGCCTCTCTGGTGGGGCGGCCCCGCGCCCGTGGGGGACCAGTGGGAGTTGCAGTGGGACGAAGCGGGCGCCGGTCCGCCCCGGGGGACGCTCGCCGGCTGGCGGAGGAGGTGCTCCTGGAGGAGGAGCGCGCCACCGTGGAGCGGGCCGGCTCCGTGCAGGAGATGATCTCCGGGTTCTGGTGGTCCCGGCCGCCGCACTGGCTGTGCTCCAGCACCCGCCTGGTCGACGGCGTGCCGGTGGGGATGCGGCTGGTCGAGGATGCCCTCGGCTGGACGAGGGCGACGGCGACGCGGCTCCAGGTCGCTGCGGGCGCCCGCATCTACGAGGTCGACTCGGCCGCAGCCTGGGCCGGACTCTGCCGGGAGTTCCCGCTCGAGGTCACCGCGCAGCGGCGCCACGACTGGTACCGGACGACAGGCCGCGAGGGCCGCTGGGTCGTGCCGGACTGGGCTGCCGTCGCCGGGAGCTACGATGCCGTCCACCTGAGCGTCGAGGGATACCTGGAGGCTGCGACGACGGCGATCCCGGTGGCGGGTGAGCTGGCCAGCGTCATCGCGGGCTGGGACCCGGACACGACGTGGTGGCTGACCGACGCGGCCACGCCGACAGGGCAGTCGCGCAGGGTCGTCTGGGATCCCGACGCCGGCCAGGCCGGCTAGAGGCGGTCCAGCAGAGCGTCGATCTTCGCGATCCGGTCGATCTCGGGGTGCGGCCGACGCTCACCGTGCGCCAGAAGTTGGAGTGTGTGACGAAGCTGACAGCCGAGTCCGTGCCGACACCCATCCGGATCCCGTGCTCCATGGCCGTGCGGATGCCGGTCAGCATCTCCTCGACGATGAGTTCGGCGTTCGCCCGCACCACCGGGTCCGCGCCGGTGTCCTCGATGGGCAGCTTGGTGAGCGGCAGCGCGGCCTGCATCGTCGGGATCAGGGCAGACGAGCCCCGCAGGGAGGCCGGGTTGTCGAGGAACAGGCCGATGATCTCCTCGTTCATCGCGCTGCCGTGTTCGATGGTGTCGACCCCTGCCCGCAGCGCCGCAGCCACGCCGTCGGCCGACTGCGCATGCGCGGCCACGAGGACGCCCGCCTCGTGGGCCTCCTGGCAGATGACCCGCATCGACTCCTCGGGCATCTCCGGTCTGCCTGCGTAGCCGACCTCCTTGGCGTCGCTGACCCCCGCGGTCGCGGCGATCTTGATCGCCGTCACGCCGGCCCGCCGGCTGGAGCGGGTGTTGGCCCTGGCCTGTGCGGGGGTGTCGCAGATCAGCGCGATGGTCGGGGCGCCGTGGCCGCCGGTGATGGCCATGAGCGGTCCGGAGGCCAGGACACGTGGGCCGACGAGCCGCCCGGCCTCGATCTCCGTGCGGGCCTCCACCACCTCGTAGGCCACGTCGCCGACGCTGCGCAGCGTCGTCACGCCGGAGCGCAGTTGGGTGGCCAGGTTGGCGCGGGTGCGGCGACGGAGCACCAGGCGGCCCGCGAACGAGCGCAGGAACCGGGCCACGAGGTCGACCGTGGCGGGCTTCGTGTAGAAGGGCGGCAGCAGCGTGCCGTCGGCAAAGAGGTGGGCGTGCGCGTTGATGAGGCCCGGGAGGACGAAGCGTCCGCCTGCGTCGATGCGGGCGAGTCCGGGGGCGAGGCCGATGCTCGTCGACGGTCCGGCGTGGCTGATCGTGCCGGCGGCGTCGACGGCGATGGTCCAATCCCGGTGGACGGTGCCGGCAGCGTCGGCGGTGACGACCGTGGCGTTGGTCAGGGCGAAGGACGTGGCCATGGGGAGATTCTTGCGTGTTGAAGCGCGGCTGGGGAGCAGTCCGAGTCTCTGCTCAAGTGGACCTTGCCGACGGGGTAGTTGCATCTATGGCGGGTCGGGCCCCTTCTGTCAGACGGTCCCGGCATAATCGAGCTTGTTGGTTTCTCCTAGTCAGTGGGGTCGGGAGTGGGCAGTGGACGTGGCATTTCGGCAGTCGTCGATGATGAGGGGTTCCGGAGGCCGGATATCACCTATGACGAATGGAACCGCGCAATTGCGGACGTGGTTTACCCCGAGCAGCCCGAGGCAGCGCCGGTCTATCTGGCGCTGGACGAGAGCACCCTTGCGGAGCTTGGTGCGGTGTTTGACCTGCCGCAGGACCAGGTAGTAGGTGAGCTTGCACGCAGCGTCAAGCACGAGCTTCGAGCGACTCGAGGCGCGGCGGATCTGAGGTCGGTCACACGTCGCTTGGATCAATGGAGGGCGAGAAGGAGCGGGCCGCACGAGCCACCGCCGGTACTGGCGTTCCTTACCGTCCTTTGCCTCGCGGCTGAGCGGATGGCGAACGACAGCGACATGGCCGCCGCCAACTTCTACGGTCGCGTGGGCGAACTGCTCGAGATCCCTTCTGCACGTCAGAAGTTCGCCGGTGCATATCGCGACGTTGCTGAGGACTACTGGTTTGCCCTCGAGGACTGGCTGGAGCGGCTGGACGGGCTGCGGGGTCTGCCCACAGCCGTGGCGGTAGGGCACAGATTCATCGGCCTCCCTATTTCTCAGGTCCTCGTGAGGGCCAGCGACCGTGCGCGACTTCCGGAATATTTCGAGGCCGAAGGGCTCGCGCCGCGATCAGTCATTCCGGCCTCTGAGTTGCAGCACAGCTTCCAGGCCTGGATCGAGCAACCCGAGTGCCGGGTTTCGAAGCAACTGAGGGGACATTGGGCCCGCAGTAGTGCCAGACAGCGGATCCTTGAGGTGGTGGCTAACTCACTGGCCGCTTGGGACGGTGTGTCACAGGGCGGCGAAGGACAGAAGACGGCCAAGGCTGTGCTTTCGCTGACCGTGGGCACTTTTCCTCGTCGGGGCGTACGAATGCAACCCGTGGCCTATGTCGCCCAAGCCGACACACCTCGAACTGGTGAGATTCGCACAAGCGGGGGGTGGGTAGCCGTGGATCTGGTGCCTCGTGCCCCCGGTCTGGTCGATATTGGACAGGGGGAGTCAATGGACACCGCATCCCTGCTTGAGGGCATCATCCGTGTCCGTGACCCCCACACCGATACAGAGCTTCTGAGGCAGCCGCGAGGATTGTCCATCTTCAGACGCCATGAGGCGCTCAAGTGGGTTGAGGCCGACCGAACCATGCTCGGTGAAGACCTCATGCTGGTCGTCCGTGACCACGAAAAACTGGTGAAGCGCGTTAACAACCTGCTGACGACATCTGCACGGACGGGCTGGGGGCTACTGGACCCCAGCTTCCCTGGTCATCCACCGGGCTGGCTCATGTACCAGAATGTTCAGCTACTCAGGGCGCCCGACGTGCGTCAAGACGACTTAGACCTCGGCGCCCTGGTTCCGTTAGCCCAGACACAGATGACTGTCTCGGGTGGCTTCTCCCTGCCGGGCTCGGTGAAGGGTAAGTGGCATCGTGAAGCTCTCCCAGAGGTCCGGGTCGTCAGCGACGACACGAGAGGGTTCGCCCTGCGGCTCATCGATTTTGGTCCGCTTGACCAGCCCGAGAAGAGCACGACGCTCGTTCACCTCATTTCGGATGGCCCCGGCGCCCTGGTGATGCCGCTGGCGAACGAGGAGTTGGAGGATGGAAACTACCGCGCGGAACTGGTCGATTCTGAGGATCAGGTGACCTCGTCGACCATGATCCGGGTGCGAAGCGCGGACACTCCCGATGTCAGGCGGCGGACGGAGACTTCTGCTGCTAACCAGTTCACGCTCGACCCCCTCTGCGTCATTTCTGCCAGCCAGCCGTCCGACGGGCCAAGCATATCCGGCGCCGTCGTGTCGGATCCGCAACCATTTGAGTTGATGGAAACCCTCTTGCCTGAAGCGGTCAGTTGGCAGACTGAACGCACTCACCGCGTCAAGCTCAAGGTCGGCATTGAGCGCATCCCGGCCGACAGCTGCGTCTACACGGGAAGCCATCACCGTCAGGTAGAGACCGCGCCGACGGATCGGGATCATCGACCCCTTACACCCTATGTTGAGAGTGAGTGCAGCAAGTGCCACGTCAAGCGGCGCTACCCGACAACGCCACGCTCACGGCGCACCCAGCGGCCGGGAGCGCAGCCGTCTCTAGAACGACTCGAGGCGCCGCCAGTGTTCCAGTCAACGGACGACAATCGCTGGAACACGGTCCTGGACGCAGTCCGCCACTGCGGAGCAGGTTCCATGGGGGCACTGAGCCGGATTGCTTCCTTCGCGGACGCAGGAGCGTTGACCCTCGACCACCTTCAGCGAACTCTGACTGCCCTGGGGCATATTGACGTCCTTCGAGACTGCAACACGCTTGAGTTGAAGTCGTGGGACCTGGCACCCACAGCGCTAGTCAAGACTCGACGAGGGTGGTTCCTCGCCGGTGACTGGAGTCAGGGCAGGAGGCTGACGACGCTGCGGGCAAACGCACGCATCTCGTTCACGGCACTGGGGCACGGTGAAGCACCTGACTCGTGGTTCTTCTCTGAGCTTCCAGAGGACGCCTCGGACATCTCGGTCGTTGACTCCCCGCTGGACTTGGCGCGGGAACTCCCACTCCTCAGTGAGGTACTCGCGAGCCTGCCGCGAGTTCCCGCCATGCGCCGAGCCACGGGGCTCAGCCACTTCGATCCTAGGTCGGCTAAATGGAACGATGCCGAGGGTATGGGTGCGCTGGGGGGCTATCGCCTGCGTGGCTTCTCGACAGACGACTTCCTGCGGACCGACACTGATCTTGATCACGACACCATGGCCCGGTCTACGGTTCAGTTGAGCAAGCACGCAACCGCGCTTCTGTGGCGACGCCGGCCGCTGCTCGCATATGACCGACGGACCCAGATCCTGCGGGTTCCGCTGGGTGCCAACCTGCCCGGGTTGTACGAGCGAGCCGTTGTCGGATCGTCTGGCATCGCACCCAAGGTGGTTTCTGGCTGCCTTGAGTACCCCGATGTGACCCCGGAAATCGCCGGCCATATTGGCTATCTGCTGACCAACTAGGAAGACATGGCGACCACACCCACCCAGTTGGCCGAGATTTTGCGTCTTGCCAGTATGAAGTTCCTAGACTCGGATCGTTGGATACGCAACGATGCGGTTCGTGCAGAGCGGCGTGCCTTGCTGCGTGACGGTGCGGCGCTGCTCCAAGATGTTCTGCTCGAGCCCGTCATACCCTACGAGGGCACTCAGTCTGGCATGGAGGTCTGCCAGAGCGCGGGATTGAGTGAACAGGAGAGCTCACTGCTGCTGGAGGCGCTCTTTGGGGCCTGCCCGGCAGATGTGGTGCTGCACGAGCACCAGGCAGAGGCACTTGTGGCGGCGGCCAATGGGCGAAACCCCATCATCACGAGCGGGACCGGTTCGGGAAAGACGGAGGCCTTCCTCCTGCCTGTGCTCACGCGCCTCATGCTCGAGGCCCGAAAGCGTGAGACGAGGCGGATCCAGCGAGGGTGGTGGGAAGCGCCGAACACGCGCCGCTGGGAACCGCTGCGGAACGATCCAGACGCTGCCATACGCACGATGATCCTCTACCCGATGAACGCGTTGGTGGAAGACCAACTTACGCGCCTCAGACGGACTCTGCGTCGGTTGGCCTCATTGGGTGGGCCCGAGGTCTGGTTTGGGAGGTACACCTCGGCCAGCCCGGGCGGGAGCAGGCCTGTGCCGGTTAGGCCGGACGACCGTGTCGCGCGAGTAGGAGAGAGCTTGCGAGATCTGGCAAGCGAATTCCAGGAACTCTCTGAGCACATGACGGAAGATGAGCTCGGCCATTTTCAGGACCCTTGCCACAATGAGATGGTGAGCCGCTGGGACATGATCGCCGATCCACCCGACATCCTCGTGACCAACTACTCCATGCTCAATGTCATGCTCATGCGGCGACTTGAGGAGCCCATCTTCGACAAGAGTCGTGCATGGCTGGCGTTGGATCCGACCAACGTCTTCACACTTGTTGTCGACGAACTCCATCTCTACCGAGGTGCCCCAGGGGCGGAGGTGGCGCTGATCATCAGGTCGTTGTGTGATCGCCTGGGACTACAACCAGACTCTCCTCAGCTGCGGGTGGTCGGAACGAGCGCCTCCCTGTCGGAAGGGGAGAAGTCGAGGCGCTATCTCGAGCGCTTCTTCGGAGTCCCAAGCCACTCCTTTAGCCTCATCGGAGGGCGGCAGCGTCAGCTTACGGTGCCCGAATCATTCTCTCCGGATACGGTCTTCGCCGCAGTGCGTGAGCACAGGGTGCCCCGGGGCCTTGATGCGGCGCTCGCCCTTGCCTGTCGCCAGTCGGACGGAACCTATCGGGCAACTCGTCTCCCGGTCCTGCTTGAGCGTGTACTGGGCAAGACAGCCTCGCCAGAAGAGGGTGACCAGATCATGGCTGCCCTGGCCAACGACGATTCTCCCCAGGGAATCGCGTTTCGCGCGCATCTCTTTATGAAGGCCATGAGAGGACTCTGGGCCTGTAGCAGCGTCACCTGCAGTGAGATTGCCGAGTGCTTCCGTGAAGGCCGGGCCCCGATTGGTCGCCTCTACAGCCGTCCTGCAGCATTCTGCAGGTGTGGCGGCCGCGTGCTGGAGGTGTTGCTTTGCGGGACATGCGGCGACCTCTCGCTCGGTGGGCGGGTGGTAGCCACCAATGATGATGGTGGGGTATTCCTCGCAGCCACACCGCGCGAACGAGACGAACCCGTGGCGAGAAGTGCCTGGACCACCGACGACTACAGGTGGTTCCGCCCAGGAGCGCCGGTGGTGGGAGAGGAGCACTACAAGGACCTGGTCACGTGGTCATTCGTCGCGGGCTCGTTCAATCCGCAGCTGGGGTATCTGTCGAGTGACCCTGTAGACGGGGACGTGGGTACGTTACTGCAGATCCGAGTTCCGGACGGAGCAAGGATCTCAGCCCTCCCGCCCAAGTGCTTGCACTGCCAGCAGCGTCGCCCCCAGCGCAGCTTGCTGCCTTCGGGGCGCACAAGGACACCGATCATTACCCCGGATCTCGGCGCTGGCACCATCTCTCACCTGATCATCGGGCAGGGGCTTCGTGCCCTCGGCCAGCGACCTGAGGATCCTGGCACCATCGTCTTTGCGGACAGCCGTGACCAAGCCTCGCGGACTGCGCTGATCGTTGGGGCAAACCACTATCACGACCTCGTGAGGCAGTTGATTCACCGCAGCTTGGCAGAGGACGCTGAGGCGGACAAGCTTGCGCTCCTGAAGCGCGGGGGTGGAGACGCAACCCTCACCGTGGAAGAGATGGTCCGCTATGAGGAGCTAAAGCGCACTTACCCAGATCTGGCCTATGCGTACCGCGTGGCGGCCGTCGGGCTGGAGCGCGACCGTGAGCGGGAGCAGATTGAGGCTGCGGAAAGGGGAGCGAAGCGGGGAACGCCTTGGCCATCTCTGATTCGTTCTCTCGAGGCGGACCTTCTCCGCCTTGGCGTGTCGCCGGGAGGTCCGAGAGCGGGGCTGCAGAGGCTAGACGATGGATCGCCCTGGAACCGTGCCTTTCCGACGATCGAGGATGGAGAGTGGGTGGCGCTCCCTGAAGGAGGGGCGAGAGCTGATTTCCACGAGACCTACCGGGCGGCCCTCATTGAGTCGGTAGCTCGGGCGATTGGCGGAGATGAGCGCCGCGACCTGGAGGAGACGCGTGTCGGATATCTGGCACTCGCAGGAGAAGGGGAGGACAATCTCTCCGAGATCCTCAGCTCAGTGTTGCGGCTACTGCTCTGCGCTGGCCGGTGGCAGCCGGGGGCATGGACGCCCCACACAGGTCGCCCCCGAAGTGTCACGAGCTACCTCAAGCGGGTGGCCGTAGCCACTGGACGTGGTGCAGCGAAACTTGAGGCGGTAGTCGACGAGAAGCTTGCCGCTGTACTTGACGGCGGGATTCTTCAGCTGAACAGAGCCGATCTCCCCTTGTATCTGCGACGCTCCAGCACAGCGTGGGTATGTGATGTCTGTTCCCGGGGGCATGGGCATGCCTCTGCGGGGGTGTGCACACGAGAGGACTGCAGGGGGAAGGTTGTCCCGGTCATTCAGCAAAGGGAAGATGACTACTATGCTTGGCTGGCGCGTCAGGAACCGCGTCGGCTGTCGACGTCAGAACTCACTGGACAAAACTCGCCAGAGCAGCAACGTGAGCGTCAACGCTGGTTCCGACGGGCCCTTCTCCCGAAACCGCGCGAGAACCTGAGAACCACGCCGCTCGACGTGCTCAGCGTGACCACCACCATGGAGGTGGGGATCGACATCGGCGACCTTGCGTTGGTCGTGATGGGCAACATGCCACCGCAGCGGTTCAATTACCAGCAACGGGTCGGACGGGCGGGGCGTGGTGGACAACGTTTCTCGTATGCCATCACCGTGGCTCGAGACCGAAGCCACGATGACTACTATTTCTGGGCGCCCGAACGGATCACGGGCGATCCGCCGCCACAGCCATTCGTGGACACTGCGCGGCCTGCAATCCTCAGGCGTGTCATTGCCGCGGAACTCCTGCGACGGGCCCTCAGCGGGCGCAACTCGGGAGGTTCCGTGCACGGCGAGTTCGGCGAAACGACCCGTTGGCACGAGCGTAGGGACAGCGTCAAGAGCTGGCTGGCTAGCAGCCAGGACGTGACGCAAGTGGTGGCACGGATGAGTCATCGCAGTGGAGTCTCCCGGGAAGATGGGCACGCCCTTGAGGTCTGGGCACGCGCCAGCCTGATCACTGACATTGATGAGGCGGTGGCAAACCACGCCTTCCAGCAACCGGATCTGGCTGAGCGGCTGGCTGCCGCAGGAGTGCTGCCGATGTTCGGTTTCCCCACCACATCACGCGACCTGCATTTCGCCAAGGCCACTTCCCTTAGCGACACCAAGATCTCCGAAAGGTCTCTCGAGCAGGCCGTCAGCCTGTTCGCGCCCGGGTCTGTGATCGTCAAGGACGGCTGGTCCTACGAGGTTGATGGCTTCGCAGACTACGCAACGGCGCGGGGGAGACCTCAGTCCAGAGATCCCTTGCGCTCCCGGATTGAGGTGACGGTGTGCTCCGGATGCGCCACCGCACGTGTTGTCCCTCAGGAGGCTGGCTGTGCGGTATGCGGCTCACCGACAAGTGTGCTCGCTGTTCATCAGCCCGCGGGGTTCCGAGCGGGGAAACGTGACGACGGCGTGACAGATGATTCTGGAGCTCCACGAGCGGACCCGCCGGCCCTGGCGTGGGTCGAGTTGGGCGAACCTCATCACACCCTCGAAAGGGTCGATGTGTGGCAGCAGGATCGTGCACAGCTTGTGACCATCAACAACGCGGATGGTGAAGGCTTCGAGTTCTTTCGGGAAAGGGATGGCTCGGTCGTTACCAAGAACGTTGGGGGCAACCTGCAGAAGATGGGGCAGGGTGCCATCGGCGAAGTCCGGACAACAGACGCAATGCTCATGCTCCCACGTCGGCTTGAGCTGTCGTCCGGCGTGGTGTCTGTGGAGCGGGATGAGTGCCCGGCCGGGTTGCCTGCATTGACGTCCTTTGCCCAGGTACTGCGCACTGCTGCAAAGAGCACCCTCGATATCGATCCCACGGAGTTATCTGTCGGTCTGCAACAGCGACGAGTCGGTGAAACCCAGACGGCGATGGTGTACGTTGCCGACACTCTGGCGAACGGAGCGGGGTACTCGATCGAGTTGGGCCGACCCGAACGGGTAGATGAGCTGTTTGAGAGCATTCACCGGCGCGTAACCTCGCAGTGGCAGGGAGAGGACCATGCGGAATGTGACGCATCGTGCGCAGACTGTCTGCGCGCCTACGACAATCGCCGTCTCCACGGCCTCCTCGACTGGCGCCTGGCTTTGGATGTAGCTGAGCTCGCATCCGGACGGAGACTTGACACAGCACGATGGCTGGGACTCGCCGAGCGTGCCGCAACCAGATTCTCCAGCGCGTACGGAGAAGCGCTTGCGTCGAGAGTCACGCATGCCGGCGACCTTGTTGTCGTAGAGGCGCAGGGCGTCGGGGCGATTCTGGGGCACCCGCTCTGGCGACGCGACGAGCCGGCATGGAACCAGGCGCAGCGCACGGCAGCGAATGAGGTGAGTGCACGGGGACTCAGACCGGTGATGAGTGACGTCCGCAGTGTCCGCCATTTCCCTGATCAGGTGTTTGAGGCGCTGATATCGGGGTCGTAGCTGAGCCCGATGCTGGCAGCTCTGGTTATCCACAATCGAACATGGGTTCGGGAAAATGTCGGTGGAGATACCTAGAGTGAGGACATGGAACAGGTTGCACGGATCTCGGCGCGGGAGGCATTCGAGGATGCCCGCGCAGCCGTCGTGCTCCGACGCAGGGGAGAGGCGCAGCTCATCCGCGCCCTCTGCGATCTGGCGGCCTGCTACCGCGTCAACGAGCATGACCTCGTCGCGCCCCTGGTGGAGCAGTTCGTCGAGCTGGGCGGCGAGGGCACGCCGACCGTCTCCGAGTTCCTCCGGCTCGAGGTGCAGGGGCTGCTCGGCTGCAGCGCACCCGCGGCGGCGGGTCACCTGCGTGACGCCATCGACCTCAAGTTCCGCCACCCGCGCCTCTACGAGGCCGTCCAGGAGCTCACTCTCGACGCACCCCGCGCCCTTCGCGCCGCCCGCCGCTGTCACGACCTGAGCCCTCAGGCCTGTGACACGGTCAGCGCCCGGTGGCTGCCCCGGCAGGCCGGCCTGAGCTGGACGGCGGCGTTCAACCTGCTCGAGCGGCTCATCATCGTCGCCCATGCCCGACTGGCGGCCGAGAAGGAGCGGCGGGCCCGCGAGGATCGTGGGGTCTGGACCTGGGGCCTCTACGAGGGCGCGCTCAACCTCACCGGCAAGCTCGACGTCCTGGACGCCCGCTTCCTCGACGAGCGGCTCGACCAGCTCGCCCGCCTCCTCACGGTGCGTTTCCCGGAACTCAACTACCAGCAACGCCGCGCCAAGGCGATAGCCGTCCTCGCCAGCCCCGCGCATGCCCTGGCGATCCTCCAGCAGGCCGACCAGTGCGAGCTGCCGGTCGGGGAGTCGTGGACGTCGGGGCAGACCCCGGCATCGGTTCCGCCGTGCGCAGACCGGGAGCCGGTCGACGAGGAGTCCGGGCCCCCACCCGCGCCCGATGACGAGCGCGGAACGGCCGAGCCACCCTGGGCGCTCGACGGCTCCGACCCGCCGGGGCCTCCCGGCCTTCCAGTGGCCTGGCTCGACAGCATTTCCGGTGCACCGCCTCGTGCGGAGACGCCGTCGGCCGACGACGGTGACCGGCCACCTGCCACCGTGGGACAGGGCGCCGGAGCGCCCGGCCGCGGCCAGCGCGCCGCGAGCGTGCCCACCGGGCCGCCCGCGCTGACCCCCGAACTCCTGGCACGACTCCGTCCGAGCCTCGGCCTCGCCGTCCACATCCACGCCGACGCGCTGGGCAACCTGACCGGCGACGCCCGCGTGGAGCGGGCCGGCCACATCACGGCCTCGCTCCTGGGGGAACTCCTCCGCGACGGCGACGTGGCGGTGAGCGTCCACCCGGTGATCGACCTGCCAAACCTGGCGCCCGTCGACCGGTACGTTCCCGGCCCGGTGATCCGTCGTGCGGTGGGACTGGTGTTCCCCGTGGAGCCGTTCCCGTTCTCCACCCGCCGGGCCGCGGGCCTGGACCTCGACCACACCGTCGCCTACCGCGCCGGCCGCCGGGGCCAGACGCGGCTGGGCAACCTGGCGCCGCTGAGCCGCAGCGTCCACCGCGCCAAGACCGCGGGCCACTGGCGGGTCGAGCAGCCGGAACCCGGCCGCATGGTGTGGGTCAGCCCCCTCGGATACCGCTACGAGGTGACCGAGTCGGGCACCCTCACCGTCCCGTCCCAGCCACGCTCAGCGAGTCGCCTCCCGCGTGCCGATGCCGCGGACCTCCCCGCTACAGGTCGAGACCGAGGTCGAGGACCGGTGCCGAGTGGGTCAGCGCCCCGACCGCCAGGAAGTCCACCCCGGTTGCGGCCACCGCGGCGGCCAGCGCCAGCGTGAGCCCTCCGCTGGCCTCGGTGCGTACCCCGGCGGCGCGGCACCGGCGCACGGCCCGGGCGGTGTCGGCGACGGTGAAGTTGTCCAGCAGCACCAGGTCGGCGCCGGCGCCGACGGCCTCGTCCACCTGATCCAACGTGTCGCACTCCACCTCGACGGTCACCTCCGGCGCGGCCGCCCGGACGGCTCTGAACGCCGCCGCCACCGAGCCGGCCGCCGCCACGTGGTTGTCCTTGATGAGGGCGGCGTCGCCGAGGGCCATCCTGTGGTTGCGCCCGCCGCCGCAGACGACGGCGTACTTCTGCAGCGTGCGCATGCCGGGCACGGTCTTGCGGGAATCGCGCACCGCCGCGCCGGTCCCCGCGATCGCGTCGACCCAGCGCGCCGTCGCCGTCGCGACCCCGGACAACTGCCCCAGGTAGTTCAGCAGCGTCCGCTCCGCGGTCAGCAGGCAGCGCAGCGGGCCGGTGATCTCCAGGACGGCGCCTCCCGGCGCGACCCGGGTGCCGTCGGGGGCGAGCACCGTCGCCGCAACTTCGACACCCAGCGACTCCGACACCTGCCGCAGGACCTCCAGGGCCACCGGGATGCCGGCGATCACGCCGGCCTCGCGTGCCACGACGCGGGCCGTCCCGACGGCGTCCGCAGACACGGTGGCCTCGGTCGTGACGTCCGGGCCGAGCCGCAGGTCCTCGTCGAGGGCGACGGCGACGCCGCGGCGCACCTCTGCCGGATCGATCGCGTCCCACGCGGTGCTGCTCATGCTGCGTTCCTTTCGCTGTGGTCGAGTCGCCGGTGACAGCCGGCGGAGTCGGTGCGGGCGATGGCCCCGGCCAGCAGGGCCTCTGCGCATGCCCGCAGGTTGGTGGCGGTCAGCGAGGCGTCGTCGACGGCCCAGGGGCCGGAGCCCATGGCGGCGGCCACGGCCGCGGCCTCCCGCAGCCCGGCCTCGGTCCGCTCGACGAAGGCATGTTCCTGCATGGCGGACTTCAGCCCCGGAAGGCCGGCCGCGGCGACGGTCGCCTGCGCGGCCCGCTCCATGGGAGCCCCCGCGTGGGGGAGCGGTCCGGTGGCCAGCAGCCGACCGACGCGGTCCCCGGCGACGAGGGCCTCCGTCAACGAGTTGGACGCGAGACGGTTCGCGCCGTGCACGCCGGTGGAGGCGACCTCCCCGACGGCGAACAGGCCGGGCACCGAGGTGCGTCCGTCGAGCGTCGCCGCGACACCGCCGCAGGAGTAGTGGGCGGCGGGATGCACGGGGATCGGCTCCGTCACGGGGTCGACCCCGCGCCCGCGGCACAGCTCCAGGATGCCGGGGAACTTTCGCTCCCAGAAGTCAGCGCCGAAGGCCCTGGCGTCGAGGAGGACGTGGGGCTCACCCGAGCGACGCAGGCTGGCCATGATCGCCGCCGAGACCACGTCGCGGGGCGCCAGGTCCCCCAGGGCATGGAGGCCGGTCATGATCCGGGCCCCCGTGCGGTCGACGAGGAACGCGCCCTCGCCGCGGACGGCCTCCGAGACGAGCACACCCCGCTGTCTCGATTGCGGATCGGCCAGCACCGTCGGGTGGAACTGCATGAACTCGAGGTCGCGGGGCTGTGCCCGGCCCGCATCGCCGCGGCCAGCCCGTCGCCGGTGGCCACCGGAGGGTTGGTGGTGACCGGCCACAGCTGACCGATGCCCCGGTGGCCAGAACGACGGCGTCGGCGAGCAGGTCGACGATGGCGCCGTCGGCACCGAGGAGACGAACGCCACAGGCCCGACCGTCGACGTCGGTCAGCACGTCGACCAGCCGCGTGTGCTCACGGATCCGGGTGCGCGACCCGGCCAGCCCCCGTCGCAGAGCCGCCCACAGCGCCCGCTCCATCTCGGCGCCGGACGCGTCGCCGTCGGCGTGGATGATCCGCCGCGCCGAGTGCCCACCCTCCAGGTGGAGGTCGAGATCGCCGGAGGCATCCCGGTCGAACCGGGCGCCCGCCTCGATGAGCCGGGAGATGGCGCCCGGCGCGGAGGCGACGAGATCGCGCACGACGGCCTCGTCACACAACCCCGCCCCGGCTGCGAGCGTGTCGGCGACGTGCGCGTCGAGAGAGTCGGAGGCGTCCCACACCGCGGCGAGGCCGCCCTGTGCCCAGGATGTGGCCGAGTCGGTCGCCGCCCCGCGGGTGACGGCGACGCAGTCGACCCCCGCTGCGGCCAGGTGCAGCAGCGCCGACAACCCCGCGGCGCCGGTGCCGACGACCACGACCCGGGTGAACTCGAGCGCGGGCCTGCCGCCCGTCACGAGCATCATTCGCCACCGCCGGGCTGACCGATGGCGATCATCCGCTCCACGGCCCGCCGGGCGGCCGCGGCGACGTCCGGCGCGACGTCGACCTCGTAGGCGCGCGTCAGCTCCGGTTCGCCGAGGCAGGCCTCGAGCTTCTCGGGGGTGATCAGCTTCATGTACGGGCACTCGGCGCGGGGGTTGACAGCCTCGAAGACGGTGCCCGGGTTGGCCTGCCGCAGCTGGTGCAGCATGCCGATCTCAGTCGCCACGAGGACCTTGCCCGCGGTCTCGGCCCGGGCCGCGTCGAGCATGCCGCCTGTCGAGAGGATGTGGGTGCGGCTCTCCGGCAGCCGCCCCGTGCCCGCCAGCCACAGGGCGCTGGTGGTGCAGCCGCACTCGGGGTGCACGTACAGGTCGGCGTCGGGGTTGCCGGTGACGGCGTCGATCAGGTCCGACGGCGAGATGTCCGCGTGCACGTGGCACTCGCCCAGCCACACCTGGATGTTGTCGCGCCCGGTGACGCGCCGCACGTGCGCGCCCAGGAACTGGTCGGGAAGGAACAGGATCTCGCGGTCCGCAGGGATCGACGCGACGACCTCGACGGCGTTGCTGCTGGTGCAGCAGACGTCGGTGAGCGCCTTGACCGCCGCGGTCGTGTTCACATAGCTGACCACCACGGCGTCGGGGTGCTGCGCCTTCCACTGCGCCAACTGTCCGGCCGTGATGGTGTCGGCCAGCGAACAGCCGGCGGCCTGGTCGGGGATCAGCACCCGCTTGGCAGGGGAGAGGAGCTTGGCCGTCTCGGCCATGAAGTGCACGCCGGCGAACACGATGGTCGACGCCTCCGACGACGCGGCGAGCCGGGACAGCGCCAGCGAGTCGCCGACGTGGTGCGCCACGTCCTGGATCAGGGGCGACTGGTAGTTGTGCGCGAGGATCACGGCGTCGCGTTCGGCGGCGAGCGCGTGCACGCGCTCCTGCCACCCGGCGATCTCCGTCGGTCCCCACAGAGTCGAGTCCTGCATCACGGTCATCTGCACTCCTCCGGGTTATCGCCTTATAGGCGGAAACTAGGTAGACGGTAGCATGCCCGCATGACGAGGCACCAAATCCGCGACGCGGCGGGCGTGGCGCTGTACCGGCACGAGTCGGTCGCCGCCGTCCTGCAGGTCCGTCGTCTCGACGACGCCGACAGGCTGTGCGTTCTGGTCGCCCGGCGCGACGGGGAGCCCTTCGCCGGCTCCTATGCGCTGCCCAGCGGGGCGGTCGAGCCGGGGGAGAGCATCGACGAGGCGGCACTGCGGCACCTCGCGCAGAAGGTGGACGTGTCCGGGGTGACACACCTCGAGCAGCTCGGCACCCGTTCCGATCCTGGTCGGGATCCGGCGCAGCGCACCATCGCGACGATCTACCTGGGCTTGGTGCCGACGCTGAGCGACCCGGATCTTCCCGAACGCGCCCGGTGGATCCCGGTCGATGCGCTCCCGCCGCTGGCCTTCGATCACGCCACCGTCGTCGACGACGCGGTCGAGCGGCTCCGTGCCAAGCTCAGCTACACCAACGTCGGCTTCGCCCTCATGCCCGACGAATTCACCATTGCCGAGCTCCGCGACACGTACGTCGCCGCCCTCGGCTACGACGTCGCCGCCACGAATCTCCAGCGGGTCCTGACCCGTCGGGGCCAGCTGGAGGCGACCGGCGAGGTGACCCCGGCGGGGTCGCGCGGCGGACGCCCGGCCCGCCGCTTCCGCTTCCGCGACCGCAGGCTGGTCGTCACCGACCAGTTCGCCGTCCTGCGGCCGGACTGAGCCCACCGCGGGAGCCCGCTAGCCTGGGGCGATGCTCGATCACACGTCTTCCGACCCGCACCTCTGGCTCGAGGAGGTCGAGGGCGAGGCCCCGCTGGCGTGGGTCCGCGAACGCAACGCAGAGGCCGAGGCGGAGCTGGCGGGATCCGCCGACTTCGCTCGGCTCGAGGCGGAACTGCGTGACATCTACGACTCCGACGCCCAGATCCCCATGCTCACGCGGCACGGAGCCTGGTACTACAACCTCTGGCGCGACGCCGACCACCCCCGCGGCCTCTGGCGGCGCACGACCCTCGATGACTACCGGTCCGCCGACCCGGCCTGGGAGACGATCCTCGACCTCGACGCCCTCAATGCAGCCGAGGGGGAGAACTGGGTCTGGCACGGAGTCGAGTTCTACCGCCCCGACCACCCCCGCGTCCTGATCGCCTTGTCCCGCGGCGGCGCCGACGCCGACGTCACCCGCGAGTTCGACCTGACGACCCGCAGTTTCGTCGACGGCGGCTTCCACCGCCCGGAGTCGAAGGGACAGCTCGCGTGGCGCGACGAGGACTCCGTCTTCCTTGTCGCCGACCTCGGGCCCGGCACCATCAACCGCGCCGGCTACGCCCGCACCGCCCGGATCTGGCACCGCGGCACCCCTCTGGCGTCAGCCGGAATCTGCTTCGAGGGCCCGGAGGACAATGCCGGCTACGGCATCTACGCCCTGCGTGACCGCACGCCCGGCTTCGAGCGCGACCTGCTGGTCCACTACCTGGACAGCCGCGACACCGTCGCCCACCTCGCTGACGACGCGGGCGACTTCCAGGCCATCCCGGCCCCCGACTCCGCCCTCAAGCACCTCCACCGTGAGTGGCTGGCGCTCGAGCTGCGGGAGGACTGGACGGTGGGAGGGGACACCCACCGGGCCGGATCGCTGATCGTCACCCGGCTGGCCGACCACCTCGCGGGCGCCGCGCAGTGGACGGTCCTCTTCGCGCCCAGCGACACCACCGCGCTCGCGGACGTCGTCTTCACCCGGCACCACGTCCTGCTCGCCGTCCTCGACGACGTCGCCAGCCGACTGCTGGTCGCCACCCCGGAGGGCGGCACCTGGACGACCCGTCCTCTCGCCGGCGTGCCGGAGCTCGGCACGCTGCACGCCGCTGCGGTCGACGACGAGTCGTCCGACGAGGTCTGGTTGGTGACCACCGACTACATCACGCCCACCACGCTCCTGCTGAAGGACCTCGAGTCCGAGGCACCCGCTGAGGTCCTCAAATCCGAGCCCTCGCACTTCGACGCGTCCGGCCTCGAGGTCACGCAGCGGTTCGCCGTCTCCGACGACGGCACCCGCGTGCCGTACTTCCTGGTCGCCCGCCGGGGCCTCGCCCTCGACGGCACCCACCGGACGCTGCTCTTCGGCTACGGCGGCTTCGAGATCTCGCTGACGCCCGCCTATGCGCCGGCTGTCGGCAAGGGATGGCTCGAGCGTGGCGGCGTCTACGCGGTCGCCAACATCCGCGGGGGAGGGGAGTACGGCCCTCGCTGGCATCAGGCCGCGCTGCGTGAGAACCGGCACCGCGCCTACGAGGACTTCGCGGCGGTCGCCCGCGACCTGGTCGCCGTCGGCGTGACGACGCCCGCCCGGCTCGGCGTCCGCGGCGGCAGCAACGGCGGCCTGCTGACGGGGAACATGCTCACGCAGTACCCCGAACTGTTCGGCGCCGTCATCATCCAGGTGCCCCTGCTCGACATGCGCCGCTACAGCCAACTGCTGGCCGGGGCGTCCTGGATGGACGAGTACGGCGACCCGGACGTCCCCGGCGACTGGGAGTTCATCCGGACCTTCTCGCCCTACCACCTCATCGACGACGGACGCGCCTACCCGCCGACGCTCCTGCTCACCTCGACGCGCGACGACCGCGTCCACCCCGGCCACGCCCGCAAGATGATGGCGGCGCTGACAGGGGCGGGCAAGGACGTCCGCTACTACGAGAACATCGAGGGCGGCCACGGGGGCGCCGCCGACAACCGGCAGCGCGCCCACATGGACGCCCTCTGGTTGACGTTCCTCCTGTCCCACCTGGGCTGACCTCAGGCGGCCGGCGCCGGTTCCGCGGCAGCGGAGCCTGCCTCCTCGGCGGCGTCGTCGTCCGAGGGCTCCCGCAGCTCGTGGGCGTCGACGAGCCGCTGCGGCACCATCGCCCCGACGAATGCGGTGGAGGCCAGCATCAGGACGACGACGCCGACGATCACGACAGGGATGCCGAACAGTTCGGCGATCTGACCGCCGATCAGCGCGCCCAGCGGCATCGACCCGAAGGCCACGACCCGCGCTGCGCCCTGCACCCGGCCGAGCAGGTGCTCCGGCACCATCCGCGGCCGGATCGAGCCGCCGATCACGTTGCCCATGACCCCGAACAGGCCGGCGCCGAACAGGAACGCCAGCAGCGACCAGAGGCCGGGCCACAGGAGCGGGAGTAGGTTGAGAAGCGCGTTGATCCCCCAGCAGGCGACGACCACGTGCATCTCCTGGAAGCGCTGCGCGGCCCGGCCGGCCAGGGAACTGCCGATCACGGCGCCAATGGGCAGGGCGACGAGGGCCAGGGACCAGGTCTGCGGGGTGAGGCCGCCCGCCGAGCCTGGGCCGACGAGCCACAGCAGGGTCAGCGCGGAGATCGCGGTGCCGCCGAAGTTCCACACGCCTGCGGCGATCAGCATCGGCCTGAGCACCGGGTGGCGCCACACGGTGGCGACTCCCTCGCGAAGTTCGACACTCATCGAAGTTTGCGCTTGGGCTTCCGGGCGGCGGGCGGAGAAGCGGCCCCGCAGCCCGACGGCCAGCACGATGATCGCCGCGGCGACGACCAGCGCGGGTGCCCCCGTGACCCAGGCCGCGCCGAGCGCCAGGAGGAACCCTGCCAGCGGCGGGCCCACGAACCCGTTCGCGACGGACTCGACGGCCAGCAGCTTCGAGTTGGCCCGGCGCAGGGCGACCCCGTCTCGGCCGACGAGGGCCGGCACCTGCGCCTGGGCGGCCAGGTCCGTGAAGACCTCGGTGACCCCGTACGCGAAGGCGAAGACGACGAGCAGCCAGGTGGTGAGCAGGCCCGTGGCGGCGGCCACCCCGAGGCCGGCCAGCACGGCCGCCCGACAGGTGAGGCCGACGAGCATGGTGCGGCGCCGGTCCCAGCGGTCGACGAACACACCGGCCGGGATCCCGAGGAGGAGCCAGGGGAGCCAGGCTGCAGCGGTGAGCAGGCCGATGAGGAGGGGGGACCGGGTCAGGGTGATGGCGATCAGCGGGATGCCGGTCTGCACGATCCCGTCGGCCAGGTTGGCCAGGCCGACGGCGGAGAGGTGGACGCTGAAGCGTCGGTCGGTCCGGCGTGTCTCAAGCATCCGGGAACCTCCTGTAGTCTGATGCAGAACAAACTATGCAAAGTTTTCTCTGCAAAGGTATCTCTGCATCATGACCGAGCGCAAGCATTCGCCCAGAAGTCGTCCCGCGACCCCGCAGGAGATCAAGGCCTTCACCCATCCGCTGCGCATGCGGATGTACCGGATCCTCAACGACCGGGGGCAGGCGACGGCCAGCATGCTCGCCAGGGAGACGGGGGAGAGCACGGGCCAGACCAGCTATCACCTGCGCCAGCTGGCCAAGTACGGCTTCATCGAGGAGGTGCCCGGGGAGGGCACCGGGCGCGAGCGGTGGTGGCGGGCCATCGGGTTCTCCCTGGACGAGGGGCCCGGGGCGCCGGAGCCCGAGGTGGCCCACACCGTCAACCGTTGGATGGTCGAGAAGGAGTTCGACACGATCACCAGCGCGCTCGCCGAGCTGGAGAACGCGGGCTCGGTGTGGCACTCGGCCAGCGTGCTGAGCTCGTCGACGACCTGGCTGACGCACGAGGAGTTGGAGGCGCTGAGCCAGGAACTCCTGGACGTGGTGGAGCGGCACACCGACGCCGCGCGCGGGCGCCGCGAGGCCACCGGACCCGCGCCCGCCCACCAGGCCGTCCGTGAGGGGGAGCGGCGCGCCCGCATCTTCGTGAGCGCCGTCCCTGTGCCGCTTGCGCCCCAGGACTGAACAAGGTCCCGTGCCCCGCAGGCCGCGGGCCGCTACCCTTGCGCCCATGACTTCACCGCGGCGGCACTGGCGCGCGCCCCACTTCGACAGGATCAACCACGAACCTGTGTCGTGGGTCTACCGCACCATCGCGCACCTGGCCCGCAACATCGTCCCGCTCCTGGGGCGGACCCACTGGTTGGGAGGGGAACACATCCCGAAGACCGGGCCGGTCATCGTCGTCGCCAACCACATCGGCAACTTCGACCCCATCATCCTCGGCCAGTACCTCATCTGGCAGGGCCGGTGGCCCCGGTTCCTCGGCAAGGCCGACATCTGGAAGGTGCCGGGGCTCGGCTGGGTCGCCCGGCAGTGCGGGCAGATCCCCGTCTACCGCAACACCGACCGTGCCGGCGAGTCCCTCATCCACGCGGAGGAGGCGCTCGCCGAGGGCAAGATGGTCGCCATCTACCCCGAGGGAACCATCACGGCCGATCCGGACGGCTGGCCCATGACCGGGCGCCGCGGCGCCGCGCGGCTCGCGTTGACGACGGGGGCACCCGTCGTCCCCGTGGCCCAGGCGGGCGCCGAACTCGTCCTGGGCGGCAAGCACGTCGACCTCCGGTACCTGCTGCGTCGCCGCCGGGACTTCCACGTCGTGGCCGGACCGCCCATCGATCTCAGTGACTACGCCGACCGCGAGGTCACGGGGGCGCTCCTCGACGAGGTCGCCAGCCACATGATCGACGTCCTGACCACGATGCGCGCCGAACTCACTGGGCTCACCCCTCCGGCAGGCCGCTACGACATGCGCCAGGGGCGACGTGTGGAGATCGAGGCCGGACCCGCAGAGTAGAGTTGCGCCTCGTCGAACCCACATCGAGGAGCATCTCTGTGAACAAGCGGACCCGCGTCGCGCTCATCTTCGGCGGACAGTCGTCCGAACACAGCATCTCGTGCCTGACGGCGGCGGGCGTGTTCAAGGCCATCGACCCGCAGCGTTTCGATGTGGTGGGCGTCGGCATCTCCCGGTCCGGGCGCTGGACGCAGGTGCCGCTCGACGTCGTCGGGGGCTACCGCATCGTCGACGGCGTCGCCCCCGAGGTCGCCGAGCCCCAGTGTGACGCAGTGTGGATGGTCGGGGAGGACGGCTGCGAGGTCGCCACCCGCGATGGAGCCACGCTCGTCGACATCCACGGCGTCGACGTCGCCTTCTCCCTCCTGCACGGCCCCTTCGGGGAGGACGGCACCATCCAGGGACTGTTCGAGATGATGGGCATCCGCTACGTGGGCAGCGGCGTGACCGCGTCCGCGATCGGCATGGACAAGCACTTCATGAAGGTCGCCTTCGAGGCGGCCGGGCTCCCCGTGGGGCCCTACGCCGTCGCCACGGCCCACCGGCTGACGCACGATCGCGCGGCCGTCATCGCCGAGGTCTCCGCGCTCGGCTACCCGCTGTTCGTCAAGCCCGCCCGTGGCGGCTCGTCCATCGGCATCTCCCGCGTGACCGACGCCTCCGAGCTGGACGCCGCGATCGCCGAGGCGCAGAAGTACGACGCGAAACTCGTCTTCGAGAAGGGGTTCGTCGGCGCCCGCGAGCTCGAGTGCGCAGTTCTGGGCAACCCGGACGCGCCGCTGGGCTGCGACGCCTCGGTCATCGGCGAGATCCGGGTGCGCGCGGCCGACGGCTTCTACGACTACGAGGCCAAGTACTTCGACGAGGACGGGGCGGCGCTCGACGCCCCCGCCAACATCGACGACGCCCTCGCAGGCACGCTGCAGGACATGGCCAAGCGGGCCTTCGCCGCCGTCGACGCCGAGGGGCTCGTCCGGGCCGACTTCTTCGTCGGTGAGGACGGCGTGTTCGTCAACGAGGTCAACACGATGCCGGGCTTCACCCCCATCTCCATGTTCCCGACGCTGCTGCAGGTCGGCGGGATGAGGTATCCGGAGCTGGTGGGCCGCCTCATCGAGCTGGCCCTGGAGCGCCCGGTCGGGCTGCGCTGACATGCCGGGCGAGTTCGAGCTCATCTCCTCCATCACCGAGGGCCTGAGCGTCGGCGACGACGTGGTGCTGCCGGCCGGGGACGACGCCGCCGTGCTGCGGCCGGCGGGCGACATCGTCGTGACCACCGACCTGCTCGTCGAGAACGTCCACTTCAAGCGGCAGTGGTCGCCGGCGCGGGCCATCGGGCGCAAGGCAATCGCCGTCAACGTGTCCGACGTCGAGTCGATGGGCGCCCGGCCGAGCGCGGTGGTCGTCGCACTGGCCTTCCCCCGCGATCTCGACCGCGCCTGGCTCGACGAGTTCCAGGAGGGGGTGCGCGCCGAATGCGCTGCTGCCGGGGTCAGCCTCGTCGGCGGCGATCTCAGCAGCGCGGCCACCGTTACCGTCTGCGTCACCGCGCTGGGCAACCTCGAGGGGCGTCCCGCCGTCACGCGTGGTGGCGCGCGCCCCGGCGACGTCGTCGCCGTCTGCGGGAGGCTCGGCTGGTCGGGCGGCGGGCTCGCCGTCCTGCAGCGCGGGTTCGGCTCGCCGAAGGACCTGGTGGCCGAACACCAGTGCCCCACCGTGCCGTACGGCCAGGGTGTCGTCGCGGCCTCAGCCGGAGCCACCGCCATGCTCGACGTCTCGGACGGCCTCCTGGCCGACCTCGCCCACATCTGCGAGAGCAGCGGCGTCACGATCGACATCGACTCGTCGCTCATCGAGATCCCCGACGGCGTCGCGCGCGTCGCCGCGGCGACGGGCCGCCCGGCCCTCGGGTTCGTGCTGGCAGGCGGCGAGGACCATGCGCTCGCCGCGACCTTCCCGCCGTCGACCGCCCTGCCCGCGGGCTGGTACCGGGTCGGCACCGTCGGCGCCGGCGACGGGCACGTCGTCACCGTCGACGCGCAGCCGTGGGAGGGCACGCAGGGCTGGGACCACTTCGCCTGACCGATGTCAACCGCGCAGCCGACGGCCCGGTCTGACCGGAAAACGGGGGGCCGTCGGTTAGGGTGCCGGTATGGCGTCCCGCGGAACTTCCTCCTCAGCGCGGAACACCAGCACTACGACGCGCGCAAAAACCGCGTCCGGCGCTGCTCGTTCCACCACCAAGAAGCCGGCCTCCAAGGCCCCGGCCCGTTCGTCGACCGCTGCGACGAAGCGGGCACCGGCCAGGAAACCCGCCGCGAAGCCGGCCGCGAAGTCGAGCGGCACCGGTTTCGGCACGGCGATCCTGCGCGGGCTGCTCGCGGGTCTGCGGGGTATCGCAGGGGGAGTCGGCTGGGTGGCGCGGTCGTTCGGCGGCGCCGCCAAGGACGTCGATCCCCGGGTCCGCCGTGACGGCTGGGGCCTGCTCCTGTTGATCCTCGGCATCGTCGTCGCCGCCCGCTTCTGGTTCGCGCTGCCCGGACCCGTCGGCGAAGGCCTCGGGATCGCCATCGGCACCGTCTTCGGCTCGCTGTCCGTCGTGGTGCCCGCCGTCCTGTTCTACGGCGCCTGGCGTGTGCTACGGCACCCGCGCGATGTCGAGGCCGCCCCCCGCACCGGACTGGGGTGGCTGCTCATCACGTTCGGCGTCCTCGGGCTGGTCCACATCAATGCCGGCCTGCCGGAACCCTCCGACATGCCCGCCGTCCGCGAGGCCGGCGGCGTGATCGGATTCGTCGCCTCCAGCATTCTCACCGACCTGCTGACCGTCTGGGTGTCGGTCCCGCTGCTCGTCATCGTCACGCTCTTCGGCATCCTCGTCGTCATCGGCCGCCCGCTGCACGAGATCGCCGCGGGCGCCAAGCGCGTGCTCGGCTCGCTCGTCGAGCGGGACCCGGAGGAGGAGCAGCCGCAGAAGAAGCTGAAGCTCGGCGTCGACGTCCCCTACGACACGCCGCTCATCGAGGACCCCGTCGAGGAGGACGAGGAGCCCTACGACTACGCGGCAGACGACGACTACCTGCTCCCCGCGGCGATCGCCGTGGAGCCGGAGCCCGAGCCTGAACCCGAGCCGCGCCGCGTCCCCGGGCGCCCGAAGGACGAGGCCCGCGAGCTCGCCCCGCCGCCGCACACCGCGCCGCCCGCGGCCGCCGAGCAGCTGCAGCTCAGCGGTGACATCGCCTACATGCTGCCCGACGACCGCGCGCTCGCGCCGGGCTCCAAGCCGAAGACCCGCACTGAGGCCTCCGACAAGGTCGTGCGGCAGCTCGCCGCCGTCCTGACCGAGTTCGAGATCGACGCCCGCGTCACGGGCTACACCCGCGGCCCGACGGTGACCCGCTACGAGGTCGAGCTCGGCTCGGCCATCAAGGTCTCCAAGGTGACGGGGCTGGCGGACAACATCGCCTACGCCGTCGGCTCCAACGAGATCCGCATCCTCACCCCCATCCCTGGCAAGTCGGCCATCGGCATCGAGATCCCGAACCTCGACAAGGAGGTCGTCTCGCTGGGCGACGTGCTCCGCTCCACCAAGGCGAAGAACGACCACCACCCGATGACGGTCGGCCTGGGCAAGGACGTCGAGGGCGGCTTCGTGCTGGCCAACATGGCCAAGATGCCGCACCTGCTCGTCGCCGGCGCCACCGGCTCCGGCAAGTCCAGCTTCATCAACTCGCTGATCACCTCGATCATGATGCGCGCGACGCCCGACGAGGTCCGGCTGCTGCTGGTCGACCCCAAGCGTGTGGAGCTGAACCAGTACGAGGGCATCCCGCACCTCGTCACCCCCATCATCACCAGCCCGAAGAAGGCGGCCGAGGCCCTGGCGTGGGTCGTCCGCGAGATGGACCTGCGCTACGACGACCTCGCCGCGTTCGGCTTCCGCCACGTCGACGACTTCAACAAGGCCGTCCGCGCGGGGCAGGTGAAGGTGCCGGAGGGATCCGAGCGGGTCCTCGCGCCGTACCCCTACCTGCTGGTCGTCGTCGACGAGCTGGCCGACCTCATGATGGTCGCGCCGCGCGACGTAGAGGAGTCGGTCGTGCGCATCACGCAGCTCGCCCGCGCCGCCGGCATCCACCTGGTGCTCGCCACGCAGCGCCCGTCGACCGACGTCGTCACGGGCCTCATCAAGGCCAACGTGCCGTCGCGGCTCGCGTTCGCCACGTCGTCGATGACCGACTCGCGTGTCATCCTCGACCAGCCCGGAGCCGAGAAGCTCGTCGGCCGCGGTGACGGGCTCTTCCTGCCGATGGGCGCAGGCAAGCCTGTCCGCGTCCAGGGCGCCTGGGTCAACGAGTCCGAGATCCGTGACGTCGTGGCCTTCGTGTCCGGGCAGCTGCAGCCGGAGTACCGGGAAGACATCGCCGCGCCAGGGGGCGGCGAGAAGAAGGTGGTCGACGACATCGGCGACGACCTCGAGCTCGTCCTCGACGCGTGCCGCCTTGTCGTCGAGCTCCAGCTCGGCTCCACGTCCATGCTGCAGCGCAAGCTGCGCGTCGGCTTCGCGAAGGCCGGCCGGCTCATGGACATCCTCGAAAGCAGGGGAGTGGTGGGGCCGTCGGAGGGGTCGAAGGCCCGCGAAGTGCTCGTGAAGCCCGACGACCTCGACGAGGTTTTGGCCAACCTCGCCGCCGCATAGGGATAATGGACCAAATGACCACGTCACTGCGCTCCGTTCACATCGCATCCCTCGGGTGCGCCCGCAACGATGTCGACTCCGAGGAACTCGCCGGCCGGCTCGAGGCCGGAGGGTTCGTCCTCGTCGACGACCCGGAGGCCGCGGAGACCGTCGTCGTCAACACGTGCGGCTTCGTGGAGCAGGCAAAGAAGGATTCGATCGACACGCTGCTCGCCGCCTCCGACCTGAAACAGGACGGCACCGTGCGGTCCGTCGTCGCGGTCGGTTGCATGGCGGAGCGCTACGGCATCCAGCTGGCCGAGGAACTGCCGGAGGCGGACGCAGTCCTCGGGTTCGACGACTATGTGGACATCGCCGACCGGCTTCGCTCCATCCTCGACGGCACCAAGCACATCTCGCACGTGCCGCGTGACCGCCGCAAGCTGCTTCCTCTCAGCCCGCAGGCCAGGCCGGCAGCTGCCGGCGGTGTGGCCATCCCCGGCCACGCCCCGCTCCCCGCGGATCTCGCGCCCGCCACTGGGCCGCGCGCGATGCGCCGTCGGCTGGCGGGCGGTCCGTCCGCCTCGCTGAAGATCGCCTCGGGCTGCGACCGGCGCTGCGCCTTCTGCGCCATCCCCGCGTTCCGCGGCTCGTACCTGTCGCGTCCCCTCGACGACCTCGAGGCGGAGGCCCGCTGGCTGGTCGAGGACGGCGTCAAGGAACTCTTCCTCGTCTCCGAGAACACCTCCTCCTACGGCAAGGACCTCGGCTCCGACCACCGCCTCGAGACGCTGCTGCGGCGGCTGTCGGGGATCGACGGCCTCGAGTGGATCCGCGTCTCGTATCTGCAGCCCGCCGAGATCCGGCCGTCCACCATCGACGCCATGCTCGCCACGGACAAGGTCGTTCCCTACTTCGACCTCAGCTTCCAGCACGCCGCCGGGCCGGTGCTGCGCAGGATGCGCCGCTTCGGCGACGCAGAGAGCTTCCTCGACCTGATCGGCCAGATCCGTGGCAGGGCGCCGCACGCCGGCATCCGCTCGAACGTCATCGCCGGTTTCCCGGGGGAGACCGAGGCCGATGTCGAGGTTCTGCGCCAGTTCATCATCGACGCCAACCTGGACGTCCTCGGCGTCTTCGGCTACTCCGACGAGGAAGGCACCGAGGGCGTCGGCCTGTCGGACCACCTTTCCGAGGACGAGATCGAGGAGCGCCGCGCCATGCTGGCCGACCTCGCCATCGACGTGTGCGAGGCGAGGGCCGCCGACCGGATCGGCGAGGACGTGACGGTGCTCGTCGAGTCGCTGGAGGACGGCGAGGTCGTCGGACGCGCCGCGCACCAGGCACCCGAGACCGACGGTGTCGTCACCCTCACCGGCCCCGGCCGGGTGGGGGACCTGATCGCGGCGCGCGTCGTCGACAGCGCCGGTATCGACCTGATCGCGGAGGCGAAGTGACGCAGACCCCACGCCGGGCCCAGCCCGACAGCAAGCCGAGCAACTGGAACGTGCCGAACGTCCTCACCGTGATCCGCATGATCATGGTGCCGATCTACGTCGTCCTGATGTTCGTCGGCCCCGAGGACTTCACCTGGCGCCTCGCGGCGACCCTGGTCTTCGTCGTCGCCATGCTCACCGACCTTGCGGACGGCCACATCGCCCGCAAGTACAACCTGATCACCGACTTCGGCAAGATCTGGGACCCCATCGCCGACAAGGCGCTCACCGGCGCGGCGTTCATCACGCTGAGCATCCTGGGCGAGCTGCCCTGGTACTTCACCGTGGTCATCCTGCTGCGCGAGTGGGGCATCACCTGGGTGCGGGAGGCGCTGAAGAAGTACGGCACCGTGATGGCGGCCAACAAGGGCGGCAAGGCCAAGACGCTCACGCAGACCCTGGCGCTCATCCTCTTCAACCTGAACCTCGACTTCCTGCCGGCCCCGCTGCAGGTCGTGGCGTGGGTCCTCATGTGGGCGGCGCTGATCCTGACGGTCGTCACAGGGGTCGACTACCTGCGGCATGCCTGGCGGATCCGACGCGACGCCCTCGCCGCCCGCGACTGACGCCCACCGTCCCCAGACTCCGCAGGAGGAACCCATGACGCTCGCCGTCGACGTGATCAAGAAGATGACGCAACGCTCCGTGACGCTCGCGACCTGCGAGTCGCTGACCGGTGGCGGGATCGGGGCTGCGCTCACCTCCGTGCCCGGCGCCTCCGCCGTCTATCGGGGCTCGCTGGTCACCTACGCCCGCGAACTGAAGAGCACGCTCGCCGGGGTCGATGAGGAGCTCATCGCCACCGAGGGCGTCGTCAACGAGCTGACCGCGCTGCAGATGGCTCGCGGCGCCCAGGCCCGCTGCGACGCCGACTGGGCCGTCGCCACCACGGGAGTGGCGGGGCCCACCGAGACCGACGGCGCCAGCGTCGGCACCGTCTGGTTCGCCGTGGTCGGGCCCCGCGTCGGCATGTCCGACGCGCCCACCTACACGGAGTTGAAGCAGTTCTCGGGCGACCGGGAGGCGATCAGGGAACAGGCCGTGGAGCATGCGTTCGCCATGCTGCTGCGGGTCCTGTGAAGTTGCCCTGAAACGTCGGGAAGAAATCCGGTGCCTCCGGGGTTGCACCTGCTGACGGCGGGCAGCCAGCCCGCCACCAGCGAGGTAGGTAGCCGTGAAGACGATTCTGATTCGTAAGGTGATGGGCGAGACGCTGCGCGAGCTGCGGGTCAACGCCGGCATGACCCTGCGAGAGGTCTCCATGGCCAGCATGGTGTCCCTCGGCTATCTCTCGGAGATCGAACGCGGCCACAAGGAGGCCTCGAGCGAGGTGCTCTTCGCCGTCGCGTCCGCCCTCGGAGTCTCCCTGTCCGACCTCATGATCTCGACGAGCGGCAAGCTGCTCGCCCTCGAGGCGGAGCGGATGACCAGGCTGGCCGCCTGAGCCGGCGTCCCCGCGGGACGTCAGACGTCAGAGGGCGTCCTGCGGCAGCGACACCACGTGCACCTCGACCCCGAGGGCGCGGATGGCCTGCAGCGTCTCCTTGGGAGCTCCCGAGTCGGTGACGAGCACGTCGACGGAGGCCAGATCGCCCATCTTCGCCAGCGTGACGACGCCCAGCTTCGAGGAGTCGACCGCGATGATGACGCGCTGCGAGCGCTCCATCATGGCGCCGTTGGTCTTCGCCTCGATCTCGTCGTGCGTCGTCAGGCCGCCGCTGAGGCTCACGCCGTCGACCCCGACGATGGCCGTGCCGACGTTGACGTGCTTGAAGGTCTGCTCGGCCAGCGAGCCGACGAGTTCCAACGAACTGGCGCGCAGCACGCCTCCGGCGATCAGGACGCGCGCCTGCCCCTGCTCCGCGGCCTCGAGCCCGATGCTGATCGAGTTGGTGATGATCGTCAGGTCCTGCCGGTGCAGGGCGCGCAGCACCTCGGCGGTCGTGGTGCCGCCGGTCAGCCCGATGGCGTGGCGGCCGGGAGGGATGAGGGTGGCGACCTTCGCGGCGATCAACCGCTTCGCGGCCTGGTTGCGGCCGCCCCGGAGCCGGACCGGCAGTTCGTGGCCGCCGAGCGACGGACCTGCGCCGCCATGCGTGCGTTCCAGCAGCCCCTGTTCCGCCAGGTGGGCGACGTCGCGGCGGATGGTGGCGGGCGAGGTACGCAACTCCTCCGCGAGAACGGCAAGGGGCAGGTGGCCGCGCTCATTGAGCAGCGCGAGCAGTGCTGCCAGGCGGGCCGAGCGCTTCTTGGAGGTGGGGAGCGAGGTCATCGGGGCTCCAGGTGGTGCGGCGGTGAACAGGATGTGGGGGCGAACGCTCACCAGCCTAGAACATCGGGCAGAACGCGCGACGCGCAATGTGTGAATGTGCAGGCGAATCTGATCGGATGAGCGGTCGTACCGCGGCGTGTACCGTAGCGCCATGCGTGAGGTGGAGTTGTGGCAGCGGATGCACGCCGTGCTGCCCGGGGGGTACGCCGCGACCTGGGCCGACCAGGTGGTGCTCGAGGACCTGGGAAGCCGCACCGTCCGCGACGCGCTGGCCGCAGGACTGCCGTGTAAACGGATCTGGCGGGCCGTCTGGGCGCAGCTGGAACTGCCTGCGACCCTGAGGTGACGACACGCCGACATCGGCGTCGCATTCGAACGAATGTTCGGTAGGCTGTGCGCAGATGTTCTCCACAGGCAGGCGGCCCGCGGCAAATTGTCGGCGCCGGTTCCTATGGTGGCAGCAACAAGGACTCGCCGGTCCAGAGGCCGGCCCTGAGGAAGGAACACTGATGGCCGTTGCGGATCGCAGCAAGGCGTTGGAGGCCGCACTGGCCCAGATCGAGAAGGCCCACGGCAAGGGCTCCGTCATGCGGCTCGGCGAGGACACGCGCCAGCCGATCGACATCATCCCGACCGGGTCGGTCGCGCTGGATGTCGCCCTCGGCATCGGCGGGCTGCCGCGCGGCCGTGTCGTCGAGATCTACGGCCCGGAGTCCAGCGGTAAGACCACCGTGGCGCTGCACGCTATCGCCAACGCACAGCGTGACGGCGGGATCTGTGCCTTCATCGACGCGGAGCACGCGCTCGACCCCGACTACGCGCAGAGGCTCGGCGTCAACACCGACGAACTGCTCGTCTCCCAGCCGGACAACGGTGAGCAGGCCCTTGAGATCGCCGACACGCTGGTCCGTTCCGGGGCGCTCACCCTGGTCGTCATCGACTCGGTCGCGGCCCTGACGCCCCGAGCAGAGATTGAGGGCGAGATGGGCGACTCGCACGTCGGCCTGCAGGCCCGCCTGATGAGCCAGGCGCTGCGGAAGATGACGGGCGCACTGAAGACCTCCAACACCACGGCGATCTTCATCAACCAGCTGCGCGAGAAGATCGGCGTCATGTTCGGCTCGCCCGAGACCACCACCGGTGGTCGGGCGCTGAAGTTCTACTCGTCCATCCGCCTCGACGTGCGCCGCATCGAGACCCTCAAGGACGGCACCGAGATGGTCGGCAACCGCACCCGGGTGAAGGTCGTCAAGAACAAGGTGGCCCCGCCCTTCAAGCAGGCCGAGTTCGACATCATCTACGGCCAGGGAATCTCCCGCGAGGGGAGCCTGATCGACATGGGCGTCGACGCCGGCATCATCCGCAAGGCAGGCGCCTGGTTCACCTATGAGGGCGATCAGCTCGGTCAGGGCAAGGAGAACGCCCGCAACTACCTGCGCAACAACCCCGACGTCGCGGCCGAGATCGAACGGCGCATCCGCCTGCACCTCGGCGTCGACAAGGAGGCCGTGCCGGAGGGCGTGAACCCGGAGACGGGCGAAGTTGACTTCTGAGCCGACGACGCCGGACGGGCGGCCCACCCAGCTGGAGGTGGCCCGCAAGATCGCGCTCGACCTGCTGGCCGTGAGGGCCCGCTCCGAACACGAGTTGCGCCAGGCCATGGCCCGCCGCAACGTGCCCGCCGACATCGCCGACGAGCTGCTCTCCCGCTTCGTGGAGGTCGGCCTCATCGACGACGCGGCCTTCGCGGCGACGCTGGTCAGGTCACGCTCCGAGTTCAGCCACCGGGGGCGTGCCCGGATCCGGCAGGAGCTGCGCGAGAAGGGGGTCGACCGCGAGGTGGCCGAGGAGGTCCTCGCGGAGCTCGACCCGGCCGACGAACGTGCCGCGGCCCTCGAACTGGCCTACCGCAAGGTGCGGTCCATGGCCTCCCTCGAACGGCAGGTGGCCTACCGGCGACTCGCAGGCATGCTGGCGCGCCGGGGGTACGGGCCCGGCACCGTCTCGTCGGTCCTGGCCGAGGTTCTGGGAGACCCCGCTGTTGAGTTCTCCACAGCCGGGCAATAGGCTGCACCCAAGGTCCCGGACCCCGCATGAACCCCGGTCGAGAGCCTCGGCCACGCGAATCTGACATCAACGGCGGTAACTGACACCCCCGCCAGAATGCTTCTCCGCTCGAGTCCGAGCGGTGCTCCGCCATCGGCACAGTTGCGTGCCGGGCATCGTGCGATCCGCCGACCGACCCGATCGACGTCTGGAGGCAGCATGAACGAGTTTGGCTGGATCGCCGCAGGACTGCTCGCCGTCGGGGTGGTCGTTCTGGTCGTCCTCCTCCTCCGGACCCGGGCCACGCTGCGCCAGGACGCCGCCGTCATGCGGGAGGCAGCGCAGGAGGCGGCCGCCGCGCTGCGGGCCGACGCCGAGCGGCTCCTCGCCCAGGCGAAGGAGCGCTCCGATGAGGCCCTGGCTGACGTTGAGCGTCGCCGGGCCGACGTCGACCAGTCGCTGACATCGCAGCGGGCCCAGCTGCGGGAACAGCGCGCAGATCTGGAACGTCGCGAGACCAGGCTGCACGAGCGGGAAGACCGTGTCGTCGCCGACGCCGAGGGCGTCGAGGCGAAGGCGCAGCGGCTCGAGACCCAGCGCATCGACCTGCGGGCGCAGCGCCGCGCCGTCGTCGAGGAACACGAGCGCGTCTCCCAGGAACTGGAACAGGCCCGCACCGAGCTCGAACGGGTGGCCGGGCTCGCCGTCTCCGATGCGAAGCACGAGGTCCTCGCGGAGGCGGAACGGCAGGCCAAGCTGAGCGCCACAGCCCTGGCGAGGGACATCGAGGCGACCGCGAAGCGCGAGGCGGATCGGCTCGCCCGCAGCATCGTCGTCACCGCCATCCAGCGCGTGGCCTCCGAACAGACGAGCGAGTCGGTCGTGAGCACGGTCGACCTGCCCAGTGACGACATGAAGGGCCGCATCATCGGCCGTGAAGGCCGCAACATCCGGGCCTTCGAACAGATCACCGGAGTCAACCTGCTGATCGACGACACGCCGGAGTCGGTGCTGCTCAGCAGCTTCGACCCCGTCCGTCGGGAGACGGCCAGGCTCACCCTGGTCGACCTCGTTGCCGACGGCCGCATCCACCCGGCCCGCATCGAGGAGGTGTTCGAACGGACCGGACGACGGATGAGTGAGCGCATCGAGCGGGCCGCGGAGGACGCGCTCGCTGAGGTCGGCATCGTCGACCTGCACCCGGACCTGATCCCCATCCTCGGGTCCCTGGCCTACCGCACGTCCTACGGCCAGAACGTGCTGCGGCACCTGGTCGAGTGCGCGCACCTGGCAGGGGTCATGGCCGCCGAGCTCGGCCTCGACGTCGCTGTCTGCAAGCGGGCGGCGTTCCTGCATGACATCGGCAAGGCGCTCACCCACGAGATCGAGGGGCCACACGCGCTGATCGGCGCCGACCTCCTGCGCCGCTACGGCGAGCACGAGGACATCGTCCACGCCGTCGAGGCCCACCACAACGAGATCGAGCCGCAGACGGTCGAGGCAGTCCTCACGCAGGCAGCCGACGCCATCTCCGGATCCAGGCCGGGCGCGCGACGCGAGTCGCTGGAGGCCTACGTGGAGCGGATGGAGAACCTCGAGTCCATCGCCACCTCGCACGAGGGCGTGCAGCGGGCCTATGCCATGCAGGCGGGGCGCGAGGTGCGGGTGATGGTGGCGCCGGACCAGGTCGACGACGCCGGGGCCCAGGCCCTGGCCCGGGACATCGCGAAGCAGGTGCAGTCCACGCTCAGCTACCCGGGCCAGATCCGGATCACCGTGGTGCGCGAGTCGCGCGCCACGGAGACCGCCCACTGACCGGTCAGTCGACCCGGATTCCCCAGACCGACAGCGTCTCCTCGCCGGGCTCGAGGACGATGACCCCGTCGGAGGTGGGGCCCTCGTTGAAGGCGTCCGGGCCACAGGTCATGGGCTCGATCGCCATCGCGTCGCGCGTCGGGTTCGTGTAGATCTGGCCCCACGGCTGCGTGTCGTCCGCCCAGAACACGACGCGGCGTTCGTCGGTCTCCAACGCCACCTCCCAGCTGCCCTCCGGCGCGTACAGGGCCGTGTCGAACTCGGTGTCCGCCACTGCGCGGGGGGTGCGGAAGTCGTGCTCGGCGGTCACCGGAACCAGGGCGATCGGGAGCAGCCGCTCCGGGTCCACCTGCAGCTCCTGCGTGAACCGGTGCGAGAGCCTGGCGGTCGCCAGGTCGGCGGCCACGTACGGGTGGGCGCCGTAGCCGTACGGGGCGCGGGTGGCGCCGATGTTGCGGGCCCGGACCGTCACGGTGAGCCCCGCATCGTCGACGCGGTGACCGATCTCCACCTCCAGGACGGCGTCCCAGCCCTGCTGCGCGAAGATGACGCCGGCCAGCACGACCTCGTCTGCAGTGTGGCTGACAAGGCGCCAGCCGACCCCCTCACCCAGCCCGTGCAGCGCGCAGTTGCGGGGCACCTCGGTGATCGGCAGCTGGTGGTCCACACCGTCGAAGCTGTAGCGCCCGTCGCGGATCCGGTTCGGCCACGGAACCAGCTGGCGGCCCATCGACCCACGGGGCGCCTCGTGCTCGGCGAAGGTGTACAGCACCTCGGTGCCGTCGACGGTGAGGCTGCGCAGCGTCGCGCCGACCTCGGTCACGACGACGCCGTAGCGGCCGTGCGAAATGGGGTACTGCTGTCCGGTGGGGAGTGCTGTCATGGCGGCAGCCTAGCCGTCGGCCGGTTGGGCACTCCAGGGGGCGGGAACTAGCATGGACGCGCTATGACTGACCAGCGCACGTACCACGTCATCACCTACGGGTGCCAGATGAACGTCCACGACTCCGAGCGGATCAGCGGCCTCCTCGAAGAGGCCGGGCTGACGCGGGTCGACGAGGGACGCAGCGCCGAGCTCGGGGCGGGCGCGGACGTCGTCGTCTTCAACACGTGCGCCGTGCGGGAGAACGCCGACAACCGGCTGTACGGCAACCTCGGTCACATGGCGAGGATCAAGGCCGACCACCCGGGCCTGCAGATCGCCGTCGGCGGCTGCATGGCGCAGAAGGACCGCGACCTCATCGTCCGCAAGGCCCCCTGGGTCGACGTCGTCTTCGGCACGCACAATGTCGGCTCGCTGCCGACGCTGCTGGAGCGCGCCCGTGTCGAGCGGGAGGCCCAGGTGGAGATCAAGGAGGCGCTCGAGACCTTCCCCAGCAACCTGCCCAGCAGGCGGGAGTCGCCGTACTCGGCGTGGGTGTCGGTCAGCGTCGGCTGCAACAACACCTGCACGTTCTGCATCGTGCCCGCGCTGCGCGGGAAGGAGGCCGACCGGCGCCCCGGCGACATCCTGGCCGAGATCCGCATGCTGGTGGACCAGGGGTCCAGGAGATCACGCTGCTGGGACAGAACGTCAACGCGTATGGCGTGGAGTTCGGCGACCGGCAGGCTTTCGCGAAGCTGCTCCGCGCCTGTGGCGACGTCGAGGGGCTGGAGCGGGTGCGGTTCACCTCGCCCCACCCCAAGGACTTCACTGACGACGTGATCGAGGCGATGGCGGCGACACCCAACGTGATGCCGCAACTGCACATGCCGCTGCAGTCGGGCTCCGACGACGTGCTGCGCCGCATGCGTCGCTCCTACCGGTCGGAGCGTTTCCTGGGGATCCTCGACCGGGTCCGGGCCGCCATGCCGGAGGCTGCCATCACGACCGACATCATCGTCGGCTTTCCGGGGGAGACGGAGGCCGACTTCCAGGCGACGATGGACGTCGTGCGCCGGGCCCGCTTCTCCGCCGCGTTCACCTTCCAGTACTCGATCCGCCCGGGAACGCCCGCCGCGACCATGGACGACCAGGTACCCAAGGCCGTCGTCCAGGAGCGCTACGAGCGGCTGGTCGACCTGGTCAATGAGACCTCGTGGGAGGAGAACAAGCGGTTCGTCGGGCGCGACGTCGAGGTCATGTTCGCCACCGGTGAGGGGCGGAAGGACGCGGAGACGCACAGGATGAGCGGCCGGGCCAGGGACAACAGGCTCGTGCACGTCGCCGTCCCGGAGGATCCGGCGCTGCGACCCCGCCCGGGCGACGTGGCGACGGTGCGCATCACGCACGCCGCACCGCACCACCTCAACTCCGACCTGCTACCCACCGGGCTGCGCCGCACCCGCGGAGGCGACGCCTGGGAGGGCACCGTCAGCGCACCGAAGCCGACGGGGGTCGGGCTCGGGATGCCTGCGGTCGGGACACCCGAGCCGCTGCCGCCGGCGCCCGCCTGCGGCTGAGCGAACGACGAACGGGGCCCCGGAAGGGGGCCCCGTTCGTCGTGGCTATCGGCGCTCAGGCCTGGTCGCCGGTGATCTTGTCGAGCTGCTCGTTGGCGATCTTCTGCGCCTGATCGACCTGTCCGGCGTACTTGCCGCCGGTCTTCTCGTCGACGAGGTCGCCCACTGCCTCGATGCCCTGCTCGATCTTGTCCTCGTGCTCCTTGGCGAGATCGCCGATGCTGTCGAAGAGTCCCATACCTTGCTCCTTGTCTGATGGTGGCCGGCCGCGTGTGCCGCTGCACACATGATGCCGGCCGCGGTCCGCCGCGCGCAGGTTTTCCGGGGCATCTGCGACGCGATCCGAACTGGCACACTGGGCGCGTGTCTGTTCCCCTCATCGTGCTCGTCGGCCCCACCGCGACCGGGAAGTCCCGTCTCGCCGTCGACATCGCCTGCGTGCTGCGTGACCGCGGGCGGGACGCCGAGATCGTCAACGCCGACTCGATGCTCGTCTACCGGGGCATGGACATCGGGACGGCCAAACCCGATGAGGCCGAGCGCAGGGGCGTTCCCCACCACCTGATCGACATCGCCGAGGTGACGGAGCGGGCCTCCGTCGCCGATTTCCAGGTGCAGGCCCGCGCCGTCATCGCCCGCCTGCGGGAGCGGGGGACCGTCCCGGTGATGGTGGGTGGGTCCCCGCTGTACACCCGCGCCGTCATCGACGTCTTCGACTTTCCCGGCTCCGATGCGCAGGTCCGGGCCCGGTGGGAGGCCGAGCTCGATCGAGTCGGCGCCCATGCGCTGCACGCAGCCCTTGCCGAACGTGCGCCCGAGTCGGCGGCCGCCATTGAGCCCGGCAACGGGCGGCGCATCGTCCGGGCGCTGGAGGTGCTGGAGCTCACAGGCGGGCACCGGCCCGAGATCCCGGCCTGGACCTATGCGCTGACCGACGTGCACCAGTTCGGGCTGAATCTGGAGCGGGCCGAACTCGACCGCCGCATCGATGAGCGGGTGGAGGAGATGTGGCGTCTCGGCCTGGTCGACGAGGTGCGGACGCTGCTGGGGCGGGGGCTACGGGACGGCAGGACGGCTGTGCGGGCCATCGGCTACCGGCAGGTCGTGGCCCATCTCGACGGGGAACTGACCGAGGCCGAGGCGAAGGCCGACGTGCAGCGTGCGACGAGGGCGTTCTTCCGCAAGCAGCTGGGCTGGTACCGCCGGGATCCGCGCATCACGTGGCTCGACGCGGCAGCGCCTGACAACGCCGCGCGCGTGCTGGCCGGGCTAGACTCGGGGCAGGCGAAGGAGGTCGACGATGCGTAGATACAGCTTCCACAAGGGCCACGGCACGAAGAACGACTTCATCATCCTGGACGACTCGTATGGGATGCACGACATGCATCCCGAGTTCATCGCCATGCTGTGTGACCGGCATGCGGGCGTCGGCGCCGACGGCGTCATCCGTGTCGTGCGCGCCAGCAGCGTGCGGGAGTGGGACGGCGATCCGAACCTGTGGTTCATGGACTACCGCAACGCCGACGGCTCGGTCGCAGAGATGTGCGGCAACGGGCTGCGCGTCATGGCCCGCCACCTCATCAACGAGCAGCTCGTCTCCTCCGGCAGCTTCGACGTGGCCACCAGGGCCGGGGTCAAGCACGTCGCGGTGGCCCGACATGGGCTCATCAGCACCGTGATCGGGGAGGCGCGCGTCAGCCGGGAGGCCGTGACGGTCCGCCTGGGCGACCACAGCTGGGAGGCCACGAAGGTCGATGTGGGCAATCCGCACGCCGTCGTGTTCGTCGACCACGGGCAGTTGGCGGCGCTCGACCTGCACGAGGCTCCCCGGTGGTCGCCGGAGGAGGCGTTTCCGGAGGGCGCCAACATCGAATTCGTCGAGGTGATGGGCCCGGGCGAACTGAGGATGCGGGTCCATGAACGCGGCGTCGGGGAGACCCAGAGCTGCGGCACCGGGGTCGTGGCCGTGGCGGCGGCACACCGGAAGGACTCGGGCCAGCAGGGACGCATCCGCGTCACCGTCCCCGGCGGCGACCTGGAGGTCGAGTTCGCCGGCGACGAGGCCCGCCTGACCGGGCCGGCGGTCATCATCGGGCGCGGGGAGTTCTGGATCTGAGTCGTCGCTCTTTGGCTGTGTCCGACGGGCCTGGGAGAATGGTCAGATCATGACGGATCACGATTTCGACAACGCGGAACTTCTCGACGAGGAGTTCGACTACGACGGCGCCCAGGACGATCTGGCCGACCGACATTCGCTGCGCCGGGTCGACGGCCTGCGCACGGAACTGGACGATGTCACCGAGGTCGAGTACCGACAGCTGCGGCTCGAGCGGGTCGTCCTGGCCAGCGTCTGGGCCACAGGGTCGCAGGAGGACGCCGACAACGCCCTCGCAGAGCTCACGCTGCTCGCGGAGACGGCGGGCTCCGAGGTGCTCGGCTCCCTCGTCCAGCGTCGCAGCCACCCCGATCCCGCGACCTATCTCGGCAGCGGCAAGGTGGCCGAGCTCGTCGAGCTCGTGCAGGCCACCGACGCCGACACCGTCGTCTGCGACGGCGAACTGGAGCCCGCGCAGCTGCGCAACCTGGAGGACCGGACCAAGGTCAAGGTCGTCGACAGGACCGCGCTCATCCTCGACATCTTCGCGCAGCACGCGAAGAGCGCGGAGGGCAAGGCGCAAGTCGAACTCGCGCAGCTGCAGTACCTCAAGCAGCGGCTGCGTGGCTGGGGCGGCAACCTGTCCAGGCAGGCGGGCGGCCGGGTGGCGGGCGGCGCCGGCATCGGCGGCCGTGGTCCGGGCGAGACGAAGATCGAGACCGACCGGCGCCGGATCCACACGCGCATCGCGCAACTGCGCCGCAGGCTCCGCGACATGGACGCCACACGTGAGGGCAAGCGGGCCGAACGGCGCCGCAACCAGGTGCCGTCGGTGGCCATCGTGGGCTACACGAACGCCGGCAAGTCGTCGCTGCTGAACCGGCTCACGGGCGCCGGGGTGCTCGTCGAGGACGCGCTGTTCGCCACGCTGGACCCGACCACCCGCCGCAGCGAGACCGACGACGGCCGGGTGTACACGCTGACCGACACCGTCGGGTTCGTCCGCCATCTGCCGCACGACCTGGTCGAGGCCTTCCGGTCGACGCTGGAGGAGTCGGCTCAGGCCGATCTGCTGCTGCACGTCGTCGACGCGGCCGACCCCGACCCGGAGGGACAGATCGCGGCCGTGCGGACGGTGCTGGCGGAGATCGGCGCCCTCCACGTGCCGGAGCTGCTCGTGCTGAACAAGGCCGACCGGGCCGAGGAGGCCGTCGTGCTCGCGCTGCGGGCCAACCATCCCGGCGCCGTCGTCGTCTCCGCCAGGACGGGGGAGGGGATCGAGGAGCTGCTGCAGCGGATCGACGCCGACCTGCCCACGCCCGAGGTGCAGCTGACGGTGCTGGTGCCCTACAGCCGCGGCGACCTCGTCGACCGGATCCACCGGACCGCCGTCATCGGATCGCTTGAGCACACAGGCGAGGGCACACTGATCACGGCCAGGGTCCGCCCCGGTCTCGCCGACGAGCTGGCTGAGTTCAGGCGTGGCTGACGCTGCTGCCATCCTGGCCGCCGCAGTCGGGGACATCGGCGGCCAGAGCCGGCCCGGGCAGGAGACGATGGCGGCGGCGGTGGCCGAGGCGTTCACCTCCGGCGTCCACCTGCTCGTGCAGGCGGGAACGGGCACCGGAAAGTCCCTGGGTTACCTGGCGCCGGCGCTCGCCCGCTGCCTGGAGACCGATGACCGGGTGATCGTCGCCACCGCGACGCTCGCCCTGCAGGCGCAGCTGGCCAACAAGGACATCCCGACGGCGCTGGAGGCCGTGGAGGAGGTCACCGGCAAGCGGCCGAAGGCGGCCATCCTCAAGGGCAGGACCAACTACGCCTGCCTGTACCGGGCCCGCCAGGGCGGCCTGCTCGAGCAGGACGCGCTGATCGGCGGCGAGGAACTCGTCGAGGCTGCCCAGAAGGGCGGTGGCGACGACGTCAGCAGGCTGGGCGCAGAGGTCCTGGCGCTGCGCGAGTGGATCGAGAAGCAGGCCGAGTCCAAGGGGCTCGCCGACCGTGACGACGCCCCGACGCACACCTCCAGGGGGTGGCAGCAGGTCTCCATCCCCTCCCGCGAGTGCCTGGGGGTGGCCACCTGCCCGTTCGGCGCCGAGTGTTTCGTCGAGGCCTCCCGGGAGCGGGCGCGCGACGCCCAGCTGATCGTCACCAACCACGCCCTCCTGGCGATCAACGCCATGCACGGCGGCACCGCGCTGCCGGAGCACTCCGCGCTGATCATCGACGAGGCCCACGAGCTGGTGAGCCGGATGACGACCGCCGCCACGAACGAACTCACGCCGCCGCTGGTGGACCGCACCGCCCGCCGGGTGCTCACCTGGCTCGACGACGACCTTGCCACCGACTTCCTCGACATGTCCGATGTCCTGCGCGAGGCGCTCGACGAGTCGGAGCTCGTCCGCATCACCGAGGCGTCCGCCCCGCTCGTGTACGCGGCCGCCCAGATCAGGGACGTGAGCCGCAAGGTCGTCAGCGTGCTGGGCAAGGTCACCGACGACCCCGAACGGACCCAGGCCACTGCGGCCGTCCGCGAGATCTTCGACATCGCGGAGCGGATCGCCAAGCTGGAAGAGACCGACGTGGTGTGGGTGTCACACTCGGACCTGCTGGGCCGGATGGCGCACGTCGCGCCGCTCGACGTGTCGGGCCTGCTCCGCAACAAGGTGTTCTCCGAGACCACGACGGTGCTGACCTCGGCGACGCTGACGCTCGGAGGGACCTTCGAGCCCGTCGCCGGCTCCGTCGGCCTGCGCGGCGTGGACAAGGTCGACGACGTGGCAGCGGCCGGGGACGAGTTGGCGTGGCGGGCCCTCGACGTCGGCTCGCCGTTCGACTACCGCAGGCAGGGGATCCTCTACACGGCCAGGCGCCTCCCTCCGCCTGGTCGCGAAGGCCTGACCGACCAGACGCTGGCGGAGATCGCGCAGCTGATGTGGGCGGCCGAGGGTCGCACGCTGGGGCTGTTCGCGTCCCGCCGGGCGGCGGAGCAGGCGGCCGAGTACTGCAGGCGGGAGCTTCCCCACCTCACGATCCTCTGCCAGGGGGATGCGCAGCTGTCCGAGCTGACGCGCCGCTTCACGAACGAGGAGGACAGCTCCCTGTTCGGCACCATGTCGCTGTGGCAGGGCGTCGACGTTCCCGGCGAGACATGCCAGCTGGTCATCATCGACAAGATCCCCTTCCCTCGGCCCGACGATCCCCTGATGCAGGCGCGGAAGAAGTCCGTCGAGGATGCCGGGGGAATGGCTTCATGACGGTGGCCGCCACCCATGCGGCGCTGCTGCTGGCCCAGGGGCGGGGCGTCTGATCAGACGCTCGGAGGACCGGGGCGTCGTCGCCATGCTCGACCCGCGCCTGCTGACGGCCCGCTACGGTTCGTTCCTGCGCGCCTCGCTGCCGGGGTTCTGGGCCACCGAGGACGGTGACGTGGCCGTGCAGGCGCTGCGGAGGCTCCGCGGCGCCGAGTAACGAACCGGACGGCGCCTACAGCCGACGCATCACCGCGACGACCTTGCCCATGATCTGGGCGTAGTTGCCGTCGATGGGGGAGTAGAGGCTGTTGTGGGGCAGCAGCCACACCTGCCCGTCCTTGCGCTTGAACGTCTTGACCGTGGCCTCGTCGTCGAGCAGCGCGGCCACGATGTCGCCGTTGACGGCGTCGTTCTGGCGCCGGACGACCACCCAGTCGCCGTCACAGATAGCCGCGTCGATCATCGAGTCGCCGCGGACCTCCAGCATGAACACCTCGCCGTCGCCGACCAGTTGCTTCGGCAGCGCGAACACGTCGTCGACCTGCTGCTCCGCCAGGATCGGCCCGCCCGCGGCGATCCGGCCCAGGAGGGGCGTCGCCACGGAGGTCGGGTTCGCGTCGTAGCTCTGCTCCGGCGACATCCCCTCGTCCCCAGGCATGGTCACCACGACGGCGCGGGGACGGTTCGGGTCGCGCCGGAGGAACCCCTTGGCCTCGAGCACCTTCATCTGATGGGTGACCGACGACGTCGACGCCAGGCCGGCCCGCTTCGCCACCTCACGGATGCTGGGCGGGTAGCCCACCGACTCGATGGACTCACGGATCACCTGCAGGATCGCGACCTGGCGGGCCGTCAGCCCGTGCTCACCGGCCGGACCGTCGGGCAGCGGGGTCACGTTGCCGAGTTCGGCGGCCAGGCGGGCGTTGCTCGGTCGGCCACGGCGGGGGGAACTGGGAGTCTCAGCCATGCGAACATGCTAGCGCGCCTCGCGAACGTGTGTTCGAAATGCGGCCGTGTCGCGCCGGAAGCGGAATTGTCAGACCCCCGCTGTTGACTCGGTGACGTGGCCGATGAAACTCGTCTCGAACAGATGTTCCAATTGACGGCGGAACCGGCTAGAGTGAAGCAATCGAACTGTTGTTCTACGGATGAGGGGAGTGGGTCCATGACCGCTTCAAGCATGGTTGGCGTGAGGGTTGTCGATGCTGGCAGCCGGCGTTTCGTTGCGGTGGCTCCGGAGGGGCGCCCCGACCTGCGTCTGCCGCAGGCCCATCCGTCCCGCCCCGTCGCCCCGGGGAGAGTCGGCCGGGTCGCATCCTGCGTGGCTGTGCGGCCGCAGCCCCAGCCCCGTTGGCTCGCAGCCAAGGTGGTCGGGTTGTGCCTGCTGGCCCTCGTCGGCGTCGGCGTATCGGCAGGCGAGTTCGCCTCCATGGCCACCCCGATCCGGCCCGCGAGTACGTTGCGGGTCATCCCGCGTGGGCGCACGTCGACAATCCCTGACGCCCCGCTGCGCGTTCCGACCGATGTGCGGCGTGTTGCTTGCCCGCGGTGACGGACAGACCTAGGATCACTACATCTAGTGGTTCAAGGTGTCCCCATCCCCAAGGGCTTGTGGTTTCCGGGGAAACGTGACACCGTAGGGCCTCCGCCAGCGAGACGAGAGGGTCGCGACGATGCACTGCCCGTTCTGCCGACACGAGGACACCAAGGTGTCCGATTCGCGTGTCACCGAGGATGGTTCCTCCATCCGTCGGCGCAGGACGTGCCCGGTCTGTGAGCGTAAGTTCACCACCGTCGAGCAGGTCGTCCTGACCGTCGTGAAGCGTTCGGGCGTCGCCGAGTCCTTCAGCAGGGACAAGGTGATGCGCGGGGTTTCCAAGGCCTGCAAGGGTCGTCCCGTCACGCAGGCCCAGGTCGCTGCGCTGGCGCAGCGCGTGGAGGAGGCGCTCAGGGCCTCAGGACAGGCGGAGATCCCCGCCGAGCAGGTGGGTGTGGCCATTCTCGGTCCGCTCGAAGAGCTCGACCCGGTCGCCTATCTGAGGTTCGCCAGCGTCTACAAGAACTACGACTCACTCGACGATTTCCAGAGCGAGATCGACGCCCTGCGACTCGGGGCGAGTGATTCGCTCGCCCGTTCCGTCGTCGCAGCCCGCCCAGTGGCGGGCCACCAGGAACCGCTCATCAGCTGAGCCTCCAGCACACCATCCATCCAGTATCGAAGCATCGAGGGGTACATCATGACCGCGACCGCCGCGCGCAGCACGCGACGCAAGTCAGCAGATACGAAGGGGCTCGCCATCGGGCGCGTCTTCACCACCGATGGGGTCCACCCCTACGACGAGGTCGAATGGGACCGCCGTGACGTCGTCCAGACGAACTGGAAGTCCGGCGAGACCGTCTTCGAGCAGAGGGGCGTCGAGTTCCCGACGTCCTGGAGCGTCAACGCGTCCACCATCGTCACCACGAAGTACTTCCGCGGAGCGATCGGCACCCCCGAGCGTGAGGACAGCCTGCGCACCCTCATCGACCGTGTCGTCACGACGTACGCGAAGGCGGGCCTCGAGCACGGCTACTTCGCGACTCCCGCCGATGCGGAGATCTTCGAGCACGAGCTCACCTGGATGCTGCTGCACCAGTACTTCTCCTTCAACTCCCCGGTCTGGTTCAACGTCGGCACCCCCTCGCCGCAGCAGGTCAGCGCGTGCTTCATCCTCTCGGTCGACGACTCCATGGACTCGATCCTGAACTGGTACAAGGAAGAAGGCTTCATCTTCAAGGGCGGCTCCGGCGCAGGGCTGAACCTGTCGCGCATCCGCTCCTCGAAGGAGCTCCTGAGCTCCGGCGGCACCGCCTCGGGCCCCGTCTCGTTCATGCGCGGCGCTGATGCCTCCGCCGGCACCATCAAGTCGGGTGGCGCCACGCGCCGCGCGGCCAAGATGGTCGTCCTCGACGTCGACCACCCGGACATCGTCGAGTTCGTCGAGACCAAGGCGCGCGAGGAGGACAAGATCCGGGCGCTGCGTGACGCCGGGTTCGACATGGACCTCGGCGGCAAGGACATCACGAGCGTCCAGTACCAGAACGCCAACAACTCGGTGCGCGTCTCCGACGAGTTCATGGAGGCCGTCGAGGCCGGCACGAACTTCGCGCTGCGCTCGCGCGACGAGTCGCACCGCGTCATCGAGGAGGTCGACGCGCGCGACCTGTTCGCCCGCATCGCGAAGGCCGCCTGGGAGTGTGCCGATCCCGGCATCCAGTACCACGACACCATCAACGCCTGGCACACCAACCCGGAGACCGGCCCGATCACGGCGTCGAATCCCTGCTCCGAGTACATGAGCCTCGACAACTCGTCGTGCAACCTCGCGTCGCTGAACCTGCTGAAGTTCCTGAAGGCCGACGGCTCGTTCGACGCCGAACTGTTCGTCAGGGCCGTCGAGCTGATCATCACCGCGATGGACATCTCGATCTGCTTCGCGGACTTCCCGACCGAGTCGATCGGCGAGACCACCCGCAACTTCCGTCAGCTGGGCATCGGGTACGCGAACCTGGGCGCGCTGCTGATGGCGATGGGCAAGGGCTACGACACCGAGGCGGGACGCTCCACCGCGGCCGCCATCACGTCGATCATGACGGGCGCCTCGTACCGCCGCAGCGCCGAGCTCGCAGCGGTGGTCGGCACGTACAACGGCTACGCCGTGAACGCCGAGGCCCACCAGCGCGTCATGCGCAAGCACCAGGCCGCCAACGACGACCTGCGTGTCCTCGCTGACGACCGTGCGCTGCACTCCGTCGCCACCCGCGAGTGGGACCGCGTCGTCGGCCTCGGGTCTGAGAACGGCTTCCGCAACGCGCAGGCGTCCGTGCTGGCCCCGACCGGCACGATCGGCTTCATGATGGACTGCGACACCACCGGCGTCGAGCCCGACTTCTCGCTCGTGAAGTTCAAGAAGCTCGTCGGCGGCGGCTCGATGCAGATCGTCAACCAGACGATCCCGCGCGCGCTCAAGCGACTCGGTTACTCCGCCGAGGAGATCGAGGCCATCGTCGAGTTCATCGGCACCCACGGCCACGTCATCGGCGCCCCGGCCTCGCGGCCGAGCACTACGAGGTCTTCGACACGGCCATGGGCGCCCGCGCCATCAAGCCGATGGGGCACGTCCGGATGATGGCGGCCGTCCAGCCGTTCCTCTCCGGCGCCATCTCCAAGACGGTGAACCTGCCGGAGACGGCGACCGTTGAGGAGATCGAGGACGTCTACCTGCAGGGCTGGAAGCTCGGCCTCAAGGCGCTCGCCGTCTACCGCGACAACTGCAAGGTCGGCCAGCCCCTCTCCGACGGCAAGAAGAAGGAGGCGCCTTCCGCTGCCGCCGCCACCGAGGTCGTGGAGAAGATCGTCTACCGCCCGAAGCGGGAGCGGCTGCCGAAGTCGCGCAACTCGCGCACCACGAGCTTCTCGGTGAGCGGTGCCGAGGGCTACATGACCTCGGGCGCGTACGACAACGGTCGCCTCGGCGAGGTGTTCCTGAAGCTCGGCAAGCAGGGCTCCACCCTGGCCGGCGTGATGGACGCCTTCTCGATCGCCGTGTCGATCGGCCTGCAGTACGGCGTGCCGCTCGACAGCTTCGTGCAGAAGTTCACGAACCTGAAGTTCGAGCCTGCCGGCATGACCGACGACCCGGACATCCGGATCGCGCAGTCCTTCATGGACTACATCTTCCGTCGCCTCGCGCTGGACTACCTGACGTTCGAGGACCGCTCCGAGCTGGGCATCTACACCGCCTCCGAGCGGGCCCGGTACGTCGCCACGGGTTCCTACCTGTCGGAGGAGGACGAGGCGTCGCTGATCGAGTCGGAGACCCTGCGCAACGACGCCGGCGACGACTTCAACGTCGACGGTGCCCGCCAGCCGGCCCTGATCGAGGCGCACACCACCGCCGAGCTCATGGAGGCGATGGGCGTGGCGGAGATCGACGCTCCGCTGTGCATGACGTGCGGCACGAAGATGCGGCCGTCGGGCTCCTGCTACGTCTGCGAGGGCTGCGGCTCCACCAGCGGCTGCAGCTGACCTGACCGAGACACGAGGCCCGGGATCCCGCGGAGGGATCCCGGCCCTCGTGCCGTCACGCGGAGGGAAGCAGCACCTGCCCGCCCGAGGCGCGGACGGCGGTGCCGAGGCCCTCGGGCGGTTCGCGTTCGGTGATCAGGCCGCTGACATCGAACCAGTCTCCGATCACGTGCCGCCCGACGACACCATTCTTCGAGGAGTCGGCCATGACGTAGGCCGCCGTGGCGTTGCCGGTGGGTCTCGCCCTCGAGCTACGATCCGACGGGCCCGGAGCCCGCCAGGGGCCGACTCGTGGCCTGGGTCGACCGGTACCTGCCCCGCCCCACTGTCACGGTCAGCCAGGGAGCACGTACCCTCGCCTCGAAGAAGCTGTGGTGGCCGGCGGCACCGGGGAGGGCCTTCCGGATCCCGTCGGCGCTGCTCCGCGGGGCCAACCCTGAGGGGCCCCGTGCACATCAGCATCCGCTGAGGCAGCCCGGAACCGACACAGCAAAGGCTCCGCCCACATCGGGGCGGAGCCTCCGCTGTGTCCTCGGCCACTCGGGGGAGAGAGATGCGGTCAGCGGACACAGGACGCGGTGGTCGGGGGTACGCACACCGCGCCAAACTGGACTCTAAGCGCGGGACGGACGTGGGAAACACACCCGAAAGGGTGGTATTTCCCCTTGTGAGATCGATTGCGGCAACCGCGCCGGGCGGCTCGGGGGTGCGCTTATAGTCAGGGGATGCCGCGCATCCGTCTGGCCGTCCTGAACGACTACGAGATAGTCGTCAAGGGCGTGCGTGCGATGCTGAAGCCCTTCTCCGAGCGGATCCGCATCGTGAGTCTGGAGGAGGCGACGGCCGATGTCGCGGTCGACGTCACGCTCTACGACACGTTCGGCGCCGCAGCCCCGACGGCGGCGCACCTGGACGAGGTCATCGCCGATCCCGCACAGGGGCCGTCGTCGTCTACGCCTGGCATGTCAACCGCGACCTGGTGGATCAGATGCTCGCGCGCGGTTGCGCCGGCTACCTGGACAAGTCCATCGGAGGAGCAGAACTCGCCGCCGCCATCGAGGCGATCGCGGCGGGGGAGAGGATCGTCGCCGGCGCCCCGGAGGAGACGGCCGCGGCCGGTCCCGACGTCGCCTGGCCCGACGGAAATGCCGGGCTCAGCGCCCGCGAGGCGGAGGTGCTGGCGCTGATCACCAGGGGGCTCACCAACGACGAGGTGGCCCACCACGCGCACCTGAGCATCAACTCCGTGAAGTCCTACATCCGCTCCGCCTACCGCAAGATCGGCGTGGAGCGCCGCTCCCAGGCGGTCCGCTGGGGGATGGAACACGGCATGTCTCCCCACGGCCGCGGTTCGGCCGACCAGTAGGCTGACGCCGTGATCGAACCCATCGTTGACGCCCAGTGGCTCGCCGCCCATCCCGCCGTCGTCGTCGCCGACGTCCGGCACTACCTCGACGGCCGCTCCGGCGCCGACGCCTACCGGGGCGGCCACCTGCCGGGTGCCGTGTTCGTCCCGATGGACGAGGTGCTGGCGGCACCGGCCTCTGCGGAGCGGGGCCGGCATCCGCTTCCTGAGCCAGCCGATTTCGCGGCCGGGCTGGGGGCCCTCGGGATCGGCGACGGCGACGTGGTCGTGGCCTACGACGATGCAGGCGGGGCCATGGCCGGCCGTCTCGTCTGGCTGCTGCGGATGCTGGGCCGCGACGCCGCGCTCCTCGACGGCGGCATGGGCGCCTGGGAAGGGGAGCTGAGCGTCGATCCCGTCGCCCGCCCCGCGGCCACCTTCACGGCGCAGGACTGGCCCGCGGGGGCGCTCGCCGACATCGACGAGGCCGTCGCAGGCCCCGTCGTCATCGACGCCCGCGCCCCCGAGCGGTACCGCGGCGACGTGGAACCCATCGACCCGCGCGGCGGGCACATCCCCGGTGCGCGCAGCTATCCGCTGACCGGGAACCTGGCCGCCGACGGCCGGTTCCTGAGCCGGGAGGCGCTGCGGGAGCGGTTCGCCGACCTCGGCGACGCGTCCGGCGTGATCAGCTACTGCGGCTCGGGCGTGACCGCCTGCCACAACCTCATCGCCATGGAGCACGCCGGCCTCGGCCGCGGGCGCCTCTTCCCGGGCTCGTGGTCCCAGTACAGCGCCACCGACCGTCCCGCCGGTCTGGGAGACCAGCCCTGATCAGGACTCGTCGTCGACACGCAGGCTGAGCGACGACCCCATCGGGATCGCCTGCACCATCCGTAGCTTCGCCAGCGCCGGGTGGTCCTCCAGGATCTTCGCGCCGTTGGCCAGCGTGCGCAGCGCCGCGGTCTCTGCCCGGGCCGACTCGAGCTGGGCCAGGCCCCGCGTGCGGGCGGTGAGCAACTCGACCGAGGCGGCCCGCAGGTCCTGGGGGAGCATGACGTCCCGCACCACGACGGAGGCGACCTCGTAGCCTACCTCGCGCCCGGCCTCGACGGCCCTGGCCAGGATGCGGGCCGCCAGTTCGGGATCCTTCCTGGGCGCGGCGGGCGCGTCGGCGACCTCCACCTGGGCGAACTCGTCGCGCAGCGCCAGCTGGATCGCCAGGTACACGGCCTGCTCCGCCTCCTCATAGCCCAGCGCGAGGACCGGGTCCGTGACCCGGACGCGCGCCACCGCGGTGACCTTCACCTGGGCGCCGTCGGCGGTGGGGATCTCCTGCGGGGCCAGCTGCAGATGCCGCCACGCCGTGCCCACGCTGACGTAGCCCTGACGGCGGACGCGGCGGTGCCTGCCCGGGCCGAGCACGACGGGGGCTCCGCCGTCGGGGTAGGTGACGGCGACCTCGTGTGCGTCGACGGTGACGTGGAAGGCGGTGAGTTCCACTCTGCTGCTCCTCAGATTGGGTGGGGCACGGGACCGGCCGGTGTGCGGGTGGACCCATCGAAGGGTGCATGACCCGCACACGTTGCGCCGGTCCCGTGACCCGGTTAGTGGCAGTCCCGGGTAGGGGACATGCCCGCCGACCACGTGGGAACGGATCGCGCCACTGCGCTACCGCCCGGACGAATCGGGCACCATGTCAGGCTAGCGGACGGGCCGGGGGCAGCGGTGCCCGCGCGGGTAACCTTGTCTGGTCATCCACGAACCCTGGAGGTTGATCCCATGCCGGCGCTTCGGTCCCGCACCACCACCCACGGCCGCAACATGGCGGGTGCCCGCGCGCTCTGGCGCGCGACCGGCATCACGGACTCCGACTGGGGCAAGCCGATCGTCGCCGTGGCCAACTCGTTCACCCAGTTCGTGCCCGGCCACGTCCACCTGCGCGACATGGGCAAGCTCGTCTCCGAGTCCATCGCCGAGGCGGGGGGCGTGGGGCGCGAGTTCAACACCATCGCCGTCGACGACGGCATCGCGATGGGCCACGGCGGCATGCTGTACTCGCTGCCGAGCCGCGAGCTGATCGCCGACTCGGTCGAGTACATGGTCAACGCGCACTGCGCCGACGCGCTGGTGTGCATCTCCAACTGCGACAAGATCACCCCCGGCATGTTCCTGGCCGCGCTGCGGCTGAACATCCCCACCGTCTTCGTCTCCGGCGGCCCATGGAGGCAGGCAGGGCCATCGTCAAGGACGGCGGCACGGTGGAGAGCTCGCTCGACCTCGTCGACGCGATGGTGTCTGCCGTCGATCCGAACGTGTCCGACGCCGAGCTGGGCCGCATCGAGGCCAACGCGTGCCCCACCTGCGGCTCCTGCTCCGGCATGTTCACCGCGAACTCGATGAACTGCCTGCTCGAGGCCATCGGGCTCGCCCTGCCGGGCAATGGCTCGACCCTGGCGACCGCAGCCGCCCGCAAGGGGCTCTTCCAGGAGGCGGGCCGCCTCGTCGTCGAACTGTGCCGCCGCTGGTACGACGACGACGACGCCTCCGTGCTGCCGCTGTCGATCGCCACCAAGTCGGCCTTCGAGAACGCCATGCGGCTCGACGTGGCCATGGGCGGCTCCACCAACACCGTGCTGCACCTGCTCGCCGCCGCCCAGGAGGCGGGCGTGGACTTCACGCTCGACGACATCGACGAGATCTCGCGGCACACCCCCTGCCTGGCCAAGGTCGCCCCCAACTCGGACAAGTACTACATGGAGGACGTGCACCGCGCCGGTGGCATCCCCGCGCTCCTGGGTGAGCTGCGCCGCGGCGGCAAGCTGGACGACACCGTCCACGCCGTGCACTCGCCGACCGTCGACGCCTGGCTCGACGCGTGGGACATCCGCGGCGGAAACCCGCGTCCTGAGGCCGTCGAGCTGTTCCACGCCGCCCCCGGTGGCGTCCGCACTACCGAGGCGTTCTCGTCCAGCAACCGCTGGGACAGCCTCGACACCGACTCCGAGGGCGGCTGCATCCGCTCGACCGAGCACCCGTACACCCTCGACGGCGGCCTGGCGGTCCTCAAGGGCAACCTCGCGGTCGACGGCGCCATCGTCAAGACAGCCGGGGTGCCGGAGGACCAGTGGGTCTTCACCGGGAAGGCGATCGTCACCGAGTCGCAGGACGAGGCCGTCGAGGCCATCCTCGGCAAGGTGGTCCAGCCCGGTGACGTCGTCATCGTCCGCTACGAGGGGCCGAAGGGCGGCCCGGGCATGCAGGAGATGCTGTACCCGACCTCCTACCTGAAGGGCCTCGGGCTCGGTCCCACGTGTGCCCTCGTCACGGACGGGCGGTTCTCGGGCGGATCGTCGGGGCTGTCGATCGGCCACGTCTCACCTGAGGCGGCCTCCGGGGGCACGATCGGCCTGGTGGAGACCGGTGACCCCATCACCATCTCCATCCCCGACCGGCTCATCAGCCTCGATGTGGACGAGGCCACGCTCGCGGAGCGCCGCGCCCGGCGGGACGCCGAGGGCTGGGTGCCGGCGACACGGCAGCGGGAGGTGTCCACCGCGCTGAAGATCTTCGGCATGCTGGCCCAGTCCGCTGACAAGGGCGCCGCCCGCAAACTGGACTGACGGCGGGCGCTCGGGCTCGCTAGGATGCGGGCGAGCGAACAGGAGCGCCCACATGGAGTTGCCCGCCTACCTGACAACGGTCTTTCTGATCGTCGAGTACGTCGCGAAGATCGTCGCGATCGGGGTCATCCCCAACAACCGGCGTCCGTCGTCGTCGTCCGCCTGGCTGCTGCTGATCCTGTTCGTCCCTGTCATCGGGTTCCCGCTGTACTGGCTGATCGGGAGCCCCTGGGTCAAGGGGCGCCGCTACGAGGCGCAGCGCGCGAGCGACGACGTGCTCCGCGCCCACGCCGGGCACCTGCCGCTGATCCCGGACGGCGCAGAGACGACGCCCCCGCTGGAGCGGATCGTGCACATGAACCGGGAGCTCACGCAGCTGCCGTGTGTCACCGGGCGGGTCGGTGAGCTGATCGACGACACGCGGGTCTTCTACCAGGAGATGGCCCGCGCCGTCGACGCGGCCGAGCGCTACGTCCACGTCGAGTTCTACATCATGGCGTGGGACGACACCACCGACGTGTTCTTCACTGCGCTGGCGCGCGCCGCCGAGCGGGGCATCAAGGTGCGCCTGCTGGTCGACCAGCTCGGATCGCAGAAGTACCCCGGCTGGCGTCAGTTCAAGCGCAGGCTCACCGAGGCGGGCGTCGAGTGGCGCCTCATGATGCCGATCAAGCTCCTGAAGGGCCGCTGGCGACGGCCCGACCTGCGCAATCACCGCAAGCTGATGATCGTCGACGGCGACATCGCGTTCGTCGGCTCCCACAACGTCATCGATCCGGCCTACGCGAACGCGAAGAACCGGAGGATCGGCCGGGAGTGGATCGACCTGTCCGTGAGCGTCACCGGCGACATCGTGCTCGAGGTGGAGGCCGTCTTCGCCATGGACTGGTTCGTGGAGTCCGGCGAGATCCTCGACCGTGACGAACACTTCATCGACAAGCCGGACCTGATCCCCGGCGGTGCGAACAACGCCCTGCAGCTCGTCCCCTCCGGGCCCGGGTACCCGACGGAGCCCAACCAGCGGCTCTTCGTGGCGCTGATGTACCTCGCGGAGCGGACCATCACCATCACCAGCCCCTACTTCGTCCCCGACGAGTCGCTGCTGTCCGCGATCACCTCTGCCGTCTACCGTGGCGTGCGCGTCGACCTGTTCGTGGGGGAGAAGGCGGATCAGTTCATGGTCGGCCACGCCCAGCGTTCCTACTACGAGACGCTGCTGGAGGCGGGTGTGAACATCTACCTGTATCCGGCCCCGACCGTCCTGCACTCCAAGTACATGACGGTCGACGAGCGCATCGGTGTCATCGGCTCGTCCAACATGGACTACCGGTCGTTCGCGCTCGACTACGAGATCACGCTCATGGCCTTCGGGGGTGACCTCGTCGACAAGCTCCACGTCATCGACGACGGCTACCGGTCCGTGTCGCGGCTCCTGACGCTGGAGGAGTGGCGCAAGCAGCCGCTGGCGGCGCGCTACCTCGACAGCGTCTGCCGACTCACCTCGGCGCTGATGTGACCGCGGCCCTCACAGCCAGCGCCGCCACCGGAAGATGAGGTACATGGCCACGCCGCCCGCCAGCATCAGGCCGAGGCCCCACAGGTAGCCGAGCGGCCAGGCGAGTTCGGGCATCTGGCGGAAGTTCATGCCGTACACGCCCGTCACGAGGCTCGGCACGAACAGGACGCCCGCCCAGGCGGCGATCTTCCTGGAATCCTCCGCCTGGGCGCGCATCTGCTGCGACAGCGTCAGGTCCATGGCGCGGCTGAGCTCGTCACGCAGCGCCGCCGTCCTGTCCTTCAGGTGCGCCGCGTGGTCGGCGATGTCGCGCAGCCGGTGCTGCAGCTGTTCATCCGCCTGCTCGAGCAGGCGGTCGCTCTGCAGCTCATCGAGGATGGCGGGCACCGGGCGCACTGCACGCTGCAGCACCGTGATCTGCTGCGAGGCGCGGTAGATCTCCTGCCCGATGTGGTCGGCTCCTCCGAACACCTGGCTGACGAGGTCGTCAGCGGTTCCCTCGAGGAGGTCGCAGGCAGGCGCGTAGTCGTCGACGACACGGTCGATCAAGGTGACGGCGACGGCACGGGGTCCGCGCCGAAGCACCGCGGGGCGGCCCGCCAGGTCGGCGGCGACCTCGGAGACCAGCGAGCCGGTGTCGTGGCCGATGGTCAGGAGCCACCGGTCGGTGACGACGACGTGTAACTCTCCGGTGCTGACAGCGCGCTCCGGCGTGGGGGTGCGCACCGGGTGCAGCACCAGCAGGAGCGCCTCACCGTGCCGTTCGGCCTTGGGACGCTGTCCGGCGTCGACCAGATCCTCGACCAGCAGCGGCTTCAGCCCGAGGTCAGCGACGACACGGGCGGTCTCGGCGGCAGCGGGATCGGTGAGCGAGAGCCAACCGAAGGCCGCGGGATCGCGATCCAGGCGCTGCGACAGAGAGTCGACGGAGTCGATGTCCGAGCGCTCGCCGTCGACGTAGACGCTGGCCTGCAGGTCACCCACGGAGCCTCCCGACTCTCAGTTCGCCTGCGGCTCCGGTGCGGCAGCGCCCTGGTGGGCGACCGCGGACGGCTTGTCCTTGCGCAGCACCGCCCAGGCCACGCCGGCCACGGCGAGGACGCCGAGGGCGATGACCAGGGCGGGGGAGCGCTGCCACAGCCTCTCGACGGCCACCAGCGAGAGGAATCCGGCGGAGCCGTAGATGAACGCCCAGATGATGCAGCCGACGGTGACCGCCGGGAGGTAGCGACGCAGGGGCATCTTCGTGACGCCTGCCGCCAGGTTGATCATGGTCTGGATCCCGATGGTCATGAACGACACCGTGATCGCGGGCGCACCCCAGCGGTTCAACCAGCGGGTGGCCGTGACGTAGTGGCGGCCCTCCAACAGGCGCGCCGCCTTCCGTGAGCGGCTGAGGCCCGCCGTGATGCTCCTGCCCAGCCAGTAGGTGCCGTTTGCCCTGGCCATCACGATGCAGAACATGGCAAAGATGATGATGGGGTAGGGCGCATCCCAGGTGGTGGGGTTCACGAAGCCTCTTCCGGGTCGGACACAGTCACGGTGGATTCTACAAGCCGAAATACGAAAAGGCTGCATCGTGTTTATGCGGCGGACGGCCCTAGACTCGCCCCGTGATCCTCCATCTCGCGCGCCACGGGCAGTCCAGTTGGAACCTGGAACGCCGCCTGCAGGGTCAGACGCCAGACATCCCGTTGACGGTGACCGGCCACGCACAGGCGCGTGACATGGCCGACCGACTGGCCGCCCACGGCGTGACTGCGGTGTGGAGCAGCGACCTGCTGCGTGCCCGGCAGACGGCGGAACGGATCGCCGACGCCCACGGGCTCGCGGTCGTCACGGACGAGCGGCTGCGCGACGTGGCGCTCGGAAGCCTGGAGGGCCGCTCCTACGACGCCCTCGTGGCGGAGGAGACCCCGGGCGACGCCCATGTCTCGGAGGTCCGCTGGGACGGCGCCCCTGACCCGGCGGGCCTCAGCCCACCACCAGCGTCGCGAGCAGGATCACCGGAACGCTGAAGACCGTCGACCACAGCGTCGTCGCCTGCACCAGCGGGGTGGCCACCTGGTACCGCAGGGAGTGCACGAACACGATCTGGGCGGTGGGCAGGGCCGCCAGGATCACCGCGGCGCGCAGCGGCAGCCCGTCGAGGCCGAGCGCGAGGCCGAGCCCCCACGCCACGGCAGGGACGAGCAGCGACTTCGTCGCGATGGCGGCGAGCGTCTCCCTGGGCAGGCGGTGGAGGGGCGGCATCCGGTTGTCGAAGAGCGACATGCCGAAGGCCAGCAGCATCGCCGGGATCGCCAGGGCGCCGATCGTCTCGATGGGCGCCCAGAGCAGCGACGGCGGCCGCCACCCGGTCAGGTTGAGCAGCAGTCCCGCGGCGCCGGCCAGCACCAGCGGGTGGGTGGCGAAACTGGCCACCACCGAGCGTCCCCGGCCGGACGGCGACGACTCGAGCACCGCGACCGCGCTCGGCTGCAGGATGAGCACCTGCAGGAGCATGGCGGGCGCCGCCCACGCCGGGTCGCCCAGCGCGAACGCGGCGACGGGGATGCCGAGGTTGCCCGCGTTGACGTAGCTCGTGGCGAGATAGCCGACGGCCGCCTCGGCCCGGCTCGCTCCCAGAAGCCGGCGCTGGAGCGTGGCGAAGGCGAGCCCGCAGAGGATGCAGGCCACGCCGAAGGCCGCCACGTGGGGCCCGATGAGCAGGTCGAGGTCGGCGTCGGCGACCGCGATGAGGACGAGCGCCGGTTGGCCCGCGAAGAAGGCGACGTCGCCGAGGGCCTTCTGCGCGGCCCGGTCGGCCACACGGGTGCGGGCCAGCAGCCAGCCGACCCCGATGACGATGGCGAGCGTCGTGAACCCCTGCAGCGCCGCGACCATGGCGGCACTCTAGTGCGCCCCCGCGTGCCCGCACCGAAGGGGGACGCCGGTGACCCTGTCTACTCAACCTGTACTAGGTTGCGTAGGGGAGGTGGAAGCGTGAACGACTACGAGGACTTCGATTTCGACGACACCCAGCGCGAGGCCTGGGAAGACTTTGCCGGGCGCCTCGACGAGGTGCTGTCGGTGATGGATGCGACGGCGGACCTGAGCATCTCGGTGGCCACGACCACCGACTGCGCAGGACCGCAGCCGGGGATCCTGTTCACCGTGCTCGACGACGCGGTCATCAGCGCGTATGTGACGGGCTCCGACGAGGGCAGGCCGACGGCGCAGGAGGCCAGGGGCCTCGCTGAGTTCGGGTGGACCCCGCCGACGGACGAGGAACCCCGCTTCCACACCGCCGTCGCGCAGGAGGCGTCCGCGGACCTTGCCCATCTGGCCAGCGACACGCTGGCCGGCGTGTTCAGCGTCCTGCATCCGATCTTCCTGGAGCCGGACCAGCTGGCCGAGATCCTCAAGGGGGAGACCGACTGGACCCCGCTCAAGCCGAAGAAGCTCAAGCGCTCCGAGGCGTCGATCCAGCCCGCCAACCGGCAGGACCTCGACAACCTCGTGGCGGCCGAGCTGCAGCGGTCGTTCGGTCACCCGCCGCTGCGCAACGAGCAGGGCGACGTCGCCATCCGCGTCGGGTCGGCGATCCTGTTCCTGCGATCCAGCGAGGACGCCTCCGAACTCATCCTGTTCTCCCCGCTGGTACACGACGTGAACGGCCGCAGCCGCGCCTGCGAGGTCCTCAACGACCTCAACGTCGAATCCCGCTACGGACGGTTCGCGCTGCACCGCGACCGGGTCTACGTGCAGGTGTCGGTGCCGGCCCGCCCGTTCGTCCCCGCCCACCTGAACCAGGCGCTGCGGGCCGTCAGCCAGATCGCCGACGGCATCGACGAGGAACTCGCCGTCAAGCTCGGCGGCCGCACCACCTTCCAGAACACCTGAGTCGCGGCCGACGGTCGGGGCGCCCGGGCGCTAGGGTTGGGCCATGACGAGGGAACACCAGCCCGTGACCTACTTCTCGCGGCTCGACGCCGACGAGTGCTGGGCGCTGCTGGCCGACGCAGAGATCGGCCGGATCGCGTGGCTGGGCGACGACGGGATATCCATCCTGCCCATCAACTTCGTCATCGACGACGGAACCGTCGTCTTCAACACCTCGCCGTCGTCGCCGCTCGCGCGGCTCGTCGAGCCGACCGAGGTGGCCTTCGAGGCCGACGACATCGACAACGAGTCCGCCGTCGGCTGGTCCGTTATCGTCCGGGCATCACAGGCCCGGCGACCGAGCCGGAACGGGCGAGCATCAGCTGGCTCGACGACCGGCCCATCCGCCTGGCCATCACCGCGTCGACCGTCGCCGGTCGCGTCGTGTCCGGGACCAGAGAGAGTTAGGGGAGAGCCCATGTCTGATCGAACCGTCCCACTGATCGTGGTTGGCGTCGACGGAAGCGACGACGGCCTGCGAGCCGTCCGATTCGGGGCCAACACCGCGCTGCGGCACGGAGCCGAGCTCATGCTGGTCAACGCCGTCGACGACACGCTCATGGCCGGCGCCTGGGGCGTCGTCTACGACCCCGAGGTGCTGCAGGCCGCAGGCGTCAGCGCGAACGAGCAGGCCAAGGGACTGGCACTGGAGATCGGCCTGCCCACCGAACGCATCAAGACCGAGGTCGTCATGGGCTCGCCGGGCGGCGTTATGGCCCGACTCAGCGAGGTCGCCGACCTTGTCGTCGTCGGCCGCCGCGCTGCCACCGGGCTCGAGCGCATGTTCGTCGGCTCCACGTCCGTCGCGGTCGTCGCCAACGCGTCCTGCCCCGTCGTGGTCATCTCCGCGGCCGCCCACCCGTCCCCCGTCGGCTCCAAGGGGCTCGTCGGCGTGGGCCTGCAGACCGACCCTGGCTCCGAGAAGACGCTGAAGGCCGGCTTCGAGCAGGCCAAGCGGCTGGGCAGCCGGTTGGAGATCATCCACGCGATCCAGCCGCCCGTCGGCCTCTTCGCCCGCAGGCTCAGCCCGGCGCAGCTCGACGAGCAGGTGCGCTTCGCGCAGGGCGGCATCCAGGCGATCGCCGCCGACCTCGCCCCGGCCTTCCCGGAGGTCGAGTACACCGTCTCGGTGGCCACCGACAGCCCCATCAACGAGCTTGTCAGCCGGAGCGCCAGCTACGACCTGATGGTGCTGGGCGTCGGGGAGTCCTCGATCCCCGGCTTCGGGCTCGGCGGCCTCATGCGCGGGCTCATGGCCCACGCGGAGTGCCCGCTCTACATCACGCGCGGATGACGGCGGAGCCGACACCCCGCATCACCGTTGAGCCGAATCTGCCGATCGCGGCAGAGGCGGAGCGGATCGCAGCGCTGATCCGCGACAACCAGGTCGTGATCGTGGCCGGCGAGACCGGTTCGGGCAAGACCACGCAGCTGCCGAAGATCTGCATGCTCGCCGGACGGGAGCGGATCGCCCACACGCAGCCGCGGCGCATCGCCGCCAGGACGGTGGCGCAGCGCATCGCCGTCGAATGCGGCGTCGAGCTCGGCCAGTTCGTCGGCTACCAGGTGCGCTTCACCAGGAAGGTGACGGCGCAGACGCGGATCAAGCTCATGACCGACGGCATCCTGCTGTCCGAGCTGACCCACGACCGGACCCTCAGCCGCTACGACACGATCATCATCGACGAGGCCCATGAGCGCAGCCTCAACATCGACTTCCTCCTCGGCTACCTCAAGCAGTTGCTGCCGAAACGGCCGGACCTGCGCCTCATCGTCACCTCGGCGACCATCGACACGGCGCGGTTCTCCGAGCACTTCGGTGACGCGCCCATCGTCGAGGTGTCCGGCCGCACCTTCCCCGTCGAGGTCAGGTACCGGCCCCCGGCGGAGGGGGAGGACCAGATCGACGGCATCACCGCGGCCATCGAGGAGATCGTCACCGAGTCGTCGACCGGCGACGTGCTCGTCTTCCTCAGCGGCGAGCGGGAGATCCGCGACGCCGCGGACGCCATCGAGGCCCTGGACGTGGACCTGGAGGTCCTGCCGCTGTTCGCCCGGTTGTCGGCCTCTGATCAGCAGCGTGTCTTCGCGCCCGGGCCGCGACGCCGGGTCGTGCTCGCCACGAACGTCGCGGAGACGTCGATCACCGTCCCGCGGATCCGCTACGTGGTGGACACCGGGCTGGCGCGCATCTCCCGCTACTCGGCCCGCACCAAGGTGCAGCGACTGCCGATCGAGCCGGTGTCGCAGGCCTCGGCCAACCAGCGCTCCGGCCGCTGCGGCCGCATCGGGCCCGGCATCGCCATCCGCCTGTACGACGAGGACGACTTCGCCGCCCGCCCCGCCTACTCCGAGCCGGAGATCCTGCGCACCAACCTGGCGACGGTCATCCTGCTCATGGCGCAGGCCGGACTCGGCGACGTGGAGTCGTTCCCGTTCGTCGAGGCGCCGGTCATCTCGCAGATCAACGACGGCGTCCGCGTGCTCAGCGAGCTGGGCGCCATCCACCCGCGGCAGCGCCACGGGCAGGTGCGGCTCACGCGGATCGGCAGGATGCTGGCCCGGATGCCCGTCGACCCGCGGCTGGGGCGGATGCTCATCGAGGGACACCGCCGCAGCACTCTGGCGACCGTGCTGGTGCTCGTCGCAGGCCTGACCGTCCCCGACGTCCGCGAACGGCCCAGCGAGTTCCAGGCCCAGGCCGACCAGCTGCACCGCCGCTTCTGGGGCGGCACCCCCGCCGAGGGGACGCCGGAGCCCGCCGCTGGTTCCGCGCCACTGCGTCACACCGTCCACACCGGCACCCGCAAGGACCCGGCCGCGTCGAAGGCGTCGCTGGAGGGCGGCGACTTCGAGGTGCTGCTCAATGTGTGGACCTACCTGCGGGAGCAGCGGCGGGCGCTCTCGGGCAGCGCGTTCCGGCGGCTGTGCCGGGCCGAATATCTCAACTTCGTGCGCTTCCGCGAGTGGGAGGACCTCGTCAGCCAGCTGCGCGAGGTGGCGAAGGAGCTCGATCTCGACGTGGGCGGCCGCGGCCCCATGGCCGACGTGCTGACGAGCCTGCTCAGCGGCCTGCTGTCGAACGTCGGGCTGGCCGAGCCGGAGAAGGCCAAGCCGCAGGCCCGCGGCGGCAGGCGTCCGCTGACCGAGTACCAGGGTGCCCGTGGCGCCAGGTTCGCGATCCAGCCCGGTTCCGCCCTGTCGAAGTCCACCCCGCCCCTGGTGGTCGCCTTCGAGCTGGTGGAGACGTCGCGGCTGTGGGCCCGCACAGTGGCCCCGGTGCGCCCGGAATGGATCGAGCAGGTCGGCGGAGACGTGCTCACCCGCACCGTCACCGAGCCCCGCTTCTCCCCGCGCACCGCCACCGTCATCGCCTCCGAGCGGCTGACCCTGTTCGGGGTTCCCATCGTCGCCGGGCGCCGCACCAACTATGCGGGCGAGCATCCCGTCGAGGCGCGCCAGATCTTCCTCCGATCCGGGATCGTCGAGGGGGAGTGGGAGACCAGGCAGGAACCGGTCGCCTCCAACCGGGCCGCCTACGCCGAGGCGGAGAAGCTGACCGACCGGATGCGCCGTCCCGACCTGCTGATCTCCGACGACGCGCTCTACGCCTGGTACGACGCCCGGGTCCCGGACGAGGTCGTCAGCGGCTCGACCCTGGACAAGTGGCTCCGCGGCCTGCCCCGTGACGAGTGGCCCCGGCTGAGCGTCGACGACGCCGTCACCGACGCCACACAGCTGCGGCCCGGCGACTATCCCGACCGCTGGCAGGCGGGGCGGCACGCGCTTCCCGTCAGCTACGAGTTCAACCCGGGGCGGGCGCCGACGGCGTCACGGTGACGGTGCGCCTCGAGCTGCTGAACCAGCTCGACGACGCCCGCTTCAGCTGGCAGGTGCCGGGGCTCCGCCGCGAGCTGGCGACCGCGCTGATCCGGTCGCTGCCCAAGTCTGTGCGGACCAGCTTCGTCCCCGCGCCCGACTACGCGGCCCGCGCCCTGGCCTGGCTGGAGGAGCGGGACGGGATCGGGGAGGGGCCGTTCACCGAGGCGCTCGGCCGCGCGTTGACGGCGCTGACGGGGGTCCGGGTCGCAGCTGACGACTGGGCGCCCGCCGGCCTCGACTCACATCTGCGCCCGACGTTCGTCATCACCGACGGCGGGCGCGAAGTGGCCCGCGGCGACCAGCTCGACGTGCTGCGGGAACGGCTGGCGCCGAAGGTGGCAGCGAAGCTGACGAAGGCGGCGGGTTCGCTCGCCGCGAAGGGGCAGAAGTCTTGGACGTTCGGCACGGTTCCCCGGGAGCGTGCCCTGGGCCGCGGCGTCGTCGGCTATCCCGCGCTCGTGGACGAGACGACGGGCGTCGGACTGGCCATCCTCGATGACCTCGACCGGGCGGTGCGTTCGCACGTGACCGGCGTCAGGCGCCTCCTCACCCTCACCAATCCCGACCCGACCCGCTGGGTCGTGTCGCACCTCGGCCGGTCCGAGAAGCTCGCGCTGGCCGACTCCGCGTACCCGAACGTGCCGGCGCTGCTGGCCGACGCGTGGCTGAAGGCCGGCGAGCAGCTCGCCGCGGAGCAGGGGCCGATCGTCGACGTCCGCTCGCAGGCCGCGTATGAGGCGGTCGCGCTCGCCGTGCGACAGGAGTGCCCCGGCCGCACGCTGGCGGTCGTCAACACGGTGGCGCAGGCGCTCATGGCGGTCACGCGGGCCAGGATCCTGTCCGCCGCAGGAGGACCCGCTGCCCGCGACGTGTCGTCCCAGCTCGACAACCTGTTCTTCAACCGGTTCATCTCGGCCACGCCCGACCCGTGGTTCTCCCAGCTGCCGCGCTACGCCGCAGGCGCCGTCGCCCGCCTCGAGGCGGCCGCCGCGCAGCCGGAGCGCGACGCCCGGCTGCAGTCGGAGGTGGATGAGGTGGAAGACCGCTACGCAGAGGTCGTCGACGCGCAGCCGCCGGGTCCGCTGCGGGCCGAGGTCGAGGAGGTGGCGTTCCTCATCGAGGAGTTCCGGATCAGCCTCTTCGCGCAGCAGCTGCGGACCTCCGTGCCCGTCTCGGCCAAGCGCATCCGGCAGGCCATCTCCCGGCTCGGCTGAGCACAGACCCCCTCGTCAGTGGCACCATAGTGCGGTGCCCCGCGACGTGACTGAGCTGCTGAACCTGTTCGACCTTGAGCGGACGGGGGAGTCGACGTTCCGCGGACCCCAGCCGCGGACCCACCTGCAGCGCCTCTTCGGCGGCCAGGTGCTGGGGCAGACCCTCGTCGCCGCGGCCGGCACGGTGGACCCCGAACGGCCCGTCCATTCGCTGAACGCGTACTTCCTGCGGCCAGGACACAACGACGTGCCCCTCGACTTCGAGGTGGAGGTCTCCCGCGACGGCAACACGTTCAGCAACCGCCGCGTCGTCACCCGGCAGGGGGACCGGGTCATCTTCGAGATGACGTGTTCGTTCCAGCGCCGGGAACCGGGCCTCGACCACTCTGCCGCCGAGCCGCTCGACGTGCAGCCGCCGGACGCCAGCCCCTCCCTGAAGGAGGTACTCGAACGTCGCTTCGGCGGCGGCATCGCGATGCTCTCCGAATGGGATGCCCTGGATGTGCGGCTGGCGGCAAGGCCCGATGCGACCGCCTCCGGCGGATCCATGCGTGCCTGGGTGCGGACCAAGGAGCCGATGCCGGAGAACCCGCTGCTGCACAGCGCGGTTCTTGCGTACCTGAGCGACACCACCCTGCTGAGCGTCACCACGGTGCCGCACGCGATCGAGTTCCTGTCGCCGAGCATGCAGATCGCCTCCATCGACCACGCCATGTGGTTCCACCGTCCCGTCTACGTCGACGGATGGCTCCTCTACGACATGATCTCCCCCTCCGCCTCCAACGCCCGCGGGTTCGCGATGGGCCGCCTCTTCCAGGACGGTGTCGCCGTCGCCTCCTGCGCCCAGGAGGGCCTCATCCGCGTCCTCGACTGACGCGGACACGACGACGGCCCGCCCCCGGCAGGGGACGGGCCGTCAGGTCGTGGTGGGGTCAGGCGGCCACGGTGTGGCGTGCACGGAGCGTGGCCAGCGCGGCCCGCTCGATCTGGCGCACCCGCTCCGCCGTGATGCCCCAGTGGCTGCCGATGTCGGCGAGCTTGGCCTGGCGGCCGTCCAGCAGGCCGTAGCGGCGGCGCACCACGTCGCGCGAGCGGTCGTCCAGGTCGGTCAGCATCTCTTCGAGGCGGCCGCGCTCCTCGGCGTCCAGCACCATCTCGTCCGGGCCGGGGGATGTCTCGCGGGCGATCAGGTCGCCGAGCGAGGTGTCGCCGTCGGCCTCGACGGGCGCGTCGAGGGAGACGTGGTCGCGGGAGTAGCGCAGCAGGTCGACGACGCGGGACTCCTCGAGGCCCAGCTCTTCGGCGATCTCGGCCAACTCCGGCTCCCGGCCGAGCTGGCGCTCCAGGTTCCTCCGGGCCGCCGACACCTGGTTGACCTGCTCGGCCACGTGCACGGGCAGCCGCACGATGCGCCCCTGCTGCGCGATGCCACGGGAGATGGCCTGGCGGACCCACCAGGTGGCGTAGGTGGAGAACTTGAAGCCCTTGGCGTAGTCGAACTTCTCGACGGCGCGGATGAGGCCGGTGTTGCCCTCCTGCACGAGGTCGAGCAGCGGCATCTGCGCACGGCCGTACTTGCGGGCGACCGAGACGACGAGCCGGAGGTTGGCCTGCACGAAGCGCTGCATCGCCCGTTCGCCTTCGTCGACGATGTCGCGCAGCTCCGTGTCCGAGGCCTCGACGCCGGACTCGACGGTGCCGTCGAGCACGTGGGCCGCGTACAGGCCGGCCTCGATGGCCCTGGCCAGCTCGACCTCCTCGAGGGCGGTCAGCAGCGGGGTCTTGGCGATCGCGTCGAGGTAGAGACCCACTGAGTCCTTGCCCTCGATGCCTTCGGTGCTTCGGGTACGCGACGTAGTATTCATTGGTTCAGACCTTTCGCAGTCGTCACCCCATACAACGCGCAGCGGCCCCGTGAGGTTCCATCGAGTTGCGCCATGGCCGTGAAATCAGCCCCAGGTCTGATCCGCCGCCCCGGGACCCCGACCGGGGTGGGGGAGGTCCCCCAGGCCAGGCCACGGCCGCAGGCGGCCGGTCCAGGGAATGGGCCGGTTTGAGAGCAGCGTGATTGCGTGCAAGAATGGCGGGGCGCCACCCTTGACGTTTCCGGGGCGACGCACGCGCAAAAACCATATGGCCGAGAGGATCACCTGTGAGCCAGAACGCTGAGGGCGCCGCCAAGGCACCCCGCACCCGAGCGCCGCGCAAGACGGCTGCCGCGACCGCCACGAAGACGCCCCGCACACGCAAGGCCCCCGCGAAGAAGGAGCCGACGATCGCGGAGGCCTCCACCGGCGAGGTCGAGGTGCAGTTCAAGCGGGAGGGCGACGACGTCGTCCTCACCGTCGGCGGCAAGAAGCGTTCCCTCGACGAGGTCGACGACACGGAGTTCGTGGAGGCCGAGGCGGCCCCGCTCGAGAAGGAACTCACCTCCGAGGAGGAGGGCTTCGCGCTCTCTGACTCCGACGACGCCGACGAGCCCGAGCAGCAGGTCGTCTCCGCCGGTGCCACCGCCGACCCGGTCAAGGACTACCTGAAGCAGATCGGCAAGGTCGCCCTGCTCAACGCCGTGCAGGAGGTCGAGCTTGCCAAGCGGATCGAGGCCGGACTCTTCGCGGAGGAGCGCCTCACCTCGACCGAGGTCGTCGTCGCCGCGAAGGATCTCGAGGACTTCGAGTGGATTTCTGCGGATGGTCGGCGCGCCAAGAACCACCTCCTCGAGGCGAACCTGCGCCTCGTCGTCTCTCTCGCCAAGCGCTACACCGGCCGCGGCATGCTGTTCCTCGACCTGATCCAGGAGGGCAACCTCGGCCTGATCCGTGCAGTCGAGAAGTTCGACTACACCAAGGGCTACAAGTTCTCCACGTACGCCACGTGGTGGATCAAGCAGGCCATCACCCGCGCAATGGCCGACCAGGCCCGCACGATCCGCATCCCCGTGCACATGGTTGAGGTCATCAACAAGCTGGCCCGTGTCCAGCGGCAGATGCTGCAGGACCTCGGGCGCGAACCAACGCCCGAGGAGCTCGCGGTCGAGCTGGACATGACGCCCGAGAAGGTCGTCGAGGTCCAGAAGTACGGGCGCGAGCCCATCTCGCTGCACACCCCGCTGGGTGAGGACGGCGACTCCGAGTTCGGCGACCTGATCGAGGACTCCGAGGCCGTCGTGCCCGCCGACGCCGTCAACTTCACGCTCCTGCAGGAGCAGCTGAACGACGTGCTCGACACGCTCAGCGAGCGCGAGGCCGGTGTCGTGTCGATGCGCTTCGGGCTGACCGACGGTCAGCCGAAGACCCTCGACGAGATCGGCAAGGTCTACGGCGTGACCCGCGAGCGGATCCGCCAGATCGAGTCGAAGACGATGTCGAAGCTGCGGCACCCCTCGCGGTCGCAGGTCCTCCGGGATTATCTGGACTGACAGCTTCTCGGCCTATCGGGTCGAACAGCTCTCTGACTAGGGGTTTCGGGTAGATCCCGTGGGTTCTGAGTCAAGACTAGTGCCGCACAGCGTTCTAGTCAAGGATATTTGGTATGCTTTCGGGCATGGCACGAGCTCCGGGACACCCGCAACCCGACCTCCGCGACCTTCTGACCTCGTGGGAACTGTCGCTGCGCGCTGAGCGGAAATCCCCGCAGACGGTCAAGTCCTATGGCGACGGTGTCCGCGCCTTCCTTGCATGGGCGGAAGCCGCCGAGGTCACGCCTGAACTCAGTCGCGCCCAGCTGCGCCGCTTCATCGACGCACTCCTCACAGACGGGGCCAGGCCGTCGACTGCTGTTTCGCGCCACCTCGCGGTGCGTCGCTTCTCGGCCTGGTTGGCCGACGAAGGGGAGATCCCGGTCGACGAGCTGCTCGGCGTCAAGGCGCCCAAGTTGGACAAGCCCGTCATCCAACCCCTCACCGACGAGCAACTCAAGGCACTCCTCAAGTCGTGCCGCGGAAGCGACCTCCGCGACAAACGCGACGAAGCCATCATCCGACTGATGTACACCACCGGTATGCGCGCCGGTGAAGTGGTCGCCCTCCGACTCTCCGACCTCAACCTCACCCGGAACCCGCCTGCCGTGATCGTCCGCCGCGGGAAGGGGGCAAGGGCCGCATCGTCCCACTCGCCCCCGAGGTTGCGCTTGCCATCGACCGTTACCGCCGGACCCGTCGCACGCACCGCCTGGCCGACACCGACGCCCTTTGGCTCGGCGACCGCGGCAAGGAGTTCTCTTACGACGCCCTGCACAAGACGTTGAAGATGCGCGCCACCGGGGCCGAGATCGAGGGTTTCCACCCTCACCTGCTCCGCCACACCGCCGCGCATCGCTGGCTCGAACGAGGCGGCTCCGAAGGGGGACTGATGGCCGTCGCGGGATGGAGTTCCCCGGACATGCTGCAGCGATACACCCGTGCCAGAGCCGAAGAACGCGCCATCACCGAGGCCCAATCTCTCAACCTGGGGGAGCTGTGAGCAGGCGTTACCCCCCCGACTTGCCGCCAGGGGAGGTGGGGTACGGCGAGCCAGCCCGAGCGGCGACTCCCGAAGCGGCGGCGCTGAAGGAGATAGTTGACGGATTCAGCAAGGCGGTTCGTCGGCGCGCAGAGGTGGCACATGTCTGGTGCGGAAGCTCTGGGTGCAAGCGGGCACTCCTTGTCGTCTATCGCGTCCGTGCTGAGTTCCTCGCGGTGCCAGCGGGAGTACGGATGACCCCGGAAGACCGACTCGAACCAGGGGAAGCGCAGGGGTACTGGGGCATGGCCCCGCCGTTCCTGCTAGGTAAGACCTGGGATCTCGTATCGGTGGCCTGCCGCTGTGGCGCTGGGCCGATGATGATCGATGTGCTTCGACTGGTGTTGACTCTTAACACGAGTGGCGCGCGCGACCTGACACCAAGAATGAACCCGGACGTCGTGAGGCCGCTCCCGCTCCCGCGGCCGCGGGCGTTGTCGGTGGAGGAGAAGGCCGAGACGCTGGAGAGTTTCGACCACGGTGGTTTTGTAGGCATCGGAGAGTCGTAACCGCGTAACGATCCGCTATGCTCATACACAGTTGAATAACGCTTGAGCGGTACGCCACGCTCGGAGATGAGCACCGAGACCGACCCGTAAGGGGGTCTCGTCGTGCCCGCTCAAGATACTTGCGACCGTCGAATGGTTGCATCAATCGCCGCCCATGAAAGTTGGGCGCAAACCTCTGACCGTTCAGCTAGGACCGCCCCCGCGCGCGCCGCACTGCTGGCGAAGTTCGAGAAGGAAGTCGATCCCGACGGAACTCTCGATCCGATGGAGCGTGCTCGACGCGCGGAGCACAAGAAGAAGGCCTATTTCCAGCGGCTCGCGCTGAAGTCCGCAAAGGCGCGGCGCCGCGCAAAGGAGTCTGTCGACGAAGCCGAGCTCGCCGAGAGTGAACTCGAGGCAATGGGCGGTGTCGCATGACCCCGGAGAATGAAGAAGGCCGCCCGGCTGGCGAACCGGACGGCACCAATCTTCAGGTGGATGACCTGCTGAAGAGTCTACGCCACGAGGCCATGGAGCGCCTTGTTAGCGGCGTCGACGGGGCGCTCGCCGTGTGCGTCGTCACGCCGACAGCCTCGACCCGCCGGCGCGTCTTCCTGACGCTGTCCGCTGCGGACAAGTACGCCACCCGTGCCGCTGAACTGGGGCACCTTGTGCGCGTCTACGTCGTGCGCCTCGATCCGGTGACGGAGGTGAAGCCGTGAGCATCACCGACCTGACCCGGCTGGCCGAGCGTGGCCTCGATCCGCTGGCCGAGGCCCTGGAGCAACACCGCGTGCGGTTCGTGCAGGAGATCCTGGCCGCGGCTGTGCCGTCGTTCTGGGAGCGCCGTGCTGAGGCCCTGGAGGCCGCCCGTCCACGTCCTGGAGAGTTCCACGGCAAGGCCACGGCTACCGAGCTGAGGGAGCGTGACGAGGCCCTTGCTGAGGCTGCTGCAGCCTGCCGTGAGCACGCGGAAGTTGTTCGTCGCTATCCCGACGTGATCGCGGCCGACATGGCCGCGGCTGTGGCTGCGGCAACGTCGACGCCGGCCCCCGGTTTGGGGGTGGCGTCGTGAGTACCCTCGACGATGTGCGTGAGTGGCTTGGCCGCTACATCCGCACGGTGGCCGACGCGGATCTCGACCTGCTGGCGCTGTGGTGCGCGCACACGCATGTTGCGATGGAGGTTTACAGCTCGCCGCGGCTGCTGATCGACTCGCCGATGCCGGGGTCGGGCAAGACAACGTGTCTGGAGCACCTGGCCCGTCTCTGCCTCGATCCGGTGCAGATGGCGGCCGTCTCATCCTCGGCGCTGCTGGTGCGGCTGCTCCAGAGCGCAGACGGTGAACCGCTGGTGCGAACTCTCCTGATCGACGAGGCCGACCGCACGCTGAGGCCCGACAAGGACGGCGTGCAAGACCTGATTGCGATCCTGAACTCCGGCTACAAAAGGGGCGCTACCCGGCCGGTCCTGGTGCCGGTCAAGGGGGGCGGCTGGGAGTCGAAGGAGATGGCGACCTTCGCGCCGGTGGCGATCGCCGGGAACAACCCGAGCTTGCCCGATGACACCCGCACGCGCACAATCCGCGTGTTGCTGCTGCCCGACCTCGACGGCACGGCCGCGGAATCCGACTGGGAGCTCATCGAGGAGGACGCCCAACTTCTCGGTGATCTGCTGGGGAGCTGGGCCGAGAAGAACCGGGAGCTGATCGCGGGCACTCGCCCCGAGATGCCGGCCGGGGTGATTGGCCGGTTCCGTGAGAAGTGGCAACCGCTGGCCCGTGTCGCTGCTGCCGCCGGCGGCCGCTGGCCTCAGGTCGTGGTCGACCTGGCGCTAGCCGACGTCGAGCAGGTCCGCGCCGACCGCGAGGACGGAGCGATGACCGAGGCCCCGCACATCTTGTTGTTGCGCAACCTTCGCGACGTCTGGCCCGAGGGTGAGGACTTCGTGCAGACGGCCGACTTGGTGGAGGCATTGAAGGATCACTTCCCGGACCACTGGGGAGCGTCTGACCGGTTCCCGAAGGGGCTTACGATTCAGCGGTTCGGGCGCATGATGTCGCGTTCCTTCGGGGTGAACACGGTGCGCGCCACGGACGGGAATCGGGAACGCGGATACCTCCTGTCGACTGTCCGGCCGGTCATGGGCCGGTTGGGTATGGGGGTCTCCAACAAACCGGACGAACCGGTCGAAGCGGCCGAACCGGACCGCGTCCCGTCCGGTTCGGCCGGTCTGGCCGGTTCGTCCGGTTACATAGCGACCCCCCAGGGGGAACCGGTCCCCGTCGAGACACTCCCCATCGCCGGCCCCGAGATCGGTACGTGTTCGGTGTGCCGTCTGCCGATGGAGATCCTTGACCCGGACAGACCACCCACCCCGCATGTTCGGAGACGACGACCAGGAGGGCCGCGTGATGATCCTCGAGTTCCCAACGAAGACCCCGAGCCTTCCTTCGTCCGAGGGGTGCCCTGCCTGGTGTGTCCGGCGCATCTCGACGTTCGGAATTTCCGAGCGCGAGGCCGACGAGCCCGACCACTTCCATGCCAGCGAGCCACGCGTCTATGTCGAGCGCGACGACGAGGGCGAGCCGGTGTTCGCCGTGCGGATCTCGGTTGAAGACTTGCTGATGACGCCGAGGATCCTGTTCCGAACCTGGCAGGCCACCGACTGGGGAGGGTTCGCCGAGTGCGAGGCACTGCTCACCCCGGACGAGGCCCGGGCGATCGCCCAATATCTCCTTGCCGCTGCTCACGACGCCGCAGGGAGCGTCGCATGATGCGCCTCGACCTCGACGCCGAGCAGTCCCTCGGCCACCTCCAGGAGGTGATCGAGGAGGCCCTCGACGCCGGCCAACGGGTGCCGTGCATCGGCCGGCCGGAATGGACATCCGAGGCCCTCGACGACCGTGCCGAGGCTGTCGAGGCCTGCCAGTGGTGCCCGGTGCTCACCGCATGTTCGGCGGCCGCCAAGACGATCAAGGCCAGCTCGGGAGTCTGGGGCGGGGTCGACCTCGAACCCGGCGCCCGCCGAGCCGTAAGGAGGACCGCCGCATGAGCCGGACCTATCCCGAGTTCACACACTCGACCAACTGCCCTCGACGTCGGCCGCCGCTGCTGCGGCTGTCCTGGCGACGAGAACCCGAACTGTGGTGCCCCGACTGCGGACGGCATCAACCGCTACCCAAGGAAGGAGCCGGTCATGAAGGGAACTGAAGAGCCGAAGATCGTGAAGGTCACCCGGGAGGCTGCCACGTGGCGTCGCCGGCTCCGACTCACCGAGGCGCAACTCAACGACGCGGTGGAGCTGATCAAGCTCCAGCATCGCGAACTGGTGACGCTGTGGCTTCAGGGCTGGCTTGCCGATCCGGCCGACTTCGAGTTGCACGTCGGGCTAGACCTGGCCGTTGGTGACAACGGCAGAGTCGACTATCAGGCCCTCGAAGCCGCCACCCGTGAGTTACTGCGACGCAAGCCGTACCTTGCTGCTGGCGCTGGCCAGTCGGCTAGAATGATGGAGACAGATCACGCCGGGCCCAGCGGGCCGGGAGATCGAGTCAGTCACTCCCCTGCGGGGACCGCACTTTCGGGCCAGAGGCCGAGTGTGAACAGCAAGACCGCAGGAGACCTGCCATGACAAACCAATCAAGCGCGCTGCGCTCCGCCCTCGCTGCATCGCAAGCCGCCCGTCGGCTCGGGCTGCCAGCCGACTCTACGGCCGGTGAGATCTTGGCCGAGCTCGACAACCGACTCGCTCACAGTGCCCAGGTGCGCGCCAGCAAGGCACGCGCCGCGTACCGGGCACAGCGGCTCTCCGCCGAGGAGCGGCTCTATCGGAAGGTGGTTGACGCCACCCAGGCCGGCGGGAACGCCGACTCCGGAACCCCCACGGGGGATCCGCTCTACGACAAGATCACCGCCGCGCTCGGGAAGGGATACTGACATGCCCGTGATGACGATCCACACCGCCACGGTGAAGGACCTGGCCATCGACCGGCCAACCCACGGCGCGGGCTGGGACACCGAGCAAGTGTTCCTAGGTCCCGGCGACATCGTGCCCAACTGGGTGCCAGCTGACACGATCGCCCACCTACTCGCCAACCGACTCATCATCGAGCACGCCATCGCCGTCGAGGAGACCAAGAAGTGAACAACCACATCAATCTTGACCTGAAGTTCGAGGGCCAGCTAGCCAGCCTGGTCGCTATCCTCACGCAGCGCGGCATCAAGCTCGACGCCGTGACCAAGTGGGAAACCCTGACGCAAGCGCTCCCAATCCACACCCTGCCCCGCCCGGCCGCGGTCGAGAACATCCTCGACAAGACCCCCGAGGAACTCGCCCACGAGGCCAGGATCCTGGCGGCGGACACCGCGCACAACAGCCTCACCTCAATGCCGCAGGAACTCCAGAGGATTCGCGAACAACTCGACGCTGCACTCATGGGTGAGATCCGGGCCAACGCGAACCAGATCCTGACGCAGCTGCGGCCCGCGTTCGACCAGGCGGCTGACGCCCTCCGTGCAGCTCGTGAGCTCGGGGTCAACCCAACGGACACCATCGAGACCCTGTTCGAGGCAGACAAGCCGGTACGCATGGCCTGGCTCAACGCCCAGACCCACGCCAAGACCCTCGACGGCATCCTCCTTGTGCGCCAGGAGCTGAGCGTCACGGCGGGAGTCCCGCCTGTTCCGCTCCGCGATGGCCGTCCCATCGGGAGCATCAACGACATTCGACACGATGTCGGCAGCGGTGTCGACTGGTCTGCGACGATCACCGACCCGGGCGACGCTGGCCGCCTTGCCCCGTACAACCCCAAGGCGCCGTGGCAGCGATGGCTGCAGCTGGCACCGAAGCTGAAGCTGGTCGACGTCGAAACCGTCCCGAACGGAAACGACGTCCTCTATCGGGCCAACCCCGACCTGCTCGCCAAGGTGACCGCCGAAGCGCAGCGCAGGGCCCAGGTGGCGGCCTGACCCCCAAGCCGTGACGGTCCGGTCTGCTCCTTCCGGTGGCCGGGCCGTCACAACCTCGAGCGCATGCTCGAGCCGCGGGGGCTCCTCCCTGGTCCATCGCGCAAGCGTTGGAGGAGCCCCCGCACCCAATCCATCGGCGGACGTGACGAACCCGCGCGGCTGAATGCCGACCTATGCACAACGAGCCCACCCCCAGAAAATCCCGCTTCACACGCCAGACCGGCCCAGCCTGGCCCCCCTAGGGCCTCTCTCCCCGAGGTTCTCGACCGGGTCGCGCGCGCGATAGAGCAAACACCCCCACTCCGCAAACTTGGACCTCGCGAGGCACTGTGCACGGCAGCTGGCCATGTGTGCCGGTGGTGTCAACGGACGTTGACACCTGACGCCGACGCCCCTACCCCCTCCCCGCCCGGGGAATAGCAACCGTCGGGGGAAGTGCCGATCTCTCCCCGCGTTTTTTCCACATGGGGCCCTTCGCTGAGAGCCTTCCGCGAGCCCCTCAGAGGGTCCGCCAGGGGGTCGGACGTCGAGGTGTACGGGTCCCGTACATCTCGGCCCCTGACCCACAACCTCTACACGTGCGCGGGGACCCTGGAGGGCCGGGGCAGGTGTCCCAAGTTGGGACACCTACACGTGCGCGGGGGCCCTTCAGGGTGTGCAAGTTGCACACCCTCGACGCGCTAGTTGTCCTGGCCGGTGGCGTAGATGCCAGCGGCGGCCGCGATGGTGCGGAGGAAACGGGCGTGGAGGTAGAGGGCTGCGGCTTGCGAGTGGAGCGCGTCGCTGATGACGTCGTTGGCTGCGCTCTTGGCTGCGTCGTGGATCTCGCTGGCCTCGTCCTCGAACGCGTCGGCGTTGTCGAGGTTGGCCTCGATCCGGCCCGCCGTCATCACGGTGTCTTCGCCGTGGTCGGTGTAGAGAGCGACGAGGCCGGCCCACTGCGCGGCGGCCTCGGGGTCGTCGTGCCGACTGATTGGGCAGGTGATTTTGGTGATATCGATGCTGACCATGGTCAGTTCCTTCTTCGTGGTGGTTGTATCGACTGGACAGGCGCCAGGAGGGCAGGATTCGGACAGGTGACGGGTGACAAGGAGCCTTGCCACCTCGGGTCAGGTGCGTAATTCTGCGCACCTGGCACTTGGAGCAGGTGTCAGCGTGGCGCGCCTAGGCGGGCACTGGTGCCCGTGTGGCGAGCAGGGCGCGTAGCGCGGCGGAGCGGGCCCCGACCGCTGGCCGTGGGCCGCTGATCGTCGTGTGCGTGACGGGTCGGGCCGCGCAGCGCCCGCCTTCTTCCCTCTTAAGAGGAGAGGGCTGCTGCTTAGTTTCGGTTGGGCCGATCACCGGCCGACGAGCAGCTCGTTTCGTGAAGCGCAGACCGGCCGCGGCGATCCGCTTTGCGGTCTCCCTCGCCCGGTCCAACGCTTTTGGGTTGCCGGCCTGGCGTGCCCGGTTCGTGAGGTCCGCCAACGCCGTCTTCGACACGCGGATGAACCCGGCCGTTGGGCGGCCGTGCTGCACCCCGCCGCGATCCCACGTCAGGACGCCGGCTTCTTCGAGTTCGTGGAGCTTGCGACGGGTCCACAACTCCGAGTAGCCGGCCGCGTCGGCGACCTGCCCAGCTGTCACGTCTCCTTGCCCGGAGGGACCGAGCAGCGCGCCGAGGGCCTGGAGGATCGCCCGGGTTGCCCCGTAGTAGCGGCCATGGAACGGCCCCCAGCCGGCGCGGCCGAGCGCGTCGAGGATCACACCCAGCGGCGCACCAGCGCGGATCTCCGGAGCTGAGCCCTTTCGGCTCACGTGCTGCTGGCTGCTCATCGTCCGGCCCCGATCGAGACGACGGGCCGCTGGCCGCAGTACGCCCGCACCCTTGCAGCCGCGGCCATGTCCCGACCCGCCCACACTCCGGAGTCAGGCTCGACCTCGCGGGCCGCCTGCTCACACAGCATCAACACCGGACACTCCCCGCACTGCCGCCTTGCGTGCCGGACATCGTCGGCACGCTCGGAGACCCACTCGGCCCGGCCGACGCACGGCACCGGCTGGCCCTCGGCCTGCGCCCGTGTGATCGCTGCATGGAGCTCAGCCAACGCGGTCGTGACCGGCCCGCCGTACCAGGAACAACTAGGGCAGTCCCTCACCAGGCACGGCCCGGTGCCATGGTCGAAAGCGTCCGGGTCTGCGTCGAGGTGGCGCACCAGCTCCGTCGTGTCGACACCGACAATGCCGGCAACCTCCAGCAGGAACGCCATGTCCGTCACGAGGCCGTGTTCGCGCAGCCGCCGCCCCAGCCTCACCGCACTGACCCCGAGCACCGCAGCCAGCGCGCTCACCTCGGTACGCACAGCCACCTCGGTCAGGACTCGTTCCCTGGCCGTCCCCGCGGTGCTCATGCCCCGACCCCCTCGGCCTGGCGCGCACCCTCGAGCGCGGCCCGAGCAGCAGCGACCCGACGAAGCGCGTCAACGTTGACCGAGACGACAGCGCGCAACGCGTACACTTCCTCGAACGAGGCGAACACGCCAGCAGCGACCAGGCCCACCGGATCGAGCTTGTGGAGCAGCCGGTCGAGATCGTCGAGCGTCGACGTGCCCACCGTGGCCGCGTAGCCCTCGGCCGCGACCACGTCTTGACGCAACGACCACAGATCGACGGGAGTGTGAGTTGTGGGGGTCATGGGTGGCTTCCTTGTCAGTCGGGAATATTCCGACCCACAGCGCTACCTTGCCCCCTGCTGAGGATGCCTGACCGCACAGCGCTAAGGCGTCCCTAATCCGGGACTACCTCGACTGAGGCCTACCGGCGCGCGAGCGCCACGAAGTTGGCGAGCAGCCGGTTGACCTCAGCGCCGACCGGCGCCGCCAGCGCCTCGGCCACGAGCTCCTCGGTCTTGTCGGGATCGAAGTAGCCGTGGTTGCGGTAGATCTGCAGCCGCTCCGCCATGCCGGCGGGATCCAGCTCGGGGTGGAACTGGGTGGCGTAGACGCGCCGCCCCACCTTGAACGCCTGCACGGGGCAGAGCTCGCCCGTCGCCAGCACCACCGCGCCCTCCGGCAGCCGGGTCACGGCCTCCTTGTGCCCGACGAACGCCTCGAGCACGTCGGGGACGCCCAGGAACAGGGGGTCGTCCCTGCCTGCCTGCGTCACGGAGATGGTCGCCGTCCCCGCGGCCTCGCCGTAGGTCCGGTCCACCAACCCGCCGAGCCGGTCGGTCAGCGCCCCCACCCCGTAGCAGAGGCCGAGGAATGCCATGTCCCGCTCGATGGCAGCGTCGATGACGCGCCCCAGGTCCGCCTCGGCCTGCAGCTGGGTCTGCGACTTCACCGGATCGCTCGCGTTGAAGGGACCGCCGCCCAGGAAGACTCCGGCGTAGTCGTCGATGTCGATGTCCGGGAGCGTCGTCGTCGCCAGCCTGACGCTGTGCAGTTCCTCCGGGGTCAGCCCTGCGAGCCGGGCGATCGCCAGGCGCTCGCTCTCGGCGGCGTCATCCTCAGGCCGGACGCTGAGCAGGAGGAAGGGCTTCACTGGGGCTCCCGGGGAGAGAAGGCTGGAACCCCGGAGCGTAGCTCGTCGGCCAGCGCCCTGGTGACGGCGACCGGGTCGTGGCCGGCGGTCAGCAGCCGCCGTTGGCGCAGGTAGCTGGGCCCACGGGTTACGAGGTCGGCGACGTGCTGCAACTCGCCCGCGCAGCCGAGCCGCTCCGCGACCGACCTCAGATCCTCGACCCAACGCAGGATGCCGTCGTAGGCGTGGATGAGGTAGTCGTCCTTGCGGGGGGTGATGACGTCGGCGGCCAGTCCGTAGCGGGCCGCCCGCCACTTGTTCTCCCGCATGAACCAGTAGGGCAGCCGGTCGATGGAGCCGCCCTCCTCGAGGACCTCGGACATCTTCTGGGCGAGACACTGGCTGAAGGCCGCGAGCGCGCCGACCTCCATGAGGGTGGGGACGGAGTCCATGGTGCGGTTCTCGACGGTGCCCCACTGCGAGGGCCGGACGTCCCACCGGATCTCGGAGGGGTTCTGGATCATGCCGACGCCCTCGAGTTGGGAGGCGTAGCTCTCCAGCTCCGCCCAGTCGGCCATGTGGTACGGCAGGCCGTTGGTGGGGAGCTGCTGGAACAGCATGGTGCGCTGCGACGCGAACCGGGTGTCGACGTTGCGCCACAGCGGAGAACTGGCCGACAGCGCGATGAAGTAGGGGGTGAACCGGGCCAGCCCGTAGACGATGGGCAGCGCCTTCTCGCGGTCGTCGACCCCCGTGTGGATGTGGAGGCCGTTGATGGCCAGCTGCTGGCCCCACCAGCCGTTGCGCTCCGTCACCCGCCGGTACTGCGGCTTGTCGTAGGGGCGCTGCAGCGCAGGGTCCCCGAACGGGTGGGTGCCGGCGCCCAGCAGCGTCAGCCCTCGCGGCTCCAGCACCGACAGGGCCTGGTCCAGCAGCGAGCGCAGCTCGGCGACGGCGGAGGGCACCGTGTCGTGCACCCCTGTGACGAGCTCGATCATCGACGTGAAGTACTCGCGCCTGATGGGCCCGTTGACGGGGTCGGACAGGCCGTCCAACAGCACGTGGGCCTCCGGCACCTGCTCCATGGTGCGCGCGTCGATGACGGCCAGCTCCCACTCGATCCCGAGCGTCGACTGGCGTGATTGAGCGAACTTGACCCTCATCGTGACCTCCCGCCTACTGGCGGCAGAGTAATGCACGGGAGGCCACCGCGAGCCGATCGCGGTGCCGCCCAGCGAGCAAGGCGACGGTGGGGGCCGGCCGGGCGGATAGTGTGGGCCCGACAAGAGAGGACCCGCCCATGTCTCTGTTCGCGCGCGCCGAACTCGCCCCCGCAGATCCGATCCTCGGCCTCACCGAGGCCTTCCAGGCCGACAAGCGACCGGAGAAGGTCAACCTCGGGGTAGGCGTGTACCTCGGCGAGGACGGCAAGCTGCCGCTGCTGCGCTCCGTGGCGGTCGCGGAGCAGCGCCTCGCCGAAGCCGCCGCGCCGAAGGGTTACCTTCCCATCGACGGCATGGTCGCCTACCGGGACGCCGTCCGCGGCCTCGTGTTCGGTGCCGACGCGCCCGTCCTGGCCGACGGACGGGTCGTCACGGCCGAGTCACTCGGCGGCACCGGCGCCCTGAAGATTGGCGCCGACCTCGCCCACCACCTCGCCCCGAGGCGAAGGTGCTCATCTCCGACCCGAGCTGGGAGAACCACCGCGCCCTGTTCACGCGGGCCGGCTTCGCCGTCGACACCTACCGGTACTACGACGCCGAGGCGAAGGGCATCGACGCCCAGGGGATGCTCGACGACCTGCGCGCCGCGGCCCCCGGCACGATCGTCGTCCTGCACGCCTGCTGCCACAACCCGACCGGCTACGACCTCAGCCCCGCGCAGTGGGACGCCGTCATCGACGTCATCCGCGAGCGGGACCTGGTCGCGTTCCTCGACATGGCCTACCAGGGGTTCGGCTTCGGCATCGCCGAGGACGGCGCCGTCATCGGCAAGTTCGTCGACGCAGGCCTGAGCTTCCTGCTGTCGACGTCGTACTCGAAGTCGTTCAGCCTCTACGGCGAGCGCATCGGCTCGCTGTCGGTGGTCACGGCGTCGGCCGACGAGGCGAAGCGGGTCCAATCCCAGCTGAAGATCGTGATCCGCACCAACTACTCGAACCCGCCCACGCACGGTGCGGCCCTCGTCGCGACGGTGCTGGCCGACGCCGAGCTGCGGGCCGGCTGGGAGGCGGAGCTGGGGCCATGCGCGACCGCATCAAGTCGCTGCGCCGCGGCCTCGTCGACGCCCTTGCCGCCCGCGGCATCGCCGACATGGGCTTCATCGCCGACCAGCTCGGCATGTTCAGCTACTCGGGCCTGACGCGTGAGCAGATGGTGGCGCTGCGGGAGGAGCACGCCGTCTACGGGCTGGACTCCGGCCGGATGTGCGTGGCCGCCCTCAACGACCGCAACCTCGAGCGCGTCGCCGACGCGATCGCCGCCGTCCGCGGCTGAGGTCAGAGCGCCCGGGCCAGCCCACTGGCCCGGCGCGCCGGCGTCTCCACCGCGGCGGCAAGGGCCTCCCGCGAGCCGTAGATCCGCAGGCCCGTCCGCGCCCGCGTGACGGCCGTGTACAGGAGTTCCCGGGTCAGCAGCGGCGAGCCGGGCGGGGGCAGCACCACCGAGACGAGCTCGAACTGGCTGCCCTGCGACTTGTGGATCGTCATGGCGTGCAGGTCGACCGCGTCGTCCAGCAGGGCGGGGGCGACGGTCACCGGCCCGGCCGGCAGATCGACGGCGGCCGACAGCGAGCCGTCGCCCCCGGCGATCACCACCGCGGTGTCACCGTTGCTGAAGAGATCGCCGTTGCGCTGGATCAGGAGCGGCTGGCCGGGGTAGGCGCGGTGGTCGAAGCCGTAGCCGTCGAGCTGCGTGGCCAGCCAGGAGCGCACGGACCGTCCCCAGTGGGTCACGCCGAACGGTCCCTCGCGGTGCCCGCACAGGATGCGGTGGCCGGCGAGCGCCGCGTTGGCGGACGAGGCGTCCCCGTCGAGGGCGGCGGCCCTGGTCGCGGACGCGACGGCGAGGGCGTCGCGTCTCACTGTCGGCAACGCCGCCGGATCGATGTCACCCGCGAAGTCGATCAGCGCGATGGTCGCGGCTTCCTCCAGCACGGCCAGGGCGGCGTCGGCGTCGCCGGCGAGGATGGCGTCGGACAGCGCGTTGATGTCGTCGTTGGAGCGGTAGTTGTGCAGCAGCCTGGCGACGGCGCCGCCCGGGGCCGTGACGAGATCGTCGGCCGCCTCGATGTCGGCCAGCACGGCGCCCGCCTCGACGGAGCGGAGCTGGTGCGGATCACCCAGCAGCACCAGCCTGCTCCGCTCCGACAAGGCGTCGAGCAGCAGCCCCATGAGCTCCAACGACACCATGGACGTCTCGTCGACCACCACCACGTCGTAGGGCAGCGGGTTGCCCGCGTGGTACTCGACGCTCGCCGAGCGGGGGCGCATACCCAGCAGCCGGTGCAGTGTGCCGCCCCAGGTGGCGCCGGAGGTGCCGCCGACCTCGGCCAGGAGCCGGGTGGCGGCCTTGCCGGTGGGAGCGCAGAGCGCCACCCGCGGTGAGGTCGGCGCCAGGGCCTGCAACATGCGGTGGACGATGGTGGTCTTGCCGGTGCCGGGCCCGCCGGTGATCACCGTGGTGCTGTGGCGCAGAGCCGTCACGACCGCGGCACGCTGGAGGTCGTCGAACTTCTCGTCGTCTGCGAACGTGACGGCGATGGGTCGACGGTGAGTTCGCTGCGGGCCCGCAGCGCGCGGGCCAGCGACCGCTCCTGTCGCCAGTAGCGGTCGAGGTACAGGAGCGTCCCCTCGAGGCGGAACGGTGCGTCCACGTCCAGGGGGCGGGCGACGGCGGGGGAGGCTCCGACGGCGGCGACCCAGGCGGTCGGCTCCGGCCAGGTCAGGGCGGGGACGGCGTCGGCGGGGGCCTGGGCGTCGCCGAGGTCGGCCTCGGGCAGCAGCGTCGCCTCTGCGGTGACGAGGTCCAGGCACACCGATCCCAGGCGCAGCTCCCGCACGGCGAGCGCGAGCGCGAGGGTCACCGTCGGGTCGGCCTCACCGGCCAGCTGGGCCAGGCGGCGGGCCACATGGAAGTCGGCCAGCCGCAGCATGCCGGCCTCGCAGAAGTCGCGCAGCACGCCGGCGGCGGCGATCGGGATCTCAAGCACGGATGCCTCCCAGCAGGTCCGAGGCGGCCACCGTCAGCGCGGGCGGCGGGAACCAGCCCATGACGCCGCAGCTCGTGCCGTCGACGACGGGGTGTCCGGCCCGGCCATGCCCCGCACGAACAGGTAGCCGACGCCGCCCAGGTGGCGCGCGGGGTCGTAGCCCGGCAACCGGAGCGTGAGGAAACGGTGCAGGGCGACGCAGTAGAGCATCGCCTGCAGGGGGTAGTGGGCCTGCATCATGGCCTCCGCCATGGCCGCCGGCGTGTAGTGGGCCAGTAGCAGCGGGTCGGCCGCCGTGGGACTCAGCCGGTTGGTCTTGTAGTCGACGACGACGAAGGAGCCGTTCGGGAGGCGCAGCACGGCGTCGATGGAGCCCGTGAGGAACCCGTTCAGGCTCTCGGTGGCCGCCTCGGAGCCGGCCAGCCGGGCCGGGTAGGCGCTCAGCGGGTCGGCGGGGTCGAGGTGGGCGGCCATCAGGTCGGCCAGCGCGTCCAGGGTCGCGGGGGCGCCACGGTCGGCCAGCGGCAGGTCGAAGTCGAGTTCGGGGAGCCGGGCCGAGGTGGGCAGGTCGCTGAGGCTCAGGTCCGTGACCGGCAGCAGCGGGGTGCGGCAGGCCAGCTCGAGCGCGGCGGCCAGCGCCTCGGCCGCGGGACGGTCGAGGCCGTCGCGGGGCCCGAGCTCCGCCATGAGTTCGGCGGCCGACCCTGCCAGCGCCTCCGGCGCCCAGTCCAGCCGCTCGAACGCCTCGTGCACCAGGGTGCCGAACGCGGCGCCGGCGGGAAGATCGGCCATGGGGGAGGGCCGCTCGAGTGCGGGATCCGACGGGGCGGCCGCGGTGATGTCGAGTTCGTCGTCCTCGTCCTGGAGGACGGGCACGGCCGACTCGTGGAGGCCGCGGGTCAGCCCCGAGTAGGACGTGCGTCGCCACGTGTGGTCGATCCGCCGGGTCCACGGGGTCGTCGTCAGGGCGGGCAGGTCGCGGGGGACGGTGAAAGCGGCGGGTTCGGGCTTCTCCGGGATGAGGGCCGAGTCGTAGATGAGCCCCGGGGCGATCATCGGGCCGGACAGGCCGCCGCCGCCGCTCCTGCGGGCGCCCTGGAGCTTGAGGAGCACCGTCAGCGGAGAGGCGTCGCCCTTGGTGCCGGAGCGGTAGAGGTGCCAGGCGATCGCCAGGTGCGCCGCGCGCGTGAGACCCACGTAGAGGAGGCGCAGCTCCTCCTCGAGAGCCTGCCGGTCCGCGGCGAGCATGAGGTCCTCACCCTTGCCGGGGCGCGGCCCGACCCAGAGATGGCGGGTGCCGTCGTGGACCAGGGGGAAGGGCTTGTTGAGCTGGGGAGCCGCGCCGTCGGTGTCCGGGAGCAGGACGATGGGGAACTGGAGTCCCTTGGCCGCGTGCAGCGTCATGACGCGGATGCCGCTCTCGTCTGTGGCGACACGGATGGCGTCGGCGTCCTCCTCGTCCTCGCTGTAGCGGGCGGTGAGGGCCAGCAGCCCCGGCACGGTGCGGATGCCGCTGGCGGCCAGCAGCTCGGCGACGTGGAGCAGGTCGGTGAGGCGGCGGGGGCCCTCGGCATCGGCGAGGAGCCGGGCGTCGAGGTCGGCGCGGGCCCGCAGCAGCGTGACGACCGCGGAGATGCCCTCGTCGACGAAGAGCAGGTTGGCCTCGCGGACCAGTCCGCTGACCCGGGCAGGCTCGGCCTGGTCGGCCAGCAGCCGGTCGAGGTCGGAGCCGATGAGGGGGGTGAGGGCCGCGAGACGGATGTTGGCCTGCGTCGGGTCACCCATGGCGCGCAGCAGCATGCGCCAGTCGTCGGCGGCCTCCTGCTTCCACACCGACTGGTTGCCGGTGAGGATCACGGGGAGCCCGGCGTCCGACAGCGCCTGCCTGACGGCCCTGGCGCGGGCCCCGGTGCGGACGAGGACGGCGATGTCGCCCGGCGCGACGGGCCGCGGGCCCTTGCCCTTCTCATCGATCCGGCTCTTCTCACACAGGGAGCGGGCCATGCGCACCAGGTCGTGGTCGATGGCCTCGACCGGGACGGCCCCCGGCCCGGTCGCGGCGCCGCGGCGCAGCCAGAGGCGGGCCGTGCCCGGGGCCTCGAGCAGGCTGGCCGGGTTGTCCGACTCGACGGGATCGACCGTGACGTCGGCCGCGCCCAGCTCCGCCCCGCGGAACAGGTGTACGACGGCGTCGACCAGGGGTTTGTCGGACCGGAAGTTCGTACCGAGGGTGTGCACCTCGGCGATGTCGCGGGCCCGCAGGTAGCTGCCCAGGTCGGCACCCCGGAAGCCGTAGATCGACTGTTTGGGGTCGCCGATCAGCACTGTGGGCCGGTCCGGGGCCACGAAGGCGGCGTCGAGAACCTCCCACTGCGGCGGGTCGGTGTCCTGGAACTCGTCGACGAGGACCACGGGGAAGCGTTCGCGGAGGCGGTCGCGGACCAGCGGGCCGACGGCGGGGTCGCCCAGCAGGTCGCGGAGCCTGTGCACCACGTCGTCGAAGGAGCAGATGCCCAGGACGGCCTTCCGCTCGGCGTACAGCTCACGCGTGAGGGCGGCGAAGTCGTGCCGGGGCCCGTCCGCCGGGAGCAGCGGGAGCGACGTGAGGCAGGCGGCCTCGCCGACCTCGAGGGCCACCTTCGCCTCCAGCGGGGGCTTCTCGGTGTCGCGGTACAGCCGCAGGTAGACGTCGGTGGCGCACTGGCGGGCCAGGTCGCGGTCGTCGGGGCCGACGCCCTCGTCCGGATCCCAGTCGCCCAGCACGCCGAGCTCCCTCAGCATGGACGCGCAGAAGGCGTGCGTGGTGACGATGGTGGCCTCGTTGAACCGCTCCACGGCCGCGGCGAGCCTGGCGCGCCGCTCCTCCAGATCGGTGGCCGCCAGGAACTCGGACACATCGTCGGTCTGCTTCGCCGGCGGGAGGCCGGCGGCGCGGGCGTCGAGGTACGCCAGCGTCTCCTTCAGCCGGGAGAAGACCCGGTCGCGGAGCTCGCCGGCCGCGTGCCTGCCGAACGTGATCATGAGCAGTTGCGTCACGTCCAGGTCGGGACGCTCGGCGAGGAACCGGGTGGCCATCGCAGCGATGGCGAACGTCTTGCCCGTGCCTGCGCTGGCCTCGAGCAGCGTGGTGGTGGCAGGCAGTGGGCCGGTCAGGTCGAACGTGTGCATCAGAGCACACCTCCCAGCGGGGTGTAGAGGGTGACCGCCCAGGCGCCGAAGGGGTGAGGCTGGCCGGTCCCGTCGGGATCCGTGTCGACCAGTTCGTCGTCGAACAGGTCACGGACCTCCTGGTCGTAGAAGAGGGGCCAGGCGCGGCCCGGCTCCTTCCACTTCTGGTGCCGGAATCCCGGGACGCCCCGCCACTGCGCCTGATCCAGGCGCCCCCGCGTGGCGTCGGCGACGAAGCGGAGGGCGGCGTCGACGGGCACGGGGAGCAGCCGGTGGTAGCCGACGGCCCAGGCCCTCGCGAGGTGGCCGAGCTGGGTCAGCGCCGCCTCCTGGGTGAGGGCGGGCACCAGCCGCTGATCCGTGATGTCGGCGCCGTAACTCCAGACGAAGCGGTGGAGCAGGGCCTCCGTCGGCAGGCCGGCGGCGGTGAGCGCGAGGGCCCCGATCCAGGGCTCGATCAGCTTGTCGTCGCCCTTGGACGGCGTGAGCGCGACCACCTGCCCACCCCGGCAGCGCACCCCGTCGACGAGGCGGACGGCGCCGAGCGGCCCGAGATCGAACGTGAGGTCGACAGTGTGGTCGGTGACGTCGCGCTGCCAGTGCCCGCGTGCCGCCCCCCACAGCATCTCGACGTCGCCACGGGCGGCGTCGAAGGCGGCCTTTCCGATCAGCTGCGGTGGGAGGGTCTCGCTCTCGCGGAGGCGACGCTCGACGTCGTCGACGGGGAGATCGCGCTTCAGGGCCTCCAGGAGAGCCGACTTCACGGCCCAGCCCTCGAGCCCGCGGAGGAGCAGCGGCATGGTGTCCGTCACCGCGGGGTCGTCGTACTGCGTGATGCCGACGCAGGAGCGGAGGAACGCCGCGGCCGGGTCACGCAGGAAACCCGCGAGCTGCGCGACGCTCACCTGCTGGCTCGAGGGGCCCGGCAGCGGACGGCGCCTGGCCTGGCGGCGACGGTGGGTGCGGTCCGAGGCTGACCGCACGGCGGATCGGCGGGCGAGAGCGCCGCGCAGGGCGGCGACGTCGAAGCCGGGGTGGGCGGTCTCCTGGGGCTCCGGAACCCGGAAGTTGGCCTCGGACGTGGCCGTCGGGGGATGGGGCACCGGGGACGGCGCGGTGCCCAGTTGGTCTAGGAGCCAGGTGATCGCCGACGGTGGCGGCACCTCGTCGTTGGTGCGCTCGGAGAACCATTGCCGGACGATCACGACCTTCTCGGCCGTGCGCGCCCTGTCGAGCAGCTGCGACAGGCGGCGCTCCCGCGGGTCGGGGGCGCAGTCGCCGACGTCGACGGCGTCAGGGACCGCGGCGGACGATCCGGGGACGACGTCGTCGGTGACGCCGAGCAGCGCGACCAGCCGGAGGCCGACGTGGCTGAGCTCGCCCAGCGGGGCGACCAGCAGGGAGCCGTTGCCGGCCGCGACGCGGGCCCGGGTGTCCCGGGCGCCCGACGTGAGCAGTGCGGCGAACTCGTGCCGGCTCAGCAGCGTGGTGGAGCCGGCATGGTCGGTCTCGAAGCGGGCCAGCACCGCCAGGATGTGGAGGCGCTGCCAGTCGTCGTCGCGGGGGAGCCCCACCAGCTCATCGAGAAGGGTGCGCGTGCGGCGCACCCAGCCGACCATGGTCTCCGACGTCGCGGTCTCGGCGACGTGGCGCCGGAGCCGGGAGAGGATCTCGCAGAGCGAACCGACGGTGGTGAGGTCGGAGGAGGCGACCTGGTCGGAGCCGCTGATGCCGAGGTCACCCTCGTGTCCGGCGCTGACGGTGAGGCCGACCAGCAGCCGGTCGAGGCCCCGCAGCCAGGTGTTCTGCGTGAGGCCGGGCAGCTGGAAGGACGCCCGGTGCGTCTCGTCGAGCCCCCAGTGGACGCCGGCGGCCGAGACGAGCTCCACCAGCAGCTGCCTGTCGTCCAGTCGCCAGCGGTGGGCGATGGCAGGGGCCAGGAGCAGCTCCACCAGCGCGGACGCCGTCGCGCGCAGTGTGCCGAGCCGGAGCAGGTCGGCGACGGTGGCGACCAGCGGGTTGCGCACCTGACCTCCCACCTGCTGCACCCGCAACTCCCTGCCGGGATGGCTGCCGGCTGCCGTCGGCAGGAAGGCCGCGTCGAGCAGCTCGGCGTAGCGTTCGGGGCGGGGGCACACGATCGCCACCTGCCGCGGCTCCAGCGTCGGGTCGGCCTCGAAGGCGCGGGTGAGTTCCTCCCGCAGGACCTCCACCTGGCGGGCCGGGCCGTGTGAGTCGTGGAGCGAGACCTCGGGCCGGGGAGCGGGGGAGTCGGGCAGCGTGCGGGTGGAGGCGGCGAGGGCGGTGGCCCACGCCTCACCGCGGCTGCCGACCGGCTGGAGCGCGACGGGTTCGCCCACCTCCGCCAGGGCGCCGATCACCCGGAGCTGCGGCGCCGTCAGCTCGTCGACGGCGAGGATGACGGTGGGCACCGTGTCTTCGCGCGCGGCGGCCGCGATGGCGTCGAGGGTGGCCAACGGATCCACCTCGAGCAGGTCGGTCGTCGCCCGCACCAGGGCCGGCTGCCAGGCGAGGTGCTCCGGCAGCGCCGCGCCGTCGAGGGTGGTCTCCCCGCCGTCCAGCCAGGCCGCCACGAGCTCGGGGCGACGTCCACGTACCAGCGTTGCAGCGACGCCAGACGACTCGCGAGCGCCCGCCGACCGCCGGGGCGGGGCAGGCCCGGGGCGACGGCGCGTGCCAGGACGGGGTGCGCGGCGGACAGAGCTGTGACGGCCTCCCAGGTGGCGAGCTCGAGCGGGGTGCCGAGCCACCGGGAGCGGTCGCGGGCCACCCCTGCGCTCTCGGCGAGCTCCGCCATCAGCGCCCGCGGGGTGGGGTAGGCGATGCCGGCGGAGATGCCGAGCCGGGCGGCCACCTCCTGCCCGACGATGCGGCCCGTCGCGGCGGAGGAGACGACGACCCGCGACCAGGCGAACGGGTCGGACGAACTCTCGCGGAGCAGGACCGCCAGTTCGTCGAGGAGCGTCGTCCACCGGTGCCCCGTCACCACGCTCAGCGCCATCGTCGCGCCCCCTCCCGATCGTCTCGGCCCAACCCTAGTGGGCGCCTCCGACAGGAGCGGCGGGCACACGTCGGTTCGCGACTTGTCGGTGCAGGGGGCGAAGATGGGCGGGTGACAGATCCCATCCTCGACCCCTCGATCCCGAGCAGCGGCGCGTGGCGACGCTGCTCGACGCTCCCGTCGTGGTGCTGGCCGGAGCCGGCACCGGCAAGACGCGGGCGATCACGCACCGGGTGGCGAACGCGGTGCGGGAGGGGCGCTACGACCCGGCAGCCACGCTGGCCATCACGTTCACCACCAGGGCGGCGGGGGAGATGCGGGCACGGCTGGCGGGCCTGGGCGTGCGGCAGGCGCAGGCACGCACGATCCACTCCGCAGCGCTGCGGCAGTGCCAGTACTTCTGGCCGCAGGCCTACGGGGTGCAGTTCCCGCGGATCGCGGAGAACACGTTCCAGCTGGTGGCGCGGGCGGCCCACCACGTGTTGGGATCCTCCGACGTGGCGCTGGTGCGCGACCTCGACTCCGAGATCGGCTGGGCGAAGACCAGCAACGTGACGCCCGCCCGCTACGCCGAGGTCGCCGCGGGGCGCTCGGTCGGCGGGGCCGCCCCGGCACAGGTGGCCGCCGTCATGGCGCAGTACGAGAAGCTCAAGCTGGCCGACGGCTCGGTCGACTTCAACGACATCCTGATGTGCACCGCCGTGCTGCTCGACCAGCACGAGGAGGTCGCGGCCACCATCCGCAGCACCTACCGGCACTTCGTGGTCGACGAGTACCAGGACACCTCGGCGCTGCAGCACCGGCTGATCAGCCTGTGGGTGGACGGGCGCGACGATGTCTGCGTCGTCGGGGACCGGTTCCAGGCGATCCACTCGTTCGCCGGCGCCGACCCTCAGTACCTGACCGGCTTCGCCGCCGAGCACGAGCGCGCCCAGGTGGTCCGCCTCACCCGCAACTACCGCTCCACACCCGAGGTGCTGACGGCGGCCAACAGGGTCCTGCAACTCCGACCAGGAGCCCCGGGGGCGCTGCAGCCCACCCGTCCGTCCGGGCCCGCACCCACCTTCTCTGCCGCGTCCGACGAGAAGCAGGAGGCCGCCGCCGTCGTGGCCTGGCTGGCGGGAAGGCATGCAGCCGGAACCCGCTGGTCGGAGCTCGCCGTTCTCTACCGCATCAACGCGCAGGCCCCCGTGCTGGAGGCGGCGCTCAGCGATGCGGGCATCCCGTACACGGTGCGGGGCACGGAGCGCTTCTACGACCGTGCCGAGGTGCGACAGGCGATGGGCGAGTTCGGCAGGGCCGCCGCCGCCGAACCGGAGGGTGCGGCCGAGTCGCTGCTCGACGCCGTCCTGCAGCGGCTCGGCTGGAAGCCGGAACCGCCGTCCGGCCAGGGAAGGCAACGCGAGCGGTGGGAGTCGATGACCGCGCTGCGCACGATGGTGGTGGAGGCGGTGGCCGGCCACGAGGGCTGGACCGCCGGCGACGTCGACGGCTGGCTGCGGGAACGCGCCTCCTGGCAGGCCGCCCCGGTGGCCGCCGCGGTGACCCTCTCGACGCTCCACGCCGCCAAGGGGCTCGAATGGGACGGCGTCGCGATCGTGGGCGTGCGGGAGGGGCTGATCCCCTTCGCGATGAGCCAGGAGGAGCCTGCCCTGTCAGAGGAGCGGCGGCTGCTCTACGTCGGCTTCACCCGGGCCCGCAGCGATCTGCGGATCAGCTGGGCCGCCTCCCGGGGCGCCGCCGCCAGGTCGCGGTTCATCGCCGACCAGGTGCCCGCCGGCGTCGCGGCCCCCCGCCCCCAGCGCACCACGTCGGCACGGTCGCGGACCTGCCGGGTGTGCGGCAACCAGCTGCACACCGCGGCCGAGCGGAAACTCAGCCGTCACGAGGACTGCGAGGTCGACTACGACGAGGAGCTCTTCGAGGAGCTACGGCGCTGGCGCAAGCAGGTCGCCGACGACGCGAAGGTGCCCGCTTTCGTCGTGTTCACCGACGCGACGCTGCTCGCGATCGCCGAGGCGGAGCCGACGGACGAGGCGGGCCTCCTGCAGCTCCCGGGCATCGGGCGCTCGAAGGTGACGAAGTACGGGCTGGGCGCCCTGGAGGTCATCCGCAGCCACCGTGGCTGACGCAGCCGGGAACGGGGCAGTCCCGCCGCGCCCGATGCTCGACCACAGCCAGCCCGGGACGGCGTAGCCGCCACAACCAGCTGGCCCCGACCAGGTCGGAGGCGCCCACCGCGAGGATTCCCGCCACCTGCAGCGCGGCCGAGGCTGCCGCCCAGGCGCCCGGCAGTGCGCCGGCCGGGTCGCCGAGCACGGGGGCCGTCGCGGCCAGACACTGTGGGCAGGGCCCCAGGCCGGCCACGACATGGGGCCCGACGATGGCCAGGTCGACGTCCCAGGCGACGTGGAGCGCCCCGGTGGCCTGCCCGAACAGCTCGCCCTCCACCGCAGGTTCCGCGCCGGGCTCCCAGACGCAGACCACCAGATCGGAGTCGAGCCAACCGGCGGGGGAGCGTCTCGCAGCGGCCAGGGGCAGCGGTGCGGCGGGGATCCCGACGCGCAGCATGGCCGCCAACACGGGCCCGCCGTGCGGGGAGGGGGAGATGACGGTGACCGGCGCCGGATACATCGCCCCAGGGTGCACCGGTCAACGGCGGACGGCCACGGGTGCAGGTTCCGCGACAACACCGTCGCGCCGACCGACAACAACGACTGAGGGGCGGCGAGTCACATGGACTCGCCGCCCCTCAGGTCCGGAAAAGGGGTCCGGCTCAGGCCTTGCCGAGGATGCGGTTCAGGTTGGTGCCGCACACGGGGCAGACGCCCTTGGCCATCTTGGTGCCCTTGGCGTTCACCACAACCTCACCCTTGGCGTCGCGCTTCTCCTTGCACTTGACGCAGTAGAAAGAGCCTTCCCAGGTCTCCGTAGCCATATTTCCTCCTTGTAGTGGGGCGCTGAAAGGTCCAGCAACCCGATCAACTGTAGCGGGGCGAGGGATGACAGGTGCCAAACCAACGCCGGAACGCAGAGGAGTCCCGGGCGCTCCATCCGCCTTCCCCTGCGAACTGAGCCCCCGGGACTCTCCGCAAAGTTAAGCGGTCGAGCGCCCGCCGCGTCAAGCGCCCGGGCAGGATCCGCGCAGACTCAGTTGCCGAGGAGCTTGCGCAGTTCGGCGTCGAGGTCGTCCTCACGGGCCTCCTCGTGGCCCTGCGCGGCGAAGGCGAGGGGGTCGGCCAGGTCGGTGCGTACCGGCAGCAGGTCCGGGTGACCCCACACGGCGTCGCGCCCCTCCGGGCCCCGGTGGTGCTCGACGGCGGCCCACAGGTTCTTCGCGTCCCGCAGCAGGCGCGGATGGAGGTCGAGGCCCAACAACTCCTTGAACACCGAGGTGACGGGAGAGGCGGACGCGCGGCGGCGGTGGATCACCTCGTCGAGCTGGGGCGCGTTCGGCATCCAGGGAGCGGTCGCACGGCTGGAGACGTGCGAGACCCAGCCCTCGACCAGCGCCAACAGCACCTCGAGGCGCTCGAGGATCTCGACCTGCGTGTCGGTGCTGGCGGGCTGGAAGAAGGAGCCACGGACCGACTCACCCACGGCGATGACGTCCTCCAGCGACAGCTCGGTGAGGTTCTCCGGCCGGAAGTTCTCGCTGAGGGCGTCGAAATCGATGGTGATCTCGCGCGCGAAGTGGCCGAGCAGCGCGCTCAGCTGCGGGGCGAGCCAGCCGACGTTGTGGAACAGCCGCTGCCTGGCCGCCTCCCGGACCAGCAGGTACAGCACCACATCGTTGTCGGAGGCGTCGAGGTCGCGGGTGAAGGCGGCGACGTTGCTGGGGATCATGACGACGTCGGAGCTGCCGAGAAGGTTGAAGCCGATCTCGGTGCCGGTCAGCACATCGCCGGCGACGCGACCCAGTTCGCGCTTGAGGCGGTCGCGGTAGATCAGCGAGGCGGAGCTGCGCAGCATGGGGCCAGCATCTGGGTCAGCGGATCGGTCTCCTCGGTCGCGCCTGCGGCGGCACCGCGCTGGAGGGCCTCGGCGATGCCGTTGATGATCGGCTCGACGACGGCACGCCAGCCGTCGCCGGTCTCCTCGAGCCACGCCCCACGGGTGATGGCGCGGGCCGGGCGGCCGGTCTCCTGGAAGGAGGTGACGGCGGACAGCCAGGACTGCGCCAGACGCTCGGTATCGACGACCGCGGCCCTCTCCGGGGGCGTCAGCTCGGGGTCGCCGCCCGCCTCGGCCGCGATCTGCCTGGCGGCGGCGAGCGTCGTGCGCCAGGCCGCGTCCGGGTCCCGGTCGGCGTTCGTCATGCCGAACATGGCGCCACCACCGGCCTGCCCCATCCGGCTGACCTGCGCGAGCAGATCCTCAAGGTTGAGCTGGCTGGCGTCGCCGAGTCCCAACTGTTCGAGCATCTTCTTCAGCTGCTCGAAGTCGAAGGGACCAAACGGGTTGTTGCTCGACATCGGCTTCCTCCTATGCGCCCCATTCTTCCCCATGGGGCAAGCGCCGCGCGACGAGCTTTTCGCTGGTTGCTAGTCTGGGCGCGCAGGCGGGCGGAGAAGGGAGCACGAGGTGTCGCGTAACGCTGTCGCTGTCGTCTCCTCTCTGATGTTCGCGGTTCTCGCCGTCCTGCTCGTGCTGATCCCGGTTCCCTACGTCGCGTGGCGGCCGGGGCAGACCATCGACGTGCTCGAGCAGCGCGACGACCGCGGCGCCATCGAGGTCTCCGGCGTGCCGACGTTCCCGACTACGGGCCGGTTGCTGATGACGACGGTGTCCACCACCCGCGTGGACGCCACGCTGAGCCTGCCGGAGGCGATCTTCGTCTACCTCGGCGCCGACTACGACGCCATGCCCCGTGAGGTCATCTACCCGGCGGGAAAGACGTCCGACCAGGTGCAGAACGAGGCCGTCGCGATGATGGACACCTCACGCAACAACGCCACCGTCGCGGCGCTGCGGGCGGCCGGCGTGCCTGTCGAGGAGTGGCCGCGGATCTCGTCGGTGCTCCTGTCGGGCCCCAGCGTCAACGTGTTGCAGCCGGGCGACCTGATCCTCGCCGTCGACGGCATCTCCACGTCGAACCGTGACGCCGTCGCCGCCCAGATCGCCACCCACCAGGTGGGCGACTCCATCGTCTTCGAGGTCGACCGCAGCGGGCAGCGCCTGACTGTCTCCGTCATCGCGCGGGCGGGCAGCAGCGACGCGCGACGTCCCTCGATCGGCGTCTCCATCGACACCGGCTACCTGTTCGAGCCCACGGTCACGTTCGGGGTTGATCCGTCCGTGACGGGGCCGAGCGCGGGCCTGATCTTCGCGCTGGGCATCTACGATCAGGTCACGGACGGCCAGCTCATCGGCGACAAGACCGTCGCCGGTACCGGCACCATCAGCGCAGCCGGCCGGGTCGGCACCATCGGTGCCATCCGGCAGAAGATCAAGGGAGCGGAGCGCGACGGCGCCAGCTATTTCCTTGTGCCCGAGGGTAACTGTGACAACGTCGGCGACCTGGAGGTCGCCATTCCGCTGATCAAGGTCGGCACCCTGAACGACGCCATCTCGGCGCTTCAACTCATCAACGAGGGCAACATCGCGGAGGTACCCACCTGTGGCTGACACGTCTCGACTCATCGCCTGCCTGATGGACGTGGAACGCCACGTCTCGTCGGCAGGCTGGGACCAACCCGCGCGCCTGTTCGCGCTCGTGACCACGGGCACGCTGCTCGAGGTGGAGCCGCAGCTGCGGGGCCGCGTGCCGGAGGCCTCGCCCGACGCCCTCACTGCCATCGAGCAGGACGAGTTCCACGCCACCGACAATGTCATCGAGCGGCTGGGCGGCATCTTCTGGCCCGAGACGGTCGAGGGCTGCGCCATCGCGCTCGAGCGGGCCTTCCTGCCGTCGAAGTTCGAGGCCGACATCCCTACCGACCCGCAGGAGGCGGCCGACTTCGTGGCCGCCCACCCCGAGAAGGCGGATGTCCGCGTCGTCGTCGGCGTCCTGCGTGATGGATCGCAGCACGGGCTGGCCCGGCTGTTGAGCGAGCCGGACGACCTGCTCGCCGCAGAAGACCTAGTGCCCGGCCTCGCCAGGGCGCTCATCGACACCTTCAGGAGTGACGAATCGTGACCGACCATCTGGACGTCGACATCGACGAGCCGAGCCGCAGGGGCCCGCTGCTCTGGACGGTGGTGATCCTCGGCGCGCTGGCCGTGGCGGCGGTCATCGCCTCGCGTGTGGCCACCGACTACCTGTGGTTCAGGAGCGTCAACTTCCAGACGGTGTTCACCACGCGCCTCGGCGCACAGATCGGGCTCATGGTGGGCTTCGGGCTGGTCATGTTCGCCGTGGTGTTCTTCAACATGTTCGTCGCCTACCGGCTGCGGCCGAAGGTGCGCCGCGCCAACCTGGACTCCGAGTTCCTAGTGCAGCTGCGCGACGCCCTTGACCGCCGCTCCACGCTCCTGATGGCCGTTCCGGCCCTCGTGCTCGGCGTGCTGGGGGTGTGTCCGCTGCGAGCCTCACCGACACGTTCCTCGCATGGCTGCACCGCACCGAGTTCGGTGTCACGGATCCGTACTTCGGGCTCGACGCCTCCTACTACGTGTTCACACAGCCGTGGCTGACCTTCGTCGTCGGCTACCTGCTGTTCGCCGCCGTCGTCGGCGGGATCGCGGCGTTGGCCATCCACTTCATGACGGGGGCGCTCAACGCCGCGGCGATCCGCAACCGGGGCAACACCCCCGCCAGCATCGGTGCGCAGCGGCACCTGTCGCTGATGCTGGGCATCATCATGCTGCTCGTCGCCGCCAACACGGTGCTGGACCGCTTCGGCCTGAACCTGACCCAGAACCAGCTCTTCACGGGCATGGGGTACACGGACCTGACGACGCGGGTGCCGGTCACGGCGATCCTCACCGCCATCGCGGTCATCTGTGCGTTGGCCTGCTTCTTCAACGTGTGGAAGGTGCGCTGGAGCGTGCCGGGTGTCTCGATCGCGCTGCTCGTGGTGTCGTCGATCCTGCTGAGCTCGGTCTACCCCTGGGCGATCCAGAGCTTCGAGGTGGAGCCGGACGAGCCCGACAAGGAGCGCCCGTACATCGCCAACAACATCAAGGCGACGCGGTACGCGTACGACATCGCCGACGTGGAGATCGAGGACTACGAGGCCACCACCGACGCGAGCGCCGGCCAGCTGCGGGCGGACGCGGAGGCGCTGCCCGCCATCCGCCTCATCGACCCCGCCGTCGTGGCCAAGACCTTCGAGCAGCTGCAGCAGGTCCGCGGCTACTACGCCTTCCCCGAGACCCTCGACGTGGACCGCTACGTGATCGACGGCAAGGCCACCGACTCCGTGGTGGCCGTCCGCGAGCTCGACCTCGCCTCCGTGCAGGAGGGCGACACGTGGAACAACCGCCGCACCGTCTACACGCACGGCTACGGCATGGTCTCCGCGTACGGCAACCAGCGTGAGGCGAACGGCGAGCCCGTCTTCTTCGCCGGCGGCATCCCCACCACAGGCAAGCTGGACGAGCACGAGCCCCGCATCTACTTCGGCGAGCGCACCAACTACTACGTGGTGGTCGGCGGCCCCGAGGGCTCCGAACCCGTCGAGCTCGACACGCCGTCGGGTGGCGAGGGCCGCACGGAATCGCTCTACACGTACCAGGGCGAGGGAGGCGTGCCGATCGGCAACTTCTTCAGCCGGGCCGCGTTCGCGATCCGCTTCGGCGACCTGAACCTGATGCTGTCGGACCGCGTCAACGACGATTCCCGGCTGCTGCACAACCGGATCCCGACGCAGCGCGTCAATGAGGTGGCCCCGTGGCTGACCGTTGACGCCGATCCCTACCCGAGCGTCGTCAACGGCCGCATCGTGTGGATCCTCGACGCCTACACCACGACCGCCAGCTTCCCGAACTCCATGCGGCAGGACTGGACGCAGGCGATCTCCGACTCGCGCACCTCGGCCGACAGGCTCCTGATGGGCCAGCAGGTCAACTACGTGCGCAACTCCGTCAAGGCCGTCGTCGACGCCTATGACGGCACCGTCACGCTGTACGAGTGGGACGAGACCGACCCGATCCTCCAGACCTGGGCGAAGGCGTTCCCCGGCACCATCACGCCGAAGGACCAGATCCCGGCAGAACTGCGTGAGCACCTGCGCTACCCGCAGGACCTGTTCAAGTCGCAGCGCGAGATCCTCGGCCGCTACCACACCACCAACGCCAGCACCTGGTACCACCAGACCGACATCTGGCAGGTGCCCAACGACCCGGTCCACGGCGCGGGCACCGACCCGAAGAAGGAGCCTCCCTACTTCCTGACGATCCGTTGGCCGGGCGACCAGTCGGCGCACTTCGCCAACACGACGGTGTTCGTCCCGAAGGACCGCGAGAACCTCAGCGTGTACATGTCGGTCAACGCCGACGCCACCAGCGACGACTACGGCCGCAAGCGGGTGTTGAAGCTGTCCGACAGCAAGCAGATCGCCGGGCCGGGACAGACGTACAACTTCATCTCGACCAACCCGGTCGTCGCCGAGCGGCTGCTGCCGTTCAACCGCGAGGGGGCCACGGCGTCCGCCATCTACGGCAACCTGCTGACGCTTCCCGTCGGTGGCGGCCTGCTCTACGTGCAGCCGATCTACACGCAGACCCGCGCCACGTCGGCCGCCTATCCGGCGCTGCGGTTCATCGTGGTGCGCTTCGGCGAACACATCGGCATCGCCGAGACGCTGCAGGCGGCACTCGACCAGGTGTTCCAGGGTGACGCCGGCGCGGAGACGGGCGAGGGGGAGACCCCGGGCGCCGTCGACCCGACGGATCCGACGACCCCCGTCGATCCCGGTGACGCCACCGCGCAGGAACGGGCCAGGACGCTGCTCGACGAGGCGGAGGCCCTGTTCAAGGGCGCCGACGAGGCCCTCGTCGCCGGTGATCTCGGCGACTACCAGGCCAAGATGAAGGCGGCGGAGGCGAAGGTCCTCGAGGCGGTCAAGGCGCTCGACGAGTGACCGTTAGGCCCCGGCGCTGAGGTCGATGACCTCGGCGCCGAGGCCGAGTGCCGCCAACTGTGGCAGGAGCGTCGCCGCGTCGCCGGCGATGGCGATCGCCGTCGCATCCGGTGCGACGGCCGCGCGGAAGGCATCGGTCGCCTCCTCCGCCGTCACGGCGGCGAGCCGGGAGAAGTGGTCGGGGAGATAGTCCGGTCCCAGCCCGGCGGCAGCCAGGGCGGAACCCTGCGCCACGATGTCGGCGCTGGTCTCGTTGGCCAGCGGGGCCACCCCCACCAGGAACGCGCACGAGTCGCTGATCTCGGCCGGGGTGAACGCCTCGTCCAACGCCAGCCCCGCCAGCAGGCGGGCGACGGCGTCGCCGGCGACCTCGCTGCGGAAGCTGCCGCTGACCGCGAACTGTCCCTCGTCGACGCCGGGGGAGAAGCCGCCCCCGATGCCGTAGGTGTAGCCGAGGCGTTCGCGCAGCTCCAGGTTCAGCCGGCTGGCGAAGGCCCCCGCGATGGAATGCCCGGCGAGACGCAGCGCCGGCCAGTGCGGATCGTCGCGGGTGACGGTGCGGGTCGCGATCGTCGCCGTCGCCTGCACAGAACCCGGCTGATCCACGACGAGGACCCGGCGGGGCTGCGGCGGCACGGCAGCCGGGCCACGACGGCCGGGGAGTCGGGGAACCAGCCGTCCAGCCCTGCCAGCACGTCGTCGAGGTCGACGGCGCCGGCGACGACGAGGCTCGCGTGGCCGGGGGTGAAGTGCGCCGCGTGCCAGGCGACCGCGTCGGCGCGGGTGATGGCGCCCAGCGTCGCCGGCGTGCCGGCCCCGGGCCGACCCTCACGGTGCGCCTCCCCGAAGAGGGCGCGCCGCAGCGCGAGCCGCATCGCCTGCCTGGGCGAGGCGAGCAGGGAGTCGAAGCCTGCCACCTGCGCCTCGACGTGGTGGGCCAGGTCGCGTTCGGCGTAGGTCGGGTCGGTGAGAACCTCGGCGAACAGAGGCAGCACGTCGCCCAGCCTGCGGGACGGGGCCTGACCGCCGAAGGTCGTGTACCGGTAGCGGGCGGTGCCGTGCAGGGTGCAGCCGTGACCCTCCAGCAGCTCGCCGATCCGTCCGTCGGGATGTGCCGTCGTGCCCTCGTCGATCGTGTGCAGGGCCACAGTCGCCAGCCCCTCCCTGTCGGCGGGCTCTGCGCTGAGCGGGGCGGGGAGCACGAGCTCGAACGTGGCGATGTGCTGGCCGGGCATCGGGAAGTGCCACACGTTCAGCCCGTTGGGCAGCCGCGTGGTGGTGGGGACGGGGAAGTGCCACGGCGTGGCCGTGCTGACGGCGGGGCGGGCTGGGCGGTTCATCGGGGCGACTCCGCGAGGTAGTGGAGGGTGTAGGTGGCGGCGGGGTCGAGCCAGCGGGCCGCGGCGGCCCGGACGTCGTCGGGCGTCAGGGCCAGGACCCGGGACAGGTGCGTGTTGACCTCGCCGGGGGAGCCGTGCAGCAGCCACGCCTCGTTGATGGCGTCGGAGCGGCCGCTGGTGGTGGACAGCTCCCACAGCCAGTCGCGTTCGTACTGGGCGGCGGCGCGGGCGAGCTGGTCGCCGTCGGGGCCCCGGTCGAGGAAGTCGGCGAGCTCGGCGAGGATCGCGTCGGCGAGGCGGTCGTTGGAGACGCCGTCGGCGGGGCGGCCGATGATCGTGGCGATCGAGGCGGTGGAACGGTTGGTCAGTGAGCCGCCGTGGACCTCGTTGGCGATGTCTCCGTGGCGCACCAACGCGCGGTGCAGCAGCGACGTCGGGCCGTCGGAGAGGACCGCGAGTGCCAGGTCGAGGGCCGGCTGGTCGGGGTGGCCGGCCGGCGGGGTGGACCAGGACAGATAGCTGAGCGAGTGTGGAACGTCGCGGCGCACCGTCTCGACGCCGGGGGCCGGCCGCCCGTCGGCGCCATGGCGGCGCGTCGGGGCTTGTCATGCGACGGCAGGGAGCCCAGGTAGCGGTCGGCCAGCTCCAGGCCCTCGTCGACGGTGACGGGGCCGCAGAGCACGAGGCGCAGGTTGCTGGCCGGGTACCAGGCGTCGAAGAAGCGGGCGACATCGTCGAGGTGCGCTGCGTCGAGATCTTCCATCGACCCGATCGTCAGGTGCCCGTACGGGTGATGGGTGTCGAAGTGCTGGCCGTTCAGCAGTTCGAGGAGGTCGCCGTAGGGCTGGTTGTCGTAGCGCTGCCGCTTCTCCTCCTTCACCACCAGCCGCTGCGCCTCGAAGTTCTCGGGTGTGATGGCGAGGCTGGCGAACCGGTCGGCCTCCAGCCACAGGGCCAGCTCCAGCGCGCCGCGCGGCACCGTCTCGAAGTAGTTGGTGCGGTCGGTCGACGTGGTGGCGTTGATGGTTCCGCCGAGGGCCTCGATGGTGGCCATGTGCTCGCCGGAGGCCACGTTGCCGGAGCCCTGGAACATGAGGTGCTCGAAGAGGTGGGCGAAGCCGGTGCGGCCTTCCGTCTCGTCGGCCGAGCCGACCTCGACCCACAGGTTGACGGCGACGCCGGGGGCGTCCCGGTCGGGCGAGACCACCACCTGTAACCCGTTGTCGAGGCGCGCCTCCGCCAGCTCGTAGTGCAGTTCGGCCTCGCTCATGGTCCCTGACCCTAGCGGGGTCGACAGACCTAGTGCAGCGAACCGTCCGCGGGGCCGCGCCACCACCCGTGGAAGCGGACGGTGAGCCCTGCCCGGGTCGGGGCACAGGCCAGTGGCCCGGCGGCGGCCTCGGCGTCGGCCGGGAACGGGGCGACACGGACCAGTTGCAGGGGCCCACCGTCGACGGCGGCCCGCACGGTGATCGCGTCCCCGGCGCGCGACACCCGCACCCGCACGCGGCGGCCGGCGAGGTCGTCGGCGCGGGCGACCGACCAGTCCGAGACGGGCCCCGTCACGACGGCGCCCAGCTGCGGGTGCCCGTCGGCGAACTCGACGCCCGCCTTGATCCACCGGTCCTGGGCTGCGACGACGAAGATGCCGGCCTGGTCGAACTGCTCGGCGTAGTCGGCGGTGAAGACGACCTCCATGGCGCTGTCGGACGGCAGGGGAGCCACCAGCGCATGCTCGGTGTCGTGAATGAAGCCGTAGGAGGTGGTGCGCCAGGCGTCGGAGCCCTCGACGCAGGTCACGAGCAGGTCGGTGCCGTCCTCAGCGACGGCGGCCGGGGGCGTTGTCCACGCGCCTTCGGCCCAGGAAACGGGGGAGAGGTCCATGCTCAGGCAGGCTACCGGCGATCTGTCGGCGGCGGGCGGTAGCCTGACGAGTCATGAAGTACCGCTACCTCGGCAACTCCGGCCTCAAGATCACGGAGATCACCTACGGCAACTGGCTCACCCACGGCTCCCAGGTGGAGAGCGACACGGCGAAGGCCTGCGTGCGTGCCGCCCTCGACCACGGCATCACCAGCTTCGACACCGCGGACGTGTACGCCAACACGGCCGCCGAGTCGGTGCTGGGGGAGGCGCTCAAGGGCGAGCGGCGCGAGTCGCTGGAGATCTTCACCAAGGTCTACTTCCCGACGGGCCCGAAGGGCGCCAACGACTCGGGCCTCAGCCGCAAGCACATCATGGAGTCCATCAACGGTTCGCTGCGGCGACTGGGCACCGACTACGTCGACCTCTACCAGGCGCACCGCTTCGACGTGGAGACCCCCTCGAGGAGACGATGCAGGCATTCGCCGACGTCGTCCGTCAGGGCAAGGCCCTCTACATCGGCGTCAGCGAATGGAACGCGGAGCAGATCCGTGCCGGCGCCAAGCTCGCCCGCGAGCTGGGCTTCCAGCTCATCTCGAACCAGCCGCAGTACTCGATGCTGTGGCGAGTCATCGAGGACGAGGTCGTCCCGGCCTCCCGCGAGGAGGGGCTGTCGCAGATCGTCTGGTCGCCCGTCGCGCAGGGTGTGCTCACGGGCAAGTACCTGCCCGGCGCCCCGGTGCCCGAGGGTTCACGGGCCACCGACACCAAGGGCGGCCAGGACATGATCAGCCGCTTCATGACCGACGACGTGCTCACCCGCGTGCAGTCGCTGGCGCCCATCGCCGGTGAGCTGGGCCTGACCATGGCGCAGCTGGCCGTGGCGTGGGTGCTGCAGAACGACAACGTGGCCGCGGCCATCATCGGCGCCTCCCGGCCCGAGCAGATCGCGGAGAACGTGCAGGCGTCCGGGGTGGAGATCCCGGCCGAGCTGCTGGGCCGCATCGACGAGGCGCTCGGGACATCGTGGAGTCCGACCCGTCGCACACGAGGGCGCCCGCCGGCCGCCCCTGAGGTACCCCGTGCGGGCCGGGTGGTCAGCGGTTCCCACCGCGGCCGCCCGGCCCGCCTCCCATTCCACCCTGCCCGCCCGGGCCGCCACCCATGCCTCCGGTGAACTGGCCCTCCGTCGCGGTGGCCGCCTGGGCGCCGTCGACGGTGACCGTGTAGGTCTGACCGGTGGCGACGTCGGGGGAGGAGTAGAACACGAACTGGGCCGTCCGCAGCGCCGTCGTGGTGGCGACCACCGTCGCGTCGGCGTCGGTCACACCGACCTGCGCGCCTTCCGCGATGTCCGCCGAGGCCGCCACCCAGGCCTGTCCGGTGCCCGTGGGCGTCTGCGCCATGCCCGAGCTGCCGAGCCCCAGCAGGTCGCCGCCCGTGATGGTGAAGGCGCCGTCCGCGTCGAAGGTGCCGTTGCCCCCGCTGCTGGGGCCGTGCACCGTCACGTCGCCTCCCGTGATCGTCAGGGTGCCGTTGGAGTCGAGCCCATCGCCCTGGGCGTCGACGACGAGCGTGCCGCCCGAGATCTCCAGGGTGACGCCGTCGGTGCCCGCCTGGCCGCCGGGGGCGCCGCCCCCATGGCCTGACTGCCGGAGCCGTCGGAGGCGTTGACGCCGTCGTCGGTCGCGACCACCGAGACGGTGCCGCCGCTGATGCCGATGTCGGCGGCCTCGAGGCCCTCCTCGGAGCGGGTCACGCTCAGCTCGGATCCGGCGATGCGGAGGATCTGGTCGGCGTGGACGCCGTCGCCACCGGCCGCGATCACGATGGTGCCGCCCTCGATGACGATGTCGGTGGTGGCGTTGATGCCGTCGTCGTCGGCGGTCGCGGTGATGTCGCCGCCGGTGATGCGGACGAACCCCTTGGCCGCATCGTCGTCCTTGTCGGAGGCGAGCGCGTCGTCGCCGGCGGTCGCCGTGATGGTGCCGCCTTCGATGACGAGCGAGTCCTTGCCCTTGAGGGCGTCGTTGGCGGCGGTCACCGTCAGCGTGCCGGACAGCACGACGAGGTCGTCGGAGGAGGCGATGCCGTTGTTGCCGCGGCCCTCGACGGTGAGCGCACCGGTGCCGCTGATGGTGAGGTCGGCTGTGCTGTGGATGGCGGCGTCGGCGGGGGCGTCCTCGGCGTAGCTGGCGGCGTCCGCCACGGCATTGGCGCTGCCGTCGGCCAGATGGATGGCGACGTCGTCGGCGGTGTCGACCTGGATGGCCGGGCCGTCGGCGTTGTCGATGGAGGCACCGTCGAGGATGAGGACGACCTGCGCGTCGTCGGGTGCGGCGACCACGATCCCCCGGCCAGGGTGCCGGTGAGACGGTAGACGCCTGCCGTCGTGATCGTGACGGTCGCGCCATCGACGGCGACCCCGTCGCCCGAGGGGGTGGCCCCGGTGCCTGTCAGCGCGATGTCGACGGCGTCGGCGGCCGACCATTCGTCCTCGTTGACCGTCGTCGTGTCGGCGTTGGCGGCCAGCACCTCCTCGACGGAGACGCCCAGCGTGGTGGCCGCGGCTGTGGCCCCGGTAGTTGCTGGGGTACTGGACGTGGAGGCGTCCGGGCTCTCCGCGGGGGACTGGGCGGTGCAGCCTGCGGTCAGCGAGGCGACGACGGCGAGGGTGGCCAGGGAGGTGATCAGACGGCGGCGCATGGGAGGTCCTCTACGGTGCGTGGTGTGACGGGGGAGTTGAGCCGGTCGCGCAGGAGGCGCGCCCAGCGGTTGTGGGGGAGTTCGGGGCGGAGGGCGGCGAGCCCGGTGGCGTACTTGGAGATGGCCGTGGGGCGGTGGCCGGCGTGCCAGAGGGAGCGGTCGATCGGTGAGGCGGCGCCGTCGGTCTTGGTCTCGACGATGACGACATCGGGCCAGGCGACCGTCCGGCCGTCCGGCAGGCTGCAGGTCAGGCCCTGGTCGAGCGTGACCCGCACGCCTGGGGCGGGCAGCAGGGTGCTGCGGCGGTAGCGGGTGGTCAGCGTGATGCCGAGCTCGGCCGCCCGCGACGGTGCCTGTCCGACGGCGGCCAGCGCCTCGGCCGCGTAGCTGCGGCCACCCGCCGTGAGGCGCGAGCGGGACTCCCAGGCGTAGTCGACACGCTCCTTGACGGTGGTGTCGTCGCCCTGGCGGGTCTTGGCCTCGAGGAAGGTGTCGTGACTGTCGACGTAGCTGCGGGTCCGCAGCTTCAGCCTGCGCCGTCGCTGCTGGACGGCCAGGCGGAAGGTGAGGAGGTCGTCGGTGTCGAAGTAGACGCTCTCGTAGCCGGGGTCGCGGGTGCCGTTGATGTCGAGGATGCGCGTCGTCGCCGGCAGCGCGCCCAGCCACAGGGCGCACGACTGGCGGGTGAGGACGTACTTGCGGTCGGTCCTCGTCATGAGGGGGGCCTCGGCCAGCATGTCGGCCAGCGGGACCGGCGTGAGGCGGTCCAGCGGCAGCGCCGTCATCGGGGGACCGCCTGCAGGTCGAGCAGGCTGAGGGTCGGCTCGACCGGGACGGGGCACCCGGTCGCCGTGTAGCGGACGTCGACCAGGGTGGTCTCGTTGACGAGGTTCAGCTCCTGGACCGAGACCGCCGTGACCCGGACTCCGAGGCGGCGCTCGAGCTCCGCCCGGAGCTCTGTCGGGTCGGCTACGGCGCGGTCGAGGCGCACCAGTTGTGAGGCGCTGGTGGACAGGAGGCGCGGGTGGTCCGCGATGTAGAGCACGGCGAGGATGAGGACGATCAGGCCGATCGGCAGCGTGAGATCAGTGTGGGGGAGCCCGGCGATCAGGCCGATCGCGAGCGCCGAGAAGTAGTAGGCCACCTCGCGCTGGCTGATCTCGGAGGAACGCAGCCGGATAATCGACAGCACCCCGAAGAGGCCCAGGCCGAGCCCGAGCGCCACCTCGGCGGTGCCGAGCACTGTCGCGACTGCGAGCACGCCGACGTTGATGCCGAGGAAGGCGACGACGAGATCGCGCCGACGGTGCCGCCGGAAGTAGAGCGCGAAGGCGAGGACGGCGGCGGCGACGAGGTCGACGCCGATCATGGCGATGGTGGCGGTGGTCACTGTTCAGCTCCTGATCGGTGGGGTGATGTGACCATGCAAGTGGTGCAGTCTGTGCGTCGGCTGTGCGCGCCGCGGGGCTCGGCTGTGAGCCTGACGAGGGGCGGCCCGCAGGCCCGTCTGCGGCGCGTGAACCGTCGATTTGGCACATCGTCGGGGGACCGGGTAGGGTTGGTTTCACCGACGCGGGGTGGAGCAGCTCGGTAGCTCGCTGGGCTCATAACCCAGAGGTCACAGGTTCAAATCCTGTCCCCGCTACGAAGAAAGTCCAGGTCAGCCCATGGTTGGCCTGGACTTTCACTTTGGGGGCGAGATGCGATCCCATCGTTCACCCATCACATTGAGCAGGTGTGCAGCGCTGCCCGCAGGGCGCCGACGCCGTCGGTTCCGGTCGCTTCGGGGCTGCTCGGTTCGGCTCGCACACCTGATGGGCATGAACACCACAGAACTGGGGCTGGAGCCCCTCATCGGGGTCGAGGAGCTCGCTGAGTACCTCGGTGACCCCGTGCAGACCATCTATGACTGGCGGCTGTCCGGACGGGCACCGCGATCCTTCAAGCTCGGCAAGCACCTGCGGTTCGCGACCAGCGACATCGCGGAGTGGCTGGAGGAGCGGCACGAAGGCGGCTCCCATGAGTAGGCCGCGCATTCCGATCGGCGGGTACGGCGAGATCGCCTTCATCCAGCGCGCGAAGGGCAAGGTCGAGGCGCGCACCCGCTTCCGCGACTGGGACGGGCAGACACGACTCGTCCAGGCGACCGCATCATCGAGGCCGGCTGCCGAGGTCGAGTTGAAGCGGCGGCTCGCGGAGCGCAACGCTTTCCAGCCGGTCGACACCACGCTGACTCCCGACAGCCCGTTCCCGGCGCTGGTGGAGTACTGGCTTGCCGACCTGGATCTGGAGAACAGGATCGCCCCGGCGACCCGGTTCAACTACGAGCGCGACATGAACCGGCTCGTGCTCCCGGCCTTCCGTGGCTACGCCCTGCGCGAGATCGGGGTGGCCCGCTGCGACGCTCTGCTCAAGGAACTCGGCAAGCAGTCGTACGCCCGCTCCAAGCGCGCCAAGACCGTGCTCCGGCTCGCGTTCGGGCTGGCGGTGCGGCACGAGGTGATCCACCGCAACCCGATCGACGGCGTCGCGCGCCTGCACAAGCCGAAGCGGACACCGACCGCGTTGACCGCGACCGAGGTCAACGCGATCAGGGTAGTGATCAAGGCGTGGGAGCTGTCGCGCGGCACCTCTGGCCCGAACCCGGACGGGCAGCTCGGCCAGATCGTCGAGGTCATGCTCGGCACCTCCGCCCGGATCGGCGAGGTGCTCGCCATCCGCCGCCGCGACCTGGATCTGACGACGACACCGGCGACGCTGAGGATCTGCGGCACCGTGATCTCGGAGCGCGGTGTCGGTACCTACCGGCAAGAGCATCCGAAGACCGACCGGTCCAACCGGGTGATCGCGCTGCCCTCCTTTACGGCCGAGGCACTCCGCCGTCGGCTGGCGATCATGGCGGACCACTCGCTGGACGCGCTGGTGTTCCGCAGCCGTGAGGGGACGCCGCTCACCACCGCCAACGTGCGACGGCAGTTGCGCAAGGTCCTTGGCGACGCCGGCATCGAGGGTGTCAGCCCGCACATGTTCCGGCGCACCGTCGCGACGGTGATTAGCGAGCAGGCCAGCCTCAACCTCGCCTCCGAGCTGCTCGGCCACACCGACCCCAAGGTGACGATCGAGCACTGCATCCGCCGCAACGAGCAGGTGAACCCGCTCACCGCCGAGCTGCTCGACCAGGCGTTCGCCCGCACCGATGACGAGTAAACCGGTTGGCCGCTGTCGGACCTCGTCCGTAGCGTCGACGGCGGGTCGACCTGATGGGAAGGAGCAAACGATGAAGGATGAGATTGAACGGAACCAGGGGACCCACGGCGACGAGTCCCGCGCTTGGTTCGAATGCGACGACGGCTGGGGTCCGCTAATCGCCGACCTGGAGTCGAAGCTGAAGGTGCTGTCGCCGGACTACACGATCAGCCAGGTGAAGGAGAACTTCGGCGGTCTGCGCTACTACGCGAACGTAGGCGACGTGGACGCGGAGACCTCGAAGCGGTTCTACGACCTCATCCATGAGGCCGAGAGCAAGTCCTTCGAGGTCTGCGAGTGCTGCGGTCAGCCTGGGCAACTCTCGCGCCGCGGAAAGCACGGTTGGTACAAGACCCTCTGCTCGACGTGCGCAGAGAGGATGAACTTCGAGCCCGTGCGCGAGGCCGGGACTGCGACACCATGACCAGCTCGGCAATAGTGTCACGTTTCCGTTATACTTCTGACATGGCAGGAAAGGCTCTCGCGCGTGATGAGCTGTGGGACATCGCGACCACACAGCACGGTTTCGTGACCGCTCAACAGGCCACCGAGATCGGGATCGACAAGCACGCACTCCAGATGCTCGTCCACCGCGGCACACTCGATAGGGCAGCCCACGGCGTGTACCGGTTCCCGCAGTATCCGGGCGGCGAGCACGACAACCTCATGCTCGCGGTCCTCTGGACCCGAGTGCCCGAAGCCGCGCTTTCGCACGAGACCGCCCTCGACGCCTACGGCATCAGCGACGTGAACCCCAACCGCATCCACCTCACCGTCGGCAAGCACCGCCGCTTCCGTAGGACGGGCGGAGACGACTACGTCGTGCACTACGAGGACCTCGCCCCGAAGCAGATCGGCTGGTGGCAGGAGATCCCCACGGTTACGCCGGCAACGGCAATCACCCAGTGCCTGACGTACGGCACGCCGACGTACCTGCTGCGTCAGGCGATCGAGCGCGGCCACGCGCAGGGTCACCTCAAGGCAACCGAGCGCGACGAGCTCGCGGCAGCGTTGGAGGCTCGCCATGAGCGATGAGCACCTCGGCTCACGGCTGGCCGCACTCCTCCGCACGCTGAAGCCGAAGACCAAGGAGCCGATCTCGGCCAAGGTTCTCAACACCTGGATCGCCCAGGCCGAGGGCAAGCTCGGCGACGAGGCGCGAGGCGGTCGACTCGGCTGGCTCGTCGCGTCGTCCGTGGCGATCGCCGCCGTGCAACGAGCCATCGATGCCGAGGGCCGGAACCTGTTCCTGCTCAAGGGTGGCACCCTGCTCCAGCATCGGCTGCCGGCCACGGCCCGCACCACCAAGGACGTCGACGGCCTGATCCGTGGCGACCTCGATCAATTCATCCTCGCGTTGGACGAGGCTCTCGACGAACCATGGGGACCGCTCACGCTGCGCCGGGGCGAGGTCGAAGTGGTCAACGTGCCGACCAAGATCATCAAGCCACGCCGCTTCGACATCCTCCTGGAGATGCGCGGCGTGACCTGGAGGCGCATCCAGTTCGAGGTGTCACCAGACGAGGCGGGCGCCAGCGAGGAACACGAGACGATCGAGCCGCCACCGCTCGCCGGCTTCGGACTGCCTGACCCGGATGCCCTCGTCGGCATCGCCATGCGCTTCCAGATCGCTCAGAAGCTCCACGCAGTCTCCGATCCGCACGAGCCGCCGGACTCGATCAACGACCGCGCGCGTGACGTCGTGGACCTCCTCCTGCTCCGCGACCTCGCCGCTTCGACCGGGAGTCCGACCCTGGCCGAGATTCGGCAGGCCGCGATGGCTGTGTTCGCCGCTCGGATCGATGAGGCCGCCCAGCTTGGCCTCGCGACTCGTGCTTGGCCGCCGACCCTGTTGGCCCACGCACATTGGGCGGACGACTTCGCTCGAGCCGCTACCTCCGGCGGCGTGGGCCTGTCGCTCGACGAGGCGGTGGCCGAGGTCAACGCCTGGATACAGGAGATCGAGCTCGTCGGGCTCATCGACGACGAGGCGAAGGCGGCCGAGGAAGCTGAGGCGACCAGCGATCCGAACGAGCCGCTGCCGCCCCACGTCAAGATCACGCGGGGACGGTCGCCTCGGGCCGCCCGAGACTGACAAGCGTCAGGGTAGTCCTGCCCGGTCGAACTCCTGCTGCAACCGCGGGCGACGCCGATGGATCTCGCGCAGGGCCGCGATCAGGTCGTTGACCTCCGCCGACTTCTCCGATCCAGCGCTGAGTTTCCGCATCTTGGCCAGCCTGCGCGCTGCCAGCCGGTAATGCTGCGCACCGGCCTCGACCAGCTCGTTCTCGACGAGGCGCTGGTGGATCGGCAGGGTCGCGATCGGATCGACCTGCTCGTACGCCTTCACCACCTCGCTCCAGGTGTGGTCGCTGTCGAGCGCCAACGAGTGCGCGAGGTTCCACGCGAACTCGGAATCTTTCAGGGTGAGAAGTGCGAACAGGACCGCGTCCCGCGGACTCGCTGCCAGGGTCGCCACAACCTCGTCGCGATAGTCCGGCCAGGACTTGCCCGAGGCCTTGTGCAGCCGAGCCGCCGAGGTCGACGACGGCCACTTGCGGAACACCGAGAGCCGCGCGTCGAGCGCCTCGGCTGGCCGGTGCGCATCCAGCAGCCCGCACCAGTAGTCCGCCGCCTTGAGCGACTGGTGCCCACGGTCGAAGTCGGTCGCCTGCTTGGCCCAGTCGATGGCGAGTTCGATCTCGCCGATCTCCTCGAACGCCTCGGCGGTGTCCTCCAGCCATGCCGCGACCTTCCTGTCCTTGGCATGGGTGCGGATGATGGCGTCGATGTCGTGGTCGAAGACCGCGAGCCTCTGGGCGTTCCAATCCAGGGTGAACCATTCATGGGAGTGGCCGGACTGCCACCGATTGGCGGGCCGGGGCCCGAGCTTCGCCTCGACTTCGGCCAGCCGCTTCCGGTATGACGCCACACCGACCTCGCCGAGGGCCGGGGCGTACGCCACCGGGTCGAGCTCGAAGTAGTCGACCTCGTCGTCGTCGAACTGGAACTTCATCATCCAGTCGATCAGCTTCCCGGCCGGCGTCCGGGCTGCAGCAGCGGCCCGCGGGTGGAGCTCCAACAGTCGACGGCACGCGTCGCCGATGATGCCGCTTGAATCGTCCGCACGAGCGATCACCTTCAGCGCGGATGCCAGTGCCTTGTGAGTGACCGAGTAGACCTCGGCCGGATCGGTTCTCGAGATCGCGGACTCGAGGATGTCGACCGCTTCGTGCATGTCCCGCCCGTGCGCGTTGGCGGCGCTGTACCTGTACAGGTCGGACCGGGTGCGGATTAGCGGGAGTACGGCGTCGGCCAGGGTGCTCACGAGCACCAGTCTCTCGCCCCACCGTCCTCTGCCCTCGCCGCCCGCCTCTTCATGTTCATCCTCATCCTCTTCTTCGCCTTTCTCATCGTCTTCTTCCTGACTCCAGTGGCCTCCGCCCGTCCCGTTCCCCACCGCCGCCTGAGTTCCTTCCACGCTTCTTGCAACTGAGGTCGCCCGTCCCAAGATGACCGACGGCACGACGGTCCCGCCCGCACACCTACCTCCTGAATGGAGGTGCTCGCGGTGACCGTCACGATCAAGGCAATGCACGCCGGCCAAGGGGGGCGAGCCCACCTCGCGCCCATTGGGCACGTAGAGGGAATGGATGCGGACCCCGTCGCAGGTGGCGCTGAGCGCGCGGGCCTCGGTGACGCCTTCGTACTGGGGCTGGCCGGGGAAGTCGGCGACGACGTCGTCCAGGCCGACCCGGGAGAGCAAGGCCACTCCGTTGAACCCGCCGTGCCCGTGGTGGGCCACCTCGTAGCCGAGGCCGGCGAGGGCCGCGTCGAGGAGTTCGTGGAACGCGGAGTCGGTGAGCTTGGTCTCCTGCAGGCAGACGACGTCGGGTCGGCGCTGTTCGCGCCAGGGCAGCAGCCTCGGCATCCTCTGCTTGGCCGAGTTCACGTTCCAGGTGGCGATCCTCACACCGTCGAGGCTACCGGCTGGCCCCGGAGTGGTCAGTCGCGCGGCGGGTACGTGAGGTACTTGCCGTCGAAGGTGATGACGATCCGGTCACCCTTGGGGTGCTCGCGGCGGGTGACGCGGACGTCGAAGTCGATGGCGCTCATGATGCCGTCGCCGAAGTCCTCGTGGATGATCTCCTTGATCGCCGCACCGTAGACGGCGATGGCCTCTGTGAAGCGGTAAATGGTCGGGTCGTTGGCCAGTTCCCCGAGCCCGGGCCGGTAGGGCTGGCGCTGGAGAGCACGGATGGTGTCGTCGTCGAGGCCGAGCATCTCGCCCACCGTGGTGGCGGCGGCCTCGGGCACGGGGTGCATGCCCAGCAGAGCGGAGATGGTCCACTCGCGAGGCTGATCGATGGCCTCGGCGATCTGGGACCAGGTGAGCCCGGCACGCTCCTTCGCGTCGCGGATCCGCTGGCCGGCCTCGTCCTTGGCGGCGTTGTAGGACATGGTTCTCTCCTCGTGGTCAGGGTTCCGTCGAGCCTAGCCAACGCAGGGCGGGAGGATGCGGTTACCCGGTCGCGATCCAGCTGGCCGCCACCAGACCACTGCACGGGCTCATCGGAAGAGCCTTCATGGGGCCCAGTTTCTCCCCGTTCGTTTCTCTGCGAACGTCGACCCGGGCGAGCTATCTTTACGCGCAAACGTACGAGCGGTCTCGGCTTGCGAGTTGGCTGCATGCGGCTGAACCGAGGGCGGGCGGGAACCGGCCGTGGGGAGTGGGATGACAGAGCACGTCGTGGCATCCGAGGACAGTGACAAGCGGATGAAGCTCCGCTACGCCGGCCCCTGCCGACTGTGCGGGACGATGATTCCTGCCGGCACCAGCGCCGTCTATGAACGGATGTCCAAGACGGTCCGATGCCTCGAGTGCCGATCGCCAGACGAGCCACCCACACCGGCTTCTGGATCCGTGTCTGCCTGTGTCCCATCGCCCCCAGAGATCGCGCCGGTACCGATGGGCGAGACGCTCGGCGGCCGTGAGCCCAGAGGGGCAGGGGAGATGGCGGCTCCTGCTGGGCCCGCGGACATGGACGCTGACCCGGCTCCGGCAACGCAGTCAGCCGTTCCGTCTCTCGTAGAGGAGCCCGGTGCGGCGGGAGCGTCGGCGCGTCGGGAGTACGAGAGGCGTCGGGCGAACGACGAGGCGAAGATCCGAGAGAGGTGGGGAAGGCTCGGCGGCATCGCCGTGGCCCTGTCCGACGAGAAGCAGAGCACGAAGGCCTGGGCCACCGGAGCCGTCGGGGAGGAACGGCTTGGCGGGATGTTCGACGGCCTCGCCTCCGATGCCGTCGCCGTTCTGCACGATCGGCGGATCCCGGGCACCAAGGCAAACATCGACCACATCATCGTCACGGCTGGCGCCGTTTGGGTGGTCGACGCGAAGCGGTACCGGGGCAAGCGGCCCGCATTGCGGATAGAAGGAGGGCTGCTCCGGCCACGCACGGAGAAGCTTGTGGTCGGCGGCCGCGACAGCACCAGGCTGGTGGACGGCGTGCTGAAGCAGGTTGGGCTGGTCCGTGACGTCGTCGGTGAGGTACCGGTGCGCGGCGCCCTGTGTTTCGTCGACGCCGACTGGCCGCTCATCGGCGGCGCTTTCGCCACACGTGGGGTGCAGGTCCTGTGGCCGAAGCTGCTCCGCAAGCAGTTGACCGAGCCAGGTCAGGTCACCCTGGACGTGACTTCCGTGCGGGACGCGCTGGCCACGCATTTTCCGCCATCCTGAGTGGAGATGTCGGTGGGGCCGAGGCACGGCCCCGTGTTCAGGCCTGGGTCGAGCCCTCGTGCAGCCCGATGACGTTGCCATCGGGGTCGCGGAAGAAGGCCCACCAGCTGGTCTCGTCGATGGGGTTCTTCCCCATGACCACCTCGGCGCCGTTGGCCACGGCGAGTGCCAGGGTGTCGTCGATCGAGTCCACCTCCACGTAGGAGCGGGGCTGTGTGAACGAATCGTCGCGCGGGGCCAGCCCGCCGCCACTGATCTTGTTCGGGGCCTGCCACATGGGGTAGCCCTCGAACCCGGGAACCTCGGCGATCTGCCAGCCGAAGAGGGTGCTGTAGAACGTCGACGCCTTCGCCAGGTCGGTGACAGGGATGTCGATGTGGGTGATGTCTCCATGGGCCATGACGGCCTCCTCGTGGTTGCTGGAACGGATTCGACACTAGGCCGGTGAGGAGGGTCGCGTACGCCAAGCGCAGGATTCGTCGTTACGGTTACAACAGCAACCCGGCGAGGAAGGCGAGGTAGGCCGCGAGCGCCGCGTAGGCGGCTGCGGCCCGCGCCCGAACGGGAGCGCGGGCCGCCACCAGGAGGCACCACAGACAGAGCAGCGCCCAGGCAGCGGGGTGCCCGTACCGGATCGCTGCAGCGCGGAGCCCGTGCGCGATGTCGGCACGATCGGGCACGACGAAGCTCCACAGCACGGCTCCACCGGCCGCGAGGGCCGCCCCGGCGAGAGCGAGTGCGGTGCGTCGCTGTGGACGCTGGCGGGAAGACGTTCGCCCTGGGCGGGCGGCGGCGTCGCGGATGTCGTCAGGCATGTCGACCCCCTCGGAGACGGATGTGTCCAGGGGACGACGCTATGCCCGGCGGACGGCGAACGCCAGATGGGCCGGATGCTCCCAGGGGCGGTCCCGGGAGATCCCGGAGCGTGCCCGACTGCCCGACTGCCCGCACCAGGCCCGGAAGCACTAGCACCGGCCACCGACAGTTTGAGACGCACAGCGGGGTTGTCCCCAGGCTTGGCCGAACGGCTCCTCGGTTGTGCACAGGGACGCTTCTGCCCTAGTGAACCTGGAGTCAGCCAGGGAGAATCGGGGGATGAGCAGTTCAGCGGTAGACACCCTCGGACGCCGCCTCGCGGCGGTCCGCGAGGCGTTGGCCGCGCTCCCCGCGACGCTGTCGTCGACCGAGCGGCGGGAGCTGCTCATCCAGCTCGGCGAGGTGACTGACGCCCTCACGGGAAGTCGACTGAGCCTCCTGCACGACGAGGACCGCCTGGCTGATCCGCCCGGGGCGGCCGTGGATTGGCTTCACCACACCAACACCGTCTCCAGACGGGCGGCGCGGGCGATGGTGCGTCTGGCCGCGGACCTTGCGGACCGCTACCCGCTGATCGGTGAGGCCTTGCGCGCCGGTGCCGTCTCCGAGGCGCAGACCCGCGCCATCGTCTCCGGGCTGGCGAAATCGGGGGTCGAATTCACGGTGGCGGAGCTGGCGACGGCGCAGCGGGAACTGATCCGCTACGCGGCCGAGTTCGATCCCGACGAACTGCACCTCCTGGCCGTCCGCTACGGCGAGGTGCTTGCCCCGGACCGGGCCGATGAGATCGAGGCATCCAGGCTGGCCCGCGAGGCGAAGCTGGCCCGCGCGGGGCGCTCGTTCGTCCTGGTGCCCGACCACCACGGCTCGATGCGGATCCGAGGCCAGCTACCGATTGCGGATGGCGAACTCCTCCTCGCTCAGCTCGACGCGCTGACGCCGTCGGCCAACGCCTACCTCGAGGAGAGGGAGAGGCCGGGTATGGCGGCCCGCCGGGCTGACGCGCTCGTCCGTCTGACGGGGATCGTCGCAGCCACCGGCTCGCTGCCTGCCAGGGGAGGCGACCGTCCGCAGGTGATCGTCACGTTGAGCCTCGAGACGCTCCTGAGTGGGCTGGGACGAGCCGGCGCGCTGGCCTCGGGGGAGTCCCTCGCAGCCGGCGACGCCAGGAGGCTGGCCTGCGACGCACACATCATCCCTGTGACCCTCGACGGTGGCTCGCGCCCGCTCGACGTCGGCGCCAGCCGTCGCCTGTTCTCCGCGTCGGTCCGCACGGCCTTGGCCCTGCGTGACCAGGGCTGCGCCTTTCCGGGATGCACGGCGCCCCCGGCCGCCTGCGATGCCCACCACATCGTCCCCTGGTGGGCCGGGGGCGCCTCCGTCCTCGGCAACGCCGTACTCCTGTGCCCCTACCATCACCGGGTTGTCGAGCCGGATCTGGCTCGAGCACCGGGATTCCAATGGCAGGTCCACCTCGATCCGGTGGACGGGATGCCGTGGTTCACACCTCCCCGTCAGATAGACCCGAGGCGACGTCCGCGACGGCACCACCGCCACCGGCTCCGCGGACCCGTTCCGATCCCCGCAGAGGAAACTCTTCCTCGCGGCGATCCGCCCGTCTGGGACGACCTGCCCTTCAGCTCGGAGTGGACCGTCGGCACAACAGTGTGACGGCCGCATTCACCGTCTCGCTTTGACGCTTGTGGCGTAATTCTGGCGGGGCGGGGTGCTTAGATGTCCCCAACATCGCGCCGTGCGTGATAATGCCCGCCAGTCCTTCGAGACCAGGAGACTCCATGAACCTGAGCCGCCGCACCCTGCTGGGTGCCACCGTTGCCATCGCCGCCGTCGGCGCCACGTCCGCCTGCTCCGCTACGCCCGGCGGAGGCTCCGGGGGAGGTGGCGGCGGCGACACCATCAAGCTCGGCGTCAACTACGAGCTGTCCGGTGGCGTGGCCACCTACGGCCAGGCGTCGGTCGCCGGCATCAAGATGGCGATCGACGCCATCAACGAGGCCGGGGGTGTCAACGGCAAGAAGATCGACCTCGTCCAGTACGACAACAAGTCGGAACTGGCAGAGGCCACCACGCTCGCCAACAAGCTGATGGCCCAGGACAAGGTGCTCGCCTGCATGGGGCCCGCCACGTCCGGCAACTTCAAGGCCACGATCCCGGTCGCCAACCAGAACAAGATCCCGGTCGTGTCGGGCTCCGCCACCGCCGACGACGTCACCTGGGACGGCACCACGGTCCAGGAGTACGCCTTCCGCATCTGCTTCAGCGACTCGTTCCAGGGCACGATCATGGGCAAGTTCGCCTCGGAGAACCTGCAGGCGAAGACCGCCGTCATCATCAAGGACAACAGCTCCGACTACTCCAAGGGGCTGGCTGCGGCCTTCACCGAGGAGTTCGGCAAGCTCGGCGGCTCGATCGTCGGCGAAGAGGCCTTCGTCGCGGGTGACACCGACTTCAACACCATCCTGACGCGACTCAAGGGCCAGACCTTCGACGTGGTGTACCTGCCCGGCTACTACTCCGAGGCCGGCCTCATCATCAAGCAGGCCCGTGACCTCGGCATCACGGCGCCCGTCCTCGGTGCCGACGGCTTCGACTCGCCCACGCTGCTCGAGCTCGGCGGGGCCGCGGCCCTGAACGACGTGTACTTCACCAACCACTACTCCGCGATCGACGAGGACCCCAAGGTCGTCGAGTTCATCGCCGCGTTCAAGGAGAAGAACAACGAGGAGCCCAACGCGTTCCACGCGCTCGGCTACGACCTCGGCAACTTCGTCGCCGACGCCGTCAAGCGGGCCTCCGCGCTCACCGGCGAGGCCGTGCAGAAGGCCATGGCCGAGACGAAGGGCTTCGTCGGCGTCACCGGAACCTTCGACATGGACGAGCACCACAACCCGGTGAAGTCGATCGTCGTCATCGGCCTCAAGGACGGCGTCCAGGCCACCAGCGAGAAGGTCGGCTGACCCACGGGTTCCGGTAGCGGACGGTAGAAGGAGGTGTCGTGACCGAGATCCTGCAGCAGCTGATCAACAGCCTGTCCATCGGCAGTATCTATGCGCTCATCGCGCTCGGGTACACGATGGTCTACGGAATCATCAAGCTGATCAACTTCGCCCACGGCGACGTCTACATGGTCGGCGCGTACCTCGGCTACGCCAGCATGTCGATCCTGAAGCTGGGGTTCTTCGAGTCGCTCATCATCGCGATGGTGGGCTGCACGATCCTCGGCGTCGTGATCGAGAAGGTGGCCTACCGCCCGCTCCGGAACTCGACCCGCATCGCGGCCCTCATCACCGCGATCGGCGTCTCCCTGCTCATCGAGTACACGATGATGTTCTTCGTCGGCGCCGACCCGCGGGCCTACCCGGCCATGCCCGGCTTCATGCAGGGCTCGATGAACCTGGGCGGCGTGATCATCAAGAACCAGCAGCTGGTCATCATCGGCGTCGCCGTCGCGCTCATGCTCCTGCTCCAGTTCATCGTCAAGAAGACGAAGATGGGCAAGGCGATGCGCGCAGTGTCGCAGGACCCGGACGCTGCCCAACTCATGGGCATCAACGTGGACCGCACCATCTCGTTCACGTTCGCTATCGGCTCCGCCCTGGCCGGGGCGGCGGGCGTTCTGGTGGGTGTCTACTACAACTCCATCAACCCGCTGATGGGCATCATCCCCGGCCTGAAGGCGTTCGTCGCGGCCGTCTTCGGCGGCATCGGCATCATCCCGGGCGCCCTCATCGGCGGCTATGTGATCGGCGGCGCCGAGACGCTCGTCTCGAGCCTCGGCTTCTCGCTGTTCAAGGACGGCGTCGTCTTCGCGATCCTCATCCTGATCCTGATCATCAAGCCCGCGGGTCTCCTCGGCAAGAACGTCAAGGAGAAGGTGTGATGACGACGGTCAAGAGCATCGGGCTGAGGGCCCTTCCGTTCGTTCTCAGCTATGTCGTGGTGCTGCTGCTGATCAACACCGGCGTGATCAACAGCTACGTGTTCTCGATCATCGTCACGATCTGCGTGAACATCATCCTCGCGTCGAGCCTCAACCTGGTGACCGGATTCACCGGCCAGTTCTCGCTCGGCCACGCGGGGTTCATGGCGGTCGGCGCCTACACGTGTGCACTGGTCACCCTCGCCCTCAACCCGATCATCGGCTCGCCGTTCGGCTTCCTCGTCGGGATGTTCGCGGGCGCCGTGGCGGCGGCCATCATCGGGGCCCTGGTCGGGCTGCCGACGCTGCGGCTCCGCGGCGACTACCTGGCGATCGCCACGCTCGGCATGGCGGAGATCATCCGCATCGTCATCCTGAACCTGGACATCACGAACGGCGCCGTCGGCCTGTCGGGGATCCCGCAGACCGTCGACTGGAACTGGGCCTTCCTGTTCACCGCCCTGACGCTGGTCGTCCTCTGGAACTACATCCGCAGCTCGCAGGGGCGTCGCGCGATCGCGGTGCGGGAGGACGAGATCGCCGCCGAGGCGATCGGCGTCAACACGACGGCCACCAAGGTGCAGGCCTTCACGATCGGCGCATTCTTCGCCGGCATCGGGGGCGGCCTGTACGCCTCCTACTTCTTCCTGCTGCAGCCGAGCCAGTTCGGCTTCCTCAAGTCCATCGACATTCTCGTCATCGTCGTCCTGGGCGGCCTCGGCTCCATGTCCGGCACCGTGATCGCAGCGATCCTGCTCGCGGTCGTCTCGACGTTCCTGGCCGAGTTCTCCGACGTCCGCATGATCATCTACTCGCTCGTGCTCGTCCTCATCATGATCTTCCGCCCAGGAGGCCTCATGGGATCCAAGGAGGTCACCGACACCGTCCTCGGCAGGGTGTTCAAGGGCCGCAGGCCGGAGCAGGCGAAGGAGGCGCTGTGAGCGAGACCACCACCACGTCCCGGCTCCTCGAGGTCAACAAGCTGACCCGCAACTTCGGCGGACTGACTGCCGTGTTCGAGGCCAGCCTCCACATCGACGAGGGCGAACTCGTCGGCCTGATCGGCCCCAACGGGGCCGGCAAGACCACCCTGTTCAACGTCCTCACCGGCGTGTACCCTCCCTCCGCGGGATCCATCGACCTCACGGTCGACGGCGTCACGACGTCGCTCGGCGGCCGCGCTCCGTACCGCATCTGCGCCGCCGGCGTCGGCCGCACATTCCAGAACATCCGGCTGTTCAAGGACCTGACGGTGCTGGAGAACGTCGCGATCGCCCTGCAGCAGAACGTGCGCTACAACCTGTTCGCGTCGCTGTTCCACCTCCCTCCCTACGGGGCGAGCGAGCGGCGGATCCGGCACGAGAGCCAGGAACTGCTCGACCTGATGGGGCTGGGCGGCAAGTCGGAGGAACTGGCCCGCAACCTGTCCTATGGCGAGCAGCGGCACCTGGAGATCGCGCGGGCGCTCGCCACCCGGCCGAAGCTGCTTCTCCTCGACGAACCCGCGGCAGGCATGAACCCGGCGGAGACCGCTGAGCTGACGGGCCTCATCGCCCAGCTGCGCCGCGACTTCGGCCTCACCGTTCTCCTGATCGAGCACGACATGAGCCTCGTCATGAAGATCTGCGAACGCATCTACGTGCTCGACCACGGCATCGTCATCGCCTCGGGCACGCCGTCCGAGATCCGCAACAACCCCAAGGTCATCGAGGCCTACCTGGGTGAGGAGGCGCCGAATGCTTGAGGTCAAGGACCTGGTCGTCCACTTCGGTGTCATCAACGCCATCAAGTCCGTCTCGTTCGAGGTGAACGAGGGGAGATCGTCACGTTGATCGGCGCTAACGGCGCGGGCAAGACGACGACGCTGCGGGCCCTGTCCGGCCTGAAGAAGCCCACCTCGGGCACGATCACGCTCGAGGGCGACGACATCACGTCGGTGCCGGCCCGCGACCGTGTCCGTCGCGGCATGTCGCACGTTCCCGAGGGACGCCGCATCTTCCCGGAGATGACGGTGCTGGAGAACCTGGAGCTCGGCGCCTTCCTGCGCCGCGACGTCGTGGCGGCCGACTACGACGAGGTCTACTCCCGGTTCCCGATCCTGTCGGAGCGCCGCAAGCAGCTCGCGGGCACCCTCTCCGGCGGTGAGCAGCAGATGCTGGCCATGGGCCGGGCGCTGATGGCCAAGCCGCGGGTCCTGCTGCTGGACGAGCCCTCGATGGGGCTCGCCCCGCTCCTGGTGCAGGAGATCTTCGACATCATCGTCAGCATCAACAAGGCCGGCACCACCGTGCTGCTCGTGGAACAGAACGCGAACATCGCGCTCCAGATCGCCGACCGCGCCTACGTGCTGGAGACCGGAAGCGTCGTCCTGTCGGGCGCGGCGGCCGAGCTGGCACAGACGGAGGAGGTCAGGCGCGCCTACCTGGGCGGCTGACCTCCTGCCTACACCCACCTGGCCCGCCGCCGCGGCGGCAGGATCACTAGAGTGGGCCCCGACAACGCCAACACGTCTTCTATGGTGAGGACGCCCCGAGACCGGAGGCCGAAGAGCATGTTCGTCAAGCAGCGGATGACCGCCAACCCGTTCACCGTGACGCCGGACGTGTCGATCCCCGACGCGCTCGCGGTCATGGAGGAGCACGGGGTGAGGCACCTTCCCGTCGTCGACGCGGGCGCCGTCGTCGGCGTCATCTCCCGCAACGACATCGCGGCCGCTTCGCCGTCGAAGGCGACGACGCTCAGCGCGCAGGAGGCCACCTACCTGATCTCCAAGCTGCGGGTGGCGAAAGTCATGAGCCGCCCAGCCGTCGTCATCTCGCCCGACGCGCTCCTCGAGGAGGCCGCCACGGTGCTGCGCGACGGCAAGATCGAGATGTTGCCCGTCGTCGCTGACGGCGCCCTGGTCGGCGTCATCACCGAGTCGGACATCCTCGACGCATTCATCGACATCCTCGGCTTCCGCGACGTCGGCATCCGGCTCACGATCGAGGCCCCGGACGAGCCCGGCATGCTGAGCCTCATGACCGGCATCACCGCCGCGCACCAGGCCAACATCCAGCACCTCGCCGTGCACCGTGGCAACCTCGACACCAGCGTCGTCGTGGTCGGGCTGAACACCCCGAACACGCAGGCCATCGAGGCGGATCTCGAGGCCGCCGGCATGCGGATCCTGGCGCGGAGGGACAACTCCGCCTGACGCAGAGCGTCTCGGTTCGATAACGTCATTGCGCTGCTGGCGAAGCGGGCAGTCGCTGACGACGACAGTCCGGATAGACTTCTAGCGCCCGATGTCGTCCCTGGAAGGGGAACCTGGAACCATGCTTGCGCCACGTCGGTGGATGAGCGTCCTGCTCGCGGCCATCCTCACGGTCACCCTGGCAGCCTGTACCAGGCCGACGCCTGCCCCGGAGGAGGCCCGTGATCTGGCGATCGGGGCGACCGCCGAGCCCAACGGCCTCGACATGATCACCGTGCCCGGCGCGGGGACCCCGTTCGTGCTGCTCTACAACGTCTACGAGACCCTGGTGAAGCTCGACGGTGACGGCACCGTCCGTCCGCTGCTCGCGGCCCAGTGGAACATCTCGACGGACCGCCTGACCTACACCTTCACGCTCGAGGGCAGGGCCAAGTTCGCCTCCGGCGCCCCCGTCGACGCTGAGGCCGTCGTGGCCAGCTTCGAGCGGGCCCGCTCGAGCGCAGCGACCGACCAGATCCGCGGCAAGTGGGCCGTCGTCGACACGATCGCCGCCAAGGACGACCTCACGGTCGAGGTGACGCTCAAGAACCCGTCCAACCAGTGGCTCTACGACATGACGGGCCCCGCGGGGTCGGTCTCCGATCCGACCGCCACCGCCGACCTCAACACCACTCCTGCCGGGTCCGGCCCGTTCGTCTTCGACGCCTGGGACCAGGGCAACAGCATCGACCTGGTCGCCAACGAGGCCTACTGGGGCACCCCCGCCCGCTTCGACGAGGTCACGTTCCGCTACTTCGCCGACCCGAACGCGATGAGCGCGGCCATGCTGTCCGGCCAGCTCGACATCATCTCGAACCTGACGGTGCCGCAGGCCATCGACCAGTTCAAGGACACCAGCCGGTTCACCACCTACGAGGGGACCACCGACGGCGAGGTCGTCCTCGGCTTCAACCACGCGACGCCCGCGCTGGCGGATCTGCGCGTCCGCCAGGCCATCAACCACGCCATCGATCGCAGGGCCCTGGTCGACGCAGCCTGGGGTGGCAAGGGAACGCTGATCGGTTCGATGGTGCCGCCCACCGACCCCTGGTTCGAGGATCTCTCGCAGGCCTACCCGTTCGACCCGGAGAAGGCGAAGACGCTGCTGGCGGAGGCCGGCTTCGCCACGGGGCTCACCCTCAAGCTGCGGGTGCCGAACCTGCCGTACGCGCCCCCGGCTGCGCGCTTCATCGCCGCCCAGCTCAAGGACGTCGGCATCACCGTCGAGGTGGAGGAGATCGACTTCGCCCGCTGGCTCGACCAGGTCTACGGCCAGCACGACTACGACATGACGATCGTCGCCCACGTTGAACCGCGTGACATGGGCGCCTTCGCCGCCGAGGGCAACTACTGGGGCTACAGCAACCCGGACTTCAACGCGCTGCTGCTGGAGGCCGACGCCGCCAGCAGCACCGAGCAGGTCCGACTCCTGCGCGAGGCCGCCCGAATGCTGTCGGACGACGCAGCCGCCGACTGGCTGTTCCTGCTGCCGAACATCATCATCGCGACCAACGACATCTCCGGGATCCAGGCGAACCAGATCAGCCTCTCCTTCGATCTGACCAAGCTGGCTGCGAGGAACTGAACGCACCATGACGACCCTGCTGAGGGTCGCCAACAGGCTCGGTTGGCTGATCGCGAGCCTGCTCCTGGCCTCCCTGCTGATCTTCCTCGCCACGAACGCGCTGCCCGGCAACATCGCCCAGGTGATCCTGGGCACCAATGCCGCCCCGGCGAGGTGGCGGCCCTCGAGGAGCGACTCGGCCTCAACCAGCCGCTGCTGGTCCGCTACCTCGACTGGCTCGGCGGCGCGGTCCGCTTCGACTTCGGTGAGTCCTACATCACGGGCCGCCCCGTCGCTCCGCTCATCGCGGACAAGCTCGAGGTGACGGCGTCGCTCGCCCTGCTCGGCATGGGCACGGCGATCTTGGTCGCGCTGCCCGTCGGCACGTACGCGGCGGTCCGGCGCCGTCGTGTCGACGGCGTCGCCGTCTCCGCGCTGTCGCAGGTCGGGCTCGCGATCCCGGCGTTCTGGGCCGGCATCGGGCTCGTCATCGTGTTCGCCGTCACGCTGGGCTGGCTGCCGGCGGGCGGCTACGTGTCGTACTGGGACAGCGTCGGCCAGTGGGCCAGACACCTCGTCCTGCCCGTCGCCTCGCTGGCGATCGTGCAGGCTTCGGTCCTGTCCCGCTACGTCCGCAGCGCCGTCATCGAGGTGCTGCACGAGGACTACTACCGCACGGCCAGGGCCGTCGGCTGGTCGCACACAGGCGCGCTGTGGCGCCACGGGCTGCGCAACATCGGGATCTCGCTGCTCACCGTCGTCGGCCTCCAGTTGGCGACCGTGCTGGTGGGGGCCATCATCATTGAGCAGGTGTTCGCGCTGCCCGGGCTGGGCTCGGCGCTGCTCCTGGCCGTCGGCAAGCGCGACCTCGGCATCGTGCAGGCCATCGTGCTGCTGCTGGTGTGGTCGGTCCTGGTCATCAACTTCCTCGTCGACGTCGCCTATCAGCTCGTCGACCCGCGGATCCGACGCAGGGGGAGGACGCATGAGACACGGCACGCTCGTCCTGGGCCTCGTCGGCATCGGCATCGTGGTGGCGCTCGCCGTCGTCGGCCTCTTCTGGATGCCGTTCGACCCGGCAGCCAACGGGCCGACGCCGCTCGCCCCGCCCGGCTGGCCGCACCTGCTCGGCACGGACGCGTTCGGCTCCGACATCTTCTCCCGCATCATCAACGGCGCGAAGGTGTGCCTGCTGGTGAGCCTCGTCTCCGTGTCGGCCGCAGCCCTGGTGGGCGTGCCGATCGGCATCTTCGCCGGCATGACGCGCGGCTGGGTGAGCGAGATCCCGTCGCGGCTGTCGGACATCCTCTACGGCTTCCCAGCCCTCCTGCTCGCGATCCTGCTGGCCGCAGCCGTCGGCGGCTCCACCTGGACGGCGATGGCCGCGATCGCGATCTCCACCGTGCCCGCCTTCGTGCGCATCGCCAGGGCGGCGACGTACCAGGTCATGAGCCTCGGGTACGTCGAGGCGGCCCGCGTCGCAGGCACCCCGCCGGTCCGCATCGCCCTGCGGCACGTGCTGCCGAACATCGCCCCCGTGCTCGGGGTGCAGGCCTCGGTGAGCGCAGGCATCGCGATCCTGGCGGAGGCGGGGCTGAGCTACCTGGGGCTGGGCTCCGGGATCGACTCGCCGACCTGGGGCCGGATGCTGCGCGATGCGCAGGACCAGATCTTCCACGCGCCGCACCTGGCCATCTGGCCCGGCGTGGCCATCGCCGTCGCCACCCTGGGCTTCAACCTGCTCGGCGACGGGCTGCGCGACCTGCTCGACCCACGGCTCAGGGAGGTCGCATGACGTACCTCGAGGTCAGCGACCTCACCATCGCGTTCGGACGCCGCCCGCCCGCCGTCAAGGGCGTGTCGTTCACGCTCGGGAGAGGGACCGGCTCGGCATCATCGGGCAGTCCGGCTCCGGCAAGTCCGTCACCATCCTCGCGATCCTCGGGCTGCTGCCCGAGTCGGCCCGCGTCACCGGCTCCATCAGGCTCGAGGGCCGCGAACTGGTGGGGCTGTCGGAGGGCGCGTACCGGGAGCTGCGGGGCAACGAGATCTCGATGATCTTCCAGGAGCCGATGACGGCGCTCGATCCCACCATGCGGGTCGGCAGGCAGCTGGGCGAGGTCGTCGCGCTCCATCAGGCCGACCGACGGGGCTCCATCCGCGGCGACGTCCTCGAGTGGCTGGGACGCGTCGGGATCACCGAGCCGCCCCGCATCGCGGACTCCTACCCCCACGAGCTGTCGGGCGGGCAGCGGCAGCGGGCCCTCATCGCCATGGCCCTGGCGAACCGGCCGGGGCTCGTGCTGTGCGACGAGCCCACCACGGCCCTCGACGTGCTCGTGCAGAAGCAGATCCTGCGGTTGCTCGCAGAGGAGCTGGCCGATCGCGCCGCCATCTTCGTCTCGCACGACCTGGCCGTCGTCAAGCAGGTGTGCCGGCGGGTGGCCGTCATGCTGGACGGCCGCATCGTCGAGGAGGGAACCATCGCCGAGATCATCTCGGATCCGCGCCACCCCTACACCAGGGGGCTGATCGCCTCGGCCAGGATCGACCGGGTGCCGCCGGGGGAGCCGCTGCCCAGCGTCGAGGACTTCTACCTTCCCGGCGAGGGGGACCAGCCATGACCGCGGCCCAGGCAGCAGGGGCCCCGCTCGTGGAGCTCGTGGACGCCGCAGTGACCTACCGGCGTCGCGGCACCACCTTCACTGCGCTCCATGGGGTGAACCTGACGATCGCGCCGGGGGAGCGGGTCGGCATCGTCGGCGGCTCCGGCTCCGGGAAGACGACGATGGCGCGCCTCATGCTGGGGCTGGTGCGCCCCGCGGCCGGGGACGTCCGCTTCCAGGGCCGCTCCATCGTCGGCCTGCCGGAACGCAGCCGGGGCTGGCTGCGGGCCTCTGCCTCCATGGTCTTCCAGGATCCGAACTCGTCGCTCAACCCGCGGCTGACGCTGCGGGGAATCGTGGGGGAGCCGCTGCGTTCGCCCGTGCTGCGACGCAGCGCCGACCTGCCGACCGACCCGGACGAGGCCGCGGCCGCAGCGCTGTCGTCCGTGGGGCTCGGCGCAGAACTCCTGGGGAGCTTCCCGCACCAGCTGTCCGGCGGACAGCGGCAGCGGGCCGCCATCGCGCGGGCGCTGGTGGCCGACCCGCTCTTCCTCGTCGCCGACGAGCCGGTCTCGGCGCTGGACGTCTCCGTCCGCGCCCAGGTCCTCAACCTCCTGAACGCCGAGGTGCGCGAACGGTCGCTGGCGTTGGCGCTCATCTCCCACGACCTGTCGGTCGTGCGGCACATGTGTGAGCGGGTCGTCGTGGTCCAGGCCGGCCGCGTCGTCGAGACGGGCACCGTCGAGGAGGTTCTCGACTCGCCGCGCCACGACTACACCAAGGCGCTCGTCGACGCCACCCTCACCCTGTGACGGCACTCGCACGTCGCGGGCATGAACGGCGGCGGGCAGCGTGGGCCATTCAAAGTAGACTCCTGCGCTGTGAAGGCACTGCTACTCGAGAACATCCATGCTGACGCCGTCAAGATGCTGCAGGCACGCGGCTTCGAGGTCGACACCCGTCCCGGCGCTCTGAGCGAGGACGAGCTGATCGCCGCGCTGCAGGGCGTCGACTACCTGGGCATCCGATCGCGCTCCAACGTGACGCGCCGGGTGCTGGAGTCCAGCCCCGGCCTGCGGGCGATCGGCGCCTTCTGCATCGGCACCAACCAGATCGACCTGACCGCGGCCACCGAACACGGCGTCGCCGTCTTCAACGCCCCGTACTCCAACACCCGCTCTGTCGTCGAGCTCGCGATCGGCGAGATCATCTCGATGGCGCGTCGGCTCACCGACCGCAACCGCGACATGCACGCCGGCGTGTGGGACAAGTCCGCCGTCGGGTCGCACGAGGTCCGCGGGCGCACCCTCGGCATCGTCGGCTACGGCAACATCGGCTCGCAGCTGTCCATCATCGCCGAGGCACTCGGCATGCGCGTCCTGTTCTACGACGTGGCCGACCGGCTCGCGCTCGGCAACGCGCGTCGGGTCGACAGCCTCGACGAGCTGCTGGCCGAGGCGGAGACCATCTCGGTCCACGTCGACGGCAGAGCCGAGAACAAGCACCTGTTCGGCGCCGCCGAGTTCGCCAAGATGCGCCCCCGCTCCCTGTTCCTGAACCTGTGCCGCGGCCCGGTCGTCGACATCGACGCGCTGCAGGAGGCGCTCGTCAGCGGTCACATCGCGGGTGCGGCCATCGACGTGTTCCCCAGCGAGCCGAAGTCGAAGGGCGAGCCCTTCGTCTCGCCGCTCCAGAACGTGCCGAACGTCATCCTGACTCCGCACGTGGGTGGCTCCACGCAGGAGGCCCAGGTCGACATCGGCCGCTACGTGGCCGGCAAGCTCGCCGACTACGAGGGCCTCGGCTCGACGTCGATGTGCGTCAACCTGCCGGACGTCGCCGCCGGGCCGAAGTCGGACGCGCGGATCGTGCACCTGCACCGCAACGTGCCCGGCGTCATGGCGCGCCTCAGCTCGCTGCTGGCGCAGCACAACATCAACATCGGCTCGCAGACGCTCGCGACGAAGGGCGCCGTCGGTTACTCCGTCACGGACGTCTCCGGCGACGGCTACGCCGACCTGGTGGCCGAGCTGGCGGAACTGCCGGAGACCATCCAGGTCCGGGCCCTCTGACCAGCGCCCAGGGGGGAGCCTAGGCCTGGTCGGCCAGGTAGCTCAGCGCCTTGTCGTGCAGCCGCGAGTTCGTCGCGAGCGCGCCGGGGCCGCTGACGCCGTCGACGCCCTCGAGGCTCGTGAACCGGCCTCCCGCCTCGCGCACGATGATGTCCAGGGCCGCCATGTCCCAGAGCGCGAGCTCGGGCTCCGTGGCGATGTCGACGGCGCCCTCAGCGAGCAGCATGTAGCTCCAGAAGTCGCCGTAGGCCCTGGTGCGCCAGCAGTCACGCATGAGGTTGATGAAGCCCTGGCCCTTGCCGGAGTCGACCCAGCCGGAGATGGACGAGTAGGACAGCGACGCGTCCTCGACCTCCTCGACGCGGCTCACGCGCAGTTCGGTGGCGTTGAGGATCGAGCGGCCGGTGAAGGCGCTGCCGCCCTCGGAGGCCCACCAGCGGCGCTGCAGCGCGGGGCGGAGACGACGGAGGCGACGATGCGGCCGTCCACCTCGAGCGCGATCAGCGTGGCCCAGACGGGCACCCCGCGCAGGTAGTTCTTGGTGCCGTCGATGGGGTCGATGATCCAGCGGCGGCTCGACTCGCCGGTGTCGGCGAACTCCTCGCCCTTGACGGCGTCGCGGGGGCGCGTCCTGGCCAGCGTGCGGCGGATCGACTCCTCGACGGCGGTGTCCGCTTCGGTCACGGGCGTCGAGTCCGGCTTCGACCGGAACTGCAGATCCTGCGCCTTGAAGCGGCTCAGCGAGATCGAATCGGCGTCGTCGGCCATCAGGTGGGCGAGGCGGACGTCGTCAGTCAGTTCCTTGGAGGCAGCCATGGGCCCAACCTATCGGACCCGGCAGGCAGCGCGTCGCAGCGCACGCGGGGCTGGATCGATCAGGTGAAGGCGCGTTCCATCCGGCGGAAGGAGGCGAGCCGTGACGGCGCGAGCCGCCCGTCGGCGACGGCGTCGTCGAGCGCGCACTCCGGCGCCGTGCTGTCGTGGCGGCAGCCCCGTGGGCAGTCCTCCGCCAGCTCGGACAGGTCGCCGAAGGCGCCCAGGATCGAGCCCACCCCGACGTGGCTGATGCCGAACGACCGCACCCCCGGGGTGTCGATGATCCAGCCGCCGTCCGGCAGGGCCATGGCCAGGGCCGAGGTCGACGTGTGCCGCCCCTTGCCCGTCAGCTCGCTCACCTCGCCGGTCGCGCGGCTGGCGCCGGGGACGAGGCGGTTGACGAGCGTCGACTTGCCGACGCCCGAGTGGCCGATGAACACGGTGCTGTGGTCGGCGAGTGCCTCCCTGACCGCGGCCAGGTCGGAGCCCGGCTCCGTCACGAGGATCGGCACCCCGAGCGGCTCGTAGGCCTCGCGGAGCTCGTCGGGGCTCGCAAGGTCAGCCTTCGTGAGGCACAACACCGGCGTGATGCGGGCGTCGTACGCGGCCACCAGGATCCGGTCGATCATGCCGACCCGCGGTGGCGGATCGGCCAGCGCCGTGACGATGAACAGCTGGTCGGCGTTGGCGACGATCGGCCGCTCGAACGTGTCGGCGTCATCGGCGCTGCGACGCAGGATGGTCGACCGCTCGAGCACCTCGACGACGCGGGCCAGCGTGCCCTCGTCGCCGGTCGTGTCGCCGTCGAGCCGGACCCGGTCGCCGACGATGATGCCCTTGCGGTCGATCAGTCTGCCGCGCACCGCCGTGACGTGCCGGTCGTTGACCAGGCACCGGTAGCGGCCGCGGTCGATGGAGACCACCAGCGCCTGCGGGAGGCCGGAGTAGTCGGGGCGCTCCTTGGTGCGGGGGCGCGACCGGCGACGCGGGCGGTCGAAGCCCTCATGCTCGTCGGTGCGCAGCGACCTCACGCGACCAGGTCCGCCCAGTCGACGGGGAAGCGGGGCATGGTCTTGGAGACGCAGTCCATGTCGTCGACCGAGATCCCTGGCGTCCGCAGCCCCAGCAGTGCCGCGAAGTGCACCATCCGATGGTCCGCGTAGGTGTTGAGCCGCGCCGCCACCGGCGTGCCGCCCTCGATGCGGAGCCCGTCGGATGTCTCGGTGGCGGTGATGCCGGCCCGGCGCAGTTCCGCCGTCAGGGCCGCGAGCCGGTCCGTCTCGTGGCCGCGGATGTGCGCGACGCCCCGGATGACGGTCTCACCGTCGGCGATGGCCCCGAGCGCGGCGACGACGGGCGTGAGTTCGGAGGCGGCGTGCAGGTCGACGTCGATGCCGGTGAGGCGGCCGGTACCGCGGACGGCCGCCCGGCCGTCCGTCAGGGCCACCTCGGCGCCCATGGCTGCGATGACGTCGAGGAACGCCAGACCTGGCTGCAGGCTGTGGGTCGGCCAGGCGGGGACGGTGACCTCTCCGCCGGTCGCCGCGGCCGCGGCCAGGAACACAGAGGCGTTGGTCAGGTCCGGCTCGATGGTGAGGTCGATGGCGGAGATGGGACCGGGCGCCACCACCCAGGTGGTCTCATCCGGCTGGTCGATGACGACCCCGCGGGCGCGGAGCATCTCGACGGTCATCTGGATGTGCGGCAGCGACGGCAGGGTGTCGCCCTCGTGTCGGATGGTCAGGCCGTGGGGGAGCCGCGGGGCGACCAGCAGCAACCCGGAGACGAACTGGCTGCTTCCGGACGAGTCGATCGTGGCTTCGGCACGGAACCGTGACGGCGGCGTGACGCGGAAGGGCAGGGCGTCGCCGGTGACGGTCGCGCCGATCTGCCGGAGGCCCTCCAGCAGCCCGTCCATGGGCCGTTCGCTGGCGTGCGGGTCGCCGACGAACGACGACGGGCCGGCGGCGAGCAGCGTGACCGGGGGGACGAACCGCATGACGGTGCCCGCGAGGCCGCAGTCGATGCCGAGCGCCCCGCTGAAGCGTGCGGGGGGTGCGACCCGCAGGAGGTCGCCGTCCCACTCCACGTCGGCGCCCAGCCGACGGAGCGCGCCGATCATCAGTTCGGAGTCGCGGGACACGAGCGCACCGGCGACGACGCTCGGGCGGTCCGCCAGCGCGGCGAGGACGAGGGCCCGGTTGGTCTCCGACTTGGAGCCGGGCACGACGACAGTGCCGACGACGGGGGCGGCGGCATGGGGGAGCGCGTGCGTCATGAAGCGGTGACCGCCTCCAGCTTCCTGCCAAACGCCTTCGCTTGCTTCCTGGCCTCCCTGCCGAGCTTGCGGGCCTTCTTCTCGGTGCGCGCGGCGGCCTTGCGGGCCGAGCGGGTGATGTCCTCGCCGAGTTCCTCGGCCTTCTTCTCGGTGCCCTTCACGGCGTGGTCGGCCCGCCAGGCGAGGCTGGGCCGTCCCTGCGTGTCCAGGACGGCGAGCAGTGAGGCCCCGAGGAGGCCGGCGGCGCGCAGCGCCTGCGGCCGGGCCGACTCCTTGATGGGTTCCGGCGCGTCCTTGGCGGGCAGGGCGCCGGTGAGCTCCACGGCGCTGGCACCGGCCAGCAGCAGGGCTCCGGCGCGGCGGCCCAGCCCGGTCGCGAACATGACGCCGCCGACGATCTGGGCAGCGCCGTTGATCCGGGCCCACGCCTCGGGCTTGACCGGCACGTAGCCGGCCAGGTCGGCAGGAAGGGCACGTTGCAGCAGCGGGGAGACCGTGCCCGCGAACCGCTCGATGTCGGGGGCGATCTCGGCAGGCTTCGTGACGGCCTTCACTCCCTCGGCGACAAAGTAGCTGGCGAACAGGCTCCGGGCAACGAAACGCAAGAGGCTCATGCCGTCACCCTACTAGGGTTGGGTCTATGTGCGGACGGTATGCAGCCACTGCCAATCCCGACGAACTCATTGTGGAGTTCGACATCGACTTCGTGGACGACGAGATGGCTGAGGTGTGCCTGCCGCGCTACAACATCGCCCCCACGGACACCGTCGCCGGCGTCGTCGAGCGTGCCGGGGACGACGCGGTCAGCCGCAAGTTGGTGCCGCTGCGCTGGGGACTCGTGCCCAGCTGGTCGAAGGCACCCACCGCCACCATGATCAACGCACGGGTCGAGACGCTCGTCACCAAGCCAGCGTTCCGCAAGGCCGCAGCGGCTCGGCGCTGCCTCCTCCCCGCGGCCGGCTATTACGAGTGGCTGAGCGTCCCCGGGGCGGACGCCAAGCCGTTCAAGCAGCCCTGGTTCCTGCATCCCGGCGCGGGCACCCTGGCGATGGCCGGGCTCTACGAGTTCTGGAAGGGCCCCGACGGCTGGGTGGCGTCCGCCACGATCATCACCACACAGTCGACGGACGCGATGGGGTGGGTCCACGACCGGATGCCGATGACGGTGCCGGCCGACTCCTGGGACGACTGGCTGGACCCGGCCCTGACGGACGCGGCCGCCGCCGTCTCGCTCCTCACCACCCCGACCCTGGACTCCCGCAAGGTGTCGCGCGCGGTCAGCACCGTCGGCAACGAAGGGCCCGAGCTGATTTCCCCGCTGCCGGAATAACCCGGAGCCGGGACGGGTTGGCAGAGGCATGGAGACGCAGTTGCTGGCACAGCCCGTCGTGGGCCACGCCGAGGCCATCGTGGCCGCGGCGCTATTGTCGGCACTGATGGACGATACAGACCCCGCGGATACCGTTGTGGACGTGCTCGACGACGCCGAGCAGGCCGCAGCGTTCGAAGAGGAGGCCCTGAGCCACCTCGACAAGCTGTACGCGGCAGCGCTGCGCATGACGCGTAACCCAGCCGACGCCGAGGACGTCGTGCAGGAGACCTACGCCAAGGCCTTCGGGTCCCGGCACACCTTCACCCCGGGGACCAACCTGCGGGCGTGGCTGTACCGCATCCTCACGAACACCTACATCAACCTCTACCGCAAGGCTCAGCGTTCGCCGAAGACCAGCGGGGACGAGGATGTGTCCGACTGGCAGCTCGCCAAGGCCGCGTCCCACGACTCCGCGGGCCTCCGCAGCGCCGAGATGGAGGCACTGGACCTCACCCCCGACGCCGTTGTCGCCGAGGCCATTGCCGCGCTGCCGGAGAACTTCCGGACAGCCGTCCTGCTGAGCGACGTGGAGGGCTTTTCCTACAAGGAGATCGCAGAGATCATGGGTACCCCCATCGGCACGGTCATGAGCCGTCTCAACCGGGGCCGCGCGCAGTTGCGGCTCTCGCTGGCCGACTACGCGCGTGACGCCGGCATCGGCCGGGGCCGGGAGGTCCGGTGATGTCCCTCCCCGACATGTCGAGCCACGGCCATGACTCGATGGACGAGTGCGTGCAGGCGCTGAGCCAGGTGCACGCCTTCCTGCACCACGAACTGCTGGAGGCGGACGCGACCGTCATCCGGCACCACCTGCATGCCTGCGAGCGATGTATGGAGAACTTCGAGATCGAGTCGACGATCAGCGAGATGATCCAGCGATGTCAGCCCACCAGCAGCGCCCCCAGCACGCTCGCGGCCCGCATCCACACGCTGCGCATCAGCCGACGCGGCTGACACGACCCACACCACGAGAAAAGAAGCCCCCGCCTTCCGGCGGGGCTCTCGTATGTGTTCGGTTCAGGCGTTGGGGCGCTTGCCGTGGTTCGCCTTGTTCTTGCGACGTGCGCGACGCTTGCGGCCGGTCTTACCCATGCGGGACTCCTCGTGTGTGTACTGCGGACACCACATTCTGCCAGACGCCACCAGCCTCGAGGAACTGCGCCGCGCGGCGGGTCGCAGAATGACCCTGGGTGTACCGGCGGACCGATCAGTGGCTAAGTTGAGGCCGTGGGACGAGCTGTAGACCTGATGACCGATGAGGAATGGCTCAACGCCTTCGTCACCCAGTGGCACCTGCTGGCCGACCTGAGTTTCTCGGATCTCGTGCTGTGGCGCAGTGTGCCGGGAACCGAACCCGGTGAGGTGTTCGAATGCACCGCCCAGGTCCGCCCCGTCACCGGCCCGACGGCGCTGGAGGAGGACATCGTGGGGGAGCGGGTCGAGTACGACCCGGAGCACCCCGTCTCGGTGGCCTGGATGACCCGCGACATCGCTGAGACCAGCGACAACGCCCTGAGCGCAGGCATCCCCGTCGACGTGTGGGCGATCCCCGTGCTGCGCAACGAGCAGCCCATCGCCGTCATCGAGCGGCACACGAACCAGATGGGGATGCGGGCGACCGGGCTCTCGAGGAGAACTTCATCGAGGCCGCCGAGATCCTCACCCAGATGCTGATGCGGGGAGAGTTCCCCCTCGTCCCGCCCTCCGACAAGGCGCTGGCGCCGCGTCCCGCCGACGGCGTGCTCCGGATCCAGCCCTCCGGCACGATCTCGTACGCCAGCCCGAACGCCGTGACCGGGTTCCGCAGGCTCGGCGCCGTGGGCGACATCGAGGGCGAGCATTTCCGCCAGCTCACGCGCAACCTGCGCCAGGGCGTCGAGTCCATGGGGCAGACGGTCGACGCGGACATCGACGGAAGGCTGTCCCTCGAGTTCGATGTGGAGGCGCGCGGCGCGTCCATGCGTTTCGTCGTGCTGCCGCTGTGGCTCGAGTTCACCACCGCGGGCATGCTGGTCCTCTGCCGTGACACGACCGATCTCCGCCGCCGGGACCGGATGCTGGTCACCAAGGACGCGACCATCCGCGAGATCCACCACCGGGTGAAGAACAACCTGCAGACCGTCGCCGCGTTGCTGCGGATGCAGTCACGGCGCATGGAATCCGCGGAGGGCAAGGAGGCGCTGCGCGACGCCATGCGACGCGTCTCCTCGATCGCGATGGTGCACGAGACCCTCAGCTACTCGCTGGTCGAGGCCGTGGCCTTCGACGACGTCTGCGACAAGATCCTCGACATGGTCGGCGACCTGGCCGCCTCGCACGGGACCGTGCGGGCCCGCAGGGAGGGCAGCTTCGGGGTCATCCCCGCCGACATGGCCACGTCGCTGTCGATGGTGGTCACGGAGCTGTGTCAGAACGCGGTCGAGCACGGGTTGGGAAGCTCGTCCGGTTCCGTCGACGTCCTTCCCCGACGCGACGGGACGACGCTCACCGTCGAGATCCGCGACGGCGGCGCAGGGCTGCCGGAGGGGTTCAAGATCGAAGGGCGCAAGTCGCTGGGGTTGTCGATCATCTCGACGCTCATCGGTGACCTCAACGGGACGATGACGCTGCGCAACCGCGAGGATGCGCAGGGTGCCGTCGCAACGATCGTGCTGCCTCTGCCGGCGGGCGCCAGCTAGGGGCGTCGCCGGTGGGCGGCCTGCGGAGGGGGGTGACTCAGGAGTTCCGCAGCCGCGAACGCGCGGCACGCCGCTTGATGGCCCGGCGCTCGTCCTCGCTCAACCCGCCCCACACGCCGTGGTCCTGACCGGCCTCCAGCGCCCACGCGAGGCACTGGTCCTTCACCGTGCAGCGCGCGCAGATCTTCTTGGCTTCCTCGATCTGCGCAAGCGCGGGACCGGTGTTACCAACGGGAAAGAACAACTCTGGATCCTCCGTGAGGCAGGCAGCCTTGTGGCGCCAATCCATAGTCGAACTCCTTCTCATGTGGGGGTTGCGGGGGCCGGACGCACACCCAAGCTCATGCAGACTACTCTGCCCAGCACGGCTAGGCAATAGATCGGGGCCCCCCGGGGGCATTTGCTCAACGATGGAATGTTCCTGTGCGCACTTGCCCAGCCGCGCCCGGTTTGGCAGGCTGCCGGGGTGACTCCCGCGCTGCGCCGACCCCTCCTCGCCACCTGCATCGTCCTGACCGCGCTGACCGGCGTGGCGGCTGCGGGCATCGGCATCGCCTCCGCCATCGCGAACCCGAAGACGTTCGGCGTCGGCGTCGCCCTGATGCTGGGCGGCTACGGTGCGCTGCTCGTGTTCGTGGCCTGGCTGGTGGCCCGTGGGCACGCCTGGGCGCTGAATCTGATCGTGGCCTCCGGGCTGCTGCACGTCCTCGTGCTGGCGAGCTTCCTCACCACCGACGACCGGGCGCAGTTCATCGGGTCGCTGATCGTGCTGCCGTTCGTGGCCGCCACCGTGGTGACGGCCACGATCGCCGTCGGACGCCGCGAACTGGAGCGGACGTCCCGCGACTAGCAGGAACTAGGCCAGGCGGCCGGCGCCTGCCGCGGGCAGGGCCGTGAACCACTCGGGCGCGTCGTAGCCTGCGGCCGCGAAGGCCTCAGCCACCGCGCGGCCGATGCGGTCCGCCTCCCCGGCGGGGCACAGCGCGATGATGCAGCCGCCGAAACCGCCGCCCGTCATCCTCGCCCCGATGGCGCCGGCGCGACGCGCCTCCTCGACGGCGAGATCGACCGTGGGGACGGTGATCTCGTAGTCGTCGCGCATGGATGCGTGCGAGGCGTCCAGGAGAGGGGCCAGGTCGGCCAGGCGGCCGGCGCGGGCGATCTCGAGAGCCTCCAGCACCCTGGCGTTCTCGGTGACGACGTGACGCACCCGGCGCCGCATCTCCTCGTCGTCGAGCCGTGCCAGCGCGGCGTCGAGGTCGGTGACGTCGCGCAGCGCGGGCACGCCGAGGATCCGGGCCGCCTCCTCGCAGGAGGCGCGTCGGGTGCCGTACTCGCCGTCGACATGGCTGTGCGGTGTCTTCGTGTCGAGCACCAGCATTTCGAAGCCCTGCTCGGCCATCGGCAGCGGCACCATCTCGGTCTCGAGGGTGCGGCAGTCGAGGAAGAGCCCGGCATCGGCCCGGCAGAGGGTGCTGGCGGCCTGATCGAGCAGTCCCGTCGGGGCCCCCACGTAGGCGTTCTCCGCCACCCGGGCGAGCTTGGCGCGCTCCATGGGGGTGGCCTCGATCCCGTGCAGGTCGCAGAGGGCGGCGACGGCGGCACACTCGATGGCCGCCGAGCTGGACAGACCGGCGCCAAGAGGAACGTCGGAGGTCATCACCAGCGTGCAGCCGCGCACGTCGTGGCCCGCCTCACGCAGCGCCCAGACGACGCCCGCGAGGTAGGCGGCCCAGCCGCCCACGCCGGGAGCCAGGTCCGCCAGCGGGATCCGCACCTCGTCGAGTTCGAGCGACACGAGGACGAGCAGGTCGTCGTCGCGGAGGCCGGCCGCCATGATGGCGCGCCGCTCCAGCGCGAACGGCAGCACGAAGCCGTCGTTGTAGTCGGTGTGCTCGCCGATCAGGTTGACACGTCCCGGTGCGAACCAGATGCCCTCCGGATCGTCGCCGACAATGCTGCGGTAACGCTGCGTCAGGGTATCCAGCTTTGACATTCAGTCCTCCTCGTCGTCCAGGCGGGCAAGCCAGGACGCAAGCCTATCGACGGGGGTTTCGAACTCGGGGTTGAGGTCCACGAAGGTGCGCATCTGTTCTGCGAGCCAGTCGAAGGACACCTCCTCCTCACCCCGTCGGTTCGACAACTCCTCCAGGCCGCGATCGGTGAAGTACATCACCTGTCAGCCCAGAGCAGCCTGGAGGAGGGCCTCCTCCTGGAGCTTGTGCACCTTGAGCGAGCCCACGGACGGCGCTGACGACCACTCGCGCGAGACTCGCTGCAGCTCCAGCCGGTAGCCGGGAATCTGCTCGGCGATGGCCGCGGGCAGGTTCGCCGAGATGAACGGCCAGCCGCCCTGGTTCTCGGGCTCGTCCTGCACGAAGCGGATGTCGGTGACGTGCCCGTAGCGCTGCAGCACCCGGGCCAGCTCCTCGGCGGGCAGCGGGTAGAGCCGCTCCAGGGCGACGATGGCGATGGAGCCGTCGTGTCCGTTCTTCTCCCGCTGCGCCACCAGGTCCCAGCGGACCTTGCCGGAGCACAGGAGGAGACGCGTGACTGTCGACGGGTCGGTGATCGTCGGATCGTCGAGGACCGGCTGCCACGAACCCGAGGTGAACTCCTCGGGCCGCGACGTCGCGAGCTTGTTGCGCAGCATTGACTTCGGCGTCGCGATCACCACCGGACGGTGGAAGTTCACGTAGGCGTGCTGGCGCAGCAGGTGGAAGTGGCTCGCGGGCGTCGACGGCTGGCACACAGCCAGCGCGTTCTCCGCACACAGCTGCAGCCAGCGCTCGATGCGGGCCGAGCTGTGGTCGGGCCCCTGCCCCTCGTAGCCGTGGGGGAGCAGCAGGACTACACCGGACTTCTGGGTCCACTTGGCGTTGCCGGAGGAGACGAACTCGTCGGAGATCGTCTGCGCGCCGTTGACGAAGTCGCCGAACTGCGCCTCCCACAGGACCAGCGCGTCGGGACGCGCCACGGAGTAGCCGTACTCGAAGCCGAGGGCCGCGTACTCGCTCAGCAGGGAGTCGAACACGTCGAACGTGCCCTGGTCGTCGGTCAGGTGCTTCAGCGGCACCCACGACTCGTTCGTGACCCGGTCGACGATGGCCGCGAACCGCTGCGAGAACGTGCCGCGGCGCGAGTCCTGGCCGGCAAGACGGACCGGACGGCCCTCCATGAGCAGCGAACCGATCGCGATCATCTCCGCGGTCGCCCAGTCGATCGGCCCCTCGAGGATGGCCTGCGCCCTGCGTTCGAGCTGCGGCATGACCTTGTGGTGCACAGAGAAGCCCTCGGGGAACTGCGTGTGCACCTTGGCGATGGTCTGCAGCATCCCGGGCGTGATCTCCGTGAGCCGCGCCTCGGGCTTGGTCGGGTAGTACGGCACCCTGCGGTAGTCGTCGTCGGCCTGCGTCGCGTCGCGGGCCTCCTTGAACACGCCCTCGAGCCGGTTACGGAACCGGTTCATGACGTCCTCGGCGTCGGCGAGCGAGATGTCGCCACGGCCGATCAGCGACTCGGTGTAGAGGCGCCGCGTGGAGCGCTTCTGCTCGATGAGGTCGTACATGTTGGGCTGGGTGAAGCTGGGGTCGTCGCCCTCGTTGTGGCCGCGCCGGCGGTAGCAGACGAGGTCGATGACCACGTCGCGGTGGAACCGCTGACGGTAGTCGAAGGCGATCCTGGCGGCGCGGATGCAGGAGTCCGGGTCGTCCCCGTTGACGTGCAGCACGGGCGCCGAGATCGCCTTGGCGACGTCGGTGCAGTAGGTCGAGCTGCGCGACTCGGTCGGGGCGGTGGTGAAGCCGACCTGGTTGTTGACGACGACGTGGATGGTGCCGCCGGTCTTGTAGCCGCGGAGCTGGCTCATCTGCAGCGTCTCGTACACCACGCCCTGGCCGGAGAACGACGCGTCACCGTGCAGCGTGAGCGCCAGCACAGGGTAGTCGTCGCCGGGCAGCGTGTCCTGCTTGGCGCGGGTGATGCCCTGCAGGACCGGGTTGACGGCCTCCAGGTGCGACGGGTTCGCGGCGACGGATGCCTTGATGGTGGCGCCGTTGGCGGCCACGAACGTGCCCTCCGCGCCGAGGTGGTACTTCACGTCACCGGTGCCGTCGACGTCGATGGCGCCGTCGAACTCCTTGAAGATCTGCGCGTACTTCTTGCCGACGATGTTGGCCAGCACATTGAGCCTGCCGCGGTGCGGCATGCCGATGCAGACCTCGTCGAGCGAGTCGTTCGCGGCCGCCTGGGCGATTTCGTCGAGCAGGACGATGAGCGACTCGCCGCCCTCGAGTGAGAACCGCTTCTGGCCGACGAACTTCGTCTGCAGGAACGTCTCGAAGATCTCCGCCTCGTTCAGCTTGTCGAGGGCGTGCATGTGCTCCTCGTGCGACAGCGGCTGGTGTGGGACCTCCATCCTCTGCTGGAACCACTCGCGCTGCCGGGGGTCGGCGATGTGCATGTACTCAACGGCAACGGTGCGGCAGTACGAGTCCTGCAGGATGCCGACGATCTCGCGCAGCGTCAGGTAGACGCGTTCCTTCGCGCCGAAGGTACCGACGGCGAACTCGCGGTCCAGGTCCCAGATGCTGAGGCCATGGGTCTCGAGGCGGAGATCCTCGGAGGCGCGCTGGCGGTACTCCAAGGGATCGGTGTCGGCGACGAGGTGGCCGAAGGTGCGGTACGCGTTGACCAACTCAAGGACGCGCGCTGTCTTCGACACCTGGCTGTCGCGGTGGGCCGAGACGTCGGATGACCAGCGCAGCGGCTCGTAGGGGATGCGCAGTGCCTCGAAGATCCGGTCGTAGAAGCCGTCCTCACCGAGCAGGAGGCCGTGGAGCTTCTTCAGGAACTCGCCGGAGGTGGCACCCTGGATGACGCGGTGGTCATAGGTGCTGGTCAGCGTGGTGACCTTGCTGACTGCGAGATCCATGAGGCGCGAGGGGCTCATGCCCTGGAACTCGGCCGGGTAGTCGATGGCGCCGACGCCGAGGATCAGGCCCTGGCCGGTCATCAGCCGCGGCACGGAGTGGTTGGTGCCGATGCCACCCGGGTTCGTGATGGTCGCGGTGGTGCCAGCGAAGTCGCTGACCTCGAGCGCTCCCTCGCGACTGCGACGCACGACCTCCTCGTACGCGGACCAGAACTGCGAGAAGTTCAGCGACTCGCAGCCCTTGATGTTGGGCACGAGCAACTGCCGGGTGGTGCCCTTCCTGATGTCGATGGCGACCCCGAGGTTGATGGACGGGTTCTCCACCAGGTTGGGCTTGCCGTCGACGACGTCGTAGGCGTTGTTCATGTCGGGCAGCGCCTTGAGCGCCTGGACCATGGCGTAGGCGATCAGGTGCGTGAAGGAGACCTTGCCGCCCTTGGAGGTGCGCAGGAAGTTGTTGATGACGGTGCGCTGGTCGATGACCAGCTTCATCGGAACGGCGCGCACAGAGGTGGCCGTCGGCACCGTCAGCGAGGCGTCCATGTTCTTGGCGGTGCGCATCGGGGCTCCGCGTAGGACGCTGTACTTCGGCTCGGCCGCGGTGGGGGCGGGACGCAGCGACGGGTTCGGGGCGTTCGCGGAGAGGCCGGCGCCGGTGCCGGGGTTCTTCGGGGCGCCGGTGCCCTTGCGGACCGGCTCGACCTGGGGCCGGTTCTCGTGGCGGGCCGCCGACTCGGCGGCGGGAGCCTGCGGGGCCGGGGCCTGGGGGGCCGGGGCCTGGGGGGCCGGGGCGGGGGCGGCCGGTGGTGCTGGCGGCGTCGGTGCCGGCGGCGTCGGTGCCGGTGGTGCCGGTCTGGCTGCGGGGGTGGCCGGGGTGCCGGCCTCGGCGGCGAAATACTCCTGCCAGCTCGAGTCAACGGACTGGGGATCGGCCTCGTAGGCTTCCCGCATTTCGTCGATGAGCCAGGCGTTGGCCCCGAATGCGTCGTTGGAGTCAGGTGCAGACATATGTGCTTGTGGCGAAGGCCACATTCCCCTTCGTTCGTGCGGTACCGCAGGCGCCTGCGGCTGCTCTGAAGGCAGCTTACCCAAAATCCTCGGCCACTCGTCCCGCGTTGCGTGCGCTGACCCGCACGGCCAGGACGGTGGCGTACCCGGTCAGGATCACCAGTCCCACATTGCGCAGGACGAGCACGGCCGTCTCGGGCCCGGAGCCGAGCGGCATCGCCAGGATCCCGTAGGTGCCCCACGGGTACGTCACCTGGGTCAGCGCACCGAGGGACACCAGGGCGGCGGCGAGTACGTGCACGTGGCGGAGCAGTGCGCCCGAGCGGACGTGCACCAGCAGAACGGCGACGGGGCCGCCGAGCCACACCATGTACTGAGGCGACAGGGTCTTGTTCGACACGATGAGCGCGAGCACCACGCACAGCACCGCCAGCAGGATGCCGGTCACCAGCCGCGGGTCGTCGCGGTCGACGTTGCGCAGCAGCCGCCACGTCAGCCACAGAGCCAGCAGCACCGTGCCGGCCGTCAGCGCCGTCGAGACCAGCAGCATGGCCGACACCCCGGGGGATCCGGCGACAACCTCCACCGCGTTGTAGGGGGACAACGCGAGCGGCCACGACTCGTCGTCGGTGAACGTGCGCAGGAACATCAACGGGGTCGCCGGCACGGATTCGATCTGCAGACCTCGGTCCGACTGCCAGGTGACGGGGGAGGCGGAACGCTCCCAGCCGCTCGTGACCAGCGACGCCGCCGCGAGCGACAGGCCCACGACGACGAAGCCGCCGAGCCTGCGCCGTCCAGGCCCCGCCCGCAGGGGGTCGGGGGCGAGCATGGGCGCGATCAGCAGCGCGGGCCACAGCTTCACCGCCGCCCCGAGACCGATGAGGCCGCCCGCCACGCCGGGGCGGGACAGCAGGAACAGGCAGGCCCAGGCGACGAGCGCGGCCGGGATAAGGTCGAAGCGGTACCAGATGATCGGCCCCTGCGCGGCGGTGAACAGGATCCAGAACAGGGTGCCGGCGGCTCTGCCGCGCCGGTACAGCGAAGCCGCCACCGCGGCGTCGAGCAGCAGGAAGAAGAGGACGAAGACCGCGGTCCAGGTCTCCCAACCGCCGCCCAGCCGGTAGAGGCCCATGAGGATCCAGACCGCAGGCACCGGGTACTCGACCATCAGCCCGGTCTCGCCCCGAGCATCCGTTCGAGGTAGTGCGCGTAGTACCCGACGTCGTTGGCGACGAAGGAGACCGCCTCGAGGCGCATGGACGCCGCCACGACGATGCGGGTGACGAGGAAGGTGAAGACGAGGGCCGCGATCGTCTCGAACTCTGCGGTCGGAGAAGGGACCCGCTGATCAGGGTGGGGTGGCTGTGACATGCACGGCCTCCTCACCACGACCAGCCTGCTGACTGGCGCCCCCGCGAGGATTCGAACCTCGGCTCCCGCCTCCGGAGGGCGGTGCTCTATCCCCTGAGCTACGGGGGCCTGGCCACCGAAGCGGCCTGAGAAAGGTTAGCACCATCCGGGGAGCCTTGTCGCACCGGCAACGGCCGCGGAACACCCGCTACGGTGAAGGAGTGCGCACGGTGATCCCCCTCCTTCTTGCGGCGTTCCTTCTCGTCGGGTGCGTCGGGCGGCCCGACCCGGCCCCGGCGGAGTCGCGGACGAGCCAACCGCCCTGGGACGCGCCCCGCGACGCCATCAGCTACATCGAGGCGGCCGGCGTGGCGCAGTTGAGCCTGGGGGACGACGCCGACCCCTGGATCCTCGACATCGACGTCATCGTGGCCGGACAGCCGGTGGAGGTGCCCGCCTACATCGGCATCGACCGGCTGCGCGCGGTCCAGGCCCCGGTCCACACGCACGAGCCCGGCGGCGAGGTCTGGCTGGAGGGCGAGGGCAACGACACCTCGACCCTCGGCGAGTTCTTCACCCTGTGGGGGGTCCGGTTCGACGCCGACTGCCTCGGCGCCGTCTGCGGTGGCGTGACGGTGACGGCGGACGGTCACCCCGTGGACGACCCCGTCGGGCTCCGGCTGCGGGGTGTCGAACGCGTCGAGGTGAGCGCGGGGTAGCCGCCGCTGGACAGCGCCGCGGACGGATGGCGCCGCGGCGCGCCGCTCTGGCAGGCTTTGTGCCATGACGCACATGCACATCGCGGGGTCCATCCACGCGGACGCGACCCACGCGGGGCCGACCTGGCTGGCGCTGCCCGAGGACCTCAACGTCCTCGACGTGAAGCTCTGGCCCCGGGGGACGGTCCGCGACGGGCAGGGACGCATCGTCGTCGGCGGCGCGACCCTGACGGACGTGGCCGCGGAGCATGGCACGCCGGTGTACCTGATCGACGAGGACGACTTCCGCTCCCGCGCCAGGGAGTTCCGCTCCGCCTTCCCCGGCTGGCAGATCTTCTACGCAGGCAAGGCGCTGCTGACGAGGCGCGTCGCCCGCTGGGCGGCCGAGGAGGGGCTCAACCTCGACGTCACCACCATGGGGGAGATGCGCATCGCCCTGGCAGGCGGCATGCCCGCGGCCCGGCTCGGGCTCCACGGCAACAACAAGTCCGACGCCGAGATCGCCTTCGCGCTCGAGCAGGGCGTGGGGCGCATCATCGTCGACTCCTTCAACGAGATCGACCGGCTGGAGCGGCACTGCGAGGCGGGCGGACACACGGCCAGGGTGCTGGTGCGCGTCACCACCGGCGTGGAGGCCCACACGCACGAGTACATCGCCACCGCCCACGAGGACCAGAAGTTCGGCCTGTCCATCATGGGCGGCGCCGCGCTGACGGCGCTGGTGCGGTGCCACGCGTCGAAGTACCTCGACCTGCGCGGCATCCACAGCCACATCGGGTCGCAGATCTTCGAGACGCACGGCTTCGAGGTGTCCATCCGGCGCGCCATGAAGCTCGCCCACCAGTTCAAGATGGCCACGGGCGTCGAACTGCCCGAACTCGACCTCGGCGGCGGCTTCGGCATCGCCTACACCGGGGCGGACAACCCGCCGCCGGTCTCCGAGGTGGCCGCCGCGTTCGAGGAGATGGTCGAGCACGAGTGCCGCGCGTTCGGTCTGCAGCGACCGGAGCTCAGCATCGAGCCCGGCCGTGCCATCTGCGGGCCCGCCGGGGTGGCGATCTACGAGGTCGGCACCGTCAAGGTCGTCGAGCTGGAGGGCGGCCGGTCACGGGTCTACCTCAGCGTCGACGGCGGCATGAGCGACAACATCCGGCCCGCCCTCTACGCGGCCGAGTACTCGGCCGCGCTGGCCAACCGCACGTCCGATGCGCCCCCGACGCTGTGCCGCGTCGTCGGGAAGCACTGCGAGGGCGGCGACATCCTCATCCGGGACGTCTTCCTGCCGTCGGACGTGAGCCTCGGCGACCTCATCGCGGTGCCCGGTTCGGGCGCGTACAGCCGCAGCATGGCCAATAACTACAATCAGATTCCGAAGCCACCGGTGGTCAGCGTCAAGGACGGCGTCAGTTCAGTGATGCTGCGCCGGGAGACGCTTGACGATCTCATGAGATTGGATGTGGGTAAGTGAGTAAGCCACTCAAGGTTGCGCTGCTGGGGGCCGGAGTCGTCGGCTCCCAGGTGGCCCGCATCATCCTGGAACAGGGAGACACGCTCGAGTCGCGCATCGGCCGCCGGCTCGAGCTGGTCGGGGTCGGCGTCAAGCGCCTCGACACGGAGCGGCCCGGCATCGACCCCGCGCTGCTGACCACCGACCTGGAGGCGCTCGTCTCGCGGGGCGATCTCGACGTCGTCATCGAACTCATCGGTGGGGTCGAGCCTGCCGGGGCACTCGTGCTGAAGGCCATCGAACACGGCGCCTCGGTCGTGTCCGCCAACAAGGCGCTGCTCGCCGACGAACTCGGCGTGCTGTCGCGCGCGGCGCAGGAGAAGGGCGTCGACCTCTACTACGAGGCCGCCGTCGCGGGGGCCATCCCCATCATCCGTCCCTGCGGGAGTCCCTGGTCGGCGACGACATCATCAAGGTGATGGGCATCGTCAACGGCACCACCAACTTCATCCTCGACAAGATGGTCACCAACGGCGTCGGGTTCGACGAGGCGCTCGCGGAGGCGCAGGCGCTCGGTTTCGCGGAGGCCGACCCGACGGCCGACGTCGAGGGCCACGACGCGGCCGCGAAGGCCGCGATCCTCGCCGGGCTCGCCTTCCACACGGAGGTCCGCCGCGAGGAGGTCTACTGCGAGGGCATCACCGGCGTCACCGCCGACGACATCGCGGCCGCGAAGCGACTCGGCTGCACCGTCAAGCTGCTGGCCACGGCGAGCCTCACCGACGACGACTCGATCATCGTCAAGGTGCACCCGGCCATGGTCGCCGACAAGCACCCGCTCGCCTCCGTTTCCGGCGCCTACAACGCCATCTTCGTCAACTCGCGCGAGGCCGGCGAGCTGATGTTCCTCGGGCAGGGAGCAGGGGGATCTCCGACGGCGAGCGCCGTCATGGGCGACGTCGTGACCGTCGCGCGCAACCGGCACCGCGGCACCGCGGGCTATGTCGGCAGCCCCTACACCCGACGTCCCGTCGCGCCGATCGCTGAGGCCACGGCTCAGTTCCATGTCACGTTCGACGTGGTCGACCGCCCCGGCATCCTCGCCCGGTCGGCGGCCATCTTCGGCACCCACGACGTGTCGCTGCGGGTCGTGCAGCAGACGACGCAGCCGGGCACCGGCACCGCGCGCCTCGAGGTGATGACGCACGCGACGACGGAGGCGAGCATGGCCGCGATCGTCGCCGAGCTGGAGGGCTCCGAGTTCGTCGGGGCTCCGGTGCGGCTGATGCGCGTCGAGGGCTTCTGACGTGGGGCGCCGGCTCCGCGTCCGGGTTCCCGCCACCACCGCCAATCTCGGCTCCGGTTTCGACTGCGTGGGGATGGCCTTCGACTGGTACGACGAGCTCGAGCTCGAGCTCGGCGCCGACGGCCTCGAGGTGGAGGTCACGGGGGAGGGTGCGGCCGACGTGCCCCGGGACGAGCGGCACCTGGTGGTCGATTCGATCCTGCGCGGTCTCGCCGCCCTGGGGACACCCCGGCAGGGGATGCGGCTGGTGGCGCACAACACCATCCCGCACTCGCGCGGTCTCGGCTCGTCGGCGGCCGCCATCGTCGCGGGCCTCGCGTTGGCCTGGGGCGTCGCACGGCCCGGCGAACCGCTCGACCCCGCGTGGCTGACGCGCATCGGCAACGACGTCGAGGGGCACCCCGACAACGTCGGGGCGGCCGCGTGGGGCGGCGCCATCCTGGCCTGGGCACGGGACTCGAGGGTCTCGCTCGTGCAGCTTCCCGTCCCGGAGGACTTCGCGGCGATCGCCTATGTGCCCGGCACCGAGTGCCGCACCGACGACGCCCGTGCCGTGCTGCCGGCAGCCGTGACGCGCGAGGACGCGGTGTCGCAGGCGATCGCGGCCGCAGTGCTCCCGCTGGCACTGACGCAGCGGCCGGACCTGCTCTTCGACGCCACCTTCGACCGGCTGCACCAGCAGTACCGGGCACCGCTGATGCCGGAGTCGTACGACCTGATGCTGCGGCTGCGCGCGGCGGGCGTGCCGGCCGCGATCTCGGGTGCGGGGCCGACGGTCATCGCGGTCGGCCCGCCTGCGCAGTTGGCCCCGGCCGACGCCGTGGACGCCGCCGGATTCCTGGTCCGCAGGCTCTCACCGGGAGCCGGTGCCCAGCTCGCCGACTGACGCAGTTGGCCCTGCGCGTGTCACCTTGCTAGGCTGGTGGATGGTCGACCCCCGATCGCGCCGTCGTGCGACGTGATCCGAGATTTCAGCTCGTAGTTGGGGACTCCACTTTTTCTGCCGATACAACCGCGCTACGTGTTATCGCGTGATCGGCCCATGGAAGGAGATTCGTTGAGCGAATCCGCAGACCTGAGCGCTATGAAGCTGGTCGAACTCAAGTCCGTCGCCTCCGGCCTCGGCATCAAGGGAACCTCGGCGATGCGCAAGGGTGATCTCGTCGCTGCCATCCAGGCGAAGGGCAACGGTGCCCCTGCCGGCGCAGCCGCCGGGGGACAGTCCGGCCGCGCCCGCCGCGACGGGGCAGGTCAGCAGGACAAGGCGCAGCAGCCCGCGGCTGAGAAGTCGCGCCCCGAGCAGGCCGTCCGTCAGGAACGGGCCCCGCGCGAGGAGCAGCAGCCCCGCGAGCGCACACAGCAGCGGCAGGACGCCGCGTCGGCCCAGGCCGAGCTCCCCAAGGGGGACGATTCCGCGAGCCAGGCGGGGGGCTCCTCCTCGGGAGACGCCGCCCACTCCGGCGGGTCCGAGGGTGGCCGCCGTCGGCGCAGCCGCAACCGCGACCGTGACCGTGGCGCCCAGCGGGAGACCTACGAGGAGGTGGGTGAACTCCTCGACGCGCTCGGCAGCGGCGCGACGACCAGCACCCCCACGGGCGGCACCAGCGGCGGAGGCGGCAGCAGCGCCGCCTCGACCCCGGCGCCGCAGCGGAGCCAGCAGTTCGACGCGCCGAGCTACGACGACGAGCCCGGCGGTTCGCGCCGCAGCAGGCGCCGCCGCAACCGCGACCGCAGCTCCGGTCCGTCGAACTCCGGCAACCGTCGCCCCGGCCGCGGCGGCCAGGGCATGGACCGCATGGAGGCGGAGCCGACGGTCAACGAGGACGACGTGCTGGCGGCCATCTCCGGCATCGTCGACATCCTGGACAACTACGCGTTCGTCCGCACCACCGGCTACCTGCCCGGCCCGACGGACGCCTACCTTCCGCTATCGACGGTGCGGCGCTACGGCCTGCGCCGCGGCGACGTCATCACCGGCGCGATCCGGGCCCCGCGGGAGGGGGAGCGGAAGGACAAGTACAGCCCCGTCGTCCGGCTCGACTCGATCAACGGCGACGACCCGGAGAAGGCGAAGGGGCGCGCCGAGTTCGCGAAGCTGACGCCGCTGTACCCGCAGGAACGGCTGCGCCTCGAGACCGTGCAGATGAACCTGACCGGCCGCATCATCGACCTGGTCTCGCCCATCGGCAAGGGTCAGCGTGGGCTCATCGTCTCGCCCCCCAAGGCCGGCAAGACCATGATCATGCAGGCCATCGCCAACGCCATCGCCGCGAACAACCCCGAGGTACACCTGATGGTGGTCCTCGTGGACGAGCGCCCCGAGGAGGTCACCGACTTCCAGCGGACCGTCTCCGGCGAGGTCATCGCCTCCACGTTCGACCGGCCCGCCGAGGACCACACGATGGTCTCGGAACTGGCGATCGAGCGGGCCAAGCGGCTGGTGGAGCTGGGCCACGACGTCGTCGTGCTGCTCGACGGCATCACCCGCCTCGGCCGCGCCTACAACCTGGCGGCGCCGGCCTCGGGCCGCATCCTGTCGGGTGGTGTCGACTCGGCGGCGCTCTACCCGCCGAAGAAGTTCTTCGGCGCGGCCCGCAACATCGAGAACGGCGGCTCGCTGACCATCCTGGCCACGGCGCTGATCGAGACGGGCTCCAAGATGGACGAGGTCATCTTCGAGGAGTTCAAGGGCACGGGCAACATGGAGCTGCGGCTCCGCCGGGAGCTGGCGGACAAGCGCATCTTCCCCGCCATCGACGTGGACGCCTCCGGCACCCGCCGCGAGGAGCTGCTGCTGGGCCGCGACGAGCTGAACATCATCTGGAAGCTGCGGCGGGCCCTGTCCGGCCTCGACGACCAGGCGGCGCTCGAGACCCTGAAGACCCGCATGGCGAAGACGGCGGACAACCACGACTTCCTGCTGAGCGTGGTCAAGACCACCCCAGCGATGGACGGCTGAGCCACCACCGGGGAAATCCTGCGCGTCGGTTTGGCGAATCCGGGCCGGCGCGGCAGAATTGACCATCGCGCCGGTTCACGCGACCTTCCGGCCCCGAGTGGGCCAGCGACCCGGCCAACCTGATGAAGGAGATCCAGCATGAAGCAGGGAATTCACCCTGATTACGTGGACACCCAGGTGACCTGCACCTGCGGCAACACGTTCACCACCCGCAGCACCAGCACGAAGGGCTCCCTGAGCGCCGACGTGTGCGCGGAGTGCCACCCGTTCTACACCGGCAAGCAGAAGATTCTCGACACCGGCGGCCGCGTGGCCCGCTTCGAGAAGCGCTACGCCAAGAAGTAGCTCACCAGACGAACGCCTGGGGCCCCGTGCCCCCAGGCGTTCGTTTCTTTTTGCCCGGTCTCCCACCGAAGGACGCCATGTTCGAGAACGCCCAGCCGCTCATCGACGAATACCACGAACTCGAGCGGCAGCTCGCGGATCCCGACCTGCACTCCGACATGGGCCGCTCCCGCCGCGTCGGGCGACGCTACGCCGCGCTGCGGCCGATCGTCGAGGCGATCGAGGAGTTCCGCAGGCTGACCGACGACCGGGGGGCGGCGGCTGAACTGGCGGCCGACGATCCCGGTTTCGCCGAGGAGGTCGACGAGCTCGACGCCGCGCTCGTGGTCGCCACGGAGCGCCTGACCCGCCTGCTCGCGCCGCGCGACCCCAACGACGACGCGGACGCGCTCGTCGAGATCAAGTCGGGCGAGGGCGGCGACGAGTCGGCCCTGTTCGCCGGCGACCTGCTGCGCATGTACAGCCGCTACGCGGAACAGGTGGGGTGGAAGGTCGAGGTCCTCGACTCGCAGGAGACCGACCTGGGCGGCTACAAGTCCGTGACGGCGGCCGTCAAGGCGGGCTCCGCGGGAGAGTTCCGCCCCTACGGGCGGCTCAAGTTCGAGGGTGGCGTCCACCGCGTGCAGCGCGTTCCCGTCACCGAATCCCAGGGCCGGATCCACACGTCGGCGGCAGGGGTGCTCGTGATGCCCGACGTGGAGGCCGACGAGGTCGAGATCAACGACGACGAGCTGCGCATCGACGTCTACCGCTCCTCCGGGCCGGGAGGACAGGGCGTCAACACGACCGACTCGGCGGTGCGGATCACCCACCTGCCGACCGGCGTCGTCGTGAGCTGCCAGAACGAGCGCTCGCAGCTGCAGAACCGGGAGTCGGCCATGCGCATGCTGCGGGCCCGCCTCACGCAACTGGCCGAGGCGGAGGCCGCGGCGGCGGCCTCCGACGCCCGCAAGTCCCAGGTGCGCACGGTCGACCGCTCGGAGCGGATCCGCACCTACAACTTCCCCGAGAACCGGATCACCGACCACCGCATCGGCTACAAGGCGCACAACCTCGACGCCGTCCTCCAGGGCGCGCTGACGCCGCTGCTCGACGCGCTCGCTGAGCAGGACCTGGCGGAGCGCCTCGCGGGGGTCGGCGGTGAGTGAGCTCGCCTACGAGGCGGCCGGGCGGCTCGCCCGGTCCGGCTCCGCGAGCCCCGGCCCCGACGCCCGCCTGCTGGTGGCCCACGTGCTCGGGCTCCGGCCTGGGGAGCTGATGCTGGTCGACGAGGTCAGCGACGAGGCCCGCGCCGCCGTCGACGCCCTCGTCGAACGGCGGGCAGCGGGGGAGCCGCTGCAGCACCTGACGGGCGAGGCCTACTTCCGCCGCGAGACGCTGGCCGTCGGCCCGGGCGTGTTCATCCCGCGGCCCGAGACGGAGGTCATGGTCGGCTGGGCCCTCGACCGGCTCGCGGCCCGTCCCGACGGTGAGCGTCGGGTCGTCGAACTGTGCGCCGGCTCCGGCGCCATCACGGCGGCGCTCACTGGAGAGCTGGGCGGCCTGGACGCGCACGCCGTCGAGATCTCGCCCGAGGCCTTCGGCTACCTGGAACGCAACCTGGCCGGCCGCGGGGTCGGCCTCGTGCTGGGCGACATGGGGGACGCGTTCGGGGAGTTGGACGGCACGGTCGACCTCGTGATCGCCAACCCGCCGTACGTGCCTGCGGGGCACCGGAACCTGCTGCCAAGCGACGTCGTCGACCACGACCCGGGCATCGCCCTGTTCTCGGGCGCCGACGGCCTCGACGCGCTGCGCGTCGTCGCCGCCGTGGCCGCCCGGCTGCTGCGGCCCGGGGGACTGGTGACGGCCGAGCACGACGAGAGCCACGCCCCCGCGGTCCGGGCCCTGTTCGCGGAGGCGGGCTTCCTGGACGTCGTCACCCACGACGACCTCGCCCGTCGCCCCCGTTTCGTCACCGCCCGACTGCCCTAGGATTGCCCCGTGACCGAACCTGCCCTCGTCATCGCCCTCGACACCGACGCAGAGACCGGCCTCGCTGAGGCCGCCTCCGCCGTCCGGCGCGGTGCGTGCATCGTCCTTCCCACCGACACCGTGTACGGGATCGGGGCCAACGCGTTCGACCCGGCGGCGGTGCAGGGGCTGCTCGACGCGAAGGAGCGCGGCCGCGACATGCCGCCGCCCGTTCTCGTGGCCGAGCCGTCGATGCTGAGGGCCGTCGCCGACGACGTTCCCCAGGCGGCGGCCGACCTGGCGAAGGCCTTCTGGCCTGGACCGCTCACCCTGATCCTCACGGCGCAGCCGAAGGGCGGCATGGATCTGGGTGAGACCCACGGCACCATCGCGGTGCGGGTGCCCGATCACGACGGCGCCCGGGGCCTGCTGCGCCGCACCGGCCCGCTGGCTGTGAGCTCGGCCAACGTCTCCGGTGCGCCAGCGGCGCTGACCTGCGCCGAGGCCGTCGAGCAGTTGGGCGACCGCGTCGCGGTCTACCTCGACGGCGGTCGGGTCACCGGGGGAGTGGCCTCCACCATCGTCGACTTCGTCGCCGACCCGAAGGGACGCATCGTCCGCGAGGGGGCGCTGTCGCTCGAGGAGCTGCAGGCCGTCGTGGCGGGGATCCTTCCGAAGGACGATCCCGAGCCGGAGCCCGAGCCGGAGCCCGAGTCGGAGCCCGTGGCCGAGGCCGACGCCGAGCCTGCGCCGGAGCCCGAGTCGGAGCCCGTGGCCGAGCCCGAGCCCGAGGCGTAGTGCGCGAATACCTGCTGGTCCTGCTCATCGCGGCCGGCACCACCTACCTGCTGGCGGGGCTGTGCCGCCGCATCGCGGTGCGGATGGGGGCGCTGGCGAAGGTCCGCACCCGTGACGTCCACACCGAGCCCATCCCGTACTTCGGCGGGGTCGCCATGTTCGGAGGGCTCGCCGTCGCGCTGCTGGTGGCCACCAACATGCCCTTCCTCGGCCGCTTCGCCACCGTCGCCCACGACGCCTCTGCCGTGGTCTGGGCCAGCCTCATCATCTGCGCCATCGGCGTGCTCGACGACATGTACGACATGCCGGCAATCGTCAAGCTCGGCGGCCAGGTCCTGGCGGCCGGGGTGGCGGTGCTCGGAGGGGTGCGCTTCTTCTGGATCCCGCTGCCCAACGGTGGCCTGTTCTCCCCGGACGACATCACCGCCATCGCCGTCACCGTCATCGTGATCGTGGTGTGCGTCAACGCCGTGAACTTCGTCGACGGTCTCGACGGCCTCGCCGCAGGCGTCGTCGCGATCGGGTCGGGCGCCTTCTTCAGCTACACCTACGTTCTGGCCTACGACCAGCAGCTGGTCCGAGCGACGACCGCGAGCCTCATCACCGTCGCGACCTGCGGCATCGCCATCGGCTTCCTCTTCCACAACTTCCATCCGGCGAAGATGTTCATGGGCGACTCCGGCTCCATGCTGCTCGGGCTCCTGATGGCGCTGAGCACCGTGTCCTTCACCGGCCAACTCGACCACGCGGCCCTCAGCGAGGGCACCGACGCCGTGCCGGTGCTACTGCCGATCCTGTTGCCGGTCGCCGCGCTGGCCCTGCCCCTGCTCGATCTGCTCCTGGCCTGGCTGCGGCGCACCTGGAACGGGCAGAGCCCGTTCACGGCGGACAAGCAGCACCTGCACCACCGACTCCTCGCCCGCGGCCACTCCCACTGGCGGGCCGTCCTGCTCATGTACGCTTGGACGGCCGTGCTGTCGGTCGGGGTGGTGGCCATCTCGCTGCAGCACCGCTCTGCGGCCGTCTGGGTGGTGGCGGTGGCCGTGGTCCTCGTCGGGGTCCTCACACTGTGGCCCGTGCGCATGGCTCCCTCGCGCATCGGCGGCGCCGAGGCCGACGTCGTCGACAGGGGGCTCGACGGTGACGGCTGAGCCGACGCGCAGGCGCGTCTCGGCCGCCGCGCAGCGGGCCAGGCAGATGATGATCGGCGGGCTGGCGCTCGGCCACGGCGTCGGGATCGCGGTGATCGGACTGGCGCTGGCGATCGGAGGGGCGGACGCCGCCCTGACCGCCGCACTCGGGTTCGCGGCCGTCGTGATCTTCTACAGCATCGGGCAGTCGCTGGAGGTCGTCGCGTGCGAGCTGCCCGACATGCAGGGCATGGGGCTGGTGCTGGTGAGCTACGCGGTGCGTGTCGTGGGGATCGCCGCCGGCCTCTGGGCGATTCTGAGCCTGCCCGCCATGGAGGGCAGGGTCCAGGACGGCTGGCTGCTGCTCAGCGTCGCCGGCACCGTCATCGGCTGGGTGACAGGGGTGGTCCTGGTCGCCTCCAGGCAGCGGGTCCCCGTCTACGACACCGAGTATCAGCCCCCGCCATCTCACGACTGAGACCCTGTGGTATCCCCGAGATGAAACGCGGTGGCTTTTCCGCTAGGCTCAACCCGACATGGGCACCACACCTACGCCACCCGAACAAGGTCGTTCCGGCCCCACGGGTCACGAGGACGGCATGGCCGTACTTGCCTACATCCTCGCCGGTCTCATCTTCTACGGTGGGCTGGGGTGGGTCGGTGACCATTTCCTCAACACCTCATGGCTGTTGCCTGCCGGGCTCATCGCCGGGCTGGTCACCAGCTTGTATCTGATCATCAAGCGATACGGGAGCGGTACGTGACACTGGGACTACTTCCGATGGAGTCCGGCGGCGGCTACACCCCACCGGGCGTCGACGATTTCAAGTGGGACCCCTGGTTCCCCGACCTGGCGTGGCTGAGCTGGCTGAACAAGCCCTCCGCGCAGGCGATCATCGCCGCCGCTCTCATCATCGTCCTGTGGCTGGTCGCCTCGCGGAACCTGAAGATCCAGCCCAGCAAGGGCCAGTTCTTCGCCGAATACGTCTACGAGTTCGTCCGTAACGGCATCGCCCGCGACATCCTGCACTCCGACTTCCGGAAGTTCCTGCCGTACCTGCTCGGCCTCTTCTCGTTCCTGCTGATCAACAACTGGTTCGGCGAGTTCTTCCTCTTCATGTACCCCACGTTCTCCAACGTGGGCTACGCGTACGGGCTGGCCCTGCTCTCCTGGCTGGTCTACGTCGGGGCGGGCTTCAAGAAGTGGGGCTTCGGCGGCTTCCTCAAGCGGTCGCTGATCCCCGAGGGCGTGCCCGGCTACCTGCTGCCGATCGTCATCCCGCTGGAGTTCCTGGCCACGTTCATCACGCGCCCCATCACGCTGGCGCTGCGTCTGTTCGCCAACCTGTTCGCCGGACACCTCGTCGTCCTGGTCTTCGTGGTGGGAGGCGGCTTCCTGCTGACCTACGCGAACAACGCCTTCTACAACGTGGCCGGCGGCGTGTCGCTGCTGTTCAGCCTCATCATCCTCCTGCTCGAGCTGTTCATCGGCGCGCTGCAGGCGTACATCTTCACGGTTCTCACCGCCCAGTACGTGTCCTCGTCCATCGCCGAGGCTCACTAACCAACCCGACTTCTCGGCCGCCCTGGGTCGAGCAAGCCATCCGAAAGGAAAACGCATGTCCCTCCTCGAAATCGACGGCTCCCTCAACATGATCGGCTACGCGATCGCCACGATCGCGCCGGCCCTCGGTGTGGCCTGGATCTTCGCGTCGGTCATCAACGGCACCGCCCGTCAGCCTGAGGCTCGTGGCGCCATGATGAGCACCGCCTTCATCGGCTTCGCCGTGGTCGAGGCCCTCGCCATCATCGCCATCGCCCTCGCCTTCGTTCTCTGAGCCGCGTCATGGTCCCCACTACCGGGGCGCTCCAGGAGCTCGATCTCGGGCCTCTGCTGCCCCACCACCCGTCGGAGTTGTTCGTCGGCATCGCGTTGATGCTGATCATCTTCGCCATCATGTGGAAGGTTGTCGTTCCCGCCTTCGAGAAGATGTACGCGGAGCGTTCGGACAAGATCGAAGGCGGCATGCAGCGTGCGGCCGCCGCCGAGGCGAAGGCCGAGGCGGCACTGGCGGACTACAACGATCAGCTCACCGCTGCCCGTGAGGAGGCCGCCCGCATCCGCGAGGAGGCCAGGAACCAGTCCGCCACCATGGTCAACGAGGCGAAGGCCAAGGCCGACAAGGAAGCCGCGCGCATCCTGGAGAACGGCCGCGTCCAGCTCCAGGCGGAGCGTGCCCAGCTGATCCTCGAGCTGCGCGGAGAGGTGGGCGGCATGGCCACCCAGCTCGCGGGCCGCATCGTGGGCGAGTCCCTGACCGACGACGAGCGCGCCCTGCGCACCGTCGATCGTTTCCTGGCTGAGCTCGAGACGGCGGGCCAGTCCCGATGAGCACCCGCGACGCCGCAACCGCTGCGCTCGACGCCACCGTGGACGGCATCGGCACCGATGTCTCGACGGCCGCCGAACTGTTCGCCGTCGTGGATCTGCTCGACGGCCAGCCGATGCTGCGTCGATCCCTGTCCGACCCGTCGGCCACCGAGGAGGGACGCGCGGCGCTCGCCGCACGCCTCTTCGAGGGCAAGGTCTCGGTCTCCGCGCTCGCGGTGATCTCGGCCGTGGTCGGGGCGGCCTGGAGCAGCGGCACCCAGTTGGTCCTCGGCCTCGAACGCCAGGCCGTCCGGCTGTCCCTGCAGGCTGCCCGTCGTTCCGGCGAACTCGAGACGGTCTCGTCGGAGCTGTACCAGCTCGCCGAGACCGTGGACGGCTCCGCCGAGCTGGCGGCCGCCCTGCGCAACCAGGCACTTCCCGCCACTGCACGCCGTGAGCTGATCGACGGCCTCGTCGCCGGCCGGGTGCACGCCGTCACCGCCGCTCTGGCGGCACGGGCGGTCAACGACCGGGTCCGCTCCTACGGGGCGGCGATCGGCGGCTACCTGGAGACCGCGGCCGGGCTCTCCGGCCAGAGGATCGCCCGCGTCACCGTGGCCCGTCCCCTGGACGAGGCCCGCATCGCGCGGCTGAAGACGGCCCTGACCGCACAGGTCGGCGGCCCAGTGAACCTGCAGATCTCGGTCGATCCGGCCGTGCTCGGCGGGATCAGCGTGGCCATCGACGACGACGTGTACGAATCAACCGTTGCTGCCCGGCTCGAAGACGCCCGCCGGCAACTCATCAACTTGTGAGAATCAGAAAGTAGGACGCAATGGCTGAACTCACCATCAGTCCAGACGAGATCCGTAGCGCGCTCGACGAGTTCGTCTCGAAGTACGAGCCCAAGGGCGCGGAGCGGACCGAGGTCGGCACCGTCGTCACCTCGGGCGACGGCATCGCGCGGGTCGCGGGCCTGCCCTCGGCCATGGCCAACGAGCTGCTGCGCTTCGAGAACGGCACGCTGGGCATCGCCCTCAACCTGGACGAGCGTGAGATCGGCGTCGTCGTCCTCGGCGACTCCGCCGGCATCGACGAGGGCTCGATCGTGCACGGCACGGGCGACGTCCTGTCCGTCCCCGTCGGCGACGGCTACCTCGGCCGCGTCGTGGACGCCATGGGCAACCCCATCGACGGCCTCGGTGAGATCGCCAGCGAAGGCCGCCGCGCCCTCGAGCTGCAGGCCGCCGGCGTCATGGACCGCCAGGAGGTCCGCGAGCCGCTGCAGACCGGCCTGAAGGCCATCGACGCGATGATCCCGATCGGCCGCGGCCAGCGCCAGCTGATCATCGGCGACCGCAAGACGGGCAAGACCGCCATCGCGATCGACACGATCATCAACCAGAAGGCCAACTGGGAGTCGGGCGACCCCAAGAAGCAGGTCCTCTGCATCTACGTCGCCATCGGCCAGAAGGGTTCGACCATCGCCGAGGTCCGCGGGACCCTCGAGGCGGCGGGCGCACTCGACTACACCACGATCGTGCACGCCCCGGCGTCCGATCCGGCCGGCTTCAAGTACATCGCCCCCTACGCAGGCTCGGCCATCGGTCAGCACTGGATGTACCAGGGCAAGCACGTCCTCATCGTCTTCGACGACCTGACCAAGCAGGCCGAGGCCTACCGTGCGATGTCGCTGCTGCTGCGCAGGCCCCCGGGCCGCGAGGCGTACCCCGGCGACGTGTTCTACCTCCACTCCCGTCTGCTGGAGCGTTGCGCCAAGCTGTCCGACGAGCTCGGCGGCGGCTCGATGACCGGCCTGCCGATCATCGAGACGAAGGCCAACGATGTGTCGGCCTACATCCCGACCAACGTGATCTCGATCACCGACGGCCAGATCTTCCTCCAGTCCGACCTGTTCAACGCCAACCAGCGTCCCGCTGTCGACGTCGGCGTCTCGGTGTCCCGCGTCGGCGGTGCCGCCCAGGTCAAGGCCATGAAGCAGGTCTCCGGTTCGCTCAAGCTGAGCCTCGCCCAGTACCGCGACATGCAGGCGTTCGCCATGTTCGCCTCCGACCTCGACGCGGCCACCCGTCGCCAGCTCGACCGGGGCGCCCGCCTCACCGAGCTCCTGCGTCAGGGCCAGTACGCGCCGTACGCGATCGAGGACCAGGTCATCAGCGTCTGGGCGGGCGTCGAGGGCCTCTTCGACGACGTCCCCGTCGCGGACGTGCTCCGCTTCGAGCAGGAGGTCCTCGACTACCTGCGCCACAACACCACGGTGCTCGGCGACGTCGCCGGTGACTTCCAGTTCGGCGACGACCGCAAGGAGGCCGCCGCGAAGGCGATCGCCGACTTCAAGCAGATCTTCCGCACGTCGGAGGGGCAGCTGCTGGTGGGTCGCGAGGAGCATGTCGCTCTGCAGGACGAGGAGATCGGCCAGGAGACCATCGTCCGCCAGAAGCGGGGTTAATCCATGGCAAGCAGTCTGCGCGAGCTCCGTCAGCGGAAGCAGTCCGTCTCCACGACGAAGAAGATCACGCGCGCCATGGAACTCATCGCGGCGTCGCGCATCGTCAAGGCGCAGCAGGTGGCCAGGGCGGCGGTGCCGTACACGCTGACGCTGACCAGGGCCGTCTCGGCGCTGGCGTCCGTGCACGACATCGAGCACCCGCTGCTGGTCGACGTGGAGAACCCGAAGCGTTCGGCGATCCTGCTGATCACCTCGGACCGGGGGCTGGCCGGCGCGTACTCGAGCAACGTCATCAAGGCGGGCGAGGCGCTGCGGCAGAAGCTCATGGACGAGGGCCAGGAGGTCGTGCAGTACGTCACCGGCCAGAAGGGCGTCGCCTACCTGGACTTCCGCCACCGGGAGGTCGAGCAGAAGTGGACCGGTTTCTCGGATCGGCCGCAGTACTCCGACGCCAGGGCCATCGCTGACGTCCTGCTGGAGAAGTTCCTGCTGGACACCGAACAGGGCGGCGTCGACCAGCTGCACATCGTCAACACGGCCTTCGTGTCGATGCTGACGCAGACGGCGAACGCCAGGCGCCTGCTGCCGCTGGTGGTCACGGACGCCGCCGCCCCGGTCGACCCGCAGCCCGACGAGGTCATCCCGTACTACGACTTCGAGCCCAACGCGAAGGAAGTCCTCGACAGGTTGCTGCCGCTGTTCGTGGCGAACCGGATCCACACGGCGCTGCTGCAGTCGGCCGCCTCGGAGCTGGCCAGCCGTCAGCGGGCCATGAAGTCGGCCACCGACAACGCCCAGACGCTGATCGAACAGCTGACGCGCGAGGCCAACCAGGCCCGTCAGGCGGAGATCACCCAGGAAATCACAGAAATCGTCGGTGGCGCCTCGGCGCTGTCCGAATCAGCCGGAAACGAGTGAGGTAAACAATGACTGCCACTGTGAGCGACACGCAGGCGGCCACCACGGGTGGCGTCGGCCGCGTGGCCCGTGTCATCGGCCCTGTCGTGGACGTCGAGTTCGCGGCTGACCAGATTCCCGAGATCGGCAACGCCCTCCTGGTCGACACCGAGGTCATGGGCGAGAAGCGCACCATGACCATGGAGGTCGCCCTCCACGTCGGCGACAGCCTCGTCCGTGCCATCGCACTGAAGCCGACCGATGGGATGCGCCGCGGCGCTGAGGTCCGCGACACCGGTGCCCCGATCTCGGTTCCCGTGGGCAACGTCACGAAGGGCCACGTCTGGAACGTGACCGGCGACGTGCTCAACGTCGACCCCTCGACGATCGAGATCACCGAGCGTTGGCCGATCCACCGCCCGGCGCCGAAGTTCGACGCGCTCGAGCCCCGCACCGAGATGCTGGAGACCGGCATCAAGGTCCTCGACCTGCTGACCCCGTACGTGAAGGGTGGCAAGATCGGCCTCTTCGGCGGCGCCGGCGTCGGCAAGACGGTCCTCATCCAGGAGATGATCTTCCGCATCGCCCACAACTTCGGCGGCACCTCGGTGTTCGCCGGCGTGGGGGAGCGCACCCGTGAGGGCAACGACCTCATCAACGAGATGGAGGAGGCGGGCGTCCTCAAGGACACCGCCCTCGTCTTCGGCCAGATGGACGAGCCTCCGGGCACGCGACTGCGCGTCGCGCTCTCGGCCCTGACGATGGCGGAGTACTTCCGCGATGTCGAGAACCAGGACGTGCTCCTCTTCATCGACAACATCTTCCGGTTCACGCAGGCCGGCTCCGAGGTGTCGACGCTGCTCGGGCGCATGCCGTCCGCGGTGGGCTACCAGCCGAACCTCGCCGACGAGATGGGTCAGCTCCAGGAGCGGATCACGTCGACGAAGGGTCACGCCATCACGTCGATGCAGGCCATCTACGTGCCGGCCGATGACTACACCGACCCGGCACCGGCGACCACGTTCGCCCACCTCGACGCGACCACGGAACTGTCGCGTGAGATCGCCTCGCGTGGCCTGTACCCGGCCGTGGATCCGCTGACGTCGTCCAGCCGTATCCTCGACCCGCAGTACATCGGTCAGGCGCACTACGACACCGCCGTTCGCGTCAAGCAGATCCTGCAGCGCAACAAGGAACTCCAGGACATCATCGCGATCCTGGGTATCGATGAGCTGTCCGAGGAGGACAAGATCATCGTGAACCGGGCCCGCCGGATCCAGCAGTTCCTGTCGCAGAACACCTACACGGCCGAGAAGTTCACCAACGTTCCCGGTTCGACGGTGCCGCTGGCCGACACCATCGAGGGCTTCCAGATGATCACCCGCGGCGACGTGGACCACATCGCGGAGCAGGCGTTCTTCAACGTCGGTGGCATGGAAGACGTCATGCAGGCCTGGGCGAAGATCCAGAAGGAAAACTGAGCATGGATCGTCCCCCGCTTCAGGTCGAGGTCGTCTCGGCGACCAGGGTCGTCTGGTCGGGTGAGGCCGTCAACGTCATCGCCAGGACCGTCAACGGCGACATCGGCATCCTCCCGGGCCACGAGCCGCTGCTGGCGCTGCTCGTTCCGTCCGTGGTCGACATCGTCACCGCGGACGGGCGCTCCGAGGCCATCGTGGTCGACGGCGGGTTCATCTCGGTCGACCATGGCCGTGTCTCGCTGCTGAGTCAGCACGCGCAGCTGGGGCACGAGGTGGGCCTGGAACAGGCCCGCAAGGACGCCGCAGAACTGGAGGTACTCGCCCTCAACGGCAACGCCTCCGACGACCAGCTACACCATCTGCGGCTGCTGCAGGCGCAGATCAAGGCCGGCGAGAAGGCCACCGGCGAGCAATAACATCCGACTCACTCAGGGCGGTCCCCAGCGGGGGCTGCCCTGAGTGCATGAGGGCCAACATTCGGGAAGGAGGAGCGCGTGCCCTGGGGGATTCTTCTGATCACGCTCGGCGTGATCGTCCTGCTACTCGCGCCCTTCGCCCTGCTCTACCTCCGCCGCCGCTGGCTCACCGGCCAGGGCGGCCTCTTCGACTGCGCCTGGCAACTCCATGAGGATGCCCCGGGCGGCGGCTGGGTCCTGGGCGTCGCGCGCTACCGGGGTGAGACCCTGGAGTGGTTCCGCGCCTTCTCCATGAGCCTGCGCCCTGCCGTGGTCCTGCACCGGTTCTCGACGGCGTACGTGCATCAGCGCATCCCGCAGGGCGTGGAGGCCATCGCACTGTTCGACGACTCGCCGATCGTGACGGTGCGCGACCGGGTGACCGGGAAGACATCGGCGCTGTCGCTGGCCCGCGAGGAGGTCCTGGCGCTGCTCAGCTGGCTGGAGTCCGCCCCGCCCGGCAGTTACCTCAGGGCGTCGAGCCCCGAGTCCCCGCCGGGCGCCTGAGCGTCAGGGGCGGGCCCGGTCGGTTCCAGGAACCCAGAGGATCTCGCCCTCGGTGCCGTTCGCCACGCGGCTCGCGATGAACAGGAAGTCCGAGAGCCGGTTCAGGTACGTGATCGCCAGCGGGTTGATGCCACCCTCGTCGGCGGTCCCGAACTCCGCGTGGCAGATCCACGCCGCCCGCTCCGCCCGCCGCGTGATCGTGCGCGCCACGTGCAGCTGGGCCCCGGCGGGGGTGCCGCCCGGCAGGATGAAGCTCTTGAGGATCGGGAGGGTCTCCTGCAGCTCGTCGCAGTAGGCCTCCAGCCGGTCGATCGAGGGCTGCTCGATCCGCAGCGGGGGCCACTTGGGGCTGGGGTGCCGCGGCGTGGACAGGTCGGCGCCCACGTCGAACAGCTCGTTCTGGATCAGCCCCAGCATCTCGGTCAGGCGTGCGGGCAGCGTGCCCATGGCCAGGGCGACGCCGATGGCGGCGTTGGCCTCGTCGATGCTGCCGTAGGCCTCGACCCGCGGGTCGTTCTTCGAGACCTCCGAGTTGTCGGAGAGCCGGGTGGTGCCGGCGTCGCCGGTGCGCGTATAGATCTTGGAGAGAATGACCATGGTGCCAATCTATGCCAGAGTTGACGGGTGCGCATTTCTCCGTCCGCCCTTGTCCTGACCCTCCTGCTGAGCCTCGGCCTCGCCGGCTGCGCCGACGCGAACCAGTCGGCCGACCCGGCCCCCGACGGCTCAGTCACCTGCGAGTTCCCGCCGGCGGGCAATCCCGCCCGTCCCGTCGACCCGCCGTCAGGCGAGGCCGTGCCTGCCACGGGAACGGTGACGGCGACGCTCCAGCTGACCGCGGGTGAGGTGGCTCTCACGCTCGACAGGGAGAAGGCGCCGTGCACCGTCGCGTCGTTCCTGTCGCTGGCGGAGCAGGGGTACTTCGACGGCACCGAATGCCACCGGCTCGTCGACACGGGCATCTTCATCCTGCAGTGCGGCGACCCGACAGCCACCGGGACGGGCGGGCCGGGCTACACCGTGCCCGACGAGGTCAGCAAGGATCTCACCTACCCGGCCGGCACCGTGGCGATGGCGAACGCGAGCAGCCCCAACACCGGCGGCTCCCAGTTCTTCCTGGTCTGGGCTGACACGCCGCTGCCGCCGAAGTACACCGTCTTCGCGACGATGGATCAGGCGGGCACCGACGTGGTCGGCGGCATCGCCGCCCAGGGGGTCGCGGCCGAGGACGGGATCAGCCCCATCGCCGAGGCGGTGATCGAGGCCGTCACGCTGGGGTGACAGCCTCGGCGGCCAGGAAGCGCCGGCAGACGCTGATGAAGGCCTCCGGCTCGTCGGCGTGGACCCAGTGCCCGGCCCGCTTCAGGGTCACCTGCAGCACCCGGGGGAACAGCTGCCGCATCGGCTCCGCATGCTCCGGGGTGACATAGGGGGAGCGCCCGCCCGTGACCCAGAGGGTCGGGCCGTCGTAGACGGCGTCGATGGGCGGCCAGCCGCCGATCTGGTGCAGCGAGTCGCCCAGCAGGTCGAAGTTCGACAGCCAGCTCCAGTGGGATCCTTGTGCCGCAGGTTCTGCAGCAGGAATCGTCGGACGACGTCGTCCGGGATGGCGGGGGTGAGCTCTCGGTCGGCCTGGGTGCGGCTCGTGAGGTGGTCGATGTCGAGCTGGCGCAGCGCAGCGACGAGGGCGGCGAACGACTGGGCGGCCTCGTTGCGGGCGGGGGAGATGTCCACCACCATGAGCCGGTCCACGAGTTCGGGGCGACGGAGCGCGACCCGCATGGCCAGCTTCCCGCCCAGCGAGTGACCCACGAGCGCCGTCCTGCCGACGGCGTCGGCGATCCAGTCGGCGATCAGGTCGGCCTGCTGATCCAGCTCGAAGGTCTCCGTCCACGGCGACAGGCCGTGGTTGGGGAGATCGATGAGGTGGGACGTCGCCTCGGTGCCGAGCGCGTTGGCGATCGACCCCCAGTTCTTGCCTTGGCCGAAGAGGCCGTGGAGGAAGACCACGGGCGACGGGCCGGACCCCACCGTCAGGGAGTGGAGGTTCACCGTGACACCGCCCAGCAGTGGCTGTGCCAGTGGCGGCGGAGCTCGAGACCGGTGTCCACGCCGACGGGCGGCGTGTCGGGCCAGACGACCACGTGCGCCGTTCCCGCCGCCACCTTCTGCGAGCAGCCGGGGCAGCGGTACTCCTTCTCGGCGCGCTGGGCGGGCACGTCACGCACGATGAAGCTGCCTGCCGCCTTCGTGACGCGCCGCTGGGCGCCGCCTGCGAGCAGGGGCCGCGGGGTGCGCAGGTGCTTCGAGGGGCGCTTCGCCATCAGAACAGCCGATCCTCGGCGTTGTCCATGCCGCGCAGGGCGTCGTAGTCGATGGTGCGGCACTCGATGCCGCGGTCCTCGGCCAGGGTGCGCGCCTGCGGCTTGATCTGCTGGGCCGCGAACACCCCGCGCACGGGGCGAGCAGGGGATCCCGGTTCATCAGCTCCAGGTAGCGCGTGAGCTGCTCGACGCCGTCGATCTCACCGCGTCGCTTCACCTCGACGGCCACGTAGGCGCCGGTGGCGTCCTTCAGCAGCAGGTCGACGGGGCCGATGGGGGTGAGGTGCTCCCGGGTGACCAGCACCAGGCCGTCGCCGAGGGTGGCCGGATGCTCCGCGAGGAGAACCTGGAGGTGCGCCTCGACGCCGTCCTTCTGCAGGCCCGGGTCGATGCCCAGCTCGTGGTCGGAGTCGTGCAGGACCTCGGCGAGCGAGATCCGCAGCGTGTCGCCGTCGCGGGAGCGCACGTTCCACACCTCGGAGACCCGAGCGCTTCCGCCGCGTCGGCCTCCGGCTCGGCGACGGTCATGGTGCACGGGGGGCTCATCCAGTTGAGCGGCTTGTAGGCCCGGTCGTCGGCGTGGACGGAGACGGAACCGTCAGCCTTGACGAGGATGAGGCGGGTCGCCATGGGGAGATGGGCGGTCAGCCGACCCACGTAGTCGACCTGACACCGGGCTATCACCAAACGCACCGCTTCAACCTACCCGTGCGGCCCGGCCGCGTCCAAAGCGGAGCCCGGCGTGAGCCGTCGGGATGATCACGGCTTCTGCGGGGTGATCCGGGTGGTGGGCTCGTCCGCGGCGGCGAACAGCTCATCGGACTCTTCGGCCAGTGCCCGCAGGTCACCCAGCTGGGCGAGAGCCGCGGCCTTGCGGGCCTCGAGCGCAGCGATCTCACGCTCGAGCTGCTCGCGGCGCCAGGCCAGCTTCTCCTCGAGCTCGGACTCGGCCTCGGCCGCCCGCTCGCGCATGGTCTTCAGCGTCTCCTCGGCCTGGCGCGTGGAGCCGAGCCGGATCTCCTCCGCGGCCCTGACCGCCTCGGCCCTGATCTGCTCGGCCTCGAGCCTGGCCTCTGCGACCCGCTCCGCGGCGGCGTCGGCATCGTGCTCGGCCTGGGCGAGGCGTTCCGTGATGGAGGTGGCGGCCGCCCTGGTGGCGTCAGCCGACTTCGTCAGCGCGTCCTGCGCGGCCTTCTCCGCCTCGGCGCGGATGTCGGCGGCGCGTCGCTTCGCCTCCTGTTCCGTCCTGGCGGCCTCGACGCGGGCCGCCTCCAGCAGGCCGGAGGCCTGGGCCCCTGCGCCGTCGACGACGGCCTTGGCGCGGGTCCGGGCGGCCTCGATCTCGAGCTTCCCGTCGCGGCGCGCCATCTCGAGGGTGGAGCGTCCGAGGTCGGCCTGCTCCTGGCGGAGCTGCCGCATGCTGGCCAGCCCGGTGAGCCGGACATCGTCCGCCTCCTGCTGCGCGGACTCGCGCAGGGCGGCGGCGCTGCGGCGGGCCTCGGCCCGGATGCGGTCGGACTCCCGCTCTGCGCGCTCGATGAGGTCCCCGGCCTGGGCCTCTGCGGCCCGCAGCAGGCCGGCGGCGTGGGCGCCGAGCCTGCTGAAGTCTGTGGTGCCGACCTCGTTCTTGACGTACTGGATCTCCCGGGTGGACTCGCGCAGCTGGCCACGCACCTGGGACAGCCTGCCCTCCAGCTCGCGGATGTAGCTGTCGACCGAGTGCTTGTCGTAGCCGAGCATGGCGTGCGGGAAGTTCCCGGCAGCCGTGGCACGGTCCTCGAAAAGGTTGAGGCCGGTTTCTTCGGTGTCGTTGTCGCGGGATTCAGTCACCTTGGGGGTCCTTTCCGTCCACGGCGAGCCTAGCCGGTCGCCTGCCGCAAACGCGGGAGGGGCGGGCCGGCTGTCGCCGGTCCGCCCCTCCACGTCGTCCTTGGATGACTCAGTGCTGCTCGCCCTTGGGGAGCTCGACGAGCTCCAGCAGCACGCCGCGGGCGTCCTTGGGGTGCACGAAGTTGATCCGCGAGCCGCCGGTGCCGCGCTTGGCCTCCGGGAACAGCAGGCGCATGCCGCGCTCCTTCAGGACGGCGCTGACGTGGTCGAGGTCGGCGACCCGGTAGGCGAGCTGCTGCATGCCGGGGCCGTTCTTCGTGAGGAACTTGGCGATCGTCGAGTTCTCGTTGAGCGGGGCCAGCAGCTGGATCTTGGCGTTCTCGGCGCCCTGCTCGCCCGTGCCCATCATGGCCTCGGCGACGCCCTGCTCCTCGTTGACCTCGCGGTGCAGCTCGCGCCAGCCGAAGACCTCGGTGTGGAACTTGACGGCCTCGTCGAGGTCGGGGACGGCCAGGCCGACGTGGTCGATGCAGATGAACAGATCCGAATTCTCCATGGCTTCAGCTTTGCACACGCCCGCGTGACTGCTGAGGGCGGGGTTTGGTAACTGAACCCCGGCGTTTCCGGGCCCGACACGGCGCGCCGCGTCGGGAACCGGCCCCGCGATGGTGCAAACTTGGGTGCCAGGTCTGGAAGAGGAGGGCGCTGTGGTCTCGTGGATCAAGAAGATCCTGTTGGTGCTGGTCGTAGCCTTCGTGCTCTTCTATCTGTTCACCCGTCCTGAGGCGGCGGCGCAGGCCGTGATGACGTTCTTCGGGGCGTTCGAGAGCATCGGCCGGTTCTTCACGACGCTGGCGTCGTAGCGATGGGCGTCCTCGGGCGCTTCCTCGACCCGCAGATCGACGACCACCTCCTCGCCGTCGAAGGTGAGATCGTCATCGACGAGGTCCGCAAGCACTGGGCGGCCACCGCCGGGTGGTACGCGTTGATGGCGCTGAGCATCCCCCTGTTCGCCTGGATGGTGTGGCTCGGGCCGCTGTTCTGGATCGGGCTCCTGCTGGGGCTGACCGCCTTCCTGGTGGGCGCCTGGAAGGTGCATGTCGCCTACATGGACCGCTTCGTGATCACCAACATGCGCGTCTTCCGGGTGCATGGCGTGTTCAACACGCACCTGGCGACGATGCCGATGAGCCGGATCCTGGACATCTCCATGACGCAGCCGTGGGACGGCCTGCTCATGGGCTACGGCCACTTCGTGTTCGAGTCGGCCGCCCAGGACCAGGGCCTGCGCGACATCCGCTACGTCGGCGACCCGAAGCGCCGCGACCTGACGATCCAGCGGGTCATCCAGCTCGCCGGCCTGCGGCAGACGATGAAGGTCGACCTGTGGGACGTCGACGACGCGGCGGAGCCCGACGGCACCTGACGTCGCGACGCCCACCCCTCTGCCGTGCCGCGTCGGACGCGGCAGAGGCGTGGGCGCGTTGCCTACCTGAGTGCCGCGTCCACCAGGGACTTGGCCGCCGACTGCACCTCGGTCAGGTGGTCGGCCCCCTTGAGGGACTCGGCGTAGATCTTGTACTTGTCCTCGGTGCCGGAGGGCCGTGCGGCGAACCAGGCGGTGTCGGTGGTGACCTTGATCCCGCCGATGGCCGCGCCGTTGCCGGGCGCGTGTGACAGCACGGCCGTGATCGGCTCGCCCGCGAGTTCGGTGACGGTCACGTCCTCGGCGCTCAGCTGGGAGAGCCGGGCCTTCTGGGCGCGGTCGGCGTCGGCGTCCACGCGTGCGTAGAACGACCTCCCGAACTCGGCCTCGAGCTCCGCGTAGTGCTGGCTCGGGGTCCTGCCCGTGACGGCGAGGATCTCCGAGGCGAGCAGGGCCAGCAGGATGCCGTCCTTGTCGGTGGTCCAGGTGCCGCCGGCGAGCGTCAGGAACGACGCCCCGGCCGACTCCTCGCCACCGAAGCCGATGGAGCCGTCGGTGAGTCCGGGCACGAACCACTTGAAGCCCACCGGGACCTCCACGAGGCGACGGCCCAGCTTGCCCGCGACCTTGTCGATCAGCGAGCTGGACACGAGCGTCTTGCCGACGCCCGCGGCCGGCGACCAGCCGGGACGGTTCGCGAAGAGATAGTTGATGGCGACCGCGAGGTAGGCGTTCGGGTTCATGAGGCCCGCGTCGGGGGTGACGATGCCGTGCCGGTCGGAGTCTGCGTCGTTGCCCGTGGCGATGGAGTAGCGGTCACGCTGCTGCACGAGGGACGCCATCGCGTTGGGAGAGGAGCAGTCCATGCGGATCTTGCCGTCGGTGTCCAGCGTCATGAACCGCCACGTCGGATCGACCGTGGGGTTGACGACCTCGATGGGGAGGCCGAGCTCGGCCAGGTGCTGCCAGTACTGCACCGCGGCGCCGCCCATGGGGTCGGCGCCGTGGATCAGCCCGGAGCCGCGGATCGCGTCGAGGTTGAGGACCTCTGCCAGCTCCGCGCAGTACGGGGTCCGGTAGTCGTAGCGGGCGACCTCGCCGGCGATCCGTTCGTAGGGCGTCCTGCGGATCGCGGCCGGGTCCCGCAGCAGCTCGTTCGCCCGGGCGGCGATGACGCTGGTGGCGTCGGTGTCCGCGGGTCCTCCCGTGGGCGGGTTGTACTTGAACCCGCCGTCACGGGGCGGGTTGTGGGACGGGGTGACGACGATCCCGTCGGCGGCGACCGAGTTGGCGGCGTTGTGCCGCAGGATCGCGCGCGAGACGGCGGGGGTGGGCGTGTACTCGTCCTCGCGCTCCGCGTAGACGTGGACCCCGTTGGCGTGGAGGACCTCGATGGCGGTGCGCCACGCCGGCTCCGACAGCGCGTGCGTGTCCTTGCCGATGAACAGGGGCCGGTGGTGCCCTGCGCGGCCCGGTACTCGACGATCGCCTGCGTGGTGGCCGCGATGTGGGCCTCGTTGAAGGCGGTGTCGAGGGAACTGCCGCGGTGGCCGGATGTGCCGAAGACGACCTGCTGGTCGGGATCGTCCGGGTCCGGGGTGAGGTCGTAGTACGCCGCGATCAGCGTGTCGACGTCGATCAGGTCGGATTCCAGGGCCGGGAGCCCTGCGCGCTCGTGTGCCATGGGGCACATCCTAGGGCGGGCCCGGTTGAATGGTGCGGTGGCTCTCGCCAAGATAGGGGTCATGACCGATGCGACTTTCTCCCGGCCCGGCGCCGTCGACCTCTCCTCCCTCGCCCAGGCGGCTCCCGCTGCGGCCGCAGGCGGGTTCGTGATCGACCTGACCGAGGCCACATTCCAGGAGGTTGCCGGCAGCTCCATGCAGTACCCGGTCATCCTCGCTTTCCACTCCGCCCACGACCCGCAGGGTGCCGCAGTCGGCGAGACCCTCGCCTCGCTGGTCAACGCGGCCGGCGGCAGGTTCCTGCTCGCCCGCGTCGACGTCGATGCGGAGCCGCGGCTCGCCCAGGGCCTCGGCGTGCAGGGCGTCCCGACCGTCGTCGCCCTGATCGGCGGGCAGATGGCGCCGCTGTTCCAGGGCACGCGTGCGGCCGACGAGATCGCCGCGCTGCTGGATCAGGTGGCGCAGCTTGCGGTCGCCAACGGCATCACCGGCCGGGCCCAGCCGGTCGCGGTTGTGACGGCCGAGGGCGCCGACGGCGGCGCTGCGCCCGCCAACCCGCGCTTCGCCAAGGCCGACGCGGCCCTGGAGGCCGGCGACTTTGCGCGCGCCGTCGAGGAGTTCGACGCGCTGCTGAAGGAGACCCCGACCGACGCCGAGGTGTTGGCGGGACGGGCGCAGGCCGCGCTGCTGGTCCGCAGCCTGAGCTTCGACCCCGAGTCGATCGGGCGCCGGGCGGCCGCCGAGCCGGCGGGCGTCGAGGCGCAGCTGGATGCGGCCGACCTCGACGTGATCAACGGCGCATACGCGGAGGCGCTCGACCGCCTGCTGACGCTGGCGGCCGGCCTGGACGCCGACGAGCGCGAGGTCGTGCGGGTGCGCCTGCTGGAGCTGTTCGAGGTCATCGGCCGCACCGACCCCGTGGTGCTGAAGGCGCGCCGGAGGCTCTCGACCGTCCTGTTCTGAGCGGCTCAGCCCGGGAGCACACAGGCCGGCGTGGTGTCGCGGCCACCGTTCGGGAAGGTCGTGGACCCGTCCGCGGACGGGCAGCCCGGCGCGCGCGGGCGAGGCCTCGCCCGCCGCGAAGACGTGTTCGGTGATCCGGTTGCAGCGGCGGCAGGCCACGCCTGTCGGCGCCCAGGTCGGTCACGAGCACCCAGCGCCCGCCGGGGGCGAGGATGGTCTGGTGTGCGTGCGCTGCGGCCTGCCGGGGACCTGCGTCGGCAAGGCGCCCGTTGCCGGGATCCAGGTGGAGCCTCCAGATGCCCTCACCCGTTCCTGGCGCGGTGCCCGCGGCCGGGTAGGCGCCGATCCAGAGGGTGCGCACGGTCAGGCCCCCTCGTCGCCCACCAGGTGGCCAGCCTCGGTGTAGCCCGTGAAGCCACCGAGCAGCAGTGCCAGGCGCCGCTGCGACAGCGCCGTGACGTGGTCGCCGACGGCCGTCGGCTCGACCCAGTGCACGGCGCGGATCTCCCTGTCGGAGGGCACCACCCTGGCCGCGGTGGCAGCGTCGAGGACGCCGCCGTCGAAGATGAACTCGACGGCGTCGGACCAGGAGAGGTACGGCGGCATCCAGTCGGCCAGCAGCGGCGCCCCGAGCGTGACCTCGAGGCCGATCTCCTCCCGGATCTCCCGCTCGGCGGCCAGCCGCGGTGACTCGCCGACCTCCGCGACCCCGCCGGGAAGCTCCCAGTCGTCCTTGTAGGTGGTCTCCAGCAGCAGCACGCGCCCGCCCGCGTCGCGGAACAGGGCGTGCGCGATCACCCGCTTCGTGGGCAGGATCGAGTCCAGCACCCCCGAATGGCCGTGCGGGCCGTAGACGGGGTCCACGGCGAGCCGCGCGTAGACGAGCAGGTCGTGGTAGACGCCCTCGGGCGTTCGATGACCGACCGCAGCCGCCCCTCGAGCCGGAACCCGGCCCGGTGCAGTGCCGTGCGGGCAGGCGCATCCCAGGCAGGCAGCTCGACCTGGAGGCGCCGCAGCCCGCGGCCCACGAGCGCGTCGTCGGAGGCCAGCGAGACGGCGCGCGAGAGGGTGGCCAGGTCGACCTCCTGCTCGCCCCAGCGCAGCCGGCCGGCGTCGCCGTCCGCGTCGACCTCGACCAGGAACTCGCTCACGGGGCCGTGGAGTAGCGCAGCCAGATCGACCCCAGCGGCGGGACAGTCACCCGCGCGGTGGCGGGGAAGTGACTCCAGGGACGGTCATCGGCGACGATGCGGCCCAGGTTGCCGAACTCGCCGGAGCCGTCGTAGATGGGGGCGTCCGTGTTCAGGATCTCCTCCCAGTCGCCCGGGGTGGGCAGCCCGATCTCGTAGTCGGTGAGGGGCTCCGGCGAGAAGTTCGTGATGCAGGCGACGTGGTTGCCCTGTCCGTCGTGGCGCACCCAGGCCAGCGTGTTGCGGGCCGCGTCGTCGGCGTTGATCCAGCTGAACCCCGACGGGTCGTTGTCGAGCGCGTACAGCGCCGGGTTGGCCCGGTAGGTCAGGTTGAGGTCGCGGAACAGGCGCTGCAGCCCGCCGTGGCCCCACAGCTCGCTGACCCACCACTCGAGGCTGATCGACTCGTTGAACTCCGGCCGCTGCCCGAACTCGCAGCCCATGAACACGAGCTGCTTGCCGGGGAAGCTCCACATGTACGAGTAGAAGGCGCGCAGGGTGGCGAACTTGCGCCAGTCGTCCTGCGGCACCTTGTTGACCATGGAGCCCTTGCCGTGGACGACCTCGTCGTGGCTGATGGGCAGGAGGAAGTTCTCCGAGTACTGGTAGACCATCGCGAACGTGAGCAGGTTGTGCTCGTACTGGCGGTAGACCGGGTCGAGCTGCACGTAGCGCAGCGAGTCGTTCATCCATCCCATGTTCCACTTGAAGCCGAAGCCCAGGCCGCCGGCGTGGACGGGCTTGGTGACCCCCGGGAAGCTGGTGGACTCCTCGGCGATCATGATGATGCCCGGCTCACGCTCGTACAGGTGCGTGTTGACGTAGCGGAGGAAGTCGATGGCGTCGAGGTTCTCCCGGCCGCCGAACTCGTTGGGCACCCACTGACCCTCCTCGCGGGAGTAGTCGAGGTACAGCATGGAGGCGACGGCGTCGACGCGCAGGCCGTCGATGTGGAACTCTTTGGCCCAGTACAGCGCGTTGCTGACCAGGAAGCTCTTCACCTCGTTGCGGCCGTAGTTGAAGATGTAGGTGCCCCAGTCCATGTGCTCGCCCTGACGGGGGTCCGCGTGCTCGTAGAGCGCGGTGCCGTCGAAGCGGCCCAGCGCCCACTCGTCCTTGGGGAAGTGGCCCGGCACCCAGTCCATGATCACGCCGATGCCGGCCTGGTGGAGCCTGTCGATGAGGTAGCGCAGGTCGTCGGGCTTGCCGAAGCGTGACGTGGGAGAGAAGTAGCCGGTGACCTGGTAGCCCCAGCTGGGCTCGAACGGGTGCTCGGCGAGCGGCATGAACTCCACGTGCGTGTAGCCCTGCCACTTCACGTAGCTGACGAGCTCCTCGGCCAGGTCCAGGTACGACTTGCCGCGGCGCCAGCCACCCAGGTGCAGCTCGTAGACGCTCATGGGCTCGGCGTGCGCCGCGGAGGCGGCGCGGGCCTGCATCCACTCATCGTCGGACCACACGTAGCGGGACTCGTAGACGATCGACGCGTTCGCAGGCGCCTGCTCGCTGAACCTGGCCATGGGGTCGACCTTCTCGACCCACGAGCCGTCCGCCGTCTCGATGCGGAACTTGTAGAGCGTGCCCTCGCCAAGACCCTCGATGAAGGTGGCCCACACGCCGCTGCCCGGCACCAACTGGAGCGCGTCGCCGGTCCACCAGTTGAAGTCGCCGATGACCTGCACCGATCGGGCGTTGGGGGCCCAGACGGCGAACCGCACGCCGGTCGCCTGCCCGCCCGCCCCGTCAGGGAGAGTCACGACGTGGCTGCCGAGGCGCCGCCACAGCTCCGTGTCACCCCCGTTGTGGAATCCCTCGAGATCCCTCCCGGTCAGTCCGCCGAACTGGTCGTGGCCCATCGTCATGCTCCTTCGGGAAGTTCTGACAGAAAATCTAGTGGCACCCGCATGAGGTGGGGGCGATAACGCGCTTCGTAGGAGACTTCGTAGCCTGCTTTGTCCGTTTCGTACGCCGTCAACAGCGGATTCGGCACGTCGGGGTCGAGACCGTAGCCCTCCAGGAACGCGCGCCGGCAGGCCAGCAGCCAGGAGGCGGGGGCGCCGCCGTCAGCCCGGGCGTAACCGAACGATCGCAGCATGCCCGCGAGGTCGCGCAGCGGGGTGTCGGGGGCCCGCCGCTCCTCCAGGGAGGCCATGGGCTCGCCCTCGAAGTCGACGTAGACCCAGCGGCCGCGGGTCAGCAGCACCTGCCCGAGGTGGCAGTCGCCATGGATCCGCTGCGTCGCGACGACTTCGTCTGCGATGGCCCCGAAGACGGCGTCGACGGCGGCGCTGTGGGTGGCCACCTCGTCGACCTCGGCCTCGACCTGCGCGAAACGACGGCGGAAGCCAGCCGCGAGGACGGCGCCGGAGGCAGTGGTGTCGCTCGGCAGCCGCTCGGCGAGCGTGCGGTGGACCGTGGCGAGAGCCTCTCCGAGCGCCCACGCGTGCGTGGTGAAGTCGGCGCCGTCGCGGGCGTGGCGGCAGGCCAGGACGTAGCCGTCCGTCGGATCGGGCAGGGCCTCAAGGAAGACGGCGTAGTCGGTTCCATCGACGCGCCAGCGCCCGTACAGCTCCGCGGCCACGCCGGAGCCTGCGAGAACCTCGTGCAGTTCCACGTCGACGTTGATGCCGGGCTCGATACGGCGGAACACCTTCACCAGCAGCTGGTCGGAGAAGAACACCGTCGTGTTGGACTGCTCGCCCGCGAAGCGCCGGGCCGGCAGACCGGCGGGGATGGGCCTGGTGGCCTCGAAGCCGGGGGCGCCGCTGCGCAGCGCCTCCAGGAGCACGGCGCCGTCGTCGCATGCGTCCATGGGGGGTTTGCCGTCGCGCAGCACCAGTGGGATCAGGTAGTCCTCCCGACGGCCGTCGGGGAAGGCCACCTCCAGCACCGCGGGCAGCAGGCGCGCGTCGTGTACCTCGACAGCCTCCCCGGCCCTGGCTCCCGCCACGGTCCCTCCGCGGCCCGGGAACCACCGCTGCTGGGAGGCGAGGTCCCACAGCAGGTCGCGGAGTTGCTGGTCGGTCACAGAGGCGTCACATGGAGGATGTGGGCCGGCCGGCCCGGGTAGAGGCGGACATAGGCCTGCTCGCCCCACTCGTAGGTCTCGCCGGTCAGCTCGTCACGGACGCTGAACCGGGTCGCACCGGGGAAGCCGAGGGCGGCGACGTCGAGGCGCAGCAGAGACTCGACCGTCTCGTCCGGATCGAGCGAGACGACCATCAGCGTGGTGTCGTCGCCGTCGGTCTTGGAGTAGGCGATCACGCGGTCGTGGGGCGCGTGATGGAAGTGGATCTCGCGCAGCTGCTGCAGTGACGGGTGGTCCTCGCGGATCTGGTTCAGGGTGCCCAGCAGGAGGTTGAGGTTGGGCTGCGCGTCGAAGTTCCGGGGGCGGAACTCGTACTTCTCGGAGTCGAGATACTCCTCGCGCCCGGGGCGAGCGGCGCGTGTTCGAACAGCTCGAACCCGGAGTAGACACCCCACGACGGTGACAGCGTCGCGGCCAGGATGGCGCGGATGGCGAACAGCGCCGGGTTGCCCGACTGCAGCGGGAACGGGTTGATGTCCGGGGTGGTGACGAAGAAGTTGGGCCGGTAGTAGGCGGCCATGTCTCCCGAGAGCTCGGTGAGGTACTCGGTGAGCTCCCACTTCAGGTTGCGCCACGTGAAGTAGGTGTAGCTCTGCTGGAAGCCGACCTTGCCGAGCGCCGCCATCATCTGCGGCTTCGTGAAGGCCTCGGCGAGGAAGATCACCTCGGGGTTCGTCTCGGCGACCCGCTCGAGGAGCCAGTCCCAGAACTCCACCGGCTTGGTGTGGGGGTTGTCGACCCGGAAGATCGTGACGCCGCGGTCGATCCAGAAGCGGATCAGCCGCAGGCACTCGTGGTAGATCCCGACCGGATCGTTGTCGAAGTTGATCGGGTAGATGTCCTGGTACTTCTTCGGCGGGTTCTCGGCGTAGGCGATGGTGCCGTCGAGCCGCGTGGTGAACCACTCGGGGTGTTCGGCGACCCACGGGTGGTCGGGCGACGCCTGCAGCGCGAAGTCCAGCGCGACCTCGAGGCCCAGCGATTTCGCCTTCGCAACGAACTCGTCGAAGTCCTCGAACGTGCCGAGATCGGGGTGGATGGCGTCGTGGCCGCCGTCGGCCGACCCGATGGCCCACGGTGACCCGGGATCCTGCTCGCCTGGCGTCAGGGAGTTGTTCTTCCCCTTGCGGAACGCCGAGCCGATCGGGTGGATCGGCGGCAGGTAGACGACGTGGAAGCCCATGGCGGCCGCCGCCTCGAGCCTCTCATGGGACGACCGGAAGGTGCCGGAGTGCCAGGTGCCGTCCTCGTCGACCCAGGCGCCCTGGGAGCGGGGGAAGAACTCGTACCACGAGGAGTACAGGGCCCGGCGGCGCTCGACCCGGATCGGGAACTCGGCGGTGGGGGAGATGTGTTCGCGGGGGCCGAACCGGGCCATGGCCCGGCGGATCGGGGCGGAACCGATCAGCTCCAGCAGCTCGTCGACGGGCGTGGCGGCGTCGACGCTCTGGGCCGTGGCCCGCAGCAGACCCGCGGCACCGGTCACGCCGAGGGCATCGGCGTTGTCCGCCGTCCGTGCCAGGAGGTCGCGGCCCTCCATCACGACCAGGTCGACGTCGATTCCGGCGGGGAGCTTCTTCTCGGCGTGGTGCACCCAGGTGCCCCATGGATCCGACCAGCCCTCCACCCGGTAGGTCCAGTCACCCAGTTCGGCCATGCGGATGTGCGCCTGCCAGACGTCGAGGCCGAGCGGCTCGACCTGCGTCATGTCGACGCGGCGCTGCGTCCCGGCAGGGGAGGTGAGGATCACGGAGGCCATCACGGCGTCGTGGCCCTCGCGGAACACGTTGGCCTGGATCAGCAGCCGTTCGTGTTCGACGGCCTTGACCGGGTAGACACCGCCCTCGATGACGGGGCTTACCCCGACCACGGGGATGCGGCCGAGGCCGCCTTCGGTGCGGACAATGCGCCTGGAGGCGCGGGCGGGGAACACATCGGTCACGTGCCTCAGCCTAGCCAAGTAGGGGAGGTCGCGTTGCGGGACGCAGCCACCGCCTCCGCTACAGAAGCAGGTTCAGCGAGGAGGGCTCCTCCTCGGCACGCAGTTCCAGCAGTTCCGCGGAGGTCAGCGGCACGGACACCTGCATGACGGCGACCGTGCGGGCAGGCAGGAGGAACTGGGCCGCAGCCGGGAGCGGACAGGTCGGTACCTCGTCGTCAGCGCCGCTGTGCCACACCACCTGGTAGCGGTATCCCACGGCAGCCCGGGGAGGATGATCGGCGCGGGCTCGGCGGCCGAGTTGAACCAGGTCAGGAACGCCTCGTTCTCATCGGAGACGTACATGCCGAGCAGGCGCCGCGAGCCGTCGTGCCACGACTCGATGCCCATCTCGCCGCCGAGGCCGTCCATCCACGTCAGATCGACGCGCTGGAGGTTCTCGCCGTGGGCGTTGAAGATCTCCTGGTGGTAGGCGTAGTCCGTGGGCCGGAACACCGGGTGGGACTGCCGGATCGCGATCAGCCTGCGGAGGCGTTCCTGCACGTCCTCCCAGCCGAGCTGCGGCGTCCAGTCCACCCAGGAGACGGGGGAGTCCTGGCAGTAGGCGTTGTTGTTGCCTCCCTGGGTGCGGCCGAGCTCGTCGCCCGCCGTCAGCATGGGGGTGCCCACGGCCAGGATCAGTGTCGCCTGCAGGTTCAGCACCTGCCGCTGCCGCAGCGCGTTGATCGCCTCGTCGGTGGTCTCGCCCTCCCAGCCGTGGTTCCAGGAGCGGTTGTTGTCGGTGCCGTCGCGGTTGGCCTCGCCGTTGTCGAGGTTGTGCTTCATGTCGTAGCTGACGAGGTCACGCATCGTGAAGCCGTCGTGCGCGGTGATGAAGTTGATGGACGACTGCGGGCTCCGGCCGGGACGGTCGAAGAGGTCGGGCGAGCCGGCGAGCCGGGTCGCCAGCTCCTGCACGCCGTGCACGGCGCCGCGCCAGTAGTCGCGGAGATGGTCGCGGAACCGGTCGTTCCACTCGTACCAGCCGGGGCCCCAGTTGCCGACCTGGTACCCGTAGGGGCCGACGTCCCACGGCTCGGCGATGAGCTTGATGTCGTCGAACGTCGGATCGGCGGCCAGGAGCTGCTTGAACGGGTGGTCCTGGTCGACGTGGTGCGCGCCGTCACGGATGAGCGTGGTGGCCAGGTCGAAGCGGAACCCGTCCACGCCCATCTCCGTGACCCAGTAGCGCAGCGAGTCGAGGATCAGCCCCGTCACCATGGGGTGGGACGTGTTGACGGAGTTACCGGTCCCCGTGACGTCGTAGTCGTCGCGGTGGTCGTTGGTGAGCCGGTAGTACGCGAGATGGTCGATGCCGCGCATGGACAGCGTGGGGCCGACGTGGCCGCCCTCGCCGGTGTGGTTGTAGACCACGTCGAGGATCACCTCGATGCCGGCCTCGTGCAGGGCGGAGACCATGTCCTTGAACTCGCGGACCTGGTTGCAGATGTCGCCGCGCGTCGCGTAGAACGCATGGGGGGCGAAGAAGCCGAGCGTGTTGTAGCCCCAGTAGTTGCTGAGCCCTTGGCGACGATGAACGGCTCCGAGATGAAGTGCTGCAGCGGCAGGAACTCGACGGCGGTGACGCCCAGCTCGGTCAGGTGCCGGATCACGGCGGGATCAGCCATGCCGAGGTAGGTGCCCCGCAGGTGCTCTGGCACGTCGGGGTGCAGCCTGGTGAGCCCCGCCAGGTGCGCCTCGTAGATGATCGTCTCCGACATGGGGCGGCGGCGGGCGATCGGGGTGGGCGCCGGTGTGTCGGCCACTACGACCGACAGCGGCACCGACATCAGCGAGTCGCTGTCCGACTTCGTGAAGGGGTCGCCCGGCTCGTGATCGAGGATGGGGCCCCGGAAGTCGACGCCGCCGCTGATGGCGCGGGCGTACGGATCCAGGAGCAGCCGCGCCGAGTTGAACCGGGCGCCGGCTGACGGATCCCAGGGGCCCTCGACGCGAAAGCCGTAGGTCTGGCCGTCGCCGACACCGTCGACGTCGGCATGCCAGATGCCTGCGTCGTCGCGGGCCATCTCGATGTGGGTCTGTTCACGCCGGGCGTCCACGAGGGCGAGCCAGACGCGGTCGGCCCGTGGGCCCACACGCGAAACGAGACGCCTCCGTCGTAGACGCGGGCGCCCAGCGTGCTGGACTCAGGCAGATCGCGGGTCATGGTTTCCTTCCCTCGGATGCGCGGGCCGGTCAATTCTGCCACTTTCGTTCATCGGTCAACTAATCTCGGCGAGCGACACGACCGTAGAGTGGCGGCGTGCCCAGCTATCTCGACCACGCGGCCACCTCGCCCCTGCGTCCCGAGGCTCTCGAGGCCTTCACCGCGGCGTCCGCCGTCGTGGGGAACCCGGCGTCCCTGCACCGGCCCGGTCAGCGCGCCCGTTCGGCGCTGGAGGAGGCCCGCGAGGAGCTTGCCGCGGCGCTGGGGGCCCACCCGACCGAGGTGATCTGGACGTCAGGAGGGTCCGAGGCGGACTCGCTCGCCGTCCTCGGCGCCTGGGCCGCCACCCGCGCCGGCCGCCCGCGCTGCCTCGTGTCCGCCGTCGAGCATCCCGCGGTGCGGGGCGCCGTCGACCACGGCGCCGGGCTGCTGCCGGTGACGCCGTCCGGGGAGGTCGATGTGGAGGCCGCGGCCCGGCTCATCGGCGCGGACGTCTCTCTGGTCTCCGTGATGTGGGTCAACAACGAGACGGGCATCGTGCAGCCCGTGGAGCAGGTGCGGCGGCTGGCCGTCCGGGCCGGCGCCCTGATGCACAGCGACGCCGTCCAGGCACTCGGGCATCTGCCCCTCGACTTCGCGGCCTCGGGCCTCGACCTGCTGTCAGTGTCGGCGCACAAGGTCGGCGGCCCCGTCGGGGTCGGCGCCCTGCTGGGGCGGCGCAGCGTCGGGCTCGTGCCGCTGGGGCTTGGCGGGGGACAGGAGCGTGGGGTGCGCTCCGGCACGGCCTCGGTCCCACTCGCCGCCGCCTTCGCCCGCGCCACCACGTTGGCGGTCGCCGAGCTCGCCGCGGAGGCGCCCCGGCTGACGGCGCTGCGCGACGCGATCGCCGCCGTCGTCGTGGGGGTCGGGGGACGACTCAACTCCCGCCAGGACGGGGCCCCCACATCGTCAACGTCACCTTCGACGGCGTCCGCGCCGACGACCTGTTGTTCCTGCTCGACCAGCGGGGCGTGCACGCCTCCGTCGGCTCCGCCTGCCGGGCCGGGGTGCACCAGCCGAGCGAGGTGCTGCTGGCGATGGGACGCACCCCGGACGAGGCGACCCAGTCGCTGCGGTTCTCGCTGGGCCGCGGCTCGTCGTCGGCCGACGTGGAGGCGTTGGCGCGGGCACTGCCCCCGGCCATCGATCAGGCCAGGGCCGCGTTCCGCGCGTAGACTGGCCCGCCGACGAGAGGAGACGTGGCCGTGCGGGTGCTGGTGGCGATGTCCGGCGGGGTCGACTCCGCCGTAGCGGCGGCGCGCCTGGTGGCGCAGGGTCACGACGTGACGGGCGTGCACCTGGCCCTCTCGAAGAACCCCGCGTCCTACCGGTCCGGCGCCCGCGGCTGCTGCTCGCTGGAGGACTCCCACGACGCCCGCCGCGTGGCGGACCGCCTCGACATCCCCTTCTACGTGTGGGACTTCGCCGAGGAGTTCCACGAGGCCGTGGTCGAGGACTTCGTCGCCGAGTACCGGGCCGGGCGGACCCCGAATCCGTGCCTGCGCTGCAACGAGAAGATCAAGTTCGCCGCGGTGCTCGACCGTGGGCTCGCTCTGGGCTTCGACGCGGTCGCGACGGGCCACTACGCGGACCTGCGCCGCCACGACGACGGCACCGTCACGCTCCACCGCGCGGCCGACGACGCCAAGGACCAGTCCTATGTGTTGGGGATGCTGACGCAGGCCCAGCTGTCGCGCTGCCTGTTCCCGCTGTTCGACGTGGAGAAGCCGGTCGTCCGCGAGGAGGCGCGCGCCCTGGGGTTCGGCGTCGCGAAGAAGCCCGACTCCCACGACATCTGCTTCATCGCCGACGGCGACACCCAGGGGTTCCTGTCGCGACACCTCGACGACGCGCCGGGCGACATCGTCGACGCCGACGGCGCCGTGCTCGGGCGGCACAGCGGCACCCACAACTTCACCGTCGGGCAGCGCAAGGGCCTCGATCTGCGGGTCCCCGCGCCGGGAGGCGAGCCACGCTACGTGCTGAGCATCGAGCCGGTCGCCCGACGGGTCGTCGTCGGCCCCCGCGAGGAGCTCGCGGTCACGCGGCTCGCGGGGATCCGGCCCACCTGGACCGGCGTCCGGCCGGACGGCCCGTGGCGCGGCAGGGCCCAGTACCGGGCCCACGGCGTCGCGCAGGCCGCCACGATCGAGACGGCCGGCGACACGCTCACCGTCTCCCTGGACGAGCCCGCCTCCGGCGTCGCGCCCGGCCAGACGGTCGTCCTCTACGACGGCGACCGGGTCGTCGGCAGCGCCGTCATCGCCGAGGCCGCCTGATGCGGATCACGGCTTCCGGGTCGCTGCCGGGCGACGACTTCCGCGGCGCGCTGACCGCCATGGCCGAACTGCTGCCCGACGTGACCCCGCTGCCGGAGCTGCCCGCCCGCGGCGTGGGCTCCCAGTTCATCGGTCGCGCACTCGGCCTGATCGACGGCCTCGGCTTCGACCTGCAACCCGCAGGCTGGCGGCTCACGCACCACCCGTCCGCCGACCAGCGGCGCGCCGCGGCCCAGTGGCGACGCGACCTCGACGACGCCGAGGAACTCCTGCAGGGTTTCGACGGCACGTGCAAGGTCGCCGTCGCGGGGCCCTGGTCACTGGCGGCCTCCGTCGAACGCCCCATGGGCGACCGGCTCCTGGCCGACCACGGGGCCCGGCGCGAGCTGGCCCAGGCCCTCGCCGCCGCCGTCGGTTTCCTGCGTGACGACATCGCCCGCCGGCTCCCGGAGGCCACGGTCCTCATCCAGATCGACGAGCCCTCCCTGGTCGCCGTCGGCGCCGGCCGCGTGCCGACCGCCTCCGGTTTCTCCCGTCACCGCCGCGTCGACGGCCCCGAGCTCGTGGCGGCCCTCGCCCCGCTCGCCGCCGGCGCCTGGCTCCACTGCTGCGCACCCGGCGCCTGGCTCGACGTCGCCCGCCGTGCCGGGTTCGCCGGTGCGGCCGTCGACTCCCGGCTGGCCGACCTCGACGACCTGGCCGCCTGGCTCGACGACGGCTCCGCCCTCGTCCTCGGCGTGGTCGACACCGCCGCGACCATGCCGCAGGGCGTCGACGACCTGGTCCGGGAGGCGCTGAGGGTGCTGCGGGCCCTGCAGGTCACCCCGGGGGACGGTCTGCTGCTCGGCACCGCGTGCGGGCTGGCCGGGTGGCGGCTGCGCGACGTGCCGGGCCAGCTCGAGGCGCTCTCCCGCGCGGCCGCGCTCACCGACGAGGCACTCGGCCGCGGCTGACCCGGCCGACCGGCTCCCGCACCGCCTAGACTGACCGCCATGCGCGTGTTCTCCGATCTGAACCTGAACGGCCGGGCACCCACCCGTGCACAGCCGGGGCGGGGGACCTGGGGGCCCGCCGGCGTCGTGTCGACCCGTGCCAAGAAGATCATCCGGATCGTGGTACCCATCGTCGTCGTCGCGATCGCCGTCGGCCTGTTCTTCCTCGGCCGCATGTTCTACCTCATGCTCACCGGCGCCTGACCCGCCGGACCGGTGCGGCACGGGCCGGCGCCCGGGCCCTAAGATGGGCCCAGCCGCCACCGCGGCGAGAAGCCAACCTAGGAGCACGAAGTGGGTCTCACCGCCGACGACGTGGCTCGGCTGGCAGCCCTGGCCCGCATCCAGCTCACCGAGCAGGAATGCGCAGAGCTTGCCCCCGAGTTGGACGTCATCCTGCAGTCCGTCGCGAGCGTGTCGGAGGTCGCCGGCCCGGACGTGCCGCTGGCCACGCACGCCATGGAGATGAGCAACGTGTTCCGCGCGGACGTCGTGACGGCGTCGCTGACGCAGGAGGCGGCCCTGGCCGGCGCCCCGACAGCGAGGACGGCCGCTTCCGCGTCCCCCAGATCCTGAGCGAGGACTGATGAGCACCCTGCTGACCCGTTCCGCCGCCGACCTCGGCCGCGCCATGGTTGCCGGTGAGCTGACCTCCGAGGAGCTCACCCGCGCCTGCCTCGACCGGATCGAGGCCCTGAACCCTGTCCTGAACGCGTTCGTCGCGCTGGACGCCGACTCCGCGCTGGCCCAGGCCCGCGCCGTCGACGCCCGCCGCGCGGCGGGCGAGGAGCTGGGCCCGCTCGCCGGGGTGCCCATCGGCGTGAAGGACAACTTCTGCACCACCGACTTCCCGACAACGTGCGGCTCGCGGATGCTGCGCGACTGGGTGCCGCCCTACGACGCCACCGTCGTCACGCGGCTACGGGAGGCGGGCCTGGTCATCGTCGGCAAGACGAACATGGACGAGTTCGCCATGGGCTCGTCGACGGAGACCTCGTTCTTCGGCCCCACCCGCAATCCGTGGGACACCGACCGGATCCCCGGCGGCTCCGGCGGCGGGTCCTCCGCGGCCGTCGCCGCGCTCATGGTCCCGCTGGCCGTCGGCTCCGACACGGGTGGCTCCATCCGCCAGCCCGGCTCGGTCACCGGCACCATCGGCGTCAAGCCCACCTACGGCGGCGTCTCGCGCTACGGGCTCGTCGCGATGGCCTCGAGCCTCGACCAGCCCGGCCCCGTCACGCGCACAGCCGAGGATGCGGCCCTCCTACAGCAGATCATCGGTGGCTATGACCCCCGCGACTCTGCGTCCATCGACCAGAGCGTGCCCGATCTCGTCGCGGCTGCGGCGGCGACCGATCTGGCCGGCGTCCGCGTCGGCGTCGTCGCCGAGTTCCGCGGCGACGGCTACGAGCAGGGCGTGCTCGACCGGTTCGACGAGGCCATCGAGGTGCTGCGCGCCGCCGGCGCCGAGATCGTCGAGGTCTCGTGCCCGGCCTTCACCTACGCGCTGCCCGCGTACTACCTGATCCAGCCCGCCGAGCTCAGCTCGAACCTGGCCCGCTTCGACGGGATGCGCTACGGCCTCCGCGTCGGCGACGACGGCACCGCGTCGGCCGAGCAGGTGATGAACCTGACCCGCGAGGAGGGCTTCGGCCGCGAGGCGAAGCGGCGCATCATCATCGGCACCTATGCGCTGTCGGCCGGCTACTACGACGCCTACTACGGCTCGGCCCAGAAGGTCCGCTCACTGATCCAGCAGGACTTCGACCGGGCCTTCGCCAGCGTGGACGTGCTCGTCTCGCCGACGACGCCCACCGTCGCCTTCCGCGTGGGGGAGCGCACCGCCGACCCGATGAGCATGTACCTGGCCGACCTGTGCACGATCCCCAGCAACATGGCGGGCAACGCGTCGGCGTCGTTCCCGGCCGGGCTCAGCGAGGGCCTTCCCGTGGGCCTGCAGGTGATGGCGCCGCCGATGGCGGACGAGCGCCTGTACCGGGTGGGCGGCGTCCTCGAACGCGCCCTCGAGGCGCACTGGGGCGGGCCTCTGCTCGCCCGCATGAACCAGATCGACGGATCGAAGGTGGTGTCCGCATGAGCGCGACGGTCGACTACGACGAACTCCTCACCCGCTACGAGCCCGCGCTGGGCCTCGAGGTGCACGTCGAGCTCAACACGGCCACCAAGATGTTCTGCGGCTGTGTCAACGAGTTCGGCGGCGAACCCAACACGCACGTGTGCCCGGTGTGCCTCGGGCTGCCCGGCTCGCTGCCCGTCATCAACGGCAAGGCCGTCGAGTCGGCGATCCGGATCGGGTTGGCGCTCAACTGCTCCATCGCCTCGTGGTGCCGCATGGCGAGGAAGAACTACTTCTACCCCGACATGACCAAGAACTTCCAGACGTCGCAGTACGACGAACCCATCGCGTTCGAGGGCTACGTCGACGTCGAGGTCGACGGCGAGACGTACCGCGTCGAGATCGAGCGCGCGCACATGGAGGAGGACGCGGGCAAGGCCACGCACATGGGCGGCTCCGGCCGCATCCACGGTGCCGACTACTCGCTGATCGACTACAACCGTGCCGGCGTGCCCCTCATCGAGATCGTGACGAAGCCCATCCGCGGTACCGGCGCCAAGGCGCCGCAGGTCGCGAAGGCCTACGTGGCGCACCTGCGTGAGCTGATGAGGGCGCTCGGAGTCTCGGACGTGAAGATGGAGCAGGGTTCGCTCCGCTGCGACGCGAACGTGTCGCTGGCCCCCATCGGTTCGGAGACACTCGGCACCCGCACCGAGACGAAGAACGTCAACTCCCTGCGCTCCGTCGAACGCGCCATCACCTACGAGATGACCCGGCAGGCCGCCGTCCTCGATGAGGGCGGCCGGGTCACGCAGGAGACCCGTCACTTCCATGAGGCCGACGGCACCACGTCGTCCGGCCGCTCGAAGGTGGAGGCGGAGGACTACCGCTACTTCGCCGAGCCCGACCTGATGCCGATCGCTCCGAGCCCAGAGTGGGTCGAGCAACTGCGCGCAACGCTGCCTGAGCCCCCCGCCGAGCGGCGGGCACGGCTGCAGGAGGCCTGGGGCTTCAGCGACATCGACTTCGCCGCCGTCGTCAACTCGGGCGCGCTGGGCGTCGTCGAGGAGACCGTCGCCGCGGGCGCGGCCCCGGCCGCGGCGCGCAAGTGGTGGGTCACCGAACTCGCCCGGCGGGCGAACGAGGCTGGCATCGAGCTCGACGAACTGGCGATCACCCCGGCCCAGGTGGCGGGGGTGCAGGCCCTCGTCGACGCAGGCACCGTCAACGACAAGCTGGCCCGGCAGGTGATCGACGGCGTGCTGGCCGGTGAGGGCGAGCCCGCCGAGGTCGTCGAGCGGCGGGGACTGGTCATCGTCTCCGACGAGGGGGCGCTCAGCGTCGCCGTCGACGAGGTGATCGCGGCCAATCCCGACGTCGCGGACAAGATCCGCTCCGGCAAGGTGCAGGCCGCGGGTGCTCTCATCGGACAGGTCATGAAGGCCATGAAGGGGCAGGCCGACGCCGGCAAGGTCCGCGAACTGGTGCTCTCCAAGCTGGCCTGACCCCGGCACATCCTTGCGTTACCGACGCCATACGATAGGTTAACTCTGTAACCTATCGTATGGCTCGTTGAGCGTCAGGATGTGCGCATGAGTGAAGGGTGGCCGGTCGCCGGTTCCGAGACCATCCACTGGAAGGACCAGTGGCGGCCCTACGTGGCCGCGGTGCTGCCCTCGATCGCCGGCCGCGACCTTGCCGATGTCCTGTCAGGCGACATTGCCGTCGAGGTGGGAGCGGCCCAGCAGTCGATCGTGGACTTCGATGCCGCGTTCGCATCCGAGTTCGGCGGACTGGGCATCGAGACGATCGACACGGTCCTCGTCCGTTCCGAGGCCGCCTCCTCGTCCCAGATCGAGCACCTCACCGTGTCCGCGAAGCAGCTTGCCCTGGCCGAGCACGGCTCCTCCCGCAGCGGCAACGCGCGCCTCGTCCACGCCAACGCCGTCGCCATGGCGGACGCGCTTGCCGAGGAACGTCCGCTCGACACCGCGCTGGCCGACCGCATGCAGGCGGATCTGCTGGGGGAGACGGGGCTGCACCTGGGCATCAGGGAGGAGCCCGTCTGGATCGGCACCTCGGGCTCCTCGCCGCACGGGGCGGACTACGTGGCGCCGCACCACGGCCGTGTGGCCGCGTCACTCGACGACCTCTGGCGGTTCCTCGCCCAGCCGACGGCACTGCCGCTGGCGCAGATCGCCGTCGGCCACGCCCAGTTCGAGAACATCCATCCGTACGTCGACGGCAACGGCCGCGTCGGGCGGGCGCTCATCCACCGCCACCTGCGCAGGACCGGCCTCGCGCGGACCGTCACGGTTCCCGTCTCGGCGGGGCTGCTCGCCGATCCGCGGGGATACGTGGAGGCGCTCACGCAGCTGCGGGCGGGTGATCCCGTGCCGATCGTCCTCGCCTTCACCCGGGCCACCCGGGTGGCCACCGCGCTGGGCCGGGAGCTCATCGACGACCTCGCGGCGTTGCGCGACGCGTGGCAGCTGCGGCTGACGGCGCGCAGCGACTCGGTCGCCTGGCGCATCGCGGACGCCCTGGTGGGGCGGCCGGCCATCAGCGCGAACTCCGCCGCGGAGCGGTTCTCCGTCACGCCGGCGGCGGCCCGCACCGCGATCCAGGCACTCGTGGACGCGGGCATCCTCCGCCAGGCCTCGACCGGGAGCCGGAACCGGGTGTGGGTGGCCGAGGAGGTGACGGCGGCCTACGACCGGCTCGCCGTCCTGATCGGGCGCCGTCGCCCCTACTGACCCGGGAGACGACGAAGGGGCGCCGGTCGCCCGACGCCCCTTCCATCTCGTTCCGTCAGACCATGCCCAGGCGCTCCGCGACGAAGTCGATGTCCTTGTCGCCGCGGCCGGACAGGTTGACGACGATCACGTCGTCGGCCGACAGCGTCGGCGCCAGCTTCATGGCGTAGGCGAGCGCGTGGCTCGACTCGATCGCCGGGATGATGCCCTCGGTGCGGCACAGCGCGGTGAAGGCGTCCAGGGTCTCGTCGTCGGTGGCCGTCACGTAGGTCGCGCGGCCGACGTCGCGCAGGTGCGCATGCTGCGGGCCGACACCCGGGTAGTCGAGGCCCGACGCGATGGAGTGGACGGGCCAGGGCTCGCCCGCCTCGTCCTGCAGCACCAGCGTCTGCATCCCGTGGATGACGCCGGGGCTGCCCAGCGTCATCGCTGCGGCATGGTCGCCGGGGTGGTCGAGCCCGCGGCCGGCGGGCTCCACGCCGTAGATGGCCACGTCGGGATCCTCGAGGAAGGCCGAGAAGAGGCCCATCGCGTTGGACCCGCCACCCACGGCGGCGATCAGCGCGGTGGGAGCCTGCACTCCTTCTCCAGGATCTGGGCCCGTGCCTCCCGGCCGACGACGGACTGGAAGTCGCGGACCATCGACGGGAACGGGTCGGGACCGACGACCGAGCCGATCGCGAACATCGTCTCGCCGAAGTCGGCGGCCCACATACCGAAGGCGGAGTCCACGGCGTCCTTCAGGCAGCGTCCGCCGCTCTCGACCGGCACGACGGTGGCGCCCAGCAGACGCATCCGCACCACGTTGGGGTGCTGCTTGGCGATGTCGATGGCGCCCATGTGGATCTCGCACTCGAGGCCGAGCAGGGCCGCGGCCGTGGCGAGCGCCACCCCGTGCTGGCCGGCGCCGGTCTCGGCGATGACCTTCTTCTTGCCCATGCGCTTGGCCAGCAGCACCTCGCCGAGGGTGTGGTTGATCTTGTGGGCGCCGGTGTGGTTGAGGTCCTCGCGCTTCAGGTAGATGCGCGCGCCGCCCAGTTCGGCGGTGAGCCGCTGGGCGAGGAACAGGGGCGAGGGGCGGCCGACGTAGTCGGCGAGCAGGGCCTCGTATTCGGCGATGAAGGCCGGGTCGTCCTTGGCCTCCGCGTAGGCGGCGGCGACCTCGGCGATGGGGGCCTCGAGGTGAGGGGGCAGGAAGCGACCGCCGTGGTCGCCGAAGAAACCGGCCTCGTTGGCGTGAGTGAGCGATGTCATGTGCGGATGGTAGCGATCAGGCCACCCGCCGTGTCGGCGGCGTTCGCAGGACGGATACCCGCCGGGCCCGTCAGAGGGAGGAGATGGCCTTGTCCCAGCGTTCCACGTCGGCCGGCTCGCCCGTGACGGTGACGTCGCCGTCACGCCCGCTCAGGTGCAGCAGCAGCTCCGAGGGGAGCCCGACCAGGTGGACGACCCGTGCCCCGGTGCCCCACACGGCCTGGGCGCCGGTGTCGGAGCGGGTGACGCGGATCTGGTGACCGAACCGGAACTGGGTGCGGCGCCCCAGGACGGCCGCGATCGGCCACAGCTCCTGCTGTTCGGCCGCGGTCAGGCTCTGGTGGCGGTCGTTGGCCCGCAACACGTCCTCGTGGTGGATGAACAGCTCGCTCGTGTTGACGAGGCGGTCCAGCGGGCGCATCACCCAGCCAGGCGAACGGATCGCCTGCACGAGTGCCGGGTAGCCGAGCGTGTGCAGCGCCTCCACCTGGATCCTGCGCGTCTGCTCGGAGAACCGCTCGCTGCCGATGCCGGGTAGAGCCAGGGGCCGGTGCTCGCGGATGTACAGGTGCGCGGCCAGCTCCTGCGTCCGCCACCCCTCGCACTTCGTCGGCGCGAAGGGGCCGAGTTCGTCGAGGAGGTGGGCGAGGGCGGCGCGCTGCCGGCGGGCGAAGCTCATGCCCGACAGCCTACCCATCGTCGTCTCCGCGGGATGACTAGGCTGGACGGGTGACCCAGCTCGGAACCATCTCTGCCGTGCGCGTCGGCCGCGCCCACGATCACTCCTGGAGCGGCTCCGTGGTGCGCAGCGCAGGTCTCAAGCTCCCCGTCGAGGGTCGCGTCAGCCTCGGGCCGCTCGGCCTGGCGGGCGACGAGCAGGCCGACACCGTCCACCACGGCGGCCAGGAGAAGGCCGTCCTGTGCTACGCCGCCGCGAACTATCCGCGCTGGCGCAGCGGGGAGGGGCTGGACCTGCCGCTGGGAGCCTTCTTCGAGAACGCGACCCTGGACATCCCCGGCTGGGACGAGACGACGCTGCGGCTGGGGAGACGTGGCGGCTCGGGAGCGCCGTCGTGCAGGTCTCCGAGCCGCGGCAGCCATGCTACAAGCTGGCGAAGCGGTGGGGGATCGACGACCTGGTGGTGCGCGTCCAGCGCACCGGCATGTCCGGCTGGTACCTGCGGGTGCTGGAGACCGGAGACGTTGGCGCCGGCGACACGGTGGCGCGCCTGGCCGACTCCGCGGGGCCGACGCTGCGCGAGGCGTCCGTCGTCGTGCAGGGACTCACGGACGATGCGGACCTGATCCGGCGGGTGCTGGCCTTCGAGGGCCTGCCGACCCGGTGGCGGCCGCGGATCGAGCGGCGGCTCGCAGGGGGCCGGGTCGACGAGTCAGCCCGCGAGCGTGGCCCGGCCGCGGACCGGTGATCCCGGTGCGGCGCGACGTTGGCACAATGTCCGCATGCGTGAACTGACGTACAACGCCGAGGGGCTGATCCCCGCCATCGCCCAGGATGCAGAGACCCGCGAGGTCCTCATGCTGGCCTGGATGGATGCCGAGGCACTCCGGCGGACCCTGACCACGGGCAAGGCGACCTACTGGTCACGCTCCCGGAAGGAGTACTGGGTCAAGGGCGAGACGTCGGGCCACCACCAGCGGGTCGTCTCCGTGGCCGCCGACTGCGACGGCGACACGATCCTCCTGACCGTCGAGCAGACAGGCGCAGCCTGCCATACCGGCAACCACACCTGCTTCTTCACGGAGCTGACCGCCGGAGACGTCGCATGATCGTCGAACCCTCCCTGGCCGAGTTCACGGAGCTGGCCCGCACCCGCCGCGTCATCAGCGTGCACGCCCGTCTGCTGGCCGACGACCTCACGCCCATCGCCGTCTACCAGTCGCTGTGCGGCGCACGGGAGGGCACCTTCCTGTTCGAGTCCGCCGAGGCAGGCATCTGGTCGCGCTACTCGTTCGTCGGCGTGCGGTCGGCCGCGACGCTGACCGCGGCCGACGGCCGCGCCGTCTGGCTGGGGCGCGAGCTCACGGGCCTCGACGGCGACGCCGATCCGCTCGAGGTGCTGCGGCGCACGCTCCACGAGCTGGCCACCCCGGCCGCGCCCGGGCTGCCCCCGTTCCACGCCGGCATGGTCGGCTACCTGGGCTACGACGTGGTCCGCCGCCTCGAGCGCCTCCCCGACACCACCGTCGACGACCTGCAGCTGCCCGAGCTCGTGATGATGCTCGCCAGCGAGGTCGCCGTGCTCGACCACCACACGGGCGAGCTCTGGTTGATCGCGAACGCGATCAACTACGACGGCACCGACGAGGGCGTCGAGCGCGCCTACCACGGGGCCGTCGCGGCCGTCGAGGCGATGGCCGGTCAGCTCGCGAAGCCGCGCAGCACGCTGGCGGTGCAGGAGGGCCCGGCGGTGGTGCCGGAGATCCGGCGGCAGCGCACGTCGGCCGAGTACATGGAGCTCGTGGAGGCCGCCAAGGAGGAGATCCGCGCCGGGGAGGCGTTCCAGATCGTCGTCTCGCAGCGCTTCGACATCCCGACCGACTCCGACGCGCTCAACGTGTACCGGGCGCTGCGCCTGACCAACCCCAGCCCCTACCTGTACCTCCTGCGACTTCCCGGGTTCGCGGTCGTCGGGTCCAGCCCCGAGGCGCTGGTCAGCGTCAACGACGGCCTCGCGACCACCCGGCCGATCGCCGGATCCCGCCCCCGGGGGCCACGGTCGAGGCCGACCGCAGGCTGGCCGAGGAACTCCTGGCCGACCCCAAGGAGCGCGCGGAACACCTGATGCTGGTCGACCTTGGCCGCAACGACCTGGGCCGCATCTGCGAGCCGGGCAGCGTCACCGTCCACGAGTTCATGCACGTGCGCCGCTACTCGCACATCATGCACCTCGAGGCGGCCGTCTCCGGACGCGTCGACGCGCGCCACACCGCGCTGGACGCCGTGCTGGCCTGCTTCCCGGCCGGCACGCTGTCCGGGGCGCCGAAGGTGCGCGCCATGCAGATCATCGACGACCTGGAGGCGACCCGCCGCGGGCTCTACGGCGGGGTCGTCGGCTACTTCGACTTCGCAGGCAACGCCGACGTGGCCATCGCCATCCGCACCGCGGTGCTGCGCGACGGCGTCGCGCACGTGCAGGCCGGCGCTGGGATCGTCGCCGACTCCGACCCGGCCACCGAGGACGCGGAGTGTCAGCACAAGGCGCGGGCGGTCGTGACCGCCATCGGGCGGGCCGCGGGGATGGCGTCGTCGTGAGGCCAGGGCGCGGGCCGGTCACGGTCGCGACGGCGGCCGCGGGGTTGGTCGTCGTGCTGGCCGCGCAGGCGGCCGGATCCCCGCTCGGCTCGGTGGCGTGGGCGCTGCTGGCCGGCGTCGGGCTGTCCCTGATGCTGCGCGGGTTCTCCCTGCGCATCGTCGGCATCGCGCTGGCGACGCTGGCGGTCGCCGGTGCGGGCTGGGCGGCCGTGGAGGCCCGCTGGGTCGAGCTGGGAGGTTTCGTCGTCGCCGCCGTGGCCGCCGCGGGCTTCGTCCTGTGGGGTCCCGGGTGGGTGCGGCGCCCGTCGGCCGGGCCCAGGGCGGGCAGCGACCCGTGGAAGGCGATGGACGGGGGGATCGACCCCACCGACGGGGATGAACAGGACATGCGGCAGCCCGGCGGGCCAGGGTAGGCTGAGCTGCGTTGATGCCCTCTCACGAAAGGCCTGGGACCATGGCGCGTACCCCGAAGTACTACCACCACGGCAGGAGCCCCGCCGCCTGGACGGGCGTCGTCATCACGGCCATCGGCTTCGTGCTGGGCGCCATCGGCTCCGTGATGGGCCCGAACTGGGCGCTGGTGCTCACCGGCGCGGCCATCGTGCTCGTCGGCGGCCTCACGGTCATGGTCATGAAGACCGTTGGCCTCGGCCAGCCGTGAGTGTCCTTGACGACATCATCTCGGGAGTCCGGCTCGACCTTGCGGAGCGCGCGGCGCGCGTTCCGCTGAGCGATGTCCGCCGCGCGGCCGCGGACGCCGCGCCTGCGCGACCGGTGATGCCGGCGTTCCGCTCCGACGCGCTCTCGGTGGTCGCCGAGGTCAAGCGCAAGTCCCCCTCCAAGGGTGACCTGGCGGAGATCCCCGACCCCGCGGCCCTGGCCGCCGCCTACGCCGCCGGGGGCGCGACCGCGATCTCCGTGCTCACGGAGGAGCGGCGTTTCCGCGGCTCGCTGGCCGACCTGGACGCCGTCCGGGCCGCCGTCGACGTGCCGGTGCTGCGCAAGGACTTCATGGTCGACGAGTACCAGTTCCACGAGGCGCGAGCACACGGGGCCGACCTCGTGCTCCTCATCGTCGCGGCCCTCGGCGACGCCCAGCTGTCGGACTTCCTGGCCCTGACGGCGGAGCTGGGGATGACCGCGCTGGTCGAGACCCACACGGCCGAGGAGGTCGACCGGGCGGTGGCCGTCGGCGCCGAACTGATCGGCGTCAACAACCGCAACCTCAAGACCCTCGACGTGGACCTCGCCACCTTCGGCGGCCTCTCCGAGCGGATCGGTCCCGGCGCCGTCCGCGTGGCCGAGTCGGGCATCTTCACGGCCGCGGACGTGGCCACCGTCGCCGCCCAGGGCGCCGACGCCATTCTCGTGGGGGAGGCCCTCGTCCGGCACGGGGACCCCACCGCAGCGATCGCGGGCTTCATCGCGGCCGCGGAAAGGGCACGGGCATGAGCCTGCCTACCAGCAACGGACACTTCGGCATCTTCGGCGGGAGGTTCGTCCCGGAGGCGCTGCAGGCGGCCCTCAGCGAGCTGACCGTCGCGTTCGACGAGGCCATGGCCGATCCGGCCTACCACGCGGAGCTGGCCCGCCTGCAGCGTGATTACGCCGGACGTCCGACGCCCATCACCGTCGCCTCCAACTTCTCGAAGCAGTGCGGCAACGCCACGATCCTCCTGAAGCGTGAGGACCTGAACCACACGGGCGCCCACAAGGTCAACAACGTGCTCGGGCAGGCCCTGCTGACCAAGCGCATGGGCAAGACCCGCGTCATCGCGGAGACCGGCGCCGGCCAGCACGGGGTGGCCACCGCCACCGCCGCCGCGCTGCTCGGCCTCGAGTGCCGCGTCTACATGGGCGAGGTCGACACGCAGCGGCAGGCCCTGAACGTGGCCCGCATGCAGCTGCTCGGCGCCGAGGTCTACGCGGTGGCCGCCGGCTCCCGCACGCTCAAGGACGCCATGAACGAGGCGATGCGTGACTGGGTCACCACCGTCGACAACACGCACTACCTGATCGGCACCGTCGGCGGCCCGCACCCGTTCCCGTACCTGGTGCGCGAGCTGCAGCGGGTCATCTCGACCGAGGCCAGGGCGCAGATGCTGGCCGACCACGGCGCGCTGCCCGACTACGTCGCGGCGTGCGTCGGCGGCGGCAGCAACGCCATCGGCATGTTCTACGACTTCATCGGCGACGAGTCCGTCTCCCTCTACGGCTTCGAGGCCGGCGGCGACGGCGTCGAGACCGGCCGGCACGCGGCCACCATCACAGCGGGCAGCCACGGCGTGCTGCACGGGTCCCGCACCTTCGTGCTGCAGGACGAGGACGGTCAGACGATCGAGTCGCACTCGATCTCCGCGGGCCTCGACTACCCGGGCGTCGGCCCCGAGCATGCCTGGCTGGCCGAGACGGGGCGCGCCGTCTACGAGCCGATCACCGACGACGAGGCGATGGACGCGTTCCGCGAGCTGACCTGCACCGAGGGGATCATCCCGGCCATCGAGTCGGCCCACGCCGTCGCCGGGGCCAAGCGCCTCGGCCAGCGGATCGCCGAGCAGGATCCCACCGCCCGCCCCACCATCCTCGTGTGCCTGTCCGGCCGGGGGGACAAGGACGTGGCCACCGCGTTCGAGTACTTCGGGCTGCCCGGCGTGCCGGACAAGACCGTTGGAGGCATGGCATGAGCCAGTTCACCGATCCGGCCCGACTGGGCATCTCGGGCGCCGTCGTCGCGCGCTGCCTCGACGCGGGCCGCCCCGCGCTCGTGGGCTACCTGCCCGTCGGATACCCGGACGTGGCCGGCTCGCTGGACGCCGTGCGCGCCATCACCGAGGGCACCGACGGCCGCGGCGTCGACCTCGTCGAGATCGGCATCCCGTACTCGGACCCGCTGATGGACGGCCTGGTCATCCAGCACGCCACCACGAAGGCCAGGGCGCGCGGGGTCCGCACCCGCGACGCCTTCGCCGCCGTCGAGGCCGTCGCCGCCACGTCGGCCACGCCCATGGTGATGACCTACTGGAACCTCGTCGAGGCCTACGGCCCCGACGCGTTCGCCCGTGACCTAGCAGCCGCCGGCGGCGCGGGCGTCATCACGCCGGACCTGCCGCCGGACGACTGCCCCGAATGGTTCGCCGCCACCGACGCCCACGGCCTCGACCGGGTCTTCCTCATCGCGCCGTCCTCGCTGGACGAACGGATCGCGCTGACCATGGACTCCTGCCGCGGCTGGGTCTATGCCTCGTCCGTGATGGGCGTCACCGGCACCCGCGCCGCCACCTCCGACGCGGCGCCCGTGATCGTCGAGCGGGCACGCAGGGTCGACCCCGGTCTGCCCGTCGGCATCGGGCTCGGCGTCAGCAACGGCGACCAGGCCGCCGAGATCGGCGCCTTCGCGGACCTCGTCATCGTCGGCTCGGCCCTCCTGAAGTGCCTCGACAGCGACGGGGCGGACATGCCCGGCGACCTGGCCCGGCTGCGCGCTTTGGCGGGCGAACTGGCCGAGGGCGTCGACCGGTCCCGGCGATGATCTCCCGGCGCGGCCTCCTCGGCCTCGGCGGGATCACGCTGGTGGCCGGCTGCGTGCCCGACGCGCCGCCCGCGACGACGACGGCCGGCGACTGGCACGGCACCCACCTGGCGGACGGCGGGAATCCGCTGCCCGACGTCACCCTGATCGACCAGTTCGGGCAGCCGTACAACCTGGCCACGGGCCCGACGACCCGCGCCGTCGCCCTGTTCTTCGGCTACACCAACTGCCCCGACGTGTGCCCCGGCATCCTCGCCGACATGGCGACGGCGAAGCGGCGGCTGCCCGCCGAGATGGTCGACGACGTGACGCTGATCGTCGTCACCACCGACCCCGCCCGCGACACCCCCGAGGTGCTCAAGGAGTACCTGGTGCGCGTCGACGACTCGTTCGTCGGCCTCACCGGCGACCTGGAGACGATCAAGCCCGCGGCCATGAGCCTCGGGATCGACATCTCGGAGGGCAAGCAGCTGCCGTCCGGCGGGTACGAGGTCGACCACGGCAGCTACGTGATGGGCTTCGGCGAGGACCGCAGGCTGGCCGTCGTCTGGAGCCAGATCGCCCCGGCGGACCTCAAAGAGGACTTCGAACGGCTCCTCGCCGCCTGAGCGGCGCACCCCTCGCCGACTAGCATCTCGGGGGTGTCCCACACTCCCGACTTCCTGCCGCCCGGTCCCGCGCCGTCGCGTTCCTCCGACGGATCGGCTCCGCCGCCTCCGCCGTCGCCCGCCACCGGGCCCTCCGTGCGGCGCCTGCCCCGCTGGCTCCTCATCGCGCTGGCCGGACTGGCCGGCTTCGCGCTCATCCTCGGCGCGGCCGTCGTCGCCGGGCGGGGGGAGCCGGCCCCGACCGTCGAACCCACCCTGCTCAACCCCGGCTACCGCCCCAGCGCCGGGCCGGGGGCCCGCCCGTTCGCGGAGCCGAGGACGTCGCGGCCGCCGGTGCAGCCACCCGACGCCACCCCGGCCCAGACCTGGCCGGAGCGGGAGTCCTCCACCGACCTGACCGGCTGGCGGGACGTCGTCAACCCCGAAGGTGGCGGATACCGGATCCCGTCGGGATGGACCCACAAGGAGGGGGACGTCGTCGGCTACGAGACGATGAACAGCATCGTCGCGGGAGGGGTCGCCTCCTTCGACCCAGGCCCGCAACACTCCTTCGTGCCCATGTACCCCGATGACTACTCCTGCAACACGCCCGCGATCCGGTTCACCGCCGTCACCCGCGAGGCGGGAGGCGCCGCGCACACCATGCTGGCCGTCTCCCACATCGGCGAGGCCGGTTCGCTCAGCGCGGCGGCAGAGCAGGAGATCCTGGCGACCTTCACGGCGCCGGGTCGGTGACCCGGCGCCGTCGGCCTCAGCGGGTGAACAGCAGCAGCTCCGGCAGGCTCGTCGCGAAGTAGTCGGTGCTGCCGTCGTCGTGCCGCGCCACCGGGGGGACGTAGACGGGCCGGGCCTCACCCAGCGTCGCCGGTGGATCGGCGGGCTCGAGCCCCAGCGCCGCGCGCGTGGCATCCCAGGCGGCCAGCGCCTTGCCCTCGCCGCCCTCCCACGGGTGGAACCGGCGGGTCGTGAGGATCTGGAAGGCCCGGTCGGCCCGCCCCTGCGTCAGCAGCAGGCCGATGAAGCTGATGGTCAGGTCGTCACGGGTCAGCACCACGTCCTCGACGTCGACGAGCCGGGCGTAGCGGTCGGCCTCCGTGTCGCCCAGCCGGACGGCGAGCTGGTCGCGCTCGTAGCGGAGCCGCGCGTCGCGCGGCGCGACGGCCACGGCCCTGTCGTAGCGGGAGCGGGCGGCCGCGTCGTCGCCGGCCACGTTGAACTGGGCCAGTGCCGCGTTGCGCAGGAGGACCGGGTGTTCCCAGCCCGCCGCCAGCGCGGCCTCCCAGTGGTCGAGGGCCTCGCGCCGTCGGCCGGCCTGGTAGAGCAGCATCCCGAGCAGGTGGTGGGCCACGGGGCCTCCCGCGTTGCGCGCAACGGCCGCGGTCAGCGCGTCGTGGGCGTCGAGGCCGTCGGGGAAGACCCAGGTGAGATCGCCCCCGGCGGCCGCCGCACGGCGTGCCTGGGCGTCGACGGGGCGGCCCAGCGTTTCCAGCAGCTCCGCCGCCACATAGCCGGCGACCGGCCCGAAGGTGCCCGCCGGCGCGGGGGGAGCGGCCTCGACGAGCCCGAGCAGCCGCAGCGCGTCGTCGGTCTCCCCACAGTCGCGCAGGAACACGGCGACGTCCAGCAGCGTGCCCGCCTCGCCGGGCAGGACGCCGGCCAGGACGCGGAGCTCCGCGGACAGGGGGTCGGTGGCCAGAGCCTCGGCGACGAGGGCATCGGCGTCGCCCGCCCGACCGACACGGCGGAGCAGTACGGCCCGCAGGGCGATCCGCCGCGTGTCATGTCCGACGACGCCGTCGAGGGTGTCCAGCACCCGCAGCGCCGCCCGGTTGTGACCGAGCCGGGCCTGCAGGCTCGCCAGCTCGAAGCCGGCGGGCGCCGCCCAGGCCGCGTCCCAGCCCGCCTTGCCGAACGCCCGGGCCGCGTCGGTCGTGCGGCCGAGCCGCAGCAGGATCAGGCCGTGGAGGTAGTAGGCCTCGGCGTTGAGTGGCTGCGCGTTGAGGCGCGTCAGCCGGGTCAGCGCCGTCGTGGTGAGCGCGAGGGCGGCCTCGTACCCGCCGGCGCGGAAGGCCCGCTCGGCCAGCGCCACGTTCGTGGGGGCGTGACCGGGGTCCCGGCGCAGGGCCTCCTCGTAGTAGGGCAGCGGCGAGCGGGTCGGATGCCGGTACTGCTCGAGGTGGACGCCGGTCAGGTAGAGCTCCTCGACCGACCCGAGCTCCATCGGGGCGGCGGGAGCCTCGGCCGGCGCGGGCTCGACGTCGCTGGGCAGCTTCGGCTCCCACCGGACCAGCAGCAGGCCGGCCGCGTCCAGGAGTTCGGCGGTCAGCCCACCGGTACCTGCGACGGCCTCGGCCACCGTCGCGACGTGGCCCGGCTCGAGGTCGACGACCTGCTCCGCCACGACGACACCGTCGCGCAGCAGCCGCGCAACAGCCCCGGGGCGGGGTGAGGTCACGGAGAAGCGGGCCACGGCGGCGCCGTCCCTGGCCACGTGCACGGCCGCGTCCGGAGTGGCCTGGTGCGCGGGGCCGATCGCCGGGATGGGGTACCAGTACTGCGCGAAGACCTTCGTCTCGCCAGGCAGCAGCCACGTGAAGTCGGGCTGGTTGTCGGTGTACACGCCGGCCATCAGCTCGACGTAGGGGCCGTCGGCGTCCGTGAGCTGCGCGTCCCAGGCCCGGCCGAACGGCGAGTTGCCCCAGGTCCACTGCTTCTTGCCGGGCGAGACCCTGCGCTCGGCCCAATGCACGAAGCCTGCGCCGACGCCGTGGTCGTAGCCGCCGAAGAAGTCGTCGAAGCTGTCGACGATCATGTAGGAGGTGGGCACGGGGATGTTGCGGTACCAGTCGACGCGGTCCGCGCCGGGGCGCTCGGCGGCCAGCGCGGAGTAGTCGACGCCGTAGTAGGGGCGGTCCGCGCAGGGGAAGGCCGTGATGGCGCGGCGGGCGTGGTCGGCGACATGGGCGACGTCCTCGGGGAAGAACGTCTGGTAGTCGTCGCCGACGGCGGCGGCCACGTTGGCCCACCAGAGGAACGACTGTCGCAGCGCGGTGCGGTTGTGCAGTCGCACGCGCAGCTCGATCACGGAGGAGTCGGGCCGCAGGCGGATGCCGTGCTGAGCCGACATCCGGGCGAACGGGTCGTGGTCGCCGCACCAGAGGGTGACGGCGCCGTCGGCCTCCTCCTCGATGGTGGTGTCGACCCCGAGCCAGGTGGCGGGGCGGTGGTGCTGCGGCCAGTTGAACTCGATGCCGCCGCTGATCCACGGCCCGCCGAGCCCGACGAGCGCGGGCTTGATGACGTTGTTGCGGTAGAAGAAGTCGTAGCCGGTGGTCTTGTCGTAGCCGATGTGGATCCGGCCGCCGAGCTCGGGCAGCACGACGAGGCGCACGTACCGGTTCTCGAGGTGCACCGCGCGCCAGCTACGGAGCCTTGGCTCGTCGGCGACCTGCTCCACGAACGGGACCGGGTAGATCCGGCCGCTGGAGCCCTGGTAGACGCGGTTGTCGAAGTACATCGGGTAGGGGCTGGGGTCCGCGGCGTCGTAGGTGAGGATCTCCAGGTCCTCCTCCCAGGCGACGGCGCCTCCGTCGGCCAGCCGGGCCGCCAGATCGGCGGGGGCGTCGGGAAGCTGGAGCGTAGTGGGGGCCTGGGTCGAGGGGGTCAGCATGACTCTTTCTCCTGCGATGGGTGGAACGTGAGGGGGATACGGGAGACCTGGATCAGGTCGATGGAGCGGAGGGTGACGCCGGGCGGCGCGTCGCGGACGGAGGGATCGACCCAGACGCCCGCGGCCGGGTCCCAGCCCAACAGCTCAAGCGTGACGCCGCCTGCGGCGAGGATCGCGTCACGGTGGTCACTCAGGCAGGTGTCCCAGACCCGGCCGTGCCAGAAGTGGTCGCTGATGACCTCGTCGCCGACGAGGCAGCGCCCGACATCGCCCGACCAGGCGATCCGCAGCAGCGTGGTCGGGGCATCCAGGGCCTCGGCGGGAATGGTGACCTGAACCCTGCCGGCGCCGGAGAAGTCGGTCGGCGCGCTCAGCCGCCCCAACGGACCACCCGGGCGCGGGCGGTACGGCTCGGCGACGACCGGGCTTGATTCGACGGTAATCGAAGAATGTCCGGCATCTGCCTGCCGGACCTGCCAGCTCGACCACCAGTCGGCGGGCTCCAGGGCGATGGCGGCGGGGGACCGCGGCGGGGCGGTCGGGGGCCAGACGGCCAGGCGGAACGAGGCCTGCTCGCAGTGGGCGACCAGCCCATCGGGGGTTGCACGGACGGGGACCTCGGAGAGGATGAGCCGGTCGCGTCCCGCCACGGGGAGGCGGTAGGCCTGGTCGGCGGCGGCCTCATCCAACACCAGCAGGGTGACGCCGTCGACGTCGAAGCGACACCCGGCGCCGGGAGCGACCGTCGGCCGGAGCCGGACACCGCCGTCGACCGCCTCGGCGGTGACGGGACCGTCGACGGCCGGGGACCCGTCGAACACGAACTCCGGGGCGACGCCGTCGGTGGCGACGAACACCACGAGGGGCTCTCCACCGTCGAAGCGGGTCAGCAGCTCGGCCGTGGCGCTGCGCAGCGTGAGGTCGTCGGTCAACGGGTACCGCAACGGCCACGCCACGGAGACGCCCGCCGGCAGGTCCACGGGGCGGTGCGGCACGGTGACGGTGGCGTCGTCGAAGTCGACGGTGATCTGGACTCCGGGCTGCGGCGCCAGCGGGTACCTGTCGACCTGGTAGGTCGTGAGGAACAGGTAGCCGCGTCGCCCGTCGCCGCGGACGGCCCAACGCAGCTCCTCCGGATCGTCCGATCCGCCGCCGATGTGCACCGGCATGGCCGCCAGGGCCGCGCCGTCGGCGGCGAGCCACAGGTGCTGGCGCCGGAGCAGGTGGTGGTGCGGCCTGATCTGACCGAACTCGCCGATGGGGGCGAAGAAGTCGTAGCTGCGGGTCGGGACGTCGTTGGGGTAGTTCGTCGCCTGGGACTCCTGCTCCGTGCCGTGGGGGCCGACGCGCATCGTGCCTCCCGCATACATGTAGTAGCCCTGCCAGATCGATCCAGAGCCGAGCTTCGCCTTCGCCAGGGCGGCCACGTCGCGGGCGGTGACCAGGGGACGGCGATGGTAGGCCACGTGCATGCCGCCGCCCAGCTCGCAGGTCGCGAAGGGGAATCTGTGTTCCTCGGCGACGGTGCCGTCCGCCGTCGACGCGTCGAGAGCGGCGCGCAGATCCGCGCCGACCCCCAGGTCATCGCGGACGGTGCTGTACCGGAAGTGCGTGGCCGCGAAGGCCGGCCACGGGGTGGCCGAGTCCTCCCAGAAGCCGTCGACGTAGGCGCTGTACACCGGCAGCAGGTTCTCCGGCAGCTGCGCACCTCCCCAGCCGGTGGCCGTCCACAGCGGCACGCGGAGGCCGAGCTCCTCGGCGATCGTGCGCAGCGTGGCCAGATGGCCGGGCTGGTCGTAGAGCTCGTTGTCGACCTGTACGCCGACGACCGGGCCGCCCTCGCCGTGCGTGAGGCCGTGCAGCTGGTCGATGATCTGTGCATACAGGATCGTGACGAGCGCCAGGTAGGCCGGATCGTCGGTGCGGGGGACGAGTGGGAGGTCCAGCAGCCAGTCGGGGAAGCCGCCGTGGCGGGCCTCCCCGTGCGCCCAGGGGCCCAGCCGGACGATGACCTCGAGACCCTGGTTGGCCGCGGCCTGGATGAAGGCCCTCAGGTCGAGGTTGTCGTCCCAGCGGAAGTCGCCGCGGGTGGGCTCGTGGGCCTGCCAGAAGACGTAGGTCGCCACGGTCGTCAGGCCGCCGGCGCGGGCGTGACCGAGCACCTCGTCCCAGCGGGCGCGCGGAATGCGTGAGTAGTGGATCTCGCCCGTCACGGGGAACCAGGGGGCTCCGTCGCGGAGCAGGTGTGTCGGGGTGACCTCGATGCGGCGCGGTGGGCTGGCTGGCATGGTTCTCTCCTGCTGACGTCGGTGTCGACATGGTCAATCTATCGGGGCTTGACTGACATCGGCATGGTGCTTTTGACTGTGGGTATGGAGGAAACGCCGACCGACGACGGTGCAATGCGCGACGGCTTCGCTGGCCAGCGCATGGTGGTCGTGCCGCGCCCCGCGGTCCGGGCCGCGCTGAACCGGCCCGTGACCCGACGACTCGCCGTCACCGACGCCGGCTACTTCCCGCGGGCCGCCCGGCACGGGCGGATCCGGCCCGCCGGCGCCGCCGAGAATGTCCTGCTGGTCTGCACCGACGGCGCGGGCTGGTGCCGCCTCGACGGGGCCCGGCTGCCGGTGGGCCGCAGCGACGCCGTCGTGCTGCCCGCCCGGATCGCCCACGAGTACGGAGCCGCGGAGGAACGCCCGTGGACGCTGTGGTGGCTCCACTTCACCGGCGGCGACGCCGATGAGCTGGTGGCGGCCCTGCGGGCCTCGGCTGGGAGCCCCGTCTCCCACCTGGCCGATCCTGCGCCGCTGGCCAGCCTCGTCTCGCAGGCCATCGACGGCCTGGACGAGGCCACCCTCGGCGGGCTGGTCGCCGCGGCGGGGGCGGCCTGGCAGGCGCTCGCCACCCTCATCGCGACGGGCCGCCGTCCCTCGGGTGGAGGAACCGGGCCGGTCGAGCGGGCCCTGGCGCACCTGCGCGCCACCTCGCCGCGCCGCACGTCCGTCGACGAGCTGGCCGCCATGGTCGGCCTGTCGACCTCACAGTTCGCAGGCCTCTTCAAGGAGCAGGTGGGGGTCCCGCCGCTGCGGTACCAGAGCGACCTGCGGATGGCCAGGGCGCGGGAACTGCTCGACACGACCGACCTGAGCGTCGCCGCCGTCGCAGAGGCCTGCGGGTACGACGATCCGCTCTACTTCTCCCGGCAGTTCACGCGGCTGCATTCGGTGGCACCGAGCCGGTACCGGCAGCGCCCGTCATGACGTGCGCCACCTCGCGTGTTTCGGCGACGTAACAATTGTGCGAAGACATTTCGCATGCGGGTGGACTGGCTTGGAGAGTGGAAAATCGCGGTCCTAATGTGATGCCGCCGGGCAGGTTCCGGCGCAGTGTGCCCGCAACCGAGGAGGACCGTAGATGGCTCAGACCGTGTTCCCGCAGCGCGAGAAGATCGGACTCTACGATCCCGCCTTCGAGCACGACGCCTGCGGCGTGGCCTTCGTGGCCCGCCTCGACGGCGTCGCCCGCCACGAGATCGTCGCCCAGGGCCTCGAGGCCCTGCGCAACCTCGACCACCGCGGAGCCACCGGCGCCGACGAGGCCGCGGGCGACGGCGCAGGCATCCTGATCCAGGTGCCCGACGCCTTCCTGCGGGGGGTCCTCGACGTCCGGCTGCCGGACGCGGGGGAGTACGCCGTCGGCATGGCGTTCCTGCCCACCGACGCGGCCTCCAGGCAGACCGTCAGGACGGCCATCGAGGCGATCGCCGACGAGGTGGAGCTCGACGTCCTCGCCTGGCGCGAGGTGCCCGTCCGCACCGAGACCCTGTCGCCCATCTCCATCGGCGCCATGCCGCACTTCGAGCAGCTCGTCGTCGCCGGGCGCGCAGGCCAGGCGGGCATCGACCTCGACCGCCTCGCGTTCGTCCTGCGGCGCCGTGTCCAGCACGAGGCCGGGGTCTACTTCTCGTCGTTGTCGGCGCGCACGCTCGTCTACAAGGGCATGCTGACCACCGATCAGCTCGAGGAGGTCTTCCCCGAGCTGCACGACGAGCGGATGGCCTCGGCGCTGGCGCTGGTCCACTCCCGGTTCTCGACGAACACGTTCCCGGCGTGGGAGCTGGCCCACCCGTACCGCCTCATCGCCCACAACGGCGAGATCAACACCGTCCGCGGCAACCGCAACTGGATGCGGGCCCGCGAGGCCCTGCTCACCTCCGACCGGTTCCCCGGCGCGCTCGACAGGCTGTTTCCGATCTGCACCCCCGACGGCTCCGACTCGGCCTCGTTCGACGAGGTGTTGGAGCTGCTGCACCTGGGCGGGCGCTCGCTGCCGCACGCCGTCCTCATGATGATCCCCGAGGCCTGGGAGTCGCACGCGGAGATGGATCCGGCGCGGCGGGCGTTCTACGAGTACCACTCCATGATCATGGAGCCCTGGGACGGGCCCGCCTGCATGACGTTCACCGACGGCACCCTGATCGGCGCCTGCCTCGACCGCAACGGGCTGCGTCCCGGCCGGTTCTGGGAGACCGACGACGGGCTGGTCGTGTTCGCCTCCGAGGCGGGGGTGCTGCCCATCGAGCCGGAGCGGATCGTGCGGAAGGGAGGCTCCAGCCGGGCCGGATGCTCCTGCTCGACCTCGAGCGCCACGCCGTCCTGTCCGACGACGAGGTCAAGGGCGCGCTCGCCGCGGAGCACCCGTACGAGAAGTGGGTCGCCGACAACAAGATCGTGCTCGACGCCCTTCCGGGCCGGGCCCACATCGTCCACTCGCACAGCTCCGTCACCCGACGTCAGCAGGTCTTCGGCTACACGCAGGAGGAGCTGCGGGTCCTGATCGCCCCCATGGCGAACACGGGGGCCGAGGCCATCGGGTCGATGGGGACGGACTCGCCCATCGCGGTGCTCTCCAGCCGGCCGCGGCTGATCTTCGACTACTTCACGCAGCTGTTCGCGCAGGTCACGAATCCGCCCCTCGACGCGATCCGGGAGGAGCTGGTCACCAGCCTCACGGCCAAGATCGGGCCGGAGCGCAACCTGCTCGAGCCCACCCCCGAGGCGGCGCGCCTCATCATCATGGGCAAGCCGATCCTCGACTCGGAGCAGCTGGCCAAGATCGTCCGCCTCAACCGCGACGGCGAACTCCCCGGCTACCACACGCACGTCGTCAGCGGCCTCTACAAGGTCGCAGGCGGGGGACGGGCGTTGGCGTCGCGGATCGACGAGCTGTGCGGGGAGGTCTCGGCCGCGATCCGGGGTGGCGCCCGCGCCATCGTGCTCTCGGACCGCCACTCGACGCCCGAGCTGGCACCGATCCCGTCGCTGCTGCTGACCGCCGCCATCCACCATCACCTCGTCCGCGAGAAGACCCGCACCCAGGTGGGGCTCGTGGTCGAGGCGGGCGATGTGCGCGAGGTGCACCACATCGCGCTGCTGCTCGGGTACGGGGCGGCCGCCGTCAACCCCTACCTCGCGTTCGAGTCCGCCGAGGACCTGGCGCGGCGGGAGATGTACGTCGACGTCACGCCTGAGAAGGCGATCGCGAACGTCGCCAAGGCGCTGAGCAAGGGCGTGCTCAAGGTGATGAGCAAGATGGGCGTGAGCACCGTCGCCTCCTACACCGGCGCCCAGATCTTCGAATGCGTCGGCCTCGGCCGTGACGTGGTGGACCGCTACTTCACCGGCACCACCAGCCGGCTCGGCGGGCTCAGCCTCGACCAGCTCGCCGACGAGATCCGCAGCAGGCACCTGCAGGGCTATCCGGCCGACGGGATCCCGCTGGCGCACCGCGACCTGCAGGTCGGCGGCGAGTACCAGTGGCGTCGGGAGGGCGAGCCGCACCTCTTCGATCCGGAGACCGTGTTCAGGCTGCAGCACTCGACGCAGACCGGCGACTATGCGGCGTTCAAGAAGTACACGGCGCTGGTCAACGACAACGCGCGCCGGATCATGACGCTGCGCTCGCTCATGGAGTTCCGCAGCAGGGAGCCGATCAGCATCGACGAGGTCGAGTCGGCCACCGAGATCGTCAAGCGCTTCTCCACCGGCGCGATGAGCTACGGCTCCATCTCGATGGAGGCCCACCAGACGCTCGCCGTCGCCATGAACCGCATCGGCGGCAAGTCGAACACGGGCGAGGGCGGCGAGGACCCGGAACGGCTCCACGATCCGCAGCGCCGCTCGGCGATCAAGCAGGTCGCCTCCGGCCGGTTCGGGGTCACCTCCGAGTACCTCACCTACGCCGACGACATCCAGATCAAGATGGCGCAGGGGGCCAAGCCGGGGGAGGGCGGTCAGCTGCCCGGCCCCAAGGTCTACCCGTGGGTCGCACGGACGCGCCACTCGACGCCCGGCGTCGGCCTCATCTCGCCGCCCCCGCACCACGACATCTACTCCATCGAGGACCTCAAGCAGCTCATCCACGACCTCAAGTGCGCCAACACCCGCGCCCGGGTCCACGTGAAGCTCGTCTCCGAGATCGGGGTCGGGACGGTCGCGGCCGGCGTGTCCAAGGCCAAGGCCGACGTCGTGCTGATCTCCGGCCACGACGGCGGAACCGGGGCCGCGCCCCTGACCTCCGTCAAGCACGCGGGCGCCCCCTGGGAACTGGGCCTGGCTGAGACGCAGCAGACGCTGCTCCTCAACGGGCTGCGCGACCGGATCGTCGTCCAGTGCGATGGTCAACTGAAGACGGGCCGCGACGTGCTGGTCGCCGCCCTGCTCGGCGCCGAGGAGTTCGGCTTCGCCACCGCCCCGCTCGTGGTGTCCGGCTGCATCATGATGCGCGTCTGCCACAAGGACACCTGTCCCGTCGGCGTCGCGACGCAGAACCCCGAGCTGCGCGGTCGGTTCCACGGCGACCCCGACCACGTCGTCAACTTCTTCATGTTCATCGCCGAAGAGGTGCGAGAACTGCTGGCGCAGCTGGGCTTCCGCACCCTGGAGGAGGCCGTGGGTCGCGTGGACCTGCTGGACGTGAGCGCCGCCGTCGGCCACTGGAAGACCAGTGGGCTCGACCTCGCCCCGATCCTCACTTCGATCACTCCGCCGCCGGGCACGGCGCTGCACCGCACCACGGTGCAGGACCACGGCCTGGACGCCAAGCTGGACGTCGAGCTGATCCGCCTCGCGGCCCCGGCACTGACCGACGCCCTGCCGGTCCGGCACACGCTGCCCGTGCGGAACATCGACCGCACGGTGGGCACGATGCTCGGCCACGAGGTGACCAAGGCGACCGAGGGGCGCGGGCTCGAGCCCGGCACGATCGACTTCACCCTGACCGGGACCGGCGGGCAGAGCTTCGGCGCCTTCCTGCCGCGCGGCGTCACCCTGCGCCTGATCGGCGACTCGAACGACTACGTCGGCAAGGGGCTCTCGGGCGGACGCATTGTCATCACTCCGCCGGAGGGGGCCGGGTTCGACCCGGCCACCCAGATCGTGGCGGGCAACGTCATCGGCTACGGCGCCACCAGCGGGCAGCTGTTCCTACGCGGCCTGGTCGGCGAGCGGTTCTGCGTCCGCAACTCGGGGGCGACCGCCGTCGTGGAGGGCGTGGGCGATCACGGCGTGGAGTACATGACGGGGGGCGAGGTCCTGGTCCTGGGCCCGACGGGCCGCAACTTCGGGGCAGGCATGTCCGGGGGAGTGGCCTGGGTGCTCGACGCCCATCCGTTGCGGCTCAACACCGAGCTCGCCGACCCCGTGCCGATGGCACCGGGTGACGTGGCGCGCGTGCGCGAGCTGATGGCCGAGCACAGGGCGGAGACCGGCTCGCTGGTCGCCGACGCACTGCTCCACCTCGACGACGCCACGCTGGCGCGCCGCTTCACCAAGATCGAGCCGCGTGACTACGCGCGCGTCATGGCCGTGCGGGCCACCTCGGCCGCCGAGGGGCTCGACGAGAACGAGACCACCCAGCTGATGATGGAGGCCGCTCATGGCTGATCCGAAGGGCTTCATGACGACCCCCCGCGAGGTGGCGCAGCGCCGCCCGGTCGAGGAGCGCGTACACGACTGGAAGGAGGTCTACCCGGGCACGCCGGGCCGGGCCCTCCTGCCGATCATCTCGAAGCAGGCGGGCCGCTGCATGGACTGCGGCATCCCGTTCTGCCACAACGGCTGCCCGCTGGGCAATCTGATCCCCGAGTGGAACGACCTGGTGTGGCGCGACGAGTGGCAGCCGGCGCTCGAGCGGCTCCACGCCACCAACAACTTTCCGGAGTTCACCGGTCGCTTGTGCCCCGCGCCCTGCGAGACGGCCTGCGTCGTGGGCATCAACCGCGACCCCGTCACGATCAAGAACGTCGAGGTCGCCATCATCGACAAGGCGTGGGACGACTCGCGCGTCGTCCCGCAGCAGCCCGCCTGGCACACGGCCAAGACGGTCGCCGTCGTGGGCTCCGGGCCCGCGGGCCTGGCGGTGGCCCAGCAGCTGACGCGCGCCGGGCACACTGTCGTCGTCTACGAGCGGGCCGACGCCATCGGGGGACTGCTGCGCTACGGCATTCCCGAGTTCAAGATGGAGAAGGCCGTCCTCAACAGGCGCCTGAAGCAGATGGTGCTGGAGGGGACGCAGTTCAAGACGGGCGTCACCATCGGCCACGACATCTCCGGGCGCGACCTGCTCGACCAGTACGAGGCTGTGGTGCTCGCGATCGGCGCCACCCTGCCGCGGGACCTGCCTGCAGAGGGCCGGGAGCTCGGCGGCATCCACCAGGCCATGGAGTTCCTCCCGCAGGCCAACCGGGTCGCGCTGGGCGGACGCGTCGAGGACCAGATCACTGCGGCAGGCCGCGACGTCGTCATCATCGGCGGCGGCGACACCGGGGCGGACTGCCTCGGCACGTCGATCCGGCAGGGCGCCCGCTCCATCACGCAGCTGGAGATCATGCCGATGCCGCCGGAGCAGCGTCCGTCCGGACAGCCCTGGCCCACCTACCCCATGACGTTCAAGATCACCTCGGCGCACGAGGAGGGCGGGGACCGGGTCTACGCGGTGTCGACCGAGCGGTTCGTGGGCGACGAGCACGGCAACGTGGCGGGCCTCGACATCGTGGAGGTCAGGTTCGAGGCCGGGCGGTTCGTTCCCGTTGAGGGCACCCAGCGCCACATCCCGGCGCAGCTGGTGCTGCTGGCCATGGGGTTCAGCGGGCCGGAGCAGGCGGGGCTCGTGGAGGAGTTGGGGGTCGCCCTTGACCCGCGCGGCAACATCGTCCGCGACGAGTCGTTCGCGACGAACGTCCCCGGCGTCTTCGCCTGCGGCGACGCGGGGCGCGGCCAGTCGCTGATCGTGTGGGCGATCGCCGAAGGCCGCTCCTGCGCCAACGGGGTGGACGCGTTCCTGTCCGGTTCCTCGAAGCTGCCCCGGCCGATAGGCCCGGAGCTGCGGCAGCTGCTCGTCTGATGCAGGGCCCCCGGCGCCGCCCCGGGATTCCGGGGCGGCGCCGGTATGCTGTGGGGCGACCCGAAGGGAAGTGCAATGCGCGTAGCCGTCGCCAGCGACCACACCGCCATGGAGCTCCGCCAGGAGATCATCGATCTCGTCCGCGGACTCGGACACGAGGTCTCCGACCTCGGCACCCACGACCCGACGAAGGCCGACTACCCGGTGTACGGCCGGCTCGTCGGCGAGGCCGTCGCGGCCGGTGAGTTCGACCGGGGGATCGCGATCTGCGGCACCGGCATCGGCATCTCCATCGCCGCCAACAAGGTCGACGGCGTGCGCTGCGTCGTGTGTTCCGAGCCGTACTCCGCCGTGCTGTCGCGTCGGCACAACGACTCGAACGTCCTCGCCTTCGGCGCGCGCGTCATCGGCAACGAGATGGCCAAGCTGATCACGCAGCAGTGGCTGGAGACCGAGTTCGAGGGTGGGCGCCATCAGCGCAGGGTGAACCAGCTCATGGCGATCCAGAACGGCGTCGCGATCGAGGATCAGGTCGACCCGGGACTCTGCTGACGCGCCCTGGGGGGTGCCCGCCTGGCGATGATCACGCCGCGGCAATGCTTAACTAACAAACATGACACCGGCGATCACACCACAGGGCATCGGCAGCCTTGCCGTCTCCTCGGCTTCGCTGGGTCAGGCGAAACTGCGTCCCGAGGACGCACGCCGGTACAACCGCTCGCTGGTGCTCACGGTGCTCTTCCGCGAGGCGCCGATGAGCCGCGCGGACCTGGCCCGGGCCACGGGCCTGACCCGCGTCACGATCTCCGCGCTGGTCGCCGACCTCATCGACGAGCACTACGTGGTCGAGATCGGGCTGAGCGACGATGTGCGCCCCGGCAAGCCCGCGACGATGATCGACCTGGACACCACGAGCCGCTGCGTCGTCACGCTCGACCTCTCCGGCAACGACGCCCTCACGGGTGCCCAGCTCACCGTCCGCGGTGAGGTCATCTCCAGCATCTCGCGGCCCCGACCCGCCGACGGCCCCGCCATCCTCGAGGCGGCCCTCCAGCTCGTCACAGACCTGGTCGCGTCCGCCCCCAGCGCGGTCGCGGGGGTCGGCGTCGGCACGCCCGGCATCGTCGACGCCAACGGCACCGTGCTCAGCGCCCCGAACTTCGGATGGGAGGACGTCGCGCTCGCCCGCCTCATCGGGGAGCGGGTGGACGTCCCCGTCATCGTCACCAACGACGCCAACGCCGCGGTGCTCGGCGAGTTCATCTTCGGCGGGTCCGCCCAGGACGTGCTCCTGATCCGCATCGGACGCGGCGTCGGTTCCGGACTGCTGACCTGCGGGCGCGTCCTGGCGGGTTCGCACCTCGCCGGAGGCGAGCTCGGCCACGTCACGGTCGGCACCGACGGCGGCCCGCAGTGCGCCTGCGGCAAGGTCGGGTGCCTGGAGGCCTGGCTCGCGGAGAGCGCCCTGGCCGCCCACGTCGCGGCCAGCGACACCGCAGCTCTGCGTGCCGCGGGCGAGCGGCTGGGCATCGCCCTTGCCCCGGTGCTCGGCGTCCTCGACATCTCCGAGATCCTTCTTTCCGGTCGCCCCGAGCTCCTCGACGGCGAACTCAAACAGGCGACCTTCGAGACCCTGCGCGCCCGGACCCTGACCGACTTCCATGACGCGGTCGAGGTCCGGATGGCAGGCCAAGGCGACGACATCGTGCTGCGCGGTGCCGCCGTCCCCGTCCTCAACGCCCAGTTGGGACTCTTCTGATCCGGCCTCCGGCCACCCCCAGGGATGCACTCCCGCGGTGTCTCCGGCGTCTGGTTCCCGGGCAAGGACTGGTACAACGCCCTCCCGTTCATCTGGGAGAACGGCGGCGAGGTCGCCGTCGAGATGGACGGCAAGTGGGACGCCCAGTTCTCGAGCCCCGAGTCGCAGGCCGGCATCAAGCAGGTCCAGGAGATCATGACCAAGGGCTCCACCGCCCCGAAGGACGGCGACGAGCGTGACGCCTGGGTGCCGCTGCGCACCGAGAAGGCCGCCACTCTGTCGGCCCCCAGCTGGGCGTACTGGTCGATCATCGCCGACGAGGACAAGAAGGACACCGCGCTGACCACCACGCTCGGCTACTTCAACCTCCCGGGCAAGGACGGCGGCGTCGCCTCCGTGTTCGCCGGCGGCTCGAACATCGGGATCTCGGCCAAGTCGGCCAACCCCGAGCTCGCCCAGAAGGCGCTCGAGATCATCATGAGCGAGGAGTACCAGACGATCCTGGCGAGGGTGGCCTCGTCCCGGCCCGCACCTCCCTGAGCGGCAAGGTCGCGGCGGCGACGCCCGAGCTGGCCGCGCTGATCGCCGAGGCCGCAGTGAACGCCCGCCTCACCCCGCCCAGCGCCAACTGGGCCGAGGTCGAGGCGCAGGGTCTCCTGCAGGACTACTTCGTGCAGGTTGCCAACGGCGGTGACACTGCGGCGCTGGCCGCCGAGCTCGACACCAAGATCGAGGCGATCCTGAACGCCTGATCCGTTCACGCACCACCAGGTCGGGGTCCGGGGGACACGTTCCCCCGGACCCCGCACCATCACGTGCACCCACGCCCAGAGAGAAAGGGAGGGACCCATGCTGGCTCCCCGCGGCACCTCCTCACCGACCCCGTGTTCTGGGCCGTGCTCGGCCGCAGCATCGCGTTCGCCGCCGTGTGCGTCGTGCTGACCATGCTGCTCGGCGTCGCCATCGCGGTGCTGATGACGAAGCTGGGCGCCGTGATGCGCACCGTCGTCTCCGTCGGCCTGCTGCTCGCCTGGTCGATGCCGGCGCTGACCGCGACCATCGTGTGGGGCTGGATCTTCGACACGTCCTACGGCCTCGTGAACCACCTGCTCACCCGCGTCACCGGCGACAACTGGATGGGCTACAGCTGGCTGATCAACCCCTGCAGTTCTTCACCGTCGCCGGCATGATCATCGTCTGGGGCGCTGTCCCGTTCGTGGCGCTCAGTCTCTACGCCGCGCTGACGCAGGTGCCGGGAGAGGTCCTCGAGGCCGCCTCCCTCGACGGTGCAGGAGGCCTGAAGCGCTTCTGGTTCATCACCGTCCCCTACATCCGCTCCATCCTCGTCGTCCTCGTGATCCTGCAGATCATCTGGGACCTGCGCGTCTTCGCGCAGATCTACGCGCTGCAGACCATCGGCGGGGTGCGCGAGACCACCAACACCATCGGCGTCTACATCTACAACGAGTCCATGGCCTCCGGAAAGCTCGGCACTGGCGGCGCCATCTCCGTGATCCTCGTCGCCATCATGCTCGCCATCTCGGCGTACTACATCCGGCTCACCCTGAAGCAGGAGGATGACCAGTGAAGGCCAGGAAGTTCCTCTCCCGCAGCGCGCTCAACATCGCCGCGCTCATCGTTTTCGTCTGCTCGGCGTTCCCCGTCTACTGGATGGTGAACACGTCCTTCCTTCCCGCCTCGGCGATCAAGGGCGACACCGTCCACATGTGGCCTGACGAGTTCACGCTGCGCAACTACTCGACAGCACGGGACGGCGGCTTCCTGTCGGCGCTGAAGGTGTCGCTGAGCGCCACCGGCATCACGCTCGTCGTGGCCCTGCTGTTCGCGTTCATGGCCGCACTGGCGCTGTCGCGCTTCAAGTTCCGCTCCCGCAAGTCGATCATCGTCCTGGTGCTGGTGATCCAGATGATCCCGGCCGAGGCGCTCATCATCTCGACGTTCCGGGTGCTCGACGGCTGGTACGCGACCAACACCATCCTCGGCCTGTCGGGCGTCTACATCGCCATGGTGCTGCCGTTCACCATCTGGACGCTGCGTGGCTTCGTCAACGGCGTCCCCGCCGACCTGGAGGAGGCCGCCATGATCGACGGCTGCAGCCGGTCGGGCGCGTTCTGGCGGATCACCTTCCCGCTGCTCGCCCCGGCCTCGTCGCCACGGGCGTGTTCGCGTTCATCCAGGCGTGGAACGAGTTCGTGTTCGCCCTGGTGATCATGAACCGGCCCGAGAGCCAGACGCTGCCGATCTGGCTGCGGACCTTCGTCCAGGCGACGAAGGCCACCGACTGGGCAGTCGTGATGGCGGGCTCTACGCTGATGGCGATCCCTGTCGTGATCTTCTTCCTCATCGTCCAGGGCCGCATGACCTCGTCCATGGTCTCCGGCGCAGTGAAAGGTTAGTCAATGGCCGACTACAACCTCGTCCCCGTACCCGTGCACCTCGAGGAGGGCGACGGCGTCCTGCCGCTGGCCGGCGTCACCGTCGGCGGCCCGCTGGCGGAGCTTCTCGCCTCCGAGCTGGCCACCCTCATCGGCGGCGACGTCCCCGTCGTCCAGGAGCCGGTCGTCTCGCTGGCCGTGGAGGACGGGGGAGAGGCCGGCTCCTACGAGCTGGCGATCACCCCCGGCGGCGCCACCGTCACCGGCGCCGACCGGGCCGGCCTGCGCTACGGCATCTTCACCCTCGCTCAGCTCGCGCGGCGCGCGGGGGAGGGCTGGGAGCTGCCGGCGGTCGCCATCCAGGACGCGCCGCGGTTCGCCTACCGCGGCGTCATGCTGGACACCGCCCGTCACTTCTTCGACGTGGCCACGGTCAAGCGGGTCATCGACCGCGCGGCGCGGCTGAAGCTCAACGTCCTGCACCTGCACCTGACGGACGACCAGGGCTGGCGGATCGAGATCGAGTCCCGGCCGGAGCTCACCCGGCTCGCCTCGGGCACCGGCGTGTTCTCCGACGAGGGCGGCCACTACACGAAGGCCGACTTTGCGGAGATCGTCGCCTATGCGGCCGCCAACGACATGGTCGTCGTCCCCGAGATCGACCTGCCGGGTCACACGCACGCCATCTCCCTCGCCTACCCCGACCTGATGGAGGAGCCCCAACTGCTTCCCAGCGTCATGGAGTCGGTCGAGGCCTACGGCGGCGACGCCCCCATCAACGGAGAGCCCTACCGCGGCATGGCCGTCGGCTTCTCGTCGGTGCGGATCGACCACGAACCCACCTACGAGTTCCTGGCCGACGTGCTGGGTGACCTCGCCGAGATGACGCCCGGCCCCTGGCTGCACATCGGCGGCGACGAGTGCCACGGCACGGACAAGGCCGACTACGTCGCCTTCATCAACCGGGTCACCGATATGGTCGCCGGGCTGGGCAAGACCCCCATGCTGTGGCACGAGGCGGGTGCGGCGGACTCCCTGGCCTCCGGCGCCGTCGGCCAGTTCTGGGATCTGCGCAGCCACGACGCGGACGTCGCCGAGAAGACGCGGGCGTTCCCCGCGGTGGGAGGTAAGGTCGTGCTCTCTCCGGCCGATGCGGCCTACCTCGACATGAAGTACGACGCGGACACCGAGATCGGGCTGGTCTGGGCCGACGGCCCCACCAGCGTCGAGCGCTCGTACGACTGGGAGCCCGGCACGCTGGTCCACGGACTGGCCGAGGACGACATCCTGGGCGTCGAGGCGCCGCTGTGGACCGAGACGGTCACCGACCTGGCCGCCATCGACCAGCTCATGTTCCCGCGGCTCGCGTCGGCGGCGGAGCATGCCTGGTCGCCCGCCAAGGGCGCGCACCCCTCCCGTACCTGGGAGTCGTTCGCCGACCGCCTCGGCGGCCTCGCCCCCCTGTGGGAGGCGCAGGGCGTCGGATTCCACCGCAGCCAGGAGATTGCCTGGGTCGACGCCTGACCGTCTGCGACGCCGGTCACCCCGATCAACCTGACGGGGTGGCCGGCGTCCGGCTTGTCGGGGGCCGCCGGTCCCCGCGGCCGGGGTATGGTGGGTCGTCGTCGCCAGGGTTTGGAGGAACCGTTGTCAGATTCGTTCGTGCACCTTCACACCCACACCGAGTTCTCGATGCTCGACGGCGCCGCGCGGGTCAAGGACCTGTTCGAGGGTGCGCAGCGGATGGGGATGCCCGCGCTGGCCATGACCGACCACGGGAACCTGTTCGGCGCATACGAGTTCTACAAGGCGTCGAAGGACTACGACGTCAAGCCGATCATCGGCCTTGAGGCCTACCTCACGCCCCGCACCCACCGCTCCGAGCGCAAGCGCGTCCAGTTCGGCGACGGCACCGGCGACGACGTCGCCTCGAAGGGTGCCTACACGCACATGACCATGTGGGCGGCCAACACCGCCGGCATGCACAACCTGTTCCGGCTGAGCACCCGCAGCTCGCTCGAGGGCTTCTTCTACAAGCCGCGCGCCGACCGGGAACTGCTGAACGAATACGGCAACGGCCTCATCGCGACGACGGGCTGCCCCTCCGGCGAGGTGCAGACCTTCCTGCGGCTCGGCCAGTACAACAACGCCAGGGAGGCGGCGTCCGAGTTCCGCGACATCTTCGGCGAGGGCAACTTCTACGTCGAACTGATGGACCACGGCCTCGACATCGAGACGCGCGTCCGCAAGGACCTGCTGCGGCTCGCGAAGGAACTGAGCCTGCCGCTGGTGGCCAGCAACGACCTCCACTACGTGCACGCCGAGGACGCCGACGCGCACGACACGCTCCTGTGCGTGTCGTCCGGCTCCCGCAAGGCGCAGCCCGACCGGTTCAAGTTCGACGGCAACGGCTACTACCTCAAGTCGCCCGCGGAGATGCGGGCGCTGTTCCGGGAACTCCCCGAGGCGTGCGACAACACCCTGGCCATCGCCGAGCGGATCGAGACGAAGTTCGATGAGGGCATCGGCACCTACATGCCCCGCTTCGACGTGCCAGAGGGCCACACCGAGGACTCCTGGTTCCGCGCTGAGGTAATGCGCGGGCTCGACTACCGTTACCCGCAGGGCATCAGCGCCCAGACCATGAAGCGCGCCGAGTACGAGATCGGCATCATCATCCAGATGGGCTTCTCCGGCTACTTCCTCGTGGTCGCCGACTTCATCAACTGGGCCAAGCACAACGGCGTCCGCGTCGGCCCCGGCCGTGGCTCGGGCGCAGGATCCATGTGCGCGTACGCCATGCGCATCACCGACCTCGACCCGATCGAGCACGGCCTGATTTTCGAGCGCTTCCTCAACCCGGAACGCGTCTCCATGCCCGACTTCGACATCGACTTCGACGATCGTCGCCGCGGCGAGGTGATCAACTACGTCACGGAGAAGTACGGCAAGGAGTACGTGGCCCAGATCGTCACGTACGGCTCCATCAAGGCCAAGGCCGCGGTGAAGGACTCGGCCCGGGTGCTCGACATGCCGTTCGCCATCGGCGAGCAGATCACCAAGGCCATGCCGGCCGACGTGATGGGCAAGGGCGTGCCGCTGAGCGAGCTGTTCAACGAGGAGCACAAACGCTACGCGGAGGGCAACGAGTTCCGCGAGCTCTACGCTTCGTCGCCCGACGTGCGCACCGTCGTCGACACAGCCAAGGGCATCGAGGGACTGAAGCGCCAGTGGGGTGTCCACGCCGCCGGCGTCATCATGAGCCGTGCGCCCCTCATCGACATCGTGCCGCTCATGAAGCGCGAGGCCGACGGCGCCATCATCACGCAGTTCGACTACCCGGGCTGCGAGTCGCTCGGGCTGATCAAGATGGACTTCCTCGGCCTGCGGAACCTGACGGTCCTCGACGACGCGGTGCGCAACGTCAAGCTCAACCAGGGCGTCGACATCGACCTGGAGCAGTTGGAGCTCGACGACCCCAAGACGTTCGACCTGCTGCAGCGCGGCGACACGCTCGGCGTGTTCCAGCTCGACGGCGGCCCCATGCGGGCCCTGCTGCGGTCCATGCAGCCCGACTGCTTCGACGACATCTCCGCCGTCGGCGCCCTCTACCGTCCCGGCCCCATGGGCGCCGATTCCCACAACAAGTACGCCCGCCGCAAGACGGGGCGCGAGCCCGTCGAGCCGCTCCACCCCGACCTCGCCGAAGCGCTCGAGCCGATCCTCGGCGAGACGTACGGACTGATCGTCTACCAGGAGCAGGTGATGGCGATCGCGCAGCAGCTAGCCGGCTACACCCTGGGTGGAGCCGACATGCTGCGCCGCGCCATGGGCAAGAAGAAGAAGTCCGAGCTGGACGCCCAGTACGAGGTGTTCTCGGGCGGCATGATCGAGCGCGGCTTCTCGAAGGCGTCGATCCAGGCGCTGTGGGACGTGCTGCTTCCCTTCTCCGACTACGCCTTCAACAAGGCCCACTCCGCGGCCTACGGCGTCATCTCGTACTGGACGGCGTGGCTCAAGGCCAACTACCCGGTCGAGTACATGGCGGCGCTGCTGCAGTCGGTACGCGACGACAAGGACAAGTCGGCGCTCTACCTCGCCGAGTGTCGGCACATGGGCATCGAGGTGCTGCCGCCGGACGTCAACTCCTCCGAGGTCATGTTCACCCCGGTGGGGGAGCACATCCGCTTCGGCCTCGGCGCGGTCCGCAACGTGGGCGACAAGGTCGTCAACGCCTGGATCGAGGAGCGGCACACGGCGGGCCCCGCCACCGACTTCCACGACTTCCTCGACAAGGCCCCGCTGCTGATGTGCAACAAGCGGGTCATCGAGTCGCTCATCAAGGCGGGCGCCTTCGACGACCTCGGGCACACGCGCCGCTCCCTGATGGGGATCTTCGAGGAGGCCGTCGACTCCATCATCGACGTGAAGCGCAACGCGGAGAACGGGCAGGACGGCTTCGACTTCGGCTTCGCTGAGGCGACCGAGGAGTCGGGCGGCCCGGCCCTGACGGCCCACATTCCGGAGGTCGACGAGTGGGACCGGCGCACCAAGCTCGCGTTCGAGCGGGAGATGCTCGGCCTGTACGTCTCCGACCACCCGCTCAACGGGCTGGAGCACGTGCTGCAGTCCAACAGTGAGCGGCCCATCGCCTCGGCGGCGGCGGAGGACGGCTACCGCGGTCCCTCCAAGCTGTGCGGGCTCATCACCGCCGTCAACCGCCGTGTGAACAAGGCGGGCAACATCTGGGCCCAGATCGTGCTGGAGGACCTGACCAGCTCCATCGAGGTCACCGTGTTCCCCCGCGTCTACGACCAGGTGGCGGCCCACCTCGTGCCCGACACGATCGTGTCGGTCGACGGCATCGTCGAGTCCGGGGAGGACCGGGGCCGCGTCCGGGCCCAGAACATCGTCTCGCCGCACATGAGCGCAGAAGGCAACGCCGGGCCCCTCGCGCTGACGCTGCCGGCGGTGCGCTGCACTCCGGGGGTCGTCAACCGGCTCAAGACGATCCTCGCCCAGTACCCCGGGTCGGCGGAGGTCCACCTGAACCTGCGCACCGGTGACCAGGTCAAGACGTTCAGGCTCGGCGACGGGTTCCGCGTCGAGCTCACCTCGGCTCTCTTCGCGGACCTCAAGGCGGTGCTCGGCCCCTCCTGCGTCGGTCTCGGGAGAGAATCCCAGTGAGCGACGACATCCTGGTCCTGTCGCGGCAGCGGCAACTGGCGGAGCTGTGGGGACGCACCTCGTGGCGGTCGATGGTCTACCTGACGCTCTGCGTCGCCCTCGGCGCGATCGGGGGCCTCATCTGGGCCGGCATCACACCGCTGGCGACGTACACGATCGGCGACGTCCTCGTGGCGACCATCTCCGAGCGGGGCCAGGCGAGCATCGTCGCCGCCGATGCCACCTTCACCCTCATCGCCTGCGCCGGAGGGCTGCTGAGCGGCATCGCGGGTTGGTTCGTGCTGCAGACCCGCGGCTGGGTCGTCATCGCCGTGCCGCCGCTGGCCGCGGCCCTGGCCGGGCTGATGACGTGGCGGGTGGGGCTCGTCGTGGGCAGCAGTGGCTTCGCGGAGCGCATCGCTGCGGCGCCTGTCGGCGACGTCGTACAGATCGATCTGCAGCTGCGGGCCTTGTCGGCGCTGCTTGTCGGCCCGTTCGCCGCCGTCACCCCCATCATGCTGCTCGCAGCCTTCTGGCCGGAGCCGCCCGATGGGCACGGTCAGGCCATCGAGTCGCCGTCCGACTAGAATCGGGCGCGTGCTCCGTACTCTCGATCTGACCGGCGTCGATGGCGCCTACCGCTCCCTGCTGCCCCGTGGTGAGTTCGACGTGGAGGCGGCCCTGGACCGGGTCCGCCCCATCGTCGACGACGTCGCCGCCAGGGGAGCCGAGGCCCTGACCGAGTACTCGCATCGCTTCGACGGGGTTGTGCCGCCCTCGCTCCGCGTGCCCGCGGACGTGCTCGCCCGGTGTGCCAGTGAGCTCGATCCGCAGCTCGCGCAGGCGTTCGCCGAGGCGATCAGGCGTCGCCGCGCCGTCGCCGAGTCGCTGGAACGAGACGCCGATCCCGCGCCGGCCCAAGTGGCCGACGGCGCCCGCGTCGGGCTGCGGAACGTGCCGGTGCGTCGTGTCGGCCTGTACGTCCCCGGGGGCCTCGCGCCGCTGGCGTCCAGCGTCATCATGAACGTCGTCCCCGCGCAGGTCGCGGGCGTCACCTCCATCGCGATCGCCTCCCCGCCGCAGAAGGACTTCGGTGGGCTGCCGCACCCCAGCATCCTGGCTCTGTGCCACCTGCTCGGCGTGGACGAGGTGTACGCCGTCGGCGGCGCCCAGGCGATCGCCATGTTCGCCCACGGCGTCGCGGATCTCTGCGAGCCGGTCGACCTCGTCACCGGTCCGGGCAACATCTACGTCGTCGCCGCCAAGCGCCTCGTCCGCGGGCTCGTGGGCATCGACGCTGAGGCGGGTCCCACCGAGATCGCGATCGTCGCCGACGCCACCGCCGACCCCCGGTACGTCGCGGCCGACCTGATCTCTCAGGCCGAGCACGACCCTCTCGCCGCCGCCGTGCTCATCACCGCGTCGGAGGACCTCGCTGCGCGCGTGCAGGAGGAGGTGGCCGCCCAGGTGGCCGCCACACGGCACGCCGAGCGCGTCACCACCGCCCTCGCGGGGGAGCAGTCCGCGATCGTGCTGGTCCGCGACCTCGACCAGGCCGTCGCAGTGGCCGACGCCTATGCCGCGGAGCACCTCGAGATCCAGACCGCCGACGCCGCCGCCGTGGCGGCCCGGATCAGCAACGCCGGCGCGATCTTCGTGGGCGACTACTCGCCCGTCTCGCTGGGCGACTACTCGGCGGGCTCCACGCACGTGCTCCCGACCGCCGGCTGCGCCTGCCACAGCTCCGGGCTGACCGTCCGGTCCTTCATGCGCACCGTCCACGTCATCGACTACTCGCGCGAGGCGCTGCTCGAGATCGCCGACGGCGTCGAACTGTTCGCGCTCGCCGAGAACCTCCCCGCCCACGCCAACGCCGTGACGGTGCGGAGGGACGCATGATCGAGCTGTCCGACCTCCCGCTGCGTGCCGACCTCGTCGGCCAGGAGCCCTACGGGGCGCCCCAGCTCGACGTCCCCGTCGTCCTGAACGTCAACGAGAACCCGTACCCGCCGTCGCCGGCGCTGCGCCACGAGATGGCCGCCGCCATCGTCGCGGCGGCCGGGGATTCAACCGCTACCCCGACAGGGAGGCGCTGGGGCTGCGCTCCGACCTCGCCGCCTACCTCGGCCACGGCCTGACCGCCGACAACGTGTGGGCCGCCAACGGCTCCAACGAGATCATGAGTCACCTGCTCACCGCGTTCGGCGGGCCGGGGCGCAGCGTCCTGACGTTCACGCCCACCTACTCGATGTACCCGGAGTACGCCCGCAACACGTGCACCACGTACGTCACGGCGCGCCGCCGCGACGACTACACGCTCGACGCCGGCCTGATCCTCGACGCCATCGCCCTGCACCGGCCCACCGTCGTGCTGATCACCACGCCGAACAACCCGACGGGCACGGCCGTCAGCCTCGACGTCATCGACGAGGTGTGCGCGGGCACCGACGCGATCGTGGTGGCCGACGAGGCCTACCAGGAGTTCTCGGCCCGCCCCAGCGCCGTCGAGCTGCTCGACCGGCACGACCGGCTCGTGGTATCGCGCACCATGTCGAAGGCGTTCGCCCTGGCAGGGGGGCGCGTCGGCTACCTTGCCGCGGCCCCGGCCATCGTCGACGCCTGCCGCATCGTCCGGCTGCCGTACCACCTCAGCGCCCAGACGCAGGCCATCGCCCGGGTCGCGTTGGCGCACTCCGACGAGCTCCTGGCCCAGGTCCGGTCGCTCGCCGCCGAGGCCCGCGCGTTCGAGGCCTGGGCCCGGTCCCGCGGCTACGCCGTCGTCGACTCGGAGGCCAACTTCACCCTGTTCGGTCGGTTCGCCGACCGGCACCGCGTCTGGCAGGATCTGCTGGATCGCGGGATCCTCATCCGCGAGACCGGCCCGGCCGGCTTCCTCCGCGCCTCCGCCGGGACCCCGAGGAGATGGCGCTGCTGAGCGCAGCGCTGGACGAGATCGCCCCGACCATCGAAGGAGACGTCAAGTGAGCCGCACCGCAACGATCGAACGGTCCACCAGCGAGAGCACCATCCGCGTGAGCCTCGACCTCGACGGCACCGGTGCCTCCTCCATCAGCACCGGGGTCGGGTTCTACGACCACATGCTCACCGCGCTGTCGAAGCACTCGCTGATCGACCTCACGGTCGAGGCGACCGGCGACCTCCACATCGACGGCCACCACACGGTCGAGGACACGATGATCTGCATCGGGCAGGCGCTGAAGCAGGCGCTGGGCGACAAGGCGGGCATCCGCCGCTACGGTCACGCCGTCGTCCCGCTGGACGAGGCGGTCGCCGAGGTGGTCGTCGACGTCGCGGGCCGACCGTACGTCACCTGCACCGGCGAACCGGAGGGCCAGCCCTACGCCCTCATCGGCGGTTCGGGCGTGCCCTACGCCGGCTCCATGACCTACCACGTCTTCGAGGCGCTGGCCCTCAACGCGGGGCTGTGCCTGCACCTGACGCTCCGCGCGGGGCGCGACCCGCACCACATCGTCGAGGCCGAGTTCAAGGCACTGGCCCGCGCGCTGCGCCAGGCCGTCGAGATCGACCCCCGCCAGCAGGGGATCCCGAGCACGAAGGGCGCGCTCTGAGCACCCGGATCGGGCTGCTCGACTACGGGTCGGGGAACCTGCACTCCGCGGCGCGGGCGCTCGCCGGGGCGGGCGCCGACGTGATCGTCTCGGCCGACCCGACGGAGCTGGGGCGCTGCGCCGGTCTCGTCGTGCCCGGTGTCGGGGCCTTCGCCGCCTGCATGGACGGCCTCACCGCCGTCGGAGGGGACGACCTCATCCGCGACTGGGTGGCGGGGCAGCGTCCGCTGCTCGGCATCTGCGTCGGACACCAGGTGCTGTTCTCCCGCGGCGCCGAGCACGGCATCGAGGTGGCAGGTGTCGGCCTGCTCGACGGCGCCGTCACGGGCCTGCGGGCCGAGCGGTTGCCGCACATGGGCTGGAACACCGTCTCCGCGCCGGAGGGCAGCCGCCTGTTCGCCGGCGTCCGCGACGAGCGGTTCTACTTCGTGCACAGCTACGCCGCCACGGCCGCCGTCCCCGGCGCCGTGACCACCTTCGCCGCCCACGAGGGAGTCCCCTTCGTCGCGGCCGTCGAGGCCGGTCCGGTCAGCTCGACACAGTTCCATCCGGAGAAGTCCGGTGCCGCCGGCGCCAGGCTCATCTCCAACTGGCTCGCGACCGTCGCGTGACAACGATTCGGATAGGGTGAATCCTCGTGGAGAAGTTGCAGTTGCTGCCCGCGGTCGACGTCCAGGGCGGCCAGGCCGTGCAGCTGGTGCAGGGCATCGCCGGCACCCAGAAGGAGTTCGGCGACCCGCTGGAGGCCGCGCTCAGATGGCAGCGCGGCGGGGCCGAATGGCTCCACCTGGTCGACCTTGACGCCGCCTTCGGGCGCGGCTCGAACGCCGACCTGCTGGCACGGATCGTCGCAGGCGTCGACATGCAGGTCGAGCTCTCCGGAGGCATCCGGGACGAGGAGTCGCTGCAGCGCGCGCTGGCCAGCGGCGCCCGCCGCGTCAACATCGGCACGGCCGCGCTCGAGCAGCCCGAGTGGTGCGATCACGTGGTGGCCGAGTACGGCGACAGGGTCGCGATCGGCCTGGACGTGCGCGGCGAGAACCTGGCGGCCCGGGGCTGGACCACCGAGGGCGGCCCCTGGACCGAAACGCTCGACCGCCTCGTCGCGGCCGGCTGCGAACGGTTCGTCGTCACCGACGTCAACGCCGACGGCATGCTGACCGGCCCCAACGTCGACCTCCTGCAGGCCGTCGCCGCCCGCAGCGGCCGCAAGGTCATCGCGTCGGGGGGCATCGCGACCCTCGACAACCTCCGGGACCTGCGCACCCTCGTCGATTCCGGGGTCGAGGGGGCCATCATCGGCACCGCCCTGTACGTCGGCCGGTTCACGATCGAGGAGGCCCTCGCGGTGGCCGGGGGAGAGGCCTGATGGTCCAGCCACCCGCCAGCACGTTCGGCACCGCCAGCGTCGTCCACACCCCGCCGCTGCTGGACGGGCGGATCTCCGACCTGCTCGCAGGCAAGAAGATCGTCATGACCGGCGTGACGGGCTTCATCGGCGAGCAGCTGCTGTGGAAGGTGCTGCGGGACTGCCCGGACACCACCACCGGCGTCATCGTCCGCCGCAAGGGCTCCGTCACCGCGCACCAGCGCGTGGTGTCGCTGCTGAAGAAGAAGATCTTCGCCGACATCGTGGCACAGGCGGGCGGCGTCGAGGAACTCATGGCCGCCCGGGTCCAGGTGATCGAGGGCGACCTGCCCGACGTTCCCGACCTGCCCGCCGACCTCGACGTGCTGCTCCACTGTGCCGGGGACGTGTCGTTCGACCCGCCCATCGACCAGGCGTTCATGACCAACGTCGTCGGCACCAAGGCGCTGCTCACGAAGCTGCGCGAAGCCGTCACCGACGACGACGGCAACCTCATCAAGGTGCCGCACTACCTGCACGTCTCCACTGCCTACACGGCGGGACGGCGCCGTGGCACCATCCCGGAGGCCGCGCACGTGCACGACGTCGACTACGACGCGGAGACGGCGGCCGCGCTGGCCATGAAGGAACACGTCGAGGCGCGTTCCCGCAGCTCCGAGCAGCTGACGAAGCTGCGCGAGGAGGCCGAGGCCCTGCACCGGCAGGCCGGCTACCTCACCACGTCGGCCGACACCGAGCGCCGTCGCCTCGAATGGGTCAAGGCCGAACTCGTGGCCGCCGGCACCGAGCGCGCCCGCTCGCTGGGCTGGACGGATGTCTACACCTTCGCCAAGGCCATGGCTGAGCGGGTCGTCGCCGACCTGGCCGGCGACTTCATGGTCTCGATCGTCCGCCCCGCCATCGTCGAGTCGTCGCTGCGGCAGCCGTACCCCGGCTGGATCGAAGGCTTCAAGATGGCCGACCCGATCATCCTCGCCTACGGCCGCGGCCAGCTGCCCGAGTTCCCCGCCTCCCCGGACGCGGTGATCGACATCATCCCGTGCGACATGGTCGTCAACGCCATCATCGCCGTCTGCGCGACCCGGCCGGAGCCCGGGAGCCCGGAGTTCTACCACTGCAGCTCCGGCGCCAGGAACCCGCTGACGTTCCGGGGCGTCTACGAGCACGTGCGCCAGTACTTCACCGACCATCCGTACACCTCGGGGCAGGGCTCGACCCCGCTGGCGACCTGGAACTTCCCCGGCGCGGAACCCATCGAGCGGTTCATGTGGCTCGCGGACAAGGGCGTCACCCTCGGCAACAAGGTGCTGTCCTACGCCCCCCGCGGCAGGAAGACCCGCAAGCTGGCCACGTCGCTCGACAAGTCCGCAAGCAGCTCGACTTCCTCGGCAAGTACCTCACCCTCTACGGCGAGTACCTCCAGTCCGAGCTCCACTTCGTCGACGACTGCACGCTGGCGCTGCACAACTCGTTGCATCCCGACGACGCCGACTCGTTCGGCTTCGACTCGGCGAGCTACGACTGGACGCACTACATGCAGGAGGTGCACATCCCGGCCATCACCGACCCGGTGCGCCGCCTCGAGGCCGCCCGCAAGCGACGCCAGGGCCGCTCCGAGACCTACCGGACGCTGCAGCCAACCACCCCCGGCACGGTGCTGGCCGCCTTCGACCTCGACGGCACCGTCATGGCCACCAACGTGGTCGAGACCTACCTGTGGGCCAGGATGCCGGAGCTCTCTCCGCTGCGCCGGGTCCGCGAGGTCGTCAGCGTCGCCGCCCAGCTGCCGATGTACCTGGGCGCGGAGCGGCGCGACCGCGGCGTCTTCCTCCGCTCGATCTACCGGCGCTACGCCGGCGCCGATCTCGCGGAGCTGGAACGCTACGTCGACGAGCGGCTCGCGCCCCTGATCCTCGACCGGATGTCGCCCGCCGCGATCCGGCGGATCCGGGAACACCGCGACGCCGGCCACACGACCATCCTGATGACGGGCGTCATCCGGCCGCTGACCCGCCCCTTCGAGGGCCTGTTCGACACCATCGTCGCCGCGGAGCTCGCGACCGATGCCGACGGACGCTGCACCGGGTTCCTGAGCGGCCCGCCCATGGTGGGGGAGTCACGCTCCGCGTGGCTGCGTCACTACGCGCAGCTCCACGACATGGACCTCGGCCGCTCGTTCGGGTACGCGGACAGCCACGTGGACCTGCCCATGCTCGAGGCCGTCGGCAACCCCGTCGCGGTCAGCCCCGACATCGGCCTCATGAGGGCCGCCAAGTCAAAGGGCTGGTCGATCGTCGAATGGCCCGAGATCTCTCCCGTGCCCCGCTGGAGGATGCCGTGAACGGAAAGGACCGCTGATGTCGCGCCCAGGATTCGTGCTGGAGGTCGACGACCGGACCCCGCAGCTGCTGACCATGTCGGGGGCGCAGCTGCGCCTCGACCGCCTCGGCGTCGGGACCCATGTCGTGTATGCGGCGGACGCCGAGGAGTCGAGCGATCCGGTGCCGCTGATCGACTCGGCCCTGTCGGCCCCCAGGGGACCGCGGCGCTGCTGGACCAGCTGCACCCGGACCTCAAGCTGACCCTCGTCGTCGTCGACACCGAACGGCCGCTCCCGCAGCCGCGGTTCGATCCCCGGCGCACGCTGGCCGAGCAGGTGCTCGCCCTGGCGGCCCGTGCCGGGGTCACCGACGTCGAGGTCGTCATCGCCAACGGGCTGCGGAAGCGCTGGAACAGCGATGACATCACCCGTGTCCTCGGCGACCGGGTCGCCACCAGCTTCCTGCCCGACGGCCTCATCACGAGCCATGACGTCACCGGCGCCGACCTGGTCACGGTCGGCGAGGTCGATGGGGTCCCGGTCCGGCTGAACCGCCGGGTCGCGCAGTCGGACCTCGCGGTCGTCATCGGTCTGCGGGCAGACAACAGCGACGGCTGCGCACTCTCGGCCGGGCTCACCGACGTGGCGACCATCAACCGCATCGGAGGAGCCGACGGCGATCCGCAGCTGGCGGTGGCCGTCGGACGCCTGGTCACCTCGGCCGTCAACACGTTCGCGCTCACGGCAGTGCTGGGCCAGCCGCTGTTCGACCGGACCCTGCGCTTCACCTCCAAACGGGAGTGGGAGTGGACGGCGCTCGACCGGCTCGCCTTCGCCGTGGAGCGGCAGGTGGTGGCAGGTCTGCCGCGTCGCGGCGCACAGATCGTCCGCGGCGCGCTGCGGGCCGACTACCCGGTCATCGACGTGCTGGGCGGCACCTACGAGACCGTGCTGACCGAAGCCCGAGACGTCTGGCAGGCCGCCAACGCCGTCGAGACCCCCGGCCCCGCGGACGTCCTCGTGACGTCGGTCTGGGGCGCCGGGGTCGACGAATCCGACCCGATCGGCTCCCCGCTGGATGCCGCCCACCACGCGCTCGTGCGGCAGGCGGGCAGCCACCTCGGCTCGCCCTTCGTCCGTGAGGACGGCGTGCTGATCGCCATGCACCCGCTGCGCAACCGGTTCTCGAACCGTCGGCAGTCGGCGGCGTCCGACTTCTTCGCGAAGGTACTCACCGCGACGCTCGACCCGCAGGAGATCGCGGCAGCCCACGAGGCGGCCGCCATCTCCGACGAGTGGTACCTCGACCTGTACCGCAAGCACCACGGCGCGCACCCGCTGCACGTGTTCCATCAGTGGTACGACATCGCCCGTGCGGCGGCGCAGCTCGGAGACGTGATCTGGGTCGGGGGAGACCGGCGCTCCGCGGCCGTGCTCGGCCACCGCTCCGCGACGACCTACGCCGACGCGCTGGAGATCGCCTCGGACCGTGTGGGCCCCCACCCGTCCATCACGGTGCTGCGCGGTGCCGGACTGGCTCTCGGCGACGTGCGATGAGCAGAAAGCTGCCCTCCTGGGCCCAGTCCCGCTCCGGACGCCAGCGCCCGTCGCTGACGTTGCCGGGCGACCTGGTGGTGCAGGCCGGAGCGGCGCTGAGGCGCCGCCGGCCACGCAACGCCCCCGCACCGGTGCCCGTCAGCCGTGAGGTGGGGCTGCGGGCCTACCTCGCCGGTCGGCACCTGACGCTGAGGCTGCTCAGCCTGCGTTTCGACATCGAGCTGGTCGGCGCGGACGCCCTGACCGGGCTGCGGCACCCCTTCGTCTTCGGCGCGAACGAGCAGGGAGTCCTCGACTACCAGATCCTGCGCCTCGCGCTGCCGTCCCGGCTCCGGCCGACGATGATCGCGCCCTCCCGGGCTCTGGCCGCCGCCGCAACGTCGTCGTCTTCACCGATGAGGCGGTCGGTACCCGGATGGTGGGGGAGTTCTCCGGGGTCGCAGCCGGGCTGGCCAGCCAGCACAACGTCGCCATCGTCCCCGTCGGGCTCGTCGGCACTTTCAAGCTCAAGGAACTGCTGAAGCTGCCGCTGCGGACCAGGCCGAAGGTGTCGATCCGCTTCGGCGCCCCGATCTACGTGCGGGGCCGCCAGCTCGACGAGGCCACACGCGAGCTGCAGCAGCGCGTCGAACAGCTGGTCCACGAGGGCGACCTGACGTGGTGGACGGTCGAGCGGCGCCGCATCGTCACGCCGGACGCCGGCCCCGTCGACCCCGTGCCGCGGTGGCGCAGGCTCTGGGACCAGTCGGCGCCCACGCCGCCGGCCCGCCGCCGCATCTGGCGCTAGCCGGGAGGCCCGATCGTGACCGACATGGACCTGTACATCGAGCCGCACCTGCGCTGGCGGCTGCTGCAGTCCGGCGACGCGGAGGCGCTCGCCGCACTGCGCACCCAGCTCGAGGCGCTCGACAACTCGGTGCTCACCGGGCTGGGCGCCGAGTTCACCGGCCAGGACACGCACGTCCCGGCCGCCCTGGCCGTCGGCGGCTGGGACCCCTACGACTCGCTGTCGGCGTACGGGCTGGCCTACCAGCCTGACGAGTCGGTGCTGAAGCTCCACCTGCTGGGAGGGGTCCATCCCGTGCACCGGCACATGTCCGTCGGATCGTCGCTGCTGCGCTGGCAGGTGGAACGCTCGATCGCGTGGCGCGACGAGGTGCACCCCGGGCAGGACCTGACGCTCTGCTGCCACGCGGAGACCGGCCGACCCGGGCTGGAGAGGGCCGCGCTGGCCATCGGCTTCACGCCGGAGCGCTACTACTACGACCTACACCGCGACCTCGGCAGCCCCATCCCAGAGCGCACTGTCGACGGCGTGCGCGTGGTCTCCTTCCCTCCGGAGCGCTCCGATGACGTCCGGCGGGTACACAACCGCTCGTTCGCGAACCTGGGCAGCGCCGAGGTGTCGCCCGAGCAGTGGGGGGCCCGGATCGAGGATCCCGCCTTCCGACCCGAGTGGTCGTCGATCGCGCTGGTGGGCGAGCGGGTCGTCGGCTACGCCCTGTGCGTCGAGGAGGGCGAGGCGGGACAGCGTGTCGGCTGGACGGAGCGCTTCGGCGTCGACCCGGACCACCGGAGGCGCGGCATCGCGCTGGCGCTGCTGAGCCGCAGCCTGCGGGCGATGAGGGCGGACGGTTGCGTCGAGGCGGGCATCGGCATCGACACCCCGGACGGCCTCGGGCTGGCGCGCATCGGCGAGGACCTCGGCTACACGACGCGCGACGCGGTCGCCCTCCTGACGAGGGTCGTTCCCGCGGACCGGTAAGCTTGCGCCGAGTTTGATTCGGCACGAGAAAGTGGGAGCTGATGTCCGGCCATTCCAAGTGGGCGACAACCAAGCACAAGAAGGCCATCATCGACGCCAAGCGCGGCAAGCTGTTTGCCAAGCTGGTGAAGAACGTCGAGGTGGCTGCACGCATCGGCGGCGGTGACCCCGGCGGGAACCCCACCCTCTACGACGCCATCCAGAAGGCCAAGAAGTCGTCGGTGCCCAACGACAACATCGACCGCGCCGTCAAGCGCGGTTCCGGTGCCGAGTCCGGTGGCGCCGACTACGAGACGATCATGTACGAGGCGTACGGCCCCGCCGGCGTCGCGGTGCTCATCGAGTGCCTGACCGACAACCGCAACCGCTCTGCCTCCGACGTGCGCGTCGCCGTCACCCGCAACGGCGGGACCATGGCCGACGTCGGCTCCGTCCAGCGGCTGTTCTCCCGCAAGGGCGTCGTGACGATCCCGAAGGCCCAGGAGTCCGGCGAGCTCTCCGAGGACAGCGTGCTCGAGGCCGCCCTCGACGCGGGTCTCGAGGAGGTCGTCGACGGCGGTGAGGCGTGGGAGGCGCTCTGCGATCCCAACGACACCGTCGAGGTGCGCAAGGCGATCGAGGCCGCCGGCCTCGACTACGACTCGTCCGAGGTGCAGTTCGTCGCCTCGTTCGATCAGGCGGTCGACAGCGTCGACGTGGCGCAGAAGATCTTCCGGATCATCGACGCGCTCGAGGACTCGGACGACGTGCAGAACGTGTTCACCAACGTCGACCTCACCCCCGAGGTCGAGGCCGCGCTCGAGGCAGAGGACTGAGCTGACGGGATGCGGGTCATGGGGATCGACCCCGGACTCACCCGTTGCGGGGTCGGGGTCGTGGAGGGGCGTGTCGGCAGGCCGCCGACGCTGATCGGCGTCGGCGTCGTCCGCACCCCCTCCGACCTCGACGTCGCACGCAGGCTGCTGGCCCTCGAGCAGGGCCTGGAGGTCTGGCTCGACGAGCATCGGCCCGAGGCCGTCGCCATCGAGCGGGTCTTCGCGCAGCACAACCTGGCCTCCGTCATGGACACGGCCCAGGCGGCCGGCGTCGCGGCCCTGACCGCGGCCCGACGCGGCCTGCCCGTGACCTTCCACACGCCCAGCGAGGTGAAGGCGGCGGTGACCGGGTCGGGCTCCGCGGACAAGGCCCAGGTGGCCGCCATGGTCACCCGCATCCTCAAGCTCGACGCCGCACCCAAGCCCGCCGACGCGGCCGACGCCGTCGCCATCGCGATCTGTCACGTCTGGCGGGGCAGCACCACCAACCGTTACGCCGCAGCCGTTGCGGCAGCCAAGGGGAAGAACCAGTGATCGCCACGCTCACCGGCACCGTGCTCACGGCCGGGGCCACCAGTTGCGTCGTCGACGTCTCCGGGGTCGGCTTTCTGCTGCAGGTGACGCCGGCGACCGCGGCCGGCCTGCGGGTGGGGGAGAAGGCGACCCTGCACACACATCTCGTGGTGCGGGAGGACTCGCTGACGCTCTTCGGCTTCGCCGACGAGGACGAGCGGTCCGCGTTCATCATCGCCCAGTCCGCCTCCGGCGTCGGGCCGAAGCTCGCACTCGCCGTCGTGTCCGTGCTGAGCCCGACCGACCTGCGGCTCGCGATCACCAGCGCCGACCTCGCGCGGCTCACCTCGGTGCCCGGGATCGGGGCCAAGGGGGCCCAGCGGCTGGTCCTCGAGCTGAAGGACAAGGTGGCCCTGCTCGGTGCAGGCACCCCCGCCCCGGCCGGGGGCCCGGCTGCGGGCGAGCCCGAGGTCTGGCGGGCGCAGGTCACCGAGGGTCTCCAGGGCCTCGGCTGGTCCCTGCGTGACGCGGAGGCCGCCGCCGACACGGTGGCCCCCCTCGTGGACGAGGACCCGACCATCGGGGTCGGGCAACTGCTGCGCGCCGCGCTCAACTCGCTCGCGAGGCGCTAGATGGAGCACTCAGAGATCGACCCGCACGCCACCGTCGAGGAGCGTGACTTCGAGGCCGCGCTGCGGCCGAAGACGCTCGCGGAGTTCGACGGGCAGCCGCGGGTCCGCGAGCAGCTCGGCCTCGTCCTCGACGCGGCACGGCACCGCGGCACGGCGCCGGACCATGTGCTGCTGTCCGGCCCCCCGGGCCTCGGCAAGACCACGCTCGCGATGATCATCGCCGCGGAGCTGGGGGCGGGGCTCAGGATCTCCTCCGGCCCGGCCATCCAGCACGCCGGCGACCTGGCCGCGATCCTTTCTGGGCTCGACGAGGGCGACGTCCTCTTCCTGGACGAGATCCACCGTCTCGCCCGTCCCGCGGAGGAGATGCTCTACCTCGCGATGGAGGACTTCCGTGTCGACGTCATCGTCGGCAAGGGGCCCGGAGCCACCGCCATCCCCATCGATCTGCCCCCCTTCACGCTCGTGGGAGCCACCACAAGGGCCGGCATGCTGCCCGGGCCGCTGCGCGACCGGTTCGGCTTCACCGCCCAGCTCGACTTCTACGAAGCCGACGATCTCGCAGGCATCGTCGGCGGCTCGGCCCGCAAGCTGGCCGTCGCCCTCGACGACGCGGCCCGCGTGGAGATCGCCCGCCGCTCCCGTGGCACCCCGCGCATCGCCAACCGGCTGCTCCGCCGCGTCCGCGACTTCGCCCAGGTCCGCGGCCACGCCGTCGCCGACCTCGGCGTCGCCCGCGGTGCCCTCGAGCTGTATGAGGTCGACGAGCGGGGCCTCGATCGGCTGGACCGGGCGGTCCTCGACGCGCTGACCCGTCTCTTCGACGGCGGCCCGGTGGGCCTGTCCACCCTCGCGCTCTCGGTCGGCGAGGAGATCGAGACGGTCTCCGAGGTGGCCGAGCCGTTCCTGATCCGTGAGGGTCTGCTCGTCCGCACCCCCGGGGCAGGGTGGCCACGCGCGCGGCCTACGCCCACCTCGGGCTGCGACCACCGGCCGCTGCCATCCAGTCCCTCTTCGGCGACGGCTGAAGCCCGTTCAGCCGATCTGCTCTGCTCCGCTATCCTGAAACACGGCCCGTACTCAAAGGAAACCCGTTATGCCATTTGACCTGATCCTGATGATGGTCGCGCTGTTCGCGATCATGTACTTCCTGATGATCCGCCCGCAGCAGAAGAAGATGAAGGCGGCGCAGGAGATGCAGGCGTCTCTCGGCGTCGGCAGCCGGGTGCTCCTGACCTCCGGCATCTTCGCCACCATCGTGCACTCGGGTACCCGTCAGGTCATCGTCGAGCTGGCCCCCGGTGTCGAGATCACCATCCTCCGCGGCAACATCGCCCGCGAGGTCGCCGCGGATGAGGAGGAGTTCGAGTTCACCGACGATGTCGTCACCGACGAGGCCCTCGTCGACGGTGAGGCCGAGCTGAACACCGACGAGACCTTCGCTCCCGACGAGGCCTTCACTGAGGGCTATTCGGTCGACCCGGCCCAGGAGCTGGCCGCCGACGGCTCAGCCGACGGTGACGCCGAGCAGCAGGCCGCGGAGAATGCCGAAGAGGATCCTGCCGGCTACCAGCCGTGGCAGCGCACGGAGGACACCAAGTAAGTGGCCACCTCCGCCAGACGGGGCCGACCGGGGGTCGTCCTCTCAGTATTCCTCCTCATTATCGTAGGCCTGTACGTCATCATGGCCGCGACGCAGACCTGGACCCCGAAGCTGGGGCTCGACCTGCGTGGCGGCCAGACCATCACGCTCCAGGCCACCAACAGCACCGTCACCGCCGAGCAGATGAACCTCGCGCGCGACATCATCCAGCAGCGCGTCGACGGCCTCGGCGTCGGTGAGGCGAGCGTCACCGTGCAGGGCGAGCGCCACATCGTGGTGTCGGCCCCGAACGTGCACGGAGACGATCTGGTCGAGCTGGTCGGCGCCACCGCCGAACTCAGCTTCCGTCCCGTCCTCGCGTCGACGACGGGCACGGGCAGCGTCGAGGGTGAGATGCCCGGTCTTCCCCGGCCCCTGCCCGAGGGAGCGGACGATCCGGACGACGAGCAGCTGTCGATCGACGACGTCCTCGCCTACCAGGCCACCGCCGACGACTACGCCGCGCTCGAGAGTCACGTGTGCGGCACCGACGTCACCCAGTACCTGACCAGGGCCATCGTCGCCTGCGACCAGGACGGCGTGCAGAAGTACCTGCTCGGCCCTGTCGCCGTGCGCGGCCAGGAACTGGAAACCGCATCGGCCGGCATCCAGCAGGGCGACCTGCAGTACAGCGTCACCCTGAGCCTCAAGTCCGAGGGCACGAGCCAGTTCAGCACGCTGACCAAGGCGCTGCTGACCAGGACGTCGCCCCAGGATCTCTTCGCGATCGTCCTGGACGGCGAGGTCCGCTCCGCGGTCAAGCCGCAGGTGCAGATCAGCAACGGTCAGGCGGTCATCTCCGGAAACTTCACCCCGGAGGACGCGACCTCGCTCGCCAACGTGCTCAAGTACGGCTCGCTGCCGCTCAACTTCGAACACGACCAGGTGGAGACGGTGTCTGCGACGCTCGGCGGCGAGCAGCTGCGTGTCGGCATCATCGCCGGCATCATCGGCCTCGCCGTGGTCGCCCTCTACTCGTTCCTCTACTACCGCGGCATGGGCATCGTCGTCGTGGCCTCCCTCGCAGTGGCCGCCGCCGCCACCTACGCGATGATGGTCCTGCTCGGCACCTCGGTCGGCTGGGCGCTGAGCCTGCCCGGCATCGCCGGCGCCATCGTCGGCATCGCGGTCACAGCGGACTCGTTCATCATCTACTTCGAACGTATCCGCGACGAGATCCGTGACGGCCGCAGCCTCAAGTCGGCGCTCAGCTCCGGCTGGGTCAAGGCCCGCGGCACCATCGTCATCTCGGATGCGGTGTCGCTGCTGTCGGCAGTGGTGCTGTTCCTGTTGGCGATCGGGTCGGTGAAGGGCTTCGCGTTCACGCTCGGCCTGACCACCCTGCTCGACCTCGCCGTGGTGTTCTTCTTCACCAGGCCGCTGGTCGAACTCCTCGGCCGCACCAAGTTCTTCGGCGAGGGCCACAAGTGGTCCGGCCTGGACGCCGCCCACATGGGCGTCACGCAGGACTCGCTGCTCGGCCGCCGATTCCGTAGGTCGAAGACCGCGGACACTCCCGCATCCGCGCCCACCCCGCAGGAGGCATGATGAGCACCGAGAAGAAGGCGAGCATCGCCCACCGGCTGTACACCGGCCAGCTCAGCTACGACTTCAACGGGCACCGCAAGCTGTGGTTCATCGTCTCCGGCGTGATCATCGGCATCAGCCTGCTGCTGCTGCCGTTCCAGGGACTGAACCTGGGCATCGAGTTCCGCGGCGGAACCGACTTCACCGCGCCGATGACCGTCACCGATTCGACGGTGGACAAGGTCCGTGCCGAGATGGATGGTTCCGAGGTCAAGGACCTCGGGACGCAGGTCTTCTCGGTCGGCGAGACCAACATCCGGGTCCAGACCCGCGTGCTGACCACCGAGGAGACCTCGATCGTCCGCGCGGAGGTCGCCGAGATCGCCGACACCGACATCGACTCCGTCACCTACAACGCCATCGGCGCCTCGTGGGGCAAGTCGATCTCGCAGCAGGGCGCCATCGCGCTGGTGGTGTTCCTGGTGCTCGTCATGCTCATGATCGCCATCTACTTCCGTGACGTGAAGATGTCGGTCGCCGCCATCGTCGCGGTGCTGCACGACCTGCTCGTCACCGTCGGCGTCTACGCCGCGCTGGGCTTCACGGTCACGCCGTCGACGGTCATCGGTGTGCTGACGATCCTCGGCTACTCGCTCTACGACACGGTCGTGGTGTTCGACAAGATCCGCGAGAACATCGTCGGCCTGGAGAAGACGAACAAGACGTACTCCGAGCAGGCCAACCTGGCCGTCAACCAGGTGCTGGTGCGTTCGATCAACACGACCATCATCGGCGTCCTGCCTGTGGCGGCGCTGTTCGTCGCCGGTGCCATGCTGCAGAGCGGTCCGCTGGCCGACCTCGGCCTCGCCCTGCTCGTCGGCATGATCGCCGGCGCCTACTCGTCGATCTTCATCGCGGCGCCTCTGCTGTCGCTGATGAAGGAGCGCGAGCCGGCCATGGTCGAGCACCGGGCCCAGATCGAGCGTCGCATCAAGCGCGCCGAGCACAAGGCAGCCGGCCGCACCCTGGCCGCCGCGGAGATCGGCGGCGACGATACGGAGCAGGTGACCCTGGCCGTGTCCGCTGGCGAGCGTCAGCAGCGTCGCACCGCCTCGACGCGGGCGGAACGGAAGGGCCGGAAGTGAACAACGAGTCCCAGGAGCGACGCTCACTGGTCAGCAGCCTCATCGAGGATGTGCCCGACTTCCCGAAGCCTGGAGTGATGTTCAAGGACATCACCCCGCTGCTGGCGTCGGCCCGGGGTTTCCAGGCTGCCGTCACCGAGCTGGTCACCACCGCCCCGCGGCACGTGGACGTGGTGGTCGGGATGGAGGCCCGCGGGTTCATCTTCGCGGCCCCCGTGGCGCTGGCCTTGGGGGCGGGCTTCGTCCCCGTCCGCAAACCGGGCAAGCTGCCCGGCGACACCATCAGCCACTCCTTCGAGCTGGAGTACGGCCACGAGACTCTCACCATGCACCGGGACGCGATCCGTCCCGGCGCCCGGGTGATGGTCATCGACGACGTGCTGGCCACGGGCGGCACCATCGGTGCCACCGCGGAACTCATCCGTGAGCTGGGGGCCGAGCTGGCCCAGGTCAGCGTCGTCATGGAGCTGGCCTTCCTCGACGGTCGTGCGCGACTCGCTGAGCGTGGCATCGACAACTGCACGGCACTGGTGACAGTCTGAGCCCATGGCCAAGCTGCAACCAGGGGGCCGGGGTGGCCTTCTGTCGATGGTCAGCCTTCCCCGGATCTCGTCATCGCCGTTCAAGGAGCTCGCCCGTCGGGGCGCCATCGCCCTGGGGCTGCTGCTGACGACGACGCTGCTGGTCTACGTCGATCGCGCCGCCTACAGCGACAACACCGCCGGGGACGGCATCTCGTTCATCGACGCGCTCTACTACGCGACGGTCACCGTGACCACCACGGGATACGGTGACATCACGCCCGTGGCGACGCACGCCCGGCTGATCAACGCCCTGCTGATCACGCCTCTGCGTATCGCCTTCCTGGTGGTGCTCGTCGGCACGACCATCGAGGTGCTGGCCAATCAGGGCAGCCGCAGCATCCGGGACAGTTTCTGGAGGAGGAAGATGCGCAACCACGTGGTGGTCATCGGCTACGGCACGAAGGGCCGCAGCGCCGTCAACACCCTGCGTCGCCAGGGGGTCTCCTCGGAGCGGATCGTCGTCATCGACGACAAGCCCGGCGCGATCGAGGACGCCAACTTCGACGGCCTGGCCGCGTTCCAGGGCGACGCCACCCGGCGCGATCTGCTGCGGCGGGCCGAGATCAGCAAGGCGAGACAGGTGATCATCTGTCTGGACCGGGACGACGCGGCGATCCTGACCACGCTGACCGTGCGCCAGCTGAACCCCACGGCCGGGGTCACCGTGGCCGTGCGGGAACAGGACAACGTCACCCTGGTGCGCCAGTCCGGCGCGTCGTCGGTCATCACGAGCTCCGAGACCGTGGGCCGCCTCCTCGGTCTCTCCGCGATCGGCCCCGAACTGGGCACGATCATGCAGGACATGCTCACCGGCGGTGAGGGGCTCGAGGTACACCAGCGGCTGGCCACAGCCGAGGAGGTCGGGCAGCCGCCGTCGGCCGTGACGGGGGAGCGGGTCATCGGTCTCGTCCGCAACGGGACGCTGCGGAGGTTCTACGACCAGACCGCCACCCGCGTGGAGGTCGGCGACGAGCTCATCGTGGTCAGGCGGGCGCAGGCCCCGACCGCGAAGGACATCCAGCGGGCGCTGGCCGACTAGGGCTTCCACGCACACTACACTCGACGCATGTCGGAAGAAGGTCTCGGAGGTGCGGCCCGGTTGGTGACCGGGCCGGAACAGCCGCGGCTGCGCATGCGGCACCGCTTGGCGCGGCTCGGCGCGGTGCGTTCGAAGTCGGCGGTCCTGGACCCCCTGTTCCGCATCGTCCGGTCGAACCACCCGAAGGCCGACACGGCACTGCTCGAGCGGGCCTATCGCATCGCCGAGCGCTACCACGAGGGGCAGACCCGCAAGTCGGGTGATCCGTACATCACGCATCCGCTCGCCGTCGCGACGATCCTGGCGGAGCTGGGCATGACGGAGCCGGTGCTGGTGGCGGCGCTGCTGCACGACACCGTCGAGGACACGCCCTACACGCTGGAGCAGCTGCGGGCCGACTTCTCCGACGAGGTTGCGCACATGGTCGACGGCGTGACCAAGCTCGACAAACTGACCTACGGGGAGACGGCCAAGGCGGAGACCATCCGCAAGATGATCATGGCCACCAGCGAGGAGGTCCGCGTCCTCGTCATCAAGCTGGCCGACCGGCTGCACAACATGCGCACCATCGGCTACCTGCGGCAGGACAAGCAGGTCCGCATCGCCACCGAGACGCTCAACATCTTCGCCCCGCTGGCCCACCGGCTGGGCATGAACACGATCAAGTGGGAGTTGGAGGACCTGTCCTTCGCCACGATCGAGCCGAAGGTCTACGGCGAGATCGCCGACATGGTCGCCCAGCAGGCCCCCGGCCGCGAACGCTACCTGCGGGAACTGATCGCCGAATTCCAGGGCATGCTGGCGGAGGCGAAGATCCAGGCCACCGTCTACGGCCGGCCGAAGCACTACTACTCGATCTACCAGAAGATGATGGTCCGCGGCCGCGATTTCCGCGACATCTACGACCTCATCGGGCTGCGTGTTCTCGTGAACGACATCAAGGACTGCTACGCGGTCCTCGGCGTCGCGCACGCGGGCTGGAAGCCGATCCCAGGCCGGTTCAAGGACTACATCGCCGGGCCGAAGTTCAACATGTACCAGTCGCTGCACACCACGGTGCTGGGCGCCAACAACGAGCCGGTCGAGTTCCAGATCCGCACGCACGAGATGCACCGGCGCGCTGAGTACGGTGTCGCGGCCCACTGGAAGTACAAGGAGGATCTCCGCGCCGGCGTCACCGCCGAGGATGCGGGCCTCAAGGCCATGCATCAGCTCGGCGTCATGAGCAAGGAGACCGAGGACCCCAGCGAGTTCCTCGACTCCGTGCTGTTCGAGATCAACTCCGACGAGATCTACGTCTTCACCCCGAAGGGCGAGGTGATGGCCCTGCCCGTCGGCGCCACCCCGGTCGACTTCGCCTTCGCCGTCCACACAGAGGTCGGGTTCCGCACCATCGGCGCCCGCGTCAACGGACGGCTCGTGTCGCTGAGCACCAAGCTGCAGCAGGGGGACAAGGTCGAGATCCTCACCTCGAAGGCCGAGGGTGCGGGGCCGAGCCGCGACTGGCTGAGCTTCGTCGTCTCGAGCCGCGCCAGGCAGAAGATCCGGCAGCACTTCTCGCGGGAGCGCCGCGACGAGGCGTTGGAACACGGCAAGGAGATCCTGGCCAAGGATCTGCGCCGCACCGGGGTGCCCATGCAGCGGCTGCTGACGCTCGAGAACCTGACGGCGGTGGCCAACGAGCTGGGCCAGAAGGATGTCCCGGGGCTCTACGTGGCCCTCGGCGAGGCGCAGATCAGCGCCCAGTCGGTCGTCGAGAAGCTCGTCCAGCTGCACGGCGGCGAGGAGGAGACGGTCGACACCGTCACCGAGGACGTCGTGGTGCGGCAGCGACGCCGTCCGGTCCAGGACGGCGCACACGTGCTCGTCGACGGGTCGGACTCGATGGTCGCCAAGTTCGCCAAGTGCTGCTATCCGCTGCCCGGCGACGACATCATCGGCTTCGTGACCAAGGGCGACGGCGTCTCCGTCCATCGGGCGGACTGCAGCAACGCCCCGGCGTTGCGGAAGGAGCCGGAACGGCTCGTCCCCGTGGAGTGGGCCGACATGGAGGCCGGCTCCAGCTTCGTCGTCACCATCCAGATCGAGGGCATCGACAGGGCCCGGCTGCTGTCGGACGTGTCGTCGACCCTGTCGGAGGAGCACCTCGACATCCTGTCGGTCAACATCCAGACCACGCGGCAGCGGCAGTTCCGGGGCCGGTTCACCTTCGAGTCGGCCGACCCCACGCACCTGCAGCACGTCATCAACCAGATCCGCCGGGTGCCGGGCGTCTACGACGCCTACCGCATCTCCGGCTGAACCACCTCAGGGCATGGAAGAGGCGGCCGCATCCCGGGGGATGCGGCCGCCTCTACTCGTCGGTCAGGCCGTGAACTCGGCCAGTGTGGTGCGGGCCTGGTCCAGCCAGCTGGTGTAGGTGTCGATCGACCTGGACGCGTCGCGGACACCGCGGCTGTCGCCGGCCGCCTCTGCCTTGGCCAGGTCGGCCTGCAGCTTGGCGATCTGGGTCTCGAACATCGCGACGGTGTCCTCGGCCCGGCGGCGGGCCTCCGGATCGGTGCGGCGCCACTCCTCGGCCTCCATGTCGGCGACCTTGGAGGAGATGGCGCGGACGCGCTGGTCGAGGTCACGCATGGCGCCCCGCGGCACGTGTCCCAGAGACTCGAACTTGGCGAGGAACTCTCGGTGGATCGACTTGGCCTGTTCGACGTCCGTGACGCCCTCGAGGTCCGCGGTCACCTGATCGACCAGCTCCTGCTTCGCGGCCAGGTTCTCCGACTGCTCACCGTCCATGGCGTTCTGCGACGCGGTGCGCGCGTTGAAGAACTCGTCCTGGATGGCGCGGAAGCGTGTCCACAGCGCATCGTCCTCGGCCCGGCGGGCGCTGCCCGCGGCCTTCCAACGGGCCATGAGGTCCCGGAAGGCGGCCGAGGTGGCGCCCCAGTCGGTCGAGGCGGCGAGCGGCTCGGCCTCGGCGATGATCTGTTCCTTGAGGGACTTCGAGGAGTCCCGACGCTGGTTCAGATCGGCGAAGTGGGCCTTGCGACGGCGTGTGTACTGCGTGCGTGCCGAGGAGAACCGGTGCCACAACTCGTTGTCGGTGGGGCGGTCGATGCGCGGCAGCGCCTTCCACTCCTCGAGCAGGGTGCGGAAGCGGTCCACGCCTCCGCGCCAGTCGTTGCCGGCCGCCAGCGTCTCCGCCTCGGTGACCATGGCCTCCTTGGCGGCCTGCGTCGCGGCATTCTGCTCGGCCCGGGCGGCCTTGCGTGCCTCGATCTGGGCCGGGAGCCGGTCCGAGAGGGCGTCGAGCCGCGTCACCAGCGACTCGAGGTCTCCGACGGCGTTCGCGTCGACCACGTTGCCGCGCACGGCGGCGATGGCGGTCTTCGCCTCGTCGGGGGACAATGCCTGGGCCGAGACGCGGGATTCCAGCAGCGAGACCTCGGCGGCGAGGTTCTCGAACCGTCTCACGTAGAAGGCCAGGGCTTCTTCCGGGGTGGAGTCGGGGATCTGCCCGACGCTTCGTTCAGTGCCACCCGAGATGACGTAGACCGTGCCGTCGGGATCGACGCGGCCGAAGTCGGCGGGCGCTTGCGATTCGCTCATGCCATTAATCTAGCGGGATAGGGTGGCCGAGTGCTCATCAGGACCATCACCGCGTCGCCGTGGCAGTCGAACTGTTATCTGATCGTGTCCGACGAGGACGCCACGCAGTGCATCGTCGTCGATCCCGGCATCACGGCAGCGCCGCTCGTGACGGCGGAACTGGAGGCCAGGGGATGGGCCCCCGTGGCGTTCTTCGGGACGCACGGACACATCGACCATGTCGGTGACGCCGGCATTCTCGCCGAGCGGTACGGCGTGCCCCTGTATCTTGCGGCGCCCGACCAGCATCTGCTGACGGACCCGGCAGCCGGCCTTGATCCCGGCAACGCGGGGGCGCTGCGTTCGCTGCTTCCCGGCGTCCAGCTGCAGGCCGTCGAGGACGTGCGCGACCTGACCGGCCCCGTCGCGGCGGCCGGCCTGACGGTGACCCCTGTCCCTGCGCCGGGGCACACGGAAGGCTCCACGCTGTTGCGGGTCACCTCCGCCGACGCGGAGGTCGTCTTCACCGGCGACGTGCTCTTCGCGGGCACCATCGGGCGCACCGACATGCCCGGCGGTAGCATGAACGCGATGCGCAGCACCCTGCGGATGATTCCGCAGGCGATCGATCCGGAGGTTGCCCTGCTTCCCGGCCACGGCGGGCACACCACCCTCGCGGTCGAGCTGACATCGAACCCGTACCTGCAAGCCGACCGTCTGTGAGATCCACGTGCCCCGCCCCAAGCCCCTCAGCGGATTCCCCGAGTTCCTGCCCGCCGGCCGCCTGATCGAGAACACCGTCCTCGACATCGTGCGCGGCACGTTCGAGCTGCACGGGTTCGCGCCGATCGAGACCCGCGCCGTCGAGCCGCTCGACCAGCTCTCCCGCAAGGGGAGATCGACAAGGAGATCTACGTCGTCCGTCGGCTGCACGCCGACGGCGCCGACCCCGATGAGCTCGGCCTGCACTTCGACCTGACCGTGCCTTTCGCCCGCTACGTGCTGGAGCACGCCGGCCACCTCGCCTTCCCGTTCCGCCGCTACCAGATCCAGAAGGTCTGGCGCGGCGAACGCCCGCAGGAGGGCCGGTACCGCGAGTTCACGCAGGCCGACATCGACATCGTCGGCCAGGACCAGCTCGCCGCCCACCACGACGTCGAGATCCCGCTCGTCGCCCTCGACGTGTTCGAGAAGCTGCACCGGGACCTCGGCCTGCCGCCCGTGACGCTGCACGTGAACAACAGGAAGCTGGCCGAGGGCTTCTACCGGGGGCTCGGGATCGAGGAGCCCGCGGCGGTCCTGCAGCGGGTCGACAAGTACGACAAGATCGGCCCCGAGGCCGTCGTCGAGCTGCTGACGGGCGAGGTCGGCCTCAGCCGGACCCAGGCCGACGCCTGCGTCGCGCTCGCCGGGATCTCCGCCCGCGACGAGTCCTTCGTCGACCAGGTGGCCTCGCTCGGCGTCTCGCACGAGCTGCTCGACGAGGGCCTGGGCGAACTGTCCGCGCTCATCTCGACGGCGAACCGCACCGTCGCCGGCCGGGTGCTGGCGGACATGAAGATCGCCCGCGGACTCGACTACTACACCGGCACCGTCTACGAGACGTTGCTGAACGGCTCCGAGAAGCTCGGCTCCGTCGCCTCGGGCGGCCGGTACGACTCGCTCGCGTCCGACGGCAAGGTGACCTTCCCCGGCGTCGGCTACTCGTTCGGCATCACGCGCATCCTGGCGCCGCTCATCGGCAAGGGCCGCATCGTGGCCAGCCGCAGCGTCCCCAGCGCCGTCCTGGTCGCCGTCGACAACGAGGAGACCCGAGCCGCGGCCATCGAGACGGCCGCCCGGCTGCGGGCCCGCGGCATCGCCGTCGAGGTGGCGCCGAAGGCCGACAAGTTCGGCCGCCAGATCCGTTTCGCGGAGCGCCGTGGCATCCCGTTCGTCTGGTTCGGGGCCGGCCACGACGACTCGGTCAAGGACATCCGCAGCGGCGAACAGGTGCCCGCCTCCGCCGACGCCTGGATGCCTCCCGCCGAGGATCTGCGGGTCACGGTCGGGCCCGCCTGACCCGGGCTCCCGCCGATGCGACGCGGCGGGAGTGTCACGGTAGAGTCGGAACCCGCTGGGCTGCACCGTCTATGCAGCCCTTCTGGAAAGGAATACCGTGATCCGTTCTCACGAAGCCGGAGAGCTGCGAGCCTCGCACGTCGGCCAGGAAGTCGTCCTCGCCGGGTGGGTGGCCAAGCGCCGCGACCATGGGGGTGTCGCCTTCATCGATCTGCGCGACGCGTCTGGCATCTGCCAGGTCGTCGTCCGTGACGAGTACCTGGTCTCCGCAGGCATCCACGATCTGCGCAACGAGTTCTGCATCAAGGTCACGGGCGCCGTCGACGCCCGGACGCCTGAGAACGTGAACCCCAACATCCCGACGGGTGAGGTCGAGGTCGCCATCCGCGAGCTGGAGGTGCTCAACCCCGCAGCGCCGCTGCCGTTCCAGATCGACGAGCGCACCACCGTCGGCGAGGAGGCCCGCCTCCGCTACCGCTACCTCGATCTGCGTCGGCCGCGTCAGCACGAGGCGCTCGTGCTCCGCTCGAAGGTGACCCACACCATCCGCCAGGTCCTGGACCAGCACAACTTCTACGACATCGAGACCCCGACGCTGACGCGCTCGACCCCCGAGGGCGCACGCGACTTCATCGTCCCCGCCCGCCTGCACCCGGGCAAGTGGTACGCCCTGCCGCAGAGCCCGCAGCTGTTCAAGCAGCTGCTCATGGTCGGCGGCATGGAGCGCTACTACCAGATCGCGCGCTGCTACCGCGACGAGGACTTCCGCGCCGACCGGCAGCCGGAGTTCACCCAGCTCGACATCGAGATGAGCTTCGTCGACCAGGACGACGTCATCGCGCTCGCCGAGAAGGTCATGGCCGCCTGCTGGCAGCTGATCGGCGTGGAGATGCCGACGCCCCTGCCGCGGATGACGTGGCACGACGCCATGGACAACTACGGCTCGGACAAGCCCGACCTGCGCTTCGATCTGAAGATCCGCGAACTGACCGAGTTCTTCAAGGACACCCCGTTCCGTGTCTTCCAGGCCCCCTATGTGGGAGGCGTGGTCATGCCCGGCGGCGCATCGCTGCCGCGGCGTCAGTTCGACGCCTGGCAGGAGTGGGCCAAGCAGCGCGGCGCCAAGGGGCTCGCCTACATCACGGTCGGTGAGGACGGCACGCTCGGCGGGCCCGTCGCCAAGAACATCACGGAGGCCGAGCGCGACGGCATCGCCGCGGTCATGGACGCCAAGCCCGGCGATGCCATCTTCTTCGGCGCCGGCGCCCGCGAGGCGTCGCAGGAGCTCCTCGGCGCCGCGCGCCTCGAGATCGGACGCCGCACCGGTCTGATCGACGAGAACGCTTGGAGCTTCCTCTGGGTCGTCGACGCTCCGATGTTCAAGTCGACCGCCGACGCGCAGGCCTCGGGTGACGTGGCGCTGGGTCACGGCAAGTGGACCGCGGTCCACCACGCGTTCACGTCCCCGAAGCCCGAGTCGATGGACACCTTCGACACGGATCCCGGCTCGGCGCTCAGCTACGGCTACGACTTCGTCTGCAACGGCAACGAGGTGGGCGGCGGCTCGATCCGTATCCACCGGCGCGACGTGCAGGAGCGGGTGCTGGCGGTCATGGGTATCTCCGAGGACGAGGCGCAGGAGCAGTTCGGCTTCCTGATCGATGCCTTCCAGTTCGGCGCCCCGCCGCACGGCGGCATCGCGTTCGGCCTCGACCGACTCGTGATGCTGCTGGGTGGCTTCGACACGATCCGCGACGTCATCGCCTTCCCGAAGAGCGGTGGCGGGTTCGACCCGCTGACCGAGGCGCCGGCGGCCATCACGCCGCAGCAGCGCAAGGAGGCCGGCGTCGACGCCAAGCCGGAGCCCAAGGACGACGCGGCCGCGGCGGCACCAGCCACGAGCTGATCCCTCCCGGCGCAGCGCGAGCGCCCGATCCCGATTCCCACCCGCGACACGCGGGTCGGGCTTCAGGAGCGGGCGCTCGTCGGCTTTCCGGGGCCGGCCTCAGGTCAGCGCGCCGCGGGGGAGCGTGCGGGGCCGCAGCACCAGCCACAGTGCCGCGGTGGCGAGCACGGCGCAGATCAGCATTGCGGTGCCCATCGGCACTGCGCTCGTCATGGGGACCAGACCGATCAGCGGACCGACCAGCGAGCCCACGATCTGGGACGAGGCGCCCATGAGGGAGGCGGCCGTCCCGGACCGCTCCTTGTGGTTCTGCAGCACCAGCAGCTGCGTGCAGGGCGCGGACGAGCCGAACCCGAATGTGAACAGGAACAGGGCAGGCACGAGCGGGATGTGGCCGACGTCGGCGGCGTGGACCGCCAGCACGCCCAGCGACGCGGCGATCATCAGGGTGGTCGAGATGACCAGCACCCACTGCGCCCCGTAGCGCTGGGCCGCACGGCTGCCGAGCTGCACGCCGATGAAGACGCCGAACGAGCAGATCGCGAAGACGGTGCCGAAACCGCGCACGGTGAGGCCGTACACCTCCTGCAGCAGCACCGAGGAGCTCGACACGTAGGCGAACAGCCCGCCGAAGGAGAACGCGGCGACCATCATGGCGCCGGCCGCGACCCGGTCCTTCGCGACGACACCGAAGCCACGGGCGAGCGAGCGGACGCCGCCTGTGGTGCGCGCAGCGGGGGGCCGTGTCTCGACGGTCATGAGGCTGACGAGCAGCACGATGATCAGCCCGTAGCCGGCCAACGCCCAGAAGACGCCACGCCACGGCATGAAGCTCACCATCCACGAGCCGACGATCGGGGCGATGATGGGCGCCAGGCCGGAGATCAGCGCCAGCCTCGACAGCATCACGACCAGCGGCTTGCCGCTGAACAGGTCGCGCGTCATGGCCATGGCGACGACCGCGCCGCCTGCCGCCCCGACGCCCTGGAGAGCGCGCATGACGATGAGGAACTCGACGCTGCCGGCGAGCGCCACCATGACCGAGGAGATGACGTGCAGGCTCGAGCAGAGGATCAGCGGCAGCCGCCGCCCGAAGCGGTCGCTCAGAGTGCCGACGAACAGCTGGCCCATGGCGAACCCGAGCGTGGTGGCGGACAGGGTGACCTGGACCGCGGAGTCGGTCAGCGACCACTCCTGCTTCAGCACGGGGAAGGCCGGCAGGTACAGGTCGATGGTGAAGGGGCCCAGCCCGGTCAGGAGGCCCAGCGTGACGATGATGGCGATGCGACGGCGGCGCGAGAACTGGCGCCCGAGATCGGTTTCCATGGAGAGGACACCCACAAATTAGTAGTGCGCAGAGACAATTGCTCATGATATTCCCGGATTCAACCAACGCCAACGCGGCGCACCGGTCGTGGCCGGTCCGGGTACAGTGACGGCGTGTCGTTCGACCTCTTCGGCAACCTTGATCCCGAGCCACCCCAGCGGGGCGGTTCGCTGAGCGACTCCACGAACCCGCAGGCACCGCTCGCCGTGCGCCTACGCCCCCGGAGCCTCGACGAGATCGTCGGCCAGCAGCACCTGCTGGCTCCCGGCTCGCCGCTGCGACGGCTGGCGGACGGGCAGCCGATGTCCGTGTTCCTGTGGGGGCCTCCCGGCGTGGGGAAGACGACGATCGCCTCGGTCGTCTCGCAGGCCACGCAGCGGCGGTTCGTGGAGCTCTCGGCCGTCACCGCGGGCGTCAAAGAGGTGCGTGCCGAACTCGAGGAGGCCCGGCGCCAGTTGGCCAGGGGCCGCGACACGGTGCTGTTCGTCGACGAGGTCCACCGCTTCTCGAAGGCGCAGCAGGACGTCCTTCTGCCCGCCGTCGAGAACCGGCTCGTCACCCTGATCGCCGCCACGACGGAGAATCCCTCGTTCTCGGTGATCTCGCCCCTGTTGTCCCGCTCGCTCCTGCTGCGGCTCCAGCCGCTCACCACCGACGACCTCCGGGCCCTCCTGGAGCGCGCGCTCGCCGACGAGCGCGGGCTGCGCACGCCCGCGGGGGACCTGTTCACCCTCGACGGCGATGCCGCGGACATGATCCTCAGGCTGGCCGGGGGAGACGCCCGGAGGGCGTTGACGTACCTCGAGGAGTCCGCGGCCGCGACCGCCGCCGTCGGCGGGACGGCGATCGACGCGAAGGCGGTCGAGTCCTCGGCCGACCGCGCCGCCGTCCGCTACGACAAGGACGGCGACCAGCACTACGACATCATCTCCGCGTTCATCAAGTCGGTGCGCGGCTCCGATGTCGACGCTGCGCTCCACTATCTGGCCCGGATGCTGGAGGCGGGGGAGGACCCCCGGTTCATCGCCCGCCGGCTCATGATCTCGGCCTCGGAGGATGTCGGCATGGCCGCCAACGGCGTCCTGCAGACCTGCGTCGCCGCCGCGCAGGCCGTGCAGCTGCTGGGCATGCCGGAGGCCCGCATCACCCTCGGCCACGCCACCGTCGCGGCGGCCACCGCACCGAAGTCGAACGCGGCCCACGTCGCGCTCGAGGACGCCATCGCCGATGTCCGCTCCGGCAAGGGCGGGCTCGTCCCGCCCCACCTGCGGGACGCGCACTACGCGGGCGCCGAGAAGCTCGGCCATGGCAAGGGGTACAAGTATCCGCACGACTATCCCCACTCCGTCGTGGCGCAGACCTACCTGCCGGACGATCTCGTCGGGACGCGCTACTACCGGCCCACCGACAACGGCCAGGAGGCCCTGATCGCGGAGCGGGTGACGGCGCTGCGGCAACTCATGGACCCCGGGACCGTCGGCTAGAGTTACGCCCATGACTGTTGGAGAGATCGCGGGCCTCATCGCGGCCATCGCGGCGTGCGTCCTCGTCGCGCTCGCGGCCGTGCCCCTGCTCAAGCTCGGCCGGGTCCTCGACGAGCTGCGGCTCGCCGTGCGTGACGTCGGCCACAACTCCGTGCCGATCCTCCAGGAGCTCAAGTCCACCGTCGTCGCCACCAACGACGAGCTCGCCAAGCTCAGCGTGGTCACCGAGGACGCGAGCCGCGTCTCTGGCCATGCCACGGTCGTCTCGGAGAACGCGGCCCAGCTGTCGACGCTGTTCGCCACCACGCTGGGTGGTCCCCTCGTCAAGACGGCGGCCTTCACGTACGGCGTGCGCAAGGCCTTCAAGGGACGGAACGGCAAGTGAGGAACTTCTTCTGGATCCTCGTCGGCGCGGGGATCGCCGTCTTCGTCGTGCTACGCGGCAAGGAACTCCTGCATCGCCTGACCCCCGCCGGCGTCGCCCAGCAGGTCGAGAAGCGAGGGCACGCGGCTGCCTCGAGCTTCGGCGACTTCGTGGCGACCTTCCGCACGGCCATGGCCCAGCGCGAGGACGAACTGCGTCGCGAACTGAACCTCACCACCACTGACAACGACTGAACACCACCACAAGGGATCCACACGCATGAAGACCTCCGACATCCGGAGCCGGTTTATTGACTTCTTCGCGAAGCACGGGCACGCGGTCGTGCCCAGCGCCTCGCTGCTGTACAACGACCCGACGCTGTTGTTCGTCAACGCCGGCATGGTGCCGTTCAAGCCCTACTTCCTGGGTGACGAGGCCGCCCCGTACAAGCGGGCCGTCTCCGCGCAGAAGTGCGTGCGCACCCTCGACATCGACGAGGTCGGCAAGACCACCCGCCACGGCACGTTCTTCCAGATGCTCGGCAACTTCGCGTTCGCCGACTACTTCAAGGCCGAGGCGATCTCCTTCGCGTGGGAGCTCGTCACCGGCGCAGAGGCCGACGGCGGCCTGGGCTTCGACCCGGAGCTCGTCTGGGTCACCGCGCTGAAGGGCGACCAGGAGACCATCGACCTGTGGCAGCGCGTCGGCATCCCGCGGGAGCGGATCCAGGAGCGTGGTCTGAAGGACAACTACTGGCACATGGGCGTCCCCGGCCCCGGCGGCCCCTGCTCCGAGATCTACATCGACCGTGGCCCCGCGTTCGGCGCCGACGGCGGCCCCGAGGCCGACGAGGACCGCTTCCTGGAGATCTGGAACCTGGTCTTCCAGCAGGAGGAGCTGTCGTCGGTCCGGGCCAAGGACGACTTCGATGTGCTGCGCCCGCTGCCCAGCCGCAACATCGACACCGGCGCCGGCCTGGAACGCATCGCGCTGCTCAAGCAGGGCGTCGCGAACATGTACGAGATTGACGAGGTGTACCCCGTCATCGGCAAGGCCTCGGAGCTGTCCGGCAGGCGCTACGGCGCTGACCCGACCGACGACGTGCGCTTCCGCGTCGTCGCCGACCACGTCCGCTCCTCGCTGATGCTGATGACCGACGGCGTCACGCCCGGCAACGAGGCCCGCGGCTACGTGCTGCGCCGCCTGCTGCGACGCGTCATCCGTGCGATGCGGCTGCTGGGCGTCACCCAGCCCGTGCTCGGCGAGCTGCTCCCCGTGTCCCGCGATCTGATGCGCGCCTCCTACCCGGAGATCGACCAGAGCTGGGAGCGGGTCATCGCCTCAGCGACCGCGGAGGAGGAGACCTTCCGGCGCACCCTGCAGTCGGGCACGGCGATGTTCGACACCGCCGTCGGCGCCATGCGCGCGGGTGACACGGCGGTTCTGCCCGGCGACAAGGCCTTCCAGCTGCACGACACGTTCGGCTTCCCGATCGACCTGACCATGGAGATGGCCGCGGAGGCCGGGCTGAGCGTGGACCGCGCCAAGTTCGATGAGCTCATGCGCGAGCAGAAGGACCGGGCCCGCGCCGACGCGAAGGCGAAGAAGGGCGGGGCCACCAGCCACGAGGCCTACCGTTCCCTGCGCGACGCCGGCGAGGTTCCGTTCCTCGGCTACACCGACCTGGACCTGGCGACGAAGGTGCGCGGCATCGTCGTCGACGGCCGCCTCGTCGACCGGGCACCCGACGGCTCCACCGTCGAGTTGGTGCTCGAGGAGACCCCGTTCTATGCCGAGTCCGGCGGCCAGGACGCCGACCGCGGCCTCATCGCGGGCGACGGCTTCAGCCTGCAGGTCATCGACGTGCAGCGCCCGGTGCCGGGGCTCGTCGTGCACCGCGTCGAGGTGCTCGGAGAGGTGCCGGTCGGCGCCACCGTCGACGCCCGGGTCGACGGGGTCGCGCGCCACGCGTCGTCCCAGGCCCACACGGCGACACACATCGTGCACGCAGCGCTCCGCGAGTTGGTCGGCCCCACTGCGACGCAGGCCGGCTCCTACAACAAGCCCGGCTACCTCCGCTTCGACTTCGCGGCGACGCATGGCCTTTCGACCCAGCTGAAGTCCGAGATCGAGGCGCGTGCCAACCAGGCGATCATCGACAACTTCCAGGTGACCGCGCAGCAGATGCCGCTGGAGGAGGCCAAGGCGCTCGGCGCGATGGCGATGTTCGGCGAGAAGTATCCGCCTGTCGTGCGCATGGTCGAGCTCGCGGGCCCCTGGTCGCGCGAGCTCTGCGGCGGCACGCACGTGGGCAGCACCGCGGAGATCGGTGTCCTGAACCTGCTGAGCGAGTCGTCGATCGGCTCGGGCGTCCGGCGGGTGGAGGCCCTCGTCAGCACGGATGCGTTCGCGAAGTTCGCGGCTGAGCGGGCGCTGGTCACCGAGCTGACCGACACCCTGCGCGTGCAGCCCGACCAGCTCGTCGGCCGGATCGAGCGGCTGCTCACGCAGCTCAAGGATGCCGAGAAGCAGATCGCGGCCCTCAACACCGAGAAGCTTCTGTCCGGAGCGGCCGCGTTGGCCGAGCAGGCGATCGACGTGGCGGGCGTCCGCTTCCTCGGGCTCGAGGTGCCCGGCGTGGCCGGCGGTGAGCTGCGCACCCTTGCGCTCGACCTGCGGGAGCGGCTCGGCTCCGCCGCCGGTGTCGTCGCGCTCGTCGGGGGCGCGGAGAAGCCGATGGCGATCGTCGCGACCAACGACGCAGCCCGCGGGCTCGGGCTCCGGGCGGGGCAGCTCATCTCGCTGGCGTGCTCCGCGCTCGGCGGCAAGGGCGGCGGCAAGGACGACCTCGCCCAGGGCGGCGGCACGGACGCTTCCGCGGCCCCCGCAGCGCTGGCCGCGGTCCGCCAGGCCCTGGAACCGCGTGGCTGACGGGCCACGCCTCGGCATCGACTGGGGCAAGGCGCGCATCGGGGTGGCGGCGGCCAACCGTGGCACCTCCTTCGCCTATCCGGTGGAGACGGTGCCCGCCGGGCCGACGGAACTCGACCGGCTCGGCGCCCTCGTGGCCGAGTACGAGCCGGGCGTCGTCTACGTCGGGCTACCGCTCACCCTCGCGGGAGGGCGTGCCCTGGCCGCCGAGTTCGTGGCGGCCAAGGCCGCGGCGCTCGCCACGCTCATCGCGCCGGTGCCGGTGCGACTCGTCGACGAGCGGATGAGCACAGTGACGGCATCGCGTAGCCTGGGAGCAGCCGGGCGCCGCGCGAAGCAGCAGCGCGGGATCATCGATCAGGCGGCCGCCGTCGAGATCCTGCAGAGGGCGCTCGACGCCGAGGAACGGGACGGCGGCCCTGCTGGGGAGCCGGCTCTCAAGGAGGATGCATGAGCCCCGCGTTCAGCGACAACGACAATCGCCTGGACTGGCGCAAGATCGGCTATCACGCGCGCAGCGCCTTCGCCGTGTTGCTGTCGCTGAGCGTCCTCATCGGGGGAGGCTGGTTCATCTACTCGAAGGCCAACGACGCCTACATCGCGTGGCGTACCGCCGACGACTACATGGGGGAGGGCAACGGCGAGAGCGTCGAGGTGCTGATCCCGTCCGGTCCCAGCCCGACGCAGGTCGGCGACCTACTCACGGAGGCCGGCGTCGTGAAGTCCACCAAGACGTTCCGCAAGGTCGCCATCGAGTCGGGCAAGTGGGCCCAGCTGAAGGCCGGCCGTTACAAGCTGATCAAGGAGATCCCGGCGGAGACGGCGCTCGACATGCTGATGGACTCCACCAACCTGCAGATTCTGTGGGTGCTTTTCCCTGAAGGGACGACGAACCAGGAGCAGGTGAAGATCATGGCAAAGGACACGTCGCTGCCCGAGGCCGACATCGCCGCGGCCCTGGCTGACGTGGAGTCCCTGAAGCTCCCCGCCTACGCCGCTGGTGACCCCGAGGGTTACCTCTTCCCGTCCCGCTACCAGGTCGCAGAGCCGCCGAGCGCGACGGCCGTCCTGCAGACCCAGGTGCGCCAGTTCCAGAAGGTCGCCGAGAGCCTGGGGCTCGAGGGCCGGGCCGCCGAGCTCAGCATCAGCCCGCACAACGTGGTCACCGTCGCTTCGATCATCGCGGCGGAGGTGGCGAAGCCCGAGGACCAGCCGATGGTGGCTGCGGTCATCTACAACCGCATCAACCAGGGCATGAAGCTGGAGATGGACTCGACCGTCCACTACGCCATCGGGGACTTCAGCACCGTCACGACGACCGCGGAGCAGCGTGCGACCGAGTCGCCCTACAACACCTACCTGAACACTGGGCTGCCCCCTGGTGCCATCAGCAACCCGGGTGAGTCGGCCCTCAAGGCCGCCCTCTATCCCGCCGACACCGATGCGCTGTTCTTCGTCACCGTCGACCTCGACACCGGCGAGACGAAGTTCGCTGCCACGCTCGAGGAACACAACGCCAACGTGGCCCAGTTCCAGCAGTGGTGCCAGGCCAACAAGGGACGGTGCTGAGGCACTGCGCGGTGATCGGCGATCCGGCCGCTCACTCGCTCTCGCCCGCCATCCACCGCGCCGGCTACGCCGTCAACGGCCTCGACATCGACTACGAGGCGTGCACCGTCGCTCCTGCAGACCTGGACAGGTTCGTCGCCGACCGGGTCTCTGACCCGACCTGGGTCGGGCTCAGCGTGACGGCGCCGCACAAGGAGGCGATCGTCGCCCTCGGGGATCCGGACGAACCGACCCGCCTGGTGGGCGGGGGCAACACCATGGTGTTCGGCGAGGGCCGCCCGCGGATCCACAACACGGACGTGCCCGGCTTCGGCGTCGCGTGGCGGGCGCACGGACTTGCCGCCCCGCGCAGCGCCGCGATCCTCGGCAACGGCGCGACCGCCCGCTCGATCGTCCTCGCGCTGGCCGGGCTGGGTACCCGCGACGTCGTCGTCCTGGCCCGCCGTCCCGAGCGCGCCGTCGGACTCGTCGAACTCGCCACCCTGCTGGGGCTCCGGGCCGAGGTCCGAACCCTGGGCGAGGCTCCGGGGACGGTGGACCTGGTGGCCAGCACCATCCCGGTCGCCGCGGCCGCGCCCCACGCCGCGGCGCTGGCGGCGGCCGCAGGCGCCGTCTTCGACGTCGTCTACGATCCGTGGCCGACCCCGTTGACGGGGCTGCCGCCGACGCCGGCATCCCCGTGCTCAGCGGGCTCGACCTGCTCGCGGGCCAGGCCGTCGATCAGTTCTTCCTGCTGACGGGGGCCCGCGTCACCTTCGACGCCTGCCTCTCGGCTGCCGGTCGCGAACTGAAGAGGCGTGCCGCGCTCTGACACAATGGCGCAATGCTTCGATACCTGACCGCCGGTGAGTCCCACGGGCAAGCGCTGATCGCCACGATGGAGGGCATCCCCGCCCACGTCCGCGTGGGGGTCGAGGAGATCGCCGAGAACCTGCGCCGCCGTCGGCTGGGCGTCGGACGAGGGGCCCGGATGAAGTTCGAGGCCGACGAGGTGACGCTGCTCGGCGGGTTCCGCCACGGGGAGACGCTGGGATCGCCGATCGCGATCCAGGTCGGCAACACCGAATGGCCGAAGTGGCAGCAGGTGATGGCACCCGGCGAGGTCGACCAGGCCGAGCTGGAGGCGTCCGCCCGCAACGCCAAGCTGACCAGACCCCGCCCGGGCCACGCAGACCTGGCCGGCATGCAGAAGTACGACTTCGACGAGGCCCGCCCGATCCTGGAGCGCGCCTCCGCCCGCGAGACCGCCGCCCGCGTCGCGCTCGGGACCGTGGCCCAGGCGTTCCTGCGCCAGGCCGTCGGCGTCACGGTGCTCAGCCACGTCGTCGAGTTCGGGCCAGTGAGGGCCAGCAGGGCCACGCTGCCCACGATCGATGATCTCCCCGCCATCGACGCCGACCCGGCGCGCTGCTTCGACCCGGAGGCCTCCGCGCTGATGCAGGCGGAGGTCGAGGCGTGCCGCCGCGACGGTGACACCCTCGGCGGCGTCGTCGAGGTCGTCGTCTGGGGGCTGCCTCCCGGCCTCGGCTCGCACATCCAGGGCGACCGTCGGCTCGACGCGCGGCTCGCGGGAGCGCTCATGGGCATCCAGGCCATCAAGGGCGTCGAGGTCGGCGACGGTTTCGAGCTGGCCCGCACCCGAGGGTCGCTGGCCCATGACGAGATCGTGCCCGGCGACGGGGCATCCGCCGCGCCTCCCACCGCTCCGGCGGCACCGAGGGCGGCATGTCGACAGGCGAGGTGCTGCGGGTCCGCGCGGCCATGAAGCCCATCGCGACGGTGCCGCGCGCGCTGCGCACCGTCGACACGACCACCGGCGAAGCCGCCCAGGCGCACCATCAGCGCTCCGACGTGACGGCCGTGCCGGCCGCCGGCGTCGTCGCCGAGGCCATGGCCGCGCTGGTGCTCGCCGAGGCAGTGCTCGAGAAGTTCGGTGGCGACTCCGTCGCCGAGACCCGGCGCAACTGCGAGGCCTACCTCGCCGACGTCGCCTCCCGCGGACTGGAGATCGGTTGATGACCATCGTGCTCATGGGCGCCCCCGGGGCAGGCAAGTCCACCGTCGGCAGGCGGATGGCGCGCAAGCTCGGCGCCACGTTCGTCGACGTCGACCAGCGCATCGAGGAGGTCGAGGGCAAGCCCGTGTCCGAGATCTTCGCCGACGAGGGCGAGGCGTACTTCCGTGCCCTCGAGCAGGAGGCGACGATCGAACTCCTCGGCGCCTACGACGTCGTGTCGCTCGGCGGGGGAGCGGTGATGAACCCCGCAATCCGGGAGGCCCTGGCCGGCCACGAGGTCATCTGGCTGAAGGTCTCGGCCGGGCAGGCCAGCCGCCGCGTCGGCCTCAACACCGTCCGTCCGCTGCTGCTGGGCAACACCCGCAGCCGCCTCGTGGAACTGCTCCGCGAGCGCACGCCCATCTACGAGTCGCTCGCCACGCAGATCGTCGACACCGACGGCCGCGGCAGCTCCGAGGTGGCCGACCAGCTCGTCGCTGAGAGGACGAGGCAGTGAGCGTCCGGGTCGAGTCGGCGCTCGGACCCTACGACGTCCACATCGAGCCCGGCGCGCTGAGCCGGCTGCCCGGCCTGGTCGCCGGGGCGTCGCGGGTCGCCGTCATCCATCCGGCCGCGCTGGCCAGGCTCGCGTCCGCCGCGGTCGCCGACCTGGGCGTGCCGGCCACGCTGATCCCCGTCCCGGATGCGGAGGCCGCCAAGACTCCCGCGGTGCTGACGCACTGTTGGGAGGCACTGGCAGAGGCCGGCTTCACCCGCAACGACGTGGTCGTCGGGCTCGGTGGCGGCACTGCCACCGATCTCTCCGGGTTCGTCGCGGCCAGCTGGCTGCGCGGTGTGGCCTACGTCTCGGTACCGACGTCGGTGCTCGGCATGGTCGACGCCGCGGTGGGAGGCAAGACCGGCATCAACCTCGCAGCGGGCAAGAACCTCGTCGGCGCCTTCTATGAGCCGCGCGCCGTCCTGTGCGACCTGGCGCTGCTCGACTCGCTGCCGGCTGCCGAGGTCGCCTCGGGGCTCGCCGAGGTCATCAAGTGCGGCTTCATCGCCGATCCGGCGATCCTCGATCTGGCCACGACCGACCTGGCCGACTGCCTCGATGTGACCGGCGACCGGTTCGCCGAGCTCGTCACCAGGGCCGTCCAGGTGAAGGCGACCGTCGTAGCCGCCGACCTGACGGAGCGGACGTCGTCCGGCGACCGCGTCGGCCGGGAGGCCCTCAACTACGGACACACGCTGGGCCATGCCGTCGAGAAGCACGCGGGGTTCACCTGGCGGCACGGCCAGGCCATCAGCGTGGGCATGGCGTGGATGGCCCGGGTCTCCAAGGAACTGCTCGGCCTCGACGGCGACGTGGTGGCCTTGCACGACGAGCTCCTCGGCGGTTTGGGGCTGCCGCTGCGCTACCCGGCGGCGTACCGCGAGTTGCGGCCCATCATGTCGCTGGACAAGAAGGCCCGTGGCGACGCGCTGCGGCTCGTCGGTCTCCGCGGCGTCGGCGAGGTCACGATCCTCGCCGAGCCGGACGAGACGGTCCTGGCGGACTGCTACGCGGCGCTGAGAGGCTGAGGGCCGCCAGCCCCTCAGCGCCGGCGCGGAACCTAGCTCAGAGCCGCGCGCGGAACTCCGCGTGCTGCCGCAGCACCGCCTCGGGCACCTTCGCGCCGATCCGTGCGAGGAAGACGTCGGTGTCGTCAGCCTCTGCGGTGACGCCGGCCCGGTCGATCGCGAACAGCGCCTCCCAGTCCTCGTCACTCACGCCCGCCGCCTCGTGATCGATGGCCCCTGCGACGGGCACGAGCCCGAACGGGGTCTCTGTCGCCTCGGCGCGGCCCTCGATCCGTTCGGTGATCCATGCGAGCGCACGGGCGTTCTCCGAGAAGCCGGGCCACAGGAAGCGGCCGTCCTCGCCGCGACGGAACCAGTTGACCTGGAAAATCTGGGGTGCATTGCCGGACTGCGCGAGCCGCTCACCGACGTCGAGCCAGTGCTGCCAGTGGTCGGCCATGTGGACGCCGGAGAACGGCAACATGGCGAACGGGTCGCGGCGTAGTTCGCCCAGCGTGCCCTCCGCGGCCGCGGTCCGCTCCGAGGCCAGTGTGGCGCCCAGGTAGACGCCGTGCTCCCAGTCCCTGGCCTGGGCCACGAGGGGGACGTTCGTCGCCCGGCGCCCACCGAAGATGATGGCGTCCAGCGGCACGCCCGCCGGGTCGTCCCAGGTGTCGGCGATCGAGGGGCATAGGTGGGCCGCGACGGTGAAGCGCGAGTTGGGGTGCGCGGCCGGGGTCCCGGAGTCAGGTGTCCAGTCGTTGCCCAACCAGTCGGTCAGGTGCGCAGGGGGCTCATCGGTGAGGCCCTCCCACCAGACGTCGCCGTCGTCGGTCAGCGCGACATTGGTGAAGACGGTGTCCGCCTCGATCGCCGCGATCGCCGTCGGGTTGGTAGAGTAGCCAGTGCCGGGGGCGACCCCGAAGAAGCCTGCCTCCGGATTGATGGCACGCAGCGTGCCGTCCTCGCTCTGGGCGAGCCAGGCGATGTCGTCGCCGATCGTCTCGACGGTCCAGCCGGGCAGCGACGGGCGCAGCATGGCGAAGTTCGTCTTGCCGCAGGCGCTGGGGAAGCCGGCGGCTACGTGGAAGGATCGTCCCTCCGGGTTGGTCGCCTTGAGCAACAGCATGTGGGCGGCCAGCCAGCCCTCCTCACCGCCGATCTTCGATGCGATCCGCAGCGCGAATCCCTTCTTGGCCAGGATGGCGTTGCCGCCGTAGGCGGAGCCGTACGACCAGATCTCCCGCGTCTCGGGGTAGTGGACGATGTACTTGGTGTCGTTGCAGGGCCAGGCGACATCGGCCTCGCCCGGCTCAAGCGGTGCCCCCACCGTGTGGATCGCGGGGACCCACTCGGTGTCCGGGCCGATGCGGTCGAGGGCCGCGGCGCCCATCCTGGTCATGGTGCCGGTGCTGATCACCACGTAGGGCGAGTCGGTCACCTGGACGCCGAGTCGGGCGAGCGGGCTGCCGACCGGCCCCATCGAGAACGGCACGACGTACATGGTGCGACCACGCATGGAGCCGAGGAACAGCCCGTTCAGGGTTTCGCGCATCTCTCCGGGAGCGGCCCAGTTGTTCGTGGGCCCCGCGTCATCCTCGTGCTCTGAGCAGATGAAGGTCCGCGCCTCGACCCGGGCCACGTCGCCCGGGTTCGACCGGGCCAGGTAGCTGTTGGGGCGCAACTTCTCGTTGAGCTTGATCAGGGTGCCCGCGGCCACCGCCTCATCCAGCAGGCGCTGACGCTCCTCCGGCGAGCCGTCACACCACACGATGCGGTCGGGGCGGGTCAGCCGGGCGACGGACTCGACCCAGGCGACGACACGCCGGTCGGCGGTGGCGGGGGGCTGGTGGGCGATGGTGACGGTGACGGTCATGAGTTTCTCCAACCTGTGTGGTCTGCGCTTCGTTGCGGGATGGGCTCCTGGATTCACCATAGGGAAGGAACCGGGGGACCCTGGTAGCCAGAAGCATGTGAAGTTTCGTGCTTCTTCGCATATCGTGAACTCCATGGCCGATCTCTCGACGTTGGGGCACCGCATCCGGCACTTCCGGACCCGCGCGGGGCTCACGCTCGAAGAACTGGGGGATCTCACAGGAACCGCTCCCAGCCAGCTCTCGATGGTGGAGAACGGACGCCGCGAACCCCGGCTCTCACTGCTCGAGGCGATCGCCGCGGCGCTCAAGGTGACCGCCGCGGACCTCCTGTCCGCTGAACCGCCGTCACCGCGGGCCTCGCTGGAGATCGAGTTGGAGCGGGCGCAGGCCTCGCCCGCCTACCGGGAGCTCGGGCTGCCTCTCCTGCGCCCGGGCCGGGGGATGTCGGACTCGGTGCTGAAGACGATCGTCGGCCTGCACCGCGAGTTGGACCGCCGGGCCCGCCTGGCCATCGCCACCCCGGAGGAGGCCCGCCGCGCCAACACGCAGCACCGCAGCAGGATGCGCGAGCTGAACAACTACCTCCCCGAGATCGAGGTCATCGCCGAGCAGGCCACGCGGGCCGTCGGACACACCACCGGCGCACTGACCCACCGCACGGTCGCGGAGCTGGCGGGACGGGTGGGCCTCACGATCGTCCACACCGACGGGCTGCCGCACTCGGCCCGCGCAGTGGTGGACCTTGAGCGTGGCCGGGTCTACATCCCGCCCGCTTCGATCCCGGGCGGGCATGGCCTGCGTTCTCTGGCGTTGCAGGCGGTCGCGAACCGGATGCTCGCGCATGCGGCGCCCGTCGACTACGCCGACTTCCTCCGGCAGCGTCTGGAGGCCAGCTACTTCGCAGCAGGGTGCCTGATGCCGCGCGCCGCGTCGCTGGAGTTCCTGGAGCGGGCCAAACGGGAACGCAACATCGCCATCGAGGACTTCCGTGACACCTTCGGCGTCACGCACGAGAGCGCGACCCTGCGGTTCACCAACCTCGCCACACACCACCTGGGCATCACCCTGCACTACCTGCGGGTCGACGGTGACGGCTCCGTCGTCGGCGCCTACGAGAACGACGGCCTCCCCCTGCCGCAGGACGCCACCGGCTCAACGGAAGGGGAGGTGGTGTGCCGTCACTGGAGCGCGCGGCGTGCCTTCGCCAGGTCGACCCGCGCGAGTGAGCACTACCAGTACACCGACACCCCTGCCGGCACCTTCTTCGAGTCGACGCAGACGGGCACGGGCGCCATGGCGGAGTTCTCGATCACGCTGGGTGTGCCGTACGCCGCCTCGAAGTGGTTCCGCGGGCGCGAGTCGCAGACCAGGGAGGTGTCGACCTGCCCGGACGTGCGCTGCTGCCGCCGGCCGGATGACGGGCTGGCGGAACGGTGGAAGGGGGAGGCCTGGGCCTCGCCGCGCGTCCGCTCCCACCTGTTCGCGCCGCTGCCCCAGGGCACGTACCCGGGCGTGGATGATCGCGAACTCTTCGAGTTCCTGGAGTCGCACGCACGCGACTGACGCGACCTCTGGAGGGGGACCGGTTGACAGGTTCCGGTCCGGGCTCCTAGTGTTGACGCTGTTGTCGATCTGGAGGAGGTGCAGTGATGTTGACCATCGTCGCCGCTGTTACCCTCGGTCGGCCGCGCATCTTCGCCTCCTGACCCGGTCGCGCCTCTGACGCCCTGAGCGTCCCACTCCTCCCGATCTTCGCGCCGCTGACGGCGCCGTCCACCAGGACTCATCATTTACACCACCCCGCGCGGGCGCTACGACTTCCCGCCTGCCATCCCCGCCGACTCGCGTCCGGACACCAGGTCGCCGAGCAGGTTCCTTTTCTGGCTGATCCGCTCCTACGGGTGGGTCGTGCCTGCCATGACGGCCTCCGCGTCCACCTGGCTGATTCCGGCGGCGGTCACGCCGTGGCTGCTCGGTCGAGCGATCGACACAGGCATCGAGCAGGGGATCGTCGACGCGCTCGGCTGGGTGGCGGCTCTGCTCGGCGTGATCGTCATCGGTGTGGCGGGCGGCATCGCCTTCCACACCTTCGCGGTGCGGATGTGGCTGCTTGGGATCTACGGCATCCAGCGTCGCGTCACGCGACAGTCGGTCCACCTGGGGCACGTGCTGAACCGTCGCGTCCCCACCGGCGAGGTGCTCAGCGTGTCGGCCTCGGACAGCGATCAGTTCGGTGCGACGGTCGACGCGTTCGGGCATGCCATCGCGGCAGCGATCAGTTTCCTGCTCGCATCCGTGCTCATGCTCACGACGTCGCCTGCGCTCGGTGCGCTGGTCCTCGTCGCCGTCCCCCTGCTGGTCGGCGCCTCCGCGCCGGTGCTACGCCCGCTGACCAGGGCCCAGGAGGCGGAACGCACGGAGGCGTCGTCGTTGACGTCGCTGGCGACCGACATCGCCACCGGTCTTCGCATCCTCCGCGGCGTCGGGGGTGAGAGGACCTTCGCGGCGAACTACGAGCGCCAGTCGCAGAAGGTCCGGCACCTCGGGGTCCGGCTGGGGACCTGGCAGGCCGTGGTCGAGGCCATCAGCATCCTGCTATCGGGGCTGCTCCTCGTCGCGCTCGTCTACCTCGGGTCGATGCGCCTGCTCGACGGCACCCTCACGGTCGGCGAACTGATCAGCTTCTTCGGCTACGCCGTGTTCCTGATCTCGCCGATGCAGACCTTCTTCGACTTCGCCCAGAAGTGGGTGCAGGGCCTGGTGTCGGCGGCCAAGACGATGGCGCTGCTCAGCGCCGATCTGCCGTGGGCTCCGGGGCCGCAGAAGCTGAGCGAGGATCCGACGCTCTTCGACGAGGCATCCGGCGTCACCGTGATGCCAGGACGCATGTTGGGACTCGTCTCGGCCGATCCTGACGCGTCCGCGGCGATGGCCGACCGGCTCGGACGCTACCTTCCTGAGGGTGCCCCGAGGCCGAGGACGACGACGATCTGTCCGAGCGCGCGAAGCGGCGGGCGCGGCGGGAGCGGCTGGCGGAGCGTCGCCGTCGTGCCGCCGAGGACGCCGAGGCCGCAGCCAGGCCCTGGGGTGTGAGCGCCGACGGTATCGACTACTCCCAGCTCGACATCTCCGAGCTGCGCGAGCACGTCGTGGTGTCCCACACAGGGGCGATGCTGTTCGCCGGAACCCTGCAGACGGCCGTCGACCCGTGGGGAACACACAGCAGGCAGCAGGCCGAGCAGGCGCTGCGGGTCGCGTCGGCCGAAGACATCTACGCCTCGCTGCCCGAAGGGTGGCAGGGCCGCATCGACGAGAAGGGACGCGGGTTGTCCGGGGGCCAGCGGCAGCGGGTCATCCTCGCCAGGGCGCTGCTGCGTGACCCTGACGTACTGGTGCTTGTCGAGCCGACCTCCGCCGTCGATGCCCACACTGAGGCCCGCATCGCGGAACGGCTCGCCGATCACCGCGCTGGCCGCACCACCGTCGTCGTGACGGCGTCGCCTCTGCTGTTGCGCCGCTGCGACGAGATCGCGGTGCTCGTCGACGGCCGGGAGGTCGCCCGCGGCACCCACCACGAGCTGCGCGATCACGCGGACTACCGCAGCGTCATTGCGCGCGGGATGGAGGACTCACCATGAGTGAACAACTGCTGGACACCACGTCCGCCGACACGTGGCGGGTCGATCCGCTCCCACCCCGTGTGCCCACCGGGCTCGAGGTGCCGAAGGGGGCAGGCCCGCTTCGTCGTCTCACTGCCCTGCGACAGCGGCATTCGCTCCGTGGGGCGAACGCCAGGTCGGTGTACGAGGACGCCCGTTCTCCCCGGCGGGGCTTCCCCGTCGCGACGACGGGCCAGGCGGCCGGTTTCCTCGGCGTGCTGCTGCGCAGCCGCAGGGCGGCGCTGGTCTGGACGATTCTGCTCAATGTCGCGGCGGCCGGGGTGGGTCTCGTGGCGCCGCTGCTGCTGGGGCGTCTCGTCGACGATGTCACGGCCGGTGGGCTCGGCCGCTCGGACGTGGCGACCATGGCCGGCATCATCACCGGGCTGATCGTCGCGCAGGCCGTCGTCACGTTCGGCGCCCGCCGGGCTTCTGCCGTGTTCGGATACGACCTGCTCGCGGCCGCCCGTGAAGAGGTTGTGCGCATTGTGTTGCGGCTGCCTCTCGGCCACGTGGAGGCGTCCGGTTCCGGCGACCTTCTGACCAGGATCACCTCCGACGTCGGGAAGATGGCGACCGCGGCGCGTTGGGCGTTGCCGAACCTGATCGTGTCGGTTGTCCTGATCGGTGCCACCGTCACGGCCATGGCTGTGAACTCGTGGCTGTTGACGCTGCCGATGGTCGGGACCGCGCTGATCATGGCACTGGGCGGTCGCTACTACCTGGCCCGCGCCACGGCGGGATACATCACCGAGTCGGCGTCGTACTCCGTCATCAACTCCACCACCACCGAGACGGTGGAGGGTGCCCGGACCGTCGAGGCCCTGGGGCTCGGGGGCCAGCGGATCGGGCAGCTGGACGAGGACACCGAGGTGTCCGCCCAGGCGGAGCGGTACACGATGACGCTGCGCAACATGCTGTTCGCCATGGTCGACTCCTCGTTCCAACTGCCGCTCGTGGGAGTCGTCCTGCTCGGCATCTGGGGTCATTCGCAGGGGTGGGTCACGATCGGGCAGATCACGACTGCGGCCCTGTACGTGTCGCAGTTGCAGGGGCCCCTCGACCGGGTCATCGCGGTTCTCGACCATCTGCAGCTCGGAATCGTCGGCACGGCCCGACTGATCGGCGTCGCCCAACTCGACGATGACCGTACCCCGGGCGAGTCGCAGCCTGATGGCGTGAAGCTGACCGGTAGCGATCTGCGGTTCGGGTACCGGGAGGGAGTCGACGTGCTTCACGGGGTTGACCTTGACCTTCGCCCGGGCGAGCGGCTCGCCGTCGTCGGACCTTCCGGCTCCGGCAAATCGACGCTGGGCCGACTGGTGGCCGGGATCAACCGGCCACGCACCGGCGATGTCACCGTCGGTGGCGTGGACGTTATGGATCTGCCGCTGGACCGGTTGCGCACCGAGGTTGCCCTGGTCACGCAGGAGCATCACGTGTTCATGGGGTCCGTCCGCGACAACGTCGTGCTCGCCCGCGAGACCAGCGCCTCCGACGCGGAGGTGCAGGAGGCCCTGGTGACGGTGGGGGCCTGGGGGTGGGTGTCGAGGCTCCCGGATGGGCTCGATGCCCAGCTCGGGCACGGCAAGACGGCGCTGACTCCGGCGCAGGCGCAGCAGGTGGCTCTGGCGCGGTTGATCATCGCCGACCCCCACACATTGGTGTTGGACGAGGCGACGTCTCTGATCGACCCGACCTCCGCGCGCAGCCTGGAGGGTTCCATGTCCGCGCTCCTCGAGGGGCGGGCGGTCATCGCGATCGCACACCGACTTCACACCGCCCACGACGCCGACCGGATTGCCGTCGTGGATGATGGGCAGATCGTCGAGTTGGGTCCTCACCAGGAGCTGCTCGAACTCGACGGGCAGTACGCCCGACTGTGGAGGGCGTGGCGGGACTGAGAGCGCGTCGGACGAGTGAGCGAGGAAGGGTGGGGTGAGCGATCCCCACCCTTCCTTCGTTGCGTCCGTGCCAGTTACTGGGGGATCACTGCTTGATCAGCCGCAATCGGTCGACCGTGAAGCCGAGCCCGCTCGATGCGCCGTTCTTGCCGACCGTTGTGATCGTCACGGTGTTGCTGCCGGCGTTCAAGGTGATCGGGTCCAGTGGCAGTGAGTAGCGCTGGGTCGAAGAGAGGTACTGGTCGTGGTGGGCTGGGATGAGGATGGTGTCGAGGTCTGGCGGCCGCCGGCGCAAGTCCGGGAACCTGCCTGTGAAGGGTTGCAGGCCGGGGTTGAATCGGTTCGTGAGTTGTGGCGCACCGATAGTCGCTACTGGTTGGTGACCCTCCGAACAGGAGCTGTAGTCCAGATCATCGCTGATGTATGTGAGTCCGTAGAATCCGACCGTGTCTTTTGGTTGTGGACTGGGACAGGAGATCCTGTTCTCCATGAGATAGCTCGGATCAGTGAAAGGGACATCAAGCACTGCGAGGAGGGCTCCTGATGGTTGTTGGCGGCTACTCCGCCGCAGATGGCAGACCTGCTCAAGCCGGGCATGGGGACCAACAAACCAGAGTTGTCCGGACGGAGGGTTGGCCAACAGGCGTCACCAGATGTCCGATGAACGCTACGAGGCGGCGGGAGGCGACTTGTGATGGGAAAGCGGCGGGGAGTGGAAGCGAGGGGGGAGTGTGTTGCCAAGGCGATGCCCCTCGTTCTTTCACTGCCAGAGTCGTCGCCCCTCTACAAGGCTCGGCGAGTGACCGCGACCACCGACTGACGAGGCCAGAGGGTTCGGGCTACCCGGCGATGCGTACTCTCCTTGCCCGCCCAACTCTTTACAGGTACGGTGGCTGTGTCAAGAGTTGGGAGGGATCAGGGGTGTCGATACGCGAGCTCGCGCCAGCTTTCACGCTCGAGGACGCCCGCACACTGGGCCTCACCAAGGACCAGGTGTACTCCTTGCTCGAGCGGGACGAGATCGAGCGCGTGGGGCGGGGAGTCTATGTTCGCCCCGAGGCACTTCAGCCGGCGTTCACTATGCTTGCTGCGGCAACCGCGCTCCGCGAAGACGCGACGCTATGCCTGACGAGTGCTCTTGTGCACCACGAGCTGAGCGACGCGATCCCGTTCACATCCGACATCGCACTGCCCCGCGGAACACACCACCCTGTCGGCCTCTCACATGTGAGCTGGCACAGCTTCGCCCCGGCCACCTTCCCGATCGGGCGTGAACATACCGACGCGGGAGGAGGGGCCAGAGTCGCGATCTACTCGGCAGAGCGAACCATCGTCGATACCTTCCGGCTCATGCACCAGGAAGGCAGCGACGTTGCGTATGAGGCACTCCGACGTTGGCTGCGGCGGAGGGGGAGTACACCAGCAGGCCTCCTGAAGGTCGCGGGCTCGTTCCCCAAAGCGCTCCCTCGGATCCGCCAAGCAGTGGAGGTGCTCCTGTGACTCCGCCGGCACCGCCCAGAGACACCCCAGCGGGGCGCGCGTACAACGATCTCCGCAACCTCGCCGGACGACAGAATCGCGACCCTGCGGAGTACATCACTCTGTACGCGCTGGAAGGGTTCCTTGCCCGACTCGCAGCGTCCGAATCTGCTGCAGACCTTGTCCTCAAGGGTGGCGTGCTCATGGCAGCCTTCGCGGACCGGCGACCAACCAGGGACATCGACTTCGCCGCTCGAGGGTTCGCCAACGATATCCCCGAGGTTGAAAGACGCGTCAGGAGCATTCTTGCCGTTCCTCGTGATGACGGGCTTGAGTTCGACCTCGACTCCGTCAGGGGAGAGCAGATCCGTGACGACGCCGACTATTACGGGGTGCGGGTCAAGATGGCTGCCCGGTTGGCGACCGCCCAGGTGGCGTTGCACATCGACATGAACTTCGGCGACCCCATCTGGCCTGCGCCGACAGAGGCTGTTCTGCCGCTCCTGCTGGGCGGTACTCTGCGCCTCCTCGGGTACCCGGATCACATGGTTCTCGCGGAGAAGATCGTCACCGCGCTCGAACGAGGAGAGCAGAACACCCGTTGGCGAGATTTCACCGACATCGCGGCCATTGCCCGCTCCCGAACCATCGAAGGTGCGGACCTGCAGGAAGCAATCGGCGTTGTCGCCCGCTATCGCCACGTCGAGCTCGAACCACTCGGCCCGTTGCTGTCACAAATGTCAGTACTCGCGCAACGCAAGTGGGAAGTCTGGCGAAGGAAGCAGAGGCTCGAACAGTCGACCCCGGTGAGTTTCGCCGACCTGCTCGCAGCATGCTTGGCCTTCGTTGAGCCGGTTCTGGCGGGCAGCACGGAACGATTGAGATGGAACCGCGCTTCCCAGGCTTGGGAGGAGCCGACCTCGGCAAGTGCTGAGCATGCTTGATAGTCAGATGATCCTCAGCGTTGAGGAAAACACCAGTGATCAACGGGCAAAGGCTCGGCTAGTGCCGCCAAACTCCCATCTGTCGACGGGGCACGTGTTGAGGTGGTGGTAGGTGACGTCCTCGATCCGGCCGCGGTGGGGGAGACGATCTCCGGGTCGCAGGCCGTGATCAGTGTGGTTGGCGCCCTGCGAAGGGGCCTTCACGATCGCGCGGCGAACAAACCAGCTCTCCAGCAGTCGAAGAACCCGGTCCTTGTCCGCTGCTGGCACATCGGCCTGTGGCTGTTCATCGAGCCAGATCAGTAGCGGCCGCATGATCTCGGAGTCGAGCGTCCCGACCCGATAGCTGAACCACTGTGCACGTGTCAGCGGGCCGGTAGATGCCTGGGCGCCTTCGATGACGAAGCGATAGCGGTCAGCTGCAGCCTTGATCTCAGGCAGGAGAACCTCAATATCGGGGCGTTTGGACGTGACGTAGTCCTTGAACTGTTGGAACAGCTCGCGGATTGGGAAGTCCTCGAGGAGGCGGGCCCGCAGCCAGTGCCATAGGAACCACGATGCGCGCGGATGGGTCACGCGACCAGAGGTGACCGCCGTAACCCACCACGGCGTTTCGAGTTCTGCCCAGTTCGCGAGGTAGGCGCCTTCTACCTGGTCCTCGGTGCCGGGGTGGTTCTGGAAGATGAAGTTCTTGATCAGGTCCGCTGCGCTGAGCGGCTCACCGCGAGCATTGAGAGTCTCGAAGATTGCCTGTGCATCCTCCGTGGCGTCAAGTCGAATGCTGACGATCTCAAGCTGCCCCGAAACGGCATCCACCAGGAGCTTGCCGGCGACGTCGAGAGTCGGGGCGTTGTCGAGGCGAGTTGCAATGGACTGACTGAAGAACTGGTGCGCCTCGGCCAGGCGCGACGACGCCACGGTCGAATAGTCGACCGGTGCTCTGAGGCGCTCATGACCGACTCGAATGCAGCCCGGTCGTGGTTGGTTGGCCAGACCTTGTACTGGTCCTCGGGCTTCTTTCGGAACGCGACCGGGTTGACAATCAGCGGCTCGACTTGCGCGGCAAGCATCGCCAGACCGCGTCGCTCAAGCTGCGCGTGCAGGGCATCCAGCAGTATCTGAAGTGTCGTCAAACGCTGTTGACCATCGATGACGCTCCACTCTTGCATCGCGCCCAGGGTCGAGGGGAGTTGCTGCACGACGAAAGCACCGAGGAAGTGCGTGGCGCTTGGATTCTTGCCAGCGAGAACATCCGTGAGTCGGTCGAGATCCTCCCAGAGAGGCTGCCACTGCCGCTCCTTTGACCACACGTACGGACGCTGGAAGAGAGGGACGACCATACGGGACGGCTGGTAGAACACCTCGCGTGGGTTGACCTTCTCAGGCTTCATGCGGCGACTCTGAACCAGTTCACATCGCAGACCTTACCGAGCACCACCCACCATTGGTCTGCGAGTAGAGCATCAGTCACACCGCACCAGACGGGTGTCCGCTGGACCAGGCCGGCTCAAGAGCAATCGGCGCCGCAGCGATGAACGCGTCATCGGAACGACCGGAGACCCAGGTGGCCGGTCTGCCGCTACCGCAGTCCAGGGCGACTGAGGGATGGGAGGCCCCAGATTATGCCCCCGGCAAACGCCTCGACTTCAGACAGACTGACATAAGGCAGGTTCTCGGCCAGGAGTTCCACGGCGCTGTCGCCCTGCAGGTGCGACCCGCGCGTGATCGGCGCCGAGCGTGACATGGTGGGATGCGGCGTCATTCCTTCTGACACGGCATCTCAGCTAGGAACATGGCGACGAGGAACCCGATGTCACAGCAGTCGGCGCTGAGCGAAGGCTGCGCAGAGGTAACGTGATGCGCACGGCGCGCAGGCGAAGGAGTTCAGGAGTGGTGCGATTCACCCTCGAACTGCTCACCGGCCTCGCCGTCGCGGCGATCTTCATGGTCACGATGTTCTACCTCGGCCCCTGGGCCGATCCACCTGGGATGGACGAACTCTGGTGGCTGCTCGCTGCAGTGGCGGTCCTACTCGCGTCTTGGCGATGGTGGGCACGCCGACGAACACCTTGAACACGTGAGCACCACCCATCGCGGCAAGAGCGGATGTTCGCGCTTCACCAACTCCAGCTCAGGTGGAATCGTCTGGTGCCCGGTTCACGCGTCGTGCGGCGGTTCAGCAGGCGGGGCGAGCTGGATCGGCCGGGTCGAACGGGCCGGTCGGCGGGTCGGAGGCGGCTGTCAGGCCCGCCGGGGCGCCGGATTGATGGCGTCCCCGGACCAGCTCATGTTGTCGTCCACACCAACCTCGAACGCCTCAAGAGCGGGATCGGCGAGAACGACGTCCGCGACCGCGCGCTCGCAGCCGAGCAGCGTGAAGCCGAAGTCGATCTCGGTGGCCAGACACCAGACGTGGTCGTCCGGCCATACGAGGTTCGCCGACTGCCCGAAGCTCTCGTCCTCGACCCACGTCTCGTGCGCGGCCAGGGGCGCCCGGAACAGGTGGTAGCGCCGGTGCGGCAGGGCCAACACCGGCTCGGCACCCCCGGGACCCGGCTCGGCACCGGGACCTCGTAGGTCATCAGATCGGGGTGGTGCGCCTCGACCGCGCCGCCTCCCCAGAACCCGTAGCCCTCCCACACCGCGTAGGTCACGTCCCCAGACGCCTGCAGGTGTGCGACCAGCGCGTCGTGGTCGGGGCGCGGGAGATGGCCATCCGGCGGCCACAGGTTCGGGTGGCGCAGGGTGTCGAACATGTGGCTCCACTGCGCCAGGGGATGCAGGACGCGTCCATTGGACGCCGCGATCTCCCGCCAGCGGCGTCCGTCCGGCAGGGGGTGCAGGACCCGCACATACGCCGCGAAGCCCGTCGGCACCATGGCACCCACCGGAACCCCAGCCGGTCCCCACGGCAGCAGCCGGGGCGCGAGCCAAGCCGACAGGGCGGCGTCCGTCGTGTGGCGAGGCAGGGCCATACCGCAAGGGTAAGGCCGTAGCGCCCCACTCCTGATGTGCGGGAACGGGGCCACCCGCTCGTTGCGGACAGCGTTCAACACGAAGGCATACCGCGCTGCGGCAAGCGGAGCCGACACACGACCCTCGCGCAACCCGCGGCACGTCCGGATGTTCGGTGAGTGGCTACTCGTAGTGGGTCCACATCCTCAGGATGTGGACAACGTGGCGATCAGGGAGCACCTCATAGACAAGTCGGTGCTGGATGTTGATGCGCCGTGAGTAGCAGCCAGCGAGGTCGCCGACCAACTTCTCGTACTTGGGTGGCGTGGTGAACGGGTCCTGGGCCAGAACCTCCAGCAGGTGCTGCGCCTTCGTCTTCAGCCCTGAGGAGGCCAGCTTCTGGGCGTCCTTCTGGGCTTGGCGTGAGTACACCAGAGTCCAGGGACTCACCAGTCAAGCTCGGTCGAGCCCGCGTCGACACCCTCCGCGCGGGAGCGCCGGATGGAATCGGCCAACCCCGGTACCGACTCAAGGAACAGCGTCTCCTGGATGGCGAGCCAGTCCTCCTCGCCGATGAGCACGGCGTTGCCACGCTGGCCGGTGATGGTCAGCGGCTCGGACTCCTCGTTGACCTGGTCGATCAACCGGTACAGGTTCGCGCGGGCAGACGTTGCGCTCACAGCAGTCATAGGTACAACCTCCACCAAGCAGCGTACGTTATGACGTACGTTACTGCAAGTATGGACGGAAGAGTCGAGGTCACGCGGCAGGGGCACCGATGCGATTCGGTCTGGCCATACACCTGCCAGACCGGACTCGACCGTCCCAGGAGCGGCATGTCCGGATGTTCGGAACCGCTTCGCGGAGGCGTCACCGTCGCGCTGGTGCCTGAGCCTGTGACCGCTTTCACTTCATTGCCCGTTCCCGAGGTCGTGGTCACCCAGCGAGGATGATCACGGCTCGCCGATGGGTGTAGATAGGCGAATGCTGCGCGATGAGGAGTGGGGCTGCTCAGCGCTTTCGCCGCAGGAGCGACATACTGCGGGCATGGCACCACTCCTCGCGGCCGATCTGCGGGCCACTCGGCTCCACACGGTAGCCATCCGTCTAGCGTGGGTGGTATCACTGGCTGTCCTGTTGGTTGCGGAGGTGGCTGCGGGCGATGTGGTTCCTGTTGTGCCCTGGGTTGGACGCCTGTGGCTCGCGGCGGTGCTGCTTCTGACCTCCATTTGGGCTCTGCCACGCTGGACCCTCGCCTGTGCGTCGGTGCTGGGATGGTTGCTTCCCTACGGCGGGGCCTCGTGGCTGTGGGGGTGGCGAGCGTGGGCCATCGCCTCCGCGCTGGCGCTCGCCTGGCTCGTCGTCCCTCGTCGCACCCAGTCGACGGTCAGCCGGGGGCGCCCCGCGGGCGAGCGACCGTTCGAGCGTTCCTACGCCAACATCGGTGCCGTGACCGGCGGGGTCGCGCTCGCCGCGACGGCGGTGGCCGTCGCGGTCTTGTCCATCATCGAGGTGGTCTGGGGGACGCCTGAGTCGATGCTGCTGGGCCTCATCGCCTTCGTGCTGCTTCTGGGGCTCAGCGCCTGGCCGAGGGCACAGCACCGACACGCTGCGCGGTTGCGACTGATGGCCGAAGGCGGCCCCGCCCGGGAGGCGCTGCTCACCGAGGTGGACGGTGACCATTTCGTCGGGGCCGTCGATGACGACCGAGCGCGGCTGCGAATTGTGGCCCTGGATGGCGTCGTAGACCGGGAAGACGCAGGGATCATTCAGCTCGCCCACGACGATGACGGCGCACTGATCAATCTCGACGACCTTGATGACGAGGATGCAGCCAAAGTGCGCCGGGCGATGGCCGACCTGCGACGTTGGACTGCGCTGTGCGAAGCCGTGCACGGCCCGGCGCTAGAGGTCGGCGAACGGGTGGTGCTGATCGGTGAGCCACGTGACGGCGCAACGGTCGCAATTATGCGCCAAGACGGCGCCACATGGCTCGGCGAACTCCGCGAGACCATGAAGAAGACCCGGAATTGATCGGCACACGCCCTTGCTTCACGGGTGGAGAAGCGCCCGCTCGGGCCTGACCTCTGCAGGCGAGTGGCGGACCGGATCATCGCCGAGACTTCAGCCGCGCCTCGCGGCAGAAGCGGGCGTTGTGCATCGTGTGGGGTGAACTGCGTGCGGTTTCGCGAGTGACATTCATCTTCGCCGGGTGGCTCCCAGGCTGCGCTCTGCTCCCTGGCATACTGCCTGAGTGTGGGTAATGGCACGGGGCCTGTGATGGCGAGCCGGCGGCGAGGTTCGCCGAGAAACGTCTTGCTTGGCGAGCCGGGGCAGCCGCGACCTGTGAGGTTTGGGGCGTGGTTGAGGCTGTTTCTCCTCGGCCGCGGGCGAGCCCTGCTCAGTTGGCCAGTCAGCTGCCTCCTCGTCGGCGTGGTCCTGTTGATCCCGTGGGGCCTGGCCGAACGGCAGGCGTATGTGACCGCCGCTGAGCTTGCCCAGGTCGGACACACCTCCTCAGCCGTCGCGTGCGAGGCGAGGTATGGGAGGGGCGCTGAGTTGGCCGTCCGCGTCACCGTGCCTGAAGCTCCAGAGCTCGTCACGCTGATCTACCCGACCATTGGACCCGTACTTGGCCTGGCCCCCATCCCGTGGGCAATGTGCGGCGACCCGTACACGACTCCCTTCGACGTCGTTGTTCTCACGCGCCCAGATGGGCAGGTGATCGCCATGGCAGCCCGAGACCTCCCTGATTCGCAGTCACTGATGATGTGGCCCTGGACCGTGGGCATCGGGATCGCACTCATGTCCGCGGCGCCGGTGTGGGCCGTCTGGGCATGGCACCTTCTCCGACGGCCAAAACCATAGCGACGCACGTCGCCAGTGTCAGGCAACCGTTGTCGCGACACCCCTATAGAGACTGTGCCACCTCACAGGTAGGGCTCCAGTAATGGGAAAACCCCCCAAACACCGACGTAGGCGACGCCCGTCCAACCGGTGAGGAAATAGAGATTGCCGTAATGGAGCCATCCCCTTTCTTCATCACGCCTAGGCAGCTGCGTGAGAAGACCCGGCCGGAAGCCAGAGCCTATCAGTGCTCCAAAGTAGACATAGGAACCGACTTGGCCGGCGACATCGATCGGCACGCCCGAGCGGATAGCCCGATGAGCGACCCCAGCGCACAGAATCCCCACGTTGCAATGGGAATCGCAGAATCATCGACATCCCTATCGATCCAAGAGAACAGGACGACGAGCGAGAACAGAACAGCAAAGCCGACCCACGGGGCGTGAGTCAGTACGTAGTCGAGTGCCTCCACTGATTCACCGTCGCTTCGTTCGGACCAGGTATAAACGGCTCTGGCGTAGCTCGCAAGAACTGCACTCACGCTCCGCACCAACGGACCCAAGGTAGTACACCCCTGGCAGCGCCCAACCACCTGACCCAGCTGCTCCGGGCGGCTAGCCAAGAGTGGTCCGGGAGGAATCTGAGTTGGCTCAGACTCGGTGTGACGGGACAAGACCTCCTGCTGAAGCCCAGCTACCGGCGTTCGTAGATGTCGCGGCGGTGGCCGACGGCAACGACAAGGACGAGCAACACGCTGTCGTGAATCTCGTAGACGATCCGGTAGTCACCGGTCCGGACACGCCACTCGCCGTCGCCTCCAACCAGCTTCTTGGCCCCGCTCGGGCGCGGTTTGCTGGCAAGCAGTTCGATCGCCGCCTGGACCCGCCGCTGGGCGGCCCGGTCCAGCTTGCGTAGCTGTCGAACCGCAGCGGGCGCGACCTCTATCCGGTAGCTCATGCCAGGCCGAGGTCGGCCTTGACCTGCTCCCAGGGGATCGCCGACTCACCATCGGCGATCTCGGCACGGGCCGCGCGGACAGCCTCGAGGTCGGCCAGGTCTTCCGCGGCCGCGATCAGCCGATCCAGATCATCGGCGTCGATGACCGCGGCCACCCGCTGCCCCCGGCGAGTCAGGTACACCGGGTCGTGCCCAACCCGGGCCGCGTCCACGACATCGGCGAGGCGGGCTCGGGCGTCACTCACAGTCATCTCAGTCATGCCACCCATGGTAGCCGCTGGAACAGCCGAAACGTACAACTAAGCACCTCCGGGCTTCACCGAGCGAACGCGCGACTCTCGGCAGATGAGAGTGAAGCGGGGGAGTGGCCAGGGGGCCTCCGGCCGGACCCGGCGACGATTCGAGGCCAAGCCTGCCAACCTCTTCAGAGGGGAGTTGGGTGGCGGCGTTTTCTTCCCAGGCGTCTTCGATGCGGGTGTAGATGCCGATGGAGGCGAGGTCCTTGTGGCGGGTCTGACGGGCGATCTGCAGGGAGGTGGCGCCGCGTTTAGCGGCGTAGGTGACGAAACCCGCCCTCAGGGAGTGCGCCGAGAAGCCGGTGGCGTCGAGACCGGCCCGGGTGACTGCCTGGGTGATCAGGCGGGATAGTCCGTCGGGGGTGAGGCCACGGCTGCTGACGCGGTTGCCTTTGGAGACGGGCCGGAACACCAGGCTTTCGGTGATGCCGGCGACGGTGAGCCAGTGGCGTAGTGCGGTGACGGGGCAGTAGTCCTGGCGGGCACCCCAGGGGAGGACCACGAGCTCAAGGTCTCCGGTCTGGTTGGTTTTGGAGTGGGTGAGCTCGATCACCAGGCCGCGATCGTGGGGTTTGATCTGATCGACCTCGAGGGCGGCGAGTTCGGAGGCGCGCAGCGCGGACACGAACCCGACCAGCAGGAGTACCCGGTCCCGGATCCCGCTGAGCGAGGGTTCATCGTCGCGGGTCTTCCATTTCGTCATCGTCGGGCAGGCATCAACGACGTCGAGGAGGAGTGGGGGCATGAGGGGGCGGGCCTGGTCCGGGGGAGCCCCGAGCTGTCGGCGGATCCCTTCCCACACGGCGATCACGCGTGCGGTTTGGGTGGGGTCGGGATGGTTACGGACCTTGTGGGCGAACCGGATCGTCGACAGACGCCGGCTGATCGTGCCGACCTTCGCCCCGGCGGTGGCCAGCGCCGAGATGTAGCGGGAGATCGCGATGTCGGTGGCGGGCAGCGCCGTGTGGTGGTTGTCGCGGCACCAGGTGACGAACTCGGTCCAGTCGGAGCGGTACCCGCGCAACGTCGACGAAGCCCTCGACGCTGAGGCGAACGCAGCCTCGGCCGCATCCAACGACAGGTCCTCCGGCAGCAACATCCCCGCCTGATGATCAACGGCGAGCAGGCCACCAGCCGTTTCCAGTGGACCTGTGTGCCCCTCAGACATGGGATTCGTCGAGTAGCTCGAGTTGTTCGGCGAGCCAGGTGCGGGCGGCGGCCTCGGCAGCGGGTTTGGCGGCTGTGAGGGTGGGCTGGACGCCGCGGGCGATGCGGGTCACCTGGTCGGTGCTGCCGGTGCGGTAGACGGTGAGCGTCCAGGTCCACCGGCCGGCGGTGCCGCGCTGGGCCATCAGCTGCAGATCGTGGCGCTCAGAGATCGGCAGGTTCACACCCCACGCCGACTTCACGCCGGAGCGGGCGTGGCTCCATTCGTACGGGGGCAGCGGCACGTCGTCGCGGGTGACGAGGTGGTGTCGGCGTCGGGTGGCCATGCCTGGATCCTACCGATTATTACATCGGATTCTCTGGATAATCCGATGTAATAACCGCAGCCCAGGACACGCCCCGAAACCCCACCACTGCACGGGACTCACACAGAGACCGCCGGCTGGCAGGCGCAGTCTGCTGAGGGGTCGTGTGTGTCGGGACCTTCTGGGCTTACCGTCGGGACGATGGACTGCACTGCTACCCGAGAGGGCTGGGGTCGATCTGCGAGTACTTGGCCGCGTAGTCGTGGAGCCTCGGGAACAAATCCTTGAGGCCGGCGTACAACCCTCCCTGGATGTCGCCGATCTCGAGGTACCGCTCGTGGGCGGCTGCGTTCGGTTCGGAGACGTCGCCCGGCCTTGCCATCTCGAGGGCGCAGCGGGCGATATCCGGAACGTCACCGTGTGCCCCTGTGACTGACATTGCCATCATGGCGGCTCCGAGAGCAGAGATCTCGGCTTCCTCGCAGGCGACCAGCGGGATGCCGATTGTGTCGGTCATGATCTGCCGCCACAGTGTCGAACGTTGCCTACCGCCCATGACTCGCACCTCGCTGATGGCAGTCCCCGCGTCTTGCGCCATGCTGCGAAGGTTTCGGGCGGTCTCCAGGCTCAAGCCTTCGAGGATAGCCCGATAGATGTGGCCCCTGCCTTGCCCACCGGTGAGGCCGACAACTGCCCCACGCGCGAACGGGTCCCAGTGCGGGCTCTGTACGGCGTTCCAGTACGGCAACACGATCAGGCCAGCCGCGCCGATGCCAGCCGCGGCCGCCTGCAGGTCGAGGTCGGGATCGGGCTTGCCACCCAACGCCGGGTCGCCAAGGTTCTCGCGGAACCAGCCCGCAAGGTATGCCCCGGAGTTCTGGACCGCCTCCAGGACGTACTTGCCCGGGAGGCCCGCAACGTCCGTGCGATACACGGAGCCGCATTGATAGGACGGCGAGTGTACGCCCATCACGATCGCCGTGCCCATGTTCAGATAGGCCTCTTTCGGTTGCACCACACCTGCACCCAGGGCGGCTGCTTGTCCGTCGCCGCAGCCTGCCACGAGGGGAATCGTGCCGGGCAAGCCCCAACTCTGTGCGACGTCGGCTCGAACCTCAGCCATGACATCACCGGCTCCGACGAGTCTGGCCATCTGGCTCCGCGAGACTCCCGCGATCTCCAGCAAGGCATCTGCGAAGTCAAGACGCTCCATGTCGAACAGGCCCAGGCTATCCGCGGTCGCCGTCGAATCGAGCCACTCACCGGTGAGGCGGAATGTGACATAGCTGTGTACCCCGACGACCTTGTCCGCCGCAGCTAGGACTTCCGGCTCATGCTCCTTGAGCCACGCCATCTTGTATAGGGAGGGTGTGACGTCCGGCGGCATACCCGAGAGTCGGTGGACGGCTTCAGTGCCGTAGCGAGCGACCTGTTCGGCAGCCCGGCTGTCTAGCCACAGGGGTCCGCGGCGGATCGGCTCACCATCAGAACGGAAAAGTCCGAACGACTGCCGCTGCGGTGTCACGCACATCGCGGCAATCCGCGATCGGTCGACGCCGTCCAGCTCTGCCAAGGCTGCGCGGACTGCGTCGTCGGTGGAGCGCCACCAGTCGCGCGGGTCATGCTCGTAGAAGCCGTCCGCCGGGGTGTGCAATGGAATGTCGCTGCGCCCCGTCGCGAGCACCCGGCCGACAGGGTCGACGACGACAGCCTTCGTCGCTGTGGTGGAGGTGTCGACAGCCACAACCAGTGGCCCGTCAGATCGGGTGACCTTCATGGCTCTCCTTCAGTGAGATCCTGGGTAGTCACGGAGTCGCGTCATCGCTCCGGAAGCAGTTCGGACAGCCGCTCGAGGACGTACGTGGGCCGCATCGACTCGGGGAGTCGGGCCACCTCGTCGCGCACTGAGTCGCCGGTCAACACCAGCGCGGTGTCCATGCCCGCGGTGACGCCCATGGCGATATCGGTCGCTAGCCGGTCTCCGACCATGACCGCATTGGACGGCTCGGCCGAGACCGTCTCTAGGACGATCTGGGCCATCAGTTCGGACGGTTTACCGAAGGTCCGTTCACACACGGCGCCCGTGCTGGCTTCGATCGCCGCGACGATGCTGGCGGCGTCGGGCTGCCCCCGTCCGCCGGGGAAGGGGCAGTAGCGATCGGGATTCGTGGACATCAGCACGGCGCGCCGGTGGAACCACAAGGCGTCGAAGGCGATCTGGAGCTTGCGATACTCGAACGTCCGGTCGTAGCTGGCCAGGACGATGTCGATCCGCGCCGGATCGTCGCTGATTTGGATGCCGGCCTCTTCCAGCGCCCGAAGCAACGGCTCCTCGCCGATGGGGTAGACCACGGCGTCCGAACGATTGGCACGCAGCCACATCGTGGTGGACACCAAGGTGTTGACCACCTCGCCACGCTCTACCGGAACGCCGAGTCGGCCGAGCTTGTCCAGGTATTCGATGACGCTTCGGGTCGGGTTGTTCGACAGGTAGCGCACCGGGATTCCGCGCTCGTGGAGCCGCCGAATGGTGTCCGCCACAGTGGGCAGCAGTTGGTCACCGAGGTAGATCGTGCCGTCCAGATCGAAGACGTACGCTCCGTACCAGCGTCGTGGCAGTCGACGATTGGCTGCGTTCGTGATCATTCGTGCGTTCCGCTCACGAGTTCGGCGCCGGCTGGCGCGACCAGAACCCGTCTGGCTCGAACAGCTTGTCGACGACTTGTTCGAGCACGCCGAGTTCAGCAAGCACATCGAGGATGGTGTACCGCGAGCGGATCAGCTGGGCCTGTAAGTACGTCCGGCGTAGACGCGCCAGATCGATCCCGATCTGCGTTGGATGGTGCGGGGCTCCGGCCGCGCGGAGTCGGGCGGTCGCCTCCTCTGGGGAGACCAGCTGTGCGCACAGCGGCTGCGGATCTCGGGCCACCGGCTCTGGATGGTCAGCAACCGCTGTCGCAACGCGTCGCCGGTCACCATCTTGGCCAGCGACTGTTCCACTGCCGCGTTCACGAGTCGTGGAATCAGGAGAGACCTGCACTTGGCCTCGATCTCGGCAGCGCCGGGAGCCTCCGCGACGAGTTGGTCGACGTCGACACTGGCCGGGTCGAACTCCAGCGCATCCGCCCACAGCGCGCAGGAGGCCACAGTACCGATTCCCACCTTGAAGCCGTGGGAGAGGGGTGGCTCGGAATCCATCCCATGACCTTCCATCTCCCACACATGTGAGAACAAGTGGCCCGCGCCGGAGGCGGGCCGTGACGAGCGCATCGCCTGCATCGCCAGGCCGGAGAGCAGACTCGCTTCCGCCAGGGAGGCCACCGCTCCGAGCTCCCCTCCGGCCACCGAGGCCGGGTCGGCTAGCGCCGGCTAGTGCGGCTCTTCGGACGTGAGCGTGGGGTCAGAGGCGTCGGCTGGCGCCGATCGTGGCGGGGCTGAGGGCGCTGCCGGTTTGGTGACGCGGTGCTGATGTCGCGGGCAGACTACGACGCTCTCGAGGGGACCGCCCACCTCTTGCGCGTCCCGGCCAATGCGCAGCACCTCCTTGAGAGCCTGGCCCAGGCCCGTTCGGGCGAGCGCGTCGAGCGTGACCTTGTGCGATGAGACTCGTCTTCACTGTCAACGGCTGGGACGACTACACCTATTGGCTGGCTGCCGATGGCCAGACTCTCAAGCGCATCAACCGCCTGATTGATGATGCCCTGCGCGGCCCGGCCTCAGGGATCGGTAAGCCTGAGCCGTTGCGGCACATGCTCGCGGGTGCCTGGTCACGCAGGATTACTGAGGAGCACAGGCTTGTCTACCTGGTCGACGGCGACGACCTCGTGATCCTGCAGGCGCGCTTCCACTACAGTCATGCCAACGAGAACAGGTGCTCTCCAGAGTTGATGGGAGCCCCTGGAGCAGCCCCGTAGGCTGGGGCGATGACACCCGAGATCATCGCCGCCGTCGCGGCCGCAGTCCTGGCCCTCGTCGGGCTGGCGGGCATCGTGTTTCCCGTGCTGCCCGGCAGCATCACGGTCGGCGCCGGCGCGCTGGTGTGGGCGATCTGGGGCGGCTCCGGCTGGGGCTGGATTGCCTTCGGGGTCATCGCCGTGCTGCTGATGATCGGTGCCGCCAGCAGTTGGCTGCTCACCGGCCGGTCGCTGCAGAAGCACGAGGTGCCCAAGTGGCCGATCACCGTCGGGCTCCTGCTGGGGGTGGTGGGCATGTTCGTGCTGCCGGGCTTCGGCCTGCCCATCGGGTTCGCCGTCGGCCTACTCCTGGCCGAGTGGTACCGCATGAGGGACCTCCGCAAGGCGCTGTCCACCAGCCTGCAGACCCTCAAGGCGCTCGGGCTCGGGATCCTGGTCGAGCTTGGCTGCGCGATGCTGGCCGTGGCCGTACTCGCCGTGACCATCGCCACGGCGTGGTGAGGGCGCCCCTAGAGTGATGCCCATGAGCTACGAACCGGTCGACGTCATCCGACGCGAGGCCGCCCGCTTCGCCCACGTTCTCCGCGACGTGCCGGACGCGGCGGTCGTACCCAGCTGCCCCGGCTGGACCGCAGCCGATCTCCTCTGGCACCTGACCGAGGTGCACCTCTTCTGGGGCGCTGTGGTTGGCTCGGGGCCACGACCGACGAGCAGGTGGAGGCCATCGAGCACGCCAAGCCGGTGCGGCCCGCCGACCGGACGGCCGCGCTGGCCCTGCGTTCCCGCGCCACGGAGGGGCTGCTGTCGGCGCTGCGCTCGACGTTCCCGGACGCGCCGGCGTGGAGTTGGTTCGAAGCTGACCAGACCGTCGGGTTCACACTGCGGATGCAAACGCACGAGGCGACGATCCACCGGGTCGACGCCGAGCTGACCGCGGGCCTGCCCGTGTCTCCCATCGCCGACGACATCGCCGTCGCAGGGCTCGACCACGTCATCGACGTGATGTGGGCCTGGGTGCCGGGCGGGGTGGAGGCCATCCCTGTCGGTGTGGTCGAGTTCCGGCCCGCCGGCGCTGAGCCGCGCCTGGTCGAGCTGTACCGGTGGACGGGCGACGCCTGGGGCGAGCGTTACGTCAACCAGATCGCCGCAAGGCGAGCCGACGCCGATGCAAGGCCGGCCCGCGCCGTCGTGGCGGGGGAGCCAGGCCAGCTCGACCTGCTGGTGTGGGGCCGGCCCGCGGACGTCGATCGCTCGGGTGATGTGGAGCTGCTGGCCGACTTCGCCGAGCTCATCGCCTTCGGTCTGCCCTGACACGTCACCCCTCCCAGGGGTGTGTGCCCTAGTGTGGGGCCGTGTCCGAGCTGTTCGACGTGCTCTTCGGGGCGATGGGGCTGAGGGCCTCCCTGTTCCAGCGCCTCGCCGACGATCCGGCCGCCCTGCTGTGGCCCGCAGTCGGCGTCGCGCTCCTTGCCGCAGCATCGACGATGCTCGGCCACATCGCGATCCTGCTGCTGAACCACATCCGTGGCTGGCGGCTACTGACCAGCCTTGCCCTCAGTGCACTCGCCCTTGCGCTGCTCAACGTGGTCCAGGCCGCGATCACCTGGGCGATGGCATGGCTGATCCTCGGAAGGTTCCCCCTGCTGTCGCTGCTGGTCGTCGGCCTCATCTCCACGGCGCCGCTCGTGCTCAACGTCACCACCGCCCTGCCGCACCTCGGACTCCCGCTCGGTCGGATCTGGGAGGGATGGAGCTTCATGGTCCTCATCGTCGGCGCCTCCTGGGCCTTCTCTGTGCCCATCGCCTGGGCGTTGGGATTCACGATCGCGGGCTGGCTCGTCATACAGCTGCTGTCGCGCCTCCTGCAGAAGCCGCTGAACTGGGCCGCGTCGCGCTTCTGGACACTGGCCACCGGCCGCCCCACCATGATCCGCGGCCGCGACATCCTCGCCGGCACGCCGATCATCCCCGTCTCGCAGCCGGCCGCGGAGGTGTCGCGATGATCCTGTGGATCCTCGGCATCGCCACCCTCGTCGCCTTCCTGTTCGTGATCCTGTCACCCCTGGAGTCGTTGACCTGGTGGGCCGACAAGGGGGAGGCGGAGGTTCGCGACGGCTTCGAGATCCTGCCCGCGCCGACACCGTCAGAGCTGGAGCCCGAGTCATACCTGGTCTACCTGTCCGGCGTCGGGGTCCTCGGCGGAGACGCGCTGTCGCGTCGCGAACTGGGCTGGCTCGACTCGGTCACCGAGGCGATGCCGGAGACGACGGTCATCGCCGACGTCTTCCCCTACGCCGTCGACAACCGCGGCCTGCTGCAGCGGGCGACAGTGTGGCTGTGGGGGCGCCTGGACCGGATGCGTCGCCGCACCAAGATCAACCCGCTGCCCATGCTCATCAACCTCCGCAACATCAGCAAGGTCCTCGTCTCGGCCGACCCCCGCTACGGACCGACGCAGAGCATCGGGCTGGCGCAGGAGATCTGGCGCTCCCTGCAGCGCCACGGGTACCGCCCTGGCAGCGGGTTGCCCGTCACCCTCGTCGGGTTCTCCGGCGGGGCGCAGATGGCGCTGGGCTCCGGTTGGTTCCTCGCCGGACTCGGCATCCCCGTCTCCCTGATCAGCATCGGCGGCATCTACGGTGACGACCCGGGCCTCGACCGCATGGAGCACGTCTGGAACCTCGGCGGCAGCCGTGACCGGCTGCGCCACCTCGGCACCGTCGTCTTCCCGGGCCGCTGGGTCACCGCACCGCTGTCGACGTGGGGACGGGCCCGACGCGAGGGGCGTGTCAGCAGCGCCGTGATCGGCCCGATGCGCCACGACGGCGCCCGGGCGTACTTCGGTCGGAGCGTCACCGTCGGAGACGGTCGCAGCTACGCCGATGTCACCCGCGACGCCGTCGTGGAGATCGTGCGTGAGGGGCGGTTGCCCGCCGCCTGATGGCTCAGGTCAGCGGACCCCCGCCATCTTCTTCACGATCCACTTGTTCAGCAGAACCATGACCACGGCCACGAGGATGGAGCCGCCGCCGACGGCAAGCGAGTAGGCCACCTCGGTCTCCTCCGTGTACCAACGCTTGAGCACGCCGGCCATCGCGGAGCCCACGGCCACCGACAGGAAGAACAGCGCGATCATCTGCGTCTTGAACGCCTCCGGAGCCAGCTTGGTCGCCAGCGACTGCCCGACGGGGGACAGGAACAGCTCGGCCAGCGTGAACAGGAACAGGATCAGCACGATCCACATGAGGGGAGTGGAGTTGGCGCCGCCGCCCGCGTACGGGATGAACAACAGGAACGCCACGCCCATGATGAACGTGCCGGCCGCGAACTTGAGCGGCGTCGAGGGCTGCCGGTCCCCGAGCTTGGTCCACATCGCGGCGAACACACCCGCGAAGATGACGATGAAGATCGGGTTGATCGAGTTGACCCACGCGGGGCTGATCTCGAAGCCGAACACGTCGCGGTTCAGGCGCTGGTCCGCGTAGACCACGATGATGGTGAACTGCTGCTGGAACAGCGACCAGAACGTGGCGCTGGCGATGAACATCGGGATGAACGACACCACACGCGAGCGTTTGGCCTCGGTGATCTTCTTCGACGACAGGATGACGGCGAACAGTGCCACGGTCGCGACGAGCGTCACCATGACCACGATTCCGGCCAGGCGCTCGGCCTGCAGCCAGCCCATGAGTCCTGCGATGACGATGGCTGCGACGCCGACTCCCGCGAACAGCAGGTAGCGGGGAGCCTCGGCCTTCCGCAGGGGGTTGGAGGCCCGGTTACCGATGTCGCCGATGGTGCCGCGGCGCAGCAGCAGGTACTGCGCCAGGCCGAGCGCCATGCCGAGGGCGGCGGCGGCGAAGCCCCAGTGGAAGCCCTTCCAGCCCCACAGGGCGCCGGTTACGAGCGGCCCGATCAGGCCGCCGAGGTTGACGCCCATGAGAGGTAGTAGGCGAGGATCGCCTGCATGCCGTAGAAGCTGAAACGCTCCCACATCTCGACCCCGGCCAGGTTCCAGAGACCCGGCGGGTGCCCGAACCAGCCTCGCTTCAGGGCGACGGCCGGCAACGCGGCGGATGTATCGGCGCCATGGGGCGCCTCGGCGGAAAATGACATGGAAGGGACACCGTTCAGACGATTGCTTCGATGAAAAACCTACACCCGTGTCCCAGAGACGGAAACGGGGTCGCCGACCGGGCCCGGCAATTCGCGTGCTAAGGCCGCCCGGCCCACCTGGGCGCCCGGGGGCCGAGGGCCGCGCGGGCGCCGGCGCCGCCCATGCGGCATCCTTGCCCCATGCGCGTGTTCCTTGCAGAAGACCAGTTCCTGTTGCGGCAGGGTCTCGAGAACCTGCTCCGCACCGGCGGCGTCGAGGTCGTCGGTAGCCGGCCGGATGCGGAGGGTCTTGCCGGCCTGGTCAGGTGGTGCCTGCACCACCGTCGAACCGGGTGCCCGCGCTCCTGACCGCCAGGGCGCCGCAGCCATAGCGTCAGGACCCATGACAGAGGCAACGGATACGGCGATCGCTCTCGTTCTCGGGCTCGCCGTCGCCTGCGCGACCTACCGGATCTGGCCACGCGATGGTCACGCCATCCGGACGCCTTGGGCGATCGGGGGACCGTGCGGTAGAGTGCAACGCTGGCCGCTGTGTGCCGCAAGTCTGCGACGAGGAGTTCTCAAGATGGCGTCAACCAATGATCTGAAGAACGGAATGGTTCTGGATCTCGATGGTCAGCTCTGGCAGGTCCTCTGGTTCCAGCACCACAAGCCGGGCAAGGGCAACACCGTCGTGCGTTCGAAGCTGAAGCACGTTCTGACCGGCAAGATCATCGACAAGACCTTCAACTCCGACACCAAGGTCGACACCGCGACCGTCGACCGTCGCGAGATGCAGTACCTCTACATGGACGGCGACGACTACGTCTTCATGGACAACACCACGTTCGACCAGTTCATGATCTCCGAGGACATCGTCGGAGATGCCAAGGACTTCATGCTGGAGAACCAGAACGCGATCGTCGCCACCCATGAGGGCAACCCGCTGTTCATCGAACTCCCGGCATCGGTCGAGCTCGAGGTCACCTACACCGAACCCGGCCTCCAGGGCGACCGCTCGACCGGCGGCACCAAGCCCGCCACGCTGCAGACCGGCAAGGAGATCCAGGTCCCGCTGTTCATCACCACCGGTGAGCTGATCAAGGTCGACACCCGCGAGGGTGGCTCCTACCTGGGTCGCGTCAGCAACTGATGGCAGAGGCCGGACCCCACTACTCCGCGCAGACGAAGGCCCGCAAGGCCGCCCTGGACATCCTGTTCATGGCGGACCAGCGGGGAGCCTCGATCAGCGAGACGTTCACCGAACAGCGCTCGCTGGCTGGGGGCGTGGTCCGCGAACTCACCAGTGCGATCGTGCTGGGCGTCGCGGAGCACCAGCTGGAGATCGACCAGCGCATCGAGGAATCCACCAACTCGGCATGGCCGCTCGACCGGATGCCTTCGGTCGACCGCTGCCTGGCCCGACTGGCCGTCTTCGAACTCGACTACACAGACACGCCGCCCGCGGCTGTCATCTCCGAGGCCGTCCGGCTCGCGGGCGACCTCAGCACGGACGACTCCCCGTCGTTCCTCAACGGCCTTCTCTCGAAGGCACTCGCAGTAAAGCCCACCACGGACTAGTCGAAAGAGGTACGCATGAGTTCCCTTCCTGCATTGTTGGTTCTGGAGGATGGGCGCGTATTTCGTGGCCAGTCCTTCGGTGCCCTGGGCGAGACGTTCGGTGAGCTCGTCTTCTCGACCGGCATGTCCGGCTACCAGGAGACCCTGACCGACCCCAGCTACCACCGGCAGGTCGTGCTCGCCACGGCCCCGCACATCGGTAACACCGGCTGGAACGACGAGGACGGCGAGTCGTCCAAGATCTGGGTCGCCGGCTACATCGTGCGCGACCCCTCCCCACGCCCGTCGAACTGGCGCAGCAGCCACAGCCTCGACACGGAGCTCGAGAAGCAGGGCATCGTCGGCATCAGCGACATCGACACGCGTGCGCTGACCCGTCACATCCGCGACGCCGGCGCCATGCGCGTCGGCATCTCCACCACCGAGACGAATGCCGACGCGCTGCTCGAGCGGGTTCGCAACCAGCCGCAGATGGCGGGCGCGGACCTCAGCGCGGACGTGACGACCCGCGAGCCGTACGTCGTGCCTGCGGTGGGGGAGAAGAAGTTCACGGTCGCGGCCATCGACCTCGGCATCAAGGCGATGACCCCCGCGCAGCTCGCCGCCCGCGGCTTCGAGGTCCACGTTCTGCCCGCCACCGCGTCGCTCGCCGACATCCGCGCCCTCGGCGCAGACGGCGTCTTCTTCAGCAACGGCCCCGGCGACCCGTCCACCGCGACCGGCCCGATCGCCCTGCTGCGAGCCGTCCTCGACGCCGGCCTGCCCTACTTCGGCATCTGCTTCGGCAACCAGCTCTTCGGCCGGGCGCTCGGCCTGGGAACCTACAAGCTGAAGTTCGGCCACCGTGGCATCAACCAGCCCGTGATCGACCGGACCACAGGCAAGGTGGAGGTGACGGCGCACAACCACGGCTTCGCCGTCGACGCGCCGCTCGACCGGGCCACCGACACGCCCTACGGCGAGGTCACCGTCAGCCACGTCTGCCTGAACGACGACGTCGTGGAGGGGCTCGAGCTCCGCCGCGACGGCCGCCTCGTCGGCTTCTCGGTCCAGTACCACCCCGAGGCCGCCGCAGGCCCGCACGACGCCAACTACCTCTTCGATCGTTTCGTCGACGTCGTGTCGGCCGGAAAGGACGCCTGATGCCCCGCCGCACAGACATCTCGTCGATCCTCGTCATCGGCTCCGGGCCGATCGTCATCGGACAGGCCTGCGAGTTCGACTACTCGGGTACCCAGGCGTGCCGGGTGCTGCGTGAGGAGGGCTTCCGGGTCATCCTCGTGAACTCGAACCCGGCCACGATCATGACCGACCCGGACTTCGCGGACGCCACCTACGTCGAGCCGATCACGCCCGAGTTCGTCGAGCGGGTCATCGCCAAGGAACGGCCGGACGCTGTCCTGGCCACCCTCGGCGGTCAGACCGCGCTGAACACCGCCGTCGCGCTCCACGAGAAGGGCGTGCTGGCCGCCTACGGTGTCGAGCTGATCGGCGCCTCGATCGAGGCGATCCAGCGCGGCGAGGACCGCGAGCAGTTCAAGGAGATCTGTCTCTCCCTGACCGACATCCCGGGTGGCGCCCCCGAGGTCGCAAAGTCCCAGATCTGTCACACCATCGACGAGGTCGTCGTGGCCGCCGAGACGCTCGGGTACCCCGTCGTCGTCCGCCCGTCGTTCACGATGGGTGGCGTCGGCTCCGGCTTCGCCCACAACGAGGCCGAGCTGCGCAACATCGCCGGCGCAGGCCTGTCCGCCTCCCCGGTCACCGAGGTCCTCATCGAGGAGTCCATCCTCGGCTGGAAGGAATACGAGCTGGAGGTGATGCGCGACAAGGCTGACAACGTCGTCATCATCTGCTCCATCGAGAACTTCGACCCCATGGGCGTCCACACGGGCGACTCCGTCACGGTCGCCCCGGCCATGACGCTGACCGACCGCGAATACCAGCGGATGCGCGACGTCGGCATCGGTGTGATCCGCGCCGTCGGCGTCGACACCGGCGGCTGCAACATCCAGTTCGCGATCAATCCGGTCGACGGCCGCATGATCGTCATTGAGATGAACCCCCGCGTGTCGCGCTCCTCGGCGCTCGCCTCGAAGGCGACCGGCTTCCCGATCGCCAAGATCGCCGCCAAGGTCGCCGTCGGCTACACGCTGGACGAGATCCCCAACGACATCACGAAGGAGACGCCGGCCAGCTTCGAGCCGAGCCTCGACTACGTGATCGTCAAGATCCCCCGGTTCGCTTTCGAGAAGTTCCCCGCCGCCGACCCCGGCCTGACCACGCACATGAAGTCCGTCGGCGAGGCCATGGGCATCGGCCGCAACTTCACCGAGGCGCTCGGCAAGGCGCTGCGTTCGCTCGAGGATCCGAAGGCACCGTTCGAGTTCAACACCGAACTGCCTCCGCTCGACGAGATCCTCGACCTGGCAGGGAAGCCCCGCGACGGCCGCATGCAGCACGTGATGCGGGCGCTGCGCGCCGGGGCCACGGTCGAACAGGTCTACGACGCCACGCAGATCGACCCCTGGTTCCTCGACCAGCTGGTGCTCATCCTCGACGTGGCGCGCGAGGTGCGCGATGCCCCCGAGCTGACGCCCCCGCTGCTGCGCCGCGCCAAGCGCCACGGCCTGTCCGACGCGCAGATCGCGGCCCTGCGGAACCTGACCACCGACGTCGTCCGCGGTGTCCGGTGGGCGCTCGGCATCCGTCCGGTCTACAAGTCGGTCGACACCTGCGCCGGCGAGTTCGAGGCCTCCACCCCGTACCTGTACTCCTCGTACGACGAGGAGACCGAGGTGCCGACCCGAACCAAGGAGGCCGTGCTCATCCTGGGCTCCGGCCCGAACCGCATCGGTCAGGGCATCGAGTTCGACTACTCCTGCGTCCACGCCACCATGGCCCTGCGTGAGGCCGGCTACGAGACCGTGATGGTCAACTGCAACCCGGAGACGGTCTCCACCGACTACGACACCTCTGACCGGCTCTACTTCGAGCCGCTCACGGCCGAGGACGTCCTCGAGATCTACCACGCAGAGCTGCAGGCTGGCCCCGTCGCCGGCGTCATCTGCCAGCTGGGTGGGCAGACGCCGCTGAAGCTCGCGCAGACGCTGAAGGACGCGGGCGTGCCCATCGTCGGCACCTCGCCGGAGGCCATCAACCTGGCGGAGGAACGGGGCGCGTTCGGCCGGGTCCTGGCCCGCGCAGGCCTGGCCGCACCCAAGCACGGCATGGCGGCCTCGGCCGACGAGGCCACGGCCATCGCCAGGGAGATCGGCTACCCGGTCCTCGTGCGGCCCAGCTACGTGCTGGGGGGCCGAGGCATGCAGATCGTCTACAACGACGAGGCCCTCGAGACCTACATCGAGAACGCCACAGAGGTCAGCCCGGACCAGCCCGTCCTGGTCGACCGGTTCCTGGACGACGCCGTCGAGATCGACGTCGACGCCCTCTACGACGGGACCGAGCTCTACGTCGGCGGCATCATGGAACACATCGAGGAGGCCGGCATCCACTCCGGCGACTCGGCGTGTTCGCTGCCTCCGATCACGCTCGGCGACGCCGTCATCGAACAGATCCGTCGCGACACCCTGGCCATCGCCGACGGCGTCGGCGTCAGGGGACTCCTGAACATCCAGTTCGCCCTGCACGCCGACACCCTCTACGTGTTGGAGGCCAACCCGCGGGCGTCGCGGACCGTCCCGTTCGTGTCGAAGGCCACGAACACGTCGCTGGCGAAGGCCGCGGCGCTCGTCATGCTCGGCAGCACCATCGCCGAGCTGCGGGCCTCCGGCATGCTGCGCGCCGAGGGCGACGGCTCCACTCCCCGCGAGGGCGCCCCTGTCGCCGTCAAGGAAGCGGTCATGCCGTTCAACCGGTTCCGCACCACTGCCGGCGCCTTCGTCGACACCCTGCTCGGCCCCGAGATGCGCTCGACGGGCGAGGTCATGGGGCTGAGCGACGACTTCGGCACCGCCTACGCCAAGTCGCAGGCCGCCGGAGGCGGTCCGCTGCCGACGTCGGGAACGGTGTTCGTCTCCATCGCGAACCGCGACAAGCGGCACGCGTTGTGGCCGATCAAGCGACTCGTCGATCTGGGCTTCCGGGTGCTCGCCACGCGGGGCACGGCCTCGGTGCTGCGCCGCAACGGCGTTCCGGCAGAGGAGATCGCCAAGCTGTCCGAGCGGGGCGAGGGCACAGGGCCGAGCATCGTGGAGCTCATCACCTCGGGGCAGATCGACCTGATCTTCAACACCCCGGAGGGCACCGGCGACTCGGGCGCCGCCACCCGCGAGGACGGCTACCACATCAGGACGGCGGCCGTGCTGGCTGACGTCCCGCTCGTGACGACGGTGCCGGGTCTCGGCGCGGCCACCCAGGGCATCGAGGCGCTGCAACGAGGCGAGATCGAGGTCCGTTCGCTGCAGGACTGGGCGGCGGCACAGTGACCAGCCTGCGGACACGCGGCCTGCGCGCGGGCTACCGCCTCGCGCGGGCCGGGCTGTTCCGCTACGCCGGCGGCGATGCCGAGAAGGTCCATGAGCTGACGCTGAAGGCGCTGGCCAGGGTCCCCGGCGGGGCCCGACCGCAGGTCAGCGACCCGGTGACGGTGGCGGGCATCCGCTTCCCGAACCGGGTGGGACTGGCCGCGGGCCTCGACAAGGACGGCCGCGCCGCCCAGGCGTGGGCCCGCTTCGGCTTCGGATTCGCCGAGGTCGGCACCGTCACAGCTCGGCAGCAACCCGGCAACCCGAAGCCGCGGGTCTTCCGCGCGATCGCGTCGCGCGGCATCGTCAACCGGATGGGCTTCAACAACGCCGGGGCCGCTGCCCTGGCCGACACCCTGCGGGCAAAGGGTGTCGCCCGCGGCAACGGGGCCCTCGGCATCCCCGTCGGCGTGTCGATCGGCAAGACGAAGGTCACGGCCCTGGAGGCGGCGGTCGACGACTACCTGACGTCGCTGCGGGAGCTGGCGCCGCTGGCCGACTACATCGCCGTCAACGTGTCCAGCCCCAACACCCCCGGCCTGCGCAGCCTCCAGGTCGCCGACGAGCTCGCCCGGCTGCTGACCGCGCTGACGGAGGAGGCCGAGCGCCTCACCCCGGGCCGCCCGGTGCCGGTGTTCGTGAAGCTGGCGCCGGACCTGGTGGAGGCAGACCTGGCCGACACGCTCGACGTCATCGGGTCGTCCGCCGCAGCTGGCATCATCGCGACGAACACCACGCTGGACCGCGATCATCTCGCCCCGCCCGACCAGTGGCTGCGCGACGAGGCCGGCGGACTCAGCGGCGCCCCGCTGACTGCGAAGGCGCTGCGGTTCGTGGAGACCATCGCCCGCCGGACCGACCTGCCCGTCATGGGTGTCGGAGGCATCATGTCTCCCGCTGACGGGCTGCGGATGTTCGACGCGGGCGCCAGCCTGCTGCAGCTCTACACCGGCTTCATCTTCGAGGGCCCCGCCCTCGTCCACGGCATCCGGGAGATGGGGGAGACCCGATGACCTACGCGACCCGCTTGACGCAGGCGACGGCCGACCGGGGCCGCCTGTGCGTCGGCATCGATCCGATGCCCTCCGTGCTGGATGCGTGGGGCCTCTCCCGCGACGTCGCCGGGCTCGAGGCGTGCGCCCGCGGCATCGTGGAGGCCCTCGGCGACCGGGTCGCCGTGTTCAAGCCCCAGTCCGCGTTCTTCGAGGCCTACGGCTCCGCCGGGGTCGCTGTGTTGGAGCGCCTCCTCCGCGACATCCGCGCGGCCGGGGCCCTCAGCCTGCTCGACGTCAAGCGTGGCGACATCGGCTCCTCGATGGCCGGCTACGCGGCGGCGCACCTCGGCGAGGGCGCCCCGCTGTGGGCCGACGCCATCACCGTCAGCCCCTATCTGGGCGTGGGGGCCCTGCGGCCCGCCATCGACGCCGCAGTGGCCGGGGACAGGGGCTCTACGTGCTGGCCCGGACCTCCAACCCGGAGGGGGCAACGGTCCAGCTGGCCCGTGCCGAGGGCGACCGCAGCGTCGCGCAGGCTGTCGCCGACGCCGTCGCCGAGCTCAACCCGGCGGCCGACTTCGCCGTCGGTCTGGTGACCGGGGGAACCCACGAGAGCCTCGGCGTGGACCTGTCCGGGTTCAACGCGTCGCTGCTTGTGCCGGGCATCGGGGCGCAGGGCGGGACGGTCGAGTCGCTCCCCGCGATCTTCGGGGCCGCCACGCGCCACGTGCTGCCGACGGCCAGCCGCGAGGTCATCGGCCACGGCGCCGGCGAACTCGTGGAGCGGTTCGAAAGGCTCGTCCTCGCGACCGCTGCCTTGTGAGCGCGACACGATTCCACAACTTTCCCGAATTTGCGACGACAGCGCGCTATGTTGCTTCACACACCCGAACCAGGTGAATCCAGCCAGCATGGTGGGAGGGGACTACCCATGGCGATTCCGCAGTTGAGCGCGGCTCAGTTGGAGGCGGCCCGCGAGGCCGCGACGCAGGCGCGTCGCGCGCGGGCCGAACTCAAGGAACAGGTCAAGGAGGGGGCCGTGAGCTTCTCCGAGGCTCTCGATCGTGCCGTCGCCGACGACACGCTCTCCCGGATCAAGGTCGTCGACCTGCTGCGGTCCATGCCCCGTGTGGGCGTGACACGCGCCGGCGAGATCATGGAGAACCTGCAGATCGCGCCGAACCGGCGCATCCGCGGGCTCGGCCGGCATCAGGTCGAACGACTACAGGATTTGTTCAAGTAGCGGCCCTCTGGCCTAGGCTCGGACCGTGAGCGCCTCGCATGTGTGGGTCATCTCCGGTCCGAGCGCAGTCGGTAAAGGTACCGTCTGCGCCCGACTCCAGGAGCTGCACCCGGAACCGTACTACTCGATCTCCATGACCACGCGCCCGCCGCGGACCGGTGAGGTCGACGGCGAGAGCTACCACTTCGTCGATGTCGAGCGGTTCCGCGCCCTCATTGAGGCAGGGGACCTGCTGGAGTGGGCCGTCGTGCACGGCACCAACTACTACGGCACCCCGCGCCGTCCGGTCGAGGAGGCGCTGGCGAGCGGCCGGCAGGTGGTCCTGGAGATCGACCTGCAGGGCGCCCGCCAGGTCAAGTCCAACCTCCCGGAGGCTCGACTGGTGTTCCTCACCCCTCCCAGCTGGGACGAACTCGTGACCCGCCTCAAGGGCCGCGGCACCGAGGACACCGCGGCGCAGGAGCGGCGGCTGGAGACGGCGAAGCTGGAGCTGGCCGCGATCGCCGAGGCCGACCACGTGATAGAGAACGCCGTCGTCGACGCCACCGTCGCCGAACTCGCCCGCCTGCTCGATCTCTGACCGGCCGTCGACCATGCCCTGACGAGCCCTTTCATGCCCGGCCCACCGTGGGCGAGTTGCGGCACGGCGGGCGGGGACGTAATGTGGTTTCGATTGTGGTCACCCCACTCGTGAAGGATCCCCCTTGAACACTCATCCCGAAGGCATCATCAACCCGCCGATCGACGGGCTGCTCGAGAACATCGACTCGAAGTACCGCCTCGTGCTGTTCGCCGCCAAGCGCGCGCGTCAGATCAATGCCTACTACTCCCAGCTCGGCGAGGGTCTCCTCGAGAACGTCGGCCCCATGGTGGCCGCCGCTCCGGAGGAGAAGCCCCTCTCGATCGCGCTGCGCGAGATGAGCGAGGGCCTCCTGCAGTACACGGAGGTCGACCCGGCCGCCGAGGAGGCCGCCAAGAGCGCCGCCGCCGACACCGCCTTCTCGTTCGTCGATCCGTTCGCCGATCAGGGCACCGTCACCGAGTCCTGACCGGACCCACCCCGGGGGGCGGCTTGTCGCCGCACCAGACCCCCTTCCACCATTGCGGCTTGTCGCCGCGCTAGGAGTGCTCACATGAGCCGTCTGTTCACGTCGGAGTCGGTGACCGAGGGTCACCCCGACAAGATTGCCGATTCGATCTCCGACGCCGTCCTCGACGGACTGTTGGAGCAGGATCCGACCGCACGCGTCGCCGTCGAGACCCTGATCACGACGGGCCAGGTCGTCGTCGCCGGAGAGGTGTCGACCACCGGCTACGTCGACGTCGCGAGCCTCGCGAGACAGCGGATCCTCGAGATCGGGTACGACTCGTCCCGCAAGGGCTTCGACGGCGCCTCCTGCGGCGTCTCCGTCGCGATCGGCGCCCAGTCACCCGACATCGCCCAGGGCGTCAACCACGCCTACGAGCAGCGGGTCGACGCCGACGAGGACGCCGTCAGCGCCCAGGGCGCCGGCGACCAGGGCCTCATGTTCGGGTTTGCCTGCGACGAGACGCCGGCGCTGATGCCGCTCCCGATCGACCTCGCCCACCGGCTGGCCGAGCGGCTGACGGAGGTCCGCAAGTCGGGTCTGCTCGAGTACCTGCGCCCCGACGGCAAGACCCAGGTGACGGTCGCCTACGGCGACGACGGCAGCGTGGAGGGCATCGACACCGTCGTGGTCTCCTCACAGCACTCCGAGGACACCTACCTCGACCAGATCACCACGGACGTGACGCGGCACGTGGTCGCCCCCGTGCTGGAGCGCTACGGCTTCGCCGAGCCCCGCCGGGTGCTGGTCAACCCCACAGGCAAGTTCGTCATCGGCGGCCCCATGGGCGACGCCGGCCTGACCGGACGCAAGATCATCGTCGACACCTACGGCGGCATGGCCCGCCACGGCGGCGGCGCCTTCTCCGGCAAGGATCCGTCCAAGGTCGACCGGTCCGCCGCGTACGCCACCCGGTGGGTCGCGAAGAACGTGGTGGCCGCGGGCCTGGCGCGTCGCTGCGAAGTGCAGGTCGCCTACGCCATCGGAGCGGCCCATCCCGTCGGGTTCTACCTCGACACGTTCGGCACCGCCGCGGTCCCCGAGGACCAGATCCGCGACGCGGTCCTCGCCACGTTCGACCTGCGGCCCGGTGCGATCATCCGCGACCTCGATCTCCTGCGCCCCATCTACAGCGACGTCACGGTGTACGGCCACTTCGGTCGCGAGCTCCCCAACGCGACCTGGGAGCGGACCGACCGCGCCGACGCCCTGGCGGCCGCCGTCAAGGGCTGAGCGTGGGGGGCCGCGGGTCGCCAGGGTCGCCGTCGACGTGCCGCTGGCACACCTCGACCGCCTCTTCGACTACGAGGTTCCCGCATCGGTGGCGGAGGACGTCGTCGTGGGCGCCCGCGTCAAGGTGCCGTTCGCCGGCACGACCAGGGACGGCTGGATCATCGAGCTGACCGACGCCTCTGACGTCGCGAAGCTGGCCAGGCTCGGCAAGCTCGTGTCCGCCGAACCCATCGCGGTGCCCGCCACGTACGGGCTGATCCGTGCGGTGGCCGACCACTACGCCGGCTGCTGGACCGACGTGGCACGGCTCGCGATCCCGCCCCGACACGCCACGACGGAGAAGGCCCCCCAGCGGGAGTGGCCGGCTCCGCACGAACTCGACGCGCCGACGGTGTTGCCGCAGTACCCGCACGGCACCGGCCTGCTCGAGGCCCTGGCCGAGGGCCGCAGCCCCCGGGCGCTGTGGGAGGCGGCCACTGCCTTCGACGGCCCGGGGGACCTCATCGGTGGTGTGCTGGAGGCGGCCGACGCGACGCTGCGGTCGGGGCGGTCGGTTGTCGTCGTCGTCCCCACTGCCCGCGAGCTCGCGGTGTTCCTGGCCCGGTTCCGGCAGTCGTTCGGCCACGGCGCCGTCGGAGTGCTCGCGCACGAGACGGGCAGGTCGGCGCGCTACCGGGCCTACCTCGCGGCGAGCCGCGGTGAGGCCCGCATCATCCTCGGCACCCGCAGCGCCGTGTTCGCCCCCGTGCATGACCTCGGGCTCGTCGTGGTGGTCGACGACGGACACGACGCCCACGCCGACCAGCGCGCACCACACCCGCACGCCAGGGCAGTGGCCGTGCTGCGGGCCGCCCGCGAGAACGCCGGCCTGCTGCTGGCCGGCAGCGCGCGCAGCACCGACGCGCAGGCGCTCCTGAGCCGCGGCTGGCTGGGCGAGCTCGCCCTCCCCCCTGTGCAGGCACGACAACTGTCCGCGCCGGTGCGTGCCGTCAGCGAGATCGACCGGCAGCGCGATCCGAGCTCGGCACGTCTGCGGATCCCGTCGGTCGCGTTCCGCTTCCTCGCTGAACACCTCGCCCGCGGCCCCGTCCTGGTCCAGGTCCCACGCACGGGCGACTCGGCGTCGCTCAGCTGCGCCCGCTGCTTCAACCGGGCGGTGTGCACGAAGTGCTCGGGGCCGATGCGGGCCCGCGTCAAGGGCGTGCCGGAGTGTTCGCTGTGCGGCTTCCGCCCCGCGCGGTGGACCTGCCCGCACTGCCACACCTCCGGGCTCCGGACCCCGCTGCCGGGCGCCTCACGGACCGCCGAGGAACTCGCCCGCGCCTTTCCGGGAGTGCTCGCCGTCAACAGTTCCGCCGACCGGATCCGCGACGACGCCCCCGACGAGCCGGCCATCGTCGTGGCCACACCGGGGGCCGAGCCGCGGGCGTCGTCCGGCTATTCCGGCGTCCTCATCCTGGACGCGCAGGTCAGCCTGGAACGGGCCAGCCTGCGCGCCGCGGAGGAGGCCGTCCGCCGCTGGGCCAACGCCGCCGCGCTGGTCAGGGGCCCCCGCGACGCAGGCTCCGTGATGATCGTCGGCGGCGAGACCCATCCGGCGGTTCAGGCATTCCAGCGGGCCGACATCGCCGGCTTCATCGCCCGGGAGCTGGCCGACCGGGCAGAGGCCGGACTGACCCCGGCCGTGAAGATGGCCCGTGTCGTCGGCGAGCCGGAGGCGTTGCGCGAGTTCCTCGACAACGACGACTGGGCCGGCATCGATATCCTCGGCCCGACCGAGGTGGGCCAGGAGCGCTGGGCCGCGCTGCTGCGCTGCCCCATCGACGGCGCCCGCGACCTGACCCGCCGGGTCAAGAGCGCCGCAGCCATCCGGTCGGCCCGCAAGGAGCGCGGGCTACTCAGCATTTCCGTCGACCCCGAATCCCTGGAGGACAGATGAGGCTCGTTTTCGCCGGCACCCCCGAGGTCGCCGTCCCGGCGCTGGAGGCGTTGGTCGCCTCCCGGCACGAGGTGGTCGCCGTCGTCACCCGTCCGGACGCGCCGGCGGGGCGGGGGAGGCGGCTCACGCCGTCGCCGGTCGCGGCCCGCGCCGAGGCCCTCGGGCTGGAGGTGCTGAAGCCCGACCATCCCCGCGATCCCGCGTTCCAGCAGCGACTGCGGGATCTTGCCCCCGATGCCTGTCCCGTCGTCGCGTACGGGGCGCTGCTGCCGCAGTCCGCGCTGGACATTCCCCGCCACGGCTGGGTGAACCTGCACTTCTCGCTCCTGCCGCGCTGGCGCGGCGCCGCCCCGGCGCAGCGCGCCATCATGGCCGGGGACCCGGTCACGGGGACCACCTGCTTCAGGATCGTCCGCGAACTCGACGCCGGCGACGTGTACCTCTCCGAGGAGACCGTCACCCCCGACGTGACAGCGGGGGAGCTTCTCGACCTGCTGGCGGTCAGCGGCGCCGACCAGTTGGTGCGGGCCATGGATCTGGTGGAGGCCGGAGCGGTGCCGGAACCGCAGTCCGACCAGGGCATCACCATCGCGCCGAAGATCACCGTCGCTGACGCCCGCCTCGACTTCCGCCGCACTGCCCGCGAGCTGCGCAACCAGATCATGGGCTGCTCACCCGATCCCGGCGCCTGGTGCGAGCTCGACGGGCAGCGGTTCAAGATCTTCCGCGTCGCGGTCGCAGGGCCGCAGGAGCTGGCCCCGGCGAGCTGCTGGCCACCAAGCGTGACGTCTTCGTCGGCACCGGTGACGGCGCGTCGCTGCATCTGCTCGAGGTACAGGCGCCGGGCAAGCGCAGGATGCCGGCGATCGACTGGGCCCGCTCCGGTGTCACGGGCCGGGTGCTGGCATGAATCCCCGCCGCGTCGCCTTCGACGTCCTGCGCCAGGTGACCGGTGAGGACGCCTACGCCAACCTGGCGCTGGCCAAGCGCCTCGCCACCGCCGGCCTCTCCGCACGTGACGCAGGCCTGGTCACCGAGCTCGTCGCAGGCACCTGCCGCGCCATGGGCAGCTACGACCGCATCATTGAGGCCGCCTCCGGCCGCGCCCTGGGAACCCTGCAACCCGCCGTCGTCGACCTTCTTCGGCTCGGCGCCCACCAGGCGCTCGGCATGGGCATGAAGCGCTACGCCGCGGTCGCCACGACCGTCGAGCTGGCCCGCTCCACCGTCGGTCAGCGCGTCACCGGCCTGGTCAACGCCGTGATGCGCAAGGTCGCCGCGCAGAGCCTGGAGGCCTGGCTCGACCAGCTCGCCGCCGGCGAGGACGAACTGGGAGCTGTCGCCGTGCGCGGCAGTCACCCACGCTGGATCGTCGAGGCCTACGCCGATGTGCTGCCCGCCGCGGAACTGCCCGCGGCGCTCGAGGCCAACAACCTCGCCCCGCGGCCCACGCTCGTGGTGCGGCCCGGCCTGGCGAAGGTCGCCGACCTGAGGGACGCCACGCCAACGCGTTTCTCCCCGTTCGGCGCCACCGCGGAGGGCGCGCCGAACGACCAGCCCGCCGTCCGCGACGGGCGCGCCGGGGTGCAGGACGAGGGTTCGCAGCTGGTCGCCTGGGCACTGTCGCGGGTCGACGCGCCCTCCGGCCCCTGGCTCGACCTGTGCGCCGGGCCCGGTGGCAAGGCTGCCCTGCTCACCGGGCTCGCCCGCGAGGCCGGCACCTGGCTCCTGGCCGGGGAGGCGCAGGAGCACAGGGCGCGGCTCGTGGCCGACGCGCTGTCGGTCTACCCCGACGGGTACCAGGTGATCACCGCCGACGGCACCCGGCCGGCCTGGGGCCAGGGGTTCGCCCGGGTGATGGCCGACGTCCCCTGCTCCGGCCTCGGAGCGCTCCGCCGTCGGCCCGACTCGCGCTGGCGCCGCGACCCGGACGCCGTGACGTCGCTCGGAGGGCTGCAGCGCGCCCTGCTGCGCACCGCCATCGCCTCGGCCGCCCCGGGCGGGGTCGTCGCCTACGTGACGTGCTCGCCGCACCGCGCGGAGACGACGGACATCGTCGACGCCGTCCTCGCCGAGACGCCGGCCGTGACGCGGCTGCGGGCGGCGGACTACCTGCCCGAGGTTCCCGACGCTGCGGTGGGCGACGACGTCCAGCTGTGGCCGCAGCGCCACGGCACCGACGCCATGTATCTGGCGCTGCTGCGCGTGGGTGGTGCCTGACCCGGCGGGCCTGTGGGGCGGAGGGTTGGATAGGGTGCGGGCTATGCGCATCACGCCGAGCATCCTGAACGCAGACTTCGCCAACCTCGCCGCCGAGATCGGCCGGATCCCCGGGCGGACGCCATCCACGTCGACGTGATGGACAACCACTTCGTCCCGAACCTCTCGCTCGGGCTCCCGGTGGTCGAGTCGATCCGGCGCAGCACCGACCAGTTCCTCGACATCCACCTGATGATCGCCGACCCCGACCGGTGGGCACCCGCGTATGCGGAGGCCGGCGCCGAGTCGGTCACGTTCCACGTCGAGGCCGCCGCAGCGCCCATCCGACTCGCGCGCGAGCTGCGCGCCAAGGGGGCGCGCGCCTCGATGGCGCTGAAGCCGGCAACGCCCATCGAGCCCTACGCAGACATGCTCGACGAGGTCGACATGGTGCTGCTCATGACTGTCGAGCCCGGCTTCGGCGGCCAGAAGTTCCTCGACCTGGTCCTGCCGAAGATCCGCCGGACCCGGGAACTGCTGGGGGACCGCCCGATCTGGCTCCAGGTCGACGGCGGCGTGAGCGTCGAGACCATCGGCCGGTGCGCCGAGGCGGGGGCCGACACGTTCGTCGCGGGATCTGCCGTCTACAGCGCCGACGACCCCGACGCGATGGTCGCCCAGCTGCGCGACATCGCCGTGGCGGCCTGCCGCCACTGAGCGGACGTCAGCGGCTGTCGTCGCCCGTCTGCCGGCGGAGGAACTTCTCCAACTCAGCGGCGATCGTGTCGCCCGTGGCGCCCTCGACCTGCTCCGCGTCGCGGGCCTCCTCGAGCTGCCCGATGTACTCGGCGATGTCGGGGTCCTGCCTGCTCAGCTGATCGACGGCGGAGCTCCACTTGACCGCCTCCTCCGGGATCTCCGCGTGGTCGAGCTGGACCCGGAGCAGCGTCTCCAGCTCCGTCAGGAGTGCGTCCTGCGCCTTCGGGTTCGGCGGCGACGACACGTAGTGTGGCACCGAGACCCACAGCGAGGCCGCCGGGATCCGCTCGTCCATCATCTGCTGGCTGGCGACGCCGATCATGCCGGTGGGACCGGTGTAGTCGTTGGGTTCCATCGCGTACCGGGCACCCACGGTCGGGTCGGTGGTGTAGACGCCGACGGGAAGCGGGCGGGAGTGCGGGGTGTCGCTCAGCATGGCGCCCAGGAAGACGACTAGCTCGGGGAGACGGCCCGCAGCCTGGCCACCAGTTCAGCAGAGAAGCTGCGCCACAGCATGTTGGGTTCGGGACCGACGACGGCGACGATGTCGCGCTCCGGGTGGTGGACCACGCGGAGCCGGACGGCCGGCCACTCTATCCACGGCCCGTCGGCCTCCCGCCGCAACATGGGACGCGTGTGCTGGAAGTCCCAGTACCTCTCGTCATCAATGCGGCCCAGATCCGTGCCGGGGTAGGCGGCGATCAGGTGCGTGATCAGGTCACTCGCCGCGTTTCCGGCGTCGTTCCACCCGGAGAAGGCGATGACGGCAGCAGGGCTCCTCAGATCGACGACGGGCGGAAAATCCATGGCCTCAGCCTACCCTCCCGGCCCCGCTGACCCCCGGCACGACGCCCGCGACGGCCACCAGACCACCGTCGTGTTCGCTGTCCGCTGACGGACGGGGGCCGGGCAGCATTCTGGCACGCGGGAGAACGCCGGTAGCCTGTGGGCCGTGCCGAACAGACTTGCTGAACACCTCAACCGCCGCGTCCTCGTTGCCGACGGGGCCATGGGGACCATGCTCCAAGCCGTCGGCGATCTGTCGCTGACGGACGACTTCCTCGACCTCGAGGGATGCAACGAAATCCTCAACGTCACCCGCCCCGACGTGGTCGCCGCGGTCCACCGCGCCTACTTCGAGGCAGGAGCCGACGCCGTCGAGACCAACACCTTCGGCACCAACCTCGCCGCGCTCGCCGAGTACGACATCGTCGACCGGCTCGAGGAACTGGCCGAGGCAGCCGCCCGGATCGCCCGCGGGGTGGCCGACGAGTTCTCGACGCCGGAGCGGCCCCGCTTCGTGCTCGGTTCCATCGGCCCCGGCACGAAGCTGCCGACGCTGGGTCACGTCACCTTCGCCGCCGTCCGTGACGCCTACCAGCGGCAGGTCGCGGCCATGATCCGCGGGGGATCGACGGCGTCCAGATCGAGACCTGCCAGGACCTGCTCCAGGCCAAGGCCGCCGTCATCGCCTCGAAGCGGGCTGCCGCCGAGGCAGGCGTCGAGCTGCCGATCCTGGTGAACGTCACGGTCGAGACGACCGGCACCATGCTGCTCGGCTCCGAGATCGGGGCGGCGCTGACCACGCTGGAGGCGCTGGGCGTCGACTGCATCGGCCTGAACTGCGCCACCGGCCCCGCCGAGATGGGCGAGCACCTGCGCCACCTGTCGCGCCGGGCCCGGATCGCGATCGGCGCGATGCCCAACGCTGGGCTTCCGGAGCTCACGGCCGACGGGGCCCGCTACCCGCTCGGCCCCGAGGGGCTCGCCGACGCGCTGGAGGGCTACGTCGACACGCTCGGCCTCGCCGTCATCGGCGGCTGCTGCGGCACGACGCCCGAACACATCCGGCTTCTGGCTGAGCGCTTCGGCGGCCGCGAGGTCGTCGACCGCACGCCCAGCGACGAGCGCTCCGCATCCAGCCTGTACGTCGAGGTGCCGTTCGCGCAGGACGCCAGCTACCTCAACATCGGCGAACGCACCAACGCGAACGGTTCGAAGGCCTTCCGCGAGGCGATGCTGGCCGAGAACTGGGACGAGTGCGTCGACATCGCCAAGGCCCAGGCGCGCGACGGCGCCCACGTCCTCGACCTGTGCATCGACTATGTGGGCCGCGACGGCGTGGCCGACATGGCCGAGCTCGCCTCCCGGCTCGCGACCGCCGTCACCCTGCCGGTGGTGCTCGACTCCACCGAGCCCCGGTGCTGGAGGCCGGCCTCGAGCGCCTCGCGGGGCGCTGCGTCATCAACTCGGTCAACTACGAGGACGGCGACGGGCCCGACAGCCGGTTCGGCCGCGTCATGCCACTGGTCAAGGAGCACGGCGCCGCCGTCGTGGCCCTCACCATCGACGAGGAGGGCCAGGCCCGCACCGCCGAGTGGAAGGTGCGGGTGGCCTCGCGCCTCATCGACGACCTGGTCGGGAACTGGGGGAGGGACGTCGGCGACATCCTCGTCGACTGCCTCACGTTCCCGATCGCCACCGGCCAGGAGGAGACCCGCCGCGACGGGCTCGAGACCATCGAGGCGATCCGCGAGCTGAAGCGCCGCTACCCGGGGGTCCGCACCACGCTGGGCGTCAGCAACGTGTCGTTCGGCCTGAACCCGGCCGCCCGGATCGTGCTGAACTCCGTGTTCCTGCACGAGTGCGTGGCCGCCGGCCTGGACTCCGCCATCGTGCACAGCGCCAAGATCCTGCCGATGGACCGGATCCCCGAGGAGCAGCGACAGGTCGCGCTCGACCTCGTCTACGACCGCCGCGACGGCGACTACGACCCGCTGACCCGCTTCCTGGAGCTGTTCGAGGGCGTCACGGCCGCCTCCGCGCGGGCCACCCGCGCAGCCGAGCTCGCCGCCCTCCCGCTGGGGGAGCGGCTGCAGCGCCGCATCATTGACGGTGAAGGCAAGGGCCTGGAGGCCGACCTCGACGAGGCGTTGCACTCCAAGCCGGCGCTCGGCATCATCAACGAGGACCTGCTGGCCGGCATGAAGATCGTCGGCGAGCTGTTCGGCTCCGGCCAGATGCAGCTGCCGTTCGTGCTGCAGTCGGCCGAGGTCATGAAGACCGCCGTCGCATACCTCGAGCCGCACATGGAGAAGTCGGAGTCGGACGCAGGCAAGGGCACGCTGGTCCTGGCCACCGTCCGCGGCGACGTCCACGACATCGGCAAGAACCTCGTCGACATCATCGTCAGCAACAACGGTTACACGGTCATCAACATCGGCATCAAGCAGCCGATCCAGGCCATCGTCGAGGCCGCGCAGACCAACGGGGCCGACGCGATCGGCATGTCCGGCCTGCTCGTGAAGTCGACGCTGGTGATGCGTGACAACCTGGCCGAACTCAACCGCCTCGGCCTTGCCGACCGGTACCCGGTGCTGCTGGGCGGCGCCGCCCTCACCCGCACGTTCGTCGAGCACGACCTCGGCGACATGTTCGACGGCGAGGTCCGCTACGCCAAGGACGCGTTCGAGGGACTGGCCCTGATGGACGCCGTCATGGCCGTCAAGCAGGGCGTGCCGGGCGCCGCACTGCCCGAGCCGCGGCGCCGCCGCATCGCGAAGACCTCGCTCATCGAGATCGCCGAGCCGCAGCTGGGGGTGCGCTCCTCCGTCGCCCGCGACGTGGACGTGCCGACCCCGCCGTTCTGGGGAAGCCGGGTCGTGAAGGGCATCCAGCTCGCCGACGTGAACGCCTGGCTCGACCACCGCGCCACGTTCGTGGGGCAGTGGGGACTCAAGACGCTGAGGGGCGGCCCCAGCTACGAGGAACTGCTGGAGACGGAGGCGCTGCCGCGGCTGCGGATGTGGCTCGACCGGATCAAGACGGAGAACCTCGCCAACTTCGGCGTCGTCTACGGCTACTACCCGGTCCACTCCGAGGGAGAGACGCTGATCCTCGGCGCACCCGACGACCCGGCCCGCGAGATCGCCCGGTTCACGTTCCCGCGCCAGCGCCGCGACGGAGGCCTCTGCCTCGCCGACTACTTCCGGGACCGGGAGGAGGCCGCCGAGAAGGGCCCCGACGTGCTCGCCATGCAGCTCGTCACCATGGGCTCGGAGGTCGCCCGCGCCACGCAGCGGCTGTTCGAGGCCAACGCCTACCGCGACTACCTGGAGCTGCACGGCCTGTCCGTGCAGCTGACGGAGGCGCTGGCGGAGCTGTGGCACTCCCGCATCCGCGAGGAGCTCGGCTTCCCGGCCCGCGACGCCGACATCGACCGGGCCATCCGCGACCAGGCCTACCGCGGCTCCCGCTACTCCTTCGGCTACCCCGCCTGCCCCGACCTGGAGGACCGCCGCACCCTGGTCGGCCTCCTCGATCCGTCCAGGATCGGCGTCGAACTCAGCGAGGAGCTCCAGCTCCACCCCGAGCAGTCCACCGACGCCATCGTCGTCCACCACCCGGAAGCGAAGTACTTCAATGCTGGTTGATCCCGCCGCCGTCCTCTGGGACTTCGACGGCACCCTCGTCGACAGCGAACCCGTCTGGGCGCAGATCGAGGCCGAGATGCTCGCCGGCTACGGCGTCGTCTGGGGCCCCGAGGAGATGCGCTCCAAGATCGGGCAGCACGCCGAGGTCACGACCGCGCAGATGGCCGAGGCAATCGGCCGCCCCGAGCTCCAGGCCGAGCTGCACCACGAACTGCACGAGCGTGTCGCCGACCGGCTCACCCGCGACGGCCTCCCGTGGCTGCCCGGGGCGCTCGAGCTGCTGGACGAGGTCACCGCTGCGGGCATCCGCAGCGTCGTCGTCACCGCCTCCGCCGGTCTCGTGATGGACGCCGCGGCGCGGCTGCTGCCCGAGGCCCTCGAGTTCGTGATCACCGCCGACGACGTGTCGAGGACGAAGCCCGACCCGGAATGCTACGAGCTGGCCATGGCCCGTCTCGGCGTGACGGCCGACGAGGTCATCATCCTCGAGGACTCGGTGCCCGGCACCGCGGCCGGCCTCGCCTCCGGCGCGTTCGTCTACGCCGTCCCGGCGCTGGCCATCCTCGAGCCCCATCCCCGGCTGCACGTCGCCCAGGGCGGACTGGCCGGCACGACCCTCGCCGAGCTCACCGGTCTCTGGCGTCAGTACAGGAAGGTTGCGGCGTGACGAATCTGTCCGGCGTGGTCAGGGGCCCGCTGCAGGCGGGCGAGCGTGTGACGCTCACCGACACGAAGGGGCGCCGCAAGTCGCTGCTGCTCCGCGAGGGCGGGGTGTGGCACACCACGAAGGGCGCGGTGAGCCACGACGACCTGATCGGCGGCCCCGAAGGGGTCACCGTCACCTCCGTCGGTGGCATGACCTACCTGGCCTTCCGGCCGCTCTTGAGCGAGTTCATGGTCTCGATGCCACGCGACGCCGCGGTCATCTACCCGAAGGACGCTGCCCAGATCCTCATGTGGACCGACATCTTCCCTGGCGCCCGCGTGCTGGAGGCGGGAGTCGGCTCCGGCGCCCTGTCGCTGGCGCTGCTGCGGGCCATCGGCCCGGACGGTTCGCTGCACTCGTACGAGCGACGCGAGCGGTTCGCCGACGTCGCCAGGAAGAACGTCGAGACGTTCCTCGACGGCCCGCACCCCGCGTGGACCTTGACCGTCGGCGACCTGGTCGAGGCCATCGAGCACGAGCCGATCGACCGGGTCATCCTCGACATGCTGGCCCCCTGGGAGTGCATCGACGCCGTGGGGGAGCGGCTCGTCGCCGGCGGAGTCATCTGCTGCTACGTGGCCACCGCGACGCAGCTCGGCCGCGTGGCTGACACGCTGCGGGCCCACGGCGGCTTCACGGAGCCGCACGCCACCGAAACCACCGTCCGCGACTGGCACGCGGAGGGTCTGGCGATCCGCCCCGGCCACGGCACCTCGGGCCACACCGGATTCCTGATCATCTCCAGGCGGCTGGCCCACGGCGTCAGCGCGCCCATTCGCAAGCGGAGGCCGTCGCCCGGAGCCTACGGGCCGGACTACCAGGGCCCCCGCCCGGCCAACATCCCCGCTGAGCTCGGTGGGGCCCCGGTGAAGCCGGCCGCCGCCGACGCCGCGGCCGACGACTAACTGCACATGTGAGCACCGGCCCGGCACCCCGCCGTCGGGCCGGTGAGACGCGCCATTAGGCTGCCGGGAGCACACACAGTTCGGTCCGGGACATCGCCGTCGGGCCGCGTCGATCCGAGGAGTAACAATGTCGTCCTACGTGTTGGGAATCGACTTCGGCAGCCTGTCCGGCAGGGCGGCCGTCGTCCGGGTCTCCGACGGTGCCGTCCTGGGGACTGCCGACACGCAGTACCGGCACCAGGTCATGGACCAGCGGCTCACCGCGGGCGACGGGCAGGCGCTGCCGCCGTCCTTCGCACTGCAGAACGGCCCCGACTACCTCGAGGTCCTCTGGGACGCCGTCCCGCGGGCGGTCGAGGCCTCCGGTGTCGACCCGGCCGACATCGTCGGCATCGGCCTTGACGTGACCGCCGCCACCGTCGTCGCCGCCAAGGCAGACGGCAGGCCGCTGAGCACCCTGCCCGAGTTCGCCGACCACCCGCACGCCTACGTCAAGATGTGGAAGCACCACGGGGCCCACGAGCAGGCCGACCGGATGGTGCGGCTCGCCCGGGAGCGGGGCGACGCCTGGCTCGACCGGTTCGGCGGCGTCATCTCCTCCGAGCTGATGGTCCCCAAGCTGCTGGAGACACTGGAGGAGGACCGCGCCGTCTACGACGCCACCGATGTCTTCGTCGACGCGTCCGACTGGCTGGTGTGGCAGCTGACGGGAACCCTCAGCTACGCGGCCGGGCTCGCCGGCTACAAGCGTCTCGTGGTCGACGGCCGGAACCTGCCCTCCGACTACCTCGCCGCCCTCAACCCGGACTTCGCCCGCGTGTTCGACGACAAGATGGTCGGCCCGATCATCCCCCTCGGCGGCAAGGCCGGCGAACTCCAGCCCGAGGTCGCCGCACACATGGGGCTGCCCGCAGGAATCGCGGTCGCCGCCGGCAACATCGACGCGCACGCGAACGCGCCGGCTGCCAAGGGCGTCGAGCCCGGGCAGCTCGTCGCAGGCATGGGCACCTCCACCGCAGCCGTGCTCTGCCACCCCGACCTCCGCGCCGTGCCCGGCGCCTTCGGCATCGTCGACGGCGGTGTCGTCGACGGCCTCTGGGGCTACGAGGTGGGCCAGACGTCCGTGGGCGACACGTTCGCCTGGTTCGTCGCCAACTGCGTGCCGCAGCGCTACTTCGACGAGGCCGCCGAGGCCGGCGTCTCCGTCCATCAGCTGCTGTCCGACCTGTCGGCCGGGCAGGCCGTGGGCGAGCACGGACTGCTGGCGCTGGACTGGAACGGCGGCACCCGCTCCGTCCTGATGGACCCGAACCTGTCGGGAATGATCCTCGGACTGACGCTGCAGACGCCTGCCGAGTCCATCTACCGCGCTCTGGTGGAGGCGACGGCCTTCGGCATGCGCCGCATCATCCAGGCGTTCCGCGACAGCGGCATCGAGGTGACCGAGTTCATCGCGACCGGTGGCCTGCTCAAGAACCGCGTGCTCATGCAGATCTACGCCGACGTCCTGAACATGGACATCTCGATCGCGACCAACGCGCAGAACGCGGCCCTCGGGTCGGCGATCTTCGCGGCCGTCGCGGCGGGGGAGTACCCGACGGTGGCTGCCGCCGCCGACGCCATGGGCGACAAGCGGGTCGCCGCGTACCGGCCGGACCCGGTCCGCGCTGCCGGCTACGACATCCTCTACGACAGGTATTCGGTGCTGCACGACTACTTCGGTCGGGGCACCAACGAGGTCATGCACGAGCTCAAGGCCCTGCAGCGCAGGGTCCTGCGGGAGGGCAGGGTCTGAATCAGGCCGCGGCGGCGGCGCGGCGGCGGTCGATCAGCCGGGCGATCAGCCGCCAGCCGAACAGGGTGGCGGCAAGGAACAGCGTCGCCACGACGATGAAGGCGACCGCGGCGGTGTCACCGGCTGCGACGCGCAAGGCCATTCCGCCGATCAGTGTCACGAGCCACACGATCACCCCTCGCGCCAGCCCCTGCCATCGTCGCCGAGCAGCGCCAGCACGATCCAGGCGACTGCGCAGGCGACCAGGAACGGCCACGCCGTCACGAACGTGCCCGCCACAGACTCGCCGTGGGACGCGCGACCGACCGCGGCGAAGACGATGACGGCGACGAAATCGATCAACAGGGGCAGCAGACGCGGCATGCCCACGAGTCTAGGGGGTCGGCGCGACGGGCAGCTCTCCGCCACGGGGCCCTAGGATGGCCCGGTGACCCAGTTGCCCCACGCCAGTCCCTCCTTCGCGGAGTACCTGCGGCAGGTAGCGCCCGAGACGCTGCCCACCGTCGGTTCCGGTCAGCTCTCCCTGCCCCACGGCACCACCGTGGTCGCCGCGCGGTATCGCGACGGCGTCGTGATGGCCGGTGACCGTCGGGCCACGATGGGCTCGGCGATCGCGATGCGCGACATCGAGAAGGTGTTCGGGGCCGACGACCACACCATCGTCGGCGTCGCAGGCGTGGCGGGGCTCGCCATCGAACTCGTGCGGCTGTTCCAGGTGGAACTCGAGCACTTCGAGAAGGTCGAGGGCACGTCGCTGAGCTTCGACGGCAAGGCGAACCGGCTCGGCAGCCTGATCCGCGGCAACCTGTCGCAGGCGATGCAGGGCATGGCGGTGCTGCCGTTGTTCATCGGCTGGGACGACGACGCCGCCCGCGGCCGCATGTTCTCCTACGACGCGACCGGCGGCCGCTACGAGGAGTACGAGTTCTGCTCCATCGGATCCGGCTCCGCGTTCGCCCGCGGCGCGCTGAAGAAGCTGCACGACCCCGAGGCGGACGAGCGCAGCGCCGTCGCCGCCCTGCTGCAGTCGCTGTACGACGCCGCCGACGACGACTCCGCCACCTCCGGCCTCGATCTGACGCGGGGGATCTTCCCGCTCGTCATGCGTGCCTCCGCCGAGGGCGTGGCCCGCTGGTCCGAGGAGGGCGTGCGCGAGTTGGCCGAGACCATCGTGTCCGCCCGCGTCGGCCGTCCCGACGGCCCGAGGGGGTACGCGCTGTGAGCATGAACTTCTACGTCGCGCCGGAACAGCTGATGCAGGACCGGGCCGAGTTCGCCAGGAAGGGCATCGCGCGCGGCCGGGCGGTCGCCGTCGTCCGCTACGCCGACGGCATCGCCATGGTCGCCGACAACCCCTCCACGACGCTGAACAAGGTCGCAGAGATCTATGACCGGATCGGCTTCGCCGCCGTCGGCCGCTACAACGAGTTCGAGGCGCTGCGCATCGCGGGCATCCGCCATGCAGACCTGCGCGGCTATTCGTATGACCGCCGCGACGTGACGGGACGCAGCCTCGCCGGCGCCTACTCGCAGCAGCTGGGTGGCGCCTTCGCCGGGGCGGAGAAGCCGTTCGAGGTGGAGCTGATCGTGGCCGAGGTGGGAGCCACCGCCGACCGCGACGTGCTCTACCGGATCAGCTACGACGGGGTGATCTCCGAGGAGGACGACCTCGCTGTGATCGGGGGCAACGCGGAGCCCATCGCGGCCAGACTGCGCGACGGTTTCGACGCCGCCGCACCGCTGGACGTCGTCATCGATCGGGCCGCAGCGGCGCTGGGCGCCGCGACCCTCGAGGTCGCCGTCCTCGAGCGCTCCACCGGCCGCCGCCGCACGTTCCGCCGTCTCTCCCGCGGGGAGGCGGCGCGTGGCTGAGCGCAGGGTCCTCGTCCTGGGCGCCGGGCTGGTCGGCAGCTCGATCGGGCTGGCGCTGACCAGGGCCGGCTACGAGGTGATGCTCTGGGACATCGCCAGTTCGCACGCCGTCGTCGCCGCCGGGCTGGGCGCCGGTCGGGTGTCCGACGAGGCGACCGATGACCCGGACATCGTCGTCGTCGCCACCCCACCGGATGTGATCCCGTCGCTGGTGGCCGAGGTGCTCGCCAAGTTCCCGGACGCCGTCATCACGGATGTCGGCTCCGTCAAGGCACCGATCCTGGAGGCGGTGGCGAGCCTCGCCCCGAACACCGCCGCTATGTGGGCTCGCATCCGATGGCGGGCTCCCAGTTCACCGGACCGCTGACCGCCTCGGGCGACCTGTTCAAGGACCGGACCTGGGTCGTCACCCCGCAGCACGACAACTCGCCGGCCGACGTCGCCGTCATCGAGCAGTTGGCCCGCGACGTGGGCGCCCACGTGATCACCATGCCCGCCGACGAACACGACGAGGCCGTCGCGCAGGTCAGCCACGTGCCCCACCTGATGAGCATCCTCACCGCCAGCCATCTGCGGGAGGTGCCGCCGGAGAACCTGCGGCTGGCGGGGCAGGGGATCCGCGACGTCACCCGCATCGCCGGTTCGGACCCGGGACTGTGGCGGCAGATCCTCACGTCGAACGCCGACGCCGTCCGCCATGAACTGCTGGAGGTCGCACAGGATCTCGCCCACCTCATCGACGTGCTGAACTCGCCCGCCGAGCTGGAACGATTCCTGGCGATGGGGCAGGCAGGGGCGCACGCGCTGGTCGGCAAGCACGGCCAGACGCCGCTCCACATGCGTCAGGTCACCGTCGAGATCCCCGACGAGCCGCGTGCGCTCGCCCGGCTGTTCACCGATCTCGGTGACGCCGGCGTCAACATCGAGGACTTCGAGCTCACCCACGATCCGGTTCGTGAGGTCGGCTACCTGTCGATCTCCGTCGAGGTGGAGGTGGCGGAGAAGTTGCGGGCCAGGATCGTCGAGGGCGGCTGGCATGCGTGGTCGAGCAAGGAAAGAGGAGATCGATGAGCGAGTCGCTGCTGGTGGCGATCGACGGCCCGAGCGGGTCCGGCAAGTCAACGACGGCGAAGCTACTCGCCAGGCGGCTCGGGCTCGGGTATCTCGACACCGGCGCCATGTACCGGGCTGCGACCACGGAGTATCTGCGCCGCCACCCGGACGGTGCCTCCGCCGGGGAGATCGCCGCACTGGTCTCCGCGGCCGACATCGTCTGCGAAACCTCCCCTGAGGCCCCGGCCTTCTCCATCAACGGCAGGGATGTCACCGACGAGATCCGCGAGCCGCGGATCTCCGCGGCGGTCTCGGAGGTGGCGACGAACCTCGAGGTCCGTCGGTTGCTGACCGGGCTCATGCGTGGGGTGATCGACGCGCACGGTCGTCGGATCGTCGTGGAGGGGCGCGACATCACCACGGTCGTCGCGCCTGACGCCGACGTCCGCGTGCTGCTGGTGGCCGACCCGGCGGCCCGGGTCGCCCGCCGCGCGGCCGAAGTGGGGGACAGGGCCACGGCCTCCGAGGTCACCGACCAGGTCCTGCGCCGGGACAAGGACGACTCGACGGTGTCGAACTTCACCGACGCCGCCGAGGGGGTGGTCGTCATCGACTCGACGTTCCTGACCCCGGACGAGGTCGTCGACCGCATCGTCGCGCTCGCCGGGGCCTAGGGGTCTCCGGCCCGGCCTCCGGGGGGCTTTCAGGCGCCGATCGCGACGACGGCGCTGTGGTCGCCTGCCCACTCGGCCACCAGCGTCGGCACGGCGTGCCCGAGGTCGGCGTCCAGGTTGAGCCGGCGCAGGATGCCCAGGTCGCCCGGCTCGACGGCGCCGGGGTTCTCGACGTGGACGACGATCGGCGGTGTCCTGACCTCCACCAGGTTCTCGTCGGCGTCGTAGACCTCCAGAACCGCCTGCTCCTGCTCCCGGAGAGGGCACGGAGGTAGCAGCCGACGGCCACGGGATCGCCGCTCGCTCCGTAGACCCAGCGCTGGCCCAGCACCGAGTGCTGCATGGTGGTGATGAGGTGGGCGGAGCCGACCTCGAGGGGGCGTCACGGTATGTGACCGGCAGCTGGAAGTACTCGTCGCCCCGGCGGGCGATCAGCCCCTCCACGCCGACCCTGCCCTCGGGGTCGTCGAAGCGGTACCCGCCGATGAGCGTGACGGGGCCGGTGCCGAAGCCCACGTCGTCGAGCCATTCGGTGACGAACTCGAGCTTCGTGGGGGAGAGGGTCGCCTGGTGCAGAATCGCCATGGCCGCATCCTAGGGTCGGGCGCACGCCGCAGGTGCGGCTTGCGGCAAGCCACTACGATGAAGGTTCCCAACCTCAGGAGGCCAGCGTGAGCGAGTCCGTCGCAAGCGACACTGTCAAGCCGATCGTCGCCGTGGTGGGACGCCCCAATGTCGGGAAGTCCACACTCGTCAACCGCATCCTGGGACGCCGCGAGGCGGTCGTGCAGGACACCCCCGGGGTGACCAGGGACCGCGTCTCGTACGACGCCAACTGGAACGGGCGCGAGTTCGTGCTCGTCGACACCGGCGGCTGGGTCTCCGACGCGAAGGGCATGGCCGCGGCGATCGCCGAGCAGGCCGAGCTGGCCATCTCGCTCGCCGACGCCGTCCTGTTCGTGGTCGATGCGACGGTCGGCACGCTGGACGAGGATGAGGCGGTCGTGCGGGTGCTGCGACGCTCGAAGAAGCCCGTCGTCCTGGCCGCGAACAAGGTCGACGATCAGCGACACGAGGCGATGGCCGCGTCGATGTGGAACCTGGGGCTTGGGGAGCCGTACCCGGTGTCCGCGATGCACGGCCGCGGGTCGGGTGACCTGCTCGACGCGTTGCTCGACGCCCTGCCCGACGCCCCACCGGAGCGCGACATCGAGGAGTCCGGGCCACGTCGCGTCGCAATCGTCGGCAAGCCGAACGTCGGCAAGTCGTCGCTGCTGAACAAGCTGGCCGCCCAGCAGCGGGTCGTCGTCTCCGACGTGTCCGGCACGACGGTCGACCCGGTCGACGAGATCGTCGAGGTGGGCGGGCAGGTGTACCGGATGATCGACACGGCCGGCATCCGCCGCCGCGTCAAGGAGGCCTCGGGGCACGAGTACTACGCGAGCCTCCGCACGCAGGGTGCCATCGAGCGCGCCGAGGTCTGCATCATGGTGATCGACGCCTCGGAGCCGATCACCGACCAGGATCTGCGCATCCTCAACTCCATCGAGGAGTCGGGCCGGGCGCTGGTCATCGCGTTCAACAAGTGGGATCTCACCGACGAGGAGCGTCGCCGCTACCTCGAACGCGAGATCGAGCGGGACCTGATCGCCTGGAAGTGGGCGCCCACCGTCAACATCTCCGCGCTGACCGGCCGCAACGTCGACAAGATGAGCAAGGCCATCGAGGCCGCCGCCGAGGGCTGGGAGACCCGCATCTCGACCGGCAAGCTCAACGCTTTCCTCGGTCGGCTCGCCGCCGCCCACCCGCACCCTGTGCGGGGCGGGAAGCAGCCCAGGATTCTGTTCGGTACCCAGGCACACAACTGCCCGCCGACGTTCGCCCTGTTCACATCCGGGCTGATGGACGACACGTACAAGCGCTTCATCGAGCGACGGCTGCGGGAGGACTTCGGCTTCGTCGGCTCGCCCGTGCACGTCGAGATCCGGCCGCGGCAGAAGCGCTCCGAGCGCTCGTAGGCGGTCACCGTGGGGCCCCTGGTCGTCACGGCGGCACTCCTGTTGGCCGCCTTCGGCTTCGGCGTGTGGCGGGAGTCGCGACGGTTCGGCCTCGGTCTCCTGCTGACCGGGGCGCTCAGCTGCCTCGTCCTGCTGGTGCTGGTCCTCACCCTGTCGGCTCTCGATGTCTCCGAGGGCATGACGCTGGCCTGGGTCCTCGCCGGAGTGTTCGGGCTGTTCGTGCTCGCCGTCGCGACCCTCGGTGGGTTCCTCATCGTCAACGCCGTGACGATGAGGCGCAAGGAGGGACTCGGGTTGCCGATGCTGCTGTCCGGTGCCCTGGGGGCGGCGATCCTGGGCTATGTGACCGCCGGCGTGGTGATCCTCGTCCTGAACCGGGGCGACCTCATCGGCTGGATGTTCATGGCAGGCCTGCCTGCCGCCTATGTGGCGTTCCTCTTCGTCTCCTACCTGATGTACTCGGCCCTGTACCAGTGGGGGACCAGACGCTACGGGGCGCCGGTCTCCACGGTCGTCGTGCTCGGCTCCGGCCTCGGCGGCGGGGAGAGGGTGACCCCGCTTCTGGCCGGACGCCTCGAGCGCGGCCGGGCGGTCTTCGACCGCTCGGTGGAGGCCGGCGCCGGACCGATCCTCATCGCCTCGGGAGGGAGGGGGAGCGACGAGAAGCTGTCCGAGGCGGAGGCGATGTCCCGCTGGCTTCTCGAGCGGGGGTTCCCGCCGGACAGCATCGTGCGGGAGGAAACGTCCACTGATACCGAGGAGAACCTGGCCAACTCCGCCGAACTGATGCGGCAGTGGAGTTCCAAGGGTGACGTCGCGGTCGCCACGAGCGACTACCACGCCCTCAGAGCCGCGATCATCATGCGCAAGGCCGGCATTCCCGGCTACACCGTGGGGTGCCGCACGGCCCGCTACTACTGGCCCAGCGCGACCGTGCGGGAGTTCCTCGCCATCCTGCTCGAGCATTCACGCCTGAACCTCGCCATCATCGTCCTGCTCGCGATCCCGCTGGTGACGAGCCTCGTCAGGCTCTTGGCTGAGCTGTTCTGAGGCGTCCGGCTACCCGGACCGCGGCGGGCCGTCAAGGACCGTGGGACGGTACTCGAGGATCTGGATGCGGTTGTCCAGGGTACGGGCCTCGATCAGTTCCAGGGTGACGTCGGGGTAGCCGTCGTAGATGCGTTCCTGTCCGGTTGCGCCCGTGATGACCGGAAAGATCCCCACGCGGAACCGACTCACCAGGCCCTCCTCCAGTAGAGCCCGACACAGCTGCAGGCTGCCGATGGTGCGGAGGTTGACGCCGTCCTCGAGCAGGTCGCGGATCGCCATGAGGGGTTCCTTGTCGATGAGGACGGTGTTGCGCCAGGCGAAGGGTTCCAGGAGTGTCGATGAGACGAGGTACTTGGTGGTGTCGGCGAGTTGCTCGGTGCCCGGTTCCCCGGAGGCTGCGAACCCGGCCATGGCCCGGTAGGTGTTGGCTCCCATCACGATGGGCCAAGCGCCCTCCGGCTGCGCCGCGAGCCAGGCCAGATACTCCGGGCCCTCGAGGCCCCACCAGCCGGGCCAGCCCTCCGCGGCGCCGTAGCCGTCGAGGGAGGTGATGAAGTCGACAAGCAGTGTCCCGTCCATGGTCCGAAGCTACGCCTGCTTTCCGGTTTCGACCAGGGCCCGTGCGGGGCCGACGTCGACTAGGTTGGGCGGCAGCATTCAGGGAAGGAACGAGATGTCCCACCAGCACGAGCACCGGGTCAGCGACGCGGATCCCAAGGAGTTCTGGGAGGAGCGCTACGGCTCGGCCCAGGTGTGGTCGGGTCGGGTGAACGCAGCCCTGGCCGACGTGGCCGCGACGCTTCCTGTCGGCGACGCGCTGGACCTCGGCTGCGGCGAGGGCGGTGACGTCATCTGGCTCGCAGAACACGGCTGGGCCGCCGTCGGGGTCGACATCTCGGCCACGGCCGTCGGACGGGCGCGGGCGGCCGCTGAAGCGCGGGGCCTGGGGGAGGACCGGGCGTCCTTCAGGGACGCCGACCTGACGCGACTCGACTCCTCCGACAGGTTCGACCTCGTGACGGCGAGCTTCCTGCAGTCCCCGGTGGCCCTGGCACGCCGGGATATCCTGCGCGCGGCCGCCGAGCTGATCCGTCCCGGGGGACACCTGCTGCTCACCACCCACGCGGCACCGCCCCCGTGGGCCGATGCGACCAACCGCGCCGCGTTCCATCACTTCACGCCCGAGCAGGAGGTCGCTGACCTCGACCTACCGGCGGAGGAGTGGGAGACGGTGATCGCCGAGATCCGGGCGCGGTCCGCCGTCGGCCCCGACGGCACCCCAGCGGAGCTGGATGACTGTGTCGTGCTGCTGCGCCGTCGAGAGTCGGCCCAGGCCTGACCCGGGACGGGCCAGTTGGACCGCAGCGGCTGATGTCCGCTAGAGTTCCTTCTCGGATCGGTAACGGTCCGGCGGGCTGTAGCGCAGCTTGGTAGCGCACTTGACTGGGGGTCAAGGGGTCGCAGGTTCAAATCCTGTCAGCCCGACGAAAGCCCTAGTGAGACTAGTTTCTCACTAGGGGCTTTCTGCTTTTCAGGCAAATGTCACCGCTGATGTCACCGCCGTCACGAACTGGCTGAAAAGGTCGCCGCCAATGATCAGCTGTCCCTGACGAATCAGGGTGGAGCCGTGATGATGAAGGTTCCGCCGCCAGTGGGCACCAACGTCAACTTTCGGATCCCCTCGTATGGGTACATCAGCGGCTGCACGGTGCTCGCGAACTCCACTGGACGCTGTGGTTGGGTCGCGGCAACCATTGTGATGAGGTACTGGCATGCCAGAACCAGCAAGCTGCTGATTCCGACGGCCCATCGAAGCGGTAATAACATAAAGGTCGTGGCACGTCCCGACTTCGCCGACCCGATTCGCGATGGTCGGAGCGAGTCGGTCTTCTCCGGCTTGGCTGTCGCGGATGGCATGGGGTATCACGCCGTCGTGCGCCTGAAGATCAACGCCGACGCCTGGTACAACTTGTTGAGCCTCAATGTCGACTCCGCCCTCAAGGCCGGGCGACCAGTGATCCTCTTTGGATCGCTCCCCAGCGCCTTGGCTGACGGCGAGAAGGGGAACCACGCTGTGGTGGCCTACGGGAAGTCGGAGGACGGTCACAACATCGTCCACTACGGCTACTCCGGGAAGTCGGCCCTCGTGCTCAACTCTGGCACCGTCGCGTCCAATACCCACTTCCTGCTGAAGTAGGGTCGAGTCATGAGGCGCGTACTGCATACGATGGTTCTTGCGCTGCTCGCGGCCGTACTCGGCATCATGTGCTTCCACACATGGCAGAGCCGGTGGCTCGCCGGCGAGGGAGACCACATCTACACCTACCACCGATGGTTCGCCACTCCGATCGGGTTCTTCGATGTGGTGGCCCCCGTAGCAATGCTGCTGACAGTGCTGCTCGCGATTCTCGTAGCCAGCCGCGTACGCCGCGCCAACACGAGTTGGGTGCAGATCGGAATCGGCGCGGCCACCGCGCTTTTCGTCGCGACCCTGGGTTCCAACCCCACGATGGCGGGCATGGTGCACGGTCTTGGCGTCTGGGTCGCGCCGCTTCTGGTGATCGCTACAGTGTTGCTTCTGATCCTTCGGTTGATGACCCCGAAACAGCCCGAACGGCAGGCCACCTGACGCTTTGATCGACAAAATCAGGCCGCCGAGGTGGTGCCCCCGGCGTGCGAGCGGCCCTTGGTATCCTTGCCGGGTCGACGACGAGTTCGAGGAGGAGCTCGCCCGAGCAGCGGACGGAGACACATGGCCCGGAACTACTGGGACTTCGCAGGATTCGGCGGAATCTATCTCGAAGACAGCTGGATCTATCTCGAAGACAGCTGGGTACTATCCATCCTCGCCTCGCCGGGGATACTGACGATGGAGTGCGACCTGGTGCTCTAGGAGAGTCACCCCGAGTACCGTCCGCCGATCCCCACCGAGCACTACTGCTACCGGGCCGGGACCATCGAGTTTCGCGATGTCAAGACGCTGTGGTGGACGGGGCAGGGGACGCCACCGTCCTACGACCCGACGGGCGAGCGGGATTTCGGTTCGATCGACAGCCTGGTTGAAGCGGACGGATCCTTCGCAATCGAGGGAGACTTCGGTGTGATCCGCCTGGAGGCGTCACTGCCGACCGTGCGGCTGAGCCCTCGAGACACCTGACCCCCGGGATGGCCACGCCTTGCGACGCACTCGCCGGACGTCACTCCGGGAGGGGGCGTCTGCCGAGGCGTGTCAGGCGTCTGGTGATGTATGCCCTTCCGGCGGCGAGGCCGTGCAGGCTCCCGCCGCCCGCCAGGCCGCAGCCGCCTCCGGGTAGCGCTCCAGGCCCTCGAGGGTGACGGCGCGGGCCGCGTGGTAGGGATGGTAGCGCTGCATCTCCTGAGAGTCACCCAACCGGTCCAGCAGCCTGAGGCCGACCTGGAAACCATCCAGCTGTCCGACGGCGATCGCGCGGTTCAGCTCGACCACAGGGCCGGGGACGATGCGTCGAAGCAGGTCGTAGAGGACTACCACCTGGCCCCAGTCCGTGTCGTCGAAGCTGGCCGCCTCGGCGTGGACAGCGGCGATCGCGGCCTGGACGACATGCGGCCCCAGTCCAGCGGGACTGATCCCGCCCTGACCAGCGGCCTGCTGAGCCAGAGCGATGCCCTCCTCCAGCAGCGGCCGGAGCCAGAGCGTGCGGTCCTGATCCTCCAGCGCGATCGGCAGTCCCTCGCCGTCGGTGCGGGCGGGAGCCCTCGCCTCCGTCAACAGCAGCAGGGCAAGCAATCCATCGACCTCACTTTCCCCGGGCAACAGGTTCGCCGTGATCCTGGCCAGCCGGATGGCCTCGGCTGTGAGTTCCGAGCGGACGTGCACATCAGCCGCGGTGGCGGCGTATCCCTCGGTGTAGATCAGGTAGATGACGTGCAGTACCGCGGGCAGCCGGTCGGGCAGCTCGGCTGCCCCGGGCACCCTGATGGGGATCCTGGTCACCGTGATCCGCTTCTTCGCGCGAGTGAGCCGTGCCTGCATCGTCGTCACCGGCACGAGGAAGGCCGCGGCCACTTCCTGCGTCGAGAGCCCACCGAGATAGCGGAGCGTGAGAGCGATCTGCTCGTCCTGGCGCAGCGTCGGATGGCAACAGGCAAACAGGAGCTGCAGCCGATCGTCCGGGATGCCGTCGTCTGCCACTGGGGCAGCAGGGCTGCGGCGTTCCTCTTCCAGGCGCAGTTCCGCCAGTCGGCGGGCCGCCATGGCGTCGCGGCGGACGATGTCGATCGCGCGCCGCCTGGCGGTCGTCAACAGCCACGCCAACGGGGAGGCTGGGATTCCGGTTCGTGGCCAGGTCTCGAGTGCCGCGGCCATGGCGTCCTGCGCCACATCCTCCGCGAGGGCGAGATCGCCGAACCGGCGCACCAGCGCGGCCAACAGCCGGGAGCTGTCTTCACGCTGGACGCGGATCAGCTCCTCGGCCGTGGCCTCAACCGGGTCGATCATGGTCAGTAATCGGCGAGCGCCCGGATCTCCACGCGGCTGTCCTTCGCGCCGGGGCAGAGCTTGGCCCAGCGGATGGCCTCGTCGATGTCGGCGACGTCAAGGATGAACGTGCCGCCCACGTATTCCCGGCTCTCCGCGAACGGCCCCGTGGTCACGACCGGTTCGGTGGAGCCCTTCGGGATGGCGACGGAGACCCCCAGCTCCGGCTCGTGGAGCGCGAACCCGCCGGCCAGCACGCCGGCCTCCTGCAGCTGCGCGTCGTAGGCCATGAACTCCTCGACGGTGGGCAGGGACTCGTCCCCGCAGCGCGCCTTCTCGAGGTCTCCCATGAGCAGCAGTACGTACTTCATCTTCGGCTCCATTGTTCGGTCTGCGTCGGGGCGTGTGCGTCCGACACCATCATGACGAACGGCGGCACCGGAGATCGACAGCCCGACCAGAACGGAGATCAGAAGTCGCGAAGCGGCGCGGAGAAACCTCGGGCGTAGGCGTCGAGTGTTTCTGCGCTGGACGCTGCCGCGGCGCCCCGGCATGCTCGTGCAGAGGCAACTGGAGACAGTCGCAGGCAACTACCTCGCCGATCCGTTCAGATCCAACATGCATTCATGAAGCGTGAACAGCCAGCCGGAATTGAACACCAGCTACCGCGGCCGACCTCCGGCAGCCTCAACCAGCCGCCGCAACCGGCGTTGGACGCACCGGACACGCGACCTGCCCGCGCAGCCGCCAGACCAGCGCCACGCCGGTCAGGATCAGGGCGCCCAGGGCCAGGAACGGCTGCACCGGCGCGAACCAGGAGATCGCGCCCGAGTAGCCGAGGGCCAGCAGGGCCAGCTTGTTGCAGACCGGGCATCCCACGGCGAACCAGGCGAGGATGCCGCCGGCCATTCCCAGGCGGCTGCTGCGCCGGGCCTCACCCTCATCGCCGGCGTCGCCACTTCCAGCCGCGCCGTCCTCGCCCTGGCGAACATAGGTGGCCACCAGCATCCCGGAGAGAGCCGAGGTGACCAGCCACACCGGGTAGTTCCACCACACGGGCGGGATCTCCCGGCCGAACACAGGGTTGGGGATCAGGACCGTCGCGAAGCCGATCACCAGGGCGACGGCGATGCCGGTGACGATCGCGACGAGCGCCTGCCGCGATGTCCATCCCCGGAGCGCCTGCATGGCCAGTCGGAGGGTCTCGCCAATGGCCTGTCGTGGTCGCGTTGGTGAAATGGTCACGGCGCCATCGTGCCAGCCCACGGCAAACCCGACCTTCAGGACGCCCCACCTGGGGGCGACCGCGTTCCCGACCTCGTCACACCCCGATCCCAGAATCGGCCGACGGGACACGCCACGCGCGCTACCATCCAGCATCCCTCCGAGAGGGGGAGCGCAGCTGATCCCACACGCCAGACGACAAGGGAGTCCACCATGCCGAGCACTTCGCCCATCGCGGGAGCCACCGTCCTGGTCACCGGCGCGGCGCGGGGGATGGGGGAGCTCTACGCCCGCCGGGCCGCCAGTGAGGGTGCCGCCGCGATCGCCCTCTGGGACGTCGACGTCGAGGCTGCGCGCGAGGTGGCGGAGCAACTCGGGCGCGAGGGGTGTGCAGTGCGCACCTACGGCGTCGACATTTCCCGGCAGGAGAACATCGCGGCCGCTGTGGCCGGTATGCGCGAGGACATCGGGGCGCCGGACGTCCTGATCAACAACGCGGGAATCATCCGGGGCGTCCCGTTCTGGGAGCACGACCCTGTCGGCGACATCGATCTGACCATGCGCATCAACGCCCTGGCCCCGATGTGGCTGACCAGGGAGGTGCTTCCGGAGATGATGGCCGACCGGTCCCGCCCCAAGCGGATCCTCAACATCGCGTCGGCCGCCGGCACCGTCGCCAACCCGAACATGAGCGTCTACGCCTCATCCAAGTGGGCCCTGATCGGGTGGAGCGAGTCGCTGCGCCTCGAACTGACGCGCTCGGGACACGGCCACATCGCCGTGACGACCTTCTGCCCGAGCTACGTCTCGACCGGCATGTTCGCCGGCGCCCGGGGCCCGCTGCTCACGCCGATCATGACCCCGGACCGGGCTGTGGAGGCGGCCTGGTCGGGGATGAAGGCCGGCCGGCCGATCGTTGCGAAGCCGTGGACGGTGAAGCTCGGCATGGCGGTGCGTGGGGTGCTGCCCACCCCTGCCTGGGACTGGGTCGCGGACAAGGTCTTCCACGTCTACTCGTCGATGGACCACTTCACCGGCCGGGGGCAGCGCTGAGCTGATCCCTGTTGCGGTGCCAGTCTCGGCCCACACCGTGCACGAAGCTCCGTGGAGCCGCCGCTGTGGCACCCACGCCACAGCCGCGGCCTGACGGGGATTCGTGCACGTCAGCGCCCCGGGTCGCGCGGAGTGGGCGCGGGAGGTTGGGCACACCCCGTGACTGACGCTGATGCCCGAGTGGCGGACGCTTGCGTCAGAAGAGTTCAGGCGCCGGGACGGATGGCCGAGGACGTGGGCAGCCGGCCGCACACCTCCCTGTCGTTGTGGAACGAAGCCGCAGACATCACGGCTTCAGCATCACCTTGAGGGCCTCGCGCACGCCTGCCGGTCCACCGACCTCAGCGGCGGTCGTCAGCGTCGCCGCCCCGACTGTTGCCAGGTGTCGCTGCGCCGGGTCACGTCGAAGATCCTGGCCAGGTTCGCCGGAGGGATCACGGGCGGCAGCTCCAGGACGTAGCGGATCAGGTGCAGATAGTGCAGCACCGTCAAGTCGGCCGGTGGTCCGATTCTGCGAGGGGAGCGTGGGGCAGTAGTCAGTTTTCTCAGCTGGACCAATCAAAATGGGCCACTGGCCGATTTTGCGAAGGGGCGTGGGTCGCGGTGGGGTAGTGGGCGGTTTTCTCAGCTGGACCAACCAAAATGGGCCACTGGCCGATTTTGCGAGAGCGTCTCGTCGGCTGCAGTGGTCAGTTCCTTGATCTGCAGCCGGGGACGCCCGACGATCACGACCAGTGGCGACACCGACACGCCGAAGCGAGAGGCCCTGCTGAGCAGCCTCGCAGCCTTGCGCCCCTCCGACCGGGCAGCAGGCACGTACGGCAGGCGTTGCCCGTTGACCATGAGGCAGTCGCCCCCCCAGGAGGATCGCCAGCCCCCGGCGAAGGCCAGGTCGAGGATCTGCTCCCCGGGGAGCGTCTCCGCCAGGTCGGTGAGTGGGACGACGGGTGCCATATGGACCGGCGGGGGAGGGGGCACCCGGGTAGGCGCGTTCGGAACCGGCCGGGCACCCGCCGACACTCCGGCCCCGTACCGGGCGATCCAACTCTCGACCGACTCGGCGACGGCGGCCTCCCATCCCCGCTCCACCTCGTGTGCGGTTCCGGTGGCCAGATCCCACCAGCCGACGGCGTTGCCGAAGTCGTCCTGAACGTACAGCCGGTCGTGGCCGTAGCGACGCCACCGGTTGATCCGCATCATCCACCTCCCGGGACGGCGTCGGTGCAGGGTTTCGTCAGAGTCTGGCAGCACCGGGCCCGGCCCGGGAGCGCTCCCGACAGAAATGCCCGGGCACTCCCCAGATCCGGGCCGGCCAGCCGGCTGGGAGGCACTGCCAGTACCCGGATCCGCCCGCACTCCCACCACGCTTCCCGTCCGGATAGCGTGCAGAGCAGCACATCGAACCGAAAGGCATCCCATGCACACACGCATCCTCGGCCAGGGCCTCCGCGTCTCCGCCATCGGCCTCGGCGCCATGGGCATGTCCATGAGCTACGGCCCCAATCCCGGCGACCGCGACGACATGATCGGCGTCCTGCGCTACGCCGTCGAGCAGGGCGTCACGCTCATCGACACGGCGGAGGTCTACGGACCCTACGTCAACGAGGAACTCGTGGGGGAGGCCATCGCGCCGATCCGCGACGAGGTCGCCGTCGCCACCAAGTTCGGCTGGAACATCGTCGACGGCGCCATGCAGGGCACCGACTCCCGGCCCGAGCAGATCCGGCGGGTCGCCGACGCCTCGCTCAAGCGGCTGGGCGTCGAGGCGATCGACCTGTTCTACCAGCACCGGGTCGACCTGTCCGTGCCGATCGAGGACGTCGCCGGCACCGTCGGCGAACTCGTGGCCGCAGGGAAGGTCCGCCACTTCGGGCTTTCGGAGGCCGGAGCCACCACCATCCGCCGCGCCCACGCCGTCTTCCCGGTGACGGCGGTACAGAGCGAGTACTCGCTGTGGACCCGCGACCCGGAGGCCGAGGTCCTGCCGACGCTGCGGGAACTGGGCATCGGGTTCGTCCCGTTCAGCCCACTCGGCAAGGGCTTCTTCACCGGGACGGTGACCGCGGGCCAGACATTCGAGCCGGGGGAGATCCGCGCCCGGGTGCCCCGCTTCGAGGCGGACAACCTCGCCGCGAACCAGGCGCTCCTCGACCAGGTCACCGCCCTCGCGGCCGCCCGGGACGCGACACCCGGCCAGGTGGCGCTCGCCTGGCTGCTGGCCCAGGCGCCGTCCATCGTTCCCATCCCCGGCACCCGCCGGCACAGCCGGATCGACGAGAACGTCGGCGCGGCCAGCATCCTGCTCTCCGCCGACGACATTGCCGACCTCGACGCCCTCACCGAGCGCTTCGGGGTCGCGGGCGACCGCTACAACGAGGCCGGCATGCGGATGGTCGGCCTCTGAGCCGGGCTGACACCGGCCGGTCAACACGGCCCGGTTCACCTACCTCAACCCCGCCGCACGTCAGTTCTGGCGCGACTACGACCAGGTCTCCCACGACTCGGCCGCCATGCTGCGTCTCGAGGCCGGCCGCAACCCGCACGACCCGGAACTGATCCGGCTGGTCGGTGAACTGTCGACCCAGAGCGAGCTCTTCCGGCAACGCTGGGCCTCGCAGGACGTCAAACTGCACCGCAGCGGCGTCAAGCGCCTCCACCACCCGGTCGTCGGCGACCTCGACCTGACCTACGAGTCCATGGAACTGCCCAGCGAGCCGGGTCTGGTGCTGAACGTCTACACCGCGGCGGAGGGCTCACCGGCAGCCGACGGCCTGCGGCTGCTGGCGGCCTGGGCCGCGACACAGGACGCTGAGACCGCGGCCGACGCCAGGCCCGTGGAGGCCTGACGCCGGCCGCCCCCGATCAGCAGACGGACGCCTCGAGCGGCCCGACCTCGACCGGCTCACCGTCAACGCGCACCGTCAGCGGCACGCCGTCGATCAGCGACAGCTCGGTCCCCCCACGGGTGACACGCACGCCGACGACACTCCCGCGGATCCCGACGGTGAAGGAGTAGCCGTCCCAACCGTCGGGGCAGAAGGGCCGCAGCGACAGACCCTGGTCATCGACACGCATGCCGGCGAACCCCTGCACGATCGCAAGCCACGAGCCGCTCATCGAGGTGATGTGCAGGCCGTCCTCGGTGTCGTTGTTGTAGTTGTCCAGGTCGAGGCGGGCGGTGCGTCGGTAGAGATCCACCGCCTTGTCCGGCTGGCCGATCCTCGCCGCGATGACCGAGTGGATCGACGGCGACAGCGACGACTCGTGCACCGTCAGCGGCTCGTAGAAGTCGAAGTTGCGGCGCAGTTCCTCGGGAGTGAAGTCCTCCTCGAACAGGTACATGCCCTGCAGCACGTCGGCCTGCTTGATGTAGGGGGAGCGCAGGATCCTGTCCCACGACCACTTCTGGTTCAGCGGACGCTGCTCGGCCGGCAGCTCCGCGACGGGCCGGAGGTCCTTGTCGAGGAACGTGTCGTGCTGGACGTTGATCCCGAGTTCGTCGTCGTGGGGGAGATACATGCCCGAGGCGATCTCGTCCCACCGTGCCTGCTCGTCGGGCGTGACGGTCAGTTCCTCGGCGCGCCCGGCACCGACGGCGGCCAGCGTTTCGCTGGTGAACCGCAGGACCCAGGCCGCGATGTAGTTCGTGTACCAGTTGTTGTTGACGTTGTTCTCGTACTCGTTCGGGCCGGTGACGCCGTGCAGCATCCACTGGCCGCGGCGCTCCGAGAAGTGCACGCGGTCGGCCCAGAAGCGGCTGATCTCCACCAGCACCTCGAGGCCGGGGCCCTCCAGATAGCGCCGGTCGCCCGTGTACCGGGCGTGGTTGAAGATCGCGAAGGCGATGGCGCCGTTGCGGTGAATCTCCTCGAAGGTGATCTCCCACTCGTTGTGGCATTCGACGCCCGTGAACGTGACCATCGGGTACAGGGCTCCTGCGAGCCCCTGCTGCCGCGCGTTGTGCTGCGCCTCGGGGAGCTGACGGTGCCGGTACGTCAGCAGCCCCTCGGCCACCTCGGGCGCGGCGACCGCCAGATACAGCGGAACGAGGTAGGCCTCGGTGTCCCAGTAGGTGGCGCCGCCGTACTTCTCGCCGGTGAACCCCTTGGGCCCGATGTTCAGCCGGGTGTCCTCGCCGTAGTAGGTCGACAGGAGGTGGAACAGGTTGAACGCGATGCCCTGCTGGGCTTCGGCGTCGCCGTCGATCCGCACCTCGCAGCGGCGCCACCGCTCCTCCCAGCGTGCGCTGTGGGCGGCGAGGTGGTCGTCGAACGACGCGCCGTCGGCCGCCTCCAGGAGCGACGCGACGGCCTCGGCGTGCGCGGGGAAGTCGATGTCCCGGGTGGTCACCAGCGCCGTGGTCTTGCTGATTTCGGCCGTGGTTCCGGCCGCGAGGGTTCCGGCGAAGCTCCGCCCGACCTGCCAGGGCTGGTCGATCACCTCAGCCGCTTCGAGGCCCGTCGCAGTGGCCCGCATGCCGGTGGTCACCGTGAAGCGGGGCGTGCCGAACGGGTTCTCGACGGTGCGCAGCGACAGCAGGTCCACCGCTCCTGTGGCGCGCGCAGTCTCCTGCCAGAACCGCTCGTTGTAGTTGGAGTCGAGGTTGTGGACGTCGCCGTCCAGGCGCGGGGTGGCCGTGACGGCGACGCCGTCGGTGAGCGCGGTCACCCGCACGCGCTGCAGGCAGAGCTCGGGCGTGGCGATCGACAGGAAGCGCTCGAACGAGACCCTGACCCGGGCTGTGCCGACGGCGTAGTCGAACGTCCGTGTCAGCAGGCCGTTGCGCAGATCGAGCCGCATGCGGAAGTCGTTGAAGGAGCCAGTGTGCAGGTCGACCTTCTCGCCGTCGACCGCCAGGTCGATCGCGATCACGTTGGTGGCGTTGATCACCTTGCCGAAGTACTCGGGGTAGCCGTTCTTCCACCAGCCGACGCGGGTGCGGTCGGGGAACCAGACGCCGGCCACGTACGTGCCGGGGTGCGTGTCTCCGCCGTAGCCTTCCTCGAAGTTGCCCCGCATGCCGAAGTGGCCGTTGGCGGTGGACGTCAGCGACTCGAGGAGCCGGATGGCGGACCCGTCCAACCGGGTGGCGGTGACGGCCCAGGGCTCGACCTCGACGATGCGCTCATGCATGGCGCAGCCTCCATTTCGGGAAGGGCGTGCGGATTCGCACACCGGAAACGTATCCGGTCGGAACCCTACACGCGGGTTCGGCGGCACGGCCAGGCCGGGTTATGGTTGGGCCCGTGATCCAAGGCCTGTTCGACCGCGTCGCCCCGCTGTGGCGCGCGGCCGAGACCCTCGGCGCAATCATCGTCGTCAACCTGCTGCTGACGCTCACGGCCCTGCCCGTGCTGACCTTCGGGGCCGGCCTCACCGCCACGTACGACACGTCCCGACGGCTCCAGGGCGAAGACGACAGGGGAGCGACCCGGATCTTCCTCGCCTCGCTGCGTTCCAACCTCGGCCGGGCGACCGCGCTGTGGGCGCTGGTGGCCCCCGTCGGCGCGGCGATCGTCGCCAGCTGGATCTTCCTGCCCGTCCCGGAACTGGCCGTGCTCAAGACCCTGTTCACGCTCGTCTTCGTCCTGGTCTTTCCCTACGTGTGGACGGTGCAGGCCCGCTTCGAGAACACGGTGCTGCGCACGCTCCGCAACGCCGTGGTGATCGCGCTCGCCCGCCTTCCGTACACGCTGGGCATCGCGGTGATCCACCTGGGCATCGGCGCGATCATCGTCGCGACGTGGAATCTGCTGCCTCAGTTCCTCGCGTTCCTGCTGCTCCTCGGCTACCCGCTGGTGGTGTTCGGCGTGACGCCGATGATGGAGCGGGCCCTCGCGCCCTATGTGTCCGCTGGGCAGGCGGACACGCCCGGCGAGCCGCAGGACTGACCTCCCCACAAATTCGCCGGAACCGTTTGCGAGATTCCGGAATGTGTGCCATGCTCGGACACATCGAACGGAATCGTTTCCGTTCAACTATCGCGGAGCAGCGTCGAGGCGTGCGCGCGAGTGTCCAGATCCAAAGAAGGAAGGCCAAGGACAATGACCAAGCGCAGGATGGCGACTGTCGTCGCGGCCGGCATCACCCTGACCGCCCTCACGGGCGCGCTGACCGCGTGTGGCGAGAGCACCGGTGGCGAGGGTAGCCAGTCAGCCGACTCCGGCAAGGTGTACTACCTCAACTTCAAGCCCGAGCAGGCCGAGCAGTGGGTCGATCTCGCTGCCACCTACACCAAGGAGACGGGCGTCCAGGTCGACGTCCAGACCGCGGCGTCGGGCACCTACGAGACCAAGCTGAAGTCGGAGATCGCCAAGAGCGATGCGCCGACCCTCTTCCAGGTCAACGGCCCGGTCGGGCTCGCCGCGTGGGGTGACTACGCTGCGGACCTCGCCGACACGGCGATCTACAAGCACCTGAACGACCAGTCGGTCGCGCTCAAGGGCGAAGACGGCTCCGTGCAGGCGATCCCGTACGTCCAGGAGACCTACGGCCTCATCTACAACAAGGCGATCCTCAACGCGTACATCGCGCTGCCCGACGCCGCCGTGACCTCCATCGACGAGATCAACAACTTCGACACCCTGAAGGCCGTCGTCGAGGGCATCCAGGCCAACAAGGACGCCCTGGGCGTCCAGGGCGCGTTCACCTCGGCCGGCTTCGACCCGTCGTCCGACTGGCGCTTCAAGACGCACCTGGCGAACCTGCCGCTCTACTACGAGTTCAAGGCCGACAACGTGACCGGCCAGCCGGCCGAGATCAAGGGCTCGTACCTCGACAACTACAAGGCGATCTTCGACCTGTACATCAACAACTCGACCACCGAGCGCACGCTCCTGTCGAGCAAGACCGGTGAGGACGCCAACGCCGACTTCGCGCTCGGCAAGGCCGCCTTCTACCAGAACGGCACCTGGGCCTACAACGACATCAAGGGCCAGGCCGTCGCCGACGAGGACCTCGGCATGATGCCGATCTACATCGGCGCCGAGGGCGAGGAGAACCAGGGTCTGACCACTGGTTCCGAGAACTACTGGGTGATCAACAACGAGGTCTCCGAGGCTGACCAGAAGGCCACCGCCGACTTCCTCGACTGGGTCATCACGTCCGACGCGGGCCGCGATTCCCTGGCCAACACCATGGGCTTCGTGACGCCGTTCGACACGTTCGCCGACTACCTGCCGTCGAACCCGTTCATCCAGGCTGATGCCGCCTATACTGAGGCCGGCAAGACCGCCGTCACCTGGAACTTCACCGTCATGCCCTCCGAGGAGTGGAAGAACGGTGTCGGCCAGTCCCTGCTCGAGTACGCGCAGGAGACCGGTGAGTGGGACGCAGTCGTGACCGCGTTCGTCGACGGCTGGGCTTCCGAGTACCAGCTCACCAACGGCTAAGGAATCGACCGCGGGTCAGCTGACCCGCATCCGACCAGGGGAGGGCGCGGCCACGTGCCGCGCCCTCCCTGTCAAGGAGCACATCAATGAAGAAGTCGCTACGGAACTGGGGATGGCTGTTCACCGGCCCGACCCTGGCCGCATTCATGATCGGGTTCGTTGTCCCGTTCGCACTGGGGGTCTACCTCTCTTTCACCGAGTTCCGCACCGTGACCAAGTCGACGTGGGTGGGACTCGACAACTACGCCAAGCTGCTGGGAGACGACATCTTCCTGCATTCGCTCTGGTACACGGCCGCGTTCGCGATCGTGACGACGATCATCATCAACGTGGGCGCCTTCACCCTGGCGTTCTTCCTGGTGAAGACGTTCCGGGGCCGCAACCTCTTCCGCTCCGTCTTCTTCATGCCGAACCTCATCGGCGGCATCGTGCTCGGCTACATCTGGCTGCTGCTGCTCAACGGCATCCTCGGCTACTGGGCCCGCTCCATCACCTACGACTCCACCTACGGTTTCTGGGGCATGGTCGTCCTGCTCTGCTGGCAGCAGATCGGCTACATGATGATCATCTACATCGCCGGTCTGCAGGCGATCCCCGGCGAGCTGTACGAGGCCGCTGAGATGGACGGCGCCTCCGGCAGCAAGATCCTGGGCCACGTCACCCTGCCCCTGGTCATGCCGTCGATCACGGTCGTCACCTTCCTCACTATCACCAACGGCTTCAAGATGTTCGACCAGAACCTGGCGCTCACGAACGGCGCGCCGTCGCGCATGTCCGAGATGCTAGCGCTCAACATCTTCAACACCTTCTACGGCCGCACCGGCTTCGAGGGCGTCGGCCAGGCCAAGGCCGTCATCTTCCTCATCATCGTCGCGGTCATCGCCCTGGCCCAGAACCGCTTCGCCCGCTCGAAGGAGGCCGTGGCATGAACGACACCCCCCGCCGCGGATGGCTGTGGACGACGATCTTCGCCGTCATCGCCGTCGTCTACATGTTCCCCATCGCCCTCGTCCTCATCAACTCGTTCAAGGACAAGGTTTACATCGCCTCGGAGCCCTTCGCGCTCCCGAGTACCGAGAGCTTCGTCGGCTTCGCGAACTACTTCCGCGGCGTCGAGCTCACCAACTTCCTGAGCTCGTTCGTCTGGTCGCTGGTCATCACGACCGGCGCCACCCTCCTGATCGTCATCTGCACATCGATGACCGCCTGGTGGGTCGTGCGGATGGACAACCGCTACGCCAAGACGCTGTACACCGCGTTCCTGTTCAACCTGGTCGTCCCGTTCCAGATGGTGATGTTCACCCTGTCGTGGCTCGCCGACTACCTCGGGCTCAACAACCCATTCGGGTTGTGGATCATCTACCTCGGCTTCGGCGCCGGCCTCGCGGTGTTCATCTTCACCGGCTTCGTCAAGGGCATCCCCTTCGAGATCGAGGAGGCCGCGACGATCGACGGCTGCGGGCCCGTCCGCACCTTCTTCCTCATCGTGCTGCCCATGATGAAGCCCGCGGTGATCACGGTCGCGATCCTCGAGGTCATGTGGCTGTGGAACGACTACCTGCTGCCGTACCTGACGCTCGATCTGAAGAACTACATGACGATCCCGATCGCCGTTCAGTACCTGCGTGGCGGATACGGCTCCATCGACATGGGTGCCATGATGGGCGTGCTCGTGCTCGCCATGATTCCCGTCGTCGTGTTCTACCTGGCCAGCCAGAAGCACATCATTGCGGGCGTCGTCGCCGGCGCCGTCAAGGGCTGAGGCCCACGCGTCAAGGAGGCGCTGACCCGTGTCAGAGATGACCATCAAGGAACTGGCGCGGATCTGCGGCGTCGCCGTCTCGACGGTGTCGCGCGCCATGAACGACCGCGCCGACGTGAACCCGACGACGCGCGCCCGGATCCGGGCCGCGGCCGAGGAACACGGCTACGTGCCGAACGCCAGCGCGCGGCACCTCAAGATCGGCTCCACACGGACCATCGCCGTCTTCATCCAGGGCGAGCTGGGCCAGATGCTGATCGAGATCCTGCAGTGCCTGGAGACGGATTTCGCCGCCGCCGGGTACGACACGACGCTGTCGCACATCGCCGACAAGCAGACGGACCACGCCGCCACGGTCGAACGAATCGTGCGGCAGGGCAAGTTCACGGGAGTCGTCTTCCTGGGCCGCTACGGCAATGCCGACCCGGAGTCGTCCGCCCAACTAAGCCGCAGGCTCGCCGAGATCGACGTGCCGATGGTGTTCTGCACCACCCCGACTATTCGGGCAGCGCCGCCGAGCACGCCTCGATCTCGGTCGACGACCTGGCCGGCGGCCGTGACCTGACCGAACACCTGCTGGCGCGCGGACATCGCCGCATCGGCTTCATCGGCGCCGGTGCAGAACAAGACGGCGACCACCCGTGGGCGCTGCGGCTCACCGGCTACACCCGCGCCCTGGAGGCCGCCGATGTCGCCGTCGACCCGACGCTCGCCGTGCCGTCGGTCATCGGGGCGGAGCCGTACTCGATGCGCAATGGCTACGAGTCGACCCGGGAGTGGCTGGCCGCCCGCCCCGCGGATGCCGAGCCGGTCACGGCGTTCGTCGGGGTCTGTGACGCGGTCGCGGTTGGGGCGGCGCGCGCGTTCCGCGAGGCTGGGCTGGTGATCCCGGACGATGTGTCACTCGTCGGCTTCGACGGCCTGGACCTCGCCGAGTTCCACAACCCACAGCTGACGACGATCGCCCAGCCGATCGCGGAGATAGCGCAGAGTTCGGCGCGCATCCTGGTGGCCACCATCGACGATCCGGACAGGGCCGTCGAGCAGGTCTGGATCCGGGGCCGCCTGATCGAGGGCGCCTCGGTCGCGTCGCTGCCCACGACTGACATGGCGGGCTCCGCACAGGTCGTCCACAGAGGCGCCAGGTAATCTGGGACGGCGGGCGCCTCCGCGCCCTACCCCGATGCAGGCCACATGGCCGCGGAGAGATCGTCACCTCATGAAGTTCCGGACCCCCGTCCTCCTGGCGCTTAGCGCCCTGCTGGCCCTCGCCGGTTGTTCCACCCCGACCGCGACCCCGGAGTCATCGCCGTCTGCGTCGGGCTCTGCCTCGGCGGAGTCGACGACGGGGACCACCGGCACCCCGCCGACCGTGGACCGCGACCCGCAGGGAGACCTGCCCACGATCACATTCGACGGCGCGGGCATCCCCACCATGGAGACGACCCCGACCGACCCTCCTGCTGACATCAGCGTCAAGACATTGAAGGCGGGCGACGGCGACGAGGTGGCCGAAGGCGCCTACGTCAAGGTGAACTACGCGGGCTTCCTCTGGAGCGACGGCTCACAGTTCGACTCGTCCTACGACCGTGGGGAGTCGACGAGCTTCTCGCTCAACCAGGTCGTCGACGGCTGGAAGTACGGGCTCGCCGGCACCAGGGTGGGCGACCAGGTCCAGATCGTCGTCCCGCCGGTCTACGGCTACGGCGACCAGGACAGCGGGACCATCCCCGCCGGCTCGACGCTCGTGTTCGTCGTCGATGTGCTCGGTTCCACCGCCATCACCACCGACGCGCTCGCCGCCGCGACGGCGACCGACGCCGAACTGCCCGCCGGCCTCACGGTCGAGGGCGACCTCGGCAGCCAGCCGAGCCTCGTCTACGCCGATGGCTCGACCGCGCCGGCAGAGTCCCAGATCATCGTCCTCTCAGAAGGCGCAGGCGCCGAGATCACCGAAGCCGACACCGTCTTCTACCACATGGTCGGCGGCGACTGGGGCGGCGAGACGGAGGTCGACTGGGAGGTCGGCTACCAGCAGGTCCCTAGCGCGAACGCCATCGAACTGCTCGGCAAGAAGGTCGGCTCCCGCGTGCTGCTGATCTACCCGGCCGATGAGTCCAACACCGAGGCCCAGGTGCTCGTCCTCGACCTCCTCGCGAGCGTGCCGGCCTGATGTCTGCGACCTCCCCGGAGGGCGAGACCTCCCGCGGGATCGGGCGGCCCCGCGACCTCGAGCGACTGGGGGCGGCGCACCGTCGCACATTGGTGACGGTGGCGAAGGCGTTCCACATCGACGGCAGATCCCGCGTCGAGATCGCCGACGAGCTGGGCATCTCCAGGTTCAAGGTCGCGCGCTGCCTCGAGGAGGCCAGGCGGGTGGGCATCGTGTCGATCACTGTGATGTCCAGCAGCCCGCTGCCCGCACTCTCCCAGGAACTGGCCCACCACCTTGGCCTGCGGCGGGTCCGAGTCGTCGAGGTGTTCGGCGACACGGGCAATGTGAGGGCTGCGGTCGGCCGGGAGGCCGGAACGCTCCTCAACGAGGGGCTCGCGGAGGGCGAGGTGCTGGGCATCGGCTGGGGCCGGACGCTCGACACCATGTTCGACGACATCGACCACCTGCCCGCTGTGGAGATCGTGCAGTTGTCCGGCCGGTTCCCCGGAGACGTGAGCAACTCGGCCGCACAGCTGACGCGCCGCAGCGTCGCTCTCACCGGGGGGACGTCGGCGCGTGTCATCCGGGCGCCATTCTTCATCAGCGACGCCCGCCAGGCCCACGCCGCCCGCCGGCATCCGAACATCGCGTCGGTCGTCGCCGACTTCGACCGCATTACCACCGCGGTCGTCGGGATCGGCGCGGTCGGCACGGACGCCCTGTCGATGGCCTACTCCGCGATCCCGGAGCGCTTCCTGCAGAGTGTGCGGGCCTCCGGATCCGTGGGGGAGGTGCAGGGCGCACTGTTCGCGGCCGACGGCCACACCGTGAGCTCCAACAGCCGGCACACACTCAACATCACCCCTCGCCAGTTGGCGAAGGTGCCGCGGGTCATCGCGGCGGCCGCTGACCCACGGAAGGCGGCGGCCGTCCACGCCGTCTGCCGCTCCGGCATCCTCACCGACCTCGTCGTGGACGTCGAGTTGGCCACCGCGCTCCTGGGCCGGTCGCCCGTCACGGAGACGTTTCACGCGGCTCGTCCCGCGACCGACGACTGACACCTTTCCGCTCACTTGTGCAGGATCCCTGTCTGGTGGGCACAGTGCCGGGGCAGGTCTCCTACAGTCGGAATCGGAGACAAGCACGAGACCAACGAAGGCAGCCATGGAGAACATCCCGCTCGCACGCCCGACAGAGCTGTACGACGCGTACCTCTTCGACCTGGACGGCACCATCTATCTGGGAGAGGAACTGCTCCCGGGTGCGCGACGCATGATCGAAGAACTCCGCCGCCGCGACATCCCGGTCCGCTTCCTGTCCAACAACCCGACCAAGGCGCCGACGCAGTACGCCGAGAAGCTGGAGCGGCTGGGGCTCCCCACCGCGCTGCCCGACATCGCGAACACGGTCGCGACCATGGTGAACTTCCTGCTCGCCAACCACCGCGACGCCGTGGTGTTCCCGATCGCGGAGCAGCCCCTCATCGACGCGCTTGAGGCGGCGGGCATCGCGATGAGCGACGACCCCGCCCGGATCGACATTGTGATCGCCTCGTACGACCGCGGCTTCGACTACCGCAAGCTGCAGATCGCCTTCGACGCCATCTGGTTCCACAAGCGGGCGTTCCTCGTCGCCACCAACCCCGACCGGTACTGCCCGTTCCCGGGCGGCCGGGGCGAGCCGGACTGTGCCGCCATCGTCGCCGCCATCGAGGCCTGCACCGGCACGACGTGCCGGCAGATCGTCGGCAAGCCCGACCCGAACATGGTCACGCAGGCCCTCGCCGGCCTCGACGTCGACCCGGCCCGGTGCGTCATGGTGGGGGACCGGCTCGGCACCGACATCGAGCTCGCTGTCCGCGCCTCGATGCCCTCGGCCATGACGCTGACCGGCGACTCCACCCTCGATGACGTGGCGGCCGCCCCCGTCGACCACCGCCCCACCTACATCCTCGAACGCATCGACCAGCTGATCCCCGCCCACGTGTGGGATGAACTCGGCTGGACCGCCGACGAGACGCACGCCTGACGAGACGCGCAACAGCCGCGAAAGGAACCCCCATGTCACTCATCGCCACCGCTCTGGAGAGTGCCGACGAAACCCGGGCCATCGAGTTCGGCGAGGACGTCCTCGGCCGCACCGGCACCCTGTTCCGCTCCCTCTTCCCCGGCAAGAAGGTGCTGGTCGTCGCCGACGGCAACACCTTCGCCGTCGCGGGCGAGCAGGTCGTCGCCTCCCTCCTGGAGGCGGGCGTCGAGTTCGCCGCCGAGCCCCACATCTTCCCCGGCACACCGACCCTCTACGCCGACTACGACAACACGACGACCATCCGGAACCTCCTGGCGGGGCTCGACGACACCGTCGCCTGCTCCATCGCCGCCGGCACCCTCAACGACCTGACCAAGCTCGCCTCCGGCGAACTGGGCCGCGAGTACCTCAACGTCTGCACCGCGGCCTCGGTGGACGGCTTCGCCGCCTACGGCGCCTCCATCTCGGTGGACGGATTCAAGATCACGCGAAACTGTCCCGCTCCGGCCGGGCTCGTCGCCGACCTCGAGGTCATGGCGGGTGCCCCGCAGCGCCTCTCCTCGACCGGCTACGGCGACCTGATCGAGAAGATCCCCGCCGGCGCCGACTGGATCCTCGCCGATGAGCTCGGCGTCGAAGCGATCGACGACTACGTCTGGGGCCTCGTGCAGGGCCGACTCCGCAATGCGCTGGGGGACCCCGCGGGCGTCGCCGCCGGCGACAAGGGCGCCATCGCCGGGCTCGCGGAGGGCAACGTCCTGTCCGGCCTGGCCATGCAGGCGATGAAGTCGTCGCGGCCCGCCTCGGGAGCCGGCCACCAGTTCTCCCACACCTGGGAGATGGAGGGCCACGGCCTCGACTGGGAGCCGCCGCTCAGCCACGGCTACAAGGTCGCCGTCGGCACCGTCGCCTCCCTCGCGCTCTGGGAGGAGGCCCTGCGCCTCGACATCGACGCCCTCGACCTCGACGCCATCGTCGCGGCAGCCCCGGGGCGGGACGCGATCGAGGCCAGGATCCGCGCGTCGCTGCCCGCACGCATCCAGGATGAGGCGATCGCCGCGTCCCTGGCCAAGCACGTGGAGGGGGAGGAGCTCCTGGCCCGTCTCGAGCGGCTCCGCGAGCGCTGGAGCGTCATCAAGGAGCGCGTCAGCCCGCAGCTCGTCTCGCCGCAGGAGGCAGCCTCCATGCTGCACGCCGCCGGCGCCCCGAACCATCCCGAACTGATCGGGATCGACTGGGACCGCTTCCGCGCCACGCACCACAAGGCGTACATGATCCGGTCGCGCTACACCGTGCTCGAACTCCTGAACGAGACCGGCATGTTCGACACAGTGCTCGAGCGGCTGTTCTCCCCGGAGGGGTTCTGGGGCGGCATCGCGCCGCCGACACCCTCGCGCACTAAAGAGATGTCCCGCTTGTCAGACGGCGGGGCGGCGGGCAGGACCGCCACAGAGATCGGCGCCCCGGCGGGACTCCATTCCTACCGCCGGGGCGCCGTGTCGCGTCCAGGCGCAGCCGTCAGGCCGAGTCGCGGACGAGAAGCTCCCAGGGTGTGTCGAACGTCTCTGGCGCGATGGTCGGGTCCTCGGCGCGGTCGAGAAGGTGGCCGATGACGGACCGGTAGTCGGGATCGCGCACGCCCACGGTCGTGAGCGACGGCTGGGTCAATGCCCCCTCGGCGATGTTGCCCATGCCGGCGATGCGCAGGGCTCCCGGCACGGCGATCCCGGCGTTGCGCGCGACGCAGGCCAGGGTGATGGCCATCCGGTCGGACTGGCAGACGACCGCCTGGGTACCGTCCACGGAGATGCCGTCGAGGATCGCCCTCGCCTGAACGGGATCAGGCGCGACGGCGACCCGATGCAGCACAGGCACGACGCCGGTTATGGCGGCGGCCTCGGTCACCACCGCGGTCCTGCGGTCGAGCACGCGACGGTTGACCCGCGGCGTGGCTGTCACATAGTGCACGCCCTGGGAGCCGGAGCGGCGCAGATGCGCGAAGAGGTCGATGAGCGCCGCCCTCTCATGCCGTCGGATCAGCGACAGCCCCGGCGGAGCCTCGTTGGCCACAGCCAGGACAGGGATGGGAAGGGCAGCCAGCCGCGACTGTGTCGCCTCGGCCATGTTCTCCAGGCCCATGACGATGAGGGCGTCGGCGAGGCCGCCGCGGACGAGCCGCAACTGGCGGGCCAGGCTCGCGTCGTCGCTGTACTGGAGGAACACGGTCTCCATCTCCCTCGCACCGGCCAGGTCCTGCACCTGACTGATCAGTTCGCTGGAGAGGGTAGGCAGCGGAACATGGGTCAGGACCGTCACGATGCCGCTCGGACGTCGTTTGAGGGCCCTCGCTGCCCACTGCGGGTTGTAGCCGAGCTGCTCCATCGCGTCGAAGACCCGCTGCTGCGTCTCAGGCGACGCTGGCGTCGACCGGCTGGACCGTCCGCTGAGGATGTAGCTGACCGTAGCGGTCGAAACGCCGGCGAGGCGTGCGACGTCGGCCTGGGTGGGCCGTGGCTGACTGGTCATGGCTTCAGGCTACTGAGGAGGGTCGGCGGGCTCCTGCCCAGGGGAGGTTAGGCGGGCCGCCGGGCCGCCCGTGCGATCCCGGGCGGCGAATGATGCTGACAGCGAACCGAGGCGCCTCACAGCGTGGATGCCGCCACACGGCGGGCCGCCGCCGACTACCGTTCTCGGCAACCTCAGAAGGGACACCACCCATGGCATACCGCCCCGAGACGCTCGCCGTCCACGCCGGCCAGGAGTCGGCCGATTCCGCCACGAACGCCCGCGCCGTGCCGATCTACCAGACCACCAGCTTCGTCTTCGACGACGCCCAGCATGCCGCCGACCTGTTCGCGCTGCGTACCCCGGGCAACATCTACTCGCGCATCATGAACCCGACGCAGAACGTGCTCGAGGAGCGGATCACCGCCCTCGAGGGTGGCGTCGGGGCGCTGGCCACCGCGTCAGGGGCCGCCGCCGTCACCTACTCGGTGCTCAACCTGACCTACGCCGGGGACAACATCGTGGCGCTGGCCACCCTGTACGGCGGCACCTACGCACTGTTCGCGCACACGCTGTCGCAGTTCGGTATCGAGGCCCGCTTCGTCGACCCGGCCCGCCCGCAGGACCTGCACAAGTATGTCGATGACAGGACGAAGCTGGTCTTCGGGGAGACCGTCGGCAATCCGGCCCTCAACGTGATCGACCTCGACGCCTGGTCGGAGGCCGCGCACAGCCTCGGCCTGCCGTTCATCGTCGACAACACCGTGCCCACGCCGCACCTGACCCGCGCCTTCGACCACGGCGTCGACGTCGTGGTGCACGCCGCCACCAAGTACCTGGGTGGCCACGGCACGTCACTCGGCGGCCTCATCGTCGACTCCGGAAAGTTCGACTGGGCGGCCCACTCCGACCGGTTCCCGGGCTCACCCGCCCCGACGCCGCCTACCACGGCGCCGTCTGGACGGAGGCGGCGGGCGCCGCCGCCTACATCATCCGGGCCCGCACCGTCCTGCTCCGCAACACCGGCGCGGCGATCGCGCCGCTCAACGCGTTCCTGATCCTGCAGGGCATCGAGACGCTGCACCTGCGGATGGAGCGTCACAGCAGCAACGCGCTGAAGGTGGCGGAGTTCCTCGAGGGACACGAGAAGGTCTCCTGGGTGAACTACCCGGGCCTCGCTTCCAGCCCCTCGTACGAGATCGCCCAGCGGGTGCTCAAGGGCGGCTTCGGCGGCCTGGTGTCGTTCGGGCTGGCCGGCGGCCGCGAGGCGGGGGTGGCGCTGGTCAGCGGGCTGAAGCTGTTCAGCCACCTGGCCAACATCGGAGACGCGAAGTCCTTGGTGATCCACAACGCGTCGACGACGCACTCGCAGCTCAGCGACGAGGAGCTCGTCGCCGCCGGGGTGCCCGCGGAGATGGTGCGTCTGTCGATCGGCATCGAGAACGTCGACGACATCATCGAGGACCTCGCGGCGGCCCTGGACCAGCTCTGAGGCTAGCCTTGCCTCCCTGGAAATGAGGCGTCGGTGGTGGTCGAATGGGCCCCATGACCACCACCGACACCGGGAAGCGAACGATCATCAGCGAACCCCAGCCCGATGGAGCGAAGGCTCTCTCCGACCGACTGAACTGGCTGCGCGCCGGTGTCCTGGGCGCCAACGACGGCATCGTGTCGGTGGGCGCGACGCTGGTCGGTGTCGCCGCTGCGACGCCCACCGTGACCCCGTCCTGCTGGCCGGCATCGCGGCCGTGGTCGGCGGCGCCATCTCGATGGCGCTCGGGAGTTCGTCTCCGTGTCGAGCGCGGCCGACTCGCAGCGCTCCCTCATCTCGAGGGTCACGGAGCTCGTGCTCGGTGACCGCGCGGCCGCGAACCGGCGCCTGGTCGAGGGCTACCGGGAGCAGGGCATCTCGGAGAGCACCGCGGAACTGATCGTGGCCGACCTGTCGAGCGAGGCTGCCGTCCGCGCCCACCTGCACCAGGACTACGGCCTGGACGAGGACGAGGTGCTGAACCCCGGCCACGCCGCCTACGCCTCGGCGATCGCGTTCCTGGCCGGCGCGCTCCTGCCGCTCCTCACGATCATTCTGCTTCCCATCGCGTGGCGCATCCCCATCACGATCGTCGCCGTCATCATCGCGCTGGCGGTCACCGGCGGGCTGGGAGCGAAGCTGGGCGGCGCCCCGATCCGTCCGGCCATCGGACGGGTGGTCGTCGGTGGCGCGATCGCGCTGGTCGTCACCTGGGGGATCGGCAGCCTGCTGGGCGTCGTCGTCGGCTGATCCTGCGGCTCAGACGAGGCAGAACTCGTTGCCCTCCGGGTCGGACATCACGATCCAGTAGCCCATGAAGTTGTCGTCGACGACCCGCACGAGCGTCGCGCCGATGGCGACCAGTTCGTCGGCGCGGGCCAGCATCCTCTCCCGGTCCTTGTCGGTGCGGTCCGTGCTGACCCGGACGTCGAGGTGCACGCGGTTCTTGGCCGACTTCGGCTCGGGCACTTTCTGGATGAACACCCGGGGTCCGACACCGGTGGGATCGACGATCGCCGACGCGTCGTTCCAGCGCTCCTCCGGCAGGCCCCAGCTGATCAGCGTCTCCTCCCACGTCTCGTGCGGGGGAGGGGGCGGCTCGAGGACGTAGCCGAGCGCCTCGGCCCAGAAGCGCCCCTGTGCGGCCGGGTCCGCGGCGTCCATCGTGACGCTGAACGCAGTGAAATGGCTCATGCGGCCACGCTATCGCCGTGTGCGCAACAATGGGGCCTGTGAGCGAACCCGCCAAGCCCTCCGTCGGCATCGTCGAGACCAGGATCGCGACCGTGTTCGGCGACGGCGACCCCATGGTCACCAGGAGCGGCGGGATCCTCGAGCGTGTCGACGTGGCGTACGAGACCTACGGGACGCTCAACGCCGACCACTCGAACGCCGTCTACATCTGCCATGCGCTGACCGGCGACGCCCACGCCGCCGGCTTCCACGAGGGGGACGATCGGCCGGGCTGGTGGGACAACATCATCGGCCCGGGCGGCCCATCGACACCGACCGCTGGTTCGTCGTGTGTTCGAACATCCTCGGCGGCTGCCAGGGCACCACCGGGCCGGCGTCCGTGAATCCTGCGACGGGGGAGCCGTACGCGCTCGACTTCCCCCTGCTGCACATGGAGGACTTCGTCGAGGTCCACCGTCGGCTCGCCCGGCATCTGGGCATCGAGAAGTTCGCGGCCGTCGTGGGCGGCTCGCTGGGTGGCATGCAGGTGCTCCAGTGGGCGCTGTCGTACCCGGCCGAGGTGGGGCGCGCCGTCGTCATCGCCGCCTCGTCCCGGCTCACGGCCCAGAACATCGCCTTCAGCGCCGTCGGCCGCTCGGCCATCATGCGTGACTCGGGCTTCCACGACGGACGGTTCCTGACGGCGGGGACGGCCCCGCGGAAGGGACTCGCCGTCGCGCGGATGATGGCCCACATCACGTACCTGTCCGAGGAGGCGTTCGAGGAGAAGTTCGGCCGCGACGCCCAGCGTGGCGAGCTGTCGGTCGACTTCGGCGTGGACTTCGCCGTCGAGAGCTACCTGGAGTACCAGGGGGAGCGGTTCCTCAGCCGGTTCGACGCCCTCAGCTACCTGTACCTCACGCGGGTGATGGACTACTTCGATCCGTTCGCCGACCCTGCCGCGCTCGAGCGGCAGATCGCCGACCCGAGCCGGTTCCTGCTGATCAGCTTCGACACCGACTGGCGCTTCTCGACCGCCCACTCGCGGCGCATCGTCCGTCACCTCGAGGGGGCCAGGATCCCCACCTCGTTCCGGGAGATCCGCTCACCGTGGGGCCACGACTCGTTCCTGCTCGACCTGCCCGACTACCACGCCACCGTCGCGGCCTTCCTCACCCGTGCGGCGGAGGAGCTCCGATGACCGTCCGTTTCCGTGCCGACCTGGCCTTGATCGCCGAACTCATCCCGGAGGGTCCCGGGTCCTCGACCTGGGCTGTGGCGACGGCGACCTGCTGCAGCTGCTGCAGGAGAAGGGATGCACAGGCACCGGCGTCGATCTCAACGCGGGGAATGTGCTGGCCTGCCTGCGTCGCGGTGTCGACGTCATCGAGCTCGACCTCGACTCGGAGCTGGGGGAGTTCTCCGCCGACTCCTACGACTTCGTCGTCCTGTCCCGCACGCTGCAGACCGTCCACCGTCCCCGCAACGTGCTGGCCGAGATGGGCCGCATCGCGGTGCACTCGGTCATCTCGATGCCGAACTTCGCCTACTGGCGCAACCGCCTGCGGCTGCTGCGCGGCAGGATGCCGATGTCGAAGGACCTGCCGTTCTCCTGGTACGACACGCCCAACCTGCACCACTCGTCGCTGCGGGACCTGGAGCCGCTCTTCTCGAGCCTGGACATGGCCATCGACCAGCGCATCCCCCTCGACGCGGACGGACACCGTCATCGGCTGGGCAACGGGGCGGCCAACTGGGCCGCCAGCTCGTCGCTGTATCTGCTGCACGCCCGCCGCTGACGGGGCGGTCAGTTCGCCGTCAACGCCTCCGCCAGGCGGGTCATGGACGTGCCGAGGCCCAGCTCCGCGGTCAGCCGCTCCACAGCCTCCGTGTCCACCGGGCGAGGGGTCAGCGGCGGCAGGTCCAGCGTGTCGACGCACGTGACCACCTCGCGGGCCCGCGCCAGGTAGTCGACGTCGGCCAGCAGCTTGGCCCGCATCGACGGCGACATGCCGGTCTCCGGATCCACGGCGGCCGCGACCATGTCCTCCAGCGTCGCGTGATCGCGGACCAGGGTGGCGGCGGTCTTCTCGCCGATGCCCTTCACGCCCGGTAGCCCGTCGGACGGGTCACCGCGCAGCACCGAGAAGTCGACGTAGCGGTCGGCGGCGACCCCGTACTTCTGGTCGAGGACGGCGGGGGTGACGAGTTCGTGGTTGGCGACGCTGCGCGCGACGTAGACGACGGAGGTGTCGTCGTCGACGAGCTGGAACAGGTCCCGGTCGCCGGTGACCACGTACGTGGGGCCCTGGTGACGGCGCGCCAGGGTGGCCAGCACGTCGTCGGCCTCATGGTCGGCGGCCCCGATGATCGGGATGCCGAGGGCGGTCAGCGCCTCGCGGATCAGGGGAACCTGGACGCTGAGGTCGTCCTCGACCTGCTCGGCCTCTGCGCCGGCGTTCTCGACCAGGCGGTGCGTCTTGTAGGAGGGGACCAGCTCGACCCGCCAGGCCGGGCGCCACGCGTCGTCCCAGGCGCAGGCGAACTCGTCGGGGAGTAGACGGCGAGCAGCCGGGAGATGAAGTCGAGCGTGCCGCGGACGGCGTTGACGGGGCGTCCGTCCTCGGCGAAGAACCGGTTGGGCACGCCGAAGTAAGCACGGAAATAGAGGTACGACGTGTCGAAGACCATCAGGCTGCTCATGGCGCCATCGTGGCACAGGGAGCCTCATCGGCGCCGGGTAGGCTAATCCCCGTGATCGACCGCCCGCGCCTGCATCCGCTCGTCTCCCTGGTGCTCGCCGTCGCCATCGGCCTCCTCATCGGAGCCGGCCAGGCACCCATGGGGTCTGGCCCGCCACGCTGGCTGGCGTCGCGCTGTTCACCTGGCTCATGGCCGGCAGGAGCGGCGGAGCCTCCTTCGGGCTCGGCTACGTCGTGGGGCTCGCGATGAACACGCTCACGGTGTCGTGGGTGTCGGTGCTGGGCGTCGGCGTCGGGGTGGCCCTGGTCGGCTACCTGAGCGTCTGGTGGGGGCTCATGGCGCTGGCGATCTCGAAGATCGTCACGCTGCGGGCGTGGCCGGTGCTGGTGCCAGCCGTCTGGGTGGCGATGGAGTTCGCCTCGGGGAAGGTGCCGTTCGGCGGCTTCTCCTGGACCCGGCTCGCGTACACGACCATCGACCAGCCCATGAACGGCCTGCTCGCGTGGATCGGTGTCGCCGGGGTGAGTTATCTAATGGCGCTGGTCGCGAACCTGGGCCTGCTGGCGGTGCTCGACAAGGCCCTGCGGCTCAAGCTGGTCGCGGCCATCACGGCCGTGTTCGTGCTCGGTGGCGCGCTGAACCTCGTGCCCCAGGCACAGCCGACGGAGACCGTCACCGTCGCCGTCGTGCAGCCCAACGTGAACCGAGTCGAGCATGGCACGGGCACGTACGCCAGGTCGGTGACCAACAACGCCGTCAGCGAGACGATCTTCACGCTCGCCGACGCGCGGGCCAACGGGCACGCCGTCGACTTCGTGCTGTGGCCGGAGAACGCCACCGACGTCGACCCGGAACTGGACGTTGAGGTGCGCCGGCTGGTCGAGCTGAGCGTCGAACTGGCGGGGGTGCCGATCCTCGTCGGCGCCGTCACCGTGGGCCCGGAGCCGGACACGCGGCAGACCACCAGCATCTGGTGGGACCCGGAGACCGGCCCGGGGCCAAATACCACAAGCGCGACCTGGTGCCGTTCGGCGAGTGGATCCCGTTCCGTGACTTCCTGCTGCCGCGCCTGCCGATCCTCGAGCAGATCGGGCGGCAGTCGATCCCGGGGAGGGGCCTGGCGTCCTGGCCACTCCCGTCGAGCGGTACCCCGACCTGAAGGTCGGCACCATCATCTGCTTCGAGCTGGCCTACGACGACACCTCGTACGACACGGCCCTCCACGGCGGGGAGGTGATCGTGTCGCAGTCGAACACGAACACGTACGGCGGCAGCTTCCAGGTCCACCAGCAGCTGACGATCAACCGGGTCCGGGCCATGGAACTCGGCCGCGAGGTCATCGCATCGACCCTCAACTCCGTCACCGCCACCATCGACAGCCGCGGACGCGTCACGAACGCCACGCAGGAGTTCACCGCGGACCACACCATCGCCACCGTCCCGATCCGCGACAACGTCAACGCCTCGGTGTACGTGGCGCCGGTGCTCTCCTGGGCCGCACTGTGTGTGACCTTCGTCGCTGTCGGGGCCGCCGCTGTCCTGAGCCGCCGTCAGCCCAGGTAGCATGGAGGCGCACTGCCCCCGGATGCTAGGAACCACATGACAAGCCTGGAGTCGATCGGTCGCGTCCTCGTGATCATTCCGACGTTCAACGAGTCCCAGAACATCGAGAGCATCACGAACCGGCTGCGTCGTGCCGTCCCCGAGGCCCACATCCTCGTGGCCGACGACAACTCGCCCGATGGCACCGGCGCCATCGCCGACCGGCTCGCCGAGACCGATGACCACATCCACGTGATGCACCGCAAGGGCAAGCAGGGCCTCGGCGCCGCCTACCTGGCCGGCTTCCACTGGGGCTTCGACAACGGCTACGACGTCCTCGTGCAGCACGATGCCGACGGCTCGCACCAGCCGGAGCAGCTGCCCGGCTCCTGCAGGCCCTGGCCGACGGAGCGGACATGGCCAAGGGGTCGCGCTGGGTCAAGGGCGGCTCCGTCGTCAACTGGCCGGCGTCGCGCATCTTCATCTCCAAGGGCGGCTCGCTGTGGACGCGGCTGTGGCTGGGCATCCCGGTCAAGGACGCCACCGGCGGGTTCAACGCGTACAAGGCCGACACCCTCCGCGGAATCAGCCTCGACGAGGTCGCCTCAGCCGGCTACTGCTTCCAGATCGATCTGGTGTGGCGCTCGCTGCGCAACGGGTTCAAGGTCGTCGAGGTACCCATCGAGTTCGTCGAGCGCGAGTTCGGTGACTCCAAGATGAGCCGCAACATCGTCGTCGAGGCGCTCATCCGCACCACCCTGTGGGGCATCGAGTACCGGGCCACGCAGGTCAAGGACGCCGTGCTGAGCCTGTTCCGCCGCGACCCGAAGGGCGCCTGACCGCGATGGCCGCCCGGAAGCCCCGGCTCCGCGGATGGGGGCTCGGCCTCAGCTTCGGCGTGTTCGCCCTCCTGGAGATCGTCGTCCTGGTGTGGGTGTCCGGCCAGATCGGCTGGTGGACGATGGCCCTGCTCATCGGCACGTCGCTGCTCGGCTTCTTCCTGCTGCAGCGCGAATGGCGCAAGGTGTGGAAGTCGCTCATGAACGTGGCGCAGACCGGCTCGTGGCCCGCTGGCCGCGTGACCGACGCCACGCTCGTCCTACTGGGTGGCGTGCTCCTGATCCTCCCGGGCCTGCTGAGCGACGTCGCCGGAGTCCTGCTCCTGCTGCCGTTCACGCGGCCGTTCATCCGGTCAGGGATCAGCTGGTGGGCGTCCCAAGTGCTCGAGCGTTCGGGAGTGAGCCCGACGGTGATCAAGGGCAGCGTCGTCGTCGAGGAGGACGGCGGGGAGGTCACGCTGATCCCAGCGATCAGCCAGTCGCCGTCTGATACCGAGGGCGAGGCTGACGGCGAGGTGTTGGAGGGGACGATCATCTCTTCCGAGTCGCCGGAGACGCCGGGCGCCTAGTAGCTGCCGCGGCGACCTCTCCGGCGACGTCTGTTCAGTAGATGCGGTCCGACTCCCGCAGCTTCGTCAGCTGCTCGGCCAGGATGTCCTCGAGTTCGGGGATCGAGCGGCGCTCCCGCAGCATGTCCCAGTGGGTGCGCTGCGGCTTCTCCACCTTCGCCTCGCCGACGACCCCATCGGAGCGCTTGCCCACGAGGCCGCACTTCTTGCATTCCCATTCCGTGGGCAGCTCGGCTTCCACCGAGAACGTCACCTCGTAGTGGTGACCCTTCGGGCAGTCGAACGCGAGCCGTTGGCGTTCGGCGAACTCGACACCCTGCTCGTCCTCGAAGGTCTTCGACCCGAGTCCAACGCCACGTAGAGCACGATCAGCCATGCTGTTGCCTCCTTCGTCCTACCCTGGTTCAACGTTCCGGGGCCCGGATTGGTTCCTCACCGAGTAGACCACATACCCCTCGCGTGGAGTACCTCTTTGAGCAAATCGGGACGGTCGGTGATGAGGCCGTCGACACCCCAGTCGATGAGCCGGTGCATCGTGGTGGGCTCGTCGATCGTCCAGACGTGGACCTTCCGCCCGGCGGCGTGTGCCCGCGCGATGGTCTTGGGGGTCACCACGTCGATGGTCACCGGGCCGAGGGTGTAGCTCATCGGCACCTGGTAGACCTGCCCGCCCGGGGAGATGGCCCCGACGGTGAGCGCGGCGGCCCCGGTCAGCGACACGGCGGTGGGGACCTCGGGCAGCAGCTGCCGGAACCGTCGGATGCGTGCCCTGGAGAACGATGCGACACAGACCCGCCGCTCCGCGCCGTGACGCCGCACGGCCTCGACGAGCAGGTCGACCGACTCGTTCTGCTTGAGATCGATGTTGAACCGGGTGTCGGGGAACTCTTCGAAGAGCTCGTCCAGCGCGGGGATCGGTTCACGCCCGCCGACGCGGACGTCGGCGATGTCGTCGAGGGTCAGTTCGCGCAGGGGGACGTCGATGCCGGTGACGCGTTCGAGGTCAGGGTCGTGGAAGGCGACGAGATGGCCGTCCTCCGTGACGTGGACGTCGGTCTCGAGGTAGTCGTAGCCGAGGTCGACGGCGTTGCGGAAGGCGCGAACGGTGTTCTCGATGCCGAGGTTGGCGGTCAGAAACGCGCCGCCACGGTGAGCCATGGCAGCGAAGCCGGGGGACAGGTAGTCCGGGTAAACCTCCGCCATGAGGACTGAGTCTAGGGTGACCAGCGGTTCGGCGCCACAAGGACGTTCACCTGTTCATCGGGCCGGGTCTAGGCTGGCCCGATGACCACCGTCCTGTCCGTCCAGTCCGCCGTCGCCTACGGGCATGTCGGCAACTCCGCGGCCGTCTTCCCCTGCAGCGGCTCGGCGTCGAGGTGTGGCCCGTCAACACCGTCCATTTCTCCAACCACACGGCCTATCCGTCATGGCGGGGTCCGTTGATGAGTGCCGCCGATGTCACCGACGTGGTCCGCGGAATCGGGGAGCGTGGCGTGCTGGTCCGGGCGGACGCCCTGCTCTGCGGCTACCTCGGGGCGCCAGAGGTGGGGCAGGCCATCCTTGACACTGCCCGCATGATCCGCGAGGCGAACCCGGCGGCTGTCTTCTGCGCCGACCCGTGATGGGCGATGTCGACGCCGGCTTCTACGCCGCCCCCGGCATCCCGGAGTTCTGGCGCGACCGCGTGGTGCCCGTGGCGGACCTGCTCACCCCGAACCTGTTCGAGCTCGAGTTCCTGACAGGCCGAGCCCTGACCACGCTCGACGACGTGGTGGCGGCCGCCCGTGCGCTACGGGACCTGGGTCCGGGCGTGGTGCTCGTGACGTCGGTCACCACCGACGACATGCCCGGCGACGCGAGCCGCATGGTGGCGGTCGACGGCGCAGGCGCGTGGCTCGTGGGCACCCCGCACCTGGACCGCGTCTTCACGGGCTCGGGAGACCTCACCAGTGCCATGTTCCTCGCGCACTGGCTTCCGCAGCGCGATGTTCGCGCGGCGCTCGAGGCGACGTCGTCGATCGTCTACTCGGTGCTTGAGGCCACGACGGCGGCCGGCGACAGCGAACTCCGACTGGTGGCGGCCCAGCAGGATCTGGTGTCGCCGCGCTTCCACTTCACCGCTCAGCCTCTGGGCTGAGCCGAGGCCCGGCTCAGTCCTCGGGAAGGTCCTCCGCGTCGCCCCAGAAGGTGCTGATGTTGGCACCCAGCTTGTTGAGCCGGTGGGGGAGATCCTCGTAACCGCGGTTGATGACGTAGACGTCCATCAGGTTCGTCGTCCCGCGCGCCGCCATGGCAGCCAGCAGCACGCACACCGCAGGACGCAGCGCGGGAGGCGTCTCGATGTTGCGACCGCGCCACGGCGTGGGGCCCGTGACCAGCAGACGGTGCGCATCCATCAGGCGGATGTTGGCGCCGAGCTCGCTGAGCTTCGACAGGTGGACCGAGCGATCCTCGTAGACCCAGTCGTAGATGACGCTCTGCCCGCTCGCCATCGCGGTGATCACCGCGAAGAATGGGAGGTTGTCGATGTTGAGGCCGGGGAACGGCATCGGGTGGATCTTGTCGTGCGGGGCAGTCAGTTCGGAGGGCCGCACCGTGACGTCGACGAGGCGCGTCTTGCCGTTCCGGCTGCGGTACTCCGGCGTCATCGTGAAGTCGAGGCCCATCTCCTCGAGGACGGCGAACTCGACCTCCAGAAACTCGATGGGGCAGCGGCGGACGGTGATCTCCGACTCGGTGACGATGCCCGCCGTGAGCAGCGTCATGGCCTCGATCGGGTCCTCGGACACGAAATACTCGACATCCGTCTCGATGCGGTCCACGCCACGGATGGTCAGGGTGGTGGTGCCCACGCCGTCGATCTGCACACCCAGCAGCTGCAGGAAGAAGCACAGGTCCTGGACCATGTAGTTGCCCGACGCGTTCCGCAGCACCGTCACGCCCGGGGTCCTGGCCGCGGCCATCAGCGCGTTCTCGGTGACGGTGTCGCCGCGTTCGATCAACGTGATGTGCCGTTCGACGCTGCCGTCACGGACCATCGTGGCGTGGTAGGCGCCCTCGGTGGCCTCGACCGTGAGCCCGAGCCGCCGGAGCGCCGACATGTGGGGGTTGACGGTGCGGGCACCCAGGTCGCAGCCGCCCGCGTAGGGGAGCCTGAACTCGTCAAACTCGTGCAGGAGGGGGCCGAGGAACATCAGGATCGAGCGGGTGCGCTTCGCTGCGCGCTCGTCGATCGTCTCGGGCGTGAGGACCGCGGGACGGATGATCTCCAGGTCGTTCCCCTCGCCCATCCAGGTGAGCTTGACGCCGATGGAGGTCAGCACCTCGCTGATCCGGTCGACCTCCTCGATGCGGGCGATACCGCGCAGCACGGTGCGGCCCTCGTTCAGGAGGCTGGCGCACAGCAGGGCCATCGCCGCATTCTTCGAGGTCCGCACGTCGATCTGCCCCGACAGCTTCGTGGGGCCGATGATCTTCAGGTTCGGGTTGCCCTGTGTCTTGGCCTGGATCAGCGGCGTGTCGAGCGCGTCGGTGAGCCGGTTGATCATGGCGAGCGACAGGTTCTGCTGGCCGGCCTCCATGCGGTGCACCGCGCTCTGGACCGTGCCGAGCTCCTCGGCGAGCCGCTGCTGCGACCAGCCACGGCTCGTCCGGGCATCGCGGATGAGGCGACCGATGGAGAGACTCGTTGCGTTCATTCTCCAGAGCGTATCTCATGACCGTGATTATCCAAGGAGGTGACGGGTGAGCCCTTCGGGACGACGCGAGAAGTCGGGGGACCGGCCGCGGAGGGATAGAGTGATCGGCATGAGCTTTGATTTCGACGTCGTTGTCCTCGGCGCCGGCCCCGGCGGTTACGTCGCGGCCATCCGCGCCGCCCAGGTAGGCCAGAAGGTCGCCATCATCGAGAAGCGTTACTGGGGTGGCGTCTGCCTCAATGTCGGCTGTATCCCCACGAAGTCGCTGCTCCGCAATGCGGAGATCGCGCACATCGTGACCAAGGAAGCCGACGTGTTCGGCATCGAGGGCACCGTGACCATGAACTACGGCAAGGCGTTCCAGCGCAGCCGTCAGGTGTCGGAGCGGATGACCAAGGGCATCCACTTCCTGATGAAGAAGAACAAGATTCAGGAGTTCGACGGCTGGGGCACCTTCGTCGACGCGAACACGATCGACGTCGCTGACGACAACGGTCAGACCCGCCGCGTGACCTTCGCCAACGCAATCATCGCCGTCGGCGCCACCACGAAGATGCTGCCGGGCACGCAGCGCTCGGCCAACGTCGTCACCTACGAGGAGCAGATCCTCTCCGACCAGGTCCCGGGCTCGATCATCATCGGCGGCTCGGGCGCCATCGGCACCGAGTTCGCCTACGTGCTGAGCCAGTTCGGCACCGACGTCACCATCGTCGAGTACCTCGACCGCATGGTTCCCACCGAGGACGCCGACGTGTCCGCCGAGTTGGCGAAGGCCTACAAGAAGCTCGGCATCAAGGTGCTGACCTCCACCAAGGTCGAGTCGATTGAGGACACCGGCTCCGGCGTCCGCGTCACCGTCAGCCCGGCCAAGGGCGGCGACCAGCAGGTCCTCGAGGCCGACCGCTTCCTCTCCGCCGTCGGCTTCGCGCCGCGCGTCGAGGGCTTCGGCCTGGAGAACACGGGCGTGCAGCTGACCGACCGTGGCGCGATCGCCATCGACGACAGGATGGCCACCAACGTGCCGAACCTGTACGCCATCGGCGACTGCACGGGCAAGATGATGCTCGCCCACGTCGCGGAGGCCCAGGGCGTCGTCGCGGCCGAGGCGATCGCCGGCATGGAGACGCACCCCGTCAACTACGACATGGTTCCGCGCGCCACGTACTCACAGCCGCAGGTCGCGTCGTTCGGGTACTCCGAGCAGCAGGCGAAGGACAAGGGCTACGACGTCAAGGTCGCCAAGTTCCCGTTCGCCGCCAACGGCAAGGCCTGGGGACTGGGCGACGGTGTCGGCTTCGTGAAGATCGTCGCGGATGCCCGCTACAACGAGATCCTCGGCACCCACATGGTCGGCCCCGACGTGACCGAGCTTCTTCCCGAGCTCACCCTGGCGCAGGCGTACGACCTCACTGCCGACGAGATCGCGCACAACATCCACGCGCACCCGACGCTGTCGGAGGCCATCAAGGAGGCCGCGCACGGCATCGCGGGCCAGATGATCAACTTCTGATCCGCTCCAAGGGCCTCGGCGGGCGGCGGTGGGACTGGTTCCCACCGCCGCCCGCCGTGTTTCCGGGTTCGGTCTCAGGGTCGACCACGCCGTCCTAGATTTGCCAGATGACTGCGCACGAGACTGCCAAGGATCTCTTCGACCGCTACACCGAGGCCCTCTTGGGAGGCGACGTCGCCGCCGTCGCCCGGTTCTACGCCGTGCCCGCGCTCATCGAGCGTCCCGAGCAGAGACTTGCCCTCAGCTCGGCAGAGGAGGTCGCCTCCTTCATCGTCGCGAGCGCGTCCGCGTACGCCGGGGCGAGCTCGTCACCGAGGGCAAGATCCGCTATTTCGGGCACTCCAACTACTCGGCGGAGCAGGCGCGCCACGCGGCCCAGGTGGCCGCAGAGGCCGGCCTCGACGGGTTCATCTCGAGCCAGATCGAGTACTCGCTGCTGCACAGGACACCCGAAGCGGAACTCCTGCCGACGGCGCAGGACCTGGGACTGGGCGTCTTTCCGTACTTCCCGCTGGCCAACGGCCTACTCACGGGCAAGTACACCCGCGACGGCGGGGAGAGGGGCGGGTCCGCTCGCTCAAACCCCACCTGCTCGAGACGACGAACTGGGATCTGCTGGACGCCTACCAGCGGATCTGCGACGAGGCGGGGCACTCGATGCTGACGGTGAGCATCGCCTGGCTGCTGTGGCACGAGCCGATCGCCTCGGTGATCGCCGGCGCGACGCGGCCGGATCAGGTGACGCAGAACGCGAAGGCAGGATCGACGGCGGTGTCGGCGGATGTCCTGAGGGCGGTCGACGAGCTGTTCGCTTGACCGGTCCTACCGCTCGGGCTACTCCTGGGTGAACAGCACGTCACCAGCGACGACATCGGTCCCGATCGCCGGTGACACGATCGAGTCCGGTGCCTGATCCATGAGGACCACGAGGATCGTGCGGTCCATGTCCGGATCGGTCACGCTGGCGGGATCCCACGAGACGATCGGCGTCCCGGCCGTCACCTGCTCGCCACGCTCGGCGAGGACCTCGAAGAGGCGACCTTCCAGGCGCACCGTGTTGATCCCGATGTGGACCAGGATGCCGACGCCGTCGACAAGCAGGATGAACGCATGGGGGTCGACATTGAGGAGCCGCCCGTCAGCCGGGGCGACGATGCTCTGCAGCCCATCGGGGGCTCAATTCCCACGCCTGGTCCGACCAACTGACCGGCGAAGGTCGGGTCGTTGACGTCGGTGATGGCCATCACGCGGCCGGCGCACGGAGAAAGGACCTGCATCTGAACTCCCACATCGAAAGTGTGCTGCCGAGAATACTCGTCAGTGCGCCGGCCCGGCACAGCGGACCCTGAAGGCCTCGCTAGGGTGTCGGCCATGACGAGGAGGACGGTGCCGCTGCTGACAACGGCCGGGTTCTACATAGCCTGCTGGGCGCTGGGCACGACGGCGCTGGCAGAGACCTACACACCGGAATGGACGGCTCGTCGCATCGCCTTCTTCACCATGGTGTCGCTCGGCGCTGTGTTGTTCGGCCGCGGCGCGGCCTGGCTCTGGAGCCTGGCGGGCTATCTGGTCGGTGTGGCCCTGGGCGAACTGATCGGCGGCATCGTCTACGCACAGCAGCGCAGCCGACTGGATGAACAGTTGCTCGATCCGAACTTCACGCAGAACTGGGAGCCGCATCATCCGGGCTGGGCGATCGCCATAGGCGTCTTCCTCGGCGCCACGGCGATCGGGCTGGTCGTGGAGTCCAGGAGGGGTTCCCGCAGCACCAGGCCAGTTGTCCGATAAGCCACATTATGTCACTTCGGGACGAAGTGCCCCTCTCTTGCGCCCACAACCGTGCCGGACTCTTCGTCAGGTTGGCGAACCGTGACGGGAAGGTCGTCGATGTGCTGGCTGTCTCCGCGAACCCTCCGGGCACCATCCCGGCCGCGAAACCACGACCCGCGGCCAGGACGGCACCGCCGACCCGTCCGCCAAGGCGTACTCGGTACGGTCCCGGTCGAGGTCGGGAAGGAATGGGTGAGGCTGTCCGTGGCACGGTCGGTCGCCTCGAAGACGGCGGTGATCAGGGTCTGCTGAGAGATGATGCCGGTGTGCGTCATGCATCTGGACCGTGGCCTGTGTCGCTGACAGTCGTCAGTGGTTGCAGGCAGAGCGCCCTTGCCTCCGCTCAGCATTGCTGCTGGAAGTGACAATGCTCTCGCCCTCTCCTGCATACAGACGCACAAGATGTTGTGCAGGGTTCATTGAGATTAGGTGAGCCGCGCATCTCTCGCTCTACTCTGCACACGGCCTAGTGAACGATGATGGTTGTAGTGATACGGACAGACGCCCAGCCACCGTGTGCACCAACACCGACCCGCCACTAGAAGAGTTCCTCGTAGATAAAGAACCGGTTGGTGCTGGCATCGAAGACGCAGAGCAGGACACTCCCGTCGCCCTGTGCGAGCTCAGCCGTTCTCAACCCCGGGGTCGACATGTCGAGGTGGTTCGTCGGACGCAGGGCCTTGGCAGCCGCCACCACGAGGCCACTCTGTTCGATTGTCAATGGTTCGGGACTCATGTTGCTGATATCGAAGATTCCCACCCCGTCCTCCACAGGAGGCTCCACTGTGACAACGGTCACCCGGTAGCCGTCCCCATGGAACGACGCCTCCTCATGGTGCTCGACGACGCTGGAGCGGGGCGGCAGTCGCACTCCCCAGTTGCTCGCGAGCACGGTTTCGGGTGTGGATTCGACCAGATCCCAAGCCCATGAGAAGAGATACGCCGCCGGCACAGCGACAACCAACAGGATGATCCCCAGCGGCCAAGGCAGCAACCGGAAGCCGCCTGGGCGGCGGTATTCATCCGCTGACATGCACACCTCCTGGCGGTCGATCAACTGTTACGTCTGTTTCTGACGCTACGCCGCCGGGCGACCGGCGCATGACGGATCCGGTCAGCTCGCGACTCGTGGAGCTTTCTGCGCCTCCGACCGTCACCGCAGGGTGTCATGATGAGCCCATGGCAAGGCCCTGGGGTCTTTTTCCGCAGCCGCCTCGACCCGGCTGCCGGCGCGGCAGAGCAGAGGCCACCAGACCGACGACTGGGCCCAGGTCCGGGCGGAGTGTTTCAGCACGTGCTCACAAGGACTATCTGGTCACCCCTGCGATGTCCGCGTTTGCGAAGGCCACATCCCCAATGACATGCCTCCCACGCGCCAATATGAGTCCGTCACCCATGTGCGATGCTCTTCTTTGAAGACCACGGTGCAGATTGTCGACTCGCCCACGGAGATCTCCTCAACTGGGCAGTTCAGCTGGGTGTCACCGTAGACCTCGTCGTAGTTGAGACCCCCGGTGTCATTGAGAATCGACACACCAGGCACGAAAGACACATGAATTCCACGAAGAGTGTCGTGCCACCCTTCACGCACGCGCCTCACATGGATTTGCGATTCGACCACGAAACTCACTCCTTCCTGCGTGACAAGAGGGGGCGCGTCAATCATGAAATCGAACGCGTTGCCACGATAGGGCGAATCGGACCACTGACCAAACCCCGAGGCATAGGCGCTCCCACCTTCATTCCAGGTACCATCCACGGGAGCATCTGGTGGGCGATAGGCAGATTCAGAGCTCCGAGCAGCTACCGGGGTTGTCGAGACTGTTAGGGCTATCAGGGCCCCCGCTTCCACGATGCTTCCCGCTTCGATCGACTGGTTATGTACGATCAGTCCAGGCGCAATCGAGACCACCCTGCCGTCCCCATCAACCAACTCGACAAGCAGACCACGATCCTCCAAGGCCCCGATTGCAAAGAACGCTGATGTGCCTGTCAAGTCAGGGAGAGTCGTCCGAATGTCAGACTTCGTCTTGCCTGGCTTCGGCACCTTCGACACGCCCAGGAGAATCTCGGTTCCCGATTCTACGAGAGTTGCCGGTTCGATCGACTGGGTCTGAACGATCCAGTTTGACGGAACCAGGACCATCTTGTCATCCACCGAGTCCACAAACTCTGCGCTCAGTCCATGATCCTTCAGCTTCTCCAAGGCCAGGTCCCCGCGGATTCCGATAACATCAGGGACCGCGATTTTCTGGATAGTTGATATCTCAGTCTCAGACGGAACCGAAGACGCTAGTGGCCTGTCGTTGAGACATGTTTACGTTTCCGGTCTATTCGGTCAAGAATCTGGTCGGGAGTTTTGGTCCACATGAATGCTTGTTTGCGTCGGTTCCAACCGTTGATGAAGGTGCGGATCTTGCCTGTGAGGTCGCGGACCGAGGTGAAGGTCCCGCGCCGGATGGCTTGGCGTTCGATGATGCCGAACCAGACCTCGATCAGGTTCAGCCAGGATCCGGAGGTCGGGGTGAAGTGCACGGTGATCCGTGGGTTCGCGGCGAGCCAGTCGCGGACCTCGGCCTTCTTGTGGGTGGCGTAGTTGTCCATCACCAAATGCAGCTCCTGGGTCGGGTAGGCACGCGCCACATGCTTGAGGAACCCAAGGAACTCCTGATGCCGGCGCCGGTCCTTACACAGGCCGGTAACCTTCCCGGTGGCCACCTCCAACGCCGCGAACAGGGTGGTGGTGCCGTGCCGGACGTAGTCATGGGTGCGCTGCTCCGCATGGCCCGGCGCCATCGGCAGTGTCTTCTGAGTCCGGTTCAACGCCTGGATCTGCGACTTCTCATCCACGCACAACACGATCGCGTTGTCCGGCGGGGCCGAGATACAGGCCCACCACGTCGGTGACCTTGGCCACCAGCTCCGGATCGGTGGAGAACTTGAAGGACTCCGCCTTCCACGGGCGGACGCCGTACTCCTTCCACACCGCCGCGACGGTGGCATGGTCGACCCCCACACGCGGCGCCAGCAGCCGAGACGACCAGTGCGTCACCCCCAGGCTGGCCGGAGGCGGGTCCAGAGTCGCGGCGAGGATCGCAACCCGGTCGACCCGGCGGGGTCGCCCCGGGCGGGGCTCATCAGCCAAACCCTGAAGACCGCGCTCGGCGTAGCGGTCCCGCCACAGGTTCACCGTCGGCCTCGACACTCCCACCGTGTCGGCGATCACCTGGTTTCCGACCCCGTCAGCGGCCAGCAACACGATCCGTGCCCGCTGTGCCGTGGAGGCCATCACCGTGGCCGCCCGGGTCAGGCGCTCCAACTCGCTCCGATCGCCGTCGCGTAACTCCAATGCTGGGGCCGTCCTGTTCGCCATGCCCCGATTGTCCCACGCAACCGTAAAGTGACATTACCGACACGCCACTAGGTGATCCTGCTGGAGCTTCAACGGACCGCAGCCCGCCAAAGCGATCACGGCCAGGCTCACCCCAGCCAGCCAAACACTCTTCATGCTCGTGCACCAACCCCCTGCGCTCCAACTTCCGCCAGCTGCCCTGCTGCGAGTCGCTCTGGGGCCAGCCTGTCATAAAAGGGGATCCGTTTGCAGCCGAGACATTCCATTCGGCGGTTTCGCCGTCCGCCCCACCGCACTAGAAGGCTCCTGCTCTCATCGCGATCATCAGAGTGCCCGCATCCCCTTTCGAGGCTGCCGACATCGTTCCACCCGAGCGGGAGTTCTGCCTCTACGTTGTCGCCACGGACGATGCCTGGATCCCCTTCAAGGATGACTGGGGGATCCCATCCGACCTGCTGTCGGTCTGCCCCAGCTGACCCCTCCCCTGCAACGCCGAACAACGTCGGGTCGCGGTGACATGATGTGCCCATGGCAGACGCGGTCACCATCCCGACCAAGGTCGACGTCGACGAGTTCCTCCTCGGCATCACCGAGCGACGACGCGACGAGGCCCACCGACTCATCGCCCTCATGCGCGAGATCAGCGGGCTCGAGCCCGTCATGTGGGGTCCCAGCATCATCGGCTTCGGCTCGCAGCATTACCGCTACGACACCGGCCGCGAGGGAGACATGCCCATCCTCGGCTTTAGCCCCCGCAAGGCCCAGCTGACCCTGTACTTCGACGGCTGGGACCACTACAGCGAGCTACTCCCCCGGCTCGGCAAGCACAAGCTTGGCGTCTCCTGCCTCTACGTCAACAAGCTCGATGACGTCGACGGCGCCGTCCTGCGCGAGATGCTCGAGCAGTGCCACGCCCGCGGCGTCGCCGCCTCCGCAGCCGCCTCGACACCGGCTGTCGGCGCGGCCGAGGCCCCCGCGACCGACCACGTCGCCGCCTACCTCGCCGCCGTCCCGCCCGAGTCGCTCGACAAGCTCGACGAACTGCGCGCCCTCGCGTCTGCCGCCATCCCGGACGGGGTGGAGACCATCAGCTACGGCATCATCGGCTACCGCATCGGCCGCAAGCGTGCGAAGGCGTTCGTGTCGGGCTGGCGCGACCACGTCGCCGTCTATCCGCTCCCCGCCGACGACGCCCTGCAGGCTGAGCTCGCGCCCTACCAACGCGGAAAGGGCACCCTCTGGTTCCCCCTCGACGCCCCACTCCCCGCGACCTCCTCACGCGCACGTTCGAGGCCCTCGCACGTTCCTGATGGAAGGACGACGAGTTGGTGTGAATCCCGCTCACCGCCCCGTCGGGGCCGGTAGCTTTGCCGCAGTGGGATCCGCCCGCTGGCCAACGATCTGACCCCAGGAGCCGCCACCATGTCCGACATCGACGATCTGCTCAACCAGCTCCCGTTCGATCAGCTCGCCGCCCAGGTCGGTGCCTCCCCCGACGAGGTGCGCAACGCGGCCGCCAACGCCCTGCCCGCACTGTTGATGGGCATGGACGCGAACGCGCAGGATCCGGCAGGCGCCGCCTCCCTGCAGGGTGCGCTCGGCGGCCACTCGGGCGACCTGTTCGGCAGCATCCTCGGCGGCATGTTCGACACCGGCGCGATCGACACCACCGACGGCGAGAAGATCACCCGCAACATCTTCGGCTCCAACGAGGACGCCGTCGTCAACCAGCTCGGCGCCTCCTCGGGCGACAGCGGCCTCATCAAGAAGCTCCTGCCGATCCTGGCCCCGATCGTCATGTCCTGGCTCGCGGGCAAGCTCATGAAGGTCGATCAGAACCAGGGCCAGGCGCAGCCCCAGTCGGGCGGCGGAGGGATCCTCGGCGACATCCTCGGCCAGGTCCTCGGCGGCGGCGCAGCACAGCAGCCGCAGGTCAAGACCCAGCCCCAGGTGCAGCAGCCGAGCTTCAAGGAACAGAGCGCCCCCAGCGGTACGCCCACCATGCAGATCCCGACGCCCACCCAGACGACGCAGCAGCAGAGCCAGCCTGCGGACACCGGTGGCCTGGGTGGCGGCATCCTGGGCGACATCCTGGGCGGGCTCCTCGGCGGTGGCCGCCGCTGACCCGCCCGCACCACCAGACCATTGCGCGCCCCACCGGGTCTCCGGTGGGGCGCGGACATCGTTGCGGGTGCTTCCTGGCTACTCGAAGGGCGACGGGTCGCCGGCCCCGTAGCGGGCGATCACCGGCTCATCCCCGGTGAGGTCCACCACCGTCGTCGGCTCTACACCGCAGTCGCCGGAGTCGAGGACCGCGTCGATCTGGTGATCGAGGGTCTCCTTGATCGTCCATCCGTCGGTCAGAGGATCCTCGTAGCCCGGCAGCAGCAGCGTCGAACTCAGGAGCGGCCCGCCGACGGTCTCCAGCAGCGCGAGGGTCGTGCGGTGGGCCGGGATGCGCACCCCGACCGTCTTCTTCTTCGGGTGCAGCATCATCTTGGGCAGCTCGCGGGTCGCCTTCAGGATGAACGTGTACGGCCCCGGCGTCGCCGCCTTCACGGCGCGGAAGATCCAGTTGTCCATCTCGACGTACTGGCCGAGGTGGGCGAACTCGTCGACGACCAGGGTGAAGTGGTGCTTGTCGTCCAGGTGCCGGATGCGACGGATCCGCTCGATCCCCTCCGCGTTGCCCAGCGCGCACCCCAGCGCGAATGCCGAGTCGGTCGGATAGGCGACCAGCCCACCGTCCCCCAGGATCTGCGCCACCTGCGTCAGTGCGCGGGGCTGGGGGTTGGCGGGATGGACGTCGAAATACCTGGCCATGCGGCCAGCCTAGTGCCCGTCAGAAGATGGCAGCTGAAATGCGAGATACCTCGTCAGCGGTCAGTTCCAGCGTCATGGCCTTCGCCGAGTCGGTGATCGTCTCTGGCCGCGAAGCACCCGGGATCGGGATGACGTTGCCGGCCAGGGCCAGCTCCCACGCCAACGTCAGCTGCTGCGGGCTCACCCCGCGGGCCTCCGCAATCTCCGCCAGCACCGGGAACCGCTTCCCGACACCCTTGGCTCCCCCGGCGGTGCCGCCGAGCGGCGACCAGGGCAGGAACGCGACGCCGTGCTCCTGGCAGTAGTCGAGTTCGGGCTTGCTGGTGTGATGGAACTTCGGCGAGAACTCGTTCTGCACGGCGGCCAGGCCGCCCTCCCCCAGCACATCGATCGCGATGCCGATCTCCTCGACGTTGGCGTTCGAAATGCCGATCTCGGCGATGAGCCCCTCCTGCTTGAACGACGCCAGGGTCTCCATGACGTCGGCGTAGAGGATTGTGCGGTCGGGGCGGTGCAGGTAGTACAGGTCGAGCCTGTCTACCCCCAGGTATCCCAGCGAGGCCTCGATGCGGGAGCGCAGGTAGTCGCGCGACGAGTTGCGGCCCCACGTCTCCCCCGCCGACCGCGTGATGCCACCCTTGGTCGCGACCGTGATGGTGCTGCGGTCACCGGACCAGGAGGCCAGCGCCTCCGAGACGTAGATCTCGTTGTGGCCCATGGAGTCCCAGGTGGGCGCGTAGATGTCGGCGGTGTCGATCAGGGTGATGCCGGCGTCGAGGGCGGCGTGCACGGTGGCGGTGCCCCGGGCACGGTCACCCCGCTCGTTGTCGCCGAAGGAGATGGGCATGGCCCCGAGGCCGATGGGGGAAACGGAGAACTGGCCGATGCGGCGCTGCAGTGTGGTCATGCAGACAGCCTAGCCACCCCGCAATGGGTCGACCGGTGAGGCCCTGCTTGCCGAGACCTGAATGCCTCCGGGCACCAGCGGCAGCGCCAGGTCGGACAGATTGAGTCGGCAGTCGACTGCCACGCTGACCGACGCCCGGGTTCCGACCGCACGCCCGACACCGGAGGCATCCACCCGGATGCGCGGGTCAAGGCAGGTCACATCGTGCTCATCGAGGGTCAGGAGAGCCGCGGCCCGTCCCTGCTCCGTCGCCTCCCCGACGGTGCGTGCCAGCGACGCCGCCCTGGCACCCGCCGCGGCCGCGGTCCCGATGCTCTGCTCGGCCAGCGCCAAGCGGGCCAGGCTCAGGAGGAGCACGACGAACAGCAGCAGGGCGGGCACGATCACGACCGCCTCCACCGCGGCCGACATGCCACGCTCGGCACCTGGGCGTTCCGCGCGGCGCATCAGCCCGTGATCCGCTCGGTCGGGACGGCGACGGTGGCCTGGATGCGGGCCGGCCACACGACGACGACCACGGCCCCGGACACGGTCGCCGTCGTCTCCGTGGCTCCGCGGCGCACCTCCACCCTCACGTCACGCAGGGCCCCGTTGTTCGCCACCTGCTCCCCCGCCGTCTGCCCGCGGCCCGCGTCGCCGTCGTAGGCAGCGGCAGTGACGGCGGCCTGCTGCGCCGCGGCGCGGGCCGTCGCGTCGCCCCAGGCGTGCAACGACCACTGCAGAAGGAGAAGGAACAGGCCGATCAGCATCGGCAGCAGCACGACGACCTGGACCGAGTTGCTCAGTCCGCGGTTCGCGCCGATGTCCATGGGGCATCGTCGCACCCGGAGGGGTCTTCCGGAAGGGGGTCGCCGACGACTGTGGACGATCGGCCCATCACGACCCGGCGGGACCCGAACCGGCCCGGTGCAATAGGCTGGGAGATGGCGCGTTCGAGCGCCGCAGTCTCACGAAAGGACCCTCATGGTCAAGAAGGTAGCCATCCTCACGGCCGGCGGATTCGCCCCCTGCCTTTCCTCGGCGATCGGTGGGCTCATCGAGCGTTACACGCAGGTCGCTCCCGAGGTCGAGATCATCGCTTACCGCCACGGGTACCAGGGTCTCCTCAAGGGCGACTTCCTCGTCGTCGACGACACCGTCCGTGCCAACGCCGCGCTGCTGCACAAGTTCGGCGGCTCGCCCGTCGGCAACTCGCGCGTCAAGCTCACCAACGCGAAGGACCTGGTCAAGCGCGGCCTGGTCGCCGAGGGCGACAACCCGCTGAAGGTGGCGGCCGACCGTCTGGTCGCCGACGGCGTCGACGTCCTCCACACCATCGGTGGCGACGACACGAACACCACCGCTGCCGACCTGGCCGCCTACCTCGCCGAGAACGACTACGGCCTCACCGTCGTCGGCCTCCCCAAGACCATCGACAACGACGTGATCCCGATCCGTCAGTCGCTGGGTGCCTGGACCGCCGCCGAGCAGGGCGCCATCTTCGCCAAGAACATCGTCGCCGAGCACAACTCCGGCTCGCGCATGCTGATCGTGCACGAGGTCATGGGCCGCCACTGCGGCTGGCTGACCGCCGCGACCGCCGCGAAGTACCGTGAGTGGCTCGAGACGCAGGAGTGGCTGCCGGAGATCGGCCTGTCGCGCGAGGCGTGGGACGTCCACGGCGTCTACGTGCCCGAGGGCGAGATCGACCTGGCCAAGGAGGCCGAGCGTCTCAACAAGGTCATGGACGAGGTCGGCAACGTCACCATCTTCCTGTCGGAGGGCGCCGGCCTCGACGCCATCGTCGCCGAGATGGAGGCCAACGGCGAGGAGGTCGCCCGCGACCCCTTCGGCCACGTCCGGATCGACAAGATCAACCCCGGCGCCTGGTTCGGCTCGAAGTTCGCCGAGAAGCTGAACGCCGAGAAGGTCATGATCCAGAAGTCCGGCTACTTCTCCCGTTCCGCCGCTGCCAACGACGCCGACCTGGCACTCATCAAGCAGTGCACCGACCTCGCCGTCGACTGCGCCCTGCGCGGTGAGCCCGGCGTCATCGGCCACGACGAGGAGAACGGCGACGTGCTGACCGCCATCGCCTTCGACCGGATCAAGGGCGGCAAGCCGTTCGACATCACCCAGGACTGGTACAAGGCGCTGCTCGACGGCATCGGCCAGGACTTCCCCGCCGCGGCCCAGGCCCACTGAGCCGCCAGAACCGACGTCGACGCCGGTCGTCCCCTGTTGGGGCGGCCGGCGTCGCCGCATGCCAGGGATGGGACGGCGGGCCTGCGGTGCCGGTCGCTCACCGGCGCCGGAACAGGTCCTTCACACCACCGACGATCAGGGCTCCCAGCCCCAGGCCCGTCGCGGCCCCGACGAGCCAGCCGACGCCCAGGTTGACCTTCATGCCGCGCGCCGCATAGTCCTGCCGGATGTAGCTGTCCGGGCCGATCTCCGGCAGTGGCTCGGACGGATCGCGGAGCCGGTCGGCCGACCGCCTACCGGCGACCCTGTCGTCCTGCTCGGCTGCCGCGTAGGCGGCCAGCGCCGCGACGGCCTCGGCCTGCGCGGCCTCGTCGGCCAACTCCCTGGCGCGCTCGGCCTCCCACACCTCGTCGGTGCCGACCCAGGCCGCCACGATCAGCGTGATGCTGGCGATCAGGTTGAAGACGAGCATCAGGACGATCATCGGACCGAAGATGGTCGCGGTGGCGTTCCCGGAGAAGATGCCGACCACCAGGCCCGCGACGGACTGCAGCACCGTCACCCCGAGCGCGCCGACGAGGGTGCCGATCAGCCACACCTTCGGCCTCACCGGCTGGTTGGGAAGCACGAGGAACAGGAACACGAACAGCAGCCAGGACGCCAGGAACGTCAGGAGCAGCGAGGTGAGGCGGAACATGACGCTGATGCCGGGGATGCCGTCCCACCCGAGCCAGGCGATCACCTGGTGTGAGAACGCCTGCCCCACCCACGCGACCCCGATGCTGAACCCGATGGCCAGCAGCAGCCCGAGGAAGATGCCGAGGTTGATCAGCTGTTCCCAGAGGAAGAACCGCTTGGTGGCGGCGTCGCTGAACTTCTCGGACCACATCACCCGGAAAGCACGCTTGAGGTTGCCGGCCCACCGGGACCCGGCGTAGGCCGCGGCCACGAGCGAGACGAGGCCGACCGAGCTCCAGCCCTGGAGCGCCCCGACGACGAGGCTGAGGATCGACTCCGACAACTCATCGGGGAAGGCGTTGTTGCTGAGGGCGCTGGCGATCGTCGTCGTGATGACGTCCATCAGATCCGGCCGCAGGACCGTGACCGTCAGCCCCAACAAGGCGAAGGAGAACAGCAGGATCGGTACCATGGACAGCACCGAGAAGTACGTGATGGCCCCCGCGAACTGCGGGCCGAGACGGGACGTGTACCGCTTGAAAGCCACGAAACCGTGCGCGACGACGGGTCGCTCCCTGGTCCGTTCCCACCACTGCCTCACGGAGCGCACCTTACCTGCCACGGCTACGTGCTGCGCGCGGTCGGGCGCGCTCAGACGGCGCGCACGCGGCGACGTGCGGCAAGCTCATCTCCGGGATGCTCGACGGTGGCGTCGTCGGCCGTCCGCTCCCCGGGAAGCGTCGACAGCGTGCCCTCCAGCTCGCGCCAGACGCTGCTGACGGAGATCATGAACATGCCCTGCCCGCCCCGGGTCAGGTCGTACAGCTCGTTGGCGGACGTGACTTCGTAGACGCTGAAGCCGTCGCTGACGAGCGTCAACTCGGTGAGCTCATCGGTGCCGCGGGCGGTGAGGTGGTCGATGGCGACCCGGATCTGCTGCAGCGAGATACCAACGTCGAGGAAACGCTTGACGACGCGGAGCAGCAGGATGTCGCGGAAGGAATACAGCCGCTGCGTCCCGGAGCCCTCGGCGTTGCGGATCGACGGGACGACGAGCCCGGTGCGGGCCCAGTAGTCGAGTTGCCGGTAGGTGATGCCAGCCACCCGGTGCGCGATCGGTCCGCGGTAGCCGGTGTCGCTGGGCACGGGCGCGAAGTCGCCGTCAAAGAGCACCTCTTGCAGGGCGAGCTTTTCGGTCATAACCCCTCACTTGGTCACCAGCGTCGGGGGAAGAACCCGACCCGAGAACGCTAACCCTCGTCGCGCCATGGGGTCAACGACACGCCCAACCAAACCGCGAGGATTTCGGGGTGCTTCCGGGACGCACCCACGAATCCGGCGAAAAACGGCTCCTGGCTAGGGCTTTTCCTCGAAGTCGTCGGCGTTGACGCTGTCGAGGAATGCGCGGAAAGCCTCAACCTCGTCCGTGGGGCTGGCCTCAATCTCAACCCCCACTTGATCCATCAGGGCCCTCGGACACCTGATCGGCCACCCCAGCCGCACCGCCGCGGCGACCGCGTCGCTCGGCCGGCATTCGATGACGCGACCCTCCAGCCGGATCTCCGCCTGGTAGACACCCTCGTCGATCCCGGTGATCACCACCTCGCCCGCCTCGGGTGCCAGCAGCGTCAGGAGGGTCGCGAGGAGGTCATGCGTCATGGGACGGCTGGCAGCCTCCCCTCGAGCGCGATGGCGATCGCGGCGGCCTCAGGGGTGCCGATCCAGATGGGCAGGCAGCGGGAGCCGGCCTCCTCCTTCAGGAGCAGTACCGGCGGATCCTCCGGCGTCAGGAGCCGGATCCCTGTCACTTCGAGGCGGATCATGGGTTCAACGCTACCTCAGCGGATCTGTCCGGCGAGGAGACCGCCATGAGCCTGCATCATGATGTGGAACAGGTCGGACACGATCTGCTCGGGCTGGCCGGCGCGCCGTCGGTAGGGCGCCAGGGCCTGCTCGACGATGGCGGCCTCCATGGTCGCTGCCTGCTGCACCACGCGCAGCTGGCGCAGATCGATGCCGTAGCTGCTGAGCCTCTTGGCCGCCGTCGCCACAACGAGTGCGTCGGGGCTGTAGAACTGCTTCCCCTCGATGGGCTGGATGATCTTCATCCGTTCGAGCTGGACGAACGAGCGCTCGCCCAGCCCGGACTGCTCCAGCAGCTGCCGGCGGGTCAGGCTGCGCGGGCTTGTGGCAGGGACCGGCGCCGGCCTCGGCTCCGCGGGCGCGGGCGGCTCGTCGGGTTCAAGACTCGCCGGGGTTTCGCCACGGTCGAGTGCCTCGAGTTCCTCCCGGATCACCTTCAGTGGCAGGTACCGGTCCCGCTGGGCCCGCAGGACGTAGAGGAGTCTGTCGATGTCCTCCTGGCTGAACCGGCGGTAGCCGGAGGGCTGTTGCCGGTCAGGCGAAATCAACCCCTCAGTCTCGAGATACCTCAGCTTGGACACGGAGATGTCGGGGAACTCCGAACGGATCATCTCCAGTACGCGGCCGATGGTTCTCGCCGCAGGAGGCATCAGTGCGTTCCGGGCTCACTCAGCGAGATCGTTGCCCGGTACTTGCCGATCTGGATCTCGTCACCCTCACGCAGTACGGTCCGACCGTCGAGAAGCGTCCGGTTCACATAGGTGCCGTTCAGGCTGCCCAGGTCCTCCAGGTACAGCTTCCCGCCGCTGCGCACGAACTTCGCATGGTGGCGCGAGACGGTGATGTCGTCGAGGAAGATGTCGCTCTCGGGGTGCCGTCCGACGTTGGTGATGTCGGAGTCGATCAGGAACCGGCTGGAGTCGGCGGCACCACGCTTGACGATGAGCAGAGCGTTGCCCGGTGCCAGGGCACGGGCCGCTTCACGCTCCTGATCGCTCAGTTCGAGTTCGCCTGCCGGTGCGTCCGGACGCTCGTCACCCGTGATCGCCATCATGGTCGAGGTGTCCGACACGGAGTCGACGAGCAGTGGCGTGCCACACTCGCTGCAGAATCGGGCCTCGGCGGGGCTGACGGATCCACAGTTGGGGCACTTCATGGCTGCTCTCCTAGTCGACATCGGCGGGACAGTCACCGCTTGACACAACGGTACCCGACGAAACTTAGCACCTCGTGAGAAGGGGGTCAGCGCGGCCGGGCGAACTCGTTGTCAGCAGGCTCGACCAGGGTATCGATCTCGATCCGGTCGAGCTGCGTGATGGTGACACGACCTCCGACCCGCTCACCCTCAACCTCGCTCACCAGGCCCCCTCGGAACCGGGCGCCCGCCTCCAACGTAGCCGGGTCCCCGATGACGTCAAGGACGAAGGGCGCCTGGAGAGTGACGTTGTCGACGGTGGGTCGCCCCTCGGCATCGGTGCCGAAGTGGGACCGCTGGACCAGCCGCACCTGGTCGTTGATCTGGATCACCTCGGCGCCGGCGTCGCGGAGTTCCTCCACCGCGTCCAACAGGAGGTCGGCGGTCACGTTTCCTGCGGGATCCTGGATGCGGATCTCGATGCCGGGGCCCTCGACGGCGGTCGTCCCGGCCAGAATCTGCGCCTGGGTCAGCCGCCGCTCCGCCTCGGCACGGGCGGCCGCGTCACGGTCGGCGCCATTGACCAACTCCTCGCGGGCCGACTCCAGTTCCGCGATCTGGTCCTCGAGGCGGCGGGTCTCGGCGGTGACGTTGTCGAGAAGCTGGATGAGGTCTGCCTGCCGTGCGTTGCTGAACTCCGGCTGCTCGGCCTGCGAGCGCAGCGTCAGCACCACGAGGAGCGCGGTCAGGAACAGTGCCACCCCGACGACGAACTGGCCGCGACCGGGACGGAAGAAGTCGGCGACCAGCCGGCCGCGGGCCCCTGTCGGCTCGGAGATCCCGCGTTTCGGGGACCCCTCCGGGGCGGAGGACGGGTCGTCAGGCATGCAGTACCGCCCTCCGGATCGCAGCGGCGTTCGTGAAGATGCGGATGCCCAGGACGACGACGACGCCGGTCGACAGCTGCGATCCGACCCCGATCTGGTCGCCGACGAAGACGATCAGCCCGGCGATCACCACGTTCGACAGGAACGAGACGAGGAACACCCTGTCCGAGAACACACCCTCCAGATAGGCACGGGTCGCACCGAGGATCGCATCGAACGCGGCGACGATGGCGATGGGCAGGTAGGGGGCGAGCACCGGCGGCAGGGTCGGCTGGAGCACCAGCCCGAGCACGATGCCTGCGATCAGTCCGAGTACCGCGAACACTGTTGGCTCCTCACTTCTTCCGGGTGTGTCGTAGTGCCTGGCCCGGATCACCCGGCAACTCCAGGTCTCCCATGGCCTGGTCCACGTCCATGGTGATGCCGTAGTTCTGGGTCAGGAAATGCCACCAGGTGGCGGCCGAGGTGCGGTTGAACCGCGCGGGCATGGTGTCGGGGTCGCCGATCGCCTCCACGCGGTAGGGCGGGCTCAGCGACACGAAGTCGACCGTGATCGCGGCACCGGCCGACCGGATCGGCGTCAGGGTGGTGACCCGCCTGCCGTTGACGGCGACCGCCTCGGCCCCCGCCTCCCACAGGCCGTTGATCAGGCGGGACAGGTCCGTGTCGAGCACGAGGCCCTGCGCGTTGGTGGCTCCCTGCGCGTCATCCACCACCACGACGATCCCCGGCCCCGTGACCGCCGTGGCACCGGTCAGCGCCTCCAAGTCGGCGAGGCGTCGCCGCTGCGCGGGATCACCGACGGTCTCAAGGCCGAGCCGTCCGATCTCTTCCTCGAGCGCGGTGACGCTGGACGTCAGCTCATCCTGCCGCGCCTGGGCCGCCGTCACCCGGAGCAGAAGCTCCCCCGGGCGTCCGCGGCTGCGCCGGCACCCTGCGTGGTCTGCAGGACGGCGACCGTGATCAGCAGGGCCAGCAGACCGACGACGAGCAGTCGCCGTCCACCACCGGCGCCCCGCGCCGTCGTCGTGCGGTACTCGGGCTCCAGCGCCTCGGCCTGCAGGTCCGTCAGCAGGCTCATGCTGGCGTCAGGACGACTCACGTGGTTCCCTCGCGAGGAGGACGGTCTCGCGAACGTAGAGCAACCCGGCCGTCCAGTAGGCGACGGCGCCACCCCAGCCGAGGATCCAGCCCGCCCAGTGGGCCACCTGCCAGTCGAGCGACAGAGGTGAGCCGAGCAGGATGAGCGGCAGCGACACCAGCAGGAGCAGCGTGCCGAGCTTGCCGACCATGTTCACCGGCAGCGCGACCAGCCCGTGGCGTCGCAGGACCGGGACCAGCAGGGCGAGCATCACGTCGCGGGCCAGCAGGATCGCGACGAACCACCAGGGCACGATCTCCCGCACCAGCAGGGCGAAGACGGTGGCGAGGATGTAGAGGCGGTCGGCGACGGGGTCGAGCTTGGCGCCCAACGCGGTGCGCTGCTTGAGCCGGCGCGCCAGGTAACCGTCGACCCAGTCGGTGGCACCGAAGACAGCCAGCATGCCGACCGCAGCCAGGTCCTGCCCGACGAGGATCAGCCAGCAGAACACCGGGATGGCCAACAAACGGATGAACGACAAGATGTTGGGGATGGTGAACACACGGTCGGTGTCCCACTCCTGGGTGGGGACGAGTTGCATGTTCACCCCTCCAGCCTAGAACATGCCGTGCGCCCCTGGCCGGAGCGCCGCCGCACGCCCGTAGGCGTCGACGATCCGCGGTCCGACGGCGTCCCAGGTGAAGGCCTCGACGCTGCGGCGCGCGCGCTCAGGATCCACCGGGTCCCACAGCCGGTCCCGCACCGCTGCCACCGCCGCCGTCACATCGCCGACGGGGAAGAAGGTGGCGACGGCGGGATCGTCGCACACGTCGCGGAAGGCGGGCAGGTCGCTGGCGACGACCGCGGCCCCGTGGGCGAGCGCCTCGATGAGGATCATGCCGAACGACTCACCGAAGCCGTTCGGGGCCACGAGCACGGCGGCCTCCCCCAGGAGGTCGCTGAGCTCGGCGTCCGTGACCTGCCCGAGAGCCGTGACGTTGTCGGCGGCGACCGTTCCGGGGCCGGCGGCGACGAACCGTGTGTCGGGCATCGCGGCGGCGACCTGCAGGAACGTCGGGTACCCCTTGCGTGGCTCTCCACCGCGGCCGACGAAGACCACGGGAGCGTCCTCGGGCCGGGGAGCCGGCGGCGGCGGGGGCAGGACGATCGCGTTGGGGACGATATCCGGACGGTTCCCGGTGACGGCTTCGGCCGTGTCGGCCGCGGCCGCGCTCACGGCGAGTGCGATCCGTCGGGGCAGGAGCCGCGCGACCGTCCGGAGCGGGCGGCTCAGGGGGCCCGGGTCGAACGACGCGTGGTGCGTCACCACGAGCGACGGCGACCTGCGTGCGACCCCGAACCCGAGCCCGGGGGTCAGGGGTTCGTGCACGTGGACCACGTCGGCGAATGCCACGGCGGACAGGGCGCGGCGCAGCTGGGCCGGCCGCAGCGCCAGGTGCGCGACCGAGCCGTTGAACCGGAGGGGGACGCCACGTCCGAGGAGGGTGACGGGCACCGGTCCCCCGGGCGGGTTAGTGCCCGGCGCGACGACCCGGGCGTCGTGGCCGTGCTCCCGCAACCACCCGGCCAGCCCCAGCACGTGCCGGGCCACACCCCCCGGCTGGTCCAGGGAGTACGGGCAGACGAGGGCCACCTTCACCGGAAGTACCGACGGAGCATCAGCCAGCTCCCGGGGGCCTCGGCGATGTGATCGGCGAACACGGCGACGGCGCCGGCCATGAGTTCCCGCGCCGAGTCACCGTCGATGCGTTCGGAGACCCGGATGCGGAGCCGTCCGCCCTCGAACCGGGTCGAGGCCACGCGCAGGTCCGCGCCGGTACGCCGCGCCAGGAGCGCGGGGCCGGCCGGCACCCCGACCTCGGCGTCGGTGCCAGGCCACGGGACGCCCACCCCCTGCTGCTGAGGTCACGGTCGCTCAGCAGGCAGACGAGCCGCCCGGCCCGGACGTCGTCGGTCAGCACCCCCAGCAGCCCGGGCAGGTCGACGGGATGGATGTCCATGCCCATGCCGGCCCGAGCATCCCGGAACCGCTCGTACAGTCCGTCGGGAAGCCGCTCTGCCACCGAGACGACCTTGATGCCGACGGTCGCGCACCACGCGCCGGCGAAGTCCCACGAACCCATGTGCGGCAGCGCCAGGACGAGGCCGGGACCGGCCAGCGACTCCCGGAGCCGGTCCACCTCTTCGTCGGTGATGCTGGCGACGGCGAGGATCTCGTCGTCGGTCCAGTGGGCCAGGCTGAGCGACCACAGGGTGTTGCGGAGCCAGTTCTCCAGCAGGAGCCGCCGCGTGCCCGGCCGGGGACGCTCCCCGGTGGCCGCCTCGACACTCCCCTGCCAGGCACGCACGCCGGGTAGCGGCAGCAGGGCCAGCGGCCAGGAGAGCGCGCGTGCGATCAGGTCGCCGGCACGCCGCGGCAGCCGCCCCCGACGGTCCACACGGCCTCCGTCAGGGAACGGCTCAGGCGTCCCACGCCTCCGCCAGCAGCCGACGGGCATCGCCCAGAAGCTGCGGGACGGCCCGGGTCTGCGCGACGATCGGCATGAAGTTCGAGTCACCCGCCCAGCGGGGCACCACATGCTGGTGGAGGTGCATCGAGATCCCCGCCCCGGCGACCGACCCCTGGTTCATGCCGAGGTTGAAGCCGTGCGGCGCGGAGACGCGGCGAGTGACCCGCATCGCCTGCTGCGTCAGCTCGGCGAACTCGATGGTCTCCTCCGGCGTCAGGTCCGTGTAGTCGGCGACGTGCCGGTACGGGCACACGAGCAGGTGCCCCGGCGAGTAGGGGAAGAGGTTCATCACGATGAAGGCCGTCTCGCCGCGGGCGACGATCAGGCCGTCCTCGTCGGAGCGCCCCGGCGCGACGCAGAACGGGCAGTCCCCCTCGCCCTTCGGCTTGCCCTCACCGTTGATGTAGACCATCCGGTGCGGGGTCCACAGACGCTGGAAGGCGTCCGGGACCCCGACGAGGGAGTCGCTGCTCTCGAACTCAGGCATTCGCCGTCGGGGACTCGTTCGTGCGCGAGGAGATCGCCGCGACGATCTCGGCCACCGCGTCGGCGACCGAGACCCCGTTGCGCTGCGAGCCGTCGCGGAACCGGAACGACACGGCACCCGCGTCACGGTCCTCTCCCCCGGCGATGAGCACGTAGGGAGCCTTCTGCTTCGCGGAGTTGCGGATCTTCTTGGCGAAGCGGTCATCCGAGGTGTCGAACTCGACACGGACACCGGCGGCGCGGAGCTGGGCGACGACGCCGCCCAGGTACTCGTCGAACTCGGCCGCGACCGGGATCGCCACGACCTGCACCGGAGCCAGCCAGGCGGGGAATGCGCCGGCGTAGTGCTCGATCAGGACGCCCATGAACCGCTCGATGGAGCCGAACTTGGCCGAGTGGATCATGACGGGCTGCTGGTGCGAGCCGTCGTTGGCGGTGTACTCCAGCTTGAACCGCTCTGGCTGGTTGAAGTCGTACTGGATCGTCGACATCTGCCAGGTCCGGCCGATGGCGTCCTTCGCCTGGATCGAGATCTTCGGGCCGTAGTAGGCGGCGCCACCCGGGTCGGGCACGACGGGCAGGCCCGACTCGTCGGCGATCGCCTGCAGGATGGCCGTCGCCTCCTCCCACTGGGCGTCGGAGCCGATGAACTTGTCCTTCTTCTTGCCATCCTCGTCGCGGGTCGAGACCTCGAGCGCGACATCGGTCAGGCCGAAGTCGGTCAGCAGGGACAGGATGAAGCGCAGCAGGTGGCGGACCTCGTCGGGAGCCTGCTCCTTGGCGACGTAGCTGTGCGAGTCGTCCTGGGTGATGGAGCGCACGCGGGTGAGCCCCTGGACGACGCCGGACTTCTCGTCGCGGTAGACGGTGCCGAACTCGAAGAAGCGCAGCGGAAGCTCACGGTAGGAACGGCCCCGCGAGCTGAAGATCAGGTTGTGCATGGGGCAGTTCATGGCCTTGAGCCGGTAGGCCTGGCCGCCCTTGACGACGTTGCCCTGCTCGTCGCGCTCCGCATCCTCCAGGAGGGGCGGGAACATGCCGTCCGCGTAGTAGGGCAGGTGGCCGGAGGTGTAGAACAGCTCCTCCTTGGCGATGTGGGGGGTGCCGACGTAGTCGAAATCCTCCTCGATGTGCCGGATGCGGACGTAGTCCTCCATGACGCGCTTGATCACGCCGCCGCGGGGGTGGAACAGCGGCAGGCCGGAGCCGACGATCTCGTGGAAGCTGAACAGGTCCATCTCCTGGCCCAGCTTGCGGTGGTCGCGCTTCGCGGCCTCCTCGAGGCGGGTCTTGTAGGCCTGCAGCTCGTCCTTGGTGGGCCAGGCGGTGCCGTAGACGCGCTGGAGACCGGCGTTGCGCTGGTCGCCTCGCCAGTAGGCGGCCGAGGAGCGGGTCAGGGCCCAGCCGTTGCCGAGGTAGCCGGTGTTCGGGACGTGCGGGCCGCGGCAGAGGTCCTTCCACGCGACGGAGCCGTCGCGGCGGACGTTGTCGTAGATCGTCAGCTCGCCGCCGCCGACCTCGACGGAGGAGCCGTCCTCGTCGGAGGCGCTGCCCTTGTCGCTGATCAGTTCGAGCTTGAACGGCTCACCGGCCAGCTCGTCGCGGGCCGCGTCGTCGGAGACGACACGGCGGACGAAGCGCTGCTTCTCCTTGACGATCTGGCCCATCTTCTTCTCGATGGCCTTGAGATCCTCGGGGGTGAGCGGGTCCGTGGAGAAGTCGTAGTAGAAGCCGTCGACGATGGGCGGACCGATGCCGAGCTTCGCCTCGGCGAAGAGGCTCTGCAGCGCCTGTGCGGTCACGTGTCCGGCCGAGTGGCGCAGGATCGACAGGCCCTCGGGCTCGCTGATCAGCACCGGCTCGACGACGTCGCCGTCGGCCAGTTCACGCTGCAGGTCGAGGGTTTCGCCGTTGACGCGCATCGCGACGACGGTGCGGTCCTCGCCGAAGATGTCGAGCCCGGTCGTCGTGGTAGTCAGCGCCACCTGTTCCGCATCGTCGTTGCGGCGGATGGTGACCACGGCACTCATCGGTTCTCCTCTTGATCGTTCGGCTGTCTGCCTCGGCCCATTGTGCCGCGTCGGACTGCCCCGGGCCAACGGGAGGCCGCGTAGGGTGTACCCGACCGAGTTCAAGGGAGAACAACGTGACAACTGCGCAGGAAGCGCCGCTGATCTGGAGGGTCGACCGGGGGGTCGGGGTCCTGACCCTGAACCGGCCCGCCCGGCTCAACGCCTTCGACGCCGCGATGGCCGCGGCCTGGACCGACGCCTGCCGCATCCTGGTCGCCGACCCGGACGTCCGCGCGATCGTGCTCCGCGGCGAGGGTAGGGCCTTCTGTGCCGGGGGTGACCTGGCTGCGCTCGGCGCGGCCGGCCCCGCCGACATCGAGGCGCTCGCGGGGGTCATCAACGAGGGGATCACGACACTCGTCACGTCCACCGTCCCGGTGATCGCCGCCGCCCACGGCACGACTGCGGGCGGCGGACTCGGCATCCTGCTGGCGTCGGACTACGCCGTCGTCGGAGCCGACTCGCGCATCGGCTGTCTGTACGCCGACATGGGGTTGACGCCCGATCTGTCTGTGACGGCGTCGCTGGCCCGCGCCGTCGGCGAACGTCGCGCCCTGCAACTCGTCCTGACCTCCACGCTGTTGACTGCCGAGGAGGCCGTCGCCTGGGGCCTCGTGGCCGAGGTCGCCCCGCCGGAAGCGGTCGGTGCCCGCGCAGAGCAGGTGGCGCGGGCCATCGCCGACGGCGCCGCCGACGCCTACGGGCAGGCGAAGCGGCTGGTCCGCTCGCAGCCGGGACGCACCTTCCAGGATCAACTGGCCGAGGAGGCCCGCACCATCGCCGCGGCCTCCGCCACCCCCGACGCCCAGGCCCGCATGCAGGCCTTCCTTCAGAGGAGCACACGATGAGCACCGAACGTACGCTGCAGGGCCGGACCCTTCTGATCTCGGGCGGCAGCCGTGGCATCGGGCTGGCGATCGCGCTGCGCGCCGCGGCGGACGGCGCGAACATCACCCTGCTGGCGAAGACCGACGTGCCCCACCCCCGTCTGGAGGGCACGATCCACACCGCTGCGGATGCGATCCGGGCCGCGGGCGGGCAGGCGTTGGCCGTCGTCGGCGACGTGCGGGAGGACGCGGACATCGAACGCGCCGTCGCCGAGACGCGCTCGACGTTCGGCGGCATCGACGCCGTCGTGAACAACGCGAGCGTCATCGATCTGTCGCCGTCGGCCACGCTCACGGCGAAGAAGTACGACCTGATGGCCGACGTCAATGTCCGGGGCACGTTCATGCTGTCGCGGGCGGCGATTCCGGCGCTGCGTCAGTCACCCAATCCGCACATCCTGTCGTTGTCTCCCCCGCTGAACCTGTCGCCGAAATGGCTCGGAGCCCACACCGGCTACACGCTGGCCAAGTACGGCATGACGATGGCGACGCTGGGCATGGCCGCGGAGTTCGCGAGGGACGGGATCGCGGCCAACACGCTGTGGCCCGCGACGACCATCGCCACCGCGGCCGTCGCGAACATTCTCGGCGGGGAGCAGTTGATGGCGGTGTCGCGCACGCCGGCCATCTACGCGGACGCGGCCTACGAGATCCTGACGAGCCCGTCGCGAGAGCTGACGGGCCGGTCTCTGATCGTCGAGGACGTGCTGCGGGAGGCGGGGATCACGGACCTGTCAGGCTACGCGGCGGTGCCGGGTACGCCGGACGAGGCGCTGTTCCGGGACATCTTCCTGGACTGACAGGCGGCAACCTCACCCGCCGACGGTCACCAGGTCCTGGTAGTCCGGGTGCGTGTCGATGAACCGCGAGATGAACGAGCAGGTCGGCACCACCCGCAGGCCCCTCTCGCGCGCGTCGGTCAGCGCGTATTCGACGATCCGCCCACCCAGGCCGCGTCCGCCGAAGGCGGGGTCCACGATCGTGTGCTGCATGTCGATGACACCGTCGTCCTCGACGTATTCGACGCGCCCGGCGAGGACGCCGTCGACGGTGAGCTCGTAGCGGTTCTCGGCGGGATGGTGTGCCAGGGTGATGTCGTCAGCCATGGTGCCGATGTTAACCCGTGGCGACGGCCGCCACTGTGGCTCCGACAAGCCCGATCAGGTCTCCGGGGGCGAGCTCGACGTCCAGGCCCCGGCGCCCACCGGACACGAGGATCGTCTCGAAAGCGAGGGCGCTGTCGTCCAGCACCGTCGGGAGGAGCCGCTTCTGCCCGATCGGGCTGATGCCTCCGACGACCATTCCCGTGGCCCGCTCGGCCACCTCGGGGTTGGCCATGGCCAGCTTCTTGTGCCCGGTCGCGACCGCCAGCGCCTTCAGGTCGAGCTTCCTGTCGACGGGGATGATGCCGACCACCAACTGCCGGTCATCGGCCGCCAGCAGCGTCTTGAAGACGCGCGCCGGCTCGAACCCCAGCGCCTCGGCTGCCTCGCGGCCGAAGCTGGTCGCACGCGGGTCGTGCTCGTATTCGTGGCTGCGGTGCGCAACTCCGGCCGCGACGAGGGCCTGGAGCGCTGGCGTGCCGGTGGGTTTTCTGGCCATGGTTGCTCCTTCGATCAAACGGTGGTGCCGGCTGGCTGCGGGGCCGGACGGGCGCTGCGGATCGCGCCGACCGAGGCCACGATGACACAGGCCATGGCGGCCAACTCGACGGGGCCGAGCACCTCCCCCAGCAGGATCAGCGCGAAGAGCGCGGCGGCGGCAGGCTCCAGGCTCATCAGGATGCCGAAGGTGGAGGCCCGGATGCTGCGACGCGCCGTCAGTTCGAGTGCGTAGGGGATGACGGTGCTGAGGAGCGCGACGAGCGCCATGATCCCCCACACGCGCGGCTGCGCGAAGGCGTCTCCGGCCAGCACGATGGCCGGCACGGCGAGCAGGAGGGCGCCGACGCCGTTGCCGACAGTGAGCGCCGAGAGGTCCTCCCAGCGGCGGCCGACCGGGCCCGCCAGCGCGATGTAGCCGGCCCACAGGGCTCCGGCCAGCAGCGCGAGCGCGGCGCCCGCGAGGTCGATGCCGACCGGCAGGGCCCCCAGCATGACGACACCGGCCGCCGCCAGTCCCACCCAGACGAGGTCCAGCAGGCGACGTGACCCGATCAGCCCCAACGCGAGGGGCCCGATGAACTCCAACGTGACGGCGACCCCGATCGGGATCCTGGCGAACGAGAAGTAGATGGCCGTGTTCATGCCGGTGAGACAGAGTCCGTAGGCGAGGACCACGGCCCAGTCGCGCAGGGTCCTCCCCCGCAGACGCGGACGGGCGACGGCGAGCAGGACCAGAGTTGCGATGCCGACGCGCAGGAAGGCCAGCGTCGCAGGTCCTGCGGCGTCGAACACCCCCTTGGCGAGGGACGCCCCGAACTGGACCGAGGCGATGGCGATGAGCACCAGCACCACAGGGTTCATGCGGCTCATCCCTCTTGCTCCCTACACGCGGCCCGACACCGGCCACGATGCTACCCCGTCCAGCCCTGACCACCCGCGTCCCTTGTCAGAGGCGTGTCTGAGCGCCCAGCTCACGGAATCGCCGCTCAGGCGGAAACTCCTGGAAACCCCTTCCCAGGGAGGCATGTGAACGCTAGCGTAGTCACCATTCCACCAATGGAGGTTCGATGCGCAGGGGTGTCACGCTTGGCCTGACCTTGGCGTCTACCGTCGTCGTCGTGCCTTTCCTGACGTTTCTGTTGGAGGGTTTCCTGGCCCGTTTCGGGGCCGACGTCGGCGCCACAGAGGTCTTCGTCATCATCCTTGTCGTGGTGCCGATGCTGTACTTCGGCTGGCGCCGTCTCCTCAGCCATCCCGTCTTCCGCTGAGCCTCGGACCACCCCATAGCGGTGTCCGGTCCCCCGTTCGCCACACCGGCGACGCACGCTGCTACGCTCCCGGGCGTGAGCAAGCGCAGCGTTGCGCCGGGCCTCGTGCTCTGGCTGTTCCCCCTCGTCATCGTGGCCGTCGTCGGCTCTCTGCTCGCCGGGATCGCAGTCCTGGCGATCTCCATGAACAGCGCCACATTCGGCGTGCGGATCGCGCTCTGGGTGGTCGCTCCCCTGCTGATCGCGGTCTGGGTGGCAGCCAGGCAAGCCCGTAGGTTCCGGCCCGAACCCACAGAGGGCATCGAGGTGCACCCCGCCGAGCATCCCGCGCTGTGGGCAGAGGTCAGCGAGCTCGCAGCACGCGCCGAGACGGCCGCCCCCGACCGCGTCGTGATCGTGCCGGAGGTCAACGCATCGGTCGCGGAGGCCGCTGGGCACCGGGAGCTGACCATCGGGCTACCGCTGCTGGCCACGATGACGGTCGGAGAACTGCGCAGCGTCCTGGCTCATGAGTTGGGCCACTTCTCTGGCGGTGACACCGCCTACGCGGCGAGAAACATGCGGCGGCTCGTGTTCCTGCATGCCGTCCGCGCCAGGGCCGGCGTGTTGATGCGCTGGTTCTTCACTCTCTACGCGCGGCTGTTCGCGGTGGCTGCCGCGCCGGACGCCAGGCGGGCCGAGGCGAGGGCCGACGAGCTGTCGCTGCTCGCGGCAGGACCGACGGCGGCCGCAGACTCATTCCGCACGCTGTACCGCGCCACGATCGCCTGGAGCGTCCTCGAGCGCGAGTATGTCTCTCTGTTCCAGCCAGCGGGCCATCGCGCGTCCCTCAGTGTGGGGCTCAGCGAACTGCTCGCGGCCAATGCCGAGGCGATCGCAGCCGCCGCGGACGAGGCGATCGCGACGGAGACCACCTCCTTCGAAGACACGCACCCTCCGACGCGCGACCGGATCGCCCGGATGGAGGCTGCCCGGGGCACGGTCAGCGACCACCGGTGAGGACCTGAACGCGCCCGCGCTGGGGCTCCTCGCAGGGGGACGCGGCTGGGTCGATCAGTTGGAGGGTCAGTTCCTGGCGGAGGATCTCCCCCTGGCTGACTGGGGCGCCGTTCTCGTCGACGGCATCCGCAGCGACATCGACCACGACACGGACCGTCTGTCGGCAATGCTCCGGCGGGAGGGGTTTGGCGACGGCGGCCTCCCCCATGTTCTCGCTCTGCTCGATCACCCCTCCGGTGCGGTCTGGCACATCACGGGCGGAAACGACGACGTCAAGCGGGACGAGGCCGTCGAGACACTGCTTCCACCCGTGTTGTCGGCCCTACTGGCGGCTGACGCAGCGCGCATCCGGCCGTCCTGGTCCGGTCCCGCCGACGTCACCGCTCCTGACGGGTCGCCCCTGCAGCTCCGTGCCGCCATCGGGGAGGCGGTCGACGCGAACTCCGGCCTGGTGCTGCGGAACTGGCTCATCGAGCACGGCGTCGACCCCGACAACGGACCCGTCGCGCGCTCCGAGCGCGCACGCTGGCTCGCGGCCGCCAGCCAGATGACCGGCCCCTGGGAGGGGCGGCGCGACGTGCACTTCTGGACTTCGGGCGTTCTGGCCGGTCCCCCGCTCGACCCGAAGCTGGTCAAGCAGGCCAAAGACCAGATCTCTGAGAAGCATCAGCACCCCCGTCTCTACGCAGAGGCGGCCAGCGGGCTCGACGCGGGCAGGGGAACACCCGGCGCCCTCTGGTGGGACGCCTCGACGATCACGGGAGGGGGCACCAGTGCACGCCTCACCAAGCTGCGGATCCTCTTCGAACTGGCCGACGGCGGCAGGCTGGAGATGCGCTCGACGCTCGAGACGGCCTCGGTCGAGACCCCGGAATCGCTGGGTGACGCGATCGCATTCCTGACGGCCCCCGGGGCCTGATCGGGCAGCGAGCCGCTCCCCCGGTTCCGTCGGGTTCAGACACATCCATGACGGGCACATCCTCATGTCCCGCAGCCCTAGTCCAGCCCATGGTTCCAGTGTTTGACTGCTGACCTAGCTAGGGGGCAGCGGCGATGGTGCAGTGGGTGATGCTGGCGTTGGTGGGACTGGCCGCACAGTTGGTCGATGGGTCCCTCGGCATGGCGTACGGGGTGACCTCTACGACGCTACTGCTGGCGGTGGGAACCAACCCTGCGATGGCCTCTGCGACGGTGCATCTGGCAGAGATCGGCACCACCTTGGCGTCCGGTGTCTCCCATCACCGCTTCGGCAATATCGACTGGAGAGTCGTCGCCCGCATCGGCATCCCCGGAGCCCTTGGCTCCTTCCTTGGCGCGACGGTCCTCTCCAGTCTCAGCACCGAGGCCGCGGCTCCCCTGATGGCCGTGCTCCTTCTCCTGCTGGGCGCCTATGTGCTCGTCCGCTTCACATTCTTCGGCATCTCGACGAAGAACCTCGGCAAGCATCTTCCCACCCGGTTCCTCGCCCCACTTGGCGTCTTCGCAGGGTTCGTCGATGCGACCGGTGGCGGAGGCTGGGGTCCCGTGGGTACCCCGGCACTGCTGGCCAGCGGCCGGATGGAGCCGCGGAAGGTCATCGGCACGGTCGACGCGAGCGAGTTCCTCGTCGCCATCGCCGCCAGCCTGGGCTTCCTGGTCGGGCTGGGCGGGCAGGGCATCGTGTGGCCCATGGCGGGGGCACTCCTCCTCGGCGGCGTGATCGCGGCCCCGATCGCAGCATGGGTCGTCCGCCGTCTGCCTGCCCGCATACTCGGGTCTGCGGCAGGTTCAGTGATCGTGATGGTGAATCTTCGCTCACTCGTGCGCGCGTTCGATGTCCCGGAGGCGGCTCACGGTGCGGTGTTCGTCACCGGCTTCACCCTGAGCGCCCTGGCCATCACCTGGTCGCTGCGCGCGCATCTCCGCACGCGCGTCAACCCTGCCGGCGTCGCAGCTGCACCGGCCGCCAACTGATGGTCTGCGCACAGCGAAGTACGCAACCAGGGAAAAGAAAAAGGCACCCTCTCGGGTGCCTTTCCTCCCGCAGAGCGGGAGTTTCTCGGTGGGCGATGCCAGGTTTGAACTGGCGACCTCTTCCGTGTCAGGGAAGCGCGCTACCACTGCGCCAACCGCCCGAGGTGGAGACGGGATTTGAACCCGTGTACACGGATTTGCAGTCCGTTGCCTCGCCTCTCGGCCACTCCACCGGGATGGAGGTTTTTCCCTTCCCGTACTGGGTCGGGAGAGACTGATCTCCGAGCGGACGACGAGATTCGAACTCGCGACCCTCACCTTGGCAAGGTGATGCTCTACCAACTGAGCCACGTCCGCATTGCGCTTCTCGTCTTGGCCCTCTCGGACCGCCTCGTTCGGCGCGTTGAGAACTCTAGCGCACCTTTTCCGGGCATGCAAAACCGGCCTTCGTCAGCGCGATTTCACGCTCAGACGCAGCCAGACGACCCCGCTGTCCGGCCATGCCGGCACGTGCGAGCCCCGCCCACCCGGACCGCCGGCCGGGCAATCCGGACCTGCAGGGAGGCGCCTGATCATCACGGGAGGCGCCGGACCCACCAGGAGGCGCCTGATGCCACGTCGAACCCCGGGCCCGCCACGCCGCACGACCCCCGCGTTCGCAATCTTCCGCGAGTTCCACTAAACTCCTGCTTCGCAAGGGCGATTGGCGCAGTGGTAGCGCGCTTCGTTCACACCGAAGAGGTCGGCGGTTCGAAACCGCCATCGCCCACTCTGCTCCCTGCTGAAGCAGACCCCCTCCATGGCTCCGCTTCAGCGCGGGCGAGATGAGAGAGAGGCGATGACTGCACCAGCGATCGTGCTTGTAGCCGGTGGCCCCGACGAGGCCCCGGTTACCGACGCTTTCCGCCTGATTGCCGCCTCCCTCCGGAAGGCGCGCCCCGATCTGCGGATCCGCCTCGCACGACTCGGCGGCGTCTCCCCAGCACTGCCCGACGTCATCGCCGACCTTGCCAACCACGATGTCGGCGAGGCGGTTCTTGTCCCACTTGACCTCGTGTCCGCAGCGGGACACGACGAGGAACTCGATACCTTCCCCCACTCACCCGACATCCACATCGCCGTCAGCCGCCCCATCGGCCCCGCCAGCGAGGTGCTGAACATCCTCGACGAGCGCGTGCGCGAGGCCCTGCACCGCGGCGGCGCCCTCGAGGTCGACGGGCTCGTCCTGTCCGCACCCGCCGGAGGCGACGTCCGTGGCACCTCGCTGCTCGGTCGCCGCGCCCGTCAGTGGTCGGCCCACCACCGCCTTCCGGTCCAGGTCGCGGTCGACGACGGAGACGGTCGTGCCACCGCCGCCGCGGTCGCCTCCCTGCGGGGGCAGGGACGTCGCCACATCGCCGTCGGCAGTGTGTACCTCACCCCCACGGGTGCGTACGTGAACCAGCAGCAGGCGGCACTCCGGGCCGGCGCGATCGCCGTCACGGCCCCGGTCGGAGACACCGCCCACCTGGGCCGTCTGATCCTGGCCCGGTACGCCTTCGGCGCGATGGAACTGCTGGACGGCACCCCGACGCAGCTGAAGGTCGACGATCTGGACGGCGAGGAGTAGACCCGGCCCGCTTCGAAGCCCCGCCCGTCTCACGGCGCGCATAGGATCGATGCATGACCGAGCAGTACACCCCCAAGCTGATGCGGCCCGACGCCCAGTGGCGCGAGCAGCTGAACGACCTCGAGTACCGGGTTCTCCGCCAAGGCGGCACCGAGGCCCCGTTCACGGGCGAGTACACCGACACCGAGGACGAGGGCGTCTACGAATGCCGCGGGTGCGGCGCGGAGCTGTTCCGCAGCAACGAGAAGTTCCACTCCCACTGCGGCTGGCCGAGCTTCTTCTCGCCGCTCGCCGAGGATCGTGTCCGCTACCTCGAGGACCGGTCCCTGCCAGGTCGACCCCGAGTGGAGGTCCGCTGCGGTACCTGCGACGGGCACCTCGGGCACGTCTTCGAGGGCGAGGGCTACGACACGCCCACCGACCTGCGCTATTGCATCAACTCGGTCAGCCTCCGACTGCGCCGGAGCTAGATCGGCGCGCCTTCCGGGACCGGCCGCACGCCCGTCCTACGCTGACGACGTGCCACCCAACGTGAGCGGGCCCGTCCCCGAGGTGTTCGCCAGGTCCCTGCGCGAACTCAGCATCATGCCCTGGCGACCACACTTCGTCGTCGACGAGATCGGCTCCCCGCAGCGCATTGCGCCGTATGCCGTCGCCGTCAGCGGAGAGTTGGAGGGCGATGAGGATCCGCGCGCGCTAGGTCGGTTGATCCTGCTCCATGACCCCGCCGGCAACTCGGCCTGGGGTGGCACGTTCCGCCTCGTCACCTACGCCAAGGCGGAGGTCGAGATCGAGATGGTCACCGACCCCCTGCTTCCCGACGTCACCTGGTCCTGGTTTACTGAGTCCCTGGAAAGCACCGGCGCCATCGCCACGGCGATCGCCGGAACCGTCACGTCCTCCTATAACAGGGGTTTCGGCGAGATGAGCGACGCCGACCGCGCCGAGGTGGAGCTCAGGTGCTCATGGACGCCGACACTCGACGCGACCCGCACCCTGACCCCACACCTGAAAGCTTGGCAGAATCTGATGTTCCACATCGCCGGCGAACCCATCCTCCCGACGGGGATCGCGACACTGCCCACCGCCCGATGAACTACGTTGAGACATCCCGCGAACCACTTCGCCCCGTCGTCGACACGCCGTCGGCCCTGGACGACTGCCTGGCGTCGCTGCGCGTCGGCAGCGGCCCGGTCGCCTTCGACACCGAACGCGCGCACGGACACCGGTACTGGCCGAAGGCGTACCTGCTGCAGATCCGGCGCGAGGGTTCCGGCACCTGGCTGATCGATCCGATCCCGTTCGAGGGGACGGACCGCGGCCCGCGCGAACTGATCGACGCGTGTGGTGACGCCACGTGGATCATCCACTCGGCCAGCCAGGACCTTCCCTGCATGGCCGAACTCGGTATCATCCCGCCCACCATCTTCGACACTGAGCTTGCGGCCCGACTCCTGGGCAAGCCGTCGGCCGGCCTCGGTCCGCTGCTGCTGAACGAGCTCGGCCTGCATCTGCGGAAGGCCCACTCGGCCGACAACTGGTCGCGACGGCCCCTGCCGACCTCCTGGCTCATCTACGCCGCCCTCGACGTGGACTACCTGCTGCTCCTGGCCGAACTGTTGCGGGAGCAGCTCGTCGCGTCGGGTCGCGCCGAATGGGCCGCCCAGGAGGACGCCGAGACACTGCGCCGGTACGGCACCATCGCCAAGCCGAAGGAGGATCCGTGGCGTCGTCTCACCGGACTGAGCACACTGCGCACCGGCAGGCAGCTGGCCGTCGCGCGCGCCCTGTGGGAAGCCCGTGACTCCGTCGCCCAGCGCCGTGACCGTCCGCCGACCTGGATCCTCCCAGACAAGGCCATCATCGAGGCGGCGACCCGCTCCCGCGACGAGGTGCTGTCGCGCTCCGCGGCGGAGCAGACCGGTCTCGGTGCCACCCCCGGACGGCGCTTCCTCAGCAACTGGCTCGCAGCCCTTGACAGCGTCCGGGCCATGGAGGAGCAGAACTTCCCGCCCCGCAAGCAGAAGTCGCAGGGCGTGCCGCTCCCCCGGTCGTGGGACCGCATCAACCCGGCGGCAGCGGACCGCTGGGCCGCTGCCCGCCCCGTCATCGACGAGCTGGCCTGCGACCTCGGCCTGTCGCAGCCGAGCCTCATCGGACCACCCAAGGTGCTCCAGGAGGCCCTCTTCAGCGATGAGCCGGCCACGGAGGAACGGCTGCTGAGCCTCGGAGCCCGCCCCTGGCAGGTCGCCTTCCTCGCTCCCGCCATCGCATACGCACTCACCGGCGATCCGGACGGTCCGCTGGACTGACGCCGAGGCGCCCGGGGTCCCTGAGGAGCGGCGAGGAATGGGCGGCGTCCCGGAGGGTTGGGGCCAGGGCGCCGGAGGTGGCAGGATTCCACCCATGCGAGTTCTTTCGATCCAGTCCTGCGTCTCCTACGGCCACGTCGGCAACTCCGCCGCGGTGTTCCCCATGCAGCGCCTCGGACACGAGGTGATGCCGGTGCACACCGTCGTCTTCTCCAATCACACGGGGTACGGCGCCTGGGGCGGGCAGCTCATCAGCGGCGACGTGGTGCGCGACATCGTGGCCGGGATCGACGCCCGCGGAGGGCTCGCCGACGTCGACCTGGTGCTGAGCGGCTACCAGGGCGGCAACGACATCGGCGACGCGATCCTCGACGCGGTGGCGCTCGTGAAGTCACGCAACCCGGAGGCGATCTACGCGTGCGACCCGGTGCTGGGCAGCGCTGCGTCCGGGTGCTTCGTCGCCCCTGAGGTGCAGACACTGATCCGTGACCGGGTCGTCCCGCAGGCGGACCTGATCACCCCGAACCAGTTCGAGCTCGGCTTCATCACGGGCACAGACCCGCACACCATCGACGAGACCCTCGCCGCCGTCGATGTCGTCCGTGCGAGCGGCCCGTCGACGGTGCTGGTCACCAGCGTGTTCCGTCCGGACGCTCCCGCCGACACGATCGAGATGCTCGCCGCGACGGCGGACGGCGCCTGGGTCGTCCAGACACCGCGGCTGCCGTTCAAGCGCAACGGCTCGGGCGACGTCGCCGCAGCACTGTTCTCCTCACACTTCCGCGGGAGCGGGGACGCTGCCGACGCGCTGGCCAGGACGGCCGGCTCCGTGTTCGGCCTGCTGCGGAACACGCACGACGCAGACGCCAGCGAGCTGCTGCTGGTGGAGTCGCAGGACGAGTACGTCGCTCCGACTACGACGTTCGCGGTGACGCAGGTTCGGTGACCGCACCGGCGGAGGGCTGGGCCAGGATCGTGCCCAGCACCTCCATCGCCACCCGGGCCGCGGTCAGGCCGACCTCCTCCAGCACCTCGTCACGGGAGCCGTGGGTCAGGAACTGCTGCGGCACACCGAAGGTGAGCACCCGCGCGGACGCATCGGCCTCGGCGAGACGGGCACGGAGCTTCTGCCCGACGCCACCCTCGACGAGGTTGTCCTCGAGCGTGACCACCAGGTCGTAGCCTGCGGCCATCCGGACCAGATCCGGACTGACCGGCAGCGCCCACAGAGGATCGACGACGGCCGCCGCGACACCCTGGTCGGCCAGTCGATCGGCGACCCCGATCGCCATGCCGACGAACTGGCCGTAGCCGACCACCAGAACCCTGGCACCCTCGGCGCGGCGCAGCACGTCGACACGCGCCGCCCCGTCACCCACATGGGCGACGGCGGGAATCTCGTCGGGCAGCCGTTCCTTCGAGTACCGGATCACGGTGACGGCGTCGTCCACGTCGACGGCGCGGTCCAGCGCCTCGACGAGCCGGGTCTGGTCGCGCGGGGCGGCGAGCTGCAGCCCCGGCACGAGGCCGAGCAGCGACATGTCCCACATGCCGTTGTGGCTGGCGCCGTCCGTTCCCGTGACGCCGGCACGATCCAGTGTGATCGTGATGCCCGTCCGGTGGAGGGACGCGTCGAGGAGGACCTGGTCGAAGGCACGGTTCAGGAACGTGGCATACAGCGCGACGACGGGATGCAGCCCCGCCCGCGCCAGGCCTGCCGCCGAGACGATCGCATGCTGCTCGGCGATGCCGACGTCGTAGATCCGATCGGGGAACGCCGCGGCGAAGCGGCCGAGGCCGACGGGGTAGAGCATGGCCGCGGTGATGGCGACGACGTCGGGACGTCGCTGTCCAAGCTGCACCATGGCCTCCGCGAACGCGTCGGTCCAGGTGGCCTGCACCGACGCGGTCAGCGGTTCGCCCGTGAACTCGTTGATCTTGCCGATCGCGTGGAAGCGGTCCTCTTCGTTCTCCTCGGCGGCCTGGAAGCCGCGGCCCTTCCGGGTGACGCAGTGGACGATGACGGGCCCACCGAACTGGCGGGCCTGGGACAGGTGGTTGGTCAGCACGGCGATGTCGTGGCCGTCGATCGGGCCCGTGTACTTGATGCCGAGGTCGGAGAACATGGACTGGGGCGCCAGCACGTCCTTCACGCCGGTCTTGAAGCCGTGCATCAGGTCATAGACGGGGCGCCCGATCAGCGGGAGCCGCTGGACGGTGCGCTTGATGAGCGACAGGGTCTTCTCGTAGCGGTGATCGGTGCGCAGCCCGGCCAGGTGGTTCGCGAGGCCGCCGACGGTGGGCGTGTAGGAGCGGCCGTTGTCGTTGACGACGACCACGAGCCGCAGTTCGGGGTGATCGGCGATGCTGTTGAGGGCCTCCCACGCCATGCCGCCCGTCAGGGCACCGTCTCCGACGACGGCGACGACCGTGCGCTTCTCGCCCCGCAGGGCATAGCCCTTCGCGAGCCCCTCGGCCCAGGACAGCGCCGTCGAGGCGTGCGAGTTGGAGACCCAGTCGTGCTCCGACTCGGCCGGCTCCGGGTAGCCGGAGAGCCCTCCGCGCTGCCGCAGCCGGTCGAAGCCCTCCAGCCGGCCGGTCAGCATCTTGTGCACATAGCTCTGGTGTCCGGTATCGAACACCACGGGATCGTTCGGCGAGTCGAACACCTTGTGGATGGCGAGGGTGAGCTCGACGACACCCAGATTGGGCCCGAGGTGGCCGCCGGTGCGGCTCACCTTGGTGATCAGGAAGGATCGGATCTCGTCAGCGAGGTCCTCCAGCTGTCGTCGTGACAGCGTGCGGAGATCTCGTGGGCCGGTGATCGAATCCAACAAAGACATGGGGTCCATAGTAGAACGAAACGGCCAGGGCGCTGGGACAACGTGCCCCGGCCCCCGCCGTCCATCGCGAGGCGACTTTGCCGGCGGGCGGAACCCTCAGCCCCAGCTGAAGGCTCCGCCCGAGACCCGGGACGGCCAACTACAACTTCGGGGTGAAGCGTGCGTCCCGGAGAGCCTGATCGACCAGGTCCACACCGCGGGCGACGCGGGTCAGCCGCGCCTCCTCCTGTTGGAGGACGGTGGCGGCCTGATCGGCCGTCGCCGTATCGACGACACCGGACAGAGAGGTCCGCACCCCCTGCAGCCCTGCCCTGGTCGCCACGAGTTGGGAGGCTACGAACTCGCGTGCCAGGCCCGCCAGCACCACGGGGTGGCGTCGCAGCACCTGGTAGCCGCGATACTCGGACGGGCAGACGTCCAGCAGGTAGGACTCGGCCGAAGCGAGCCAGCCCGGCGCTCCGGGTGGGCGGACGGTGCCGGGCCAGCCCGGCGGGACGTAGACCCGGATTCCCTCATCTTCATCGAACATGTGTTCTATTGAACGCCAGGGGTCCGACAAAGTAAACCTCCCGCCCTTCACCTGTGCACAAGCGGCCGTCTCGCCGTCGCACGAGGCCGCGGGGTGCCACGAAGTGACGCCGTTACAGTGGCCCGCATGACCGAAGCTGACAACGGCACACGCTCCGATCGGCTCGACCGGCTCCCCTTCACCCGCCGGCACCTGAAGGTGCTCACCGGCTCGGGCATCGGCTGGGCCCTCGACGCCATGGACGTCGGCCTGATCTCCTTCATCATCGCGGCGCTGGCAGCCCAGTGGGGCCTCACACCCACCGAGCGGTCCTGGATCGCCTCGATCGGATTCGTCGGGATGGCGCTGGGCGCCAGCCTCGGCGGGCTGCTCGCCGACCGGTTCGGACGCCGTCACATCTTCGCCGTCACACTGCTCATCTACGGCCTCGCGACCGGAGCCAGCGCGCTGGTCGGTGCACTGGGGGCGCTTCTCGTCCTGCGCTTCGTCGTCGGCCTGGGACTCGGCGCGGAACTGCCTGTCGCCTCGACGTATGTCAGCGAGTTCGCGCCGGCCCGGATGCGCGGCCGGATCATCGTCATCCTCGAGGCGTTCTGGGCCGTCGGCTGGACCGCCTCGGCACTCATCGGCTATTTCGTCATCCCCACCTCGGACGACGGCTGGCGCTGGGCTTTTGCGATCGGGGCGATCCCCGCCGCCTATGCCCTCGCTGTGCGCTGGGGGCTGCCCGAGTCGGCCCGCTGGCTGGAGCGTCGCGGCCGGCACGCCGAGGCCGAGGCGGTGGTGCGCCAGTTCGAGGAGTCGGCAGGCCTGCCCGCGCCTGGGCCCAGCGCTGAGGACAGAGGCAGCCAGGAGCCTGCAGACGGCGTTGCCCAGCAGGCCGCTCCCCCGGCCCCCGTCGAGCCTGCGATCGGCGCCGGCGGACGTCTCGCCGGCCTGTGGTCGGTCGAGTTCCGGCGTCGGACGCTCAGCCTCTGGCTGGTGTGGTTCTGTGTGAACTTCGGCTACTACGGCGCTTTCATCTGGATTCCGTCGATCCTGGTCGGCAAGGGCTATGACCTCGTCTCGTCGTTCGGATTCACGCTGATCATCACGCTCGCGCAACTGCCCGGCTACGCGGTGGCCGCCTGGCTCATCGAGGCCTGGGGGCGGCGCCCGACACTGTCGACCTTCCTCGTCGGGTCGGCCGCCTCCGCCGTCGCCTTCGGCCTCGCCGAGGGCGAGACGGCGATCATCGCAGCCGGCATGGCGCTGTCATTCTTCAACCTGGGCGCCTGGGGCGCGCTGTACGCCGTCTCGCCGGAGATGTACCCCACGTCGCTGCGCGGCACGGGCACGGGATGGGCGGCAGGCGTCGGACGGATCGCGTCCATCATCGCCCCGCTGTGCGTCCCGGCACTGCTGCAGGTCGGGGTCTCTGTGCTGTTCGCCGTGTTCGCGGGCTTCTTCGTGGTGGCGGCGGTGGCGGCGTGGGGCCTGGTCGACGCGGCGGGCCGGTCGCTCGACGACCGCTGAGGACCGGCACGAGCGTCTCGAAGGAGCATCGCTCCCCGCCCTTCGACAAGCTCAGGCGGTCCCTGAGGAGCCCGAGGAACGAGGGCGTCTCGAAGGGGACCACCCTTCGACAAGCTCAGGGACCACCCTTCGACAAGCTCAGGCCCGGAACGAGGGCCTCGAAGGACTACCGCTCCCTGAGGAGCTCGTGCCCTTCGACAAGCTCAGGACCCGGTACGAGCGTCTCGAAGGGGGCCCGCCAATCAACAAACACCCCAACAAACAGACGACAAACTCTTGATCTGATAATCGCCCGGATGTACAATTAATTATGAGTTTGTCCGACCACACCAACACCCTCAGCCGCTGGGAGGAAGCGGCGGAGCGTGCGGGTGTGATTGCCGGGCAGTTGGCCCAGTTGAACAACGAACTCATCGCCCTGACCGCAGAGGTTCTCGACACATTCACCTGGGCCGAGAATGGCATCCAATCGCCCGAGCACTGGCTCAGTGTGATGTGTGCGACGTCTCCGGCGCGGGCTCGTGACATTGTCGCGATCGCCCGCCGCCGCGGCGAGTTCCCCGTGTTGGAAGAGAAGATGGCCGCCGGCACCGTCAGTCTGGACCAGATGACCGTGGTCGCCCGCAACGTTCCCGCCGCCTACAGCGATGCGGTCTCCGTGTTTGTTGAGCATGCCACGGTGCAGCAGTTGCGTCGGGCGTTGCCGAAGTACGGCTTCGAAGAGCCACCTGACGAGTACGAAACGCCGAGGCCCGGCCCGTCTGGTGATGAGGGGCCTACGTTGCAGATGGGCACGCTGGGGGGCCGGTTCCAGCTGCGCTACGAAGCCGACGCCCTCGAAGGCGCCCTGGTCGAACAAGCCCTCCGCGAAGCGAAAGACGCCCTGTTCACCGCCGGTCACACCGAGGCCACGTTCGCTGACGCGATCCTGGAGGTCGCGTCCCGCTCCCTCAGCTCGGTCGAATCCGGGTCACGCCGGCAGCATTACAAGGTGCTGGTCCACCTCGAAGCCGACGGCAAGGGCTGGATCAACAAGCAGGGTGCCTTGCCGGCGCATCTGGTGGAGCGGATCACGTGTGACGGCAGCATCCGGCCGGTGTGGTTGAAGAACGCGTCGCCGGTGTCGGTGGGACGCTCGATGCGGATCGTCCCCGACCGGACCAGGAAACTGGTGGAGGATCGTGACGGCGGCTGCCGGTATCCCGGCTGCCCGGTGACCCGGTTCCTCGAGAATCATCACCTGAGTTGGACCTCTTTAGTGCCCCAGCTCCCGGAGCATCTCTGCGGTGGCTTCGGGGATCGCGGGCTCTGCTTGGAGTTGTTGGTCGCCGATGCTGATGGTGACGTGCTGCAGGGGTCGTAGGGTCTGGATGATTCTGCGGATGCTCCAGCCTGTGCGGTCTTGGAGGTCGCGTGCGATGGCCAGGGCGGTGAACACGATCGTGAGGTGGGCCTCGATCGCGTCTCTGGTGCGGTGGAAGATCGGACGCGCAGCGAGGTCTGTCTTGGACATCCGGAACGACTGTTCGACGTGCCAGAGGTCGTGGTAACTCCCGATCACTTCACCGGCGCTCATCGTGGTGGCCGGGATGTTGGTGACGTAGCCCTTCAGCCCGACCAGCGCGGTCGCGCGATCCAGCGATGGTTGATCGAGACTGGAGTGCTGGCCGCTGGTTTTGACGAAGCGGGCCTTCTTCGCCGTTCGGCGTCCTTCGATGATGTCAAGGGCGCGGTCCTGCTGCAGTGTGAGGGTATGACGGTCCCGAACGGCGCGTTTCCGGGAGAACTGCCAAACAGCCCGCCAGGCCTGAGGGTGTTCGGTGGGATCCCAGACGGGCTCGGCCCGGCGCCGTAGCCGGTCGGGATCGGGTGTGCGGGCTGGGGTGGTGATGGTGTCGATGATCTGTCCATCGGTGAACGCGGTCCCGTGCCAGTGGAAATGTCCGGCCAGGTCCAACGGTGCCTTGGCCATCCGGGACCCGACGATGAACCGTAGACCGGCCTCATTGAGGGCCTGCAGGTTGGTCGCTGACAGCATCCCAGCGTCAGCAACGACGACCATGTCAGCGACCTGGTTGCGTTCCTGGAACGCTTTGATCACGGGAATGATGGTGCGGGTCTCGGGTTTGTCGCCTTCGAAGCAGGCGATCTCGAGCGGGAAACCGCTGCGGTCGACCAGGAGCCCGACCACGATCTGAGGGTCGACCCGGCGTTCCTTGCTGAACCCGACTTTGCGGAGCGTGTCCTCCTTCTCCGCTTCGAAGTAGAGCGTGGTCACGTCGTAGAGGAGCAGTGACACGTCACCACCACGCTCAGACCACACGTGCTCGAAGCAGGCCTGCTGCACCAGGGTGCGATAGTCCTTCGTAGCGCAGCGTTTCAGTGACCGTTTGACCGTGGAGAGATGGACAGGTTCGAGCCCGAGCTCACTGATGACGCGGAGACTGTCGAGTTTGGAGGTCGGCTCCACCAACCGGGCAAGGACCAGCTGGAAGAACGCCTCGTCAGCCACCACATCGAACCCAAGCCAGCGCCAGGAGTCCCGCAGGACGTCGACCAGCAGCCGAGAGACCTTGCCCTCCACTATCGCTGCGCCAGCACGAGGCCGTCCACCAGCGCCGGTGTCGAAGTCCAACTCCGGCTGGTTCGCTGCGAGTTTGTCACGGCCAGCCTGCATCAAGGCTGCCAACTCGGCTTCGGAATGAGCCGACCCGAGATGCTCGACGATCCTGCGGACCCCGCGTTGCTTCTCCACGATCTGGACCGCCGTAGCCCCGGAAGCTGTCTTCACCTTCCGCAGGAACGGGCTCATGACCAGATTCTACCGGGGTTTTTAGTGCCCCGAACCACGCCACAGAATCGTCCTGACAAGCAGCGATACACCTCGAGGCATCAAAAATCAGGCCGAGAGGTCCAACTCAGGCCGGACCAGGAAACTGGTGGAGGATCGTGACGGCGGCTGCCGGTATCCCGGCTGCCCGGTGACCCGGTTCCTCGAGAATCATCACAAGCGTCACTGGAGCAAAGGCGGGGCCACCGATATCGATGAGTTGATCTCGCTGTGTACGCATCATCACCGGGAACATCACCGGGGCGAGTTCACCATCGAGGGGAATCCGAACCGGCCCGACGGGTTGATCTTCAAAGCGAGATATGGCTGGGAGATCGAGCCGCATATTCCGGATCCGGTCCCGCCGCCGCGTCACGATCCGCCGGACCAGCAACCCGTCCGGGGCTGGACCATGGACTCCACCCTGTATCTCCGACCCAACAAGCCCCCGGCACCCACCGACACATACTGAGACGGGTTCTGTGGCCGTGCCCGGCCACGGCAGCATCCTTCCGCCGGCCGCGTCCTAACGGACGCGTCACCCCATCATTCTGACCCCGGCCCATTTCAGCGCAGGGCACTGGGCGGGGATGGGCACCAGCCCTCTTTCACCCACTGCCATCTGTGAAGAGTCACGATAGATGGCAGCTCGCGACAAGCCGTCCTAGGCCTGAGGTCCACCGTGCCCTTCCTGGGCGTCACGACCAACTTGTAACGCGCTAGTTGGTCTGGGCCACGTATGCCGTGAGACCAGACCGCGGGTCAATTCGACGGGATCGGCGAACGGCCCCACGGGACATCTTGATAGAAGGTCTCCATGAAATCACTGGGCGGGTTATCTTCAGCCCTCTTAATCGAATCCATCATCGGCGTCGTCACCTCCCCTGCGATCACAGGAATCCACGTCTTCTCCTCGGCGTCACGCAGCCTCTGAAACCCGTCAAGCATGAGCCAAGTTGGGATGCTCACGAGGGAGGCGATCCAGGGAGACCACTGCACCGCAAGGAGGGCGATTACCGCAAGGAGAGGCCAGAAGACTGACAAGCGAAGTTCTCCCTCGGTCCTCACGCGATCTATTTCCATGTACACCTGTGGGAAACGCATCTGTATGCGCACCTCGACCGCAGACTGTTCCCGCCGGATGTTGCATACGTATGAGTCTCGAAGTGCTTCGAGGGTCTCGTTCTCATCTCCCACATCAGACTCCTGGATGGAAGCTGTCGCAAAGAGGCCCACGAAACCATACCGTGTCTCGCAGGAGGGTTCCCACGAGTTGGTTACTGGCGCGGTCCCTTTCCGTGCAAGTTGATCGAACTCCTCGCCGAGCCAGATGTCGATCGGCTTACGCGCCACGACAAACCCGCCAATGCCACGGATGCGCGTCCAACGCCCAGTCTGTAGTCGGGTTTGCCAGAGCGTACTCACAGACCTTACCCAGGCGTGCGCGCGAGATGGCTGACTCTCAGCGGAGTCCCCAACTCGACGCGCGGGCCACACCCTGGGGTAACTCTGTTCGATCCACCTGAATGGGGAAGATCGAACAACCAGCAGGCTGCCGACTAAGTAGGCGGCGAAAACGGCGACACCTAGCCAAGTTGACGACCCGAGCCCGAGGTGTTCAAGTCGCGCCATGAACTCCTGAGTCGAGGGGCTATTCGCCACCCTCTCCCCGAAGAGAAGCCATAAGGCGGCGGCCCAGAGCAGGCCGGTCGCCAGGGGCGTGCGAAGTTCTCGCACTCCTGGTAGTAGGGCTGTCAACATATGCCCACCTTATCTTTACTCGCCGATTGCTCATGGTTGCATTCCCGGCGGCGCCGCCGAGAGGGGCTTCGGTCCACGCACCTCCACAGCGCCTCCGCGACATATTCGTCAGCTTGGACATCGATTTGGGTCGAAGATTCCTTCGCCGGACGCTGGGCGCAGAGCAGCCAAGGCGGGCCACTCTGCGGCAGGGGTCCAGCGGCAGTCCGAGGCGACCGAGGAGACGAAGAGGGGCCGCGTCCACACGGACGCGGCCCCTCTTCTCTGCCTGGATCAGGCCTTCGCCAGCTGGCGCAGCACGTACTGCATGATGCCGCCGTTGACGTAGTAGCCGCGCTCACCGGGGGTGTCGATGCGGACAACCGCGTCGAACACGACCTCGGTACCGTCGGCACGGACCGCCGTGACCTGCATCGTCTTCGGGGTGATGCCGTCATTGAGGGCGGTCACGCCGGACACGGAGAAGGTCTCCTCGCCGCTCAGGCCCAGCGAGTCGGCCGTCTGGCCCTCGGGGAACTGGAGCGGGAGGACGCCCATGCCGATGAGGTTCGAGCGGTGGATGCGCTCGTAGCTCTCGGCGATGACCACGCGGACGCCGAGCAGCGCCGTGCCCTTGGCCGCCCAGTCACGCGACGAGCCGGAGCCGTACTCCTTGCCGGACAGCACGACGAGCGGGGTGCCCTGCTCGGCGTAGTTGACCGACGCCTCGTAGACGGTGGTGACGGGGGCGTCGGCGACGGTGAAGTCGCGGGTGAAGCCACCCTCGGTACCCGGCGCGATCTGGTTGCGCAGGCGGATGTTCGCGAACGTGCCGCGGATCATGACCTCATGGTTGCCGCGACGCGATCCGTATGAGTTGAAGTCGCGACGCTCGACGCCGTGCTCCGACAGGTACCGTCCCGCGGGCGAGTCGGCCTTGATGTTGCCTGCGGGCGAGATGTGGTCGGTGGTGACCGAGTCGCCCAGCTTCAGCAGCACGCGGGCTCCGGCGATGTCCTCGACCGGGGCCGGCTCGGCCGGCATGCCGTCGAAGTACGGGCCCTTGCGGACGTAGGTCGACGCGTCGTCCCACTCGAAGGTGTTGCCCTCCGGGGTGGGGAGCGAACGCCAGCGCTCGTCGCCGGTGAACACGTCGGCGTAGCGCGACGAGAACATGTCGGCGGAGATCGAGGAGCCGACGACGGTCTCGATCTCGTCCTGCGACGGCCAGATGTCCTTGAGGAAGACGTCCTCACCGGCGTCGTTCTGGGCGATCGGGTCGGTCAGCAGGTCGATGTCCATCGTGCCGGCCAGCGCGTAGGCGATGACGAGCATCGGCGACGCGAGGTAGTTCATCTTCACGTCGGGGCTGATGCGTCCCTCGAAGTTGCGGTTGCCGGACAGGACGGCGGCGACGGCAAGATCCTCGTCGTTGACGGCCTTCGAGATCTCCGGGATGAGCGGGCCCGTGTTGCCGATGCAGGTGACACAGCCGTAGCCGACCAGGTTGAAGCCCAGTGCGTCGAGGTACTGCGTCAGGCCGGCCTTCTCGTAGTAATCGGTGACGACCTGCGAGCCGGGAGCCAGCGACGTCTTCACCCAGGGCTTACGGGTGAGCCCCTTCTCGACGGCATTCTTCGCCAGCAGGGCGGCACCGATCATGACCGAGGGGTTCGACGTGTTGGTGCACGACGTGATCGACGCGACGGTGACGGCGCCGTTGGTCAGGCCGAAGCTCGAGCCGTCGGCCAGCGTGACGGGGACGACCTTGGCCGGGTCCGACGTGTAGAGGGGCACGTTCTCGGCGAAGTTGGTCTTCGCGTCGACGAGCTTGATGCGGTCCTGCGGGCGCTTCGGACCGGCGATGGACGGGACGACCGTCGACAGGTCCAGCTCGATGTACTCGGAGAAGACCGGCTCGACCGACGGGTCGTGCCACAGGCCCTGGGCCTTGGCGTAGGCCTCGACGAGGGCGATCTGCTCCTCGTCACGCCCGGTCAGTCGCATGTAGTCGGTGGTCTTGTCGTCGATCGGGAAGATCGCGATGGTCGAGCCGTACTCCGGGCTCATGTTGCCGATGGTGGCGCGGTTCGCCAGCGGTACTTGGGCGACGCCCTCGCCGTAGAACTCGACGAACTTGCCGACGACCTTGTGGGCGCGCAGCATCTCAGTGATCGTGAGCACGAGGTCGGTGGCGGTGGTGCCCTCGTTCAGCTTGCCCTTGAGCTTGAAGCCGACGACCCGCGGAATGAGCATGGAGACGGGCTGGCCGAGCATGGCCGCCTCAGCCTCGATGCCACCCACACCCCAGCCGACGACGCCCAGGCCGTTGACCATGGTGGTGTGCGAGTCGGTGCCGACGCAGGTGTCGGGGTACGCCTGCAGGACGCCGTCGACCGTGCGCGGGAAGATGACGCGGGCCAGGTGCTCGATGTTGACCTGGTGCACGATGCCGGTGCCCGGGGGGACGACCTTGAAGTTGTCGAATGCCGTCTGGCCCCAGCGGAGGAACTGGTAGCGCTCGCGGTTGCGCTGGTACTCGATGTCGGTGTTCTGCTGGAACGCGCTGGCCACGCCGAATACCTCAGCGATGACGGAGTGGTCGATGACCATCTCGGCGGGCGACAGCGGGTTCACCTTGTCCGGGTCGCCGCCGAGGGCGACGACGGCCTCACGCATCGTGGCGAGATCCACGACGCAGGGCACGCCGGTGAAGTCCTGCATGATCACGCGGGCGGGCGTGAACTGGATCTCGTGGTCGGGCTCGGCCGACGGGTCCCAGTTACCGAGGAACTCGATGTCGGCCTTGGTGATGTTGGCGCCGTCCTCCGTGCGGAGCAGGTTCTCCAGCAGCACCTTCAGGCTGAAGGGCAGCTTCGCCGAGCCCTCGACGGCGTCCAGCCGGAAGATCTCGTAGCTGGTCCCGTTGACGTCGAGGCTGCTCCTCGCCCCGAAACTGTTGACGCTCATCCTTCTCCTTCAAACATGGCGACAGGCAAATTCTCTTGACATCAAGATACCACGCTGGATCGTCGTGGCGCGCCTGGGCCGGACGGCACCAATCCTATGCCCGAACGGTCCGCGTCAGGCGGAGCGGCGCAGGATCGCGACGCACTCGACGTGGTGCGTCATGGGGAACAGGTCGAAGCCACGGATGGACGTCGGCGCGTACCCCTCCTCCGCGAAGGTCGCCAGGTCACGGCCCAGTGCGGCCGGGTCACAGGCCACGTAGGCGATGGCCCGCGGTTCCCGCGCAACGACGGCACGGACCATGTCGGCGCCGGCGCCCTTGCGGGGCGGGTCCAGGACCACCAGATCGACCTGGCGCGGCAGCCTGGCCGCGGCCCGCTCCATGGGCTGGTCGATGAAGGTCGCCTCCGGCACGTTGTGGCGGGCGGCGGCGACTGCCTGCCGCGAGGCCTCGACCCCAGTGACGGTGCAGCCCGCGTCCACCAGCGCCCCGGCGAACAGGCCGACACCGCAGTAGAGATCCAGCGCGCTCTCCCCCGGCCGCGGGTTCAGTCCCTCCAGGACGACGTCGCAGAGCACGTCGGGGGCCGAGCGGTGCGACTGCCAGAAGCCGTTCGCGGCGACCAGGAAGTCCCTGCCCTGCGCGCTCTGCCGCACCGGGTCGGGTCCGAGTCGACGGCGCGGCCCCAGCACCGCGGTCCCGTTGTCGGCGACCGCCACCACGACCTCGCCGCCGGGCTCGGCCACGGCCGCGATGTCCGGGTAGGGCAGGTCGACGGCGATCAGGCAGCCCTGTGGCGGCAGCGCGACGATCTCGTGGCTGCGGCGCCCGCGGAAACCGACGTTGCCGTCGTCGTCGGTGGCGAAACGCAGCCGGGTGCGCCAGCCGGTCAGTCCACCGTCGACCGCCTCGACGCGCCCGTCCCACTCGATGCCGGCGAGTCGCTGCAGCTGCTCGGCGACGACGGCCGTCTTCAGGTCGAGCTGGGTGGACGCGTCGGCGTGCTGCCAGTCGCAGCCGCCGCAGCGCCCCGCAACCGGGCAGGGTGGCTCGACGCGACCGGGCGCGGCCTCGAGCACCTCGACGACCTCGCCGCGATCGAAGCGCTTGCCGGTCTGCGTGACGTCGACGCGGACGCGTTCGCCGGGCAGTCCCCCGGTGACGAAGACGACCTTCCCCTCGGTGTGGCCGACCACGATGCCGCCGTGGGCTACGCGCTCCAGCGTCAGTTCGATACTCATCGACGTACCCTCGTCTCTGTCGCCTTGCGGGCCCGGTCGCGTCGCGCCCCGGAGCTCCGCAGCTGGTAGGGCACGGACGTGACCATGACGCCGGTCATGAAGTGGAGTCGCGTGCGGATCAGGAGCGCCGTCTGGTTGTGCAGGAGCTGCTCCCACCAGTGGCCGACGACATACTCCGGGATGTAGACGCTCACCACGTCGCGCGGGTTCTCCGTGCGTAGCTCACTGACGAACTTGATGAACGGGCCGGTGATCTCCCGGTAGGGCGAGGAGATCACCTTCAGCGGAATGCCGAAGTCCTCGGCCTCCCACTCGTCGAGGATCCGCTCTACCTGCTCGTCGTCGATCGCAACGGCGACGGCGGTAAGCGTCGTCGGGCGCGTCGCCCTGGCGAACGCGATCGCCTTCGCCGTCGGCAGGTTCACCCGCTGGACGAGGACCACGGAACGCACCCTGCTCGGGAGGGCACGGTCCGAATCGGAGGTGAGTGCAACCTCCTCCTCCACGGCGCGGTAGTGGTTGGAGATCGCCAGCATCAGCGCGTACATGGCCCCCATGGCCACCAGCGCGAGGTAGGCGCCGTGTGTGAACTTCGACACCAGCACCACGATGAGCACCAGTCCCGTGAGCGAGGCGCCCACGATGTTGATGATGCGCGAGCGCTTCATGCGCGACTTCTTGGCGGGCTCGTCCTCGTCCCGCAGCGCGACGGTCCAGTGCCGGATCATGCCGATCTGGCCGAGGGTGAAGGAGATGAACACGCCGACCACGTAGAGCTGGATCAGCGCGGTGACGGAGGCGTTGAAGACGAGCACGAGGACGATGGCGGACACGGCGAGCGCGACGATGCCGTTGGAGAAGGCGAGGCGGTCGCCGCGGCTGTGCAGCTGCCGGGGCAGGTAGGCGTCCTTGGCCAGGATCGAGGCCAGCGCAGGGAAGCCGTTGAAGGCGGTGTTCGCGGCCAGGAAGAGGATCAGCATGGTGGCGGTGATGACGACATAGAAGCCGGGCGCGAACCAGTCCATGAAGACGACCCGTGCCAGCTGGCCGGTCACGGTGGTCGCCGCCGAGTGGATCGTCTGGCCAGCGGCGTCGATGTAGTGCGTGCCGGTCAGCTCGTCGATCAGGTGGACCCTGGTGAGGTTCGCGAGCGTGATGATGCCCAGCAGCATCGTGATGGCGAGCGCGCCCAGCATGGCGAGAACCCGGGCAGCGTTGCGGCTCTTGGGCGGCTTGAAGGCCGGCACACCATTGCTGATGGCCTCGACACCGGTCAGGGCGGCACAGCCCGACGAGAACGCCCTGGCCAGGATCGCGATGAGTGCCCAGCCGGCGACCTCCTCGGCGCCGTCGGGACGGACCACCGTCAGGTCCGCCGTCTCGCTCATCAGGTCCTGGCCGAGTACGAAGATGCGAAAGAGACCGATGCCGATCATGGAGAGCATCGAACCCATGAACACGTAGGTGGGGAGCGCGAACGCCCCGCCCGACTCCCGCACGCCGCGGAGGTTGACGATCATGAGGAGCGCGATGACGACGGCCGCCGTGACGGCCTCGTAGCCCTCGAGGAACGGGAACATCGCCTTGGCGTTGATGACGCCGGCGGACACGGACACCGCCACGGTGAGCACATAGTCGACCAGCAGGGCGGACGCCACGGTCAGGCCTGCGTGGCGCCCGAGGTTGACCTTCGCCACCTCGTAGTCGCCGCCTCCGCTGGGATAGGCGTGCACCGTCTGCCGGTAGGACATGACGACGACGGCGATGACGACGCCGACGGCGAGCCCGACCTGCCACGAGAACATGAACCCGGCCATCCCCGCCAGGGAGAGGGTGATCAGGATCTCGTCAGGGGCGTAGGCGACGGAGCTGAGCGCGTCGGACGCGAACACGGGGAGCGCGATGCGCTTGGGCAGCAGCGTCTCGCCCAGCTGGGTGTTCGCCAGCCGGCGCCCCACCAGCATCCGCTTGACAGCCGAGAGCACGTTCACGGGGACACGCTAGACCTTGCGGGACCCAAAGTCCTAGTGACGTCGAATCAGGTCGCCCACGGACGCGTCCCCCTCGGCCAACCGGACGGCCCCCACGGTGCTATGTTCGCCATGAATCGCAAGGAGGACGAGTGCACATCGTCATCATGGGCTGCGGCCGGGTGGGCGCCATGCTGGCCACCGGCCTGGAGAAGCGCGGCCACAGCGTCGCCGTCATCGACGTGAACGTCGAGGCGTTCCGTCGGCTGGGACAGGACTTCAACGGCGTCACCATCAAGGGCGTCGGCTTCGACCGCGAGGTGCTCGAGGCGGCAGGGATCCGTCGGGCCGACGGCTTCGCCGCGGTCTCCTCCGGCGACAACTCCAACATCCTCGCGGCCCGGGTCGTGAAGGAGAACTACCACATCGACAACGTGGTGGCCCGCATCTACGACCAGGGCCGTGCAGAGGTCTACGAACGGCTCGGCATCCCGACCGTGGCCACGGTCAAGTGGACGGTGCTGCAGGTCCTGCGCCGCCTCCTGCCCGAGGGGAGCCAGCCCGTCTGGCGCGACCCGACAGGGGACGCCCGCCTGCTGCAGGTCCATGTACACGGGGGCTGGGTCGGCCGCCGGATCAGCGAGCTGTCGCGCGCAGCAGCCGCCCCCATCCCGTTCGTGCAGCGTGTCGGTCGCGGCCTGGTGCCCGACCGCGACACCATCTACCAGGACGGCGACATCCTCTTCGTGGCCTGCATGACGGAGCGCACGGACGAGCTCGAGCACCTGTTCGCCCATCCACCCGTCCAGAACTGAGGAAGCCGACATGCGCATCGCCATCGCAGGAGCCGGCAACGTCGGGCGCTCCATCGCCCGCGAGCTGCTTGCCAACGGTCACCACGTCCTGCTCATCGAACGTTCCGCCGCCGCCATCAAGCTCGACTCCGTGCCGGGAGCGGTCTGGGTCGAGGCCGACGCCTGCGAGCTGCAGTCGCTCGAGGAGGCGAACCTCGAAAGCTACGACGTCTCCATCGCGGCCACCGGCGACGACAAGGCCAACCTGGTCTACTCGCTGCTCGCGAAGACGGAGTTCGGGGTGCCCCGCACAGTCGGGCGCGTCAACCATCCCGGCAACGAGTGGATGTTCAGCGAGCAGTGGGGGGTCGACGTCTCGGTCTCCACCCCCCGTCTGATGTCGGCCCTCGTCGAAGAGGCCGTCTCGACGGGCGATCTCGTGCGGCTGCTCACCTTCAAGAAGTCGACGGCACACCTCTCTGAGGTGACTCTTCCCGAGGACAACCCGCTGGTCGGGCGACGGCTGCGTGACGTCGGCTTCCCCGGCGACGCGGTCTGCGTCGCGATCATCCGCGACGGCGCTCCCCTGACCCCCGAGCGGGACCGAGCCTTCGAGGCCGGCGACGAGCTGCTGTTCATCGTCACGCAGGAGTCCGAGGCCGAGCTCATCGATATGCTGGGCGGCGACGACCTCGACGCCGAACAGGACTGACGCCGAACGACGCGGCGGGCGTCAGCCCCGCAGGATCTCGTAGTCGGGGTTGTAGATGACCGGATGCCCCTCGACCGCGGCCAACCGGCCCGTGACGCGGATGTGGCGCCCGGGCAGCAGGCAGCTGAGCCGGTCCCGGCCCATCCAGATCAGCCGGAGCGTGCCCGTGCCGTCGTTCATCTCGGCCTCGAGCCAGCCGTTGTCGGCGTCGGAGGTCACCGATGTGACGGTGCCCTGGAGCCTGACGACCGATCGGGGCGGGCTGTCCGCCAGCGTCTGGCAGCCGGAGTCCTCCGCGGATTCCCGCAGTTCGGTCGCCTCCAGCTCCTCCGCCGTGAGGAAGAAGCGTCGCAGTTTCTCGCTCAGCGGCTGGTGGCCCATGGCCGCTACTCCTGTTCCGGCATCCGCAGCGCCAGAGCGCTCCCCGGCGCGGCGGGCTGGGTCCCGCGGCGGACGACGAGGTTGCTGAAGAACTCGAACAGCGCCACCTGGGCGTCCTCGTTCTCGGGCTCGAACGTCGCCTTGCCGAGCAGGACGCCCCGCAGCAGCCACCCGGGCCCGGACACGAGCCAGGTGCGCGAGACGTGGAGCGCCTTGCGGCCCTCGGGGTCGGTGACCGGCACGGCGCGGCGCATCTCGGCACCGAACGGGCCCTCGACCAGCTTGACCTGGCCACCCTGCGCGACGGTGCTCTTCGCGATCTCCGCCCGCACCTCGTCGGCCATGGACGACTTGTTGGGGCCCGCGAACAGCGAGACCTCGAGGCCCGACTGACCGTCACCGACGAGGATGGACTGCACGCCCTTCGACTCGCGGTGCACGTTGAGCTGCATGGTCATCCCCTCGAACGGGGTGGCGACCAGCGCGCCGAAGTCGACCCGCTTGACGTCGTCGGCGTCGAGGTCCACCTCGGAGATGTCGAAGGGGCCCTCGGTACGGGTGAAGGCGGCGTCCCACTCACGGGCCTGGAGCTCCTCGGGGGACAGTTCCTCGCCGGGCGCGACGTCGGCGTCGACGTCGTCGTCCTCGGGCATCGCGGTCTCTTCGGGGGCCTGCTCCTCGCGGAGATCGTCCTCGACGGCGTTCCCGCGCTTCCTGCGACCGAAAATCATGCTGTCCCTCACAGTCTCGTGGCGGAGACTCCGCCGGTAGAACCATAGCCACCGCTGCCGCGAACGGTCTCATCGAGGGAGTCCACGGACTCGAACACCGCCGTCACGAACGGCAGGATCAGCAGTTGGGCGATCCGGTCGCCCGCGGCCAGGGCGATGGGCTCGTCCCGGTCCAGGTTGATGAGCGCGACCTTGAGCTCCCCCCGGTAGCCGGAGTCGATGACCCCCGGCGAGTTCACGATGCTCAGCCCGGAGCGCGCGGCCAGCCCGGAGCGGGGGGTGATGAGGCCGACGTGGCCGGCCGGGATCGCGACCCTGACCCCCGTGCCGACGAGGCGTCGCTCGCCCGGTGCCAGCACGCAGGCCTCGGTGATGGTCAGGTCGGCGCCCGCATCGCCGGGGCGGGCATAGCTGGGCAGGCTGCCGCCGTCCAGCACTGTGGGGACGATCACGGCAGCGGCTTCCCGGTGAGGGCTGCTGCCAGCGCGGCGGCGTCGCGGGTGCTGACCAGCCAGTAGGGGTGCGGATCGGCCGGGTCGTCGAGGGTCACCTTGACGACGTCCCGGATGAAGGGCCTGGTGAACAGGAACGCGCGGTGGTCGGCGCCCGGCCCCACGGCGTGGGCGGCGTCCGCGCCGGTGATGGCCTCCGCGTCCGCGATGTAGGAGCGTTCCAGCCGGTAGCGACCCGCGGTGAACGCCTCCCCGTCGACGGTCAGCGGCGTCCGCCCATAGGCGTGGAGCCCCACTGCGGCGCCCACGACGGCGAGGCCTGTGAAGGCCGCCGACTGCCCGACCGGCAGATAGGCGAAGACGGCGACAGCGAGACTGAGGAGCCCCAGCGCGGCGACGACGAGCCACAGCGCAGGCACCTTCAACCGTTCGGAGTAGGTCACCCGATCACTCTAGCCCGTTCGGCATAATGGGCTGCGACAAGCCAGTCAAGAAGGGACCATCATGGCCGCAACCGAGAAGCTGATGTGGAAGGTGTACGCCGGCGCGATCGGCGCAGTGACCACCATCGTCGCCCAGAAGGTCGTCACGAAGGTGTGGGTCGCCTCCACCGGCGACAATCCGCCCGACCCGAACGACCCCGAGACCCCGCTCACCCAGGCCCTGATCTGGGCGGCCGCGAGCGGACTGGGTGTGGGCGTCGCGCAGCTGGTGATGAACCGCTACGTGGCCAGGCGCTGGGTGGCCAACTTCAGCCACCCCTCCCCCGGCAGGCTGCGCAACAAGCTCGACTTCTGAGCCGGGCCAACCGGGGACGATGCAGAAAGGAGCCCGGCAGCCGATGGCTGCCGGGCTCCCTCGTGTCGTCGATCAGACGCAGTCGACGCAGTACTGCTTGTCACCCTTGGTCTCCGCCAGCTGGCTGGTCGACTTGACCAGGAAGCAGGAGGAGCAGGTGAACTCGTTGGACTGCCGGGGGAGAACCCGGACGGTCAGTTCCTCATGGGACAGGTCGGCGCCAGGCAGCTCAAACGATTCGGCCGCCTCAACCTCATCCTCATCGACCTTGCCGGAATTCTTGTCGTTCCGGCGGGACTTGAGTTCCTCGAGCGAGTCCTCGCTCAGTTCCTCTTCGGTTTTGCGCGGAGCATCGTAATCAGTTGCCATCCGAGATCCTTTCTTCGCCGCGAACGGGCTCATGTGTACCACATCTGGCCGTCACGTCAACCCCTGGGGTCCTCTGTTCACTGACAGCGGGAGGGTCGGCCGGCCCGGCTCCCGCGTCTGAGGCAGTCACGCTGGTAGGTTGTCGGGGACCGAGCTGGAGATGGACGAGGAATCATGGACAACGCACTGAGCCCGCGCGAGATCCAGGCGCGCATCCGTGGCGGTGACGCGGTCGCCGCGATCTCCGAGGAATCGGGCATGGACCCTGCCCGCGTGGAGGTGTTCGCCGGCCCGGTCCTGGCCGAGCGTGAACACATCGCCACCGCGGCGCTGTCGGCCACCATCCGCCGCCGCGGCGAGGCGGGCTCACACCGTCGCCTCGGCGAACTCATCGCCCATCGGCTCCGGTCCCGCGGCCTCGACGCCGACGACGTCACGTGGGACGCGTGGCGTCAGCCCGACCTCAAGTGGCGGGTCGTCGGTCGGCTCGGCACCGACGAGGCCGAGGCCCGGGTGGCCGAGTTCATCTACGACGCCAAGGGCCGCTACTCCGTGGCCGACAACCTCGACGCCCGCTGGATGATCGGGGAGGAGGCGCCAGGCGCCGCCCCGGAGGAGGAGAACACGGTCGACTTCCAGGACGAGCTGGCGCTGGTGCGCGCCGTCCAGGGCGGTGACAGGCCCGCGGCGCCCGGCGACGACGTGCCGGAGCCCGACCTGATGCACGACGGCAACGAGGACACGTCCCAGCTCGACCGCCTCTACGACATGCTGAGCGGCATCAGCGAGGACTCGGTCCGGATCTACACGGGCTTCTTCGACGATGCCCCCTCGCCGGAGCCGACGGACGACGAGCCGGTGGCTGCGGACGACGACGACCTCAGCGTGGACGATCTCGCCCCGGAGGACGACGAAGCTGCGGCCGAGGCCGACGAGGCTCAGGAGCCCGTCGACGAGGAGCCGCCGGGAGAGGCGGAGTCACAATCCCCCGCGGCGACGGTCCCGACCCAGGAACCCCTGGTGGAGGGCGGACCCGAGGCCCCGGTCAAGAAGCCGCGCAAGAAGCGGGCCTCCATCCCCTCGTGGGACGAGATCATGTTCGGCGGCCCCGCCTAGAGGCCGCTCCCCCGCTAGAAGTTCTCGGGATCGAACGGCAGCGGATCGGGCGACAGCGTCGCCTTCGCCCGCGTCGCCGTCATCCGGCGCCTGTGATGCGCGCGGCAGAGCACTTCGTAGCGCACCTCGCGGCCGGAGCCCGTGTCCCCGACGACCACCTGCGATCCCTCGGTGACCATCAGCCCGTCGACCGTCCGCGCGTTGTGGGTGCCTCGCGCCCCGCACCAGCACAGCGGGCCGAGCGGCAGGGTCTCGACACGGTCGGCCAGTTCGACGAGCCGCTGGGAGCCGGCGAACAGCCGCGTGCGGAAGTCGGCCAGGATCCCGAAGGCGTAGACGTCGAGCTGCAACTCGTCGACGATGCGGGCCAGCTGATCGACCTGCTCGGCCTGATAGAACTGCGCCTCGTCACAGACGATGTAGTCGACCCGCTTGCCGGTCGTCAGTTCGCCGATCACGTAGCGCCAGAAGTCGAAGTCGGCGGCCACCTCGAGGGCAGCGGCGGTCAGGCCGAGCCGCGAGGTGATCACCCCGTTGCCCGCGCGGTCCTGCGAGGTGAAGACCCGGCCGATGCGGCCGTGGGTCGTCTGGATGTAGTCCAGCTGCAGCGCAAGCGTCGACTTGCCGCAGTCCATGGGGCCGGTGTGGAACACGAGTTCAGCCACTCGTCGCCTCTCGTTCGATCAGGTCGAGGTAGGCCTCCACGTAGCCCTGCGCCGTCCGTTCGGGGCTGAGCCCGGGCAGCAGGTCCGTGGTGGCAGCGGACATCCTACGGCGAAGCGCGTCGTCCATGAGGGCGCGGAAGCCCTGCGCGAGCGACGCCGTGTCCGGCTGGGTCAGCAGCGCCGTCTCCTGTGACAGCCCGACGGTGAGGCGGTCGTCGCAGTACAAGACGGGCAGCCCTGCGGCCACGGCCTCGGTGATCACCAGACCCTGCGAATCGAACCGGTACGAGCTGAGCACCAGCGCGTCCGCATTGACGAGTTCGTAGGCGATCGCGGGCAGCGCGGACAGGTGCCAGCGGAAGTCGATGTTGTCCGCTCCCGCGGCGAGGCGTTTCAGCACGTCACGCTGGTCGCCGTCGCCGACGATGACCAGCTCGGCATCGGGAAGATCGGCCCTGCGGAACGCCTTGACCATGACGTCGAGGCGCTTTTCCTTGGCGAGCCGGCCGACGGACAGGAACCTGACCCGGCCGTCCCCCGTCCGTTCCCGCGGTGCCTGCTCGATGGCCGCCTGCATGCCGCGGTTGATCCCCGTCGGCACCACGTAGCTGCGGAGGGCGTGCCCCGACGCCTCGTCGATGAGGTCGCGCATGAAGGGCGAGGGAACCGTGTAGGCGTCCACCCGCTGCGCGATGTCAGCAAAGTGGCGCCAGTCCATCCTGGCGAAGAGCCCACCGGCCTCGTTGCGCCTGGAGGGGAACCGGGTGGCGACGCCGTCGACCTTCCTGGCCCTCCGCAGCGCAGGCAGCACGAGCAGCAGGTAGCTGAGGGTGCCCCAGAAGGCCCCGCGCACACTCTGGTGGGTGCCGGCGATGTTGGCGTGGAAGCTGTGCAGGTGCGGGATCCCCTGCAGCTGCGCCAGCTTCGAGCCGAGCACGAGCGCGCCGCGTTCGGTCTGGCTGTGGACGATGTCGAAACGGCCGGCATCGTTGATGAGCCGGGCACGCCGGTCGCTGCAGTGCAGCACGCTCAGATGGGCGGGAAGCCCCTCCACGTAGAGGGTCGGGCACTCGATGATGCGGCCGATCCGGGGCTTCTGCAGGTGACGGTCGGGGGCGATGAGCGTGACGTCGTGGCCGAGCGCCGTCAGCTCCTCGAGCTGCGTCTGCACGGAACGGCCGATTCCACCGGAGGCCGGGAAGAAGTCGTCGATGATGATCGCGATGCGCAGGCTCACCGGGAACCGCCGAGCATGAGGAGCGGAACCTCCATCTCCGTGGCGGTCAACGACCCGTGCATGCCGACCAGCCCGAACTCCCCGGGGCTGCCGAGGCTCATGACGGCGAAGTCCCCAGTCATGGCGGCGACGACGTCGCCGATCCTGGCCAGGCTCGTCTCCGTCATCCGCGGGCCGAACCAGCCGGCCTCGACGGCCTCCTCACGGCGCAGCACGAGCGCCCGGTCCCCGAGCTCGCGGCGCCAGGAGGCGGCCAGACGGGCGGGGTCGGTCGTGTAGATGTGGCGGAACCGGGGTTCGCCGCCGAGAACGTCGTAGCCGCCCAGGGCCGGCGTCTCCTCGGCCACGATCCGGGATTCGAGGGGGATGTTGACCATGCCGTGATCGCCGGTCACGAGGAGGCAGGTGTCCGCCGGCAGCGTCTCTGCAAGGGTCGCGACGAGATCATCGACCGAGGCCAGCCGTTCCAGCCACTGCCACGAGCCGACGCCGAAGCCGTGCCCGTCGTGATCGAGCATCCTCTCGTACGCGTACACCAGCCGCTCGGTGGTCAGCGCCTCGTTGATGAGCTCCGCGACGTGGTGCTGGTCGGACTCGAGCTCGATCGGACGGTGCTGCGCGCCGCCGAAGGCCAGCCGGGTCAGCGCGGACGCGCCGAACCGCTTGAGCATGACGGCGCTCGTCGCCTCACCTCGCCGCGCGAGAAGCTCGAACTGCGTCGGCGTCTGCGCGAAGGCTGCGATGTCCTCGGGGCCGCCGTCCCAGCTGAGAGCGTTGACCACGCGGTCGACCGTCGGCTCGCGGAACGTGTAACCGACGACCCCGTGTTCGCCCGGGCCGCAGCCGCAGCCGAGCGAGGTGAGCGACGTCGCCGTCGTGGAGGGTACCGAGCACGTCAGCCGCAGCGCGCCCGGCAGCGCGTGCGACATAACCTCGGCGTGGTCGGAGTAGCCGTCGAGCTGGTGCCAGCCGAGCCCGTCCACCAGGAGGACGACGTAGCGGCGGGCGACGGGGATGTCGATGATCGGCGCGTTCCCCTCGAGGCGCGCGACGACGCTCGGCAGGAGGTTGGCCAGTGCCAGGTCCGCGTACCGGGGGGCGATGAAGTCGGCTGACATCAGCCGACAGCCGCCTGCAGGCGGGTGCCGAAGGCGATGAGGCGGCGCGCGTTGTCGCCGTCGGCCTGTGGGCTCATGCGCACCGTGATGTCGTCGGGCTGGATCACGCCCGTGTAGCCGTGGTCGGCCTCGCAGGTGGGATCCTCGCAGCCGGCGGGGCCCAGATCGACGCGGCGCGCGGCGCCCCAGACGACGCTGAGCCAGGCCTCGTGCAGCCCGCCGCGTTCGGCCGGATCCTGCAGCGCCCGGGTGAGGACCACGGAGTCGATGGCCCGCAGCGCGACGATCTCGGTGGTGGCCAGCGCCTCGGTCCGGCCGCCCTCGCCCTCGTCGATGTGGCAGATCAGCAGCTGCTTCTCGGTCCGGACCAGGACGGTCAGGTGCCGGTGGAGCTCGTGCCCGGCGAACGTGGCCTCATGCTGGACGAGGTGGTCGAGCACCGGTCGTCCGCCGAGGCCCAGCGCGACCGTCTCGGCGACCAGCCGCGGGTAGAAGCCGCATTCGGCGATCTCCGCCATGAGGTCGGACGGCAGAACGGTAGGGAGGTCGGTGGGCTGGCTCACGCGCCCATCATGGCACGCCTGCGTTAGGTTTGAGTCATGCCCTCCCGCCCCTTCATCGCCGCCCGCATTGAGGACCGCGCCAACGCGCTGGTGAACAGGGTCCTGATCCGGCGCGGCTGGCGGGAGTCGATCCTGCCGTACATCGGCTACGGCACGAGCGAGCAGCTGCGCGTGCTCGCCCGCGTGATCCTGCAGCCGCCGCAGGACGAGGCCATCGTGCAGGCCGCCTCCGCCCTCCTGTACCGACGGGGCTGGCGCAACTTCATCAATGCGCCCCTGGTCGGCGCCCCGCTCGACGTCGTGATCGGCGACACGCGGATCCCCGTGGTAGCGGACCGCGGCGGCTTCGTGGACGTCCGGGTGCGCAACCCCGGGCTGGATCCCGGCTGGCACGAGCTCCAGCTCGAGGGGCACGGCGGCGCCCGGGCCACGGCACGGGTGCAGGTCATCGCCGACGACATCACCTTCGGCATCGTCAGCGACATCGACGACACGATCCTGTCGACCTACCTGCCCCGGCTCACGCTGGCGGCCTGGAACTCGTTCGTGCTGACCGAGCAGGCCAGGCAGGCGGTGCCGGGCATGGCCCGCTTCTACCAGCAGCTCCTCGCCGCACACCCCGGCTCTCCGATCATCTTCGTCTCCACCGGCGCCTGGAACACGTTCGCGATGATCGAGCGGTTCACGGCCCGACACGGCTTCCCGCTGGGCGCGGTGCTGCTGACCGACTGGGGGCCGACGAACACCGGCTGGTTCCGCAGCGGCGTCGACCACAAGCGCCGCTGCCTGCGCGAACTCGCCCGCGACCTGCCCAACATCAAGTGGGTGCTGGTCGGCGACGACGGACAGCACGACCCTGACCTCTACGCGGAGTTCGCCACGCTGCAGCCCGACCATGTGGCGGCGCGCGCCATCCGGCAGCTGACCCCCGGCGAGCACACGCTGGCACACGGCCTGCCCATGGAGGTCGCCCTGTCCGAGGAACGCTGGGCCCCCGACATGGCCCCGGAGGTCCGGGCCCCCGACGGGGACGGGCTCGCCGAGAAGCTCCGGCGCCTCCTCTGAGCCCGGCGCGCCGGATCGGTCCGTCGCCTGCGAACCGGTAGGCTGCGGGCCGACCAACCCCGCCCAGAGGAGACCGCCAGATGGCGAAGCCGACGATCGACGACGACCTGACCGACGAGGAACACATCGTCGACGTCGATGTCACCCAGGAGATGGAGTCGAGCTTCCTGGAGTACGCCTACTCCGTCATCTATTCACGTGCGCTCCCCGATGCACGCGACGGGCTCAAGCCCGTGCAGCGGCGCATCCTCTACTCGATGGATCAGATGGGGATCCGGCCCGACCGCAGCCACGTCAAGTGCGCCCGCGTCGTCGGACAGGTCATGGGTCTCCTCCACCCTCACGGCGATTCGGCCATCTACGACGCGCTCGTGCGGATCGGGCAGCCGTGGGCGATGCGGCTCCCGCTGGTCGACGGCCACGGCAACTTCGGCTCCCTGGACGCCGGGCCCGCGGCGATGCGATACACCGAGTGCCGCATGGCCTCCCCCGCGCTGGCCATGACCACCGGCCTGGCCGAGGACACCGTCGACTTCAAGCCGAACTACGACGGCAAGGAGACCGAACCGGTCGTCCTTCCCTCCGCCATCCCGAACCTGCTGGTCAACGGGGCGACCGGCATCGCCGTCGGCATGGCCACCAACATCGCGCCGCACAACCTCATCGAGGTCGTCGCTGCCCTCCAGCAGCTCCTGAAGGCCCCCGACATGCAGCTCGACGAGCTGATGCGCCACATCCCGGGGCCCGACTTCCCCACCGGCGGCAAGATCATCGGGCTCGACGGCGTCCGCGACGCCTACGCGACGGGCCGCGGCAGCCTCCGCATCCGCGCCACCGCGCGGATCGAGAAGGTGACGCCGCGCCGCATGGGCATCGTCGTCACCGAGCTGCCGTACATGGTCGGCCCCGAGAAGATCATCGAGCAGATCAAGAAGGGCGTCGACGACAAGAAGCTCACCGGCATCGCCGACGTCAAGGACCTGACGGACCTGGCCCACGGCATGCGGCTGGTGATCGAGGTGAAGAACGGCATCAACCCCGAGGCCCTCCTCGAGCAGCTCTACAAGGCCACGAAGCTCGAGGACACCTTCGCGATCAACGCCGTCGCGCTCGTCGAGGGGCAGCCGCGCACGATGTCGCTCAAGGAGATGCTCGAGGTGTTCCTCGAGCACCGGCTCGACGTCACCCTGCGCCGGACCCGGTTCCAGCTCAGGAAGGCCGAGGACCGACTGCACCTCGTCCGCGGACTCATCATCGCCATCGCCGACATCGACGACGTGATCGCGATCATCCGCACCTCCGAGGACGCAGGCCAGGCGAAGGAGCGCCTCATGGGCGCGTTCGACCTGAGCGACGAGCAGGCCACCTACATCCTCGACATGCAGCTGCGTCGGCTCACCCGCTACTCCACCATCGAGCTGGAACGGGAGGCTGACGAGCTCACCACCCGCATCGCCGGCCTGCGCGACATCATCGACAACGACGGAGTGCTGCGGCGGGTCGTCGGCGAGGAGCTCACCCAGGTCGCCCGCGACTTCGGCACCCCCCGCCGCACGGTCCTGCTGGCCTCCTCCGGGGCCACGCCCGCGAAGGCCACCCCGCTCGAGGTGCCCGACGCGCCGTGCTGGGTGCTGCTCAGCGGCTCGGGCCTCGTGGCCCGCACCGACACCGCCGACGATCTGCCCACCGAGGGACGCGCCGCCCACGATGTCGTCGTCGCCCGCCTGCGCACCACGGCGCAGGCCGAGTTCGGGGTCCTGACCAACCGCGGCAGGCTGCTGCGCTGCCGCGCGATCGAGCTGCCGACGGTCCCGCTCACCGCCACCGCCCCGAGCCTGCAGGGCGGCAGCCTGGCGGCCGAACTGTGGCCGCTCGAACAGGGTGAGACGCCGCTCGGGCTCACCTCCCTCGACCCAGACTCGCTCGGCCTGGCGCTCGGCACCCGCACCGGCGTCGTCAAGCGCGTCAACGCCGAGGTCCTCGGCAAGGACGCGTGGGACGTGATCCGGCTCGACGACGGCGACGAGGTCGTCGGCGCGTTCGAGGTGACCGACCCCGAGGCCGACGTCGCCTTCATCACCAGCGACGCACAGCTGCTGCACTTCCCGGCCGCCTCCGTCCGCCCCCAGGGCCGCTCCGGCGGCGGCATGGCCGGCATCAAGCTCGCCGCCGGCGCCCGCGTGATCTGGTTCGGCGAGGCCCATTCCGAGACGGACGACGTGGTGACGGTGTCCGGCTCGGCCGGCTCGCTGCCCGGCACAGAGACCGGCCAGGCGAAGGTGACCGCGTTGGCGGAGTATCCCGCCAAGGGCCGCGCGACCGGCGGCGTCCGCGCCCACCGGTTCCTGGTGGGTGAGGACACGCTGCTCATCGCGGCCATCGGCCGTCGACCGGTCGTCGCCGCCGCCTCCAGCGGCTCTCCGGTGGAGCTGCCGACCGTGCCGGGACGACGCGACGGATCAGGCTCCGCGGTCACCCAGCCGGTGACCATGCTCGGCGGACGGGGCTGACCGGGTGCACCTCGGCGGAGTAGAGTCACTTTCCGACCGAGGGAGTAGACGCATGGGCTTTGACGACCTGCTAGCGAACAACGCGGAGTACGCCACCGACTTCGCCGATGGATACTTCGACGGTATAGCCAAGGCCGGCGTCGCCATCGTCACCTGCATGGACTCGCGGATCGAACCGCTCGGCATGGTGGGGCTCCGCATCGGCGACGCCAAGATCCTGCGCTCCCCCGGTGGCCGCATCTCCACCTCGGTTCTCGCCGGCCTCGTGCTCGGCGTCCAGCTGCTGCAGGTCGACCGGATCCTGATCGTGCCGCACACACGCTGCGCCATGGCGTCGGGCACCGACGACGACCTCCGCCGGGTCATCACGGAGAAGACGGGCTCTGACGCCACCTGGATGTCGTTCGGCGCGAGCCCCGACCAGGCCGGCCGGCTCCGCACCGACGTCGACATGGTGTCGAACCACCCCCTGATCAAGGGGCATGCCGAGGTGGGCGGCTTCATGTACGACGTCGACACGGGTCTGCTGTCGCGCGTCCTCTGACACCCTCCCTGCGCGTCAGGGAAGCAACGTGGCGTGGGCGTCGCGGATGTGACGCTCCACCAGATCGGCGGCCAGGCCGCCGTCCTGTGCCCACAAGGCTGAGACGATCGCCCGGTGCTCGGCGTTGAGCCGCTCCCGGAGCCGGTCCCAGTCGGTCACACGCCGCTCAGCCTCGAGGATCGGCGCCGCCACCGCCTCCCGGATCGCCACCGTCAGGTCGCGGATCAGCCGGTTCGCCCCCAGCCGGGCCAGCAGCAGGTGGAATGACGTGTCCAGTTCGTTGAACTCGGTCACGTCCATCAGACCGGACATGTCGTCGACGAGGGAGTCCAGCGCCGTCAGGTCGGCCTCCGTCGCCTGAGCTGGAGCCGCCTCCACCGTCGCGCGTTCCAGAACGACCCGGGTCTCCGTCAGCTCCGCGAAGGAGATGGCGTCGAGCGCGACATGCAGCCGCATCATCCGCCCGAAAGCCGGCCCTGCCCCGTCGCCACCCGGGTCCCTCCGGCGGGCCCGGTGTGGGAGGTGACCACGCCCTGCGCCTGCAGCACCTTCAGCGCCTCACGCACCGCACTCCGGCTGGCGCCGAGTTGCGTCGCGAGCTCACGTTCGTTGGGGAGGCGTGAACCGGGTGGGACGCGCCCGCCGAGGATCTCGCCGGTCAGGTACTCGAGGACGGACTCGAAGCCTCCCGTGGCAAAGGTCATACCAGCCATTGTCCCCACTATCCGGCCCTGCCTTGGCGCCGGGCCGGATGGGCATATATGGTCAGACCAGAAAACTGGTCAGACCAATGAACGATGGAGTTCGCAGATGCTCTTGGAGACATTCCAACCGGCGACCGATCCGCTCGGCGCCCCTGGCTCTCCGCCCTCGTGGCGGCGTTGCCTGTGGTCGCGATGCTCGTCACCCTCGGCGCCCTGCGCTGGAAGGCGCACCACGCCGGGCCCTTCTCGTGGCTGCTGGCCTTCGTCGTCGCCGTCACCGCGTTCGGCATGCCCTGGACCATGGCGCTCAGCACGAGCGTCCACGGGTTCGTCTACGGCATCTTCCCGATCATCTGGATCCTGGTCACCGCGATCTGGATGTACGAGGTGACCGTGACCGCGGGGCGCTTCGACGACCTGCGACGCACCTTCTTCCTCATCAGCGACGACCCGCGCGTGCTCGGCCTCCTCATCGCCTTCTGCTTCGGCGGGCTGCTGGAGGCGCTCGCCGGGTTCGGGGCGCCCGTCGCAATCACCGCCGCGATGCTGGTGGCGATCGGTTTCTCCCCCCTGCGCTCGGCGCTGATCGCCCTGCTCGCCAACACCGTGCCTGTGGCGTTCGGCGCCGTCGGCCTGCCGGTGCTGATGGCGGCCAAGTCAGGCGGCTTCGACGATGTGCTGGCCATCTCGCCGATCACGGGCCGGATGACGGCACTCCTGTGCCTCGTCGTCCCGATCCTGCTGCTATCCGTGATGGACGGCAAGCGGGGCATCAAGGAGTGCTGGCCCTTCGGGCTCGTGGTCGGCATCAGCTTCGGCGTCACCAAGTGGGTCGCGTCGGCGACCGCCATGTACAGCCTCACAGAGGTGTTCGCCGCCGTCATCAGCGTCGCCGTGGCCATCGTCTTCCTCAAGCTCTGGCACCCCCGCGGCGGGGCCGAGGCCACCGGACGCATCGGCTCGGTCCTGGACGCGTCCGTCGACGGCGCGGGCACCGCGGCCCCCCGGCCCGCGGATGCGCCGGATGCTCCCCCGCTCACCGCAGGGAAGATCACGATGGCTCTCGTGCCCTACCTGCTCGTCATCGTCGTCTTCGGCATCGCGGCGCTGCCGCCGGTGAAGGCCGCGCTCGGCGCCACCGATCTCAAGTTCTCCTGGCCGCTGCTCGGCGACCTGCTCGACGCGGCAGGAAACCCGTCTGCCCACCAGAACTACACGCTGGCCTGGGCCTCCACACCTGGCATCCTGCTGGCGTTCGTCGCCATCACCACCGGCCTGATCTACAGGCTCACGCTGCCCCAGGTCTTCGCCGTGCTCTGGACGAACGTGAAGAAGATGCGGTTCGCGATGCTGACCATCGGCTCCGTCGTGGCGCTGGCCTACGTCATGGGCGACTCCGGCCAGACCCTCGCGCTCGGCATGTTCTTCGCCGGCGCCGGCCTGGCCTACCCGTTCGTCGCGCCGGTGCTGGGGTGGATCGGCACCTACGTGACGGGCTCCGACACCTCGGCGAACATCCTGTTCTCGGGTCTCCAGTCGGGTGTCGGCGCGGAGATCGGCCCCGGCAGCCACCTGGCGGTCGAGGACATGCAGGCGCTGCTCGTGGGCGCCAACGCGGCCGGCGGCGTCGTCGGCAAGATGATCTCGCCCCAGTCCCTGACGATCGCGGCGACGGCCATCGGCGCCCCCGGCTCCGAGTCGGTGATCCTCCGCAGGATCATCGGCTGGAGCTTCATCCTGCTCTTCCTCCTCTGTCTGCTGTCCGGGCTCATGTCCACCCCGGTCCTCAGCTGGCTGCTGCCCTGACCGAAAGGAAAACCCCATGGCACCCCACGTCGCACTCTTCGCGACCTGCATCAACGACACCATGCAGCCGTCCATCCCATCGCGACGGTGAAACTCCTGGAGCGGCTCGGCTGCACCGTGTCGTTCCCGAAGAAGCAGACCTGCTGCGGGCAGATCATGACCAACACCGGTTACTGGAAGGAGGCGCTGCCGACCGTCCGCAACTATGTCGAGGCCTTCGACGGCTACGACTACGTGGTCGGCCCGTCCGGCTCATGCGTCGGATCGGTCAGGGAGCAGCACGCCATGCTCGCCCGCCACGCCGGCGACGCCACCCTCGAGAAGGAGGCCTCCGCCGCCGCGGCGCGTACCTATGAGCTGAGCGAGTTCCTAGTGGACGTCCTCGGTGTCACCGATGTCGGCGCCTACTTCCCCCACCGCGTGACCTACCACCCCACCTGCCACTCCATGCGGATCACCAAGGTCGGCGACCGACCGCTGCAACTGCTGCGCGCCGTCCGCGGCATCGATCTGGTCGACCTGCCCAAGGCCGAGCAGTGCTGCGGCTTCGGCGGCACGTTCTCCGTCAAGAATCCCGACGTGTCGATCGCCATGGCCTCCGACAAGGCCAGACACGTCCGCTCCACCGACGCCGAGTACCTGGTCGCCGGCGACCAGGCCTGCCTCATGAACATCGGCGGTGTCCTGCACCGGCAGCGCGCCGGCATCAAGACCATCCACCTCGCCGAGATCCTGGCCCACACCGAGGAGGACCTGTGACCACCACCCGACGTACCCCGGAACCCGGCTCCTGGCTGGGCATCCCGCCGTTCCCGAAGGCGGCCAAGGCCGCCCTCGCGCAGGCCGAGCAGCGCAAGAACCTGCGCCACGCCACCGGCACGATCCGCGAGAAGCGCGCCGTCCGCGCCGCCGAGGTCGACAACTGGGAGGAACTGCGCACCGCCGCCGCCCAGATCAAGGACCGGGTGGGCCGCCACCTGGCCGACTACCTGGAGCAGGCGGAGAAGGCCATGACGGCGGCCGGCATCACGGTCCACTGGGCCAGGGACGCCGCCGACGCCAACCGCATCGTGGCCGACCTCGCCAAGGCGAGGGGCGTCGACGAGGTCGTCAAGATCAAGTCGATGGTCACGCAGGAGATCGACCTGAACGAGGCCCTCGAGGCCGAGGGCATCGCCGCCTGGGAGACAGACCTGGCCGAGCTCATCGTCCAGCTCGGCCACGACCTGCCGAGCCACATCCTGGTGCCCGCCATCCACAGGAACCGCTCCGAGGTCCGCGAGATCTTCACCACGGAGATGGGCACCTACGGGACGCCCGCCCCCGAGGGAATCTCCGACGACCCCGCGGAGCTCGCCGCGGCCGCCCGCACGCACCTGCGGGAGAAGTTCCTGCGGGCGAAGATGGCCGTCTCCGGCGGCAACTTCATCGTCGCCGAGACCGGCACCCTGGTGATCGTCGAGTCCGAAGGCAACGGCCGCATGTGCCTGACGCTGCCCGAGACGCTCGTCTCCGTCGTCGGCATCGAGAAGATCGTCCCGACCGTCGAGGACCTCGAGGTGTTCCTCAAACTCCTGCCCCGCTCGTCGACGGGCGAGCGGATGAACCCCTACACGTCGCTGTGGACCGGTGTCACCGACGGCGACGGGCCCCGGGATCTGCACGTGGTGCTGCTCGACAACGGCCGCAGCAACGTGCTGGCCGACCCGGACGGCCGCGCCGCGCTGCGCTGCATCCGCTGCTCGGCCTGCCTCAACATCTGCCCGGTGTACGAGCGGGTCGGCGGCCACGCCTACGGTTCGCCGTATCCCGGCCCCATCGGCGCGATCCTCGGCCCGCAGCTGCGCGGCATGGACGACCCCACCGACCGGGCGCTGCCGTTCGCGTCGACCCTGTGCGGCGCCTGCAACGAGGTGTGCCCCGTGAAGATCCCCTTCACCGACATCCTGGTCCACCTGCGCCACAAGGCCGTCGAGCACAAGACGGCCAAGCACCCCACCGGGGAGCAGGCCCTCATGAAGGGCGCGGGCTGGCTGATGGCCGACGGCTCCCACCTGGAGAAGGCCCAGCTCGCCTCCCGCGCCGCAGGCAAGGTGTTCAAGGACAAGTGGATCGGCCCGATGCCGGTCCCGATCGCGGAACGCTGGCTGCAGGCCCGTGACGTGGAGGCACCGCCGACGCAGACGTTCCGCAAGTGGTGGGACGAGAACCGGGAAGGAGACAAGCGATGAACGCCCGCGAAGAGGTGCTGCGCCGCGTGCGCGCCGCGACCGCCGATGTAGCCGAGAAGGACCCGGCGCTCGACGTGCCGATCGACTGGACCTACGGCCGGCCCCTGGAGACCGCCGACGTGCTCGCCGACTTCGTCGAAAAGGTCGAGGACTACAAGGCCACGGTCGTGCGGTGTTCGCCGGCCGAGGTCGCGGCTTCCGTCGTCGCTGCGCTCACCGCGCTCGGCGCGGGGAGCGTCGTGCTCCCCGACGGCACACCGGACGACTGGGCCGCCGCGGCTACCGCGGCCGGGCTAGCGGTCCACCGTGACGATCCGACGCTCAGCCACGCCGAGCTGAACGTCATCGACGCCGTCGCGACGACCACCGCCGTGGGCATGGCCGACTCCGGCACGATCGCGCTGGACCATGGCGCAGGACAGGGCCGCCGGGCCCTGACCCTGCTGCCCGACCGGCACGTCTGCGTCATCCGCGCCGACCAGGTCGTCAGCGACGTGCCGGAGGGCATCGCCCGTCTGGCTCCGGCGCTGCGTGCCCGGCAGCCGATCACCTGGCTGAGTGGAGGCTCGGCGACGAGCGACATCGAACTCAGCCGCGTCGAGGGCGTGCACGGCCCCCGGACGCTGTGGGTGATCCTGGTCGACGCCTGACGCCGGATCAGGCGTCGATGCGGTCCGCGTCGAGGGCGTACGCGCCCTCGACGATGAACTGCTTGCGCGGGCCACGTCGTTGCCCATCAGCATCTCGAACACCCGCTCGGCGTCGGCCGCGTCGTCGACCGTGAGCCGACGCAGCGTCCGGTGCTTCGGGCTCATGGTGGTGTCGGCCAACTGGTCGGCGTCCATCTCACCGAGGCCCTTGTAGCGCTGCGGCTCCTTGAACTTCTGGCCCCGCTTCGTCAGCTCGGCCAGCTTCCGCTGATACTCGGCGTCCGAGTAGGTGTAGATGTACTTCTCGTAGCCACGCTTCGGCTGGATCAGCTCGAAGCGGTGCAGCGGCGGCACGGCCGAGTAGACGCGCCCGGCCTCCACCAGCGGCCGCATGTAGCGGAAGAACAGCGTGGCCAGCAGGCACCGGATGTGGGCGCCGTCGGAGTCGGCGTCGGCCATGAACACGACCTTGCCGTAGCGGGCCGAGTCGAGGTCGAAGGTGCGGCCCGAGCCGGCGCCGACCACCTGGATGATCGACGCGCACTCGATGTTCTTCAGCATGTCGCCGACGGACGCCTTCTGCACGTTGAGGATCTTGCCGCGGATCGGCAGCAGCGCCTGGAACTCGGAGTTCCGCGCCAGCTTGGCCGTCCCGAGCGCGGAGTCGCCCTCGACGATGAACAGCTCGGTGGCGTCGACGTTGTTGGATCGGCAGTCGGACAGCTTCGCCGGCAGGGTGGAAGACTCGAGCGCGTTCTTGCGGCGCTGGTTGTCCTTGTGGGCGCGGGCCTGCACACGGGTCCGGGCGGCCGAGACCACCTTCTCCTGCAGGGTCCTGGCGATGGCCCTCGTCTTCGTGCCGCTGAGGAAGGCGCCCAGTTCGTTCTCGACGATGCGGGTCACGAGGCGCGTCACTGGCGGCGTGCCGAGCACCTCCTTCGTCTGGCCCTCGAACTGCGGCTCGGCCAGCCGGACGGTGACGACCGTGGTGAGGCCCTCGAGACAGTCGTCCTTGGTGACCTCCTCACCGGCCTTCAGCAGGCCGCGGGTGCCCTCGAAGGACTTCTGGAACGCCCTGGTCACGCCACGCTCGAAGCCGGAGACGTGCGTGCCGCCCTTCGGAGTGGCGATGATGTTGACGAAGGACCGCAGCACGGTGTCGTAGCCGGTCCCCCAGCGCACGGCGATGTCGACCTCGAGGTCGCGCTCGACGTCGGTGGGCGTCATGGCGCCGGTCTCGTCCAGCATCGGGACCGTCTCGACGAAGGAGTCGGTGCCCTGCAGCCGGATCACGTCGGTGAGCGGCGCGTCGGGGGCCAGGAAGTCGGCGAACTCCGTGATGCCGCCCTCGTGGACGAACTCGTCTGTGCGGTCGGCGCCGTCGCGGGTGTCGGAGACGGTGAGCTTGAGGCCGGGGACGAGGAAGGAGGTCTGGCGGGCCCGGTCGTGCAGGTGCGTCAGCGACAGCTCCGCATCGGCGAGGAAGATCTGCCGATCGGGCCAGTAGCGCACCCGGGTGCCGGTCTTCGCCTTGGCGACCTTCCCGACCTTCCGCAGCCCGCTCGCCGGCGTGAACGGCGCGTCGGGACCGTCGCCGTCGAAGACGCCGGGGACGCCGCGCCGGAAGCTCATCTCCCAGATGGCGCCGTTGCGGTCGACCTGGACGTCGAGCCTCGAGCTCAGGGCGTTGACGACGGAGGCGCCGACGCCGTGGAGGCCGCCCGTGGCGTTGTAGGAGGAGTTGCCGAACTTGCCGCCCGCGTGCAGCTTGGTGAAGACGACCTCGACGCCCGTCAGCCCGGTGCGGGGCTCAGTATCGACGGGGATGCCACGGGCATGGTCGTGCACGGTGACGGAGCCGTCGCCGTCCAGCCGCACCTCGATGGCATCGCCGTAGCCGGCCAGAGCCTCGTCGACGGCGTTGTCGATGATCTCCCACAGACAGTGCATGAGGCCACGGGTGTCCGTCGAGCCGATGTACATCGCAGGACGCTTGCGCACCGCCTCGAGTCCCTCGAGCACGAGGAGGTTCTTCGCCTCGTAGTCGCGGGAGTGCTGCTGCTTGTTGGCTGGGATAGACACGGGGGTAGGTTACCCGCCCCGCCGACAAGGACGACGACCGAAACGCGAACGGTGGTTCTGCCAGGGAACAATGCGTGACCCCGGTACGTTGGATCATGTAGCAACCACGATGGGAGGCCCACCATGACCGAACTCGCGACCGACACCACCCTCACCGCAGTCGATCGCTGTGATCGCTGCGGCGCGCAGGCCTACCTCCGCGTCTACCTGCGGTCCGGCGGTGAGCTGCTGTTCTGCGCCCACCATGCCGCGGCCCACCGCGACAAGCTGGCCGAGGTGGCCAGCCGCATCCAGGACGAGACCAGCAGGCTCAGCGCCGGCTGAACCAGGCGTCGATCAGGTGACGCGCGATCGAGGTAGTCCCCGGCAGCGTCACCTCCGAGGCAGACACGGCGGCGGCGAGATCCGCGCGGGAGAAGAACTCCCCGCAACGATCTCGTTGCCGTCGACCTGTATCCGGGTGTCCTCCGTGGATGCCTCGAACCCCAGCATCAGCGAACGCGGCATGGGCCACGGTTGGCTCACCACGTACCGCAGCGACGTCAGCGCCACGCCGACCTCTTCCGCCACCTCCCGGTGACAGGCCTGCTCTGCCGACTCCCCCGCCTCGATGAACCCGGCGATGATCGAGTGGCGCCCGATCGGCCAGGTCGCCTGCCTCGCCAGCAGCAGGCGATCCTCGCGGTCGGTGATTGCGACGATGACGCACGGGTCGGTGCGAGGAAACGCGAGTGCCTCACAGCTGACGCAGACCCGGCGGGCACCCGCCAGGTCAATCACTGTCTCGCCGCCACAGGCCTCGCAGCGGGGCCGCTGCCCGTGCCAGCGGGCCAGCGCGACGACGGCTGCCAGCACATCCCCCTGCGCGGGGTCGCCCGTGCGCCATGAGAGTCCGTCGGCGACCTCGGGAACGAGGCGGACGAACCAGGCCCGACCGTCGGCCTCCCCACCAGGATGTCCTCGGGGCGGCGCGGTCCTGGGTCCGACAGCGGCACAGGGTGTCCCCGCGGCCCGTGAAGTTTCCGCCGGCATCGGCCTCGACCACGGCGGCGCGCCCCCACGCGGCGTCCAGCGCCTCGGCTGTCCTGGCCAGCGGCGCGCGGGCCAGCGACGAGGGATCCTGCCACCGGTTCATGCCTGCTCCCGTCCTGCGATGGCCCGGTCGATGAGCGACGCCGGGGCCGCCACGAACCGTAGCGCGTCGCTGGCCACGTGGTAGAAGGCCGCCGCAACCAGCGCGGGGTCGATCCCCTGGGCCTCGGCCCAGGCCTGCCGGTAGACGGCCAACTGGAGCGGGTTGGCGGCCCCGTCCGTCGTCTTCCAGTCGACCACCAGGAAGCGGTACGACCCCTCCTCCCAGCGGTACACAGCGTCGATCCGGCCCCGCAGCACGTGTGGGCCGCGGCGCATCAGGAAGGGCACCTCGACGCCGAGCGGAACGCGGTGGGCGAACTGGCCGGCCTCGAAGGCGGCGATGAGCGCCGTCAGCTCGTCGGAGGCGACGCTGGGCTCCGGCGTGACCTCGTCGAGGGCGGCGGGCAGCTCGAAGCGTTCCTGCAGCCAGGTGTGGAACCGGATGCCCACCCGGGTGGCGGTCGAGGGTCTGCGCGGCATCCGGCGCAGCAGCGAGGCGGCGAACTCCTGTTCGTCGCGGCGCAGGGCCATCAGGGCAGTGACCGACAGCCCGTCGGGCAGCTGCACAGTCTGGGTGCGGCGGCGCGTCTGCAGCTGGGTCAGGTGGGTGATCGACTGGTCCCAGGCGGCGACGGTGGCGGCCTCGGACTCGCTCAGGGTGCCCGACTGCCAGGCCCAGTCGTCGCGGGCCGCGCGGTCGGCGCCGACGAGGGGAGCCGCCTCCGCCACGAGGCGGGCGGCTCCCCGCAGCGCCGCGACGCGCTCCGGATCCGGCGGTTGGGGCCAGCTGGCCCGTACGGGCTCGCTGGGGATCGGGTTGGCATCGAGATCGCGGGTGGTCTCGTCCAGGTAGGTTCCCAGCCCTTCTGCGGCGGCGCGGATCGCCGCGAAATAGGGCGATTCGGTGCGGGGCCGGACGTTGCCGGGGGTCCAGACGTGGGAGGAGGCGACCAGGAACCGCTTGGCCCTGGTCACCGCGACATAGGCGAGCCTGTCCTCGGCGAGGCGGTGTTCGGCCTTCAGCGCTTCCCGGTAGCCGTTGATCCCGTCGCGCGTGTACTCGCCGAGCTGCGGGATCGAGGCTGCGTCGCCGCGGAGCTGTGCGGGCAGCGTCTCCGCGCGCTGTGCCCACACGGCTGAGCGGGGCTCCGACGGGAAAACCTTGTCCACGAGCGACGGCAGGTAGACGGTGTCCCACTCCAGCCCCTTCGCTCGGTGCACCGTCAGCAGTTTCACGGAGTCGTCCTGGCTGGGAACGGCCTGCAGGAGCCCCTCGCCGAAGTCCTCCTCCGCGTCGAGGTAGGCGAGCAGCCCGGTGAGCGATCCGTCGCCGTCGACATCGACGTATCCGGCGACCTCGGCGAGGAAACGGTCGATCTGGCTCGTGTCGGAGCCGGCGGAGACGAGCTCGGCCTCGATGCCGATCGCATGGATCACCCGGGCGACGAGGTCCGCCACCGGTTCCGCCGCGTGCCGTCGCAGCTCTGCCAGCTCGGAGGCGAACCGGCCGAGGCGCCGTCGGGCCTCCGCGGAGAGGGGGGCGTCACCGGGGTCGGCGACGGCGTCCAGCAGCGAGACGACCTCGCCCGGGTCGGCCTGGGTGACGGCCTGGGCCAGCGCCTCCCCGAAGTCCCGCTGCCGCTCGGGACGGGCCGCGAGGGCCTTGGCCCGGTCGCCGAGCACCTCGAGGTCCGCCAGGCCGAAGCGCCAGCGGGGTCCGGTGAGCAGCGCGGCGACGTCCGGATTCGCCGTCACGTCGTCGAGGATCCGCAGCGTGGAGACGATCGGCGCGATCTCCGGCAGCCCGAGCAGGCCGCCGAGCCCGACGATCTCGACGGGCACGTCACGCTCACGCAACGCCTGGAACACCGGGGCCAGCGTCGCGTTGCGGCGCACGAGGACGGCCTGGTCCCGCCACGACGTCCCCTCGCTGCGGCGGGAGATGACCGTCTCGGCCAGCCAGTCGATCTCGTCTCGGAGGGTGTCGAACGTGGCCGCCGCCACAGCTCCTGCCGGCGCGCCCGGGGCGCCACCAGCCTGACCCCCTCGTCGCGGGGCGTGGCCCTCAGGTCGGCCGCGATGTCGTTGCCCACGTCGAGGATCCGCTGCCCGCTGCGCCGGTTGACGCGCAGGGTCAACCGCTCGGCTGGCGAGCCGTCGCTGCGACGGAACTGCTGCGGGAACTCGAGGATGTTGCCGGACGCGGCGCCCCGCCACCCGTAGATCGCCTGGTACGGGTCGCCGACGGCCGTGACGGGGAACCCCAGCTCGCCCGTGGCGACCGCGGGTGCGAACAGTCCCCGCAGCAGCCGCGCCTGCGCGGCCGAGGTGTCCTGGTACTCGTCGAGCAGGACGACGCGGAAGCGGCGCCTCAGCTCCTCCCCGACCTCGGGCACCTGGGTGACCAGTCGGACGGCCTCGCGGAGCTGATCGGCGAACTCGACCACTCCGAGCCGGCCCTTCAGCTCCTGGTAGCGCGTCACGAGGTCGATCAGGTCGCGCCGCTCCTGGGTCGCGTCCAGTGCCCGGGTGACGTCACGCAACGGCTTGCCCCGGTACAGCGGAGCCGCCTGGAAACGCGCCTCCGCGCGGTCGCATTCGGCCAACACGGTCGCGGCGTCGACCAGGTGGGAGGCCATCTCCGCATCGAGGGCGAGGACCCGCTCCGGGATGCTGTGGTGGCTGAGTCGGCTGATGCTGCGGAAGGGGCCCGGTGCGTCCGCCACGACGCGGGTGACCAGTCGGTACCGGCTCGCGCCGGTGACCATGACGGGGTCACGGTCGATGCCGATCCGCAGCCCGAACTCGCTGACGAGACGCGCCGCGAACGAGTCGTAGGTCATGACCAGTTCGGCGCCCTCCCCCTCCTGCCCGGCCACGACGCCGGAGCGGTCGAGCGCGGCGGCCACGCGGGCCGCCAGCTCCGCGGCGGCCTTGCGGGTGAAGGTGAGCCCCAGTACCTCCTCGGGGCGGACCTGGCCGGTGCCGACCAGCCACACGACGCGGGCGGCCATCACCGTCGTCTTCCCGGAGCCTGCGCCCGCGATGATCACCGCGGGCTCGAGTGGGGCGACGATGGCCTCCAGCTGCTCGTCGCTGAAGGGAATCTGCAGGGCGTCGACCAGTTGGCCCGGCGTGGTCAGGAGGTGGGTGCGGATCGGATGGAGTGTCACTTCGGTCTCCCCTGCGCCCCCGCCGCGAGGGCGGGACACGACGATGCGAACGGGCAGTAGCGGCAGGCGCCGCACTCGACGGCGTCGAAGCGACCGGACGCGATGATCGCGACGCCCTCGGCGATGCGGTCGTGGACCCAGCTGGGGCCGACCGTGAGCTCCTCGCCGGGGAGTTGCGGGGCGTCGTCGATCGACGGCTGCGAGACGAGCGCCGGCATGGTCTCCCCTGCGCGGACGAACGCGAGCGCGGGCGGAGCGACGTCGCGGACCCCGCCGGTGACGTCGTCGAACGCGCCGAGCCGGGTGGCCAGCTGGTAGAGGCCGAGCTGGGCGTGGTCGAGGACGTCGGCCTCGCGCAGCACCTTGCGTCCGGTCTTCAGGTCGACGACGCGGATGCGACCGTCGCCGGTCCGTTCGAGGCGGTCCACCTGACCTGTGAGGACCACCTCGTGCCCCTCCACGTTCATGGGCACCCGGAAGTCCTTCTCGACGGCGACGAGGGTGGTCGGCTCGTGTTCCTGATAGGTGGCGAAGCGGCCGATGGCCGCGTCGATCTCCGAGCGCTCGGTGGCCGACAGCCACTCGGTCTCGAAGGGGATCTCGTCCCAGACCCTGTCCAGTTCCGCCCGCATCTGGTCGGCGTCCAGCCCCACCTCGGCCGCCTGCCTGGCGATCAGGTGGACGACGTCGCCGATGGAGGCCCGGGACTGGCGGGCCGCGTCGGCCCGGGCACGCCGCGACAGGAACCAGCGTCGCGGGCACTCGAGCAGCGTCTCGAGCGACGATCCGTTGATGCCGATCGGCCCGGTGGGCACGGCCGCCCCCGACGTCGGCTCCGCCGTCCCCCACCAGGAGGCGGGCCGGGCACCGGGCGCGGGAAGGTCGCCGGCCACCAGGTCGGCGAGCCGCAGTGCGGCGGCCCGCCTGAGCCCGGGGGATGCCGATTCGTCGGTGAGGGTGCGGCGGAGCGACCCGACCAGGGAGACCGCCGTGAGCAGGCCGGCGGGACGGCCGTTGATGCGCTCGACGGGAACGCCCAGTTCGCCGAGGAACCGGGAGGCGCGGCCACCCTCTCCCTCGACCCCTGGACCGCGCTGACGAACAGCCCTGTCCTGGCGCGGGAGCAGGCGACGTGGAACAGCTGGCGATCGGAGAGGAGCTGCTCCCCCGGCCCGGAGGCAGCAGCTGCGTGGCCGTGAGGCGCTGCGCGTCGAGCAGCACGCCCTGCCTCCCGGATCGCGGCCACAGGCCCTCCTGGGCGCGGATCACCCAGACCCGCTCCCACTGGAGGCCTCGGGTGCGGTGGGCGGTGATGAGCCGCACCCCGTTGCCGGGGGCGTCGAGTTCACGGCCCGTGTCGGCGGGGATCTCCTGGCCGGCGATCTCCCCCAGGAAGGTGCGCACGCCGGGGGCGCCGCGCAGGTCGTCCATCCGGGAGGCGAGCTCGAAGACCTCCACGATGGCGTCGAGGTCGGCGTCGGCACGGCGGTTCCCCCGCAGCGCCTGCTCCCGCAGCCGCGCCGGCCAGTCGGTGCCGTCCCACAACCCCCACAGCGCCACCTGCGGTTCGGCGTCGTCGGCCAGCAGCTTCCTGGCGTCCTCGAGCAGCCCCGACAGCGTGGCCGCGGTGGCAGCCTCGGGCAGGTCGATGCCCTCCAGCAGCGCCGGCTCCCCAGGCACCGGGCCAGCAGGGCCGCCGAGCCGCCCGGGACCGGTGCCGGGCGAGCAGCGCGCGGGCGAGCCGTCGCTGCGCCACGCCGTCGAGCCCCGCCAGCGGCGACGACAGGAGGAGTCGGGCCTCGTCTGCCTCGGGGCGGGCCCCGCGCGCCGCGACGTCGAGGGCGAGCAGGAGCGTCCCGACGGCCGGCTGCTCCGACAGGGCGATCTCGTCGCCGGCGACATCGACGGGCACTCCCAGCCGGATCAGCTCCTTGGCGACGGACGAGAGCTGGCTGCGTCCGGCGCGGGTGACGACGGCCAGGTCGGACCAGTTCAGCCCGTCCTCGCTGATGGCGGCGCGCAGTTCGGCGGCCACGTGGGCGATCTCGGCGGACTCGTCATCGAAGATCCTCGCCGTCACCCTTCCCCCGTCCCGCAGTGGGTGTGGTGCCGGGGGACGGAGCCGCGCCGGAAGTCGTGACGTCAGCGCGCTCAGAGACCCGGTGACGGCCTCGGCGCAGCGGAATCCATCCGACAGCTGGTGCACGACGGCGCCGTCGACCGCTGCGAGATCGGCCAGTGCGGTGGCGGTCGCCCCCCGGTAGCCGCCGATCCGCTGTTGCGGGTCACCGAACGCGACGACGGGAAGCCCGAGCCGGGCCAGGTCCGCCAGCAGCGCCACCTGGGCCGGGTCGGACTCGTGGGCGTCGTCGACGAGGACGGCGTCGAAGGCCGCCCGAACGGCGGAAGCGGCCTCCGGCTCCGTCAGCAGCAGCCGCGTGCGGTAGACGAGCTCCGCATAGTCGAGGGTCGCGGAGAAGTCGCCGACCGTGAGGTAGGCCTCCATGAAACGGGCCGCCGCGGCGAAGGACGCGTCGGAGGCCTCGGCGGCCAGCTCCAAGACCCCCTCCGCATCGAGCGACAGCTGACGCGCGCGGGCCAGCGCGTCGCGCAGTTGCCGGGCGAACGCACGGGTCTTCAGCGCGGGCCGCAGCGGCTCGGGCCACGCCTCGACGGGGATGGCCGCCAGCAGCTCCCGGATCCGGGCCTCCTGTTCGGGGGCCCGCAGCAGCCGCCAGTCGGCGTCCTCGTGTGGCAGGTAGCGGCGCATCAGACCGAGCGCGAAGCCGTGCACGGTCGAGACATTGGCCCCTGTCTGCGCCGTGGAGAGCCGGCGGGTGATGTCGCGGCGCAATGTCTGGGCTGCCGCGCGGGAGTGGGCGAGCACGATCAGCCGGTCGAGGCCGGAACCGTCGGCCACCCAGTCGGCGGCAGCGGCCGCCAGGGTGACGGTCTTGCCGGTGCCGGGCCCGCCCAGCACGACGTGCATGCCGGAGCGCAGCCGCGCGACGGCGCGCTGCTCGGGGGTCAGTTCCGGTGGGATGACCTGCGGCGGGGGCAGCAACCGGAATTCCATGACGTCCATGCAACCACGTCCCACCGACACAATGCACCCGGCCGTGGCAAGCTGTGCCCACGGAGGGGTCCATGAGTGAACGCATCGCCACGGAGGTCGACGGGGTCGCCCTGTCCCTCACCAACCTGGATAAGGCGCTCTTCCCCGACGGTTTCACCAAGTCCGAGCTCATCTCCTACTACCTGGAGATCGCCGAGGTCATGCTCCCCCACCTCGCGGAACGGGCGATCACCCGGGTCCGCTACCCCGAGGGGACCGCGAAGGGGTCGTTCTTCGAGAAGAACGCACCCCAGGGGTCACCCGAGTGGGTCGGCACCACAGAGGTGGCCACCTCGGCCGGCTCCGTCCGCTACGTCGTCGTCGACCAGCGTGCGACGCTGGTGTGGCTCGCCAACCTCGCCTCCATCGAGCTGCACGCCCCGCAGTGGCGGCTGCCGGACACCACGACCGGCGACGACGGCATCGTCCTCGACGGCGCGGACGAGCCGCGGGCCACGACCCTGGTGGTCGACCTCGACCCCGGTCCCGGCATCACCCCGGCGGACTCAGCACGGGCCGCCATCGTCGCCGCCACCGTGCTCGCCGAGCTGGGTCTGGAGGCGCAGATCAAGGCCTCCGGCAACAAGGGCCTGCAGCTGAGCGTTCCCCTGGAGCCGACGCCCGCCTCGCAGGTCTTCCACTTCGCGCAGTCGCTGGCCCGACACCTGGCGGCGACGCAGCCGAAGCTGTTCACGGCGACGCTGGCCCGGGATGCGCGCGCGGGCCTCGTCTTCGTCGACTTCGCGCAGAACCTCGCCGCCCGGAACACCGTGTGCGCCTACTCGGTCCGGGGGCTGGACCGTCCGTCGGTCGCCGTCCCCCTGACCTGGGAGGAGGTGGCGGCGCTCCGCCCGGACTCCGTTCTGCGGACATCGCCTGCCGAGGCGCTGGCCAGGGTGCAGGCGCACGGCGATCTGTGGAGCCCTCTTCTGCCTTATGGCCGGGGTACCAGGCTCCCCGATCCGATCGACTGAAAGGATGGGGCCCATGCAACACCTTGGACCCGGTCCCGACGACGCTGCCCCGCAGCGCTCGGAGCGGGCCCATTACGTCCGGGTGCCCGCCCACTGGATCGCCGGCTGCAGCGACACGGGGCTCAGGCACCGGACCAATCAGGACGCCATGTGCCTGGCCACGCGCGAGCAGCCGACGCCCGCGGCCGTGCTGGCCGTGGCCGACGGCGTCACCACCGCCCCCGGGGCGGAGATCGCCTCCGTGGTGGCCGCCGAGACCGTCGTCGAGGAACTGGTGGGCCGGATCCGCTCGGGCCAGGCCGCCAACGTGGCCTTCGTCCAGGCGTTCGCCAGCGCGAACCAGGCCGTCCTCGAGGCCCGCGAGGAGCCGTCGGCCTGCACCTTGATCGCAGCGCTCGTCGACAACGGCGCCATCGCCGTCGGCAACGTCGGCGACTCCCGTGCCTACTGGCTGGGCGACGACGGCCTCTGCCAGTTGCTGTCGACCGACGACTCCATGGCCCAGGCGCGGATGATGCTGGGGATGTCGCGGGACGACGCGGAGCGGTCGAGCCAGGCCCACGCCATCACGAAGTGGCTGGGCCGCAACTCGACGAACTTCCTGCCGTCGGTCATCACCATGCAGCCGTCGACCAACGGGTGGCTGCTGCTGTGCAGTGACGGCCTCTGGAACTACGCGAGCGCCCCGGACGCCCTGTGGGACGTGTTCACCGAGCAGTTGCAGCAGGGCCCGGCACCCCGGCAACTCGCGGAGGGACTCGTCGCGTGGGCCAACGCGCAGGGCGGCAAGGACAACGTGACAGTGGTGGTGGCACGGATCGAGGTGTAGCTGCTTGCCCGGCCTCGCTAGAGTGGGCGCCATGGAAGTCAAGTTCGGCATCATCGACATCGCCCGCGAAGTCACCCTCGAAACCGAAGCCTCCGCCGACGACATCGCGGCGCAGGTGCGCGCGGCGGTCGCCGACGGTTCGGTGGCGGAGTTCACCGACGACAAGGGGCGGCGCGTGCTGATCCCCGGGTCGCGGATCGCGTACGTCGATCTCGGTACCACCACGTCGCGGCCGGTCGGCTTCGGCGCCGTCTGAGGGGCTGAGGTAGACTTTCCCCTTGCGGGCCGCAGCGGCCCCGCCTCCGGTTGCCCTCGTGCGCTGTGAGAACATGACGAAGGTACGAGCCCTGAGTAACAACGAGATCGCCGTCGACGACACTTTCGCCGACCTCGGCGTCCACGAATCCATCACCTCGGCGCTGGCGGAAGTCGGCATCGTCCACCCCTTCCCGATCCAGGCGCTGTCGATCCCGCTGGCGGTGAGCGGCAGCGACCTCATCGGTCAGGCCCGCACCGGCACGGGCAAGACCCTGGCGTTCGGCGTCAGCCTGCTCCACCGCATGGTCACGCTGTCCGACGGCGAGAAGCCGACCCACGGCAAGCCCCGCGCGCTGATCGTCTGCCCGACCCGCGAGCTGGCGCTCCAGGTGGGCCGCGACCTCGACGTCGCAGGCAAGCACCTGCGGATGCGCGTGCTGACCATCTACGGCGGCACCGGCTACGACGAGCAGCTGGACACCCTGGAGGCCGGCATCGACATCGCCGTGGGCACCCCGGGCCGACTCCTCGACCTGGCTGACCGCGGCGCCCTCGACCTCAGCGCCATCCAGGTCCTGGTCCTCGACGAGGCAGACGAGATGCTCGATCTGGGCTTCCTGCCCGACATCGAACGCATCCTGCGCAAGACGCCGTCCTCGCGGCAGACGATGCTCTTCTCGGCCACCATGCCCGCGCCGATCCTGACGCTGGCCCGGGCCACGCTGAACAAGCCCATCAACATCCGCGCGGAGGGCCAGGACGCGTCGATGACCGTCCCGGACATCGAGCAGTTCGTCTACCAGGCGCACGACCTCGACAAGCCGGAGATGATCGCCCGCATCCTGCAGGGCCGCCAGACCACCAAGGTCATGGTGTTCTGCCGCACCAAGCGTGCGGCGCAGCGCCTCACAGACGACCTGGTCGACCGCGGCTTCCCGGCCTCCTCGCTCCACGGAGACCTCAACCAGCAGGCCCGCGAACGTGCGTTGAAGAAGTTCCGCGCCAGCACCATCAGCGTGCTCGTCGCCACCGACGTCGCAGCCCGCGGCATCGACATCACGGGTGTCAGCCACGTGATCAACTACGAGTGCCCCGACACCGACGCGACCTACGTGCACCGCATCGGCCGCACGGGCCGCGCCGGCAACTCGGGCGTCGCCGTCACCTTCGTCGACTGGGCAGACGTCCACCGCTGGAAGCTGATCGACGAGAGCCTCGGCCTCGAGAAGGGCACACCGGCAGAGACGTACTCGTCGTCGCCGCACCTGTTCTCGGACCTCGACATTCCCGAGGGCACCCGCGGCCGTCTCGCCGGGGCCTCGCGGGAGAAGGCCGGCGAGGCGCGGCGCGCTCCCGGTGAGGGCCCGACCCGACGCACCCGTCGATCCACCGAGTCCAGCGGCGACCGTCCCGCAGCCTCCGGCACCTCGGGCGAGGCTGCCGCGAAGCCCCGCCGTCGTCGCCGTCGCACCCGCGGTGGCGTCGAGGTGCCGCCGGCGCCGCCGACGCAGGACTGACACTCCTCCGGACATGAGAAGAGGGCCCCGCTCCGGCGGGGCCCTCTTCGCGTCTTCGTCCTCAGTAGGCCATCTGCATGGCGGAGCGCACCTCGCCGAGGGTCTGCTCCGCCACCGCGTTGGCGCGGGCGTTGCCCTCGGCAAGCACCGAGGCGACGTAGCCGGGATCGGCCTCGAGTTCACGACGACGGGCCCGGATCGGCGCGAAGTAGTCGTTGACGGCCTCCGTGACCAGCTTCTTCAGGCCGCCGCCGCCGGCGTCACCGAGCTCCTCGGCGATCGACTGGGGGTCGCGACCGAGGCACAGCCCCGCGAGGTTGACGAGGTTCGACACCTCCGGCCGGTTGTCGGGGTCGAACGTGATGTGCCGGTCGGAGTCCGTGACCGCCCGCTTGATCAGCTTGGCTGTCTCGTCCGCCGTCATCCGCAGCTCGATGGTGTTCCCCTTCGACTTGCTCATCTTCTGGCCGTCGAGGCCCAGGATGGTGCCGGAGGCGCTGAGCAGTGCCTCCGGCGCGGGAAACACCGGGGTGCTCTCATCGGAGCGGCCATAGCGCTCGTCGAAGCGGCGGGCGATGACCCTGGCCAGCTCGAGGTGGGGAAGCTGATCCTTGCCGACGGGGACGAGGTTCGCCTTGCAGAACATGATGTCGGCGGCCTGGTGGACCGGGTAGGTCAGCATGAGGCCGGACATCGGGCGATCGCCGGTGTCGTCGAGCTCCGCCTTCACCGTCGGGTTGCGTCGCAGCTCCGCGTCGGTGACCAGGGACAGGAAGGGCAGCATCAGCTGGTTGAGGGCGGGGACGGCCGAGTGCGTGAACACCGTCACCTCGCGGGGGTCGAGCCCGACGGCGAGGTAGTCGGTCAGCAGCGAGTGGACGCGTTCCTTGATGGGGCCGACGCCGTCACGGTCGGTGATCACCTGGTAGTCGGCGATGATGACGTAGGTCTCGACCCCCAACGAGGCGAGACGGACCCGGTTCTGCAGCGAGCCGAAGTAGTGGCCGATGTGCAGGTGCCCCGTGGGGCGGTCCCCCGTGAGGATCCGGTACCTGCCGGGATTGACGGCGATGTCCGCCTCGATCTCGTGGCTACGCTCCGTGGAACGGGCGAGGGAAGCCTCGGCGTCGGGGAGGCCCTGCTCAGTCAGCGACATGCTGGAACACCTTGTCTGGGTGGGTTCGGGGATGTACCCGCACAGCTTACCGGTCCGGCGTCAGGCGACTCCACCACGCTGCCGGATGCGGGCCTGGAGGTCCTTGAGCGCCGACGGGCGGGTCAGGTTCGCGCCCAGGGGGTTGTTCTTCTTCCCGAGCCCGTGGTAGTCGCTGGAGCCGGTGCGGATCAGGCCGAGACGGCCACCCATCTCGAACAGCAGGCTCCTGGTGTCGTCGTCGTGGTCCGGATGGTCGACCTCGATGCCCTCGAGCCCGTGGTCACGCAGGAGGGACTCGATGTAGGGGGCAGGGAGGATGTCGCGGTTGCCCCGGCCCCAGGGGTGGGCCAGGACGGCGGCGCCGCCGGCCGCGTGCACCAGGTCGATGGCGGTCTCCAGCGGGCAGGCGTAGCGGTGCACGTAGCCGGGCCGCCCCTCGGCGAGCCAGTCCCGGAAAGCCGCGTCGCGGTCGGGAACGTAGCCCTTGGCGACGAGAGCGTCCGCCACGTGGGGGCGGCCGACCGCGGGGGCGCCGCCCGCAGCGTCGAACACATCGTCGATGGTGATGTCGAGGCCGCTGTCGACGAGGGCCTGGACCATGCCGGGGAGGCGTTCGGTGCGGCCCACCCGGATGCGTCCCAGCTCCTCGTTGAGGGCCCGGTCGAGCGGGTTGCAGCCGTAGCCGAGCAGGTGGACCGAGCGCCCGGCGTGCTGCGTCGAGATCTCGATGCCTGCGATCACCTTGACCCCGATCCGCCTTCCCGCCTCCTGCGCCTCGAGGACGCCTCCGAAGGAGTCATGGTCGGTCAGGGCGATGACGTCGAGGCCAGCCTGTGAGGCCTTCAGGACCAGGCTCGTCGGCGTGTCTGTGCCGTCGGAGACCCGGGAATGGGTGTGGAGGTCGATCCGCATGCCGTCATCCTAGGGGGCGCCGCTGCACGGCGCGGGCGCAGCGCGCCATCCCGCTACCCTTGGACCCATGAGGCTTGCCTATCACCACGTCTATGCCGCCGCCCCCGAGCGTGTCGTCGCGCTGTTCCGCACGCAGGGTTTCATCGAGGACGTCGCCGCGCACGCCGGCGCGCTCGAGCACGCGGTCTCCATCCAGGGCGACACGACCACCCTGATCATGGTGCTGCCGGTCCCCGAACACCTGACGAAGTTCGTGGGGAGTTCGTTGCGGCTGGAGCAGGTGTTCACGTTCGGCGTGGCGGAGCCCGACGGCACCGTCAACGGCGCGGTCAAGGGTTCGGTTCCCGGCATGCCCGTCGACATTGACGCCGTCGCCGTCCTGCGGCCCGTCGCCGCCACCACCGAGGCCGAGTTCACCGGCGAGCTGCGCGTCAGGATCCCGCTCGTGGGCAAGAAGGTCGAGGCGCAGGTCGAGCCGTTCGTCCGCGACGCCTTCGCCGGCCTCGAGCGACGCGCCGCCGACTGGCTGACCCGCTGAGCCGGGGCCCGGTCTCAGGCCGGGCCGACGACGAACCCGTCCCCGACGACGTGCCGCCTGGCCTCGTCGGGCCCGGCGTCCGTCAGCAGCAGGAACACGACCTCCTCGTCGTCGTCCTCCCCCAGGAACCGCTCCCGGGCCCGCTCGACGTGGTGTCCGGCCGCCTCGAGCGCCAGGAGGGTCGCGTCGGCGTCGTCGTCCTCGTGGAACGAGATCGTCGTCGGGCGCACCAGGTCAGCCCGCCTTCGGGGCGGCGGCTTCCTCGCGGCGCTTCCGCGCGGCCTCGACGGACGCCTTGAGCGCAGCCATCAGGTCGACGACGTCGCCTGCCGGGGCCGAGGTGTCCGGCGCCTCCGGCATCGCGGTACCCGCGAGCTTGGCCGTGACGACCTCCAACAGCGCCTCCCTGTAGGAGTCGGTGTAGGCCGCCGGATCGAAGGTGCCTTCGAGCTGCCCGATCAGGAGCTTGGCCATCTCCATCTCGGCATCGCTGACGGTGACCTCGGCGGACGGTTCCGCGAACGCGCCGTCGCGCAGTTCGTCCGGCCAGTACATGGTGTGCAGCAGGAGCAGGTCGTCCTTGGGACGGATCAGCGCGAGCGATTCGCGGGACCGCAACGCGACCTTGACGACGGCCACCTTGCCCTCCTTCGCCAGCGCCTCCCGCAGCAGGACGTACGGCTTCTGACCGGCTGCCTCCGCCTCCAGGAAATAGGTGCGCTGGAAGAACGTCGGATCGACCTCCGCCTCGTCGACGAACTGCACGACGTCGACGGCCCGCAGCGTGCTCAGGGGCAGGTTGGCGAAGTCGTCGTCCGTGAGGATCGCCATTCTGCCGTCGGAGGACTCGAATCCCTTGGCGATGTCGGCGAACGTGACGACCTCTCCGCATTTCTCGCACACCCGCTGATAGCGGATGCGTCCGCCGTCGCTCGAGTGGATCTGCCGGAAGCTGACGTCCTTGTCCTCGGTGGCTCCGTAGACCTTGACGGGGATGGAGACCAGGCCGAAGGACACGGCTCCCTTCCAGATGGATCGGGGCATGTCAGCCTTCCTTTCCTCGCCTGAACTCGACGACGTCGTTGTGCAGGAGGTCGTGGTCGCGGAGCAGGGCCTGCACCGCAGGCTGCTCCCAGGCCTCGTCGATGGACATGCCGTGGCAGGCGGCCGCGGCAGCTGTGATGTCGATGCCCGGCTCGTCGGCGAACCAGGCGGTGATGGCTGTGGTCGGCAGTCTGGTCAGCAGGATCTCGCCGTTCGGCGAGTCCTCGCCGGGCTGGACGAGATCGGCCGGCACATCGGCGACGACGATCAGCCGCTCGCCGTTGGCGGCGAGGCCTGCGACGCTCGCCAGCACGAGGGCCGCATACTCGGCGTCCTCGGAGTCGGTGGCGTCGTAGCCCAACTCCTCCAGCAGGTCGTCGGTGACCGCGTAGGCGGTGCGGTCGGCGAACGTGACGGCCCCGGCAAGGACGTCGAGCTCGGCTGCGGAGACGGGGATGAACACCAGTTGACGCTTCACAGGAGCAAGCCTAGGTGCAGGCGTCCCACTTTCGGGCTAGGTTCGGGGTGCCATGAAGAAGATGCTTGTCTGTGTCGTGTTGTCGTTGTCCCTGTTCCTGACGTCCTGCGGGGCACCGAAGGACGTTCCGCCGCAGACCTTCGAGCTGTCGGTGACCTCCCCTGCCGCTCCCACCCAGAAGGTCGAGGTGGCACTCGGCGCGGAGTTGACGCTGCGGATCACCACCCCCGTGGACGACGCCGTCCACGTGCACGGGTACGAGATCGAGAAGGACCTGCCGGCCGGGCAGCCGACCGACATCGTGTTCGTCGCGAACATGGCCGGTAGCTACGAGGTGGAGTCACACATCACCGACGCCGTCTGGCTGACCCTGGTCGTTTCGTGATCCTCCTCCACGGCATCGCGTCGCGGCACGATCTGCCGTTGCCGTTGCCGCTCGTGCTGGCGGGCGCCGCTGTCGTCCTGATCATCACCTTCTGGGTGGCGCTGTTCGCGTGGCGCACGTCGCGCTACGAGGAGGAGGAGGGCAGGGAGCTGCCCCGGCTGAGCCGGTTCATCGACTCGCCGGCCGTGTCGCGCACCCTGCGCCTCGCCGTGGGCGTCGTCTGGCTGGTGGCCGCCGCCGCACTCTTCCTCGGCGTCGACCGGATCGACAACCCCGCGATCGGCTTCGTCTACGTGTGGCTGTGGGTGGGTCTGGTGCCTGTCGCGCTCCTCCTGGGAGGCGTCTACGAACGGAGCAATCCCTGGCGGCTGCTGTTCGCCGCCCGCGGAGCCACCTCCCCGACGTGGCGGGCCCCCGAGGCCCAGCGTCGGGCCTCGGTGCTCCCGGCCGCCGCGGCCGCCCTGGTGTTCAGCTACCTCGAGCTGGCCCAGCCGGGCGGGGCGACGCTGCCTGTCCTGCGGTGGTTCGCCCTCGCTTGGGCCGCGTGGATGGTCATCGGCACGCTCGTCGCGCCGGCATGGATCGGCAGGGCCGACCCGTTCGAGGCGTACGCGTCCGCCGTCGCCCGGCTCTCCCCCTGGGCCCGTTCCAAGCGCGGCGTGCTGATGTGGACCAACCCGCTGCGGAACCTGGCGTCCTGGAAGGCCCCGCGACACCTGACGGCGCTGGCCAGCGTCCTGCTGGGTGCCACGCTCTTCGACGCGGTCTCCAACACGGCCGCGTGGGTGCGGGCCACGCAGGGCCTGGGCACGGGCGTGTGGCCCCTCGCCACCGGCATGCTGCTCGTGTGCGTGGGCGGCGTCTACGGCCTGTTCCGCCTCGGCACCCTGAGCTACCGGGAGCTGCGGGCCGATGACCTGGCCCCGGGGCTGATCCCTCTGGTGGTCGGGTACGCGCTGGCGCACTACGGAACCATGCTCTACCTGGAGGGTCAGCGGACCCTGTTCCGGTTCAGCGACCCTCTCGGCCGCGGCTGGAATGTGCTCGGCCTGATCGAGGCCGCCCCCCACACCGCACTGTTCGGCGTCCCGACACTCGTCGCCGTCGTGCAGGTGGGGCTGATCGTCGGAGGCCATGCGCTCGGGGTGCTGGTCAGCCACGACATCGCCCTGCGTTCCGGCGTGTCGGGCGTGCGGCCTCACCTGCCGCTTCTGCTGGTGATGGTCGTGTTCACCGTCGGCGGCCTGCTGCTGATGTTCGGCGGCTGACCGCCGGCAGGTGTTGTCCGGGGTCGCCTCGACGTTGTCCGGAGGCGGTTCGTGTTGTCAAGAGGCTCCGCGGCAGGAGCCGGGCGGCGGTGGCGCTCCTAGCGTCACCCCATGCAAGCCACGATCCGTCCGGTCCGCGAGAGCATCGCGGTCATCCCTGCCCCGGCCGTGCGCGTCCCGCACGAGCCCGCCCCACGACCCGCCGCCGCCCTCATCATCGCGCTCATCGAGACGATGTCCGGACGCCGGGCCCTGCACCAGGTGCGCCGTCACGCGTCCGCCTGCGCGTTCCAGCAGCTGGCCACGTTCGTCGACTCCAGGCTGCTGCATGCCGCCCGCGTCTTCCGGATGCGCACCCAGATGCCGACCCCGGAATCGGTCGAAGCGGCCGTCACACTGCTGTGCGACGGCCGCTTCGTGGCCTGCGTTGTCCGTCTCGACGTGACGGACGGGCGCTGGGCGTGCAGCGAGCTGACGGTGTTGACACCGGCCGCGCTCGCCGCCGCCTAGCTGTCCTAGGCGTTCAGCCCGTGGCAGAGCTTGTACTTCTTGCCCGAGCCACAGGGGCACGGACGGTTGCGGCTGGGGCCACTCGCCTCGTTCTTCTTCGACCGCCCGCCGCCGTTGCGGCCCACGGTGGTGGCGGCGCCGCTCTCGTCGGGTGCCGAGTAGCTGAGCTTGGTCGGTTCCTTCCGGTTGAGGCCCTTCGCCAGCACGGCGGGCTCCGACTCCCCTTCGGGGGCGCCGTTGCGGCCGAGGACGCTGTCGACGTCCACGGCGTTGCCCTCGCCGTCGGTGACCAACGCGACCTGTGGTGCCGGCTCCTCCACGCGCGCCTTCACCTCGAGGTTGAACATGTAGCCGATGGCCTCCTCGATGAAGGATTCCATCATGGCGACGAACATGTCGCCGCCCTCGCGCTGGTACTCGATCAGCGGGTCGCGCTGCGCCATGGCGCGCAGGCCGATGCCCTCGCGCAGGTAGTCCATCTCGTAGAGGTGCTCGCGCCACTTGCGATCGAGGACGGTCAGCATGACCTGACGCTCGAGCTCGCGCATGGTCTCCGCGCCGAGTTCCTCCTCGCGACGGTCGTAGGCCGCGGACGCATCCTCCTGGAACAGCTCGATGAGCTCCTCCTGGTGGGGGATGTCGTCGGCGATGTCGTCGAGCTTGATGGAGACCGGGTACAGGGTCTTCAGATCCGTGAAGAGCTGCTCCAGGTCCCACTCCTCCGGGATGCCGGTGGTGTGCCCGGTGACCACTGCGGCGATGACCTCGGAGGTCTTGTCACGCAGGCGCTCCGACACGTCGGCACCGTCGAGCACCTTGCGGCGGTCGGCGTAGATGACGTGGCGCTGCCTGTTCATGACGTCGTCGTACTTGAGGACGTTCTTGCGCATCTCGAAGTTCTGCGCCTCGACCTGCTTCTGCGCCGACTGGATCGCCCGCGACACGAACTTGTTGTTCAGCGGCACGTCGTCCGGGACATCGAGGCGCACCATGGCGGCCTCCATCGCATCCGGACGGAACAGTCGCATCAGGTCGTCGCGCAGCGACAGGTAGAAGCGGGACTCGCCGGGGTCGCCCTGACGGCCGGAACGACCGCGCAGCTGGTTGTCGATGCGGCGGGACTCGTGGCGCTCCGAGCCGACCACGTACAGGCCACCGCTGGCGACGACCTCCTCGTGCTCCGACTTCACCTGCTCCTCGAGAGTGGTCAGGGTCTCGGCCCAGGCCGCCTCGTACTCCTCCGGCGTCTCGATCGGATCGAGTCCGCGGTTGCGCAGCTCGAGGTCGGCGAGGAACTCGGGGTTGCCGCCGAGCATGATGTCGGTGCCTCGGCCGGCCATGTTGGTCGACACCGTGACGGCACCCTTCCGCCCGGCCTCGGCCACGATGGCCGCCTCACGTTCGTGGTGCTTGGCGTTGAGGACGCGGTGCGGCACGTTGGCCCGCTTCAGCAGGGTGCTCAGCGTCTCCGACTTGGCCACCGACGCGGTGCCGATCAGCACCGGCTGTCCCGCGGCGTGGCGCTCCACCACGTCCTCGACGATGGCGGCGAACTTCGCCTCCTCCGTGCGGTAGATCAGGTCGACGTTGTCGATGCGCACCATCGGACGGTTCGTGGGGATCGGGATGACCCCGAGCCCGTAGATCTTCTGGAACTCGGACTCTTCCGTCTTCGCCGTGCCCGTCATGCCTGCGAGCTTGTTGTACATGCGGAAGTAGTTCTGGAGCGTGATCGTGGCGAGCGTCTGGTACTCGTCCTTGATCTCGACACCCTCCTTCGCCTCCAGCGCCTGGTGCAGGCCCTCGTTGTAACGCCGGCCGGCCAGGGTGCGGCCGGTGTGCTCGTCGACGATGAGGACCTCGCCGCTCGCGATGACGTAGTCCTTGTCCTTCTTGAACAGTTCCTTCGCCTTGATGGAGTTGTTCAGGTAGGAGATGAGCGGGGTGTTGGCCGACTCGTAGAGGTTGGCGATGCCGAGCCTGTCCTCCACCTTCTCGATGCCGGGTGCCAGCACGGAGATCGTGCGCTTCTTCTCGTCGACCTCGTAGTCGTGGTCGCGGCGCAGGGCCGTGGCGATGCGCGCGAACACCGGGTACCACTCGTGGTTGTCCTCGGCCGGCCCGGAGATGATGAGCGGCGTGCGTGCCTCGTCGACGAGGATCGAGTCCACCTCATCGACGATGGCGAAGTTGTGCTCGCGCTGGACCAGGTCCTCCTTGCGGAGCGCCATGTTGTCGCGGAGGTAGTCGAAGCCGAATTCGTTGTTGGTGCCGTACGTGATGTCAGCGCCGTAGGCGACGCGACGTTCGGCGGGGGTCATGCTGGCGAGGATGGCGCCGACCTCGAGGCCGAGGAAGTGATGGATGCGCCCCATCTGTTCGGACTGGTACTTGGCGAGGTAGTCGTTCGTGGTGACGACGTGGACGCCCTTGCCACTCAGCGCGTTCAGGTAGCTGGGAAGCGTGCCGACCAGCGTCTTGCCCTCGCCGGTCTTCATTTCGGCGATGTTGCCCCAGTGCAGGGCCGCGCCGCCCATCATCTGGACGTCGAAGTGCCGCTTGTCGAGGACACGCACGGACGCCTCCCGGACGGCCGCGAAGGCCTCCGGCATGAGGCGGTCGAGGCTCTCGCCGTCGGCGATCCGCTTGCGGAATGCGTCCGTCTCAGCGCGGAGTTCGGCGTCGGACATCGCCTGGAACTCGTCCTCGATGGAGTTGACCTGATCGGCGACCCTCTGCAGCTTACGGAGCTGCGCCCCAGAGCCGAGGCCGCTCAGATATTCCATGAAACCCACGAGGTCAGTCCTTCTTCTGGTCCGTCGACCGCCGAGCGGTCATACCGCCTGCCATCCTATCGCCCGACGGCAAGCGCGCCTACCACAAGCCGGGGAAGTCTGGACATGCGGCGGCGCCCGCCGGTACTACCGACGGGCGCCGCAGGATCGAGCGGGATCAGCCGACGTTCAGGTGGATCACGCCGTAGTTGTACGCCTTGCGACGGTAGACGACGGCCGGGCGTCCCGACTCCGCGTCCTGGTAGAGGAAGAAGTCGTGGCCGACCAGTTCCATCTCGTCGAGCGCCTGGGCCAAGGTGAGAGGGACGGCGTCGAACTCCTTCTCGCGCACGACCAGGGGTCCGTCCCCGGTCACGACGAGGCCGGCGACGTTGCGGGTCTCCACCCCGTTCTCGTCCGAGGTGCCTTCGCTGAGTGGCGAGACGAGGTCGGCGGCGGACGCGAGGCGGAGTCCACGATGCGTCTTGCGGCGGTCGGCTGCCTTCCTGAGCTGGCTCTTCAGCCGATCGAAGGCCATCTCGAAGGCCTGCGTCTTGTCGCTTGCCTTGGCCTCGGCCCGGATCACGGGCCCACGGCTCCGAAGAGTCAACTGGACGGTGACGGCGTCGGAGGGATCCTTGGTGTTGTCGGAGGCGCTGAACTCGGCCTCGACACGAATGACACGGTCCCGCAATCGCTCGATCGTGGTGAGTCGCTCGCTCACGAGTTCCCGCAACTGCGGGCTGACCGTGCAGTGTCGACCGGTGACGACGATGTCCATACATTCCTCCGTCTGCTCGGGGCCCCGGAGGGCCCTTCCTGTCCGCAGTGCTCCCTGCGGGTGGAACGCAGTCGCCGCAGGTTATCCGGTTGAACGGGCCTGCGGCGTCTCCATGCAGTAACGCTACCGTGCTTTGCCAGCAGGTGCAGGCAATGCCAGGCCGGGAGTTCCCGCTTCCGCCAGGAGCACCACGCCGACCGGTGTCGCGCCGGCGGCCTTCAGCGCCCTGCACGCCTCACGGATGGTCGCGCCGGTGGTGACGATGTCGTCGACCAGGAGCACGGGCCCGGCATGGGGGCGCCCCGCATGGTGCCGTCGAGATTCCTTCTGCGGTCGTCGCGCCCCAGTCCGGCCTGATCCCGGCCCTTGTCGGCGCGCCGCAGGATCCGCGCCACGGGCACCCCCGAGGCCCTTCCGGCGACCTTCGCAAGGTGGCCGACGTGGTCGAAGCCGCGCTGGCGCACCGCAGCCGGGCGCGAGGGCAGGGGGACCAGCACCGTGCCCGGGGCCGGGTCCAGCGTGTCGACGGCGCCTGCGAGGAGCCGTCCCAACGGCCGACCGAGGCCCAGGCCCCCTCATCCTTGTAGCGCGGGATGATGCGGGCCATGAGCGGCCGGTAGTCGGCCACGGCGACGGCGGGGACCCCGAGTTGCTCCGTCACGGTGTGTGGTGGTCCGGCGAGCGCAGCGAGGCAGGCCCGGCACAGACCCCACCCCGGCCGGTCGCAGCCGGGGCAGCCTGCCCGAACAGCAGGTCGGCGGCGGCGTCGCGGAAGGTGAGCATGACACGTTGTGGGTCGGGCGCGGGCGGACCTCCCGCCGTCCACAGGGTCAGCCACTGAACGCGATGGCCGTGATCTCCTCGGCGACCATGGTCCAGCGGGTACGGGCCTCATAGCGCCAGACCGCGCCGCTCTCCGTGTGGGCCGCGATGCTGCCACCCCCGAGGCGGGCCTGCGCCGTGACGTCGTCCACTCCCCCGACCAGCGGGCCGATCTCCTCCACCCCGGATCCGTCGGCCTGAGCGGTGTAGACGGACTGGAGCCCGGCCGCGGCGACCACCACGATGGACGTTTCCGAGGGCCATGCCACCGACCGGACGTCGACGAGTTGTACCCCGCCCGGCGTGGTCAGCGGCAGCGGAGACGGGCGCGAGACGCTCACCTGGTTCGTGCCCACGATGGTGCCGGTCGTGAGTCGCCGTTCCCCCTGGGAGCCGAGGATCATGACCATGCGGGTCCGTGTCGGCGACACCGCGAACCCCTCGAGCCGGCTGCCCTGGGGCACGGTGAGCGACACGGTGCTGACCTGGTGGAGCCGGTCGACGGTGAGCAACCGGGTCCGGCCCTCCTCGTCGTCACCCAGCAGCCACAGGGTGCCCAGCACGAACTGCGGAGAGCGCAGCTGGGTGAGGCCGGTCGGCACGTCGACGCGTTCGCCGTCGACCGGGCCGAGGGTCAGCGACGTGCGGTCGGTGCCGATGAAGGCCATCGTCTCGCCGTCCGCGGAGACGGCGATGTCGGCGACCTCGGCTGGCGTCGGGAACGGTTCGAACATCCCGTCCTCCCGCAGCCAGCCGGCTTCGGCTCCCTGGATGACAAACAGGTCGGCCCCCACTGCGCGCGACAGCACCTGGTAGACGTGTTGGGCGGCGAGTTCGACGACCCCCTCCGCGTTCGCTCCCGGAAGCGCGAAGGGCATCCCGTCCTGGGTCACCAGCAGTCCGGTGACGCGCGGAAGCGAGGTGAGGGTCCACAGCAGCTGTGCCCCGAGGAGTCGCCGTTGCTGTTCCCCGAGCTTCGGTTCGAGGCCGGTCAGGTCGACCGTGACGATCCCCTGCGAGTCGATGGTGGCTCCCTCGTCACCGAGCATGACGGAGGAGTCGATGGCGCTGTAGACCGGCCCGGCCAGGCTCGCGGGCGGGCCTTTCAGCAGGGCGTCCACCACCGTGGCCGGGGTCAGCTGGGACTCCGGCAGATGGACGAGGTCGGGCGCGACATGCAGCCCAACACGGCTGACGAAGTACAGGGGGACCCGTTCGTAGTAGCGCTCGAACAGGTAGCGGGACAGCATGAGACCGGCCGGGGCCGAGCGGATGCGCCACTGCCCGTCCTCCCGGACCAGATCGAACGTGAAGTCCATCGACGCCGGGGCGCTGGTGAACCTGCCCGAGGGGTCGAGGGTGCCGATGGTGGTGCCCTCGATCCCCGCGGAGCCCTCGTCTGCGCGCACGGCGCCGGTGTAGATCACCGCCGTCGACGTGTCCCACGTCGCTCCCGCCTCAGCCGTGAGGTAGGCCCGCGCGATGGCGTAATCGTCGGCCGGATCGGCCATCGCCTGCAGGAAGCCCTCGATGAGGCGGGCGGGCGTGACGTCCGTAGCGGGTGGCTGGGGCGCGATGTCGATGCCTCCGGGGCGGTCCGACAGCGGGACCTCCTCCACCGGGCCGGAGATGGGGACGGTGGCGCAGCCGGTCGTCAGCAGCGCGAGCAGCAGGGCGGCGATCCAGCGCTTCATCGGCGGGCACCAGCCTTCCTGTCGGTGGGGATGACCGGCAGCGGGGAGCCGGTCAGCTCCCGCCCCGGGTCACGGGGCAGGGTGAGCCGGAACTGGGCCCCGCGGCCGGGTCTCCCCCACGCCGTCAGCCAGCCGCGGTGCAGCCGGGCGTCCTCCATGGCGATCGACAGCCCCAGGCCGGAGCCGCCCACGACACGGTTGCGGCTCGGATCGGCCCGCCAGAAGCGGTCGAACACATGCGCGGCGTCCTCTGGCGCGAAGCCCACGCCGAAGTCCCGCACGGTGATGGCCACGGCCTCGACGTCGGAGGCGACGGTGACGCGGATCGGTTGGCCCTCCGCGTGCTCGATGGCGTTGGTGAGCAGGTTGCGGACGATCCTGCGGATGCGGCGACTGTCCACCGCTGCCCTGGTGTCGGCGTTGCGGTATTCGACGATGACCTCCACCCCCAGGCGCTGCGCCATGGAGCGGGTGGCCTCGACCTCCGCGTCGACGAGGGAGGCGACCTCCACCTCGTCGGTGGCCAACTCTGCGGCCCCTGCGTCGAAGCGGGAGATCTCGAGCAGGTCGGAGAGCATCAGTTCGAACCGGTCGATCTCCGTGTTCATGAGCTCGACCGACCGGCGCTGCGTCGGGTCGAAGGATTCGCGTCCGTCGTGCAGCACCTCGGAGGCCATCTTGATCGTCGTCATCGGTGTGCGCAGTTCGTGCGAGACGTCGCTGACGAACCGCTGCTGCAGCGTCGACAGCGTCTCCAGTTCCCGGATCCGCTGCTGCAGCTGCCCCGCCATGCGGTTCATCGATCTGGCCAGCGTCGCGAGGTCCTCGGTGCCACGGACGGGGATCCGCTCGTCGAGCCTGCCGCTGGCGAGCCGCAGGGCGGCCTGGCTGGCACGGCGGACGGGCCGGACCACCTGGACGGTGATCAGGTAGGCCACCAGGGTCAGCGCGAGGGTCAGCGCGGCTCCGGTGGCGACGACCGCCCCCTGCAGCGACCGCAGCGTCGACATCTCCATGGTCATCGGGAAGATGTAGTAGACGGGGTACCGTTCCCCGTCGGTGCCCAGCAGCGAGGTGCCGATGGCCAGCCCCGGTTCGGGGGTCACGGCCGGGTCGGTGAAGACGACCTGCGTCGGCGTCACGTACATGCCCTCGCTCGCCTGCACCTGGGTGCGGAGCGCCTCCGGCACCGAGTCGGCCTGGATGCCCGCCGACACGAGGCGGGAGGTGGGGGCGTCGATCACGACGCGGTACTGGGCGGACTGGGCAACGGCCAGGTCGGCCAGCCGGTTCAACGACTCGTGCACCGGCGCGTTGCGCACATCGGGGCTACGCAGTTGCTCCTGCATGAAGGCGTGGACGCCGACCGCCTCGGTGAGTGACGACTCACGCTTCGCCTCGACGACGCCGGCCGTCGCCTGATTCATGAGCAGCACACCCGCGAGCAGCATGAGCACCACCGAGAGACCGAGCATCGAGATGACCACACGCAGTGGCAGCGAGCGCCACCACAGTTGAGCGGGGCCTCCCTTAGTCGAGCTGGGATTCACCGGCCCGGTATCCGATCCCCCGCACGGTGATCACGATCTCCGGGCGCTCCGGGTCGCGTTCGACCTTCGCGCGGAGCCGCTGCACATGGACGTTGACCAGCCGGGTGTCGGCCGCGTTGCGGTAACCCCACACCTCGTCGAGCAACGCCTCCCGCGTGAAGACGTGGGCGGGCCGCTTCGCCAGCGCCAGGAGCAGATCGAACTCAAGCGGCGTCAGCGAGAGTTCCAGCTGACCGCGCTTGACCGAGTGCGAGGAGACCGAGATGGTCAGGTCTCCGATCGTCAGCGAGTCGGTCTCACCTTCGCCAGGCAGGCGACGCAGCCGGGTGCGGATCCTGGCGACCAGTTCGGTGGCCTTGAACGGCTTGGCGACGTAGTCGTCGGCTCCTGCCTCCAGGCCGGCGACGACGTCGGCGGTGTCCGAGCGCGCCGTCAGCATCACGATCGGGACGCCGGACTCGGCCCTGATGTCGCGACAGACCTCGACGCCGTCACGGCCGGGCAGCATCAGGTCGAGCAGAACGAGATCCGGGCGGTAGGACCGGAACTCCTGCAGAGCCTCGAGCCCGGTCGCGATGCGGTGCGTCTCGAAGCCCGCCTGGCGCAGCACGATCTGCAGCATCTCGGACAGCGCGGCGTCATCGTCCACGACGAGAATCCGGCTCTTGCCCCTGTTGTCACCCACCTGCGCCTCCCTGCGTCGGCACCCATGCTAGCGGCAGGGCCAAGATCTAGACGGGGATCGGGGCCCGATTGCCTCCGGTGCTCAGCACCTGCTCGACGCCGGTGAACTGACGCGCGACATCGACGGACCGTGCCGCCCAGCCGGATCCGCGGATCGTCGCCAGGTAGCCGTTCGCCGCCCGGTCGAGCGCCGCTGCCGCGGCGCGCCCGCGGGAGTTCAGCGAGAACACGTTGGCCAGGCTCGGCGCCCTCGACACGACCGAGGCCGCGGAGGAACACGGGAGCATGACGTCGAGCAACGCCAGCAGGAGGACAGTCTCGTTGAGCTGGGCACCGGAGGTGCAGCCCCGCTGGACCCGGGTGGCGGCCTCGATGAGCGTCGTCTGGTGACGACGCCGCTCCTCTGCCTCCACGGCCTGCGCCGCTGCGCTGACGCCCGTCCATTCGGGAGGGTTGGCCGCCAGCCACTTCATCTCGGCGTCGATCGCCTCGAGTCTGGCCTTCGCGTCGTTCCAGGCGTCGCCCGCATCGCGGAGGCTGTTGGTGGAGTTCTGGTTCCTTCGGAGCGTCCCGTGCGCCACGCGGAGCGACCGCAGGCCGTTGAGAGCGGCCTGCTGGTTCTGCTGGGCCTGCCGGTAGGCCACCCCCCGCAGCCACGTCACGAGAGCCGGCTGCTTCAGCACCGCGGCGGAGGACAGCACCCACTCCACCTCGATGGCGTCGAGCATGCGCGCGCTGGTCCACATGCCGGTGAGCCGCTGGACCGCTGCGTCCACCTTCGCATAGGTGCTCATTCGTTGACCCTTCCGTAGGCGTCGACGACGCTCTGCTCGTAGTCGTCATAGCGGTAGCCGCTCTGGTTCATGCCGCTGCTGACGGCACCAGCCTCCTGGCCGGAGGCCTGCACCGAGGTGACCGACTCGTCGACGGCCTTGTTGTAGGCCGCGGCGGGGGCGGAGATGATGCCGAACATGCGCTCGCCGCTCTGGGTGCTGCTCATGTCGCGGATGATGGCGTCGGTGGAGTCGCTCAGCTCCTGCCACCGCCTGGAGTGCGCGTAGAGGGAGTCCGACGCGACGCTGAAGTCCGTGCCGCCCGTGGAACCGTAGGGAGCGCCGCCGACTCCCCCCTGCCCGGAGCCGGGGGTGTTGGCCGCCTGCGGGCCGCCGCCGAGGTTGCCTGACCCGTACAGCGGGGTCGACCCGGTGGTCGGGATGGGCGTGGGCTGGGGCGTGGTGACAGGTCCGGGAACAGGAGCGCCGGGGACCGGACCGGGAACCCACGGACCGGGGGTGGTCGTCGTGCCTCCTGGACCGGGGACGGTGGTTCCTGGGACGCCGCTCGCGATGGGACCCGACGGTCCCGTCCCGGGGTGGTGGTCGATCCGCCGCCGGGCAGCGGGACGCCGCCGGGACCGACCGTCCCCGGGGTGCGACCGCTGCCGCTGCGCGGCGTGTCGGGCACGCCGTCGCCGTCGGTGTCGATGAGTTCGTCGCCACCGACCAGGCGGCCGGCAGCGTCGAAGTACTGGGATTCGGCGTCCAGGTCGTAGCCGTTCGCCTTGAGCGCCTCGGCCATCGTCACAGGGTCGTAGGCCATGGCCCCGGCGCCGGCGGCCGTGACGCCGCCACCGGGCAGGGGTGCCGGCGCGTACGCGGCCGAGCTCACGGCCTTGGCGCCCTGCTGGGTCTGCAGCAGGGTCAGCGGCATGCCGCTGGCTCCGCTTCCACCCACACCGGCCGGAAGCAGCCCGAGCTGGGGGCCGCCCGCCTGCAGGCCTCCCACCGGTCCACCGACACCGCCGACGGTGGCGCCGGGTGCACCGGCACCCGCACCGGCGCCGCCCATTCCCATGGGCATCCCGGCGGGGCCACCACCGGCGCCGCCGTTCTTCTTGGCGCCGCGGGTGCCGGAACCGCGCACGGCCATGCCGGTCGCGCTGCGTCGGCGCCGCTCGTCGTCGTCATCCAGGGCCCCGTCGACGCCTGCCACGGCGTACTCGTCGTCATCGGTGCCCCACGGGTCCTCGAGGATGCGTCCGACGCCGTCGACCTGCACGTCGGCGCTCAGCTGCTGGTGCCCGAACGAGACGGCACCTGTCTGCGGGGCGGCCGATGTGGGCGCCCCCTGCGCTGCGGGCGCGGCCGCGCCGATGCCTGCGGCACCAGCCGCGAGCGCACCCGGAACCGGCCCGGTCAGCGAACGGGCCTTCACCTTCTGTGCGGGGACAACCTCCTGGTAGCGCAGTTCCGCCTCGTCGTCCGGAGCCTCCGTCGCACGGTGGGCGTCAGTCATGGCATCTCCTTGGTCAGGATGGACAGCAGGTCGGCGCGCGCCCGGGCGAGTTCGAACGCCAGACGATCATAATCACCGGCGACGTAGGTGGGGGCGTGTAGCGCGCATAGGCCCGCTCGTGGGCGTTCAGCACGGATTCGGCGATCTCGGGCATGCGTGCCTTGGTCAGCCAGCCTTTGTCGATCGCGATCGCGTCCGTGAGTCCCGCCAGCGACAGCGTGACGGTGACGTGGCCGTTCGAGCTGGAGGCGCTGACCTTGTCGCCCTCGAAGTCGGGCCACTCGACGTCCTCGGGGGCACGCGAATCGAGATCACGCATGCGCTCGCCGAGGATGTTGACGCGTTCGAGGACGTTCTCGTAGTCGTCCCAGGTCAGGCGCGGATCGAGCTCCGGCTCGGCCTGCTCCGGCCGGGCCAGCTCGGGGATCTCCCCCACGCGGGCATTGGCCAGGAAGAACGCCTCGGTGAAGGCGTCGTCGAGCGAGCGGGTTCCCAGCCGGTCCCGCCAGCGGGTCGAGAGCCGCACCCGGGTGAGGCGCCGCGTCTCCTCGTCGACCCAGACGCGCACCGCGCGGCGGGTGTCCGGGAAGCCGTGCGCGAAGTGCCACTCCCCTTCGATGTCCTGGGTCTCCTCGTCGTCGACCTCCGACAGCCCTTGCGGGGCCAGCAGCTCGTCGTCTTCCACGCTCTCGTAGCTCACCATCACCCTCCTCATCCGGCCTCAGTCTGCCAGAGCGGGGGTTCAGCAAAACCTCAGTTGAGGGCGGGTTCCTCGGCCCAGGTGGACCAGCGTCCCGTCGCGCCACCCATGCGGCGCAGCACGCGTCGCCACAGCCCCGCGGGGTCCCCGAAGATGTCGTCCGGACGCGCCCAGGCGCGGAACCAGGAGCCCCGCAGAAGCTCGTTCTCGAGCTGTCCGGGCGACCAGGCGGACAGGCCGATGAACGCCCGCAACTGGCTGAACGACGCGTCGAGCAGCTCCGGCGGGAAGCTCATGTCGACGATGCCGACGTCGCGGAGCAGCCGCTGCCAGCCTGGGGGTGCGGTGTCGCTAGTGGCGACCTCACCGAGGACGATGACGACCTCCCCGTTGACGGGTCCCCCTCCCAGATTCCCGGCAGTGGCCGCAGGTGCGGGACGAGTGTCGGCAGTGCTTCCGCCACGTCGATGTCGGAGGCGACGTTGAGCGTGACGCCGACGGTCCCCATGGGGCGGTGGTCGAGCAGGAGGATGACGGTGCGGTCGAAGTAGCCGCTGCGCCCCGGCTGGGTCGCGATCAGCAGCTGGCCGGCGGCGATCTCCCCTGTCTGCTCCATGAACCCGACTCTACCGGCGCACGCTGACACGTGCCCGTGGAAGGGCCCGTGCAGCGGCTCAGGCGCCGAGCTCCTTGATTCCATCGAACGCCTGGAGAACGGCGGCACTCCCCCCGACAACGCACAAGGCCCCTGTCAGCGAACTGACAGGGCCACAGGGGTGGAGGTGGCGGAATTGAACCCGCGTCCTTGAAGGATGAACCAGGTCTTCTCCGGGCGCAGCCGACTAGTCGTTTTCTCGGTCCTTGCGCTCACGTCGGCATGTCGCAAACGGACCCAGTCTCAGTTAAGTCCCGGCCGGCCCCTGAAACACAGGCCGTCCGGCAAGCCTTCTAAATGAGGCCAGACACCGGGCGGAAGGCACACCCGGGCTGACCCTTCGATCACTGATCAGGCAGCGAGAGCGAAGTTAGTGCGGTTGTTGTTGGCACTTATTGGTTTCCACACATCGTTAACGAGATAAGCGTGGGTCCTCGGCCCGCTTCTCCTGGGACTACCGCCCCAAGTCGAAACCAGTCACCCCCTGTTGAGTTGTCACGCAGCCCAGTCTAGCGCGTCATGGCGGGTCGCCCCGCATGCGCCTTCGGCCTGGCCAGCAGCATCGGCTCGACGGCGCCCGTGCTCGGCTTGCCGTTGAAGGCCCGCACGCTCGCCCAGATCGTCCCGCCGAACCAGGCCGCCCACGCGAGGCCGAAGAGCACGCCGCCGTCGAAGAGGATCGACAGCACCATCGCCGCGATGCCCACCACGGCCGCCGTGACCTGGAGGGAGAGGGCCCGCCCGGCCTCGAGCCACGTGTGGCTGCCGGGGGTCGCAAGGGTCTTCACGATGGCGGGCCCGACGAAGGAGGTGGCCAGCCCTGACAGGTGCGTGAGCCCGGCACCCGCATTCTCGGCAGGCGACGGCTCCCCCTTCGACCGCGGGGTGAGCACCATCGGTGCGACCCGCGCGATACCCAGCAGCGCCCGGTTCAGCGTCACCTTGTCGGGCGCCCCCAGCGCCTGGTCGAGGCGGCGGTCGAGCTCCAGCTCGCTCAACTGACCCGACGCGTAGGCGCCCTGCAGAAGCTCGACGGCGCGGTCGCGCTGTTGGTCGGTGATGAATCCAGGGTTCTGCGGGTACACGCTCATGCTTCCATGGTGCCCGCGGACGACGCCCGCCGAAATGAGGTGCAGCCCTGAGCCGACCCCGAATCCGCCGTCAGCGGCGGTTGTACCGGTTACGCACGGCCAGCGCGCGCTCGGCCTCACGCTTGGCGTCGCGGTCGGCGATGTCACGCCGCTTGTCCCAGTCCTTCTTACCGGTGGCGACGGCGATCTCGACCTTCGCGTAACCGTCCTGGAAGTACAGCGCCAGCGGAATCAGGGTGCGCCCGGAGTCCTTCAACTGACCGGCCAGCTTGTCGATCTCGCGACGGTGTAGCAGCAGCTTGCGCGTGCGGCGGGCGGAGTGGTTGCGCCACGTGCCGAACTCGTACTCGGGGATGTTCGCGTTGATGAGCCACGCCTCGCCGCCCTCGTCGACGGTGGCGTAGGCCTCCCCGATCGTGGCGCGTCCGAGCCGCAGGGTCTTGACCTCGGTTCCGGTCAGCACAAGCCCGGCCTCCACGACGTCACCGATCTGGTAGTCGTGTCGCGCCTTCTTGTTCTGCGCAATCAGCTTGCGTCCGGTCTCCCTGGGCATCGCCCCAGTATGTCACCGGTTGGTCAGCGGAACCACTTCGCCATGGGGTTCACAAGCTGCCCGTCGTCCCACACCATGAGGTGCAGGTGACAGCCGGTCGAGTACCCGGTGGAGCCGACGTAGCCGATCGTCTGGCCCTTGGAGACCTTCTGTCCGACACCGACGACGTAACGCTGGGCGTGGTTGTAGCCGGTCGTCACGTAGGAGCCGTTGACACGGCCATGGTCGATCATGAGCCGGTTGCCGTAGCCGCCGTTGTAGTAGCGCTCCGACACGACGCCCGCATTGGCAGCCTTGATGGGCGTGCCGCAGGATGCGCCGAAGTCGGTACCGTCGTGAAGCTTCCAGTAGCCGAGCACGGGGTGCAGGCGCATCCCGTAGTGGGAGGTGATGCGTGCCCCCACCGGCAGGATGAAGCCGGATCCGGAGGTGCTTCCGCCGCCCGCGCTGCCGGAGCCGCCGGAGCTGGAACCCCCGGATCCTGAGCCACCGGAGTTGGAGCCTCCGGAGTCTGACCCCTTGTTGGCCTCCTCCTGCTTCCTGCGCTCCTCTTCCTCCGCCTCCTTGCGCTTGCGCTCGGCTTCGGCCTGGGCGATCCGCTCCTGGATCCGGCGCTCGACGGAGTCGCTCTCGGCCCGCAGGTCGCGGTAACGCTTCTCCTCCGTGGCCACCTGGTTGGCGGCGGCGGACTCGGCCGCCGCGGCATCCTGGGCGAGCTGGTCGACCCGTTCCCGCAGGACGGCGGCCTCGTCGGCGGCGGCTGTCTTCTGGCGCAGCTGCTCGGCGGCGGCCTCCCGCGCTTCGGTGGCCCTCTGCTCGGCCTCGTCGGCGCGCTGCTGGGCGTCCTCGAGCGCCAGTCGGCGCGTCTCGAGCTCGTCGAGCTCGAGCATCGACGAGTCGAACAGCGTGTGGGCGAGCTGAGCCCGCTGATTCAGGTTGTTGGTGTCCAGCCCGTCGAACAGCATCGCCAGGTTGAGCAGCGGGCTGTTGTTCTGGGTGGTGACGAAGATCTCCTGGTCGAGGCGCCGGTTCACCGAGTCGAGCGCGGCCTGCGCTGCCGCGACATCCGCCTTCGCCCGCTCGAGATCCTTCTCCGCCTTCGCCAACTCCTCGGCCCGCTGCGCGTCGAGTTCCTCGGCCTTGTCCTGCTCCGACTGCGCGACGGCGAGAGCCGCCTCCGCCTCGGCGAGACGCTGCCTGGCTTCCTTCGCGGCCCGCACCGCACCGTCGTGGACGGCCTCCGCGTCGTCCACGGACGCTGACTGCGCAGCGATCTGCTGCTGGAGCTCACGCTTCCGGTCGTCGAGGTCGTCAGCGGCAGCGGGTGTCCAGGTGGTGCAGACGAGAGTCAGGGACGCGATCGCGGCGACGATGCCGGTCGTGACCTTCTTCATCGTCGTGCGGGACATGGGCAGAGGGGGAAGGTGCCAGGTCACGCGTAGCTCCAATCTCTACTAGATGCGCAGGTACTTGCGGGTGGCGAGCAGGGTCGGGACGATTGCCAACGCTATCCCAACGGCGGTGATGGTGCCCAGAGCGACGAGGAGTTCACCTGCACCGATCCATTCGACAGCGGGGATGGCGGGACGCGCCGTCTGGTCGATGATGAACCAGTAGGCAGCGACGAGGGCCGCCCCGGCCGCGACGACGCCGATCGCAGCGGCGATGAGCGACTCGAGCAGGAACGGCAGCAGGATGTAGACGTTCGATGCGCCGACGAGCCGCATGATGCCGATCTCGCGACGTCTCGTGAAGGCCGCCATGCGGATGGTGTTGGCGATCTGCAGCGCGCCGGCGAGCAGCAGCATCGAACTCATGATGATGGTGGCCCACTGGATGCCGCGGAGCCAGGTGAACATCGGGTCAAGGACGGACGCGAGATCCTGCACCGCCTGGACTCCCTGCAGTCCCTGGGCCTCGGCGACCACGCCCGCATAGTTCTCCGGGTTGTCGAACTTGACCCGGAAAGCGTCCTGCATGTCCTCGACGGTGCGGGTGCCGGCGACGGGGCTGTCTGCGTACACCTTCAGGAACTCGGCGTAGGCGACTTCCTTTGACTCGTAGACGACCTCGCTCACCTCGGGGTTCCCCTCGAGGGTGCGCTGGATCTGTTCGCGCTGGGCGTCGGTGGTGGCCTTGCCCGGCTCGCAGCGTCCACCCTGGGTCTTCTCCGTGCAGAGGAACACTGTGATGGAGATGCGCTCGTAGAGGCTGGCGCGTGCCTTGTCGACCTGCAGCGCCGTCATCACCCCGAGCCCCAGCAGGGAGAGCGAAACGGCCATCGTCACGACGACGGCGATGGTCATGGCCAGGTTGCGGCGAAGGCCGGACCAGGTCTCACGCAGGGAATGTCTCATCGAATAACTCCTCAGGCCGTCCCGTAGACGCCCTTGGCCTGGTCGCGCACCAACTCGCCGGAGCGGAGCTCCAGCACCCGTCGCCGCATCTGGTCGACGATCGTTGAGTCGTGCGTGGCCATGATGACCGTGGTGTCGGTCCGGTTGATCCGGTCGAGCAGCTTCATGATGCCGACGGAGGTCTCGGGGTCGAGGTTTCCGGTCGGCTCGTCTGCGATCAGGATCTTGGGACGGTTGACGAAGGCCCGCGCGATGGCGACACGCTGCTGCTCGCCACCCGACAGCTCCTCGCTGGGCCGGTTCTCCTTGCCCTCGAGGCCGACCAGTTCCAGCGTGTCCGGCACGATCTGCCGGATGCGCTTGGCCGGGGTGCCGATGACCTGGAGGGCGAACGCGACGTTCTCGTAGACGGTCTTGCCCGGCAGCAGCCGGAAGTCCTGGAACACGGTGCCGATCTGCCTGCGCAGCGCCGGAACCTTCCACCGGTTCATGGCGGTCAGGTTCTTGCCGGCGACGTACAGGGTTCCCTTGGTGGGCCGGTACTCGCGCAGGATCAGACGCAGGAAGGTCGACTTGCCGGAGCCCGACTGCCCCACGAGGAACACGAACTCACCCTTGTCGATCTCCAGGTTGATGTTGCGCAGCGCGGCGCGCTCCTGTCCTGGATAGAACTTGGTGACGTCCTCGAACGTGATCACTGGCTGCTCCGCTGGCGGGGGAAGGTAAAGCTGAGAGAATCTCAGTCGCCCACCGAGTGTATGTCAGCCGGCGCGAGGCGTCTAACCGAACACGCCGGTCAGATGAGCCGGGGTGCCGACCGTCAGGCCTTCTCGGCCTGCTTGCGCCAGCGGATGCCGGCGTCGATAAAACCGTCGATGTCGCCGTCGAAGACCGAGTCGGGGTTGCCCACCTCGTGCTCGGTGCGCAGATCCTTGACCATCTGGTACGGGTTCATCACGTAGGAGCGCATCTGGGCGCCCCACGAGTTGCCGCCGTCGCCCTTGAGCGCGCTCATCTCCTTCTCACGGTCCTGACGGGCCTTCTCGAGGAGGCGGGACTGGAGCACGCGGAGCGCGGCCGCCTTGTTCTGCAGCTGCGACTTCTCGTTCTGGCAGCTGACCACGATGCCCGTGGGCAGGTGGGTGATGCGGACGGCGGAGTCGGTGGTGTTGACGGACTGACCACCCGGGCCGGACGAGCGGAACACGTCGACACGGATCTCGTTCTCCGGGATGTCGATGTGGTCGGTCTCCTCCGTGACGGGGAGCACCTCGACGCCTGCGAAGGACGTCTGGCGGCGCCCCTGGTTGTCGAACGGCGAGATCCGCACCAGACGGTGGGTTCCCTGCTCAACCGACAGCGTCCCGTACGCGAAGGGCGCCTTGATGGCGAAGGTGGCGGACTTGAGGCCCGCCTCTTCCGCGTAGGACGTGTCGTAGATCTCGTGCGCGTAGCCGTGGCGGTCGGCCCAGCGGAGGTACATGCGCATGAGCATCTCCGCGAAGTCGGCCGCGTCGACGCCGCCGGCCTCGGCGCGGATGGTGATCAGCGCGTCACGCGGGTCATACTCGCCGGAGAGCAGGGTCCGGACCTCGAGCGCGGCGATGTCCTTGCCGAGCTTCACGAGTTCCCGGGACACCTCCTCACGTGCGTCGACATCGTCCTCCTCGGCGGCCAGCTCCAGCATCACCTCGGCGTCCTCGAGTCGGGACCGTAGCCCGACGAGCCGGTCGACCTCGCTCTGCTTCGCGGAGAGCTGGGAGGTGACGCGCTGAGCGTTGTCCTGGTCGTCCCACAGGTTCGGAGCGGCGACCTGCTCCTCGAGGTCCGCGATCTCGGTGCGGAGCAACGCCAGGTCGGCGACGGCCTCGATGCTGTCGAGCGAGTGTCCGAGTTCGGCGATACGGGAGGTCAGGTCTTCAATAGCCACAAGGCACAATCTTAGCCCGCCGCCGACGGTGCGAGAATGGACGCATCCGATCGAAGGGATACACACTGCCATGGGCGCCACCAAGACCCGCTTGAAGAAGGACCTCGTCGACGCGCTGCGCGCCAAGGACGAGGCCGCCAAGTCGAACATCCGGATGCTGCTCGGCGCCATCACCGTCGAGGAGGTCGCAGGCGACACCGCCCGTGAACTCACCGACGACGAGGAGCTGACGGTGGTGGCGAAGGAGATGCGCAAGCGCCGCGACTCGGCCGAGACCTACGCCGAGGCGGGTCGTCAGGAACTTGCAGACAAGGAGACGGGTGAGGCTGAGTTCATCGCCCGCTACCTGCCCACTCCCCTGACCCACGACGAGATCGTTGCCCTCGTCGAGGAGGCCGTCGCCGGGCTGGGCGAGCCGGCCACCATGAAGCACATGGGCGCGCTGGTGAAGGCGGTCTCCACCAAGGCCGAGGGCCGCGCGGAGGGCAAGGAGATCGCAGCGCTGGTCCGCGCGAAGCTCCAGGGCTGACCACGGCGTGGGCGCGGCTTGGCCGCGCCCTGCCGATGCGGCTAGCCTTGGCTGGCCCGGGCGCATAGCTCAGTTGGTTAGAGCGTCTGCCTTACAAGCAGGATGTCGGGGGTTCGAGTCCCTCTGCGCCCACCCAAAGTGTCTTACAGGAACACGCGACGTCGGAAGATGTGGAGTGGCCCCGTTTGGCATCCTCGCCTCCGATCGCCTCGTGGACAATGGTGGCGAACGGTTCCGCGAGGCGCGGGCGTAGCTGCTCGTCTTCGGTGATCTCCAACCGTGTGTAGAACGCTTGGTTCGCGAGCCGCCTGCTTCCGTCGTCCGAGTGCGCGTAGGCGCGGTGGGCGTCGGTGAGTAGCCGCAGGCTGTCGTGAAGGAACGCGCGACCGCCCGTGTGCTGTTCGTCGTGCTGGGCGAGGCGCTGCTCGACGTCTGCCAGCCCTGCGCGGATGCGGTCTTGATGTCGCTTGAGCGTCGGGAGGTCGATGGCGTCGGCAAAGTGTGCGGCCAGCAGCTTGTCACTCTCGGCTTCGAGGCGTGCCCGGTTCGCGGTGAGGTCGGCGAACTCCTGATCCCGCCCGGCACCGCGCTTGTCGAACGCGGCATCGACCTCCGCCGCGAGATGCCGGTAGTCGGCTTCGCTGATCGTGATCGAGGCGTAGGAGTCCTCGACGAGCCGTTCCGCAACCTGCACAGGCACCGCGCGACGGGTGCAGTTCGTCCTCTTCGCTGCACGGCCGGAACAGACGAAGTAGGCGTAGGTCGTGCCGCGTGGATTGGTCGCGAAGTCGAGCAGCATCCGTGATCCGCAGGTGCCGCAGTGCAGCAGACCCTTGAGATGGTGGGCGTGTTGCACGTGCCGAGTTGCCCGTGCATTGCGTGCCGTCAGCAGCGATTGCACCTGGTCGAACAGTGCGGGCTCGATGAGCGGTTCGTGCGCACCCGGGTGCAGTGCGCCCTTGTAGCGGATGACGCCTGCGTAGTACGGGTTCGTCAGCAGCTTGTAGAGCGTGTTCTTCCCCAACGGCTTCGAGGGCCGCTTCGGCGACGGCACCGTCATCAGGCCACGGGCGGTGAGGTCTCGCAACAGCCCGCTCACGGAGGTCTCGCCTTGGGCGTAGGTCTCGAATGCCCACCGGATCAGTGGAGCCCGTTCGGGATCGACCTGGACCGTCCGAACCTCGCGGCCTTGGTCGTCGGTGCGGCGTACGTTGAGGTAGCCGACCGGGGCACGCATCGGAGTACCACCCTGAGCGAGCTTCTGGGTGAGCCCCTTGGTGACCTCAGTGGCGAGGTTGCGGCTGTAGAACTCAGCGATGCTGGACATGATGCCGTGAACGAGCATCCCCGAGGGTGTCTGGTCGATGGACTCGGTCGCCGAGACGAGGGTGACCCCAGCGTTGATGAGGGCTTCGTGAATCTTCACATCATCGGCGCGGTTGCGGGCGAGCCGGTCGAGCTTGTGCACGATGCAGAACTGCACCCGCGAGGCGGCGATGAAGGCGAGCATGTCCCGCAACCCATCGCGATCCGCCGAACGCGCAGACTCCCCTGCGTCCACGAACTCCCGCACGACCCGCGCCCCCAGCTCGTCGGCCTTGCGCTGATTCGCGTCGCGTTGCGCGGGGATCGAGAAGCCCTCTTCGGTGCCGCCGCGCTCGGCCTGCTCCCGCGTGGACACCCGCAGATTGGACACCGCGAGCAGCACCGGGGCTTCCGCCTCGGTGCTGGCGTCAGTGGCGAGCGTGGTGGTCATTATGAGCCTCCTTCGTGGTGGAGCCGGGCGCTTCCAGCAGCAGAGATCATGGTGGCTGAACCGCTCGGCGCTGCGGGGAGGCTGACGGTCCCGGAAATTTCCCGGCACCGTCTGCGCCACCCAAGGTCAAGGGCTCGATCCTCTCGGGAACCGGGAGCCCGTATGGGTCCGGTTCGCCGTTGAGCCAGGCACGATGTCTGGCCTGGGCGATGTTCAACACCCACTCGATGAGCTTGCCGAGATCAGGCGCGTCTTGTCGCGTCACCCGAACCCGTAGGCGTCGATCCTCAGTCCTCATGACAGGTAGGTGCGCAGCACCTCCCAGAACGCGGATCGCCGAACAGGATTACTGCCCGACATACAGACCCTGTTCGAGACGACACGCCTCTTGCAGATCAAGGACCGTACTACTCCGTATGGAATTGTTTTGAGATCAGACTACGCTTCTTCGCGGTCCGGGAACAGGTAGAACGCGATCTTCGGCAACCTGACCAGCCCGCGCCCGAGCGCCGCTGTGAACAGTTCCTCCGCGAGGTGCTCGAACTCGGGAGCGAGGAAGCTGGCGGCCCCATCAGCCACCTCGGAGTCTTCGGCAGGGTCGTCGTCGCGGAGCATCACCACGATCGCCGCGCGGATGTCGTCGCACCAGTCCTGGGTCGCTTGCGCGAGCGGCTTGATCGCCCCAGCCACCCCGTCAGCCATGAGCCGGATCAATGCCTGACCTTCGCGACGGTCGAACAGGCGATCCAGCGCGGCGACGATGTGCTCACGCACGGCCTCGACCTCGGCACCTTGAGGTGTGGGGGTTCCGTCGAGGAACGCGAGGGTGCTGGCCCGCATGTGGCTGATCGCATCCAGGGCGAGCCCCTCCTTCCCCTTGCCGGGGAAGTGGTGGTACATACTCCCCTGTCCAATGCCGGAGCGTTGCTGGATCATCACTGGGCTCGTCGCTTCGAACCCGCGTTCCGACAGCAACGTGCATGTCGCTGCCACGAGCTTCTGCTTCGAGTCATACGCTGGACGCCCTGGACCCCGCCGCTTCTCCACCACTTTGATCACTCCTCTCCGCTGGGCGGCCGCGCCAGGCCACGCCGTCCAATTCCATACAGAGTAGTACGGACCTTGACCTGCAAGACGCGTGGTCACTCGAACGAGGTCCGTCGCAACGAGCGAAACTGACGAGCGTGGCAGCTGGGGAGGTTCGGCACTCTGCTCGCGGTCTGCGTGTTCCCGGCGGCGTGTCAGTGCGCCCAGATACGATGGGATGGTGCTGATGGCGGACCTCTTGGATGTCGCCGAGGTCGAGCGAGTTGCTGCCCTCGGTGGGCTTGATGTGCGCACTCAGAGCGAGCTTGGTCAGTTCTTCACGCCCGCAGCCGCGGCTCAGCTCATCGCTTCGATGCCCCGCTTACCCGAGGCGGGAACTCTGCGTGTGCTTGACCCTGGTGCGGGCTCAGGTGTGCTGGCCGCAGCGCTCGTCAGCCGTGCGCTATCGGAGCGACCGGGTCTGTCGATTGAGATCGTTGCGGTTGAGCGCGACCCTGCTGTGTTGCCGAATCTTCGTGCCACGCTCTCTGCGTGCGAGCACGTCGGCAGTGGCCGAGTCCACGCCGAGGCTGTCGAAGCGGATTTCATTCTCGACTCCGTCGGCTTGGGTGCATCTCTCAGCCTGGATGGCCAGTTCGATCTCGTGATCGAGAACCCTCCGTACGGGAAGCTGGCGGCGTCGAGCGCACATCGGACGGCCATGCGTGCTGCCGGAGTCGATGCGCCCAACCTGTATGCGGCGTTCCTTTCTCTGTCCATCGCCGCCCTCAGAGCAGGCGGTCAAGTCGTCGCAATCACTCCCCGCTCGTTCTTCAACGGCCCGTACTTCGGCGCGTTCCGTGCCCACTTGCTCGACTCGATCGCGCTTGACCGCGTGCACGTCTTCGATTCCCGCTCGACAGTCTTCGCCGATACCGGGGTCCTCCAGGAAAACGTGGTCTTCGCCGGCACCCGAGGAGCAACGCCTGGGGTCGTCGAACTCTCGGTCAGCCGCGACCATACCGATGACATCTCATCCCGTGCCGTTGCCTACGAGGAGGTCGTCTTCCCTAACGACCCCAACCGATTCATCCGGCTGGCGACCAATGCCGACGACACGGCTGTCGCCGACTTAGTGCTCTCCCAGCCGTGCTCGCTGACCGATCTTGGCGTTCAAGTCTCCACGGGCCGGGTAGTGGACTTCCGGTCACGCCATGCTCTGAGTGCCGTCGAGCAGCCGGACGCCCTGCCATTGGTCTATCCCGGCAACCTCCGGGACGGCAGCGTGCTCTGGCCACGAGAGATTCGTAAGCCCCAGTGGTTCCAACCTAGTGATGACAAAGACCGTGGCATGCTCCTGCCAGAGGGCTGGTACGCGGTCGTCAAGCGTTTCAGCGCGAAGGAAGAGCGCCGTCGGATCGTTGCGTCGGTCTGGTCGCCCGTGGACAACCCCGGCGAGGTGGCGTTCGAGAATCACCTCAATGTCTTCCATGTCGGTGGCCGTGGTCTAGACGAAGACCTCGCGAAGGGCATCGCCGTGTGGCTCAACTCCTCCGTCATCGACAAGTTCTTCCGGACCTTCTCTGGTCACACCCAGGTCAACGCCACCGACCTACGAGCATTGCGGTTCCCCACCGCAGTTGCGCTACGCGAGCTGGGCCGCAACGTGGTCGCGTCCCAGGTTGAAGTGGACTCCTTGGTCATGGAGTTGATCGCCGCATGAGCGAGTTGAGCGAGACGGCCCATGAGCGAGCGGAAGATGCGCGGATAGTCCTTGAAACCCTCGGCATGGACGCCGAGCGTAGCAACGAACGATCGGCGCTTGTGCTCCTTGCGCTTCTGCGCCTCACACCGTCCGAGTCCTGGGTCGAGGCAGCGAACCCGATGCTCGGCACGCGGGCGATCATGGACTTCATCCGAGACGAGTACGGCAAGGACTACGCGCCGAACAGTCGCGAGACGGTCCGGCGGTTCACGCTCCACCAGTTCGTGGAGGCACAGCTCGTAGCGCAGAACCCTGATGAGCCACAACGCCCAGTCAACTCCCCGAAGTGGAACTACCAGGTCACCGCCGAAGCGTTGGACGTCCTGCGTGCATACGACACCGACTCCTGGCAGTCGGCCGTCGATCAGTACCTCGCCGAGCTACCAGGACTCAAGGCCCGGTACGCAGCCGCGCGAGATATGAATCGCATCCCACTCACGCTCCCGGACGGTTCGGTTTTCACCCTCACCCCCGGCGGCCAGAACGTGCTCCTCAAGGCTATGGTCGAAGACTTCTGCCCCCGCTTCACCCCAGGTGGGCAGGTGCTCTACATCGGCGACGCAGGCGACAAGTGGGCGCTGTTCGAACGCGACACGCTCGCCTCGCTTAATGTCGCGGTCAACGAGCACGGCAAGATGCCGGACCTCGTCATCTACCTTCCGGACCGCAATTGGCTCGTACTCCTAGAGGCCGCAAGCTCCCACGGACCTGTCGACTCCAAACGACAAGCCGAACTCGCCGACCTGTTCGAAGCGTCAACAGCAGGTCTCGTCTACGTCTCCTGCTTCCCAGACCGAGCCGAGTTCCGCAAATACGTCGACAAGATCGCGTGGGAATCCGAAGTCTGGTGCGCTGACCACCCCACGCACATGATCCACTACAACGGCGAACGCTTCCTCGGGCCCTACGTCTGACCGTGGAATCATTGGGAGCAAGGCGGTCTTGCTGCTCCCAGTGAAAGAGGCTGACCGATACTGAAGAGCTGGCTGGAAGGATGCAAATGGTACAAGTCCGGGTCACGAGGGTTCAGTACAGCGATGGCCGCGAGGTCGACATCCCCGCCGAGGGTGTGGTGTTGCTGGTTGGGCCTAATAACGCCGGGAAGAGCCAGGCACTCAAAGATCTCGCAAACCTCGCCCGTGAACCTCAGTACAACGGTCGAGTACTCACATCGGTGGACTACGAGAAGGAGGCTGTGGCGACGATCGGAGAGTGGGTCGCCAGTCGTGTGCCTCAAATTACGCGGGATGGTGTTGATCGGTACCAAATCGAGGGCTGGGGAGAGGTCACCAGTCGAGATATCGAAGCCCAGTGGAATCAGCAGAACCTGAACGTCCTGACTTCGCTCTTTATTTTCCACGCAGATGGAACAACGCGGCTATCAGCGGGAGACTCTCAATCCAACCTGGACTTTTCTAGCGCAATCCCATCCCATCCTGTGCAACGCGCATATCTAGACTCAGTCATCGAGGAAGAGATCGACCGAGAAAGCCGGGGCGCGTTTGGGCTTGGCGTCACCGTTGACCGATACGCCGGTTCGGTGATCAGCTTGAGACTTGGGGAGCCTCCTTTATTTCAGCATGAGAAGGGTCGCCCCAAGGGTGAATATCTTGCGGCACTCAAAGAGCTTCCAAGGCTTGAGGAACAAGGAGATGGCGTCCGGAGCTACCTCGGACTAGTTCTTCATCTTGCAGCAGGTCGGCACCAGATTCTTCTGATCGATGAGCCGGAAGCCTTCCTCCATCCACCGCAGGCGCGGCGGTTGGGCTCGGTTCTTGCCGACAAGGCGCGTGCGCAACAGGTCTTTATAGCCACGCACAGCAACGATGTGCTTCAGGGTGCGCTTGAAGGTGGAGCTTCTGTAACCATCATTAGGGTGACGAGAGATGGGAACACTAACCACCCCGCAGTGCTACCTGACTCTGCTGTGAAGACGCTATGGTCTGACCCGCTGCTTCGCTATTCGAATGTTCTAGACGGCCTGTTTCACGATGCCGTCGTGCTTTGCGAGAGTGATGCTGATTGCCGGTACTATTCCGCCGTCCTGGACCACCTATCTACCAGCGAGGACCAGCAGATCGTCGGCCGAGAGGCTCAGCTTCTCTTCACGCATTGCGGAGGGAAAGCGCGAATGTCCTCGGTGGTGGACGCTTTGCGTGCGGTCAGTGTACCCGTAATTGTTGTCGCTGACTTCGATGTCCTGCGAAACCCTACTGACGTCGAGAGGATCGTTTGCTCGCTGGGCGGTGACTTTGCGAAGTACGAGGCAGACTTGAAGCGTGTCGGAAGTGCGCTGACCTCCGATGAGAAGCCTCTCCGAAAGCTGACTCTGAAAGATGAGTTGAATCGGCAGCTTGATGCACTTCCGAACGAAGTTCTTAGCCGCCAAGAGGTCGAATCAGTTCGCGCCCTAATGAAAGCTGAGTCTGGCTGGGATAAGGCGAAACGGTCTGGGCTGCAAGCTGTCCCACAAGGTGACGCCTATCGGGCATGTGAACGGCTGCTAGCAGGGTTACGAGAGATAGGTCTCTGCGTAGTTCCGGTGGGGGAGCTTGAGCGCTTCGCGCCTAGCGTTGCTGGGCACGGCCCTTCCTGGGTATCCGCTGTACTTGAGCAGAAGTTGCATGAGTCGCCAGGACATGATGCCGTCGAATTCGTGAAGGGTATCCGCGAAGTGGCGAGTTAGGGCGTAGGTATGCGCTGCTCACTGGGTCTTCGCCCACACCGTGCCCCGGTGAACCCCGAACCGCCGCGCCAGTGTGTTCACGCTGACTCCCTGCGCGCGGGCTGTTCGCATAGCGTCCACTTCGCTGTCCGTGAGGCGGGTTCGAGGTCGTTTACTTGGTTCCGCCGACGCGTCGATCAGGGGGTCGTCCGGCTCTCCGACAGGGGTGGCATCCTCGCGGATGCCCTGATTCCACACGGAAGCTAGCCTCTCGACCCGCAGTCGCGTGTTCCCGTAGCGTTCGATGGAGCCCACCACGGTGTGGAAGCCCGCCGTGCACGGTCTCTTGGCGCTGCCGGTGAAGCCGCGTATCCGGGTCCCTAGCGTCGACGATGACGGAGATTGAATCACTTTCCGGAAACAGAAGTGGCCGACCAGTCATTCGGCTGGTCGACCACCTCTGTGAGTCTCGCGGCTGGGATCAGCCGTTGACCTCCGTATACAGATCGGTCCACTTCGACACGACGTCGTCGCGGTTCTCCGTCAGCCACTTCACGTCACGCTCGACCCACGTAACCTCGGCGTGCTTCGGCAGGAACTCGGAGTTCACCTCGGCAGTCGTGGTCATGCGGACGGTGCCGACGGCCTCACCGAACGCCACCTGGCCCTCAGGGCTCATGATGTAGTTGATGACCTTCTTGGCGAGATCCGGGTTCGGGCCACCCTTGATGACGGCCGTGCCGAACGCGGAGGCACTGGTGCCCTCCTCGGGGTACTGGAGACGGATGTTCTTGGCCCCGCTCTTGATGAGGGAGGCGACGCCGTCCTCGTAGGTCAGGCCGACGACGTATTCGCCGTCCTCGACGCTGCCAAATGTCGCCGACGACGAGCCGGCGATGACGACGTCGTTCTCCAGGAGGCCCCTGATGAAGTCCCATGCCTCGGGCGAGTCGTTGCCGAACACGGCCATGATGTTGGAGATGTTGTTCCAGGCTGACGACGACGAGGTCGGGTCGGCCATCACGATCTTGCCCTTGAGCGCCGGATCGAGGAGGTCCTCGTAGCCGTTGATCTCGAGGCCGAGTTCCTTCTCGAGGTTGTTGTTGACAGCGAACGCGACGCTCGACAGGTGGTCGACGTTGTAGAAGCCGTTCGGGGACTTGTACGCGGCCTGCACGTCACCCTCGTGCTCCGAGAGCCAGTGCTCGAAGATCTCGGTGTGCTTGTCGCCGTCGGCGGTGTCGAGGCCGCCCCACATCATGTCGCCCTGCGGCTTGCCCCGGCGACGGTGAGCACGGCCCTCCCGTCGCGGAACTCGAGGAGGCCGTTCATCACGTTGGAGCGACCGATGAAGGTGGCGACGAAGAGGTTGCAGGGCCGGTGATACAGCTCTTGCGGGGTCCCCAACTGCTGGATGACACCGTCCTTCATGACGGCGATGCGGTCGGAGACCGCCATGGCCTCCTCCTGGTCGTGGGTGACGTAGACGGTGGTGGTGCCCACCTCGCGCTGGATCTCCCGGATGACGTCGCGCATCTCGATGCGGAGTTTGGCGTCGAGGTTCGACAGCGGCTCATCCATGAGCAGCACGTCGGGGTTGGTGACCAGTGCTCGGGCCAGGGCGACCCGTTGCTGCTGCCCGCCCGAGAGCCGGTCCGGCATCTGATCGGCCCAGCGTTCGATCTGGACCAGCTTGATGAATTCCTCGGCTTTGTCGCGCACCTGGTCCTTGGGGAACTTCATGTTCCGCAGTCCAAACTCGACGTTCTTGCGCACGCTCAGGTGAGGGAAGATGGCGTAGTTCTGGAACACCATGCCGATGTGCCGCTTCGAGGGCTCCATGTCGTTGATGCGCTGGTCGTTGAAGTAGAAGTCACCGCCCTCGATGGTGTTGAAACCGGCGATCATGCGCAACAATGTCGTCTTGCCACAGCCGGACGGCCCCAGGAGCGTGAAGAACTCCCCCGGTTCAATGTCCAGGTCGAGGCCCGGGATGATCGTCGTCTCGCCGTAGCGCTTGACGCGACGACAGGTCCGCTGGATCCCGCCGAGGGTCTTCCTGGTCAGCATGCGCAGCCGGACGGCGATCAGGGGCCCATTGGTGGGATCGAGGAAGCGGTGCGGGGCCACCGTTCGGATGAGACGGTCGCCCCTGTAGCCACGCGCCGCACGGATCGCGGCGATCTGCGCATCCTTGCCGAAGTCGTTGACCAGTTCACGATCCCTGGCCTCGAGGAGCCGCTGCAGGGCGTCGGCGTCGATCCGGCGCTCCCCACCAGAGCGTTCATGCTGGCGACTAGCTCGGCGACGCTGCGGGCCTGCAGGAAGTTCTCGCCGTCATCAAGGAACCGCTGCACCGGACCGGGCGCACCCTTCCTCACTCTCCCGAGCACCTGAGGGACGGACCTGGCTGTCAGGTCGGGGTTCTGTTCCGAGCCGGACAGGGCGAACTCCTTCTCGATGACCTTGCGGGTCAGCACGAACCACGAGTGGTCGGCCCCGGTGCCGCGCAGGTGCGACAGGGTGCCGAGCGTGTCGAACCCCGGAAAGCAGGGGGCGGGCAGACGGTTGCCGTCGGCGTCGAGCCAGATCGACGACGGCCCGGGCAGGATCCGGATCCCATGGCCGGGCCACACAGGCGAGTGGTTGGCGATGCCCTCGGTGTAGTGCCACATCCGGTCGCGGTTGACGATCCTGGCGCCGGCCTCCTCACTGATGGGCAGCATCGAGCCGTCGACGAACGCCGGCACACCGACGACGACGTCGCGCGGCATGGCGCCCAGCCGTTCGGGCCAGTACTGCCGGATCAGGTCCAGGTTCGCTCCGACACCGCCCGAGGCGACGACGACCGCGCCCGCCGCGATCTCGAAGTCACCCACGACGTCCCGGCTGCTGGCGACCGCCCGCTCCGCGCCGTCGTCGGCCAGTCGGCATCCGCGGACCCCTGTGACGGCGCCGTCGGTCACGACCAGGCCGGTCACCTTGTGGCGGCCGAGGATGGTGAGCCGTCCGGCGACCTGGGCCTCTCGGCAGGCTCTCTCGAAGGGCTCGACGACCCCGGGACCGGGGCCCCAGGTGATGTGGAAGCGGGGCACCGAGTTGCCGTGACCGGTGGCCCTGCCGTCACCGCGTTCCGCCCAGCCGACGACGGGAAAGAACCGGACCCCACGCCCATGCAGCCAGGCGCGCTTCTCCCCCGCAGCCCATTCGACGTAGGCCCTGGCCCTCTGCGCCCCGCCTGCACCAGTTCAACCGTCGGCAGAGGCCCCCGGGCCCCGTCCGGGGAACGACCGGGTCCGCCCCGCGATCACCCGACGCCGGGGCTCAGACGATCGCGGCCGCCGTCTCCGCGAGGATGCCGAGGCCGAGCACGATCATCACGACGCCCGAGAGCCGCGTGACCGCCCGGCTCGCCGTCGGCCTGGCGCTGAGCAGTCGCCGTGCCAGGAGCGACACCACGAGATAGATGACGGCGATGTCGACGATGTGGAGGCCGCCCAGCACCAGCATCTGCGCCGTGGACGACCAGCCGTCCTGGACGATGAACTGCGGCAGCAGCGCCAGCAGCAGGAGCATGCCCTTCGGGTTGGTGCCGCTGACACCAACGCCGCGCAGGAACTGCTGCACCCCCGAGTCGGCGAAGATTCTTTCCCTGCTGCAGGAGGATGGCCGGTTGAGCATGACCGACCTGGCCGCCCGGGTGGGGCTCAGCCTGTCGTCGAGTCACCGCCGGGTCAGGGACCTGGAGGCCTCGGGTGTCATCGAGGGGTACCGCGCGCTGGTGCCGCCCCGCGCCGTCGGGCTGACCTTCGAGGCGCTGGTCTTCGTCACGATGGCCAGGACGGACCTCGAGACGGTGGCCGCCTTCGAGGACGCCGCGGCAGCGGAGCCGGCCATCGTGACCGCACAGCGACTCTTCGGCGAACCCGACTACCTGTTCCGGGTGCTGGCCCGCGACCTGACGCACTACCAGGAGATCTACGACACGCGACTCGGCGCCCTCCCCGGGGTGCAGCGGCTCACCTCGACGATGGTGATGCGGAACTTCGGCGGCGACGGCACCGTCCCGATCCCCTGATCCCACTTCCCCGCGTCCGGGCTACTGGGTGAGCGCGACCCCGGCCCAGGCGATGGCCGTGACGAGCACCGTCGAGATCGCGCCGAGGACGAACGGCCGCGGGCCCACCTTCGCCAGCGTCGCGAACCTGACGCCCAGCCCGAGAGCGAACATGGCAGCGGCGAGCAGCAGTGTCTGGACGACCTTCACACCGGCCAGCACGCCGGCCGGCAGGAGGTGCAGCGAGGCGACGGCGCTCATCGCCAGGAAGCCGACGACGAACAGGGGTACGATCGGCGGCCGCTTGCCCGTGCCGACGGCACCCGAGGAGGCGCGGCGCACCAGCAGCGACAACACCGCGATGACCGGCGCCAGCATGGCCACGCGGGCGAGTTTCACGATGACGGCGACCTTCAGCGCATCGGGCCCGACCAGGCCCGCGGCTGCGACGACCTGTGCCACCTCGTGGGTCGCCCCGCCGATCCAGAGCCCGCCGTCGTAGTCGGACATGCCGAGTAGCGAAACCAACAGCGGCATCGCCGGGATCATCAGCGTCCCGAACAGGACCACGAGCCCGAGGCCGGTGGCGACGTCCTCCTCCTCGGCGTCGACCACGCCGGATGCGGCCGCGACTGCGGCGGCCCCGCAGATCGAGAAGCCACAGGCGATGAGCACACGCTGGGCCCAGGGCATGCCCAGCAGCCGCCCGGCGATCAGCGTGCCCACGAGCCCCAGCCCGACAATGGTCACGATGACGATCAGCATCGGCCAGCCGAGACCCACGATGTCGCCGACGACGACCTGCAGGCCGAGCAGCACGATCCCGATGCGGAGCACACGCTTGGCTGAGACGGCGATGCCGGGACGCAGTGACTCCGGCAGCCGGACGACGTTACCGACGACGACACCGAGAAGAATCGCGACGAGAAGCGCGCTGACCTCAGGGAGCGCCAGGTTCACGGCGGCCGAGACGGCGCCGGCGATCAGGCAGAGGACGAGTCCGGGCAGCAGTTTTCGCACGGGGACCGATCCTTCCACTGCCCGGGGCCACCGCCCAATCCGACGGCCCCCCGGCCGCTCGAACGAGCGGCTGACGGCGACAGCCGGTCAGGCCGCCGTCGCGACCTCCGCCGGGGCGGGGCGCAGGCTGCGGGCCGACACCACCACGTTGGCCGCCACGATGATCCCGATGCCGAGCCACTCGTTGGGTGCCAGCACCTGGCCGAGCACGAGCCACCCGGCCGCCACGGCCCACACGGGGTTCACGCTGGTCATCGTGCCGAACAGGCTGGCCGGAATCCGGCGCAGAGCCAGCAGGTCCGCGACATAGGGCACGACGGAGCCGAGCACGCCGCACACGACGGCCAGCAGGATCGCCGGGGGCGTCGGGCGGAACAGGCTGAACCAGACGACCGCTGGCGGCACCCAGACCGCGCCGCTGACCACGGCGACCGCAGCGGTCCCCTGGAGGCCCGGCAACCGCTGCCCGAGGGCGCGGTTGAGGTGGATGTAGGCGCCCCAGCCGACCGCGGCGATCAGCGCCAGGGAGATCCCGACGAGGTCCGACGACGGGCCCGGGTTGGTGAGCACGAGCACGCCGACGCCGGCCAGGACGGCGCACGCCAGGTCGACGGCCCGGCGGGAGCCCGCGATGGCGACGGCGAGCGGACCGAGGAACTCCAGCGTGACGGCGAGTCCGAGCCCGATCCGGTCGACGGCGAGGTACAGCGAGACGTTCATCACCCCGAGAACGATCACCATCGCGAGCACCGGGAGCCACTGGTCCCGCCGGAGCCCGCGCAGGCGCGGCCGCACGCCGACCCCGAGGACGACCGCCGTGACGAGTTGGCGCACGACGGTGACGCCGATGGGCCCGAGGACCGGGAACGCTGCGGCGCCGACCGCCGCGCCAGCCTGTGCCGAGGCCGAGCCGGCCAGCATCAACCCGATGCCCCGACGCCGCCCACCGGCCCCCGTCGGCGACACCGTCACCGGGCGCGACGGGATCGCGACACCACCCACACGTTCCATGGTCGCCAAGCTAGGACCCTCCCCGCCCCCCGTCGAATACCGGATGCGGACATGCCATACGCTTGCCGTATGGATCTGGACTGGAACCTGCGCGAGCTACGCTTCTTCGTTTCCGCCGTCGAGACCGGGTCGTTCACCGACGCGGCCGGCGAGTTGGGCGTCTCCCAGGCGGCTGTGTCGCGGACCATCGCCGCGCTCGAACGCCGGCTGGGCGAGCAGCTGTTGCGCCGCATCCCCCGCGGCTGTGAACCGACGGCGACAGGCCGGCAACTCGTTCCCCACGTCCGACGCTTCCTGGCCGATGCCCAGCGCCTCACCGACGTCGTCCTGTCGCGTCACGGCGTCCTGCGGCTGGGCTACGCCTGGTCGGCGCTGGGCAGGCACACCACGGCACTGCAGCGGGCATGGGCGGCCGCCCACGAGCGACAGGAACTGCACCTGATCCGGCACAACTCGGCGACCTCGGGACTCACCGAGGGATTCTCTGACGTCGCCATCGTCCGTCGCGCCGTCGAGGACCAGCGGATCGACGCCATGGTGGTCGGCCTCGAGCAGCGCTATGTCGCCTTCGCCTCGGACGACCCGGCGTGGAGCAGACGGCGTCGCCTCACGATGGCCGAGGTCGCGGAGCGCACGATCGTCGTCGACCGCCGCACGGGCACCACGAACGAGGCCCTGTGGGCGGGCTCGGGTCGTCCGCTGTCCACCGTCGAGTCGTTCGACGTCGACGACTGGCTCGACGCCATCGCCTCGGGACGTGCCGTCGGTTCGACCTCGGAGGCGACGGTGCACCACCACCCCCGACCGGGGGTGACCTACCGCCCCATCAAGGATGGACCGCGCATCCCCGTGCGGCTCGCGTGGCGCAGGGACGAGCCGCCCACGGGGCTGACGGAACTGATCGACACCGTCACCCGCCTGTACGCGGAGGCCGACACCGGTCGCGCTTCGGGCTCCGTTCGGCGCTGACCACCGGCACCGTCAGATCCCCCGGCCGGAATCGGGTTCCGCACCACAGAATCGCGTCGAACGGCCAGACTGGGATCCTCTCGGGGGAGTGTGGTGATGGGAAGGGCAGCAGCGGGCGTGGGCCGTGAACGCATCCTCGACGCGTCCCTCAGGCTGTTCGCGCAGCGGGGCGTGGACGCCACCTCGCTGCAGACGATCGCCGACGAACTCGGCATCACCAAGGCAGCTGTGTACCACCACTTCCAGGCGAAGAACCAGATCATCCTCGAGGTCCTGCGGGAGGGTCTGGAGGGTCTGGAGGCTGCAGTGGCGACAGCGTCGCTCGTTGAGGAGCCGCAGGCGCGGGCCTGGGTGATCGTGCGTGCTCTGGCGGACCTCATCGTCGCGCACCGGCCGAGTTACTCCGTGATGATGAACGACCACACCGTGGAGGCGGTCATGCGATCCGAGCCCCACATCGCCGCAATCCTCGACGGCATGGAGGCGGCCCTGCTGGGGCCCGAGCCGACCCCGGAGCGCCGGCTAGCGGTCGCGTTCTTCCTCGCGGCGCTCAACGCGCCGACCCGACCCTCCTTGCGCGGCGACCATGCACCGAGCGATGACGCTCTCCACGCCAGGGTCCTGGCGCTGGGTGCACACCTGCTCGCGCTCGGGGACGCCCACATCGGAGCCGAAACTCAGCCCTGAGGCGCGGGAGACAGGATCAGCCGGTTGACGGCGCGCTGCCAGTCCCGCTGCTCCCACAGCGGGTGATGCGGCGCCGCGTTCGAGCCGGGCACCACGCCCCAGATGCCGTTGGCGATCGCCGTACGGACTCCGTGCTCGGCGAGCGCGCGTCCGAGGATCCCCTCCTCGAACGTGCCGTGCAGCGGGGTGTAGCCCACCCAGCCCTCACCGATGACGGCGGGGACCTCACGCCAGCGGGCCCAGGCCGCGATGGCCAGCACCCGCGACTGGATCTCCCT